>NZ_JAPPSQ010000020.1 GCF_026652115.1 Algoriphagus sp. PAP.12 | reverse complement strand
ATATGTTTTTATTTTCAAGGTGCGACCAATTCTGGTAGTGCCGCATCAAAAAGATCGGCAAATTCCTGGGACCCCATAATATGTCCTTGTTTTTTTGCTGAATTAGCTAACTCATATCCCCACTCTGCTGCTGCCATTCTCTGAAGGGGAGTCCCATGATGACCTGGGTTTGCAAATCCACAATCTCCAATGCTAAAGAATACTTCCAAAAATTGCTGAACCCTCTTCCATTGCATGGTTGCTCCTTTAGCATGTGATAAATAATAAGCAGAATAGGCATCCGCCATCAATTCTGTTCTTCGAGTTGCTTCAGGAATATCTTCATCTTCTAAACCTTCCTCAAATAGACCTAATTGAAACTGAATATGGTGCCCAAATTCATGGGCTAAGATAGCTTGAGGTGCTACATCTCCAAAACCTAAGGCTTCATAACCTTCCAAAATACCATCACCCATAATGATTTTACTAGGGACAATCCCCACAGGTGGGAAGAAAAATGCACTTTGGGCAAATGCATTCAGTGTGAAGATTGGATGTTCTCCATTTCGATATGCTGGCACTTCTTCTAAAGCTTGTAAAATCAAATCAGCCCAATTTTCTGCTGTAGGCAGATCATCATTAAAAAGAATTTGGTCAATACGGATTAATTTGTCTCGATCTTGAAGCATATTTCCATGCATGGCTGCCAATACAATCCCTTCTGAATCTATAGTCCAAAATCTTTTGAGGTCTTTAAAGGTTTTTACCATTGATTGAGTGTACTCCCCATTTTTTCCAAAGTATTGGCCTTCAGAACTGTTTTCAAAAAACAAAGCATCATAGGTCGGAAAATCTAGCATACCTGAATAGGATGCGAAAAAGATGTCAAAAAATTCCCAGTCTTCAAGCTCTCCACTAATCCATGCATCAAACTCTGTAGGTTCGCAATCAGACGGTTCAACAGCCATCGCCTGGCGCACGATTTCTCTATAATAGGTGTCGGTTTGTTGGCCGATTTCTTGTTGGCGCCCATTAGGATCAGATGATCTTAATTCAGGGTTAATTCTAGATTCATATCCATCCGGAAGGTCAAATTTGTCCATTTTCGATCGCTGGACATCAGGTTGGTCTAAAGTTTGGATTTGCTCCATTTCACAAGCTGTAAAAAGCAATACAGCAAGAAGAGTTAGCCCCCATGAAGGCCTTAGGTAGGTTTTAAAATTTTTCATTTGATAATTGATTTGATAAAAGAATAATTGATTAAAAAAGGTCTATCTAGATAGTCGCTCAATCATTTTTGCAATGATTGAAAAAGTCATTGATCAAAATAAGAAAATTTGGGGAGAAAAAAACCTTAAGCGATTGTAATTGTTTGTAAATGAGAAGTAATCATGATTTAAACTATCGATTAGGTTATTTTTTTAATTTTTTAATATTGAATTCGTATAGTTGGTTAGTTAAAGCTGTATCTTAAACCAATTCAATAAATTCTAGTACCATTTAACAGATTTCGATTATGGGATTGATTTCATTTATTAAAGACGCCGGAGCCAAGATTTTTGGTGGAAAAACAACCGCAGAGAAAGCTGCTGATGCGGCTAAAGCTGCAGCAGAAGCAGAATTGAAAAGAGAGGAAGCTGCTGCTAAAGTTTTAGAGCAAACTATTGCAGACCTTGGTCTTAAAGTAACAGGCTTGAGAATCGTCATAGATGATGATAAAGCAACTGTGACAGGAGCTGCGTATGATCAGGCCACCAAAGAAAAAATAGTGTTGGTCGCTGGTAATTCTCAGGGGATAGCCACGGTAGATGATCAGATGACCGTAGAAAATCCTGAGCCAGAAGCGACTTACCATACTGTCGTTAGTGGAGATACCCTAAGCAAGATTGCTAAAACTGTCTATGGAGATGCGATGAAATATCCGGTCATATTTGAAGCAAATAAGCCGATGTTGAAAAGTCCTGATTTAATCTATCCAGGCCAGGTTCTAAGGATTCCTCCTTTGGGATAATCAAAAAAATAGTGATGGGAGCCACTTCGAAAGATGTGGCTTTTTTTAATTCCTCTCTGGAATTTGTAAATTATGATAAATAGGCCTGTTCGAAAATGAAGAAGATAAGATACTTACTCCCCATTTTTTGCTTAGCGATTTGTGTTACCTGCATGGATAGCTCAGATCCCGATCCGCAACCACAGGTCCCAGATGACCCAATTGGACAGGGAGGGGGCATGACGATGGTTTACATGGGTGATTTTATGGATGCGGCTCATCCTACTTCTGGAAAAGCCAGTGCCGATCCCAAAACTAGCGTTCTAAAGTTTACAGATTTCAAAACAGACAACGGCCCACTTTTGGAAGTCTATTTGGCAACAGATACCAAAGCCTCTGAATTTGTTTCTTTAGGAAAATTAAAAGGCTTACAAGGCGACTTTTCCTATGATATGCCTGAAGAAATTGACTTGGAAAAATATCAGTATGTTTTGATTTGGTGTGTGGAGTTTTCTGTCAACTTCGGACATGCTAAGATTGAGAAGTAAATACCAGTGGAATCCCTAAAACCTCACATCAGCAATACTTTTATTTTTGTCAAATTCAGCCTTGGCAAAAGGACAGAGAGGAAGGATTTTGACGCCTTTTTCCCTAGCTAAATCGACGGCTTTCATGACCAGCATTTTTCCATAACCTTTTCCGTTAAATCCATCTTCGATCCCTGTATGGTCAATGATAAATTTGTTGGTTCCGGCCCAGGTATAGGTCATTTCTCCGGCAAACTTTCCATCTTCGTAGAGAACAAATCGGCCTTTTCGGCCATTCTCCTCTTGCTCGATTTTAATCATTCCTACAACTATTTTTTGATGCTCAATGCACCCGATGGGCATTTGGAAACTTGGTTGATCAATTCTTCACTAGATGCATTTTCAGGCTTTACCCAAGGTTTATCTTTTGGGTTGTATACTTTGGGAAGAGTTTTGACACAAACTCCTGAGTGGATACATTTTTCAGGTTGCCACAAAATGGTGACTTCCCCATTCGAATATTCTTTCATGGTAGAGTTGTTTAGATTCTCAAATTTAACTAGCTCAACCTTGCTAGGCATTGATGTATGATAAGATAGTTTTTTTGCCTAAAAGATTTTCCTTCGATAGGTTTATTGGCTTATAGATTGTCTAACCTAGGCGAAAATGGCTTGATCAGCCAAACCCTATTCTGATTCCTTTTTCAACTCAAAAGGCTGCGGTCTTCTCATATAGGCTGCAAAGATAGTCGCCATCACTATCAAAATAGTGACCTCATAAGGTTTCCCTCTTTGCATATGGATAAAAACCACCAAAGTCATATAAGATGACAAAATCAAAGTACCGATATGAAGGGTCTTATTGTAGAGAAACAAAGCATTAGCAATTAATAAAACTACTCCTGTAGCAATAATGGTGGCACTATTGCTTACGATTTTTCCAGCTTGATTGGAGTTGAAAATCTTGTCCAAAGCATTTGGAATAAAAAACAGAGAAATAACCAAGGAGGGGAGCCAGCTTAATATAATGGCGATTATTTTGTTTGCCTTCATAGGATAGTTTTGGGTTTAGATTATATGAAAAATCAACTTACGTAGACACAATCCATGTCAAGGGAAAATGCTTAGAGCTCAGGGTATATAAAAGGAAAGCAGCCTTATTTAAAGACCGCTTTTCTATTATTAACCAACATTCTTATTTCAATAAATATTTCGCTTCAAATAGTCATTGGTAAACTTCCCCTGAGGGTCATATTGCTTAGCCAAAGCCACAAATTCATTGAACTTCGGATAGCGCTCCATCAATTTTTCTCTAGAAATAGTAAATAATTTCCCCCAATGCGGAACTCCATTGAAAGGGGCAACTGCAGCTTCGATTTTAGGCAAAATAGCCATCACTTCTGGGGTCATTTGCTTCCAGGTAAAATGAATAGCTACCGAATCCTGCTGATAGCAAGGACTCATCCAGAATTCATCCCCGCAAATAGTTCTGATTTCCGTAATCATCAAAAGAGGATAAATCTCATCCTTCAACTTTTCTATTTCCATAATGGCCTCTACGGCATTTTCTCTAGGAACAAAAAACTCCGCCTGAAGCTCCTCCCCGGCACTAGGCAGAAAACCCATTTTGAAATGAGGCAAGCGATCGTACCATGGTCCGGGAACTCCTAATTGCTCGGTACAGTTTTGGGCGTCGAGTTCGAATATCGGATGGACATTGATCTCCGCGGCTTTGGCACCATGGAATTCAGGGCCTAGGTCTTTGACTTCCTCGTCTGTTCTTCTTTTTACCCAGACCTCACTCACATTGTCATTCATCCAGTTGGTGAAAAGGCTGACACTATAGCCACTGGACATGATCTCGTTGAAGTTATTTCTGACAGATTCCAGAGGAAGATCCAAAAACACATCTTGGCGGACATCGAAGGCAGGTTGAAGGGCCAGGGTCATTTTGGTGATAATTCCAAAAGCTCCCAAGCCAACCACCACGGCATTGAAATCAGGATGAGATCGATCCATCGAAACGATCTCTCCATCAGGTTTGACCAGCTCCAAAGCCATTACACCTGTAGCCAGATTGCCATTCTTTACTCCTGATCCGTGAGTAGCAGTGGCGCAGGCACCGGCAACGGTGATATGGGGAAGAGAAGCCAGGTTGTGCAAGGCAAACCCTTTTTCATACAATTCCTTGGAAAAATCTCCATATCGGGCTCCCGCCTCAACAGTGATCGTCATTTTCTCGGTATCAATAGCGATGACTTTATTGAGGTGCTGGGTGGATATTTGGGCTACAGGATCATCAGCTATATCATTGAAGCAATGCTTGGAGCCCAATGCCTTGGAACTTTCCATTTTCTTAATCATACCCTGAAGTTCTTCAACACTTTTTGGTTCTAGGAGTTCTTTGGCTTTGTAAGTATAGTTCCCCGCCCAATTTTTTCGATTGTTTTGACTGAGAAGTCCGGTTTCTTTTTTCTCTTTGGTGCAAGAAAACTGAGGTGCAATCATCAATCCTGAAAAGGCGATGGCCGAGGTTTTAAGGAAGGCTTTTCGGTTCATGGTCAATGGTTTTTAGGCTTATGAATATCTCCTAACAATATGTGTTGAATTGTAATTTGTTGAATATGTGGGTTTAAGCTACGAAATTGATGGCTATTTTCTGATTTTGAAGATCTTTATGTCTTCATGCAGATTCATCATAGCTTATCCAGGATTCACCACTTTTTTTGTAAATCATAGATCTGTTTAATTGATCAACTGAGTCACAGCCAGAGGCAGCCAATAGTTCTAGAAAGTCTTCTAAGATGTTTTCATGATAATTTTTCACTCTTTGCCATTTTTCAGAAACAACCAGACCTCTTACAAACCGAGGATCGTTGGTAGCTACTCCGGTAGGACACTCATTAGTATTGCATTTTAAAGCCTGAATGCAACCCAGAGCCAGCATCATTCCTCTGGCAGAATTACAAATATCCGCACCGATACAAAGGGCTTTGAATACATCAAATGAGGTGAAGATTTTGGTGGCAGTGATTACCTTTATTTCATCTTTTAATCCAAATTTCTTCAGTGTATCTATGGCGAAAATCAATGCGCTCTCCCAAGGCATACCTACATAATTTGAAAAATCAATTGGTGCGGCTCCGGTACCACCTTCGGCCCCGTCAATGGTAATGAAATCTGGTTTTATTCCTGTTTCTCCCATCTTTTTGCAGATCTCGATGAACTCTTCCCGGTTTCCAATGGATAACTTGAAGCCTACCGGTTTTCCATTTGAGAGGAACCTCAACTGTTCTACAAAATCCAATAGTCCTTTGGCGTCTTGGAATGTAGAATGTCCTGGAGGTGAAAGCACATCTGTATGAGGTTTGACTCCTCTGATTTCGGCGATTTCCTCATCATTTTTGGCTGCTGGCAAAACGCCTCCATGTCCTGGTTTTGCACCTTGCGAAATTTTTATTTCAATCATTTTTACTTGATCCCAATTAGCCTTTTCTTGGAATTTTTCAGGGTCAAAGCCTCCATTTTCGGATCGACATCCAAAATATCCTGTTCCGATCTCCCAGACCAAGTCACCTCCATTCATATGGTATTTGGAAATTCCCCCTTCACCGGTGTCATGAAAAAATCCTCCTTCCTTAGCTGCCAGATTCAAGGCTTTAATGGCATTTTTGCTTAAAGCTCCAAAACTCATAGCCGAGATATTGAATAAGCTAGCCTCATAAGGCTGGGTACAGCTTGCTCCCCCAATTTTTACTCGAGGAGGTGATTCAAGTTTTTTTGCAGGATAGATGCTATGATGCATCCACTTATAGTTTCTTTCATTCACATCCAGCTCAGTGCCAAAAGGATGGGTTTTGTTTTGATTTTTGGCTCTGGAATAGATGTAACTGCGATGGTTTCTGTCAATGGGCTTTCCATCAGTATCTGACTCTACAACATACTGATGGAGCTCAGGTGAAATCATTTCCAGCAGATAACGCATGTGTCCCAAAACAGGGAAATTCCTTAGGATAGTGTGTTTTTTTTGGTAGAAATCTCGGATCCCAATCAAAAGGATCAAGACGATTATTGTAATAAGTCCAATCAGAGGCCAAGTGATCAGGCCTATAAAAAGGACTATTATGACAAATGCAATAAAGGTAAATCTGATAGACTCTTTCATAGAAGTTCCCTTAAGTATTTAATATCACTTTTCGCTGTGTCTATGATGTTGGCGGCTTGGCCATTCAGCATCATTTTAGACATCGATTCGGCAAAACCTTTGATTTGATCAAAATTGATAGACGGTGGCATTGCTAGTGCATTGGGATCAGTGAAAACAGTGATAACGGCAGGTCCTTCGTGCTTAAATCCGCCCTCGATAGCTGCTTTTACCTCTTTGGGTTCTTTTGCCTCCCAAGCAGCGATATTCATGGATTCTGCCAGTTTGGTGAAGTCAGGATTGACCATGTCTGTTTGCCAATCAGGGTAGCCGGCGACTCTCATTTCAAGTTTCACCATACCCAAGGCCCTGTTGTTGAAAATTATGATTTTGACAGGGATTTGGTACTGACTGATGGTCATGAGATCTCCTAAAAGCATGGAGATTCCTCCGTCTCCACAAAAAGCAATAATCTGCCTGTCAGGATGGGAAAGCCCAGCCCCAATAGCCATAGGCATTGCATTTGCCATGGAGCCATGATTGAATGACCCAGTGAGATATCTGTTTTTTCCAGCTTTCAGGTAGCGAGCTGCCCAGACTGCACTCATACCGGTGTCCACTGTGAAAATAGCATCGTCTGTGGCCAGTTGATTTACCAAATGGGCCACATACTCTGGGTGAATGTGGTTTTCGCTGCCTTTGCTCTCCACATATTTTTGATAATCCTCTTCAAGTTTGAGATAAATCGATCTCATCTTTTGGAGGTATGAATTTTCTTCTTTTTTCTCCACTAATCCGATCAACTCTTCCAGTGTGTTTTTTATGTCTCCACAATACCCGAAATCAACTTTGGCTCTTTTTCCCAACTTTTCTGGCTTGTTGTCAATCTGGACGATGGTGCATTTCTCTGGTAAAAATTCACTGTAAGGAAAATTGGTGCCCAACATAATCAGCAAGTCGGCATTGTGCATCGCCTCAAATCCCGATTTATTTCCCAAAAGGCCATTGAGTCCAACTGAATAGGGATTGTCTGGTCTATCAAAAAATATTTTGCCACGAAAGCTATAGCCTAAAGGAGACTGGATCTTTTCTGACAATTGCATGACTTCAGATACCGAATTTTGACATCCGTGCCCACAGAAAAGCATGACTTTTTTTGATTTATTGATGATTTTGGCCAATTCAAGAAGATCATCTTTGCCTGGGATAACCCGAGGATTACTATAAAAATTGCGACCTGCGGAAAAAACAGGTTTTACTTCCGCTGCCGCAACATCACCTGGTAGACCCAAAACCGCAACCCCTTTCTTGCTGATGGCTTGTTGAATGGCAGATTGCATACCATTAATGGCCTGTTCTGGAGTATTGGCCATGAAGACATATTTAGAGCAATCCTGAAATAAGTATTCAGGTCGGGTTTCTTGGAAGTTGTCCAGTCCCAGTTTTTCTGTGAATACAGTGGATGCAATGGCAATCACCGGGTTTTCGGATCTATTGGCATCATAGAGACCATTGACCAAATGCACATGACCAGGTCCACTGCTTCCCATACAGCAACCAATTCCATTTAGTTCGGCTTCCATAGAGGCCGCATAAGCTCCGGCTTCCTCATGACGGACATGAATCCATCGGATTTTACCATTTCTCCTAATGGCATCATTGATGGGATTTAAGCTGTCACCAGTTACTGCGTAGACTCTTTTGACTCCAGCAGAAACCAACATTTCTACTAGTTGATCTGAAACATTTTTTGACATAATTGATTTTGGAGGCTTCCGTTTAGATGGGTGGCTGCGCTATGTTTAAAATGACTTAGACCAAATAGAACAGCACAAAAATATTTTGTAGGTGTCGAGAGATTAATATAGTTCATTAATAACGCCGTTCCAATCGTATTTCAATGAAGTTTTGTTTGTCCTTATGAAATCAGTTGAGACAAAATTTTGTTGGGAAGTGTCTGGTTCAGAGTCGTATACTAAAATGGTGCAAGCTTGAATAAGTCTTTTTTTGCAGCTATAAAATGCTTCAGGATGGATGTTATTCAGGAAGCTTATTCAAATTGGATGAATTTATTCTTCGAGGATTCTTCTTTATCTTAAGAGAGTAAGGATCTCAATTCAACCACCATGCAAACCAGAAGAAGCTTTTTTAAAAATATAGGATGGGGAATCTTTTCCTTCTCTATTTTCTCTCAAACCTCATTTTCGGCTTTTGCCAAAAAACTAGGAATTGGCAAAAAAGAACCTTCTGTATTCTTTACCACTGGATTCAAGCTGATGGAAGTGACGGATCACTCGGTTTTGGTTTGGACACGAGTATGTAAGCAGGCGGAACCCAATCCAATTAAGCATCAGCGTAAGGAGACGGTCTTTCGGCATCCAATCGACTTTGATGAATTTATGCCTGTCAGTCAAATGGATGGAGGTGTAGAAGCAGGTTCGGGCTATGTGCAAGTTCAGATTCAAGGAGGAGGCAAAGAATGGACTTCGGATTGGCTGGAGGCCAAAGCTGAGGATGATTTCACAGTCAAGGCTGTTTTTGATGATTTGCCTTCCGCAACCACTTTTCGAGTTATTCTCAAGGCCAAATCAAAATTTGAAAGTAGAGAAATTCAGAAAACGGGAGGAGAATTTACCACTGCTCCCAATCCAGATCAGATTGTTCCGGTTCTCTTCACGACCTCTACCTGCCAATACTTTTGGTCTTTTGATGATGAGAAACGAGGATTCCAGTCCTATGACAGTATGGGGGCGATAAAGCCGGATTTTTTTATCCAGACGGGAGATTACATCTATTATGATAAGCCGGGTCCTATGGCAAAGAATCTGGAGCAAGCCCGTCATAAATGGCATGCAATGGATGCTTGGCCAAGCTTGAAAGACCTTTTTCGACAAACGCCTCTTTACATGATGAAGGATGATCATGATTTGTTGAGAGACGATGCGCATCCTGCTTCTGAAAATTATGGAGATTTGACTTTTGCAGATGGGATAAAGCTTTGGTATCAGAATGTGCCTTTGGAAAAAGAGCCTTATCGAACGATCAGATGGGGAAAGGATCTTCAAGTTTGGATGGTGGAAGGGCGAGAGTTCCGAACTCCCAATCCAAAGCCTGATGGTCCGGATAAAAGCATTTGGGGAAAAGAGCAAATGGATTGGTTCAAGGAATCTGTGGAAGCCTCGGATGCTAGTTTTAAAATCTTGGTTTCAGCCACTCCAATCGTCGGGCCGGACCGGGAAAATAAAAAAGACAATCATGCAAACTCTGTTTACCATGAAGAAGGGGAAAAGCTTAGAAAATATCTGTCACAAATTCCCAATCTTTTTGTAGTCAATGGAGACCGTCACTGGCAGTATGTTTCCAAGGATTTGGAGACGGGCTTGATGGAGTTCTGCTCGGGGCCCATCAGTGATTATCATTCCCAAGGGTGGGATGCCGATGATTATCGTCCCGAACATCAGTTTTTAAGATTGAAGGGAGGTTTTCTAAGTGTGAAAGTTGAGCGGATTTCCGGCCAAGCTCAAATTTTCTTTGCTCATCGTGATGTGAAGGGAGAGGTAGTGCATGAAGAGGGTTTCAAGAAAATATAGCTAAGGTAGAATCCACGAATACGATTTTATTGAAAAAACGGAAAATGAAATCATTACCTTCTCAAGGTGTTTATTAACTATTTGGGTCTAAATATCCGACTAATGGATAAAGAATGCTTAGTCTCTCACATCAGCCATTCTTGATTGCTTATTTCCATCTGGGAAGAATGGTAGCATTCTCATATTAGAATCTCCGGCCATTTTCTGAAATTGTAAATGAGTGATTTTAATTTCTATATTTCCATAATTAGGGTCTTTATATGTTACCAGTTTGCTACTTGGGTCATAATCATCTAATAAGATTGCATGATTTGTATTCCGCATCTCTAGATCATTTCTTCCAGTAAAGTCAACAATATTATTTTGCATGTCCTCCATAGTTAGATTGAAACGTTTTTTTATAGAGACATAATTTGGGAAGGTTTGAGAGGATAAAGATAAGTGGACATCATTCTCATCTTGATTTCCATCAATCATCTGAGCTCCGGTATTTAGGAGCAATTCAGGAGCATCTCCAGATTTAACAATATCTGCCAATTTTCTTGCTCTTTTCTTTGCTTTGAGATATTCCTCAATTACAAAATCGACATTCACACGTTCAGTTAGATTGTCAAAATTAATATGAGATACCGATGCGTCAGAATGTAAAGTTTGACGAGCATATCTTTCAACTATCTTTTTCTGAATATTTTCATTTGCACGTCTTCCTCCTTCACCTACTTTCCAATTATGAAGTTTGGCGACCATTTCTGTACAGCCTTCAACAATTAGTTCCAGTGCAGCTGCTCTTTTTGACATTTCATTGCCTTCTATAGCTTCTTTCTTTTTTTTCTTTTCGGCTTTTTCGCTGGTAGGATATGCGGCCATTGCCATAGATAAATATTTTGTGCCTATCCCTTTTGATTTTGCAATTGCTTCTAATACATAAAGCCAACAGGAGGGGCCTTGTTGAATTTTCAAGTCTGTAACCCTTTGAATAACTGATGGGGCTTGGCTTTTGAGTTGAAGATGGTCCTGGTTAACTATTGATTTGAATTGCGCTGCATGTTTAATCTTTGGGCCTCTATCTGCAATAGCTTTCAGTTTCTGTTGAGCTACAGTTTCAGTTCTATTGTCTACAATTGAATATCCTGCTATTGTATTTGTAGGCTTTCGGTTTGATTTATTAGCTTCAAATTTGCCTTTATTGTTTTGCAATTTGTGAGTATGTGTTTTCATATTTCCTACATAGTAATCTTGATAAATTTCTCGTGGATTATTATCAAAGTGCCTATAGCATTTTGATTGGAAAATCATATTTCTCTGGAAACAATTTCACCATATTTGAAGTGTTTTGATATTTGTAGTTTACTTATATATCAATACAGGCTATCAAAAAAATCATTTTTCACTAAAAAATTGTGAGTAAGTTTATTTTGAAATTTCACATAATAGGTTAGGTGTTTAGTGTTAAATTTAATATTTAATATTGACATTTTTACCTAATGCAGGTTTTAATTTGGAAGGGGGTGTGTCTCTGGTAGCGCAAGTCTCCCGACTTGTGCTATCAATAATGCAGTCAGGGACTGCAATTTTCTAAGTCCAAGTCTGGAGTATGAACTATTTGGGAGGTGGTGAATAAAAAAGTTTTTTTACAGATTTAGAATGCTGCAAAATTGCTCAACTCACAAAAATATTTTCATTCTTAATTTTATTGTTCTTTTGGCCGCGAAATAATCGGGACAAGCTATGCCCCAAAAGAACGAAAACCCCGATGGCTACCGGGGCTGTGGTGGTATAAATGAAATTGATTGATACTACAAAACCTTCTTAAACCAAGCATTCCTTACCCTTCCATTGGTGATCAAAATGCCGGTAACCTTGCCTTTGGAGTCTCTCACAAACTGAACCACATTCGTGGGATAATCGGCGGTGATCACATCCTTGAATAAGACTTTGGCTGGGATAAAACCATGCCTCACTTGGTAAAGTTCGATTTTGTCATCTTTGACGGAAATGGTATAGGTGGTTTCTACTTCTGAACTGTAATATTCTCCCACATAATCCTTCAAATCCTCTTCCTTGAATTCTGGGTTTTCTACCTCATCAAAAATGCTCGGGCCAGATCCATCGACGGAAACCAATAGTTGATCTTTCTTAGCAGCAGTCTCAAATTTCACTTCCACATCTGCAGGGACATTTAGAAGTTTAAAAGTATTGGAACTGATAGGAACGAGCGCTCTTTCTCTCCCCGTTCCAGAATATCTCAACGTGTCGTTTTTCAACTGGACTTTCTGCATGGACTTGGCCTTGTCATCCCAATAGGTGCCTTCAAATTTGGCTAGTGCCTCATTGTTCAAAGAAATGCTTTTGATAGCTGGCTTTGGGGCTGCTTCAGTATTGCTTTTGCCTAAGATGATCTCTGCAATTTGATTGGAATGCCCACCTGGGTTTCCTGCGGAAAAGTTGGTGAGAGCCACGATGCTTAGCTCCTCCTCAGGGTAGGTGGCAACGTAAGCGCGGAATCCACCAATCGAACCTCCATGCTGGATTCTTTTTCTTCCCAAATGCTCATCCACGATCACTCCAAAGGCATAATTATTCTCCGATCCATCTGTCAACAGATCGACTGTTTGCATCTTTTGGAAAGAGCTTTCCCAGCCCTTCTGAGGATGGCTAAAATTGGATAACCAGGTCAAAAGGTCTGCCGTGGTGGAATGCATATTCCCCGAACCCACATAGCCCCAGTATTCTACCGCTCTTTCAAAATTATCCGATCCATAATAGGATGTCGCATTATTCGGCACAACCCGGCTATAAAGGTCTTCCACATAGGTTTGAGACATATTCAACTCAGAAAAGATATTTTTATGCATCCATTCTTTGAAAACCTCCCCAGTGACATTTTCAATGATATTCACCATCAGCATATAGCCGGTATTGCAATAGAGGTATTCAGATCCCGGTGAGAAGTTGAGGTCTTCCTGATTGAGGATGATTCGGTTAAGGTCAGCATTGGTGCGGGAGTCATCATCTCTCCAGCCGGCCAAGCCAAAAAGGGTATGCAAACTCCTCAGCCCACTGGTATGATGAAGCATGTGTCGGATAGTGATTTTTTCTCCAAAGTCCGGCAATTCTGGGATGAATTTGCGAATATCATCATCAAAGGAAAGCTTGCCTTCCTCTTCCAAGCGAACGATCCCCATGGCTGTAAACTGCTTGGAAACGGAACCTGTATTGAAGATGGTCCCGGTGGAATTAGGAACCAAATATTCCAAGGAGGCCAATCCATAGGCCTGAGAAAAAATCGTTTTCCCATCTTTCATCACTGCGATGGCTCCTCCCGGATGATTTGGAGTGTTCCACTCGGTAAAAAGACTGTCTATTTTCTGGTTCCAAGCCGCATCTGATTGTGCAAAAGACTCTAGAGAAAAGAGTAGCAGAACCGCTAAAACAAAGAGAGGATTATATTTTTTCATGGGGTGATTTTCAATTCAGCGTTAGGAATCTGAATTTAAGGAATACAATCGTGAAATAAAGTGGAATACGCCTTCGGTGAGATACTTGGTACATAGTACTTTGGACCTTGTACAAAAGCACTTCTTACCACTTACCACTCACAAATCCCTCCGCGCTCTCAGTGTCCTCCGTGGTGATATAGAAAATCAACAAACCAACTTATACCCAAAGCCTCGCACATTCAAAATCTGAATATTCGAGTCTAAATGGAGCTTTTTGCGAAGCTTGGTGATAAATACATCCATACTTCGGGCATTGAAAAAATCATCCGAACCCCAAATTTGCGTTAGAATCAATGTTCGGTCGGTGATCTCATTGGCATTCTCTACCAAAAGCTGTAGCAATTGGGATTCCCGTGCAGTCAACTGGGTTTCTTCCTTTTCGATTTTGAGTAGTTGCTTGGTTGGGTGGAATTCATAATTCCCCACTTCAATCCAATCACTTTGATTTTGTCGGATACGAAGGCGGTCCAGTTGGGCCTTGATTCGAACGATCAGCTCCTCCATACTGAAAGGCTTTCGCACATAGTCATTAGCTCCCAATCCAAAGCCTTTGACTACATCTTCTGTTTGGCTTTTGGAAGTCAGGAAAATAATCGGCGTATAGGGGTCGATTTTCCGGATTTCTGTAGCCAGACTAAAACCATCCTTTTTGGGCATCATCACATCCAGGACCAACACATCGGGTTTGTTGCTTTGGTAAGCTTCCAAAGCCTGCTGCCCGTCCCCACAGAGTTTGACCTGAAAATCCCGGCTTTCCAGACTTTCCTGAATGATCATTCCCAATGCGACCTCGTCTTCTGCGAGTAATACCTTGATTTTGCTCATGGCCAATAGGTGGTAAAGATGGTGGAACCTTTGCTGACTTCCAGTTCTATTTTTCCTTCGTGCTTTTCCATGATTTTCTGAACGTAGTAGAGTCCGATTCCAAAGCCTTTCACATCATGCAAATCGCCTTTAGGAATGCGGTAAAACTGTTCAAAAACCCGGTTTTTCTGTTCTGAACTGATATTTCCGCCATTATCTCGGATTCGGATTTTATTCAACCCATTTTGATCCAGACAAATTCGGATTTCATCACCGCCGTATTTGATGGCATTGTCAATCAGATTGGAAAGGACATTTTCAAAGTGAAAAGCATCCGCTACGATAGGCTTGCAGGTAGCGGGAAGGATCAGTTCGATTTTTTTCTCGGGAGACAAAGTCTGAAACTTGGTGACCAGCTGACGCAAAAGGGGTTCCGGCTCGATAGGTTCCTTTTTCAAAACCAGTTGATCAGAGTCCAAAGTGGCCGTTTCCAACATTTTCTCCACCATCTGATTGAGTTTCAGCATTTGGGACTTGGAGATACCCAGGTAGCGCTTGGTCTTTTCGGTGTCATTTTCCGGATTAAACAATTCGATGCCTTCAATGGCCGACAGCGTGGTAGCTATCGGAGTCTTGAACTCATGCGTGATATTGGAAATCAAATCCTGTTTGATATCGGCGATTTCCTTTTGGTATTTGATGGTTTGGTAGAGGTAATAAAATGCCCCTGCAATGGCCAACAAGAACAGAAGAGAGGTGAGGATTTCCACAGCACCTCTCTTGAGAATGGTTTTGGCAGTGTTTTCAAAGAAAAGCTCCAGTTTTTGTCCCTGAGGCAAAAAAGTGGATCGGGAAGTCACATGATAGGGGAGTTCTCGAAGTTCGGCGTTGGAAGCTTCCAGCTCTTTGCCTTTGGCGAGATGCACCAAACGGTAATTGATGTCAATGTTTCTCCGTCTGAGTTCGGTCATTAAAAGGCCATTGATCTGATCAAAATCAAGTGAATCTCGAGTAATGGAAATAATAATCCGATTGGTCAAAAACTGCAGATTTTGTAGACTATCGGCAGCCTCTCTTCCCATGAAAATCTTTAGGTTATTGCTAGTGTCCAGGGCTATATTTCTAGCTGAATCAATCAAGATCAAGGTATGGGAAGAATCTTGAGAGGAAGATTTCCAGGAAAAAGATTTGATGGATCCTTCTTCCAGATCATCAAAATTTTTTAGGATTTTACTATTCCCAACTCTGCCGATAAAATCATCCAAATCCTCCATGCTTTCCAAAGAGTCAATGCTAACTTTTTTCCATTGGGTAGTCACATGAATGGAGTCTCCTTTATTTTTTTTGAGGAGGCGATCATCCGTCAAAGTAACGATATCTGTTTTCGCCAATTCCGCAAAATAGCTTTCCACGGCATTGTCCAAACTCAGCTGAATATCATTGGCCACTTGATCCCGGATGATCTGAAACTGGGTATAGATACGCCAAGCCTGTACACCGATGGTGATCAGCAGAACGATGGCTATTAAAATCCCTATTCGCTTGAATTGCAGTTTTTTCACAATGCTAAATTAGGAGCTTATTCATGATTCAAAGGGGCGGTTAACACTCGTTAACACTGCTTAACTCTAGTTGATACCGAATTTTAATTGGTTTGTATCAAACAAAACCTGCCTTATGAAAGCTAAAATTCTTTTACTCATTACCGCCTTCAGTTTCTCTTTTATCCAACTATCCTTTGGACAGGGACTGACCGGAAGAGCATATTACAAAACCTCCTCTAATATCAAAATAGCTATGGATTCTACCAAGATGGCTCCCGAGCAAATGGCGGAAATCCAGGCCCAACTCAAAAAGCAAATGGAGAAGGAGTTTATCCTAGATTTTACCCAAACAGAATCCATTTGGAAGCAGGCTCCAAGTCTGGGTGGTGGCCCAGCAACTGCCAGCAGCGGTGGTATGGAGATCAAAATCATGGAAGGAACCCAAGATCAATTGCTTTATAAAAACATGGAATCCCAGTCCTATATCGAGGAGCAGGATTTGATGGGCAAAGGGTTTTTGGTGAAGGATAGCCTCAGCACCATGGATTGGGAATTGACCGGAAAGGCCAAACAAATCGGGAATTATGCCTGTCAGGAAGCGAAATACATGAGAATAGTGGATTCCAAGCGCTTTTCTACAGGAATGGAAGAAATGGAAACCGTGAAAGATACCGTCAATATCATTGCTTGGTTTACGCCTCAGATTCCAGTGAGTCATGGCCCAAATCAATACTGGGGATTGCCGGGTTTGATCTTGGAAGTTCAGAATGAAGGCTCGACGATTATCTGCCAAAAGATTGTACTGAATCCATCGGATGAACCAGTTGAAATTGAGATTCCGAACAAAGGAAAAGAAGTGAATCGAAAGGAGTTTATGGCGATTCAGGAGGAACAAATGCAGGACATGATGAAGCGCTATTCCGGCAAGCCGGGAGAAGGAAATCAGTTTACGATTCGGATAGGGAATTGAGTTCAGTAGACAGTGGTCAGTATTCAGTGATCAGTAGCTGAATACTGCCGTCATTGCGAGAAAGCCCCTAGGCCGACGTGGCAATCTCATATCACGCCGAAGGTATATTTCACAAAGTATATCTCGGCGTAGCCATATCTCAGAAATCGAAGCATTTTTGTGGCAAATGGTTCAAGTAGGGAGACTTGAGCTATTAAAGTTCATAGTTCTATTTCGCCGAAGGCATATTTCCAAAGTGTTTCGCCCAGCCTATTTCTTAAATGAGACTTGCGCTATTCATTTCTCTTTCAGCTTTCCAATTTCATCTTTCAAACTTCACCAACATGTCTTTTTTAAAACGAGCCACTATTATTCTCTACCTCACTTTGATGGCATTTCCGGCCTTTCCTCAAAGCAAGGCCTTGGTTGGGCAGGTGCTGGATTCACTAAATAATCCTGTTCCTTTTGCCAATGTCGTTGCCATCAATCAGTCCACACAGAAGATCGGAGGGTTTGCCGTTTCCAATGCAGAGGGACGCTTCCGGATCAACCTAGCCACAGGATCTACCTACTTGTTGCGGGTTTCCTTTGTGGGTTTTCAGCAGTTTGAAAGAGAGATTTCCGACTGGAATCCAGATGAATCAATTCAGGTGGTCTTGACCGTGGATGAGACTACGCTCGATCAAGTGGAGGTGGTGACGGAGTTGCCTATTACCATGAAAGGAGATACGCTGACCTATAAAACTGATGCTTTCACTTCTGGAAATGAGAGGAAGTTGAAGGATGTTTTGGAAAAGCTCCCGGGCTTTGAGGTGGATGACAATGGAGAGGTGAAAGTTCAGGGGAAAAAGGTAGACAAAGTCATGGTGGATGGGAAGAATTTCTTCGATGGAGACACCAAATTGGCGACAAAAAATCTACCTGCCAATGCCGTGGATCGGGTGCAGGTGTTGAAAAATTTCAACGAAGTTTCTCCGATTCGGGGCTTGGATAACAATGAAAGTTTGGCTCTGAATATAGAGTTGAAAGACGGGAAAAAGAATCTTGTTTTTGGAGATGTGACTGCCGGTGGAGGACCCAAAGAGCGCTATTTGGGACATGCAAATGCCTTTTATTATGCGCCCAAATTGAATCTGAATTTGATAGCCGATGCCAATAATGTAGGCGAATTGGCCTTTACGCTTCAGGATTACTTTCGCTTTAGTGGAGGATTGGCAGGTTTGGCTTCACGAAATGGTTCCCGGGTTGAGCTCAGCGGAGAGGATATGGGTATTCCTTTGGCGCAAAGGAATAATGCACGAGATCTGGAAACCAAGTTGGGAGCTCTGAATGTGAATTTTACTCCTTCCAGAAAGTGGAGACATGCCGGCTTTTTCATCGCTTCCTCTTCCAATAATTTGTTGGGAAGCAATTCCCAGAGAACCTATTTGCGAAGCGATGAAAATAATCAGGAGACTTTGGAATCCGTAAATCGGGTTGAAAATGCCTCTGGTTTGATGAAGTATTCCCTGACTTTTACTCCAAGGGAAGAGACCTATGCGAAATATAGTTTCTTTGGAAAAATCGCGGACATAGAAACCCGAACCGGCCTGAATTCTGATTTTGGAACCTTCAATCAGCAAATCGCCACGAGACAGACCAGAAGACCTTATTCTTTCCAGCAAAAAGGAGAATGGTATCACGCTCCTAATGAAAAGCAGGTTTTTTCCATGGAAGTGAATTGGGAAAATAAATACCAAGATCCGTTGTATGATTTGACTACCAATCAGCGGCCATTTATGGGAATGTTGGCTGTGGAGGATGCTGAAACCTATCGATTCCTTCAGAATCAGGAGATCCGAAGCAATTTGATTGAAGGAGCTTTTAACTACTATCATATTCTCAATGCCACCAACCATCTGAATTGGACCTTGGGATATAATTCCACTCAGCAGAAGCTTTTGGGATCGGTGGATTTGGTAAAGGAAAGTCAAAGCACTGAATTGGACGAGTTTTACAATGATGCTGATTTTGGAATTCAGGATAGCTATTTGGGCATGACCTATAAAACCAAATGGGAAAAGGTGATATTCAGTCCATCCTTGAACTTGCATCGATATGCCTGGAAAGATATGCAGGATGATGTGTCCAGGGAGCAGGATAAATGGTTGCTTTTGCCTTCTCTTTATGCCAAATGGTCTGTAAAATCCAATCGGGACTTGACCTTTAGATTCAATCAGACTGCCAGCTTTATGGATGTTCAGAAGTTGGCCACAGGCTGGGTGATTCAGGATTACAATTCTATTTTTACAGGGAATAGAATGCTGGATAATGGGCTTTTTTCCAATCATTCCCTGAGTTATAATCATTTTGATTTCTTCTCTGCTTTTAATCTTTTCGGAAATGTTAATTGGGCAAGGAAAAAGGATGATTTGGTGACTGTGACGGATTTTGCAGGAGTTAATCGCTTGTTGACCATTCAGAATATCGATCCGATCAATGAGACTTTGAATGGAGATCTGACTTTTGACAAACGATTCAATACGTTCAAGCTACAAGCAGGAGGTAGATGGAATTCCTATCAAACTCACACTCTTTTGGATGGAGAGGCAAATAAAAATCAGTCTTTTTCTCAGAGCTATAATTTCAAGTTTACAACTACGGTTTTCAAGATTTTGGAAATTGATCTGGGCTATACTTTCGATGCCAATAATTATCAGGGAAGGATGGTTGAAAACACTTTTGTTACCCATAGTCCCAAGTTGGAAATTGACTTGGATATCATCAAAGGCTTGAAATTGAAGGCAGATTACACCTACAATGCCTACCTCAATAGAGGAGCAAACACCCAAAGTGATTTTGAGTTTTTGAATGCTTTTCTAAGCTATCAGGGAAAATCCAGTCCTTGGGAATTCAGAGCATCGGTTTGGAATATTATGGATACTCAGGCCATCCGAAGAGATAGTTTTTCGGATAACCTGATCAGTACCTATTCCTATTGGGTGCAGCCAAGGTATGGCTTGCTGACAGTTAAATATGATCTTTGATAAGGCTTATTTCTTTGGAGAATAAAGCTTGGATTCAAAGGCATCTTTTTTCACCGATTCTAGAGAATAGGGAACTGTCACGTATTGGTCTTTTGCCCAGATTGGGAAAAGGTTTTTGTAAAAAGGGCTTTCGGGATTACCGGATTGCCCAGGGGTATTGATTCCTTGAGTCCTTTCCCAGTCCTTAGTGTCTACCAAAATCCTGAATGAAGCGCCAGAAGTATTATTGTCGCCATAAGCATTGGCTCCCGGAGTAAAGCTGTATCCTCCTCGAGGGAGAGGTCCTGCATTGAGTTTTGCTTGCCATTCTTTATTGACTACTGATCCTAAAGGATGCTGGATCAAGGCATGTTTGTAATCCTCTTGTCCATATTGCCAAAGGCTTGGATCAGAACCGAGCTTCTTTTCCAATTCAATAATTGCCTCAGTAAAAGAATCTTTGAGCCATTGATCCCTTGAAGCTTCTGGAGACTGTGAAAAAAGGTCGTTTGGATTATGAGCCCAAAGGATTACTCTTGTCATGGGGATTGCCCCAACGATCTCCCAAAGCTCTTGAGGAGCTGCGATTTTTAGTGCATTTTCTCGTAAAGTCCTTTCCCACATCACGTAAATTCCGGCCTCTATAGATTCTGGATTCAAAATAAAATCCCATGAAAGAAGGCTGTTTCGGAGGGAGTCTGTCAAAGGGTCATCAAATTGCAGGGCTTTCAAAAATGGGATCATATTACGAGCCGGAAGAGCGAGGTAATCATTTTGCAAAGCTCCCATTTCTTCCAAGGTGAATTTCCTGTCTTGAGAAAGGACTTCTTTTATTCTTTCTCCTCGGAAATCATCCGCCCAATCGTATCCCAATGCTTCTGGGAATGGGTAATCTTCTGGAGAGACATTTTGATTTGCTGTAGAGATAAATCCAGATTCTGGATTGTATAAATTTGGTCTGTCCTCGATTGGGAGATAGCCATCCCATTCATAGTTTCCATCGCCCATAGTGGGTACTAAACCTGAAAATCCTTTTCGGATAGGGGCAATCCCCGTGGCTTGCCAACCGATATTGCCATCGCGATCTGCCCAAACCATGTTTTCTGCTGGAATAAAATTGTAGGTGCAAGCATCTCGGAATTCCTCCCAATTTTGGGATTGATCCATTTTGAGACTTGCCAAATAGGGAGCTGATCCCGGTTCCAACCAAGCGCATTGCACGGCTACAGCTTTGTTTAGTTCCTCATCGATAAATGTTACAGGTCCGTGGATTGTATAATAATAAGTGACGATTTCTGGCACTTGGTTTTTGACTTGAATTGTATCCTGTATTGAGCTCATTTCCAGCCATTCCCCTTTGAATTGGTATTGGTGAGGGTTGTCAGGGTTGATGTCATAAACCCGCATGTCTTCATTATCGGTAGAGAAAATTGTCAAACCCCAAGCGCCAAACTCATTGTGACCGATAGAAACTCCCGGGATAACAGGCTCACCGCCTCCGACTACATTCCAACCAGGGGCATTCAAATGAACCCAATAACGAAGGGAAGGAGCGGCTTGAAGACGGTGTGGATCATTGGCCATAAAAGGAAATCCACTATCTGTCTTCTCTCCACTCAAAACCCAATTGTTGGAGCCTTGCGCAAATGAATCCGCTTCCAAAGTGGATTCCAACTCCTGCTTCAATTGGGCGAGTGCCAAGTCGGTATTTTCCTTTTCTCCGCGATATTTTGGTAATAAATCTTCAGGTTCGAAAACTACACCTGTACGGAAAGCATAGTAGGGCTTTAAAATATCCTTGAATAGCAACTCCTCGGGAATACCAGGATCCAAAGCCAGAATAGGATCATTGGGGTGAAAGTAAAATAGTTTTTTTGTAGCCTCTGCGCCGATTTTGCTGACTATTTGGCTATAGTCCAGCTCGTCTTTTACATTTTCCAAAAGCCCTTGATGTCGGGAAATTACCACTTCCCAAGTCCAGGGCTCAGGCTGGATTCCTAGCATTTGAAATTCAATAGGGAGGGAGGAGATATCTGAATTGGCCTCTTCGATATAAGCATTGATTCCTGCAACGAAAGCATCCACAATTTCAACTCCTCGAGGATGATAGTGTCTTAGCTCAGTTTCTTTGTCTCCTCGAAACTTAAAAAGTCTCACACCTCGATCTCTTTCCAACTCTCTTTCACCCAAGATTTCAGCCAAAGTTCCAGTAGCTTGTCTTCTCCAGATTTCAAATTGAAAAAGACGATCCTTCGCGGCAAGGTATCCTTGCATGAAAAACAAGTCATGCTCATTTTGAGCGAAAATATGATTGATACCATTATTGTCCCGAATGACTTCGACTTCATCGGTGAGTTGATCAAAGTTAATTGAGTCATTCTGAGAACATGATTGAAAAAGGAAAGTGATAAAAAGGAGGATGGAAAGAGTAGATATGAGTTTCATGTGAAGATTGGGTGGTTATTGTAATATTTTAATTTTAAGGCAATTAGACAATACCGCTTGCATAATTGGGAAAAGGGTAAATGGGTTGAATGATTTACTCAGAATTCTTAAGGAAAAATTTCGGGCGTTTAGTTTTCTAATTTTTGATGTAGAAAAATTAGCCTTGAAAAATTGTATAATTCGAAGAAATTTTCTTAAATTTTCTAAGCCTCTTGGTATAATAAGGGGTTTTGATTATTTCATTTCAGTTTAATTTTTTGAAAAGAAGTGGATCTTTGATTAGCGTTTATTACCCCTTACACTTCCTTGTTTTTTTAGGCTATTAATTACCGAGCTGAGACAGATTAGGTAGCCTTCAGCGAGATTGACCAACGATTTTAGTGCCTCAATAGATGATTCTATTTGTTATCACCAAAACTATGCGCTATGAAAACGCTTTTTAAAATTTTCGCCTGGATTGCTGGAAGTCTAGTAGTCCTTGTTATTGTATTCGTTCTCTTCGTCAATCTGACTTGGGAAAAGAAATTTGAAGCTGAATATCCGGATATAAAATCTACCTCTGATTCAGCAGTGGTGGCAAGAGGTAAATATTTGGCCTTTGGGCCAGCCCATTGCAATACTTGCCATATTGCGCCGGATCAATATGCCGATATGGAGGCAGGAAAGGAAGTTCTGATGGCTGGAGGTACTGAAATGAATATCGGTCCCGGTATTTTTAGACCAAGAAACCTGACTCCTGATATGGAGACGGGAATAGGGAAGTTGTCTGATGGAGAAATTGCCAGGGTGATGAGGCATTCGATTGGGGCAGATGGAAGGATTATTTTTCCATTTATGCCATTCCAAAATATGAGCGACGAAGACATGACTGCTTTAATTTCATTTTTGAGATCTCAAAAGCCTGTCAAGCATGAGATTAAACCCACTGAATATTCCTTTTTGGGAAAAATGGTCATTGCCTTGGGGATGCTTAAACCTGAAAGTGCGACAGGAACGCCTCCTTCCCATGTGGAGATTGGACCAACTGTAGAGTATGGTAAATATCTGGCCAATTCGGTTGCCAATTGTGTGGGTTGTCACTCACCACGAAGTCTGACAAGTGGGGAGTTTACTGGACCTAAATTTTCGGGAGGATTGGCAATGGATGAGGGGACAGGCTATGTATATGTCACTCCGAATTTGACTCCTGATCCAGAAACAGGGAGAATCGCCAATTGGACGGAGGAAGCCTTTATTGAAAGAATCAAAAATGGAAGGTTGGTGGAAGGATCGCCGATGCCTTGGGCGAATTTCTCGTGGATGGAGGATGATGATTTAAGAGCTATTTATAGGTATTTGCACTCTTTGGATCCAGTTTCAAATAAGGTTGAAAAGACTGTTTATACCGTGGAGGAATATTATGAAAAGTAGGGTTAAACCTATTTGAAGCTTAATAGTGATAGGTTTTAGTATTTTTTGCAAGTCCGATTAAGATCATGAATTGGACTTGCGTTTTTTCATAAAATAATTTTTTGGGACAGGAATTTTTGGGCAGGAAATAATAAATAAAGAGATGAACTTTAGGTATCATCAAACCCAAAATCTCATGAAAAGTCTCCTTCAATACTCTGTTCTTGTTTTGTTTGTTTCAGCTTTGTTGCAAGCTTGTTCCCCTGTGATGTATTCGAATGTTGGGCAAAACGTCCCCCTTTTTAAAGAAAAAGGAGAGGTGTTTTTGCAGGGCGGAATTAGTGGGTCTGACGGAGAGGAATCTGTCAGTGGTGGTGGATTCCAATTTGCATATGCAATTAGTGATCATTGGCAATCAAATGTAAGTTTCTATTCCTTGGGGGATAAAACTACTTCTGATCCAGATGAATGGAGAGGATCGGGTAGCTACTTGGAAATCGGTGGAGGTTATTATGGTGCCAGTTTAAATAAAAAATGGGTATATGAACTGAGCGGAGGGCTGGGGTTCTCTGGCATCAAAAATAAGGTAGGAGGCGTGAAACAAGATCATACTGATGTAAGCCATTTCAAACCCTATATACAGCCTTCTATTGGTCTATCTTTGAAAAATTTTGAACTCGCTTTTACTCCAAGAATTGCCTATAATACTTTCCTGAAGACGAACTATGAAATCTCAGAACCAAGTTTTTTAAATGAAGTTCAGGACTTTTTGGCTAAGAGAAGTGATTTTTTGATTTTGGAACCTGGTTTTACTTTGAGAGGAGGTTTTGAAAATATCAAATTCCAGACTCAGTTAGTTTTGGCCAGCTTTGGGCAAGAAAACTCCCAGTTTATAAATGATGTCTTTTTCTCATTGGGATTGGCATTTTTAATTCCAAGTCAGAAAGATTAACTCTCAGAAAGGAGCCCATAAGCCACTTTTCCATGTCCATCCGGAGTGGTGTAAAATGGTCTTTGTTCAATCTCATAATTCAAATCCGGAGCTATTCCCAATGCATGGTAAATGGTTTGGTGAATTCCATCGATTTTGATCGGGTTTTCGATGGTTTTACATGGTCTCTCGTCGGCGGTTTTTCCATAAACATGGCCTCGCTTGATTCCTCCACCAAACATCAGCATGGAGCATCCATCGGTGAAATGCCTGTGCATTCCAAAGTTTTTCAAATCCTCCACAATATCTGGCACTTGAACTTGGTCTTTCACTTTCAGATCAGGTCGCCCTTCAGTGAGCATGTCACGGCTAAACTCACTAGCTACTAAGACTATGGTTCTATCCAGTTTTCCGCTTTCATCCAGGTCCCTGATCAATTGTGCTATAGGTGCATCGATCAGTTTTTTCATATCCTTCAGCCGAGTATGGCCGTTGTCATGCGTGTCCCACCCCATAAATGGCTCATACTCTGTGGTGACTGTGATGTATCTAGCACCTTGGTTGACAAGTCTCTTTGCTAAAAGACATCCCAAACCGAATTTTCCAGTATTGTATTTGTCATAGCTTTCTTTAGGCTCCTGACTCAAATCAAAGGCCTTTGCCTCCGGTGAGTTTAAAAGAATATAAGCCTGTTCCATGGATCGCTTGAGAGATTCCTTCTGGTAGTCTGAGCCGAATTCTCCCATCGGGCCAGCTGCTATCAAATCCTTGTACAGTTGATTTCGAGACTCAAAACGCTTGGTATCCATCCCCACTGGAGGACGGACAGAATCCAAACCAGAAGTAGGATCCGGGATCATAAATGGTCCATATTCCGAACCCAAAAAACCAGCAGTGTGAAAGGCTTTGAGCTCTTCACCTTCTCCTACAGTAAAGCGCTGGCCGATATTGATGAAAGGAGGAATCACTGGATTTAAAGGTCCTTTTTCTTTGGCTATCCAACTTCCCAAATGTGGAACTACCACTGATTGTGGGGGGCTCATAACATGTGTGAAAATGATATTGATGTCGCGTATGGAGAATGTGTCCCAAATCTGCCGCTTGATAGGATCTGATCAAGGTCCCTTTATCCATAACAGAGGCAATATTTTCCAGCCCTTCTGAAAACTGAATGCCATCTAATTTGGTAGGGATTGACGGAAAGGTGCTGAGGATTTCCTTGGCTTCCATTCCTTTTCTGAATGGAGTATGTCTTTTTGGGTCAAAAGTCTCTGTATGAGCCATGCCTCCAGCCATGAAAAGTAAAATCACCGAATCGGCAGTGGTATTCATTTTGCTTTCACAGGAAGAAAGTAGACCCGCCAAAGGTGCTCCCATCCCCATGGTAGCCATTGCTGCTGCACTTGTTTTTTTGATAAAATTCCGTCTGCTTTTGAGGTAATTCATAGCTTAATAGATCATCTGGAATTCAGGTGAAAGAAATAAGGCCCATAGGAAATCCTGGACTTCTGGAGCTGCTGGTTTTTCACCGAAGGTTTTCATCGCTAGTTCCATTTCTTTGGAGTTTGGCTCTCGCAAAACAGCCTTGGCAAATAACTCACGTGTCAATTTTTCTGAATCAGGATAAGTTTCTATCCAGGTCACTGCGCCTTTTTGAAGTGCTGAATTCAGCTTGTTGCCGTTACTTAGTTCTAGTGCCTGCAGCAAACTTGCTTGCGAATCTCTACTTGAAGATACAATTTCACGTGTTGGTCGGCCCAAAGCCTTCAAAAATTCATTATTTGCCACCAAAGATGCTCGCGCAAATTCTCGGTTTTGTGTTGCTTCAGGAATTAGTTCGTAAGGTTTGAATTTGACTTCTGTAGAATCGAAAAGAGGTGCTGCCAAAAGCGAAACTGCATCCGAAAACTGCTCTGCTGTCATTCTCCTTCTGACCATTCCTTCAAATTGGTAGTCTTCTGCCAAAAGGAAGTCAGACGAAGGAACAGGAATAGATTGGCTTTGATAGATTTTGGAATTAGCGATTTGCTTGATCAATCGCTTGATATCGTATCCATTTTCTGTGAAATCAGAAGCCAACCAATCCAACAAATCCTGACTCCATGGCTCATTGTCCATTTCGTCTACAGGTTCTACAATCCCACGTCCCATCATTTGTTTCCAGATTCGATTGACAATGGTACGGGAGAGACGTCCATTTTTTGGCTGGACCAGCTGATCTGCCAGTTGCTGAAGTTTTTCAGCTTTGGTTGCCAAGCTGTCTATTTCACCCAAATCTTCCCAAAGAATCTTAGTTTGCGCCATTTTTCCTGTTGGCTTTTCACATCGACTGATTTCCAAAGTGGAGTCTGCAAAAATGTTTGCAAAAGCATAGGACTCCTCCAGTTTCCAGTCGGAAATAAAGCTATCGTGACAGGAAGCGCATTTTAGGTTGAGGCCTAGGATCACTTGGCCTACATTCTGTGCAGCCTGCATCTCTGTTCTTTGAGATGCATTGACAGTCCCTCTCCAGCGAATTCCTTCGATAAAGCCTTTAGATTTATCTGTCGGACTCAGAAGTTCTTTGACAAAAAGATCATATGGTTTGTTTTCTCTCAAGGAAGTATAAATCCAATCAGTGATGGCGAATCTTCCTCCAGTGATATAGCCAGTTCCGGTATAATCATTTCTTAAGGCATCGTTCCAGAAAGTCAGCCAATGCTGTGAATAATCATCCGTTTGACTCAGTTGTCTCTCAACCAAAAGGGACCTTTTGGCGGGATTGGGATCGTTTTCAAATTCCTCCAAATCACTTGGGCTGGGGATTAGACCAACGATGTCCAGATAAGCTCTTCTCAAGAAAGTCCTGTCATCTACAAGCTCGGTCCATTCAATAGAGTTTTTCTCGAAGTATTGATTGACAAGGCGGTCGATTGGGTTTTCTAAACCTGACTTTACAGGGGGTAAGTTGGGCTTTCTTGGAGCGAGTTCCGCTACTCGATAAATGGAGAAATTATCTGCTTTTTCGGGCCATGGAGCTCCTTTTTCTACCCAAATAGTAAGAAGTTGGACTTCTTCTTTTGTCAGAAGTTTGCCTTTGGAAGGCATCACATCTTTATGGTTTTTTGATAAAGAAATCCTACGGATCAAATCACTGTTTCCTGGATTTCCAGCTTCGAAAATTGGACCGCTTTCACCACCAGCAAAGATGAATTCCTTTTCATCCAATCTCAGATCTCCTTCGATTTTGGCTCCTGAATGGCACTTGTAGCAATTGTGTGCGAAAACGGATCTGACGTTGGTTACCAACTGAACTTGCTGCTCAGACGATAGCTCATTTTGAAAAGAAGCCAAATTGATAGTGATGGATTCTGGAGCTTCTTCCTCAGTTTGAAAGGGCAGTGTCTCTGTAAGGAAAGTCTCTCCGTGTGTTAAGCTTGCTCCATAATGTCCTGCGAACCCAACGCTAACAGCCGTGATCACTAATAGGCCTCGGTAAATTTTGATTGCGCTAGGCTGGCTTTGAGCTTTTCTGACAAAATAAATCAAGGCAATACTTATTGCTGCTGCTGCAACTCCAATGTATTTGTGGAGGTCCAAGGTAGAACCAGTGGTGCCTTCATTTTCAGCCAAAAGCAGTCCGAAGATCACTGAAGAAAAGACTGATGTGGCTCCGAAATAAACCATCAGATTGATGGCTTTGCGCATGGGCTGAGAGTAATTTTTTAAGGTGTGTAATTCCAGAAATGTTGCAAAGAGAAGCAAGGCAATCGGGAAATGAACTACCATGGGATGAAGTCTCCCCAAGAAGTCCCAGAGCCAAAAAGAGCTAGAGTTGGTTTCCCCTTGAGCAAAAATGGGAGTCAGTATACTCAAAAAAAGTATAAAAGATAAAGTAAGGTTTTTCCAGCTTTTGGAGGATATAGTATATGGGCTTTTGACCTTCAATGTTGTTTCCATTTTTGAGGAAAAAAATATAAGGCTTTTGCCCAAACTATCTGTCCTGCAAGGACTTTATTTGACGAGTGGCATTTGGTTAAATCTATCCAAAAGGGAAAGAAATAGAGATTATATTTTGTCTACAGTTATATTTAATGTTCAATAAAATTTCCAAAGGTTGAGATGGGTTTTGTTGTTTATGGAACTTTTGAAAGACCAAAAGTTCCCATCCGCGACATATCGGGATCTTTTGCCTGAATTGGCTTGAAAATGTCTTCGGACAATTTCTGACGGATTGGGCCAAACGCTAAAAATCTCCGGATTTCCGAACAAGTTCGGAACTAGCCGATTTTCTTAACGCTTGTTGACCTCAATCTGTCACCAGCCACTTCAAAGCAAATCGTACATTTAGAATCTCGTTTAAAATTTAAGGGTTCTTAAAAATGTATGGGCTCTTATTATTTATCCCAAAACATGAATTTTAGTCTGGACCCGCCTTCCAGTTTTGGGTGTTAAGAAATCAATTGTGAGAGGCGGCAACTAGGAGGCTTGTTTGACGAAAATTTTGCTAACTCTAACTTTCAGTTTAGAAGAGGTTCTATGCAAAATTGAGGAGTTTGCTGACGTGTGGGGAGAAAATTGATTTTAACCCAAAAATGGACAGCGGTGGTCCCGTATCCCGATACATTTCGGGATCGGGATTGGTCCTTTTTCACCTAAAGGAAAAAGGACGTAAGGGAAAAAGAGGAATGAGGTTGATTAAAGGAATTTAACCTATTGAAATTTGTAATGTGCTTGGAGATGTGATGTGTCGAAATATTTTTTAATTCGCTTCATAAAATGATCAATATTCAGAGAATTAGTTGTTTTGGGTTCAATCTGAAGCATGTCATTTGAAAAAAAATAGCCAAGAGGTAATTCCCTTGGCTATTTGGTCTAGAACCTTTGGTTTACTTGATAAATTCTATTTCAATTACGCTCATTATCGTTTCGCCTTTGGAGGCTTCTTGATTTTTGAAAATGAAATAAAGATTGTGCATATCTGTTGTTGGCTCAATAATTACTTTTGCACGGTTGGCCTGCTGTCTTCTCCATTCTATAAAGGTCATTCCTTCTGGTGGTCTGAATCCTCCTCCTTCTTTTCTTCCAATCGCCTCAGAAGTTCCCAAGACTTTGCCAGTTGGGGAGTCCAGTCGAATTTCAACAGATCCTCCTATGGCTCCGTTTCGGGAAGTGATGCTAGCTAATACATCAATTTCATTTATCCCCGTTAAATCCACACCTTCCAAAGCGAAATAAGATCCGTCGCCTTTAAGCATAAAGCTAACCGATGGGGTTGTCAATAATTCCACTCCCTTTCGATCCACTGAAGTTTGAGGGTCTATAAATGGGTCTTTCAATGCTACATAATCTACTCCTGAAATTGGCTCAATAGAACCGGAACCTTTGTCAGAATAAGATGCTCTCAACAAGAAGCTTCCTCCGGCATTTTCTCCAGCAGGAACCTCAGGTTTGATTTGTCCTTTTAGAGGAAGTGAATTTACAGTCGCCTGAGCTTCATCCATGCTTAGGATATAATCTACCATTCTCTTTGCGTCTGCCTTAGAAAGTGAAGGGTGTGCACTCATACCATGATCACCCCATACCCCAGAACCACCATTGATGATTTTGTCGATCAGGTAATTTGTGTTTTGTTCTGAATTAGGATATTTATTGGCTACGGCCGTGTAGCTAGGGCCAATAGAAGTTGTGTCGTATTGATGACAAGATTTACAATCGCTTGACTCAATTAGGTTTCTTCCCAAATTAAGGATGGCGACTGTTTCTGCGCCACTCTGCTTGGAGGCGATTTCAATCGGATCAAATCCAGCCGGAACGTAATCAAAAGTCACGGCAATTTCCTCAGGTTTGATTCCACCATCAACTGTGCTACCGTCTTCGTCATCTTTCACTTGGATGCTATAGCTCATTTGCTTGTCTCCAAACCAGAATGTCCTATTTTGATTGCCAAAATCGATAGAAACTTGAGGTGGTTCATTTCCTGCAGTAATTTTCACATCTGCCGAATTACTTTCGCCTTTTGTATCTGTGACCGTTAATGTCGCGGTGTATTGTCCTGGTTCCTGAAAATTGAACGTTGGGTTAGCGCCCTGCATTGTTTGATTAAATCCTGAATCACTTGTGATCAACCAACTGTAAGTCAATTTACCCTGATCATAATCATCAAAGTCATTCGTGCCTTCAGAGGTGAAGTTGACAGTCAAAGGAACCGATCCAGCAATTTTATCAGCTTGTACAGACACATTTGGTTTTCTGTTTCCTTTGTTGAATTCAATCTTAACGATTCTTGAATTGGCATTTCCTCTGAACCAAGCAGAGCCGTATTCCAAAATATACAATGCACCATCCGGCCCAAAGTCCATATCAATCGCCGAGCTAAAGGTGTGTTCAGGTAGGAATCTTTCCATGCCTGTCATATCACCATTTTCATCCATACTTACAGCATAGATCCAGCCTCTCATAAAGTCGACGATTAGCCATTTGCCTTCATAATAAGCTGGGAAAACAAAAGGTGCGTCTTTTGCAAAATCAGCCTTTCTAAACACCGGGCCTCCAGTTGCAGATCTACCGGAACTTCCCAATTCTGGGAATACTTCAGAAACTCCGTAAGGATAATAAATCATTGCAGGAACCACAGGCGTTGGTAATTCTGTGAGACCTGTATTATTTCTAGAGTTATTGACCGGTTTATTGACATCAAATGGCTTTCCATAAGTGTCGGTGTCAAAATCATGTTCCACATAAGGAAAGTTATCTCCGATGAAATAAGGCCAACCAAAGAATCCTGGCCCTTTGGCTTGATTGAATTCATCATAGCCTTTTGGTCCCCAAATAGAGTCTGTGGATGCATCTGGCCCAACCTCTCCCCAATAAAGGTAGCCCGTCTTACTATCCAAGGTAGGCCTCCAAGGATTTCTATGTCCCATGGTGTAAATCTCAGGTCTTGTTTTTTCAGTTCCTTGAGGGAAAAGATTGCCTTCAGGGATGGTGTAGGAACCATCATCTTCTGGATGAATTCGAAGGATTTTTCCTCTAAGGTCATTTGTGTTTCCTGGAGCTCGCTGATCATCATTGTTTTCTTGACCAGGTCTATCATCTAAGTTTGAGGTTCCTGAGCGTGGGTTGACCGTGTTGTTTCCAACAGTGAGGAAAAGATTGCCTTCTTGATCGAAAACCATCCCGCCACCTGTATGGCAGCATTCTTCACGTTGGGTAGGGATTTCTAGGACTATCTTCTTGGATGATTCTACCAATTCATTTCCTCGAAGTTCCCAACGAGCCAAGACATGCTTGGTATCCACTGGATCCGCGTAATACATGTAGATCCAATTATTTTTTTCGTAATCTGGGTGAGCAATAACACCCATCAAGCCTTCTTCGGCTTCTCTTGTTACACCTTCTTTATTGGTGTATTTGGTGTTGACAGGGATAGTGGCAACCAAGGTGACTTCTTTGGTGTTTTGGTCTAGGATTTTGACTCCTCCTTTTCTTTCAACAAAAAGTATTTTATTTCCGGGAAGGAAAGTCATTTCCATCGGCTCGTCCATTCCTTCTGTAAGGGTGACAGCCGTAAAGCGGTTATCATCTGGTTTGGTTACCGGTTCATCTTCTTTGGTAGCACAGCTATATAAGATGGCACCCAATAACAGACAAAAGACTCCACCTCGAAGTAAATTGAATCTCATAGGTTTATTGTTAGGATAATTGGTTATTCTAAAACTAGTTAATTTTCAATAGTCTCTATTGTCTCAGAATGAAAAAATAGAATTTTTTCTTTCGGTAGAATAATAGGATGAAAGCTGGTTTTGTTTAGAAATAATTTGCTGAAGATTTCTTTACCTAAATATATTATTGTTTGGTTGTTGGTATTCAAATAAAGATTTTGAAATAAAAAGAAAATGCCCCAGTGATAAGCTGGGGCACCTATTTAAACCATGAAAAATTACAAACCTGTACAGATTTTTAATCTCATTTAACCATAGACAAGATGGATGTATATTCTTTGAGAAGTACTGACATTTGTCATGATCTCATCTGATTGAAGTCAAAATTTCAGAATAAATCTTGGCTGACTTTCAATATTACATTTCCGATTTTTTTGCCCGAATTTACATATGTGTAAGCTTGACTGATTTCATCCAAAGAGACTGTTCTATCGATTAATGGTTGAAATTTTCCTTCAAGTAGTAATTGACCAATTTTTTCAAGGCTTTTTTGGACGTTGGTAGGAACAGGGAACTTCACTTTCTTTTTACCCATAAAGCCGCTTTTTATTGCCAAAAATGGGTTTTCCCAATTGGGACCCAATTCCGAAGAAATGTAAACTCCATTTTCTTTCAATAAAGGTTTACAGATTTTGAATCTACTTTTTCCCACAGCATCAAACACAGCATCAAATTGACCTACAAACTGGGTCCAGTCACCTTTAGACCCATCAATTACTCTGTCTGCTCCTAATTCTTTGACTCTTTCAACATGTCCCAAACTGATAGCTGTGACGAGTACTCCCATCGATTTTAGAATTTGAATTGCAGCTGAACCAATTGCCCCTGTTCCTCCGATTACCAAGACATTATTCCCGGGCTGAAGCGTCATTTTATTGATGAAGTTATAGGCGTAGTGCACACCTTCAATAGATCCAGCGGCAGATTTCCAATCGATTCCTTCGGGTATTTTCTGAAGATTTGAATAGGAGGAGGTGCAAAAATATTCTGCATGACTACCGCATCCATTGTCAATAAATCCCCAGACCTTGTCTCCAATTTTGAAGCCTTTTTCATCTGACCCTATAGCACTGATTACCCCGACAAAATCTGTCCCAGGTACGGGGAATTTTGGATTGGGTAGACCTACAAAAAAGCGCATAATCCAAGGCCAACCGGTGACAACTGCCATATCAGTTCGATTGATGGTAGTGGCTACAACTTTGACTTGGATTTCTTTCGGTTTGGGTTCTGGAATAGGTAAAGTTCGAACCTGCACAAGATCAGTTGAAACATAATGATCCCGGAAGGCTGCTTTCATGGATTTCATTGGTGACATTTGTAGAAAGTACTGGGCTGGTTGGTTTAGATATGTTGATCGATCAAAATCGTATTTCCATCTGGGTCAAAAAGGAGGATGCTTCCCGGGCCTGAGCCACCGGGATCTGCTTCCTGTGCCAAGGTGATTCCTACGTCTTTCAAGGATTGTTGGATTTTCCTGACATCATCGTACCCTTTTACTATTTGGGCTTCCTGATCCCATCCGGGGTTAAAAGTGAGTATGTTTTTGTCAAACATCTGATGGAAAAGGCCAATCAAGGTTTGTTCATTCTTCATGATCAGGTAATTCATTTCCATACTTCCCGCAAAAATAGAAAAGCCCAGTTTTTCATAGAATTCCTTAGAGGCTTGAAGATTTTTGACGGAAAGACTGACTGAAAATGCTCCTAGTTTCATGGTAATCAGGTTTTTGTTTCAAAATAGGGTATTTCAATTAAAATAAACAGTCTCCCCTTTTTTTGCACTTTCCTTGGCAGCCTGAAGTATCTCCATCACAATCATATTATTCTCCAAAGAATACAGATCATATTCAGGCAAGCTGATTTCATTTCTCACCACAGCTTTTAATAGCATAAAAGGATCTGGATAGGGAGGTTCCATTTCTGGAAGCTGGTAAGTTTGCTCATCAAAGCCGTCGTAGCCCTGAGCCATTCGTATTCTGAGTTGATTTCTATTATCAGCGAAGATTGTTCCAGTAAGCCCATAGACTTCCATGTCTTTTCTTCCAATTGGCCAGTTCCATGATGCCTGAATAATCACTTGGGCATCTGGATAATTGACAATAATCGTGGCATCATCCTCGACTTGAGGATTGTTTTCAGGTTGTAATTGCTGGGTGATTGCAGTGACGGAAACAGGTCTTTTGCCATTCATGAGCCAAGTCATTAAATTGGCACCATAACATCCAAAATCCATCAAAGCCCCACCGCCATTGAGCTTGGGGTCGATCAGCCAGTTCAAAAATTCCGGACCCACTCCGATTTTCTTTGGGCCTCTATGACCATCCCGAACGACTACTTTTCGGAGGTCTCCAACTTTTCCCGAATCTAGAAGTTCCTTTGCTCTATGATTAGTTGGGTACCAGCTGGTCTCATAGTTTGTCAATAAATGAATGTTGTGCTTTTCAGCCAAAACCTTCATTTTTTGAGCATGTTCCAAACTTATTGCCAGTGGTTTTTCAACCATCACATGAACTCCTCGAGGTGCGGCAGCTTCTACCACAGCTAAATGCTGGAAGGTGCTTCCAAATGAAGCGACAGCTTCCGGTTTTTTTTCATCCAATAATTTTCCGAGGTCTTCAAAAATCAAATCCATGGATAAACCGTGTTGCTGGGCATATTTTTCGGCCAATTCCCTGTTAGGCTCAGCTATTCCTACAATTTCATAATCCCCTCGGTTCATCGAATTGAAAACCCATCCAACATGTCCGTGATCTAATCCCGCAACGGCAAGTTTGAGTGGTTCTTGTGCTTTGGTCTGAAATTGAAGGAAAATTGAAAGTGTGAGGAAACAGAGTAGGGTCTTCATAAAATTAGAATTGAACAAGGAAGATGATTAAAAGCCTAATGAAAATCAACCTAGGTAATTATTTCTTCACCTGTCCAACCTTTTATGCTGAATGGTTTTATGAATTTAGATTTTCCCGGATCACTAGCGAATTATTATCTGGGTCTCTGAAAAAAAAGAATTTGTCCTGAAATCCTTCATCTGAGGTGTTGAGAATAATACCTGGTGGATCAATAGGGATGCCTTTTTCCTCAAATATTTTCAAGGTTTCGTCCAGATTGTCCATGATAAAGCTAAGAACTGTTCCAGACTCTGGTAGAGGAGAATAAGGTGCAGAAATGTCTTTAAACAAGCCAATGGTGCAACCTCCTGGAGAATTCATCTGGAGGTAAGATTCATTTCCGAAATCTCCTCCAACATTGATTGTATATCGATTGTCAATTTCAAAGCCCAAGTTTTTCTGGTAAAAATCAATTGACCTTTTGAAGTCGCTTGAAGAAATTTTTACAACATGACTGGAAAATTCAATATCCATGGAATTAAGAGGTTTGACTTTCCAAAGCAGCTTTTTCTACAGCATTTAGATCCTCATCAGTTACGAACTCAAAACTGGGGCCTGCCATAAATCCAGGATGATTTGGATCTGGGTTACTCAAAAGTTTTAAGGCATACAATCTAATGGCAAACATGAGCCCCATGGCCTCATTGATTTGTTCTGGTTGGCCATTGAAAGCTAAGTGAAGGCTATTGAGAAGGCAGGTATAATTATAGTTGAAAAATTTGCTATTGGTATAGGCTAATGAGTCTGGAGGATAGTTTTCCATTTTTGGGTTGGGCCACATATTTGGGATTTTGGCTGGATTGAATGGGATTGGATCTCCAGAATATGAGTATTTATTAGGAGCGCTTGGGTCGGATACTAACTTTTTGCCTTTGACAATCTCCTGAAATCTGTAATAATGTGCAGGTTCCTCAACAGTACTATCAGTTGGGTTGACAAAGGGATCCGTGCTTGTTCCTTCACCTTGATCCACTATGATATCAATGCCATTTAAAGCTGAGGTTAGATCCTTAATTGGGAATAAAAGCTTTGCAGGAAAGAATTTCTCATAGGTCATTTGATGACTTGGATCACCGGTAAATATGGTTTTTCCCTGATTATGAGCTTCTGTCTCCAAAGCGGTTAGACTCTTTTTGATCTTTTCATAAAACTGGCCAATGGTCATCGATTCGGTTGCTTCTAAAGCCATGGCTTTGATGTCAATGGGGTCTTCTTGCTCTTCTATGGACATAAAAACTTTTTGAATCAGTTCTTTTGAAAACTTTTCCAAAGGAACAGTCAATCCAGTGTCTACTCCTCCAGGAAGTGGACCTGGGTAGGTAGGGACAAAGCCTTTTTTATTCAAAATGGGGTGACCTCCAATAGCTGTTAATAGATTGGAGGAAATAGAAAGGTGGAGCATTTCTTCTCCAACGACAGAGCCGATAAGATTAGAAATTTCATCATTGCCCGTATTGAACAAAGTGAAATTGGCAGTGAGATATGGTGGGATCGTTGAATGCTCTAATTCAATAGCTGTTTGGACAGCTTTTCTTAAATCTTCTAAGCTGTCTATTTCAATTTTTTTCAGAAAAATCATAATTATATCTTTTTAAAAGTAATGGAGTCTTTGGGGTCACTGGCAGCGATAACCTTATTTAAATAATTGAGAATCATTTTCAGTTTGTCTCGGGATAGATCTCGGGTTGCAGGCATGTAGTTTGGATCAGTCTTCTCTTTTCCAAAAACCAACTTCAATATTTGAGCATTTTGATCCACTACATTTTTGTCTGCCAGATTAAAAATTCCTTTAGACATCAAAGGATACAAGTTGGCGTATTGCTGCATGGTGGGTAAAAGATCTTTCCATGTTGGGTCGTCTATCTTGTCTTGAGGAACACTGTCATACACCAGTAGAGAAATAAAATTTGATTGATTGCAATTGGTGAAATAATCCTCCGAAAGAGAATATGCCAATCCATAAACTTGTCCATCTATATATTCTCGAGGATTTCCCGGATCACCAGCCTTTATGGTGAAGGTGGCTTTTCCAGATGAATCAGTTTTTATGCTTGGGGGAAAACTTAAAATTGATTTTGGAACACCAACAGGAGGAGGTGTAGGACCGAAAAAGCTGTTGTTTAGCTGTAGTTCTATTGTCTTGTCAGGGATGAGGTTACCCAAGTGCGTTGCATATAGATTGACATCACAGGATTCGCCAGGATTTAGCTGAAATACAAATTGGTCAGCGCAAACATAATTTTCAAATTCTTGGAGAAGTACACTGCCAGTCATGAAACTTGTAAAGGTGTTTTCTTGAGTTTCCTTGTAGTCAATAAGGACAAGAGGGAATTGTTTTACTAATGATATTCCCTCATCATCTAAGGAGATTGTACAAACTCCTGCAGACGAAGCATACCAATCAAGGTCTGTGTATTCAATCTTTCCTAGATAATAATAGTCTGGGTTGCCAGAGCTTCCTTGGTCTACTGCTGCTACAATATTTCTAGTTGGATCTGCGATGACAATTTTTTTTGATTCTTTATTCAAAATGAATTGAAAAGCATTGCCTAGGTCAAGAATTAAGGTTTTTTGGCTTTCATCTAAGAGTGCTGTTGCATAGTTGCAATTGCTTCCTGCTTGTGGAAAAAGTTGCCTTCCTATCACAAAATGATCTGGTTCGCTCTCATATGAGGGGCCAATGGAGCCAGCGATTCTTCCTAAAGTAAAGTCTGCTGCTGTGAAATCTCCATTAAACCTGTCCAGGGTAAATTGGATGGAAAGCTTTTCTGGGCTTGCTGCTTTTAGCTCATTGAGATACCGAGACCCAAAACTGTCGATGTCCCAGCACAAATCTTCAATTACCGACTGATAAATGGCTGCGGCTGCTGCATCATGCGATAAATCAGGAGATCTAGTAAACCAAATATTGGTAAAAGCCGCAGGTTTGTAGCTTCCATTGATGAGGTTCTTTTTTCCATCGGTGATTCTCACTATTAATCCCCAAATCATGGAAACCATTTGCTGCTGGGAGTCCAAATCGACAATCTTTGCTGCTGTTTTATTTTCAGTGTCTGTAATTGACAATCCTATCACCGGATCCTTAGTCGGATCAGTTTCTTCTGTTCCATCGGAGTAAGATACTTTCGTGATTTTACAACCAACCAATCTCCAGTTTCCGGTTCCATCAGGATTCCACCAACCATTCAGGTTTTCACCTGACTGATAATCTTGAAATGATGGCTCGAAGGTTTCGTTGTTGTAGTGTGTTGGGTCGTTGTTAACCGTAGAAGGATCAGCTTGAAAAAGACCTGCAAAAGTTAAACGAGGTAAGTTTAAATAAGACATATAAAATAATGTTATGTAAAGTCTAATAAAAAAGAGAATACAAATTAGATTATATGTATTATAATATCAAGTTATGGATGCATTGTTTTTGTTTTAAATTTTATATGAATATTTATAATTCAATTTATATCCTTTAAAGTGCAATTATTAGAAAATAGACCAGTCTTCCCTTTAAAAACTAGTTAAAATTCAGGAAGTTAAGAGGCTCTTGCTCTTAGCCATCTCATTTGGCCGATATGGTTGGATTCATGCTCAAATACATGATACCATTTGAAATAAGTATTTACATCTCCATCTGAGTCTGACCAGATTGGATCTATTGAATATAGCCAGTCATCATCCAGAGTTTTAAACTTTTCTAAAGTTTCCTCACGGACCTGACCTATCATATTCATATAATAATTTAAATCATGACCTTTGATTTTTTCTCTTCCCTCGTCTCCTAATCTGGAAGCTGCGCCCCAGATTTTATCTTCTTCCTCATTGAATTCCTGTCGATTTTCGAAGGTGTTAATTTGATAGAATTTCTCAGTTGCACCCAAATGCATCAAAAGAGCCCCGATTGTATTGGATTCTGAATCAAATAAAAAGTCCAATTCCTTTTGACTCATGTCTTTGACGGTTTGAGAAAGGTTCATTCTCATGTAGTTCATCATAGAAACCAAAGTTCCTATTTCAGGTGTGTAACCTGTCCGAGGCCCAATTACCAGTAAATCCTCACTGCCTATTGTCGGGCAGGCTTTCACTGAATTAACTATTCCAGCAAATGAGAGTCCAGCTGTAATTGCAAACCCCTTCTTGAAAAATTCTCTTCTAAAATTTTTTTGAGCCTTCATGATTCTTGATTTAAAGTTCTAAAAGTTATCTTGTTATCAATTGTATGCCAATCATCCAATTTACCAAAAATCAGCCAAATGAAAATGAGATCCTTTTATCTTGCGATTTTGCTTTTGGGGATAATTTTCTCCTGCTCTGAGAAAAAGCCTTATCAATTTCAGGTTTCTGATATTGAACCGCATATTGATTCGCTTTCTTCAGATTATTTCTTGGGAAGAATGCCCTTTACAGAAGGCGAAACTCGCACCTTAGATTATTTAGAAAAAGAACTGGTGAGTCTTGGGCTAGAGCCAGGAAATGGGAATTCTTATTTCCAGGATGTTCCTATGGTTTCAATTTTGACCAGTCCATCACCAACAATGGAAATCAAGTCTGACAAAGAATCCTTGACTATTGAAGGGCTGAAAGATTATGTGCTTTGGACACAAAGAACGGATCCAGAAGTGGATTTTTCGGATATTGAAATGGTCTTTGCAGGATTTGGGATAATAGCTCCTGAATATGGATGGGATGATTACAAAAACATTGATGTCAAAGGAAAAATCGTGGTCGTTTTGGTAAATGATCCCGGATTTGGAACGGAGGATGCTTCTTTTTTCAAAGGGAATACCATGACATATTATGGTCGCTGGACATACAAATATGAAGAGGCAATCCGCCAAGGTGCTTTGGGGTGCTTAATTGTTCACAATACAATTCCTGCTGGTTATGGTTTCAATGTGATTCAAAATTCTTGGAATGCTTCTAAGCTTTATTTGGATGACCGAGGAAAGGAAGAGTATAAATTGGCTTTTGAAGGTTGGGTGACCTTGCCTACGGCCAACAAGCTTTTTGCGATGGCAGGGTTGGATGAACGAGAATTGCTCGCTAAAGCTAGGAAACCTGATTTCGAAGCTATTCCTATGAATTTGAAAGCTTCTTCTTCAATGGATGTTCAGGCAATTTACAATACTTCAAAAAATGTAGTGGCCAAGATTACAGGAACAGAGAAACCTGATGAATATATTATTTACACTGCTCATTGGGATCATTTGGGAATAGGGAAGCCAGATGAAACTGGCGATAGTATTTACAATGGTGCTTTGGATAATGCATCAGGCACAGCTGCACTTTTAGCTTTAGCTAAAGGTTTTCAAGAATCCAAAAAGCCGAAAAGAACGGTGGTCTTTTTGGCTGTGACAGCGGAGGAGCAAGGACTTTGGGGGTCTGCTTATTATGCACAAAATCCAATCTATGCGCCTTCCAAAACAGTAGCAAATATCAATATGGATGGAGTAAACCCTTACGGAAAAATGAAAGATGTTTCAATCGTAGGCTTTGGGCAATCTGAAATGGAAGATTTACTGAATGCAGAATTGGAGAAGCAGGGGAGATATTCAGCACCAGAACCCAGTCCCGTAAATGGCTATTATTTCCGTTCTGACCATTTTAATTTTGCGAAAATTGGGGTTCCTGCCTTGTACATTGATACTGGAATCGATCATTTCGAAAAGGGAAAAGAGTTTGGTAAGGCCCTTCAGGATGAATATGTGGCGAAATACTATCATAAACCTTCTGATGAATATGATCCTAACAGATGGAATTTAGAAGGAGCAGTGGATGATGTTCAGCTTCTTTACAATATCGGAGAAACCTTGTCAAATTCGGATCAGTGGCCGGGCTGGAAAGAAGGTTCGGAGTTCAAGGCAATTCGGGATGGATACATGAAAAAATGATAAAAAGTAAAATGCTCTCCTGTTTTCACTGGAGAGCATTTTTTATTTTGATTTGGCAAGAAGCAATTGAAATTCTAAGGGGCTGCAAGTTTGAAACTCATCTTCAGCAAGATCTTCAAAAATTTCCTCATCAAACTCCATCTCTGTTTTTTCGACCTTTCCATCGGGATGAAAAATCAACTCTATTCCTGTGAAGTCGCTTGGATTGACCATTACTAATACTTGATAGTCTTCGAAAACCCTCTTGAAATATTGCGCTATTGCTTTAGCCATGGATTAATTTTTTTGTAAAATTAATCATTTGAGCTGATTGGATGGTAATCATTATAAATGATCACCAAATCGGATGGATTGCTTTGGGTTACTTTAATCCTTTCGAACACATAAAATGCCTGGGCAATAAAATCTTTTTCATTCAAAGGAGTGATTGTGCTGATAGCATGATTTTTCACACTGAACAATGGCCCATAAGGACCAATAATATCATATCCATTGGGATTATACTTTCTTTTTACTTTGAAAATTTCCCCATCTACAAACTCAAATCGGGCATTTCCCCAAAAATAGGAACCCTTTCCCCGTGCCACCAGAAGGTCCGTTTTGCTGTCAATGATTCTTGCTTTATTGATCTTTTGCATATCCCGATGGAAGAATAAGTGAAACTTTCTTCCATCAAGTTCCAAATCCGCAAACATGTAGCCTTGATCCACTTCCATTTTGGCTTCTTTTCCATCGTCTGATTTGAATTCTACCTTTTGTTTTGGCGTTTTCCAGCCATCCTGAGCCAAAGTAGAGAAAGTCATCAAAAAACTAAATACTATAATTGATAGGAATGTTATTTGGGTTTTCATGATTGTCTAAAAATGGTGTATGAAATTCTAACGGAATAGTTTTTAATAAGTTAGCGGGGAAGGTGTTGGCATTAGGTAGTCTTGGTGTCCATTTAATAGAATCTTATGGATGATTAAAAAAAATCAAATTTTTGCTTTGCCATTTCAGATCCGTTCCTAAATTTGCCGAAGTCTTATGAAAACAATCGCAAACAAATATTGGTGGTGGCATACTGAAACTTTCTCAGGGAAAGATCAGCAAGCCCATGCCTAAAATTTGATTGCATGACGATAGTAGAGGCTTACTGGATTTCCCGGTAAGCCTTTTTTTGTGCCAAAATTTAACCACGAATGAACCACGTAAAATATCCGATTCTGACTACATACCGAAAGCGTCTGGCAGATACGATCACTCCTGTGAGTATCTATTTGCAGATTAGGGATCGTTTCGCTAATCCGATTTTATTGGAAAGTTCAGATTACCACGGTCAGGAAAACAGCTATTCTTATATCTGTTTTAATCCTTTGGCTACTTTTCAATTCAACAATGGGGAAGTGACTGAAAAGCTTCCTGATGGAAAAAAGATTTCTTATGAAGTCTCCGCCAAAAACAGACTGATGGATGCTTTGAGAGCATTTGGGAATAAGTTTGACCCGACTCCCGATAAGTTCAAGTTCAGTACCAATGGCCTATTTGGCTATATCCAATATGATACGGTAGGATGGTTTGAAGATATCAAGCTGACCAAAACTGAGCCTACGGAGGTTCCGATGATGTGGTATTCCATGTACCAGAATATCATCGTCGTGGATCATTTTAAAAATGAATTGCATTTGTTCGAGCACAGAGTGGCTGGTGCTGAAAATCCAGAATACATGGATGAAATTGAACAATTGCTGATTAATAAGAATATTCCGACTTATTCCTTTAAGAAGGTAGGAGAGGAAGTTTCGAATTATACAGATGAGGAATTTTTGAAAATCCTAAATCAAGGGAGAGAGCATTGCTTCCGGGGGGATGTCTTCCAAATTGTGCTTTCCAGAAGGTTTACCACCGAATTCAAAGGAGATGAATTCAATGTTTACAGAGCACTTCGTTCCGTAAATCCATCACCGTATCTATTCTATTTTGACTATGGGTCTTTCAAAGTTTTTGGAAGTTCTCCAGAAGCTCAAATCGTAGTTAAAAACAAGACTGCTACGATTTATCCTATTGCAGGAACTTTCAGAAGAACAGGGAATGATCAGGATGATGCCGCATTGGCCAGAAAGCTTTACGATGATCCAAAGGAAAACTCTGAGCATGTGATGTTGGTGGATTTAGCCAGAAATGACCTGTCAAGATCTTCAGATGTGGTCAAGGTGGATGTATTCAAAGAGATTCAATACTATTCACACGTGATTCACTTGGTTTCAAAAGTTACCGGTCATCTCCCTGAAGGTGCAAACCCACTTCAATTGGTGGCTGATACCTTCCCTGCTGGAACCCTATCAGGGGCTCCGAAATATAGAGCGATGGAATTGATTGATGAACTAGAAAATGTCAGCAGACAATTTTATGGAGGAGCGATCGGATATTTAGGATTCAATGGAGATTTCAATCATGCGATTTTGATTAGATCCTTTGTCTCTGAAAACAATAAACTTCGATTCCAAGCTGGAGCAGGTGTGGTGGCCAAATCTTCCATTCCTTCTGAATTGCAGGAAGTAGCAAATAAATTAGAGGCCTTGAGAGTAGCTCTAAGAGCGGCGGAGGGGATTTGAACTTTCCAACTGATAAATAAAAAGAAAAAAGATGCGAATTCTCGTTCTAGATAATTACGATTCCTTTACATACAACCTTGTCTACATTGTCAGGCAGTTGGGTTATGGTGATCAAATGGATGTCATCAGAAATGACAAAATTACGGTGGAGGAAGTTGATAAATACGATAAAATCCTTCTTTCCCCGGGACCTGGGATTCCTTCTGAAGCGGGAATTATGCCAGAGCTGATAAAGACCTATGCTGCAACAAAGTCTATTTTAGGTGTGTGCTTGGGACATCAGGCAATTGGAGAAGCTTTTGGAGGAAGTTTGATAAACTTAGCGGAAGTCCTTCATGGAGTAGCTTCTCAAGTAAAAGTGGAAAAAGATTTTTTATTTGAAGATGTTCCAGAGAGTTTTGCCATCGGAAGATACCATTCTTGGGTAATCAATGAAGGAGATTTGTCTCCAGAATTAGAAGTGATTGCCAGGACACCAGATCAGCAAATCATGGCTGTGAGACATAAACAATTTGCTGTAAGAGGAGTTCAGTTTCACCCAGAAAGCATCCTGACTGAAAACGGAATTAAAATAATTCAAAATTGGATTGAATCTTGATTTGATTGAGATCACAAGACCCTGTAAATCATGAAAGAAATACTTAATCACCTTATCGAACATAAGACACTTTCTCAAGATCAATCGAGAGAAGTGTTGAAGAGTTTGGCTTCTGGAGTCTATAATCAATCCCAAGTTGCTGCATTCATGACCGTTTATATGATGCGGTCAATTACAGTGGAAGAACTGAGAGGTTTTAGAGAGGCTATGTTGGAGCTTTGTATACCTGTGAATATCGCCGAGTATGACGCGATGGATCTTTGCGGTACGGGAGGAGATGGAAAAGATACATTTAATATCTCAACCCTTTCCTCATTTATAGTAGCGGGAGCTGGTCAGAATGTAGCCAAGCATGGAAATACAGGAGTGTCTTCCATTTGTGGTTCCTCCAATTTGATGTCCTATTTCGGGTATGAATTTACCAATGATATTCGTGAAATCAGAAGGTCTTTGGACGAAGCAGGAATTTGCTTTTTGCATGCACCGCTTTTTCACCCTGCTATGAAAAACGTAGCGCCAATTCGAAAAGAATTGGGAGTGAAAACCTTCTTCAATATGTTGGGACCGATGGTGAATCCGAGTTTCCCTGCCAAGCAAATGGTTGGTGTATTTAGCTTAGAGTTAGCACGACTTTACGGGTACCTTTATCAAGAGAGTGATGCTCAATTTTCCATCGTACACTCTTTGGATGGATATGATGAGATTTCTTTGACAGGTGCATTTAAGATGGTTTCCAACAGAGGTGAGAAATTATTCCAACCTGAGCAAATTGGTTTGCCAAAGCTAAAAGCCGAGGAAATTGAAGGTGGTAAAACCATTGAAGAAACAGCCAAAATATTTGAAAGCATTTTGAAAGGAAAAGGAACCAAAGCTCAGAACTCTGTAGTCATCGCAAACTCAGCAGCCGCTTTGGTGACAGCAGATGAAAACCTGGATTTTCCAGATGCAGTGGCCAAAGCCGAAGAAGTATTGATGAGCGGAAAGGCTCTAGAAGTATTCTACGGACTTGTCAATCCCAAAACCTCAGTTTCATTCGCCTAATCAACAATTATGAATATTTTAGATAAAATCATTGCAGACAAGTACAAAGAGGTCGCTGATAAAAAAAGTTTGATCCCTGTCAAACTACTGGAGAAAAGCATCTATTTCGATGGGAAAGTGGTCTCTATGAAAAAGTATGTGACTCACCCTGACAAGTCAGGGATTATTTCCGAGTTTAAAAGAAAGTCCCCTTCCAAAGGAGTAATTAATGGAGGTGCTTCTGTTGAAACAGTGAGTATCGGCTACATGCAAGCAGGGGCATCTGCTTTGTCAGTTTTGACGGATCAGACCTATTTTGGAGGCAGCAATGATGATTTGAAAATTGCACGAAAGTTTAATTTTTGCCCGATTCTTAGAAAAGATTTTGTGGTGGATGAATATCAGATCATTGAGGCAAAATCAATTGGTGCGGACTGTATCTTGTTGATTGCGGCAGCTTTGGAACCGGCAAAATTGAAGTCCTTGGCTTATTTCGCCAAAAGTTTGGGAATGGAAGTGCTTTTGGAAGTCCATGATGGCGAAGAATTGGAAATAAGCATTAACGATGGAGTGGACTTGATCGGTGTGAACAATCGGAATCTAAAAACTTTCGAGGTGTCGATTGAAACTTCACTTTCTTTAGTAGATGAAATTCCTGATTCATTTGTAAAGATTTCAGAAAGTGGGATTTCTGATCCAAAAACCATGGTTGAGTTGAAAAAAGCAGGTTTTGACGGGTTCTTGATTGGAGAAAACTTCATGAAATCGGCAAGACCAGAGCAAGCAGCTTACACGTTTATCAAGGAGTTTAAAAAACTTCAAGCCCAGGAAGAACTAAGTAAAGTCTGATGGAGGTCAAAGTGTGTGGCATGAGAGAGCCTGAAAATGTTCAGGGACTAATTCAGGAAGTGAAACCTGATTGGATGGGACTGATCTTTTATGAAAAATCCCCTCGGTTTGTGCCAAATTCTTCAGCTGAAAAATTGAAAGGAGTTCCAGTTAAGAAAGTTGGAGTTTTTGTCAATGAAGAGATGGATCAAATTCTTGAGAAAATTGAAAAATTTGATTTGAAGGCGATTCAGCTTCATGGAAAGGAAAGTCCTGAAATGGTTCGGGAATTGGTCAATCAAACAGATTGTGAACTTTGGAAAGTAATCTCAGTAAAGGAGGATGTGGATTGGGCGTTATACAAAGAATATCTGCCACATATCGACCTCTTTTTATTTGATACAGCTACCAATGCCCATGGTGGATCTGGGCAAAAGTTTGATTGGGGAATTCTAAAAAGCTACCCTTTTGAAAAGGACTATTTCCTAAGTGGAGGGTTGGACGAAGAAAGTGTAGATGAAATCCTTGAATTTGCCACCCATTCCCCGCATTTAAAAGGAGTGGACTTGAATTCCAAATTTGAGCTTTCTCCTGGATTGAAAGACATCCAAAAACTTAGAAATTTTAAAAATCATCTGATCAACTCAGATGGCAATAACCATAAACAAAATTAAAGCAATGATAGGTGTAGACGAAAGAGGATATTATGGCAGCTTTGGAGGGGCCTTTATCCCAGAAATGCTTCATCCCAATGTGGAAGAGCTGAAAGAAAACTACGAAGCCATCATGGCATCTCCTGAATTCCAAGCTGAATTTCGGGGATTATTAAAGGATTATGTGGGGAGACCTACTCCTCTTTATTTCGCATCAAGACTTTCTGAGAAATATGGAGCCAAAATCTATCTGAAAAGAGAGGATTTATGCCATACAGGTGCTCATAAAGTCAACAATACGATTGGACAGATTATTCTTGCCAAGAAGTTGGGAAAAAAGCGAATCATTGCTGAAACCGGTGCGGGTCAGCATGGAGTTGCAACGGCTACAGTTTGTGCTTTGATGGGGATGGAATGTACCGTTTATATGGGTGAGTTGGACATCCAACGTCAGCGTCCCAATGTGGAGAGAATGAGGATTTTGGGAGCTCAGGTGGTTCCTGCGACTTCAGGGTCTAAAACCTTGAAAGACGCTACCAATGAGGCGATGAGAGCTTGGATCAATAACCCGGTGGACACGCATTACATCATTGGTTCTGTGGTAGGGCCACATCCTTACCCAGAGATGGTTGCGAGGTTTCAGTCTGTAATTTCTGAGGAAATTAAATGGCAATTGAAAGAGAAAGAAGGAAGAGAGAATCCGGATTTGGTGATCGCTTGTGTAGGAGGTGGTTCTAATGCTGCAGGTGCATTTTTCCATTATTACAATACTCCGGAAGTAAGATTGATTGCTGCTGAAGCTGGAGGTTTGGGAGTAGAATCAGGAAAAACTGCTGCTACAACTGCCAAAGGGACTCCAGGGATTTTGCATGGGTCCAAAACTATTTTGATGCAGACAGAGGATGGTCAGGTTGTCGAGCCACATTCTATTTCCGCCGGTTTGGATTATCCGGGAATTGGGCCTGTACACGCGCATTTGTTTGAAGTTGGCAGAGCTGAATTTGTGGCTGTTGAAGATGAAGATGCGATGAAATCAGGGATCGAGTTGAGCAGGTTGGAAGGAATTATTCCTGCAATTGAATCTGCCCATGCTTTGTATGCCTTGAATATGATCGAATTCAAGAAAGATGATATCATTGTGATCAATCTTTCTGGAAGAGGAGACAAAGATTTGGAAACCTATATTAAGTGGGGTAATTATTAAGAGATTTTGGAAGTGCGAAATACGATTTACGAGGTGTTTTGGAACTCCAATCAGGATTACAGAGATCATCAATCGCAAAATTAATTTCGAATGATGGATGTTGGATAAACTCAACTTTCCAACATTCAAACCTCACCACTTTCCAACTCCCATGTTAATTTTCCAATGTTAAAATTTTGAATTTTTCAATTCTGAAAAAATGAACCGGATACATACACTATTTAATACCAAAAAGGAGCGAGTTCTTTCCATTTACTTCACTGCAGGTTTCCCAAACTTAGAGGATACTGTCCCCATTATGGAAGCGATTGAAGCGGGAGGGGCAGATATTATTGAAATCGGAGTTCCTTATTCAGATCCTGTTGCGGATGGACCTACTATTCAGGATTCCAACCAGATTGCTTTGCAAAATGGAATGAGCATGAATAAACTGTTCGAACAATTGGTTGGTTTTCGGGCTAAAGTTCACTTGCCAGTAGTGCTGATGGGCTATTTGAACCCAATCATGCAATATGGAATGGATGCATTTTGTAAGAAATGTAAAGAAGTAGGGGTTGATGGCTTGATCTTGCCAGATCTTCCTATGCAAGAATATTTGGATGAGTACAAAGCCCTATTTGAATCCTATGGATTGGTAAATACTTTCTTGATCTCTCCACAAACATCAGAGAAGCGAATCCGTGAGATTGATGGTAATACCGATGGGTTTATCTATATGGTTTCTTCCCATTCTATTACCGGAGCCAAAAGTGGAATTTCCGAGGAGCAGATCAATTACTTCGAAAGAGTAAGAGAAATGAATCTAAAAAATCCTCGTTTGATTGGCTTTGGGATTTCTAATTCTGAAACATTCACCACCGCTTCTAATTATAGTAATGGAGCCATCATCGGATCGGCTTTTATTAAAGTGCTGAAGAATTCCAAAAACTTGAAAGAGGATGTTCAGGGGTATATTCGATCTGTTATCAATTGAAAAATTCTATTATCGCAAACCATACTTCAGAAATCAAATCATTGTTTGCAGTAACCTCGTAAATCTTAATTCAAAAATCGTAATTCATATTTTAACATGATCATACAGCTTCAACCGGATATTTCTGACAAGCAAAAAGAAAATCTGATCAATAAGGTCAATGGAATTGGCTATAAAACTACCGAAGTAAAAACCCAGTTAGGGGACTATATCATCGGGATTGGCAAGAAAGAATTTGACATCCGTCAAATCGGCCAATTGGATGGGATTCAGGATATCCATATTGTTTCGGATGAATACAAGTTGGTTTCAAAAAAGTGGAAGGTGAAACCAACTTCAATCGACTTGGGAGATGATGTCTTTATCAAAGATGGAGAAATGGCCATCATCACGGGGCCGTGTTCGATTGAGTCTGAGGAGCAAATCCGTAAAGTCGTTGATCACTGTGTGAAAAACGGAGTGAAAATGATGCGTGGAGGTGTCTTTAAGCCGAGAAGTAGCCCTTATGCATTCCGTGGGTTGGGACTGGAAGGTTTGAAATTATGGCATGATATCGCTTCTGAAGCTGGAATCAAGATCGTAACTGAAGTGATGCAGACTTCCCAAATCGAAGAAATGTATCCTTATGTGGACGTGTACCAAGTAGGAGCTAGAAACTCTCAAAACTTCAACTTGCTAGATGAATTGGGGAAAGTAGATAAAGCCGTAATGATCAAGCGAGGGATTTCCGGAACCATTGAAGAATTGTTGCAGTCCGCAGAATATGTGTTTTCCGGGGGAAATGAAAAATTGATTCTTTGTGAAAGAGGAATCAGAACCTATGAAAGGGCATCTAGAAATACACTGGATTTGAATGCGATTCCGATATTGAAAGCTAAATCCCATCTACCTGTAATTGTGGATCCTTCTCATGGCATCGGTATTCGTGCTTACGTGCCTCAAATGGCCTTGGCAGGAGTGATGTCAGGAGCAGATGGAATCATTTACGAATCCCATGAAATTCCTGAGAAAGCTTATTCAGATGGACAGCAAACTTTGGACTTTGGCCAAAGCGAAAGATTGATCTCCTGGATCAGAGAAAGCTTTGCAATGAGAAAAGGTTTTGAATTGTTGTAAAATAGGCTTGTACTAAGAGACTTATCTGTGTAAATTAGAGCCATCATTAAAATAAAATGAATCCAACACCAAGAACTTTTGTACACCATTCCTACTATCATCTCCAATGATGGAATGGGAATACTATGTTTTTGAAAGAAATATTAGAAAGGCCTATTCCATCTCGGAATAGGCCTTTTTCGTTTCTAGGATACCAGTTACCCTCCAAGGATTTAAACCCTTGGAGGGTTGGAGCAAACAAATTCGATAAAAGAGATTTTATATATAAACCCAAATAATAACAATGAAACAAATGATGGAAAAACCAAAAGACTGGGTCTTTAGCGACCCGCGATTGCAGGATCTGAGGCAGGAGTATGACCAGTATACTCCCGAGGATTTCAAGGTTTGGAAGATCTTGTTTGAAAGACAAATGCCGAACCTACCTAAGGCTGCTTCCAAAGCCTATTTGGAAGGTGTGGAGAAAGTCGGTTTTACGGCAAATGAAATTGCCAATTTTGAGGAATTGAATCAGGTTTTGGAGAAAACGACCGGATGGGCTGTTCAGGTGGTTCCTGGATTAATCGATGATGATTTGTTCTTTGGATTGCTGAATAACAAGCGATTTCCATCTTCTACTTGGCTTCGCAAAATGTCTCAATTGGATTATCTGGAAGAACCGGATATGTTTCATGACGCATTTGCTCACATGCCAATGTTAACCAATCAGCCTTATGTGGATTTTTTGGAAAAGCTTTCTGGAATTGCCTTGAAACACATCGAGGATCCTTGGGCCATCCAATTGTTGAGCAGGATTTATTGGTTTACGATTGAATTTGGATTGATTCGTGAAGAAGGAGAGTTAAAAATATACGGTGCAGGTATACTCAGTTCGGCTGGAGAGACTAAATTTAGCCTTTCGAATGAACCGGCACATTATCCGTATGATGTCCGCAGAATTCTGAATCAGGAATATTGGAAAGATAAGTTTCAGGACAAGTATTTCGTGATTGAAAGTTATGAGCAACTGTATGAGTCCTTGCCTGAAATAGAGAAGGTGCTTGTGGAAATGTTGAGAAGTGGGAAGTAGGAGGTTTTGAAGTTTGGATGTGAAGGGGATAAATCTATTTATCAAAAAATAAATATTGATCGAAGTCGGAAGACAGAAGATAGAAGCAATTAACTTCCGTCTCCGGTCTTCCTTCTTCCGTCTTCAAACAATGAAAATAGCAGTCATAAAATATAATTCAGGGAATGTTCAGTCTGTTCTCTACGCATTGGAAAGACTGGGCGCTCACCCAATTCTGACGGATGATCCCAATGAGATCAAATCTGCCGATCGGGTGATTTTTCCTGGACAGGGAGAGGCCAGTACAGCAATGGGTTACCTCAAAGCAAGAGGCTTGGATCAAGTAATTCGCGATATTAAACAGCCGTTTTTGGGAGTTTGTTTGGGACTTCAGTTGCTTTGTGAGCATTCAGAGGAAAATGATACCGAATGTTTGGGGATATTTCCAGTGAAGGTCAAGAAATTCATTCCGGAAAACTCACAGGAATTTAAAGTTCCTCATGTAGGGTGGAACGACTTGGAAAACCTGAAATCGAACCCTTTACTCAAAGACTTGCCAGAAAATCCTTTTGTGTATTATGTGCACAGCTATTATGCGGAGTTGAGTGATGCTACGATTGCCACGACACATTACATTCATTATTTCACTGCCATTTTAAATCGGGATAATTATTGGGCTATTCAGGCTCACCCAGAGAAAAGCAGTGAGGTTGGGGAGAAGTTGCTTTCTAATTTTCTTAATATTTAAATAATCCCTCTTTCACCTTTCAAAGGGGGAGTTGTTCCATCAAATTTTCCAATTCGGAAATTTTCTAATTCAAACCATGCAAATCATACCTGCAATCGACCTTATCGGAGGTAAATGTGTTCGCCTGAGTCAAGGTGATTATTCCAGTAAAAAAGAATACCATGATGATCCTTTGGAAATGGCCAAGAGGTTTGAAGGAGCGGGAATTCAGAGATTGCATCTAGTAGATTTGGATGGAGCGAAAGCTAAGAAAATCATCAATGGCGATGTTTTGGAGAGAATTGCGAGTGGAACCTCTCTTCACGTTGATTTTGGTGGAGGAATTCAAGCCGATGCCGAAATTGAAAAGGCATTTGAATTGGGAGCAAAGCAAGTCACGGGTGGAAGCATTGCAGTGAAAAATAGATCTCTTTTCGAGTCCTGGATTGAAAACTATGGAGCTGAAAAGATCATTTTGGGAGCGGATGCCAAGAACAGAAAGATCGCTGTAGGAGGCTGGGAAGAAACAACTTCTGTGGATCTGATTCCTTTTATTAAAGAATATGTCAGCAAAGGAATCAGTTATGTAATCTGCACGGACGTAGCTAAAGATGGCCTTTTGCAAGGCCCCTCAACTGATCTGTATAAAGAAATTTTGCAGGAGATACCGGGCCTGAAATTGATTGCTAGTGGAGGAGTTTCTTCAGTTAAGGATTTGGAAGACTTAGAGAAAGCGGGAGTCTATGCTGCTATAGTTGGAAAAGCTTACTACGAAGGAAGAGTGAGTTTGGAGGAATTGGCAGCTTTCGTCTAAGCATGATTTACGAAGTACGAATTACGAGATTGAACTGAACCTCAGTCATCAATATCAATTCTCAACATCAAAAAATGCTAAATATGGGAAGGATGTCGAGTATTAAATTAGGCCTCGTAAATCGTAAATCTTATTTCCCAAATTTAGAATGTCGAATAATGAATAAAGAAGTTTTGAATACAATGAAATGTTAACCAAACGAATAATCCCCTGTCTCGATATCAAAGATGGTAGAACTGTCAAAGGGGTGAATTTTGTCCAATTGAGAGATGCAGGTGATCCAGTGGAGTTAGCAAAAGCTTATTCGGATGAAGGAGCGGATGAGTTGGTGTTTTTGGATATAACAGCAACAGTTGACAAGAGAAAGACTTTGGCAGAGTTGGTAACCAAAGTAGCCAAGGCGATCAATATTCCTTTTACTGTGGGTGGAGGTATTTCAACAGTTGAAGATGTGAAAGTCTTGCTGAATGCCGGAGCTGATAAGATTTCGATCAATTCCTCCGCGGTAAAGAATCCAGGAGTAATTGATGAAATGGCTCGTGAATTTGGTTCTCAATGTATCGTTGTAGCCATTGATACGCGGGATGTAGATGGGACCGATTATGTTCATACCCATGGAGGTCGAAAGCCAACCCTGCTTCAGACTCAGGCTTGGGCCAAGGAAGTGGCGGATCGTGGAGCAGGAGAGATTCTGTTGACTTCCATGGATCATGATGGAACCAAGGCTGGCTTTGCCAATGAAATCACATCTGAGATTTCCTCAGCCTTATCGATTCCAGTAATTGCCTCTGGAGGAGCTGGAAATATGGCTCATTTCAAAGATGTCTTTACCTTTGGAAAAGCTGATGCAGCATTGGCTGCAAGTATATTTCACTTTAAAGAAGTTCCGATCCCCGAATTGAAAAGTTATTTGGACCAAGAAGGGATTGTGATTAGAAAATAAACTTTAAGTTGTGGGATGCCTTGAGGGTATTGATCAGGACTTTTGAAATTGTAAAATCAAGAGAATACAAAAAAAAATACTTTAGGAATATTGCTCAATAAATTGAACCGAAATAGTAATTCTATTTCAATCTGACTAATCAGATTTTATTTCTGTGTATTTCTAATGTATTTCAAAAAATAGAAATAATGAAAATTGATTTCGATAAAATGAATGGTTTAGTACCTGCAATTGTACAGGATGCTTTGAGTGGAAAAATCTTGATGCAGGGCTATATGAATGAAGAAGCATTGGCCAAAACTCAAGAAACAGGCAAAGTGACATTTTTTAGCAGAAGCAAAAATAGATTGTGGACCAAAGGGGAGACCTCCGGTAATTTTATGGAGTTGGTTTCTATGTCTGAGGATTGTGATGGGGATGCGATTTTGGTAAAAGCCAATCCAGTAGGACCTGTTTGTCATACTGGAGCGGATACTTGTTTTGCCGAAGTGAATAGCTCCAAAACCGGATTTATCGATCAATTGAGATCCATTATCAAGGATCGAAAAAACAATCCATCCGATCAGTCTTATACCGCTTCACTTTTTGCCAAAGGCATCAATAAGGTAGCTCAGAAAGTAGGCGAGGAAGCCGTAGAGATTGTCATTGAGGCCAAAGATGACAACAAAGAGTTATTCTTAGGAGAGGCAGCCGACCTATTGTATCACTACTTAGTGCTATTGGAAGCCAAAGGATATGAATTGGATGAAGTGATGGAAGTTTTGATCGATCGCCACGCAAAGAAATCTTAATTCCTTACCTGCCCATTTCCTCTAATCACCCATTTATAACTTGTCAATTCATTGAGTGCCATCGGTCCTCTAGCGTGAAGTTTTTGGGTGGAGATTCCAATTTCTGCCCCTAATCCAAACTGAGCTCCATCTGTAAATGCAGTGGAGGAATTGGCATAAACAGCAGCTGCATCCACTTGTAAGATGAATTGGTCAATATGTTCCTGGTTTTCCGAAACAATTGCTTCGGAATGTTTAGAAGAATAGGCCGCAATATGTTCCAAAGCCTCTTCTAGATTCTGAACTGTTTTTATCGCTAATTGAAGACTTAAGAATTCTGTCCCGAAGTGAGAATCATCTGCTTCGGAGATTAAATCATTTGGTGCTAAAGCATCAAAAGCTGGAGCATCTGCAAAGATTTTTACTCCAGATTTCAAAAGGGGCTGGATCAATTCATTGAGCTCAGAAAGCCTATTTTGGTTAATAATCAGACAATCCAGTGAATTGCAGACACTAGGTCTACGGGTTTTGGAATTGTGAATGATTGCCTTCGCTTTTTCCAAATCTGCAGATTCATCCACATAGGTATGTACAATGCCAGCTCCTGTTTCGATTACAGGAACTTTGGCGTTTTCTCTTACAAAATTGATCAATCCCTGAGAGCCACGAGGGATAATAACATCTACAAAATCAACTGCTTCCAAAAGAGCCTTGGTAGCAGTACGATCGGGAGGCAATAGCAAAAAAGCTTCTTTTGGAAGATGATGCTTTTCCAAAATATGATGAATCAATGTCATGATCGCCTGGTTGGAAGCATCTGCATCCGAACCCCCTTTTAGGATCAAGCCATTCCCTGATTTCAATGCCAAAGAAAAGACATCAAAAGTCACATTGGGTCTGGCTTCATAGATGATCCCAATCACACCCAAGGGAACGGTTACTTTTTCCAAAAACAATCCATTTGGAAGCATTTTTTCTTCCAGTCTAATCTGAAGCGGACTAGGTAAATTACTAACCTGACGCATCTCTTGAGCGATTCCTTTGATTCGTTGCTCTGTCAAAAGAAGGCGATCATACATGGGGTTTTCTTTGTCCATGCGATCCAGATCTTTTTGGTTTTCTGCCAAAAGAAAATCTGACTGCAATACCATCAAATCAGCAAGGTCTGACAGGACTTTTTGAACAGCTTCATCCTTGATGCCGGTTAATTGTCTGCTTGCTTTTTTGACTGCTTGGAATACACTTGAAAAATCACTCATGATCAAATAAATATAGGTAATCGTAGTGGATTAGGGCTTTTTGCTTCTTTTGACCGATTTTTTCCTCAGCTGATTTAGAAGAATATTCTGCTCTTCCCAATCCAATTTTTTCTCCATTTTCATCGCGAATCAGTAAAATGTCACCTTTGGAAAACTCACCTTCGATTTTGGTGATTCCGATAGGTAATAAACTTCTAATCACAGATGATGTCAACGAGGATTTAGCTCCTTCGTTGATAAATATTTCTCCTTTGTAGTAATGTGTGCCATGGGCCAACCATTTCTTTGGAGCATGCTTTTCTCTCTTTGGTTCAAACCAGGTGCACCTCAATTCTTTCCTTAAAAAACTTTCTAAAACGCCATCGTTTTTCCCATTTGCAATGATTACTTGAATCCCCAAATCAGCAGATTTCTTGGCCATGGCATATTTGGTCAACATACCACCTCGTCCAAAAGAGGACTTGGTGGCAGAAATGTAGGAACTCACTTCTGGCATAGATGCAACCACTTTTTCAATCAATTCGGATCCTGGATCTGCTGGATTTCCAGTATAAATCCCGTCCACATTGGTCAAAAGCATCAAGGTGTCGGCATTGATCATTGCTGCTGTCAAGCTGGCCAATTCATCATTGTCCGTAAACATCAGCTCAGTAATAGTTACGGTGTCATTTTCATTGATGACTGGAAGGATCCCTTGACTTAGTAACGCCTCAATGCAATTTTTCATATTGAGGAAATGTTTTCTGTCGCGGAAATCTTCTTTGGTTACCAAAATCTGTGCGATAGGTTGATTCAACTCACCAAAAAGACCCTGATATTGATTGATCAGGCGGATTTGACCGGTAGAAGCCCAGATTTGTTTTTTGAAAACCGGGTTTAATTTTTCGGGAAGGGAAATAGCCTGTCTTCCAAATGCAACCGCTCCAGAACTCACCAATACAACCTTTTTTCCAGCTTCTGTCAATCTCATGATTTGCTGAACCAAGTGCTGCATGCGATTCAAGTCGGGCAATCCAGACGATTGAGTCAGGACGTTTGAGCCGATTTTGATTACAATGGTTTTGGCGTTTTGCATTTTTTGAAAATTTGCATGAAAGTAATGGTTTTGATAAGGAATTGCCAAAAAATGATTGGGGGATGTGAAAAGGTGGAAAAGAAAAGCTCTTGAAAATACTGATTAGAGTAAAGCCATGCTCAAGGTTCCTACGAGCATTAAAATTTTTGCCCAAGCGCTGAGTTTTGTGAATTGTTCTTTGCGATCAGCCAAATAAATTTTCCACATAAACCAAAGGAAAGCTAGTCCCAGAACGCCGAAATAGATAAATAGTTCTGTCTTGTTGATTTTGATAGTAATGACCAAAATCGAGATCACAAAAAGAGTCGCAATTCCAAAAATAACCTGTTTGGTTTTTCTAAACCCAATGACTATTGGGAGGGTTCTGCAGCCATGTTTACGGTCTCCATGGCGGTCTTCGATATCCTTAATGATCTCGCGAATCAGGTTGAGGAAAAAGGCGAAAATGGCATAAGTTAATACCAAGAGTTCATTTTTCTGAAAATAAAAGGCGATGATGTAAACTGAAAGACCAGTCAGAAAAGCCACTGTAAGATTTCCGATAAAAGGTTCTCGTTTCAAACGATTGCTATAAAACCAAAGTAAGAACGCGGCAAAGAAATTGATAAGGCCAATCTTTGGAGAGACAATCAGGCCTAATGCGATTGCCGAAAAATTGAGAATCGAATGTAAAACAATCACAACTCTTCGCTTGATGCCTTTTCCAACCACTACCTCATGAGGTTTGTTTACGTAGTCGATTTTGACATCGTAATAATCGTTGATCATGTAGCCAGCTGCAGTGATCATAACGGTAGCCAAAATCAACAAATAAAGCCTGAAGTCTTCCAAAACAGGAGCTCCAGAGTTTGTGGTTTTCACCAAAAAATAAGTAGTCATTAACTGAGTAAAAGCTACCAAAAGCAAATTGATAGGGCGACTAATTCGGAAAAGTCCGCTGATTGATATCGTACGCTCCTTTTGCAATGGGCTCATGTCCCAAAAATAAGGTAATTCCCCGTTTTAATTGGATGGGTAGTAGAGAATATCGAGTTTAAAAATTTGGGAGGAATTAAATTGATTTCTAGTAGTTGTCAGGTAGAGTATCCAATTTTCTTTGATCAAATCAGATGAATAAAAGGCATTTAACTTGTTGTGCGACTTTTGAAAGACCAAAAGTCGCCAAAAGTCTTTTGCTTGAATTGGCTTGAAGATGCCTGTGGACATTTTCTACCGAATTGAGTCAAACGCTAAAAATCGCCGGATTTCCGAACAAGTTCGGAACTAGCCGATTTTCTTAACGCTTATTGCCTCCAATCCGTCACCAATCACTTCAAAGCAAATCGTCACTTTGATATCACAAGTAAAATTTTAGATCATTGGAAAATATGTGACTTTAAATTGAGTGGAGAACATCTATTTGTAGTCTGGACCCGCCTTCCAATTTTGGGTGTTAAGAAATCAACTTTGAGGGTTGAAATTAGGAGGCTTGTCTGACGAAAATTTTGCTTCCGAAGATTCCAGTTTTGACAAGAATTTGTGCAAAATTGAGGAGTTTTCCGACGTGTGGGGAGGAAATTGATTTTAACCCAAAAATGGACAGCGGTGGGTTTTCTGGTCCTTTTTCACCTACAGGAAAAAGGACGGAAAAGTAATATCAGTGATATGCTTGTAAAAAATTACCTTTTGTAAATAGTAGTGGAGTCGAAGACTTTAAAAAGTCGTAAATAAATTTCGACTCCGCTCAATTTGACAAGAAATAAATCTGTTTTTTTATTGATTCTTTTGATCTAATACCATTTTCTTGATGTCCTCTCGAAGCTTTTCAGCATCGTAAATGATTCCGTCTTTAATCGTGTATTTCACACCTCCAACTCTTTCCATTTGATTTGTTTCATCATTTAATTTAAGAAAACCTGTTCCATAAAGGACCTTGAGGTTTTCAATTGGATTCTCATCTACAATCACCAAATCTGCCAAAAGTCCTGGGCGAATTACTCCGAATTCAATAGGCTTACCTTTCGGTTCGAAAATCGCCTGCGCTGCGTGCAAAGTGGCTCCACGAATTACTTCCAAAGGATGGAATCCTGCCTCTTGCAGCAATTCCATTTCCTCGATGTACCCAAACCCCCAAAGGTTGTAGATGAATGAAGCGTCATCACTTACAGTGACTCTACCTCCAGCATTTTTATAGTCGTTTAGGAAAGACATCCAGACTTTATAGAAATTTCTCCAGGCAGTTTCATCCCAAGAAGTCCAGTTGTAGAAATAGGAGCCGTGATTTTCCCTGTTAGGTGTGTAAAAATCCCAAAGAGTAGGCAGCGTGTATTCAGCATGCCATTCAGCATTTCTTTCTCGCATCAGATCTCTACCGGCCAGATATGCGGTCATTGTCGGGTCAAGGATGAAATCATGCTCCAAAAATTCATCGATTAGTGCTTGCCATTGCTTGCTACCACGGGGATGAATTTTATTCCATTGATAAGCAACTTGGCTGAATCGATGTTGTTCATCATTGTAATTGAATTCAGCAGGCCAATGTTGGATGTCCTCGTCCTTATAAAGGGATTCAAAGATTCCATAATAATGGGTCAAAACGTCCAAGCCTAATCTAGCAGCGTCCAATGCGTTGGTTTGGGCGACCATAGGCTGAGAAATGTGAGCTACCGTTCCCATTCCATTCTCGTGAGCAGCATCAATTGCTGCTTTTAAAACATCAGGGTCATGATTAAAGAATTTAATTCCTTCCACTCCTTGTGAAGCAGCCCATTTTACCCATTCTTGGGCTTTTGCAGGAGTGTAAACCGGGCCTCCTTTCCAGTCTTCTCCGGATCCCATCGTGTGGAATGCAATGATTCGAGGGGCTACGATTTCATTAGCCGCACTTCTTTTCTTCTCACTTTGAGTCCATCCTACATTTTCGGCTGGAACGCCTCGGATCGTAGTGATTCCATGTGCCATCCAAAGTTTATATGGATATTCTGCATTGGGAGATTTGGCGGCTCCGCCTACGTGGGCATGTAGATTGATAAGTCCCGGCATCACATAGGATCCGTGCGCGTCGATTTCTTTGGTTGCGCCTTGTGGTCTACCAGAGTCTTCAATTGGTACATTCGGAACTCCAACTTGACGTATTTCGACTATTTTATTGCCTTCGATTACAATGTCTGCGGGTCCAGCTGGAGGTGCACCTGACCCGTCAATGACAATGGCTCCCCTGATGATCAGTCTTTCAAAAGGTCCTTCCCCTTCATCGGGTCTTCTATCAGGTGCAGGATTAAGTTTGGATTGGGAATAGCTCCCTTGCATAGCCATCAATAGGGCTATACAAAAAGCGTAGAAATATTTCATTTGGTTGGTGGTTTGGTATTCTTAAAAATGTGAAAAAACCACGAGCCTAGAAAGCTAATTTCTTATAAATGATTGAAAATCAATTAGTAATTTACAGCGATGAAGATTTCTACTTCTGAATTGTCTCCTTGTTGACTGGCTGGGCCATATATTTCAAAATCCGCGGTATAGCTTCGGTTGAGTTCTTTGTCCTTAGACCAAATCTCCATCCAGGTCTCAACGACTGCCTCTGGCATTTTTCCCTTGGCTACAAATTTTTTGAATTCAGCTTCTGAAAACTCCCTACCAATTAATCCAACAGGGATTTCATTTAAAGAATCGGTTTTCATTCCAATAAGACAGGTATACTCTCCTTGGTAGTCAGATTCATAATCGGTGTAAACCGAGTAGATCTCTTCACCAGTTTTATTTGGGATTTTGTCTGAGATGTTTTCATGAAAAAAGCGTTGCCAAAGCAGTCCTAAATCTTGGGCCGCTTGGCCATCTTCGTTGGAAGTTCGAATAGAAATACCAATCAATTTAAAAGTAGGTAGAGTTTCCATTGATTTGGTTTATGGATTAAATTGTAAGTGTAAAATGGGATAGGGTTTGCCTGTTGGGTCCTTTTCAGATCTTCCGATTTGGATAAAGCCTTGTTTTAGATAGAAGCCAACTGCCTGTTCATTTTGCTCATTGACATCCACTTTGGTAACGTTCAAGTTTGTGATTGAATATTCTAATAGAGCCTTTCCGATTCCTTTCCCTCTCGAATCCGGATGGATAAAAAGCATTTCCAAATTGCCGTCTGCAACGCCTGAAAAACCGATGATTTTATTGTTTTCGTCTCTCCATGCCTTCAACTTTACAGCATCTAGGTAATGTTCCATTATCAAAGGTTTGAAGTAAGCGATATCCTCTTCTTGAAGAAAATCATGGGTAGCTCGAACAGATGCTTCCCAAACTTCTAGAACTTCAGCGTATTCGGACTTTTTTATATCTGAAATAGTTGGTTTCACTTTGGTCTTATTTGTAATCTACGTTGGATTGTCTCTTTTTATTCACTTTGAGTTTTAGGATATCAGGTCTGGAATAATGTCCAACTGGGTCGAAATTCTGCCTTTCTTCTAAGATTCTCTGAAAATCTAAAGTTTCTACTAAAAGTCCTTCAAAATGTGCTTGGGGTTCTAAAATCCATTTGCCATCTGGGCCTGCAATGCAGCTTCCTCCGTCAGCCAAAACTTCTGGACAATTCTCAAGAATCACATCCAAATGGGGAGTGTCTTTTGGGAAGTCGGTCTTTCTCATCAAGCTGGACACAGAAATCACGTAAGACCTACTCTCCTGGGCGATCATTCTTGTGATATTTTCGGTGTTTCTGACCGCGCCTGGCCAAACAGCGATATGAACGTTTTCTCCTAATCCATAAAGAGCCGTTCGCGCCATAGGCATCCAATTCTCCCAACAATTCAATCCACCAAGGGTGAAATTTTTAAGAGGATGGGTTTGAAGCCCGTTTCCATCACCTGGAGACCAGACAAGTCTTTCATCATAGGTAGGTTGAAGCTTTCGATGAACAGATTTGATTTCGCCTGTTTGGTCGATGTATACTAAAGTACAATAAAGACTATGTCCTCCTCGGTCAGTCGGCCTCTCAATGATTCCAAGGTATATCGCAATCCTATTTTCCTTGGCGATTTTTTGAACTTCAGATAAATCACCTCGCTCGATCTGGATTGCATTGCTGGCATAGTGAGCAAAGATTTCTTTTTGAGTCTTGTGGTCCCAAGCGGCCGAATGTGTGATGGAAAGCCACCAAGGGTAGCCAGGTACCAAGCCCTCTCCAAAGACAATTAGATCACATTTTTGCTTCGCTGCTTCTAAAATCTTTGATTTCACCAATTCGATGGTTTCAAATTTATTTAGCCAGATTGGAGCAATTTGAGCTAAGGCGACTTTGAGATTATTCTGATTCATTTTGGGTGATTAAAATTGAAAATACCAATTTCTTGTGGAATCATGAATCAAAAAGTAGAGTGTGGGAAATTCTAGTTGGAGATAGAATATGTAACTATTTAAAAAGTTTTTATAATTATTTAATTGTCAAATCGATATCATTTTCAATCGATATAGGTTTTGTAAAGTCGAATTTCAATTTTGAATAATATTTTTTAAATTATTTCTAATAAAACCATTGATCAATTGGTTTTGATCTCAGATTGCAGTGTAAAATTTTTTAAAATATTAAATGGATGGAATAAAATTCTAATTTTTAATATTTAATACTTTAAGTTTAGAATAATATTCTGATTTTTTCCTTTTGATTACTGAATACAATCATTTGAAAAGCTGACTTTCGTCAGGGATTACGCAGACTCTATCTGTGACATTTGTTACAATTAATCGGTAAGCCAATGAAAATCACAATGAACTTTTATCGCTGGTTGCTAGTGGGAGCTTTTGGAATAATCGCGAATGTCGGACTAGCTCAAACCAATTTCAAAATGGGACCTTCCCCAATCTTAAAGATAGAAGGTGGGTCAACCTTGCATGATTGGCATATGGAAACTAATACAGTTTCTGGCCAAGGAGTCTTTACAGTTGAGAATGGGAAATTTGTTTCTGCAAAGAAACTTCAAATTTCATTTTTGGCGGAAAGTCTAAAAAGTGGAACCAGTGGCTTGGACAAAAATGCATACAAGGCGCTGGATACAAAAAACAATAAGGAAATAAAATTTTCCTTGAAAAGTATCTCTAATAGCGGAGCCAATTTTACTGCCTCCGGTGACCTGACAATTGCGGGAGTTACTAAAACAGTTTCTTTTCCGGTTCAAGTCACAACAAGTGGTCAAAGTTTCACTTTCAAAGGTGATTTTGACACCAAGTTGACAACGTTTTCAATAGCCCCTCCAACTGCCCTTCTAGGAACAGTGAAAACTGATGACGAGATAACTCTGTCGTTCTCGACGACTTTTATACCAACCCTTTAACTAGAAATCATGAAAAAGTATTTAATCGCTGCTGCATTCGCTGCGGGAAGCTTCACTGCGGTATTTGCTCAAGGACTCGAAAGAGATGTTCAATATTGGAGACCTTATGATCAAAGAGGGATCAATATTTTCGAAACAGGTAAGCTGGATACCGTACCTTTTGAAGGAGTAAAGGTGAGAATTGGAGGTAATTTTGCTCAGCAATTCCAAAGTATCAGCCATGAGAATACTGCTGAGGCAGTTTTGAATGCTGATGGTGTGAATGTCAATGAATTAGTTGATATCGGATTTGGATCTAACCTAGCAACCGCAAACTTGAATATTGATGTGGAATTGTTGGATGGGGTTCGGTTAAACCTGATCACTTATTTATCCTCTAGACACCATCCAGAATCTTGGGTGAAAGGTGGTTATTTGCAAATTGACAAACTTTCATTTTTGGGTAATCCGGAGTGGTTTGAGCAGTATTTTACCCTGAGAGTGGGTCATATGGAGATCAATTATGGTGATGCGCATTTCCGTAGAACTGATAATGGTAATGCTCTTTTTAATCCATTCGTAGGAAACTATATCATGGATGCCTTTACCACAGAAGTTGGTGGTGATTTGACTTTCCAAAGCAATGGCTTCTTGGTAGTGGGCGGTATTACTGGTGGAGAAATCCAAGGTGGTGTAACCAATCCTGACAAGAGAAAATTGAGTTTGATAGGAAAAGTTGGTTATGATAAACAGCTGAGCTCAGACTTCAGATTGAGATTAACAGGATCCATGTATACTACCTCTGGATCTTCTAGAAATACCTTGTATGGTGGTGATAGAGGAGGTTCTAGATATTATTTGGTTATGGAAAATACACTGGCTTCTACTTCTTCCAATTTCACCTCAGGTAGATTCAATCCTGGATTGACAGATAATATCACAGCAATGGTTTTCAATCCATTTGTGAAATACAAAGGCTTAGAATTCTTTGCCAATATCGAGCAAGCCAAAGGAAAAGCTTCTAGCGAAACAGAGGATAGAAAATGGAATCAAGTGGGTGCTGATTTAGTCTATAGATTTGGGGCCGCTGAAAAATTCTATGTCGCGGGAAGATATAATCAAGTGAATGGTGAATTAGCTGGAAGTGGATTGGATGTATCGATCGATCGAGTTCAAGTAGGTGGAGGATGGTTTATCTCTAAAAACATCCTAGCCAAGCTAGAATATGTATCTCAGAATTATAAAGATTTTGCTGCTACAGATATCAAAAACGGTGGTAAATTCAATGGATTGATGATTGAAGGAGTGATTGGTTTCTAATCTACTTGAATTATGCTTGTCCTTTTTCTCATACTTGAATTATTGTTTGCTCCTCAGAGACAGGAAAAAAAGGTCATGGTCATTACGCACCATGTGGTAAAAGTTTCTGGATATACTTCTCTGGGTAGGTTTAACTGTGATTTTACAAGAGTAGGGGAAAAGGATACCTTGAACTTAAATGTGCCAGGAAATCACCCTTCTCTTGAATTTGAGATTCCAATCTCCAGCTTTTCCTGTGGCAATTTTCTTTTGAATAAGGATTTTCGTTCCACTTTGAAATCAAGTGAATATCCTTGCGCCCAAGTAGAAGTTAAAAACCTTTATGAAATGAAAGGGGGGCTATTTTGTCACCTAACCGTGAATTTGGTAGGTAAAACTTTAGAATTTCCAGAAATGGAGTTAGAAAGGAAGGAGGAGGAGATAGCAGGGAAATTGGTTTTAAACTTTGATATGCTGGACCTTGATCCTCCAAAGAAGTTTGGTGGATTGGTAAAAGTGGAGGATAAGTTGGATTTGGAATTTGTTTTGGGTATCTGATCAAAAAAATACTTCATAAAAAAAGCGATCTCTTCAGGGGGATCGCTCTTTTTCATTTACTAAACCAACTTTAATCTTTTAACTGTTGACTGTTTCCTGTTCGAAATCAACCAAAGCTACTGCTCCGTGGATGGCTGTTTCGTCCAATTCGGAAAGTAAAATCTTCAAATTCTCTAATACGGTTGGATATCCAAACGTGGAAAGAGATTTATGCATAGCCTCTTTAAATAGAGGGTAGGTTTTTCTAATAGAACCGCCTAAGACAATTGCTTCTGGGGCCAGCGCATAGAGAATGTGCTTCATCAATTCACCTAAATGGTGACCAAACTCATCAAAAGCCTTTAGGGCTTCTGGATCTCCTGCTAATGCCTTTTTGGCCAAAGTTTTTGGCTTGGTGTCATATTGATAGTGGAAAAACTTCCCACTACAATAGTTTTCAAAATTACTCTCCAGATATGGAGCACTGCACCATTCTCCTGCTGCAGAGTTGACGCCTGAATACAGATGTCCGTTAATTACAATTCCTCCTCCTACGCCCGTTCCCAAAGTGATGCCTACTAAGTTTTTGTAGCTTTTCCCAACACCAAATTTATGTACTCCCAAAGCAAAGCAGTTTGCGTCATTATTAATGAAAACTGGTTTACCAATTCTTACTTTCAAGAATTTAGCTAATTCCACATGTTGAAATGCGGGGATATTTGCTAAGCCCAAAACGATTCCGTTTTCGACGTCTACCAATCCCGGGATACCAATTCCGATCCCAGAAATATCATGGTGTAAATAGGATTCTATAAAAATGGCGATGGTCTCCAGGATAAACTCCTGAGTCTCTTTGGCCGGTGTAGGGATGGTCCGGATATCCTCTAGATGTCCGTTGATCAGAACACCACCTTTGATGCTGGTGCCTCCGATATCTAATCCCAAAATGGCCTTTTCCATTCGCTATTGTTAAGATGGTTATGATAGGTTTGACTAACTAAAATCAGAAAGTCATGCGAAATGACTTTCTGATCCAATTTTCAATCTATTAATTTTTTACAACATTCCTTCAATTGACTTTTCTAGCTCTCTAGCAGTAGCTAAGAACTCTTCTACGTTCATGTCTCTGAAGAAAATCAAGCCATGACTCGCTCTTACTTTCGCACGGTCGTGTAGGTAGAAGTAGTTTTTACCAAGCAGCAATTGGATGTCATTCAGTTGACCAACCCAAGTTCTCTTTGCTACGGTACTGAATTTACCATTGTGAGAGTAGCTAGGGAAAGATGCATTTACCTGGCTCAAGTAGCAGTTGGCAAATGAATCTTCCATTACAGACATATCACCCAAAGAAACTGGAACAATCACATTTGCTTCATGTGGCTCAAATTTGAACCAAACGTTTCTATATCCGATGATACGAAGGTCGCTCAAGTCTTTCTCTTCGCTCCACTTTTTCACTGCCGCAGCAGTTGCCTGCAACACTTTATAGTGAGTATCAGGCCCAGATCCTTCTGGATCCAAAGTCAAGCTGATTTTCGTAGGATTTACTTTTCTGAAAAGATCCACGATAGGCTCTACGTCACGAGTCTTGTCTGGCTGCTCGGTGAAGATGTCGCCAGTGTAGAAACCTAGTCTCAAGTGGTGAACGTTTTTCACCTGCACTCCGAAGTGAGCCCAAACTAACTCTTCCTCAAACTCACGGATCATACCTTTTAGTTTTTGGATTTTAGCAGGGTTTTTCTCTCCGTCGTAGCTCTTTCTCAAGATGCTGATGACATCATTGATTGTTTCTCGCAGTTGAGTTTTGTTTTTCACGTCATAAACGATCACCAAAGCTCTTACTACACGGTGGCAAAGACCTCTTTTTCTTGCGTCAGCATTTTCGGAAGCGACATTTGTCAAGTAGTGATAGACATCCTTGTCAGTCTTCAGGCTATAACCTACCTCGAAGAAATCTTCGAAATTCACCATTTGGATTTTATCCTCATCCAATAGCTTTTTGGTATGCTGCAATGTGTCAATCACAAAGCTGTTGGTCACTGCTGTGAAACCGGAAGTCAATACAGAGAAGTGGGCTTCGTTTGTTGGCTCATACAACTGATTAGTGATATGAGGCAAGATGCCTAAAGAAATATCATCGTGGTGAGGACCTGTGTGAAGCAATGTTTGCTCGGTTTCTTTTTCCAGACCTTTAGCCAACTTAGTTTCGATACTTTTCATTACCTGACCTACTGTTTCCTCAGAAAGATCTGGGATCAACTTACAGTATTTGTCAGCTTTCAAGTCACTCAATTTCAATCTGTGACCATATTTGTTTAGCTTTTTGCAAAGCTCGATCACAGCTCTTTCAGTCTTTTCAAAAGTCCATTCGCCTTTTTCGTAGTAGGCATCCATGGAATCAGTCAATTTTACACCAGCACCTCTGGTTAAATAGAAACGACCATTTTTCAATTTTTGAAGAACAGTAGCAGGGAATACGTTGCTCAATTTGGTTTCCAAAGAGTCCTTCACAATACCTGCTTTCGCTTCACCAGCAGCAATAATGATCGCCACTGCCTCAGGGTTGTAAACGATTGTGTCCAAACCGATAGTGATTACCAATCTATTTGCAGATACTTCGATACCGCCCAAGTCACCGGCTGCTACAGCCTGAGTTTCAAAGTTGGTTTCAGTCAACCTGGTCACAGAGAAGATATGAGATCCTCTAGTGTTGAAGGCGATGTGTCCATCAGGTCCGATACCACCCAAAAAGAAGCCAATACCACCTAAATCACGGATTCTTTGCTCGTAGTCACCGCACCACTGGTCGATCAAGTAGATAGATTCCTGCTGAAGTTTCTCCAATTCGTTTTCAGGCTCTCTGTATCTCAAGGATAGATCCACTTTCAAATCAGGGAAGATTTCCTGGTAAGATTTGCCTTGAGCCAAAGGAATCTCATCAGAGTTGATGAGGATCGCTTTCTCTTTAGAAAGCCCGAAACCTTGGATATAAAATTTGTTTACGTAGTCGTAGAATGAGTTGTGCTGAGAAGAAGAAATCGGGTAAAATTCGTCAATCTGCACGAAAGTCAAATCTTTCAATACCGGCTTCTTGACAGAGCCAAGTCCGTATTGATCTCTGATTTCCTTCCCTTTTTTACTGTCCCAGTTATCCAGTAGATATTGGGTCCACTTGATAAAGAATTCTGGAGTTTTACCAGTTGGTAAGGAAATAACGCCTTCTGGGTTGGCTGCTGCCCATTCTAAGAATCGGCAAGCGGTAAGCAATCCTAATTTCGGGAAATTGTCAACCATAAGGTAAGGAATCTGTGTGCTGATTTTTTCAACACCTGACTCCTTGAAGAAGCTTTTCTCAACGTCTGAGAGTGGATACTTACTTAGCATACTGTTTCGACAGTTTAGGGTTTTTATGAATTTTTCATTTAGAATCCGTTCGATTCCAAATAAATTGAAATAGCTAGAACTTTAAACTCCAAAATATCATCTGTAAATCTCTGATATTTGAAATTATATTCTGAAAAACTCACTCTTGTTTGAAAGTTATTCTATATAACAAATTTAAAAAACTTTCAGTAATAAAAAACAACTTTTATAAAAAATTTATAAAAGTATCATCTTGAGATAAAATTTATAGGGTCTTTGTAAAGGAAATCCGAATTCTCGCTTGGAAATCCTTGATAACTTTAAATATTTCAATCAAGGTTACGGATTGGACTTTTGTCAATGAATCCAGTTTCAAAAAGTTTTTTGGTTTTTCTTTTTTATCCAAAATCAGTTGGGCTTGATTCTCCAATCTGAGAGACATTAGGTAATTGAAAGCATGGATCAATTCCTGAGTTTCAGGCATGGTGAAAACCCCTTTTTGCCTCAGTAACTCTATCCTCCGGACAGTATTGGTTTCGTGAATTTGATGCTTCAAGGCAAATACTCGGGCCAAATCTACAATTGGTCTCATGGTTTGCTTCAAGTTCAGTTGCTTTTCGCCATCAATCTTTTCAGTTCTGATGGTTCTAAAAAATGTCAAAGGTGGCTCGTATTGAAGAGCATTATGACCCAAATTGATGAAAAATCTCTCTGAGGCTTTTTCCAAAAGGTTGCCCATGTGCACTTTCAGTTCCTCCAGCAGACTTTCTTTTCCATAAATGGCTCTGCAATCAAAGAATGTTGAGTAGTTCATCGTGTTTTCCTCTGAAGCATCCGAAATCCATGTTTCGTAATTTCTTTTCCAATGAGAAAGAGAATGAGTCCATTTGGGATTCATAGCCATTAATTCACCCGAACAAAAATCAATTCCAATTTGATTGAGGGCGGAGGAAACTCGAGTAGCGAAATCCAAAAAGTACTCCCGCACGGCTTCACGGTGTTCATTGGCCTTGTCCTCATAAATGATGGCGTTGTCCTGATCAGTTTTCAAAGTCAACTCGCCGCGGCCTTCACTTCCCAGTACGAAAAAGACAAATTTGGCAGGGGCAGATCCGATTTCTTTGATGACCCGTTCTATGACTCGCTGAGTAATCGTATCCGCCACAGTCGTGATGATTTGGTTGACATAGCCGGCTTTCATCCCTCTGGAAAGTAGCAGATGGATGATCTCTGGCATGTGATGCCATTTTTCTTTCAGTTCCTCAATTTGCCTTGCCTCTTTTACGGATTGGATAAACATGAAAGGCCCCTGACTTTGCTCTGTCAGGACTTTGGTTCTCGAAATCCAACCGATGTATTGTTCGTTTTCTTGGACTAAAAGGTATCGGGATTTGGTTCGAAACATTAATAATAATGCCTCAACCAAACTTGCATCTGGATGGATTGAGATCATGGATTTCTCCATGATGTGTGAAACAGGTGTTTCTAAGGCAATCCCTAAAGCAAGAGCTTTATCTCTAAGTGTAATATCGGTGATGTAGCCTTGGATTTCCTGGGGAGCGGAACCTATAAATAGACAACTTACCTGCTCATTTGCCATTTGGGTAGCGCATTCTTGAATAGAAGAGCTCGGCATAGCCATTCTCAAGTGACGGAAATGAAGATCCCGAACATATTTGGAATAAAATTGATCGGAAATAAAAGAGGAGTTGTTTTTCATCTTTCACAAAATAGCCAATCTTTAAGATTGATTGACCATCTTTCGGAGCCTATATGTTAATAATCGTCACAGGTGTTTCCGGTACAGGAAAAACTACAATTGGAAATGCACTTTCGGAGCATTTTAAGATTCCATTTTACGACGGGGATCTTTTTCACCCTGCCGAAAACATTGCGAAAATGAGTGCCGGACATCCTTTGGATGATGATGATAGAAAACCTTGGTTAGAGCTATTAGCTCAAAAAATGCTCGATTCGAAAGCAAGCGGAGGATGTATATTGGGTTGCTCGGCCTTAAAAGAAAAATACAGACAGATACTTTCGGTGGACCCTGAGATCCATTGGGTCCATTTGATCGGAGATCGAGATTTGATCTGGGAAAGGATGACTGCCCGTCAAAATCATTTTATGAAAGCCGGTATGCTGGATTCTCAATTTGAAACTTGGGAAGAACCGGATTACGGAGTCAAAATTTCCATTGACCAAAGTCCTGAAGACATGGTTGCAGAAATATTGGATCATCTAGAGCCTTAGGATTTTACAGGATTGGATTGTTTTCTAGGTTTCAATGACCGAAATTCATTGCCACACCTAGAATAATCAACATGAAACTTCAAAAACTCTTCTTTTCCTTGGTTGCTTGGCTTTTTGCCGGAGCTGTTTTTGCCCAAGATATCTTGGTTCTGAATGTCAATATTGTGACAATGGATGGGGAAGAAGTTCTGGAAAATCAGGCGATTTATGTTTCTGATGGATATATCAAGGACATTATTCCTCAATCTCCTCAGACTCCAAGAATGACTGCAGATTTGGTAGTTGATGGACGAGGAGCTTATGTCTACCCAGGTTTAGCGGAGTTTCATGCTCATTTACCAGTTTCGAATGATGGGAGTACCCAGTTACAAGAAGAGTCTCTCTGGCTATACCTTGCCAATGGCGTGTTGAGGATCCGGAGTATGCTCGGACATCCCACACATGTTGCTTTGCGAAGCAAGGTAAATTCAGGAGAGTTGATGGGGCCACGCGTATTTATTTCAGGACCTTCATTTAATGCTAATTCCGTGACTAGTCCTGAGCAAGCTGCTCAAATGGTCAGGGAACAAAAAGCGGCAGGTTATGATCATTTGAAAATCCATCCAGGTGTTGAGCTGGATGAGATGTGGGAGATTTCCAAAACTGCCAAAGAGCTAGGGATTCCTTTCGGGGGGCATGTTCCATTGGCTGTAGGGATTGACAATGCTTTGGCAAGTGGATTTAAATCCGTGGAGCATATGGATGGTTACATGGAAGGTTTGTTGCCTGACGATCTCGAAATAGATATTACTACATCAGGGCCTTTCAATCTAAAATTGGTAGGAGAGGTGCAGATGGAAAAGTTGCCTGCTTTGATTCAGGAGACGTTGGATCAGGGAACTTATATCGCACCGACCTTGACACTTTTTGATCGATACTTTGGCTATATCCCAGCAGATGAATTTAGAAAAGCTCCGGAGATGAAATATTTGCCTGGACCATTGATCCAGCAGTGGGTGAATACAAAAAAGCAATTAGAAAGAGCTGGGATGTTGGATGAGGCAAATGTGGCACCTTATCTGGCTTTTCGTAGAAAGTTATTTATGGAGCTTCATGAGGCTGGTGTCCCAATGATTTTGGCATCTGATTCCCCTCAGGTATTCAATGTTCCCGGTTTTTCTATTCAGCATGAAATGGCTTTGATGTCTGAGGCCGGCATGTCCAATTATGAGATCCTAAAAACTGGTTCGGTTGTTCCTGCGCAGTACATGGGGAGGGAAAATGAGTGGGGAATGATCAAGAAAGGCATGGCGGCTGATTTTGTGATGGTGGATAAAAACCCATTGGAAGATCTGAAAACTCTTCAAAATCCAAAAGGAGTGATGATGGCTGGAGAATGGCTTTCCCAAGAAAAATTACAAGCTGAACTGGATCGAATCGAAAACAATCACATTAGAAAATAGAATTATGAATTCTAAAGTCTGAATTCTTAAAACTCTTAAAAATTCAGATGACTGATGAGGCGTCTATAGGTAAAGAGTTTAGCTAAATCAATTCCCAAAAGCTTCTTAGATAACACCTTATGAAATACATTTCAAAATTTGCCTTCCTAAGCCTTTTGGTTTTCGCTTTGGCTTGCAAACAAGAAAAGACCCAAGAATTTATTATTGAAGATATTGAACTGATGATCAAAGCTGAAAAAGTGGCCGAACAGGAAGGTCAAGCTATTTTCCATTATGTGTTGGATAATGGAAATATGCAGGTAGAAATGACAAACTATGGTGGAACCATCACCAAAATTATTACTCCGGATAAAAGCGGGAAGATGGAAAATGTGATTTTGACTTTTGATACTGTTGAGGAATTTTTATCCAAAAGCAATCCTTTCTTTGGAGCTACAGCTGGCCGAATTGCCAATCGAATCGCGAAAGGCGAATTTACCTTGGATGGAGAAACATATGAATTGGCCAAAAACAATGGGCCGAATCATCTCCACGGAGGCAATGTTGGTTTCAACAAAAAAGTCTGGACAGGAGAACCCTATTCCAATGATAGCACGATAGGGGTAAAGATGACTTATTTGAGTGTGGATGGAGAGGAAGGGTATCCTGGAAATTTGGAAACTACTTTATGGATGGAGTTGACCTTATCCAATACTCTTCGGATTCGATTTGAGGCTGAGACAGATCAGAAGACCATCGTGAACTTGACCAATCACACATATTTCAACTTGACGGGTGTAAAGAGAAATGTTTTGGGACATGAGTTCCAATTTTGGGCTGATGCCTATACTCCAGTCGACGAAGGTTTGATTCCTACTGGCGAGGTGAGAGATGTGACAGGAACTCCATTTGATTTCCGGGATCCAAAGATTCTAGGAGACCAAGTGGAAGCAAATGGTGGTGGATTTGATCATAATATGGTGATGAAAATGGAGAAAGATTCAGAGATGAAGCACTTTGTCCATGTGAAAGACCCTGAAAGCGGAAGGGTAATGGATATGTATTCTGACAATGTGGGAGTTCAATTCTATACTGCCAATTTTGTTTCCAATTTTGAAGGAGCAGATGGAAAAATCTATGATAGACAATGGGGCTTTTGCTTAGAATCTCAGAATTGGCCAGATGCAATCAATCATGAGAATTTCCCTAGTCCCATTCTCAATCCAGGCGAAAAATATGAACATACGATTGAGTATAAGTTCTCAGTTGAAGAATAAAAGAAACCCCTCCAAGTGGAAAAT
>NZ_JAPPSQ010000002.1 GCF_026652115.1 Algoriphagus sp. PAP.12 | reverse complement strand
CCAATTTTCCTTCAAAGTAGGCCACTCTTGTTCCAATACACTGTAATATATCGTGTCTCTTCTCCTCCCTGTACAAAGAAGGGTATGACTCCTTAGGACACCTTCCTCGATTATTCCCATTTTCAACAGGGCTTTTCGTGCTGGCAGATTTAAGACATCAGTTTTGATTTCTACCCGCTTTACTTTCAGGATTTCAAATGCATATTCCATCATTAAGAATTTCATTTGGGAATTAACTCCTTTTCCCTGAGATGGCTTTCCTAGCCAGGTCCAGCCGATTTCGATTCTTTCATCCTTTTTGGAATAGTTTCCAAAAGCAGAGGAACCTAATATTTCCTGTGTTTCTTTATCAATAACCGTAAACTGGACTCTATCCCCATCAAATGCTGGTTGAGCCCATTTTTCCAATTCCTCAGGAATGCTCAAATCTGAGGTAAAGTAATTCCACATTTCCTTCTCCTGCGTCAAGGTTAGCATAAAAGGAAAATCCTGCTTAAAAATAGGTCTAAGCAGGATTTGATGATTTTGTAGGGTTATTGTTGATTCTAGCATCAGCTATAGACTTCTCGTAATGTTTGATTAAATAACGCAATTTCTTCTGTAGTTCCAGTCGAAATTCTACACCAATCATTCAAGGGTGGAAAAGGTCTTCCAATGATGATCCCTTTGTCTCTAAAGGTTTTGTTTAATTCAACGATATCTCTTCCGGAATGGAAGAATATGAAATTGGCATGGGAAGTGGCATATGGAAGTTTCAAATCCTTCAATGTCGCTATTATATCAGCTTTTGCTTCATTAGTTTTTTGGATTGCAAAGTCATAAAACTCTTGATCCTGAAGTGCGGCTTTTCCGGCTTCAATCGCCATGATATTGGTACTGGCAACTACTCTGTCTCGTAGTTTCTCAGCCAAAGCAGGTCTTGCAATCATATAACCCAATCTTATTCCCGCTAAGCCATATACCTTGGAGAATGTTCTGGACACAATCACATCTTTTCCCTCTTTGACTAATTCAACCATGGAGGGATAGTTAGGCTCGGTGATAAAATCATAATAGGCCTCGTCACTAAACACAATTGCTTTCTTGCTGACTGTTTCGCAGAAATCTCTTACTCTATCTGCAGGAAGAAGCTTTCCAGTAGGGTTATTTGGATTACAAAGGAAAACCAATCTGGTCTCATAGGTGACTCGCTTTTCTATTTCATCCAAATCAAAGTCTAAGTCTTTGGTCAATGGAACCCAATTGATATCCGTGCCCCAAAGTGCTGCATAATCCATCATAGTCAAGAAAGTAGGAGCACAGCTAATGATTTCTCCTCCTTCACCAAAGGTGATTCCTGTGACTTTCAATCCTTCAGTAGATCCAGCGACCAATACAATGTGGTCTTCGGGAACACCTTCTTTTTCAGCAATCATCTTTGTCAGGTCTCCGTTGTAAGCGTATGGATACCTACAACCCAAGTCAAAATGGGTTTGCATAGCCTGTCTAACTTTTTGAGAAGGGCCATACGGGTTCTCATTCGAACCGAGTCTTACCGGCCCCTCAAAAGGTCTAGGATTAAACTTTTTGATTTCTTCAGCACTCAAATCACTTAAAAAACCAGTTCCAGCTAAGGAAAGACCGGTGCTTATCCCCACTTTTTTTAGCCATGATCTTCTTGTAATTCCTGTCATCTTATGTTCGTTTTATTAGTAATATTCCAAGATTTCTCGACCTGCTTTGTAAAAATTACATTTTCGGACTTACTTTATTAAAAATAAGTTTTATCCTGAAAAAATCCAATAAATAAAATTTCATTTTAAAAATTTGCTTTCAAACAAAATATATTTTTAAATTATACAAAAGCACAATTAACCCTAAACCCCCTGTAATATGAAAAAAATTGTTTTTTTATTGATTGGTGGGTTGCTATGGTTCTCAACCCTCAGAGCCCAGCAAACTCAGTATATGGTATTCGAATTTGTCAAAGTGGAAAATGACCAAATCTTTGACTATATCGAATTTAAGGATTTGATGGAAAAGGTATATCGTCAGGCTTTGAATGACGGAAAGATCGATGGTTGGGATTTTTGGGCGCTGCAATCAGGTGCTGATCACAGCGACTTCCAATACATTATGATCACCTATTATGACGATCCTGTGAATATGATGAACGGTCTGGATGAGGAAAAGATGATGGAGTATACCAAAATTGCTTATCCTCATTTGAACGATGCCCAAGTGGTCAAACTCTTCCAAGAATCTCTCGCTATGAGAGATATGCCTATGAGGCTTTATATGAAAGAAGTTGCCCACACAGATGATAGCTTTCAAATGAAACCTGGTGTATTGGCCTCTTTTGATTTAATGAAAGCCAATGAAGGCTTGTTTGACGATTACGAACAGGCGGAAATGGAAGTTTTTAAGCCAATTCATCAAGAGCGAATTGAAAAAGGTCTGATGGGACATTGGAGTTTCTTGAGAACGGCGCTTCCGCTAGGTTCACAAGCCCAATCCACTCACTTGACGATGAATATGTATAAAGACTACATGCAGTTTTTCAATGGTCAGGCTTATGAAGATTTGGATCAAACAGCAGAAGAAAGAGATGCTGTCAATGAAGGCTTGAACTCACGAGACCAAAAGTGGGTTTATTTAGCAACACTAGAAAACGTCGTTCGATAACAGAGGTCCGGTTTGTTAAGACGCAGGGAGGCTTGGAGACAGAGCCTCCTTTTTATTTTTAAAGATTTTGAAAAGCAATAGACCTACAGCAGGTCCCAGGAATAAAAGACTCAATACTTGGGTAACTTCCAACCATTTTTGTAAAAATTGAGCAAACTGAATCGATAGGATAGTTAGGGAAAAACCAAAGCAATTGACTAAAGTAAGTGCTGTTCCTTTGTATTCAGAGGGAGTTGCTTGAGCCACCAATGTTGAAAATTGCGGAGAGTCTGCCGTTACCAACATTCCCCAAATCAGGAGAAAGCCAATCCAGAGAAAATCCGGTGAATTAGGTAGTATCCAAAGAAAGAGACAACAAATTCCAGATCCTACTAACGAGAATAGAGCAACTGTTTTGGATCCTTTTTTAACAGAGATCAATCCTCCAATTCCACAGGAAATTGCACCTACTCCGATGATTGCAAATGAAAGATATGCGTTGAAAGCTGTTTGGGTAGGCTGTGAACTAAAATAAGCTACGAGAGCAGGAACAAACGCCCAAAAGGTATAAAGTTCCCACATGTGCCCAAAATAGCCTGAGGCAGCTCCTTTCAGGGCTGGTAGTTTGGATATTCTCGGTATGACTCCCCAGTCAAATTTAGGACTTGCCTTGCGAAATGGACCGTCAGGAACTTTCCAACTTATTAAAATTCCTCCCAAGCAAGCAAGTGCAGATGTAGTCCAGAAAATGAATTTCCAGGAAAATTGCAAATCCAAGGCTCGAATCAAATGAGGAAATGCCGTTCCTAAAACCAATGCTCCAACTAAAAAACCTAGGGCTGATCCAAGTCCTTTTTGGAAATAATCAGCAGCGATCTTCATTCCGACTGGATAAATTCCTGCAAGGAAAAAGCCTACCAAAAAGCGGCCGATTAATAGACTAGATAAATGAAGGGGAAGAAGGGTGATCCCCAGATTGAAAAAAGCTGCTAATAAAGAACTGCAGAAAAAGACCTTATTGGGTGGAAACCTATCTGGTATAGATAGAATAGCAAAAACCAGCGTTCCTGAGATAAACCCAAACTGTACAGCTGTGGTAATGGAAGCTGTTAATTCTGGTTCTCCTAAAATCTTGCTTATTTCTGGAATAACCGCATTACCTGCAAACCAAAGAGAAGTGCCCAAAAATTGAGCAATTACGATCAAAATCAGGGCACTTCTTGAGGTAGGTTGGCTCATATTAAGCTCCTAGGATTTCTTTTATTTTTTCTACTTCCGAATCAGAGAACTGAGTGTTTTTGATAGCACTCACATTATCATTCAATTGCTCGGGCTTGGAAACACCCACCAGGACAGAAGTGATTCTAGGATCTTTCAAAAGCCAGGCAATTGCCATTTGCGCCAGCGTTTGATTTCTGGTTTTGGCAATATCATTTAGCTGGCGGATCATCTCAAGCTTTTCACCTCCGATTTGTTCTGGCTTGAGGTATCTACCGTCCTTGGCAGCTCTTGAATCTTCTGGGATTCCTTTTAGATATTTGTCAGTCAACATTCCTTGCTCCAAAGGTGAAAATGCGATGCTTCCGATGCCTTTTTCTCCCAAAACATTCAAAAGTCCACCTTCTACCCATCTGTCGATCATGCTATAGCGGGGCTGATGGATCAAAAGTGGTGTTCCCATCTGCTTTAGAATATCATAGGCTCTTGCGGTATCTTCGGCGCTGTATTGAGAAATCCCTACGTAAAGGGCTTTCCCTTGCCTTACTAACTGATCCAACGCTCCCATTGTCTCTTCCAGTGGCGTTTCGGGGTCAGGTCTATGGTGATAAAAGATATCTACGTAGTCCAATCCCATTCTTTTCAGACTTTGATCACAGCTTGCGATCAGATATTTTCTTGAACCCATATTTCCATAAGGTCCTGGCCACATATCCCAACCGGCTTTGGATGAGATAATCAATTCATCGCGAAAAGGAAGGAAGTCTTTTTTGAAGATTCTTCCAAAATTTTCCTCAGCTGAACCATAGGGAGGTCCGTAGTTATTGGCAAGGTCAAAATGGGAAATGCCTAAATCAAAGGCTCTCCTCAGAATTTTTCTACCCAAAGTAAAATCAGCATTATGACCGAAGTTGTGCCATAGCCCCAGGCTGATTTCAGGTAATAACAAACCGCTTTTACCAGTCCTTCTATAGTTCATCTGATCATATCGATCAGAGACTGGGTGATAAATTGGTAAAGGATTGTGATCATTGATGTGCATAAACAGGCTTTTTTAGGTTTAACCAAACCAAATTAAGGCGATAAAAACAGATATCAAACACAAAATGGACAAGAGGATCCAAGACTTTAGGATATATTTTATCCAGTCTTTATAGTTGATTCCCGCTGCAGCGATGACAGCCATCATCCCGCCGTTGGTTGGAGTGAGCATATCCATCATACTTGCTGGGTATTGATAAGTGAAAACAGCCAACTGACGTGAAATCCCTAATAAATCCATCAAAGGTGTGGCCAGCGGGATGGTCAAAACAGCATGCCCAGAGGTGCTTGGGACAGGAATGTGGATCAACAATTGTGTGAGGTACAATCCGGACAAAGCCATGGTATCTGGCAAGGATTCCAAAGGACTAAAAAGACCTTGAATCATGGTGTCTATTACCATTCCTTTTTCCAATACGATATAAACGCTTCGAGCCAACCCCACAATGACTCCCGCAAAGATCATTTCGCTAAAACCTGCTGTGTAGGCTCTTGCTGTACCGTTTAGTCCCATTTTCCCTAATAGACCACAGACGATTCCTATAGCAAAAAATAGGGCGGACATTTCATTAAATCCCCAGTCTTTTTGGGTGATTCCCCAGCCTGATACGACAACGCCCCCAGTTGCAAGGATTAAAATTAAAGCATTGTTCCAGGTGATTTTTACAGACATGAACTCCAGTGGTTCTGTTTGTTCTTCTTTTGATTTTCCTTTTCTGATCATCAAAAATGTCCACAACCCAATTCCTATCACAAACACCATCAACCTGAAGACAATTCCTTCTTGGACATTGAGCTCAGCAATATTCTGGGCCAATAGTCCATTAAATGGATTGATGGGAGATAAACCGGCACCAAGCAATGCAGAGCCAAGGGATAATCCTATGATTGATATTTTGTCATAATTCAATTTGTTGGCCAGCATGACGAGGATAGGGGCCATGGCTATAATTTCCTCCTGCATTCCAATCGTACCTCCGGCAATTGAAAAAGCGATAGATAAACAGACCAATAGGAAGATTGAATTACCTCTAAATCGATAGATCAAAGCCTCAATTCCAACCTGGAGTGCGCCTGTTTTCTCCACTACATAAAAAGCTCCACCAATTATAATGATCAAGACTACCAGATCTGCTCCGAAAATCAGACCCTCAGGAATTGCCAAAGCCAATTGTCCCAAAGAAATTGGTTGACTTTCAACTTCCTGATAGGTGCCTCCAATTACTACCTCTCGGCCCGTAGCTTCATCAATTCTTCTTTCAAATTCTCCTGCAGGTATCAGGTAAGTAGATATTCCAGATAGGATTACAAAAATAAGAAGGATGATTAAGGGGTGAGGGAAGGAGAGTTTCATGGGCTTTTTAGGAGTAGAGTATAAATCTGGCTTGCCAAATTGATTCGAAAATCATTAATCTCTCGGGTATTTGATAAGATGAGGATTCCTGTTTTTTGAATAGGATCAAATACGATCAGCGAACTAAATCCTGATTGGGCCCCAAAATGCCCGATCATTTTATGACCATCCAAAGTGATAGCCTGAAATCCTGCCGGAGGTAGATCGGAGGAGGTTTGAAGCCATTTTAGTTCTTTTTCCATTAATCCCAGGTCTCCTCGGGTTAACTGGATCAAGCCTTTGCTCAGGTCATCCAAGGTCGTTTCCAGTCCGGAAGAAGGAGAGGGGACTAAAGGAAATTGAATAGGTGAAGGCTTAATCCTCTTCCAGATTCTGGTTTTTCTATATCCATAATCAACGATTGATTCAGTATTAAATTTAGAATCAACCATTCCTAGATGATTTAACATGCTGGTTTGAACTAATTCTTGAAAAACCTTTCCAGATGATTTCTCCAATAAATATCCTATGAAATCAAAATTGCTATCAGAATATTGATAACTCTTATCTGATTCCAAGTTTTCCGAGTTTGAGATTAACTCTTGGCCGAATTCTTCGATAGAGAATGAAGCTTTTCTGCTTGTGATTCTTTGAAAAAGACTTTGATCATGGATTCCAGATTGATGTCTTAGCAATTGTTCAAAACTTAATTTTCCAAGCTCTGAATCAGCTGGGATTTCAGGGATATTAAGAATCGAAATGGGATCTGTTACGGTTATACCCAAAGAATCCAGATGACCAGCTAAGGTGAGACTGGTGAAAAGCTTTGAAATGGAAGCCACTGGTATCAGTGTGGAAGGTTTCAGGCTATCCTTTTGATCCAAATTATGAAAGCCAATGGACCTCTTGTAAGTTATTTTGGAATCTTCAATAATGGCTACAGAAAGTCCAGAAAGAAGATTTTCATTCAAAGTTGAAATCACTAAAGAATCAACAAGCTCAGCTTTTGATTGCGGAGATAGAGGTGTAGGAATTACGACTTTAGGATGACTGTTCCACCATTCGGAACCAAGAAAAATAATTCCCCAAGCGAGTAAAGGCCATAGAATGAATTTTGCTTTAATTTTCATTCCTTAACCATTTGTATTTCAGTTAGTAGTGGTAGATTGAGTTGGTTGATTTTTAAAATTGAATCTTGAAAGAACTGGTTTCTTTTACCTCTGGTAAAAGTCAAAGGAATCTCTCTGAAAAAGCTATTTAAAACATTGGATATCATAGTGTAATATTGGAATTTTTCTTTTCTAAATTCGAAAAATCACAATCTAATTTACTTCGATCCCAGTTTGCAGCAACTGCTGCGGCTTCATAAGTAGATTGTAAGAATACCAATAATGTTTCCTGAGGATTTGAACTGTTTTGGACAGTTTTGTAAGGAAGAATAAACTCTCCAAGAGTCGAGTTCCAAGATGCTTTTTCTGGAGATATTTTACTTTCCTGAAACCCTTCGGGATAAGGATAGCAATATGCATAAAAGCAAGGATCAGGATATGCGTCTCCTCCTGGCCAAAAGCCAATACTAAATACTTCATGAGAGTATGCTTCCTTCATCACCTCTTTGGAAATATTAGGTTGACTGGATTCATACTCAGGAGCCTCTTCTCCAGAAAATCTCGAATAAGCCAAATCAAATGATCCCCAAAAGAAATGTATTGGGCTATGCTTTCCCCTGAATCTGGCTCGAAATACAGTGAATGCATTCTGAATCAATACGAGAGCTTTCCAAAGCTTTTGTGCTTCATTGGGTAGGTAGGGAATTCTCTTTGTGTTTTTGGCAAAAGGAATGCAATCGATCATTTCATTGGGAGTGTCGCTAATTTTGACAGGAATTCCCAAGAATTTGAGCTTTTCATTCATTTGCTCATAAAAACTTGCAATCGTTTGCCCTCCCAGTGAAAATCTATCTCTAGTACCATTACTAGTTTTGAATTTTACCTCATGTCTGGTAAAGTCAAATCGAATTTCAAAGTTGCCAGATTCATAGGGAATCGGACCAGTGGTCAGGCCTTGAGAGTCAACATATAAAGTGACATGCCAAGAATGATTTTGCCAAGGAGATTTCTTTAATCGGACTTTGCCAATCATTTGAAACCAATGATGTAATAAGTACTGGGTGTCCTTATATTCCTCAAAAACTAAAGTCGGCCAGATTGATCTTTTGGTTGCCATAGGAAAAAATTTGTCTTTCAATTTATGGCTTTTCGATCAAGCTTCGAAATTAAATTTCAGGAATCAGCAAATCTTTCAAAATTTTCATTCCTTCTGTTGCGGAACTTTTTAAATGTGTGATTCTGCTTGGAAGTCTTGAGAATTCCGAATTTGGGTCTATAAGATAAATAGGAGAGCTAGAGGGAGCATAATCTACCAATCCCGCAGCCGGGTAAACTTGTAGTGAGGTGCCAATTACCAAAAATATATCCGCCTTTTCGGCCCATTTAATCGCATCCAGCATTTTTGGAACCGGTTCTCCAAACCACACCACGTTTGGACGTAGTTGGCTTCCTTTTTCACATTTGTCGCCTTTTTTAATTTCCCAATGATCCAATTCATAGACCAAATTGGGGTCTAAGGAACTTTGGGCTTTATTCAGTTCTCCATGGAGGTGAAGAACTTTGGTCGACCCGGCTCTTTCATGCAAATCATCCACGTTTTGGGTAATGATCAAAACCTCAAAATTTGATTCCAATTCAACCAAAAGCTCGTGGGCTAAATTAGGAATACATTCTCTGGCTTGTTTTCTCCTCAAATTGTAAAACTCCTGAACTAAATCTTGATTTCTCCTCCAACCTTCAGGGGAAGCAACCTCCATCACGTGATGACCTTCCCATAATCCACCACTGTCCCGGAAAGTTTTGATCCCACTTTCAGCAGAAATACCAGCTCCAGAGAGAACTACCAAACGTTTTTTATTCATAATTAAAATTAGAAGGTGCAAAAGAATGATGCAAACTATCTCTAGTCTTTTGGCTTATAGTCTAAAGGCATCAAGTCGGCTACTTTCTCCCAACCCATATAGCCTTCTACCAAAATCCCCAGAGGTTCGGAATAACTACCATTTTCAAACAGTTCCAAAAGAGGAACCCTGATGTACAGTTTAGAAACTTGAGGTCCCGGATTTGAAGCATTCATGGAACCCAAGAATTCTGCTGATTCTTTTTCCTCCAAATAGGTAACATGAAGAATTGCATCTCCTTTCAAAATTCGTTTTCCTTCGGGGTCTGTTGAAATAATTTCGGATGAACTGATTGGGTTTCTTTCCAAATAGTCAACACTGTCGGGTAGAGATTTCTTATCCAAAAAGTAAAATTGAAGGGAATCTTTGACAGTTTGATCTTGAGATTCTTTAAATAGAATTTCTGCGTTTTCAATGGATTCCTTTCTTGGTTTTTCAGGATTGGGGACCTGAAAAATTCTTCTGATTTCATAGCGCTCTTTTCGGGTGTTTCCGTGGTATAGCGCTGAAATAAAATGTTGAAGGCTTCCCTGATAAGCTTCTAGCCGATTTTTTTCGATTCTCCTCTCTTTTGATTTGGAAAGATTTTGATTGGGGATGAATAGGGGATATCCCAAATAATAAAATGAACCTGCTCTTGAATTATATTCAAATTTTACCAGATCAAAATCCAAGGTATATCCTAAGTTGGGATTATGAATCAAAATCGGTTCATTGGCACTTGCCAAAAGGACTCCAGGTTTGGAATCACTATCCAGTAGGATCTTTTTTTCATTTCCTATTCCTGCTTTTTTTGCGTTTTTGCTGGTTCCAAGGAAATAGTTTTTGAAAGTTCTCAAGTTTCTATACCAAATCGAGTCTCTTTCATCATTGACATCAATTCCACCTAATTCAGTCTCGTTTACTTGGAGATAGATCAAATACCCATCTTTAGGGAGATTGTCTGTTTGAATGTGGAAGGTTTGGGTTTCGTATCCAATCATCCGGATGGCCACATCATAACTTCCATTTGGGATTTCGATCTGAAACTGACCCTTTTCATCAGCAGTAATCCCCAATGTGGTATTTGGTAGGTAGATTGAACAATAAGGGACCGGATTTCCAGTTCCTGACTCTTCAACCCGACCTTTCAGGAGAGCCTGACCAAATGAAAGATGTATGATGAAGCAAAGAATTAAGGCAGAAAAATGTCTTTTCATTGAACTCTAAAAATAGAAAAATAAAAACGGTCAGCTTTGGACTGACCGTTTTTCTAGAATTTATTTTTTCTTGGAAAACCTTCCTCCTCGTTTTTTAGGCTCTGGCTGATTTTCTATGATTTCCATCGTTTCTTCATAGGTTAATTTCTCAGCTTCCTTGTCTTTAGGGATTTTGAAATTATTCTTTCCAAATTTGATATAAGGCCCCCAACGTCCATTTAGGATTTGAATATCAGGATTCTCATCGAAGCTTTTGATATGCTTTTTGGCATCAGCTTCTCGCTTGTCTTTGATCAATTGGATTGCTTCTTCCTCAGTAATACTCAGAGGATCCATTTCCTTTTTCAAAGAAACAAAAGATCCATCATGCCTTACGTAAGGACCGAATCTACCTATAGCAGCTACAATTTTTTTGTCCTCAAACATGCCCACATCTCTTGGGAGCTTAAATAGTTCCAAAGCATCCTCTAGGCTGATATTTTCGATGAATTGGCCTTTCTTAAGGGAAGCATATTGTTTGTCTTCATCCTCATTGTCACCAATCTGAACCAAAGGTCCAAATCTTCCCAAGCGAGCTGTCATCGGTTTTCCAGATTCAGGATGATTTCCCAAGAATCGGCTCGTATTGATATCCTGTCTTGAAACCTGCTCAGTTTCTTCGACACTGTGGTGGAAGTTGCCATAGAATGAATCAATCATATCCTGCCAAACTTGTCCACCTGCAGCGATATCATCAAATTCCTTTTCCACCTTGGCGGTAAAGTTAAAGTCAATCACATTTGGGAAATGCTCGACCAAGAAATCGTTGACGACCATGGCCATATTGGTAGGGAAAAGCTTCTGCTTTTCTGCACCGGTGATTTCGGTTTTGGTTTCTGATTTAAACTGACCTTTGGCGATTTTCATTTCCTGATACTCGCGAGGCTTTCCATCTCTGGACTCCTTGATGACGTATTCCCTTCTCTGAATGGTAGAAATCGTCGGAGCATAAGTGGATGGTCTACCGATACCCAATTCTTCCAATTTTTTTACCAATGAAGCTTCCGTGTATCTTGGAGCAGGTCGGGTAAAGCTTTCTCTACCTTTCATTTCAAGAAGGTCCAATCCCTGTCCAATCTGAAGTGGTGGAAGCAGAGATTTGTTGCTGCTATCTTCCTCATCCGGCTCATCATCGGTACTTTCTAGATAAACCTTCAGGAATCCTTCGAATTTGATGATTTCCCCATGTGCAGAAAGTGTCAAATCTGAATTTGAAATGGCAATCGTGATTGTTGTCTTTTCCAGTTGAGCATCGGACATCTGAGATGCAATGGCTCTTTTCCAGATCAGCTCATACAAACGTTGTTCATTGCGGTCACCAGAAACCTGAGACACAGAAAAATCAGTAGGTCTGATGGCTTCGTGAGCTTCTTGAGCACCTTCTGATTTGGTTGTATATTTTCTGGATTGATGGTATGAAGATCCGTAAGAATCTTCAATGGCATTTTTGGCAGATTTCATCGCGTCCTCAGATAGATTGACACTATCAGTACGCATATAAGTGATCTTACCTGCTTCGTATAGTTTCTGAGCCACAGACATGGTCTGAGCTACGGAGAAATACAATTTTCTACTCGCTTCCTGCTGAAGTGTTGAAGTTGTAAAAGGAGGAGCTGGAGACTTTTTAGCTGGTTTTTTCTCAAGGTTTCCAACTGAAAAATCAGCATCGAGACAACTCTTTAAGAAGCTTTCTGCCTCTTCTTTGGTTTCGAATTTCTTAGGAAGCTCAGCTTGGAAAGATTTTCCCTCGGTTTCAAACTGAGCAGTGACTCTATAGGAAGACTTGGCATTGTGGGCTTCGATTTCTCTCTCTCTATCCACTATCAACCGAACAGCTACAGATTGAACACGGCCAGCTGAAAGTCCGGTTTTGATTTTTTTCCAAAGAATAGGTGAAAGTTCAAACCCTACCAGACGGTCAAGAATTCTACGTGCTTGTTGTGCATTGACCAAATCAATATCGATTCCACGTGGATTCTCTATTGCTTTAGTTATTGCATTTTTTGTAATTTCACGAAAGACGATTCTTCGTGTATTGTCATCTTTGAGTTTGAGTACTTCTTTCAAGTGCCAAGAAATGGCTTCTCCTTCGCGGTCATCATCACTTGCTAGATAGATTGTCTCGGCGTCTTTTGCCAAGTTCTTCAAGTTTTTGATTACTTCTTTTTTATCAGGAGTTACTTCGTAGGTTGGTTTGAATCTGTTTTTTATATCGATCGCTTTATCACCTTTAGGAAGGTCTCGAACATGTCCGTAGCTGGAAGCTACTTTGAAGTCCTTGCCCAAGTATCCTTCAATGGTTTTTGCTTTGGCAGGTGATTCGACGATTACAAGGTTTTTGGACATATAAGCTAAGATATAAAGCCTGAGCAGACTTGATTTGAAATGCTAAAAATAGAGGGCATACTATTCACCTCCAAATTTTAATCTTGAAGAGATGACATAAATAGAATGGTTTTTGAAATAGAATAAATTAGAAATAGACCCTTTAAAGTACCCAAGATGAAGAAGTTATTATTAATAAGACATGGTGAAGCAGGTTTTTCTGATGGAACTGATTTTCAAAGACAATTGACTGATTTTGGTATTGAAAAAGTGAAAAGAGTTGGAAAAACTCTTCAATCAACCCAACCAGAAATTGATTTTATGTACTGTTCTCCCGCTCAAAGAACACGAGAAACTGCAGAAATCTTAGGCTCTTTTATTCTGATTAAAGCCTATGATTTGCAAAAATCTATATATGAAGGGGATTTGGGGTCTTTGATGGAGCTTATTGAAAATATTCCTGAAATAGCAGGATCATGTTTGATAGTTGGGCATAACCCCATCATCAGTCTGCTTTTGTCGACGCTGACAGACAGTTCTTATCAAAATATGACGCCTGGTACTCTGGCGATCATTGAATTTGAATTTGATTCTTGGAAATTGGTCAGCTCAGGTACCGGGATTTTGAGAGAAATCATCAGTTAGAATTTTCCGAATACAATAAAATCGTATTAATACGAAATAATCGTAGGTTTTATGAGATTCATTTTTTACATTAGTCTTCATGGAAGAGTTGAGCACCTACGAAGAGCAGATTATGCAGATCCTTTGGAAGAATGAAAGAGCTGTTGTTAGGGAAATTTTGGAAGAATTACCTGACCCCAAACCACCTTATACGACCTTGGCTTCATCTGTAAAAATGTTAGAAAAGAAAGGCTATGTAGATCATAGGACTTATGGAAAGACCCATGATTATTATCCTGTAGTGACTCAAGAAGCTTATAGAAAAAGGAGTTTCAATCATTTGGTCAAGAATTTCTTTGACGATTCGGTAGAAAATGTTCTTTCCTTTTTGGTAACTGAAAAGAAAATTTCAGAAAAAGAAGTGGAAGATCTTCAGCGGTTGATTGATGGGTTTGAAAACAGAGAAAAGTGATGGAAAAGTTTATTTCATATTTTCTGGAATCTGGGATTTGTCTCTTGGTGGCATGGGGCTTTTATAAATTAGTATTGGAAAAGCTGACCTTCTTCTCTTGGAACAGAGCATTCTTGATGGTTTCAATTTTGGTCTCTATTCTTTTTCCATTTCTAGATTTCAATTTTCTTCCTGCTGAAGCCCTGCCTTTAAACCCAATAAATGTTATAGAATCCGGTGATTTGATTTCTCCTACAAATGAGTATTCAGGTAGTAAAATAAATTATCTCTCCACTGCTTTTTATATTCTTTATGCTTCTGGGGTGTTGTGGATGATAGGAAAGCTTCTTTTGGGAATCATTAAAACAATAATGATGATTCGTGATTCTGATAAAATCACATTTAAAGGATTCAAAGTTGCTTTGGATTCTGGTTTTAGGCCTTCTAGCTTCTTCAATTTTATTTTGATGCCGGCAAATCCGACCAATTCGGAAAGTTTTGATCAGGTATTCAAGCATGAGTCCATGCATGTGCAGTTAGGACATTCATTCGATGTTATTTTTATTCAGTTGGTAAAAAGCTTTCTATGGTTTAATCCATTGGTTTACCTAGTTGAACAAAGCCTGAAAGAAGTCCATGAATACCAAGCCGATGCTGGTGTTATTTCTGAATATTCTTCTATTTCTTATTCGAGACTATTGGTGGAGTTTGCCAGCTCTAATCATCCCAATTGGCAATTAATTAGCAGTTTTAATCAATTTCAAACAAAAAATAGAATTTTAATGATGCACAAAAGTAAATCTGAAAGGAAGGACTTGAAAAGGTTTTTTGCTGGTCTTTTGGTCTTGATCTCAGTGGGCTTGATTGTTTCGTGTTCAACTGGTGTCCAAAGAGGTGATCTTGTTGGAACATGGAAAGGTGACGATTTCCAATTTGTTCAGTCAGAAGGTCCTGATTTAGTGGCGATGATAGAAGGTGGGAGAGATCTTCATGAAAAAAGTGAGTTGATATTGAATGAGGATGGAACCTATAAAATCCAAGTCAACGGAGAAATCTTAAATGGAGAAGGAACATGGGATGTTGAAGGTGGGGCTACTTTAGTTACCGATGATGGAAATGAAGTGACCAGCTATGAAATAGTAAGTTTTACCGAAGATAAATTGGTTACCAAGCATCAGGTAGAATTTGAAACTCCAATGGGCAAATTGGCTGGTACTATTACACAATCTTATAAACGTTAAAAATTTTAATAAAATCTACGAAAAAACCGTAATACTATGAAAATGACTCAGATAAAACGAACTAGTATGTGCACGTTCCTAGCTTTAGGAATTCTTTTCATTTCTTCATTTGCATTTAAAGCGGATATAGTGGGAGATTGGAAAGGATCAGAATTCAAATTTGATCAAGCCAAAGGGGAGAAAATGCCGGCTTTGGAAGAAGGAGGAAAGATGATGCATTTGAATTCGGTGATGAAAATCAATGCAAATGGTACTTACCAGATTTTAAATCTTGATGGTAGTATGAATGGGAAGGGAATTTGGAAGGAAAAAGGGCAGCAATTAGTGACGACCGATGAAAAAGGAAATGTGGTGAATTATGAAATTGAAAAGCTTTCGGAGAATACCTTGATTACCTCTCATTTGGTGGAAATGGAAACACCCAAAGGGATTGTAGCGGGTAAGATCACTTTGACGTATAGTCGCTAAAGATTGTCCGAAAGGCGATTTTTCTATAGGGTTAATGTAAAAAGCCGCAAAATTTGTGTTTTGCGGCTTTTTATATTTTCCGATTCGAGATATTAATCCATCATGCTTCCGAAGAAAATTGCGTTGAAGAACAATTTATTTGTGCCGAACCAAGCACCACGGAAATTAGGGCTGTCAAAGAAATTAATGACTCTTCCTCTTCCAGATAGGGATATGATCACACTTGCACTTTGCTTCAGCTTTTCAAGGTTTTGATCATTAATATATCCTCCCAAATGTGGGTTTTCTGTATAGCGAATTGGTGTAAGATACTTGTTTTTGCTAGGTGCCATAAATAAGCTCGAATTTCTATAAACAGGCATGGTTTCTCTATGATAACCGTAGGCGATTGGATGAGTCAAATCCAATTTGGCCATGTAAATACTTCCACCAACTTCCTTAGCTCCCTCATAATCTCTTCTAACTTCAAAAGGTAATTCAGATGGCTCAGGAGCCTCTTCGAATTCTAATTCAGATTCTTTGGTAATACCGATTCTGTTAAGCCAAAGGACATTAGTTTTCATAGATATTACTGTTCCTCCTCGATTAACCCAATCTTTCAAATGGTTGGTAAAGCTTTCGGATTGAGAAGAATAATTGCCTGTTGGTAAAATAAGTGTGCTATAATCAAACAGGTTTACTCTTCCCAGCATATCAGAATTGATTTTGGTAATCGGCATTCCGATTTGCATATCCATCAGATGCCAGATTTCTCCTGCTTCGTAGGAGTTGACACCTGAGCCTACCACCATCAGGATTTTGGGTTTTTTTACCTCTCCGACAAGATTCGACCCCAAATCAATCCCCGAAACATTCATCCCTGTTTGGACAGCAAATACTTTTTGATGGGTCTTGCTGGCGATTTCTTTCAATTTCTCTTGAACCTCCTGATTGCTCATTTTCTGAAAACCTAAAGGAACCATCAATGTTCCCGCTCCAAATTCTGTTTCTCCATCCTGCGTGGTAGCTGTAAATGATCTGTTAACCACTTCCACGTGAATGCCTGCTTTTTGCATTTCAAAAAGCATTTTCGGCGCATAGTAATCCGACCAGTCTATCAAATAGGCATAAGCTTTCCCTGTTGGGTATTCAAAAGTTGGAAGTGAGGTTTCAGTGACTTCATCACCCAATTTTGCGGAGCCAGAGGCTGCAAAAGGCATCCCGAATGCACCTGCCATTGTCCAGGCTGAAGCATCATAGAAAACTGAATCGGCAAATTCCTTTTCATATTCAAACATGGTTCTGACCATTCGATATTGAGCTTGATTGGTCGGAACAATCCAAGATTTTCCTTTTTTGAAAGAGAATCCACCAGTCTGAAAGTCTGAAGTGTTTTCATAAACTTTGATTTGATGGTGTTTGAGAAATTTTATAAAAAGTCTACTTCTACTTTCATCAAATTCATCACCAAATACATAATTTTTTGCTGGATCCATACTTCCTTGTAATAGTGCAGATTCAAAGAATTCCCGAAGGTAATCATGCATGTATTCACGATTATCCATAGAAGCTTCCAAGGTCGCCAAAGAATTGACTACATGGTTTCTGATCGTAAAGGCAAAGGTGATTTCACCTCTCTGGCTATCCTGAACATGGCCTCGAGAGCTGGCAGTTTCAAATACCAATCCCAAACCTCCATGAATATCCGGATAGGTTGACCCATATCCAGGATAGCTATTGTCAAAGACTTCCTTGGTCCAATATAGGCTTTGGATTTCATCCATGTATTTGGAGAAATACTTAGCAAATCTCGGGTTGATATCATCGTAATTCTTTCTTGGTACAACAGGGTTTTCTGAACCATAAGGCTTGGTAGGTTCAAAGAAATAGGTGCTGTTGGTTCCCATTTCATGGAAATCCGTAGTCACATTTGGATACCATTGATGATACCATTTAATCTTCGCTTGAGATTCTGGATGAGCCAAAGGCAACCAATCTCTGTTCAGATCAAACCAATAATGGTTGGTTCTACCTCCTGGCCAGGCCTCATTATGCTCTCTATCCAATGGATCAGCTACTGGAGGGAATCCCTTATTGGAGTCCGCCCAAAGGCTATGTCTATCCCTTCCATCAGGGTTCACAGTTGGGTCAAAATGAACAACAGCTCCCTCTCGAACTCTTTTCGCCAAATCCGATTGAGAAGCTAGCAACCAATAAGCGCTCAACATGGCAGCTTCTGCCGAAGAAGGCTCGTTCCCATGAACTCCATATCCTAAATGGATGATTGCAGGCATGGCACTCACATCAGGTTTGCCTTGACTTGGATCTGCTAACTGAAGCTGTTTGAGACGAATCTCCTCCAGATTTGCCATGTTTTCAGCTGAGGTGATGGTTAAAATGATTTTTGGTCGATGCTCATGGGTATAGCCTATTGTTTTCAAAGAAGCCTGATCGCTGACTGCATCTAACTTTTCAAAATATTTGACAATAAGGTCATATCGGGTATGCCATTCTCCGATCGGATAACCCAGAAACTCCTCAGGTGAAGGGATTTGTGGGTCAAAACTATCTCCGGGAAAGAAATAATCCGTCTGAGAAAAAGTGGATTGGAAGCTTAAGATGAATAGAATTATTGCTGTGTAAATTTTCTTCATAGGGTGGTTGATTTTTTTGAAATTAGGAAAGGCTGGGTTGATTTCTGGGAAAAATACATCAATGGTTTTCCGATTCACATCATTTTTCCAGTAATTTATTGCCCTTAGAATTCATTCCTAAAATAATCTATTGTTATGAACAAGCAATTTAAGACCCTGGCTTTTTTAGCTGCAGGAATCTGTGTCAGTACCCTTGCAACAGCTCAAGAAAAGACTCCACCACCATTGCCTCCTCAGGCTACAGAATTTTATACACCTGTTCCTCCAAAGATCACTCCTGGAGCAGAAAACAACCTTCCTCCATCAGATGCAATTGTCCTTTTTGATGGAACATCCTTAAACAATTTTGTTTCTGCCAAAGATGGTTCAAGTCCTGCCGGATGGAAGATTGAAGATGGTGCATTGGTAGTAACTGCCGGGCAAGGAGATATCCAATCCAAGATGCCTTTCGGAGATGCTCAGTATCATCTAGAGTGGACTGCACCTACCGAAATCAAAGGCGAAGGACAGGGTAGAGGTAACTCTGGTTTCTTCCTGATGGGGATGTATGAAGTTCAGGTTTTGGACTCTTACGAAAGCAAAACTTATACAAATGGACAAGCTGGTTCAATCTATAAGCAATTTCCTCCCTTGGTGAATCCATTGAGAGCTCCAGGTGAGTGGAATTATTATGATATCATCTTCAAAGCTCCTCGATTTGATAAAAACGGTGTTTTGACTTCACCAGCAACTGTTACAGTATTGATCAATGGCGTATTGGTTCAGAATCACGTGATCTTGAAAGGTCCAACTGAGTATATCGGAATTCCGAATTACAAAGCTCATCCTGAAGTCTTGCCTATCATACTACAAGACCATGGCAACCCGGTGAAATTCAGAAATATCTGGGTAAGACCGCTTTAATTGACGAAATACGAAATACGATTTACGAGGCTTCTTTAGATAGATTGGTCTGTTTGAAAAAATGAGAATGAAAGTCTTTTCGACTTGATGTTTTAGACAAATAACTCTGAAGGTTCCCGTAAATCGTACTTCAAAAATCTTAATTTTTAAAACTTTAACCCAACCTATCCTATTATGTCCTCAAGAAGAAGATTTATCCAAAATACAATGTTGCTGGGAGCTGGCTTAAGTATGCCAAGCATTTTGACAGCAGCTGATTTCGGTACGTTTACCAGAAAAATAAAACCCTCTGACCAAATCAATTATGGATTGATTGGTTGTAAAGGAATGGGCTGGTCCAATATGAATGCGCACCTGAAGATTCCAAATGTGAATTGTGTGGCTTTGGCAGATATTGATCAGTCAGTTTTGGATCAAAGAACAGAGGATGTTTATAAAATTCGAGGCACTCGTCCAAAGCAGTATAAGGATTATCGCAAGCTTTTAGAGGATAAAGATATCGATGTAGTGATCATCGGGACGCCGGATCATTGGCATTGCCTGACGATGGTAGATGCTGTTTCTGCGGGAAAAAATGTCTATGTAGAAAAGCCGATTGCGAATACCATTGAGGAGTGCCAAATCATGGTGAAAGCCCAGGAGCGCTACGGAAAAGTAGTTCAAGTTGGGCAATGGCAGAGATCAGGCTCTCAATATGATGAGGCGATCAACTATGTCAAGTCTGGAAAACTAGGTCAGATCCGGTTGGTCAAATGCTGGGCTTATCAAGGATGGATGAAGCCGGTTCCAGTGTTGCCAGACGGTCCACCTCCGGCTGGAGTGGATTATGATATGTGGTTGGGGCCAGCTCCAAAAAGACCATTTAACCCGAATAGATTCCACTTCAATTTCAGATGGTTTTGGGATTATGCAGGTGGCTTGATGACAGATTGGGGTGTACACGAAATTGATATTGCCCTTTATGCTATGGGAGTGAGTGCTCCGAAATCCGTAATGGCTTCGGGTGGTAAATTTGCTTATCCAGATGATGCTTCAGAGACTCCTGATACCCTTCAGACTGTCTATGAATACGATGGTTTCAATATGCTTTGGGAGCATGCAACTGGAATTGATGGCGGTAACTATGGCACGACTGAAGGCATTGCATTTATAGGAAACAATGCAACATTAGTAGTGAATAGAGGCGGATGGAAAGTAATCCCTGAAACAGAAACAGTGGATGGGGAAAGAAGAAATAAAATTGAGGTTGTTCCTCATATCAGCCCCGAAGGTAATGCCTTGGATCATCACGCTAAGAACTTTGTAGACTCTGTCATGGCCAACGATCCAAGTATGTTGAATTGTGCAATTCAAACTGGCTCGGTAGCTGCGATTAATGCTCAGATGGGAAATATTGCCTATAAGACTGGTAAAAAGGTGTACTGGGATGCAACGAAAAATCAGTTTACCGACTCAGAAGCCAATCAATTAATGAGAGCGCATTATCACAATGGCTGGCAAGTGCCGAAGGTTTAACGTCATTGCGATCCCGATTTTTCATTGGGAGAAGCAATCTATATTTAAGATATTTGATTTAAGAATTACGAGCCCTCCAGAGAGATTTGGAGGGTTTTATTTTTTTAAACTATTAAGTGATTGAAAAATGATGGATAGGAAGGCACGGAATTAAAAAGCATCTAAAAAGAATTGAGTTTATCACTTCTGTTAATCAAATAAAAATCAGATTGAAAAATTACCTTCCTTTCCCCCATGATTTTGATCTTCATAAAGTTAGGGTTGTTGGACGGTTAACTTTCTATTGGAGGAAAAGTAAATTCCGCAATAATCACCAATTCAAAAATGGGTTTTAGTAAAAATCAATAATTGGATATTGAGGTATTTAGTGATTTTTTTGTTTAAAAAGAGAGTTGTTAATAGATAGAACTAACTTTGAAATAATGATCCTACAAAAAGATTTAGAAGGATTTGTTTATGGAAAGTATTAAGTTTTTAATTTTTGAAAAAAAGGTAAAGGACCAAGTGAGTCGTGATTTACTTTTTATTACTGGTTTTGCTGTAGGTTTTGCCTTTTTATTGCTGGGGGGTAAGGAATTTTTTGCTGTAAAAGCATTTGAATCAATTGGATTTTTTGTTTTAGGATGTACTGGAATAGCTTATTCGTTTTTAAGTTTTTATTCGCTTTCAGAAAAAGAGAAATTGAATGGAAACTTTACAGGATATCTAATTTTTTCCAAATCAATTATCTCGGTAGGAGACAAAGGGTATGATTTAAAAGATGTTTTAAAAATGGAATTTTTTGTTGATGATTATGATGGATTGAAACATGGTTACCTAGGCTATTCTCCAATACCTAAAGTTTCTAATGGAGTGGAGAATTCAATTAGATTGAAAATGAATGACGGAACTGAGGAGAAATTCAATTTTCAATTGAACTATGAAAATGAATTTCAGAAGAAAATGAGAGACCTTTTGATCTCGTATCACATTCAAGATAAAATCTCTTTCTTAACCTTAATTCAATACATTGGAATTTCTGATAACTATGAGCAAATCCAAGAGCTTAAAAAAGAACTTGAACGCTTAAGGAGGTTCGTCTAATTCGTCTTGTAAGGTTTGAAGGTGTTGAAATTGGTTTTTAATCATTTTATAAATCAAATAAATTCTCAATTAGAATTGATTTAAATTATCTTTCTCTCATGAATATTCCCTCCAAACCTAGCAGGATCCTGATTGCCCTCGTATTCCTTTTTTCTTGTAAATCCACTGCACAGTGGGAAGGACAGGGACCAATCCAAATCATTGAGACGAATGATAAACCTGTTACTATCCAAACCAAGCAAACATTTGATGCTGGAGAAGGCGTTTATTTCTCCAATGAACTGGAAGGAGCTCGCCTGAATGAAGTTCAAAGAATGAATGATACTTTGATTCAGGTGACGATTTTGCCTGAAAATCAACCCGTCAATCCAAGTCCTTGGTATGGATTTAAAATTTGGTCAGAAAAGCCTCAGGAATTTTGGATTCAGTTTAGTTATGGAGGAATAGGCTTTCATCGCTATTTCCCAAAATCCAGTTTAGACGGGATTGACTATGTGAATGTGGATTCAACAGACTTTTTCCAACCCAAAACTGAAGAAAGAAGACCTGAATTGGGCTTTTTGAAAGTGAATAGTTCAAAAGATACCTTATGGATTGCTGCTCAGGATAGAATGGGAACGGCGCATGTTCAGCAGTGGAAGGAAGAGCTTTTGAAAAAAGATTTTGTGTCAAAAATAACCATTGGGAAAAGCAAGGAGGGAAGGCCTCTGGAAGTTTTGAAAATTGGAGAGGCAGATGATCAGCAAATGTTAATGGTTATTTCTATGCAGCATCCACCTGAATTAACAGGGTATTTAGCAATGGAAGCTTTTATCGAAGAACTGGTTAAGGATAGTCCTGAAGCCAGGAAGTTTCGAAAAAAATACAACCTCTATGTGATGCCTCAGATGAATCCTGATGGAGTAGCAAATGGACATTGGCGACATAATGTGGGTGGGATTGACCTGAATAGGGATTGGGTCAATTTTAATCAGCCAGAAACAAAAGCTCTTTCACAGTTTATGGAGAAAAAAGTAGCCGAAAGTGGAGGAGAATTCATATTCGCTGCGGATTTTCATTCCACTTGGGAAGATATCTTTTATACCAACAATGAGGAGTTAGAAGGCAATTTTCCAGGCCTGATTCCCAAAGTGATCAAAAGCTCTTCTAAGCGAATTCCAGGGTATATTCCCAATATCCGTCCCAATGAAGGGAATGAAAGAAGTGTGACTTCCAATTCCTATTTCTTTTTCGTTCATCAAGCCGAATCGATGACTTTCGAAGTAGGAGATAATACTCCTCGTGATGTGATTCAAATGAAAGGTCAATTTCTAGCAGAGGAATTAATGAAAATCTTAAATAAGAAAAAGTGGTAAAAAGCTTTTAACCCATTTAGGATAATCGGTTAATGGGTTTGAAATTGAATTTTTATCTTAGAGTATTCTTTGATTTTTTTCAATTAATAGTTTACCCAAAATATTCCATGCAATATAGAACCTTAGGAAAAACGGGGTTGAATGTCTCCATATTAGGTTTTGGAGCTTCCCCTATGGGAAATGTTTTTGACCCTGTAGATGAATCCGAAGCGATTGCTACAGTTCATTACGCACTGGATCATGGTGTTAATTTTTTTGATGTTTCACCCTTTTATGGATTGACCTTAGCTGAGGAGCGTCTTGGAAAGGCACTCAAAGGGAAAAGGGACCAAGTTGTTTTGGCTAGCAAGTGCGGTCGATATGATTTGACTGATTTTGACTTTTCACGAAAAAGAATCTTGAAAAGTATTGATGAAAGTCTTCAAAGGCTTCAAACTGATCATTTGGACTTGTTTCAGTTGCATGATATTGAGTTTGTGGACAAGCAAATCATCCTGGAGGAAGCAGTTCCTGCTGTACAAGAGGTGATTCAGTCAGGGAAAGCTAGATTTTGGGGAATCACTGGTTTACCTGTTCGCTATTTGGCACAGATAGCCCGAGAAACCAATCCCGATACGGTTTTGTCCTGGGCGCACTACAATTTACTGGAAAATGAGATCAATGATGAGCTGGTTCCTTTGTCGGAAGAAATGGGCTTTGGGTTGATGAATGCAGCGCCATTGATGCAGCGAATTCTCTCTGATGCCAAATTACCCGAATGGCATAGATCTCCTCAAGAGGTGAAAGACCTTCAAAAGCCTTTATTGGAATTGTGTAGATCTTATGGAAAAGAATTGAGTGATGTGGCTTTGCACTATGCTATGCAGCATCCGAAAATAGCGACCACCATAGTAGGGATGTGTGAGTTGGAGATTGTGAAGAAAAATGTAGCGGTTTTGGGGCAGGATTTCCCAAAGGAATTGATTCAAAAAATTGAAGAGTTAACAGGCCCTTTTAAAAACCGAATGTGGTTCGAAGGGAAAGAAGAAAATAATATTTAGAAGTCTGAAAGCAGATTTGGAAAGGCTTTCCTGGAGATAGATTTTAATTGAAATAAAGAATATATGAAGGCATTGTTTTTAACTGAGGTTGGGAAAACTGAGGTTCGAGAGATAGAGAAACCTTCTCCTGGAGCTGGAGAAGTACTTTTGGAAGTGAATATGGTTGGATTTTGTGGAGGTGATTTGAATGGGTTTAAAGGTCTTTTTCCTTTACAAGAATACCCAAATGTTTTGGGGCATGAGGTTGGAGCACAGATTGTTGAATTAGGTGCAGGTGTTCCAGATTCTGTAAAGTTAGGTTCCAAAGTAACTCTTTATCCCTACCAAAATTGTGGTACCTGTGTCGCTTGTCGAAAAGGTAGACCACATGCTTGCAAGACGAATAAAACCATGGGAGTCAGAAGGCCAGGAGCCATGACTCGGTATGTGACAGCTCCATGGCAAGATGTGTTTGTCTCAGAAAAATTGAGTTATAAAGAATTGGCTTTGGTAGAACCTTTGACTGTAGGGTTTCATGCTGCGTCAAGAGGAAGAGTAGGTTCGGAAGATACCGTCGCAGTCATCGGATGTGGGATTGTAGGACTGGGAGCTGTGGCTTCATCGGTCAATCGAGGAGCAAAAGTGATTGCTGTTGATTTGGATGATTCCAAATTGGAAATAGCCAAAAAAATAGGAGTGGCTCATACAATCAATCCTTCCAAAGAAAACTTGCATGAAAAGCTTCAGGAGTATACGAGCTCGGATGGTCCTGATGTGATCATTGAAGCAGTGGGTAATCCAGTAACCTACCGAAATGCAGTGGACGAAGTGGCATTCTTGGGGAGAGTGGTTTGTATCGGTTATGCCAAATCTGAAGTGGCCTTTAATACTTCACTTTTTGTCCAGAAAGAAATAGAAATCCTAGGGTCCAGAAACTGCGTTGGCAGGACAGATTTCCCAGAAGTGATTGATTATTTGGAGAAAGGTAAATTTCCTGTAGAGGATGTGGTCAGTAAAATCATTAGAATCGACAAGGGGCCTGAAACCATGGATGCTTGGGCGAAAGACGCTCGGGGAATTATCAAAATAATGTTAGACCTTCAATAGAAATGATTTTTTCATCTACAACAATAGCCCTAGTACCAGAAATTAAGAAAGGCCCATGGATTTATTGGGAGGATTTAGAATTAGGAATTTGCAAGTCCGCCAATTTAGGATTTGATGGAATTGAGTTATTCACTCCATCTGCAGATGCATTGGATCCTGATTTTTTGAAAGAAAAATTGGATTTACATCAATTGAAGCTTTCGGCAGTAGGTACAGGGGCTGGGAAGGTAATCCACGGATTGACTTTAACGGATCCGGATCCTGAAATTCGAAAGAAAGCGATAGCCTTCATTTCAGAGATGATTTCTTTCGGAGCAAAGTTCGGTGCTCCTGCTATTATCGGATCTATGCAAGGGAATGTATTGTCAAATGGAAATCGTGAAGAAACATTAAGTTGGTTGAAAGAAGGTTTGGAGGAATTGGGAGAGGTAGCAAAATCCAAAGGAGTGTTTTTGATTTATGAACCACTCAATCGCTACGAAAGTAACCTATTAAATACTTTGGAGGCTGGCTCAGAGTTTCTGGAAACTTTGAATACCAAAAACGTGAAGCTTTTGGCAGATTTATTTCATATGAACATCGAAGAAGTTGATTTGCCAAAAAGTATTCTGGCGAATGGAAAGCATATCGGTCATGTTCATATGGCAGATAGCCATCGTGGGCCTATGGGAAGTGGGCATACAGATTTTGAAGCGATTGCTGAGGCTTTGAAATCTATAAACTATACTGGTTATGTGTCTGCAGAAGCGTTTCCCTGGCCCAATTCAGATGCTGCAGCTAATCAAACCATCCAGGCATTTAACACTTATTTAAAATAATGATATGAAACGCTTTTGCCTAGCTTTAGACCTTATTGATGATCCAGAATCAATTAAAGAATATGAAGGATATCATGCACCAGGAGCGGCATGGCCAGAGGTAACTCAGCATGATATTGATTGTGGAATATTAAATATTGAGATTTTCCGGACTGGAAATCGGATGTTTATGATTTTGGAAACAGGTGATGATTTTACCTTTGAGGAAAAGGCAAAAAAGGACTCTTCCAATCCGATAATTGCGAAATGGGAAGAGCTGATGTGGAAGTATCAACAACCGCTTCCTTGGGCAAAACCTGGACAAAAATGGGTGTTGATGGATAGGATATTTAAATCAGGATTGTAGTTTATCACTATGATTTTTGAGACGCTTTGGATAAAGTCTAATTTTTAAGAATAGTTTTAACTATTTTATTTTCATTCAACAGGTACTTTTGACCCAAGTTATGATTGGCTGGGTAGTAAAGTCAAACAATATCTTGGGTTTGAAAAACTCAGCTTTAGAACGCATTATTTAAAAAAAAATATAGAAAATGGATTTACAAAAGATATTTGATAACAACGAAAAGTGGATTGAGGATAAGACTCAAAATGATCCGGCTTATTTTGAAAATCTGAATAAAGGGCAGAAGCCGGAAGTTCTTTATATCGGTTGCTCAGATTCTAGGGTGACTGCAGAGGATTTGATGGGAATGAAGCCAGGTGAGCTATTCGTCCATAGAAATGTAGCCAATGTGGTGAATGCTATCGATTTGAACGCACAAAGTGTAATCAACTATGCTGTGACTCATCTGGAAGTGAATCATGTGGTAGTTTGTGGTCACTATTCTTGTGGAGGTGTCAAAGCTGCGATGGAAGCTAAAGACCTGGGGATTCTAAACCCTTGGTTGAGAAATATTCGCGACGTTTATAGAGCTCATAAAGATGAGTTAAATTCCATCGAAGATGAGCAAAAGCGCTATGATAGATTGGTGGAATTAAATGTCAAAGAACAAGCGATCAACGTGGTGAAGATGGCCGGAGTACAAAAGGCCATGAGAAAAAGAGGAATGAAAATCCATGGGTGGGTTTTCGATATCAAAACAGGGAAATTGATTGATTTGAAATTTGATTTCCAAAAAGTACTTGAGGAAATCATGGAAATCTACAAGCTCGAAGACTAATTTAGTTATCTATAATGACAGCATCGATTTTTTTAGGATATTGATGCTGTCATTTTATTTGATTGATTTGGATTTTTTAAGCTTCGTATCATTAAAATTTGAATTAATGGATTTTGTAGAAGGGCTGAAAAAATTGCTTTTGCGTTGGGAGAGTTCCTTGATGGATATTTTACCCAAACTGTTTATGGCGATTCTGGTGTTATCGATTTTCTTTTTGATAGCCAATATTCTCAAGCGTTCTACTTTAGGTTTTTATAAAAGAGCATTCAAGAGAAAGTCTGTCATTGCTGGAATTGTCTCTTCAATCATTTATTTCTTTTTCGTTTTATCAGGAGTCTTTTTGGCCTTACAAGTTTTGGGACTAGAGCGATTCTTGTCTCATATGTTGGCAGGGGCAGGAATTGTTGGTATTGTCGCTGGTTTTGCTTTTAAAGATATCGCGTCCAATATTTTTGCAGGGCTTTTATTGAAATCACAAAACCCATTTGACAAAGGTGATTGGGTGGAAATTGCCAATAATTATGGATTCATTGTGGATGTTGGATGGATTACCACCAAAATCATTACAGTGCCTGGGCAAGAGGTTTTTGTACCGAATCAGCTGATTTATAATACTACATTCAAAAACTATTCAACACTTCATAGGAGAAGAATTGTCTTAGAAACCGGAGTTTCTTATGGGGATGATCTAGAGCATGTGAGAGCGGTTGCCTTGGATGAAGTAAAGAGTGTTGCTGGAGTATTGGCTGACCAGGATATGGATTTTTACTTTACTTCTATTGGAGGTAGTTCGTATAATTTTCAGCTGAGATTTTGGATTAAGTTTACGACCAATAATGACTACCAGAGAGCCATGAGTGATGTGATCATTCGGATCAAAAAGAGATTTGAAAAGGAAAATATCTCCATCGCTTATCCAGTTACCACTTTGGATTTTGGAGTAAAAGGAGGGGTTAATATTTTTGATAAAACGATTTCAGTTCAAGAATCTCACCCCAATAATTCAATAAACCAATAACTTAATGACGAATATAGATTTTCAGCTGTCACTTTAGATAATCTTTCAAGTCATTCTTTTCAAGACTCTCGATTCCCTTTGCCACTATTTTAGCATTGAACTTAGCTCCGTCTAAGATCGGGTGAGTGTGGTCCTTGTCATTGAAAAAATGTGCTCGAACATAATCTTCTCCTAAGCTGTCATACTCTACAGCGATTAGAGTATTCAAAGGAATAAAGGCGGTTTCGGTATCATTTGCAGCTTCCTCAGCCCAAAGCGCATAAGAATCGTCAGATCTTTTCACTTTACCATCTTCCCATTGATTTCTTGGGATCAGAGAACAAACAATTGGTGTGGCACCTTTGGCTTTGGTATCCCAAATCATCTGTCTCAGATATTGGCCATAGGAATAAACGGTTTCCTGTTTATTGGTGATAGGATTAAAGACTGTCTCAGCCTCCAAACCTGCACTTTTTATCGTGCCTCTGGCTCTCAAAGTATCAGCTAATGGACTTGAATCATTATGCCCAAATTGCATGATCACAAAGTCGCCTGGTTCTATCTTTTCTCTGACTTTTTCCCAAAGTCCATAAGTTTGAAAAGTCCGGCTTGAAGTGCCTCCCAAAGCATGGTTTTGAACCTTGATTTTATCCAAATCGAAATAAGAGGCAATCCAATCACCCCAACCCCAAAGACCACCTGCGCCATCACCTTGCCCGTTTTTCACAGTAGAATCTCCTATTAAAAATAGGGTAGGCTTGTCTTTGATTAGTAAAACCTTCAATTCAGGAATTTCAAGCCCTTTGATGCCTTCTACCACATTCCAAGCGTTGATTCGTGCGCCTGCTTCATTGGTATGCGTATGATCTCTTTCAAATAATCCTTTTACTACTTCTGGTCCCCATAAATCATATTGATCAGCGACCAAAGTATTTAAATCTATAAAAGGAACTCCATGTCTTCTAGCAGCGTCTTTTGCCCATTTGCCGTAATCCTGATTGGCTCTTTCAACATCTCTATCCTGGAATTTATTCCTTGGGATCATAGAAACTACAATCGGAGTCGCTCCTTTCTCTTTGGTGTCTCGGATAAATTTCTCCAAATACCAACCATAAGTATGAACTGTTTCGAGGGCTCCATCTGGCCAAATCAATTCTTTGGTATCCTCACCCATTCCTTTCAAAACACCCCTATATCCAGATCGGGTCGTATCTGGTTCACTTCCCTCATTATGCCCGAATTGCATGAAGACATAGTCTCCTGGTTTCAAAGTTTCCAAAACCCGAACCCAGCGACCTTCTTTAATAAAAGTACGGGTGCTTCGACCGGCCATCGCCTGATTGCTCACAACAGCTTTGGTACTGTCAAAAAAATCCTGAAGAAAATTGCCCCAACCTCTTTGGAGATTTCCATCCCCTCCATTTCTGACAGTAGAATCCCCGATTAGATAGATCGTAGGTTTTTCTTCTTTAAATAATTGGGTTTCAATAAGTGTAAAAAAAAGGATTAAGGTTCCAGCGAAGGATAGGAAAATAGACTTCATACTCAGATAATAGGTTTGTCGAGTAAGATAATAAAATCATATAAAAGCAGAAGCCGGGATTGTCCCGGCTGCCTAATGAATGACTTTAAATATATCAATCTACCTTTTGAATAGTTACATTGTTAAACACCCAAGGAGTGGGACTATTATTGGGGTCTGTGCATTGCATCCACATTTGTACCATTCCGGAGGCTCCAGGTCTTACGACTATATCGATTAGTTCATTTTCCTGATCTATGACAAAATTTTGCAGGAAATTATTGGTGAAAACACCCACTCGAGCATTTCTGTCTCTGTATTTTGTAGATAAGTTATAGGTCAATAAATATCGCTTACCTTCTTCAGCCAAAAAATTAACTATTACATAGGTAAGGCCAGACCCACATTTGCAATCAACTTTATTAGCTCTAGGGTCAACATCTGCTCCTATAAAAGTCAAATATGCCTGTGAACCCATGTAATTTTCTCTGGCAGTTAGTTCTCCATTTACATTGGCTGGAGCTGCTGAGATCTCTGGAAGAGTGACTGTAGCCCCAACTGGTCTATATTGGTTGTTGGTCAATAGATCTTTATCAACAACAGGAAGCGAAGAGGCACTTCCTCCAATTGGTTGTATGCCATCAAAAAAGGGCATATCCTTTAAATGAATTGGTTCGATTGCCTGTATTTGAGTAGCTTTTGTAAGGGCTTTCGTATCAATTTTTTGAACTGTAGTTGTTTTTGGAATTGCTGTAGTCTTTTTTATCTGAGCTTGAATGGAAAAAGAAACCGACAAAAGAAACAGAAAAGTAATGGCTAAATTTTTCATGAGATTAAAATGTTGATTTCATGATAATTTAAATATTTAAAACTTAATAATCAGGTGGTTACCGTTCATTTTTTTGAGTGTTTGAAATTGAACTCAAATGTATAGCTGAGGCAATTGTCAAATTGTTTTTTTGTGGTCCTCATAAATAATAGGTTTCCATTAAAGTTTTTCCTTGATAAAAGAATTTGATCAATCTCGATAAACCATGTTTATCAAAAACGGACACTTTTTAATTCGATTTTGATGATTTTTTACCCTGCTTTTCTGATTTTTTTAAATCAAAACGGAAAAATCTCCCCAAAAACAAGCATTTAACCGTCACTATAACATTATCATTGAATAGCTGTAATATTCATCTTACATTTAAAAAAGAGAGAATTACTATCACCATAAATAACAAGCCATTGAAACGAAGAGATTTTATTCATCTATCGGGATTAGGTTTGGGAGCCATGATGGTTCCTGGTTTAGTAGCTCACAGTAAGCCAATCGAAGAAGCACAATTGATGTCTCCGGGCATTGACGTAGCTGCAAAGAAATTGTTGGCAGATGTAGCCCTAAATACAACCAAATCCCTTGGAGCAACTTACACCGATGTCAGAATCGGGAGGTATCTACAACAGTTCCTTTTCACCCGCGAAAAAAATGTTCAAGGGATCACCAATGCTGAATCCTTTGGAGTTGGTATTAGAGTTATCGCAAACGGAACTTGGGGTTTTTCAGCAACTTCAGATGTGACTCCTGACGGAATTAAAAAATGTGCTGAAACTGCTGTAGCAATTGCTAAAGCAAACTCCAAACTTCAGAAAGAACCAGTGCAATTGGCACCGGTTGAATCTTATGGTGAAGTGAGTTGGAAGACTCCAATTCAAAAGAATGCCATGGAGATTCCAGTTAAAGATAAAATTGACTTGCTTCTATCTGTAAATAATGCTGCTTTGGATAACGGAGCTGCCTTTGTAAACTCAGCACTTTTCATGGTGAATGAGCAGAAGTATTTCGCATCTACAGATGGATCATACATCGACCAGGATGTTCACAGAATTTGGCCAAACTTCACTGTCACTGCAGTAGATAGAGAAAAAGGTCTTTTCCGTTCTCGTCAGGCATTAAGTGCACCGATGGGTATGGGCTATGAATATCTAGACGGATTAGAGTCTGAGAAAATCATGAATCCAGCAGGGTTTAACAGCTATAGAAATAGCTATGATATGGTAGAAGATGCAATTGCTGCTGCCAATCATGCAAAAGAAAAGCTGTCTGCTAAATCTGTCATGCCTGGGAAATACGATTTGATGTTGGATCCAGATCATTTGGGCTTGACTATCCACGAATCAGTGGGTCACCCATTGGAATTGGATCGTGTATTGGGTTATGAAGCTAATTACGCTGGAACCAGCTTTGCAACCTTGGATAAATGGGAAACCAAAGATTTCCAATATGGATCTGATAAAGTGAATATTGTTGCCGATAAGATTCAACCCAATTCATTAGGCTATGTTGGCTGGGATGATGAAGGTGTGAAAACCAAAGAATGGGATTTGATCAAAAATGGCAAATTGGTCAATTACCAGGCTATCCGTGATCAAGCCAAGATCATTGGCGAAAAGGAATCTCATGGCTGTTGCTATGCGGATAACTGGAGTTCTGTTCAGTTCCAGAGAATGGCGAATGTTTCCTTGAAGCCAGGTTCGGAAAAAATGAGTGCCCATGATATGATCAAGGATATTGAAAAGGGAATCTACATATTGGGTAGAGGATCTTACTCTATTGATCAGCAGCGATATAACTTCCAGTTTGGAGGTCAGGTATTCTACGAAATCAAGAATGGTGAAATCGCAGGAATGCTGGAAGATGTAGCGTATCAATCCAATACTCAGGAATTCTGGAACTCTTGTTCGGCAATTTGCGACAAGGATGATTATAAGCTTTTTGGAACCTTCTTCGATGGAAAAGGTCAGCCATCTCAGGCTTCTGCAGTTTCTCACGGTAGTTCAACTACCCGTTTTGACGGTGTCAATGTAATTAACACAGGTAGATCCATTTAATTCTAAATCAACATCATGGCTATACTAACGAAAGAAGAAGCAAAGGCAATTATTGACAAGGTATTGTCTTATGCAAAAGCAGATGAGACGGAAGTCACCATCAGTGGTGGACGAACAGGAAATATTCGATACGCTAGAAATACAGTAAATACTAGTGGAGAGACCAATGAAATTGGGTTGAGCATCACTTCCGTTTATGGAAAAAAATCAGGATCGACCACTATCAATGAATTGGATGATGAATCTTTGAAGAAGGCGGTGGCTAGAGCTGAGGAGATTGCAAAGTTGGCTCCAGAAAACCCTGAATACATGCCAATGTTGGGTCCTCAGAACTATGGAGAGTCCAAAACTTTTGTGTCATCCACAGATGCTATTGATCCAGATTACAGAGCTCAGGTGGCGATAGATTCTATCAAGCCATGTGAAGAAAATAATTTGACTGCTGCTGGTTATTTGGAGGATTTCTCAGGCTTTGTTGCCACGGGAAATAGCAAAGGTCTGTTTGGTTACAATCAATCCACTTCAGTTGATTTTACAGTTACTGTAAGAACTGCAGATGGAACAGGTTCGGGTTATGCCGGTAAGGATTTCAATGATGTAAACCTCTTGAAATCAGGCCCTGTGACCAATATCGCTGTTCAAAAAGCGAAAGCCTCTGTGAATGCACAAGCAATCGAACCAGGGAAATACACTGTGATATTGGAGCCAATGGCAGCCAATGACTTGCTTAGGTTGATGGCTTTTGGAATGGATGCTAGAAATGCAGATGAAGGTAGAAGCTTCCTAAGTAAAAGGGGAGGCGGTACCAAGTTGGGCGAAAAGCTATTTGACGAAAGAGTCAACATCTATTCTGATCCTAATCATCCAGATATTCCTTCCGCTCCTTGGTCCGGAGATGGACTTCCTATGGAAAAGACCACTTGGGTGGAAAACGGAGTGGTAAAAAACATGTACTACTCTCGCTATTGGGCAGAGAAGCAAGGTGTTCAGCCAGTACCAAGACCAAGAGGAATGATCTTCGAGGGTGGTGATGAATCGCTTTTAGATATGATCCGGAATACGGAAAGAGGTGTCTTAGTTACCCGTTTCTGGTATATCAGATCTGTAGATCCTCAGACTTTATTGTATACCGGATTGACTCGTGATGGTACTTTCTACATTGAAAATGGACAGATCAAATTCCCTGTGAAAAACTTCCGATTCAATGAAAGCCCGATCATCATGTTGAACAACATCGAGGCGATGGGTAAACCGGAAAGAACAAACGGAAATATGGTGCCTCCGATGAAAATCAGAGACTTTACCTTCACCAGTTTGTCTGACGCAGTTTAAAATTAGTCAACCGTCCACAGACCATGGTCGACAGATTCTTAATCATTTAGGGATTTGGTCAATTCTGGTCTGTGGATTCGTTGATTAAAATTGAGATTATATATCGTGTCAGTCCGAGCGGAGTCGATGACCCTTCCACTTCACTCAGGGTGACAGATCCCCATTATGAAAGCTACCAACTTCTTTTTCACCCGAATCAAGTACAACTCAGGAAACTGGGACACTGATCAGCGTATGCCATCCAATTTGCTTCATAGCTTGGTGGAATATACCACCATTCCGGTGGATGAAAAGGAGCGAGTGATTGAGCTGAGTAGTGAGGAGATTTACAAAAGTCCATTTTGCTACCTCAGTGGACATAAATTGGTGGAGTTTTCACAAGAAGAAAGAAAGGTTTTCAAAACCTATGTGGAACAGGGAGGATTTGTATTTGTAGATGACTGTAACCATGATATTGATGGGCTGTTTGCCAAGTCATTTGAAGAAGAAATGACAAGAACCTTTGGGGAAGGTTCATTGAAAAAAATCCCCAATGACCATTACTTATACAGATGCTTTTTTGATTTTGAAGATGGTCCACCAGCAACCTCCTTTGAATTGAATGGTTGGGGAGATGACCTAGTTCATGATTATCTCAAAGCCATCGAGATCAATGGGAGAATAGGAGTCCTTTACAGCAATAAAGACTATGGCTGTGAGTGGGATTATGATTTTCGAAACAAACGATTCAATAAAATTGATAACACTCGATTTGGAGTGAATATCATTGTATATGCCTTAACCTAGACCAACCTTGGAAACAGAACTAACTCAATATCAGCAACTAGTGGATAAGATTCCATTGCTGAAAAAAGAAATTGCCAAAGTCATTGTCGGACAGGAGGAAGTCCTGGATCAGGTGATTATTACCTTGTTGGCGGGAGGACATTGTTTATTAGAAGGTGTTCCTGGCCTTGCAAAAACTTTGATGGTGAAAACCATTTCAGAGGTGATGGAATTGAGTTTCAAAAGGATTCAATTTACACCGGACTTGATGCCTGGAGATATTTTGGGCACCGAGATTCTGGAAGAGGATCACAGCACCGGAAAGAAATTTTTTCAATTTAATCATGGACCTATTTTCGCAAATATGGTTTTGGCAGATGAGATCAATAGAACTCCTCCAAAAACCCAAGCAGCGCTTTTGGAAGCCATGCAGGAGAAGTTGGTGACCTATGGAGGTAAAAACTACAAACTTCCCAGCCCATTTTTAATCATTGCAACCCAAAACCCAATCGAGCAAAGTGGTACATATCCGCTTCCTGAAGCTCAATTGGACCGTTTCCTATTGTATATCAAACTGGGGTACCCATCCGAACAGGAGGAATTGGAAGTGTTGGAAAAGACTACAGGAACTTATAAAGCAACACCTGAGAAAATTCTTTCAGGTGAGGAGGTTCAGCAGCTGCAGCAACTGACCAGAGAGGTCCATTTGGACTCCGGGCTATTGAATTATATCACCCGATTAATTCGTGCTACGAGATTGGAAAATACGACTATTCCTGAGGTAAAAACCTATGTGGAATGGGGGGCAGGGACAAGAGCTGGACAGGCCTTGGTTTTGTGTGCAAAAGCAAGGGCTATTATCAAAGGAAGGTATTCGGTCATTCCTGAGGATATTCAGACCTTGATCTACCCTGTATTGAGACACCGTATTTCCTTGCATTTCCGAGCAGAAGCGGAGCAATTGGATACCGATTACATCATTTCCAAAATCCTAGAACTCGTACCGGTCCATGCCAAGTAATCTAGAGATCATCAAACTCAAAGATCTTCGCTTGTCGGCTCGCTTGGTTTCTGAGCAAATGAGACAAGGCATCCATTCGGGTATCCGGATTGGTGTTGGGAGTGAGTTTGAGCAATACAGGCATTATCAGCCCGGTGATGATCTCAAGCGGATCGATTGGAAGTATTTCTCTCGATCTGGAAAATACATGGTAAAAGAATCTACCACAGAAAGCAATCTGCATATTAGAATGATGCTGGACCTTTCTGGTTCCATGAATTATGAGGAGGGTGGATTTACCCGACTCGATTATGCCAAAAACCTATTGGCTTCATTGGCTTATATTGGCTATTTGCAGGGAGATTCCATGAGTTATTATACCCTATCAGAGGGGAAAATCAACCAAAAAGTATCCCCAACTCCCAAAAGCTTCCAACGAATTCTATATTACCTAGAAGATGAAAAAGCATCCGGGGATTGGCCTTTGGAATACATACCTGAGGGAATGGTCCAGGGAAGGAATCGGGAATTGATTATCTGGGTTTCTGACTTTTTGCAAAAAGAAAATGAGTGGGAATACCTGGTTCAGCAATTCCGCCATCCGAGAAAAGAATTGGTTTTGGTTCAAGTGTTGGGTGAGCAGGAATTGAACTTTCAATTGAATGGAAACTTCATTTTTCGAGATTTGGAATCCGGTCAGGAACTGGTTCAGGATGGAAAATCTGTTCAGGAAACCTTTCGAAAGAACTTTCAAGCCTATCTGAATCAGTTGGAAGAAAAGCTGGAGCTACCGAAAGTTCACTTGCTGCGGGTATCCATGAAAGAGCCTTTGACTGAGGTTCTTCGATCTATTTTAAACCGTAAACAGCTTTCCTGATGGAGTGGGTGCAGTCAAAATTCCTTTGGGCTTTGCTGGGGATTGGAGTTCCGATCCTGATACATCTTTGGAATGGTCGAAAAGGAAAGGTGATTGCATGGGCTGCCTCAGCTTGGTTGAATCCAAAAGAATCCCAATCCAATAGATCCCTACAAATTCAGCAATGGTGGCTTTTGCTCCTAAGAATATTCCTTTGGGTTTTATTGGTAATGCTAGTTGCAGGGATTTGGTGGGAAGGTAAAAAACAAGTAATGGGTAGTGAAATCGTTCATTTAGTGATTCAAGGTCAAGACTTGGAATCAGAATTCAGGTTTGAATTGGAGCAGGCGAGTGCGAGAGGAGAAGAGGTGTTTTGGTTGGCAGATGGTCTTCCAGAACTTGAAGGAAACTCTCCTGAATTCGAGTTAGAGAACCTTCAAAGCTATTTGGATGAGTTGTCAGAGGAAATGGATTCAATTCATCTTTATCTTCCTTCAGTGTCCAACCAATTTCCAGAAGAATCCTTGTGGCTTCCTCAAGAACCGATTATACATTTGTCTGAAAACCAGTATTTAATTGGGGGGTCTAAGTCGATTAAATTAGATTCTGCTGGATATTTGACCTTAGGTCAAGATGGAGTTTTGCAAATCCAGGAGCAAAAAGGAAATTCTCAAATCGTACTTGAAAGTCCCTTGAAAGTTTATTTTTCTAAGAGTGTAGAGGAAGACAAGGAATCCATTCTTGCTGCATTGAATGCCATCGAGGAAGTTTATCGATTGGCTTATGAAGAGTCGAATTTGGATCAAGCAAATTTGATTTTTTCAAACTCCATGGAAAATCAATCTTCATCCTGGGTTTTATCAACAAGTCTAGAGGAAAATTGGAAGGGTAGCCAACAATTGATTTCAGGAGTTTCTGGGCTTTCTTTCGACGAACTTGTGGAAAAAGGCATCCTTCCGGAGATGATTTTGGAAAGGATTTTGGCAAAAACTTCTATCGAAAATCCATCAGTAATTACCCAAAGCCAATGGGCAGGGAAGTTTCAGAAAATTCCTGATTTTGGAAAAGCCAAGGAAGCAAAAAGCACAGAGATCATTTTGATCCTTTTAATTCTCGTGTTTATTTCTGAGCGCTATTTAGCTTATCAAAAGAACCTGTGAAAAGCCTGCAAAAACATATCGCTTCGGTAGAATGGCAGATTTGGTTCAATATATGGATCAAAGCGATCCTTGTAGGAGTCATGACTTCACTTGTGATGAATTTGATTCTTCCGGACAATACTTGGCTGAGGGCTCTATTTATTGCACCAATAGCGATCCTTTTTGGATTTTATTTGGGGGCTTTCAAAAGACATAAAAAGGAAGCGTTACAGGCAATTCATCAGCAATCCGGAAATTTGGAGTTTAGCCTTGAGCTATTGGAAAAAGAGAATCCAAGCTTGGTCGAGCGATTGCAATTGGAGAGGATTTCCAAACAAATTCCCAATCGAATTTTCGTTTTTCAAAGAGGACTTTTGCCTTATGGGATCGCCTTGATTTTGATTACAATATTAATTTATCTGATTGGCAAGACAGATTTCAGCTCCGAAAACAAAGAGCCATATATTGAAAATATTATTTCTGTTTCATCTGATTCGATTGCTGAAAAAGAAGTTCTTTTAAGTGCTAGTTCGGTCAAAATCCAATCTCCTGCCTACACGGGAATCTCCTTGAAATCCCAAGAATCTTTGGACATCAAAGCCTTGAAGGGTTCTCAAATTACCTGGGACCTGGGATTTAAAAATTCTGATAATGCGGAAGTGTTTATCGTCAATTCATTGGGTGAAAAACTTCCATTTTCCAAAAGGGATGGACGCTATTTACTACAAGAGAATCTGGTGAGTTCCGGAATTTATTCCATTCAGTCTTTCTCAGGTGAAAGTCCCGTGTTTGAATCGGATTTTTATTCCATAGAAGCCATTGAGGATAAAAGCCCTCAAATCATCCCTACCGAAAAAGAAACCTATAAATTCTTTTTCCCAGGAAATAATCCCAAACTCAATTTGGGAGCACAAATCTCTGATGATTTTCAAGTGACCGAAGTTGTTTTGGTAGCTACCATGGCCCGAGGAAAAGGAGAAAATGTGAAGTTTCGGGAAATGCGTTTTCCTGTTGAAACCAGGGCCTTTCAATCCAAGCAGAGCAATTTTATCTTAGACGTTTCCCAATTAGAGTTTCAGCCAGGGGATGAACTGTATTATTATTGGTCAGCAAACGATAACAAATCTCCCGAACCTAATTCATCCAGAACTGACACGTTTTTTATCAAGTATTTTGATGAATCGGATGATTCGGATGCAGCTATGGAAGGAATGGCGATCAATGTTTTGCCGGAATATTTCAGAAGCCAAAGACAGATTATTATTGATACGGAAAAACTAATTTCTGAGCGAAAAACTAAAGCAGAGCAAGAATTCAATTATACCTCCAATGAGATCGGGTATGATCAAAAGCTTTTGCGTCTGCGATACGGGCAATACATGGGTGAGGAGTTTGAATCGGATGCAGGAGGAGCAAGTATGGAAGGAGAAGAGGGAGATTTGCTTAGCAGCTACATGCATTTACATGATCAGGAAGGGGAACATGATCCAGATTTCAAGCCAGCTGAAGTTCATGAGGAAAAACATGCCCATGAAGAAACTGAAGAATCCCAAGGAGGTGGAATCGAAAGCCTATTGAGTGATTATATGCATGCCCATGATTCGGAGGAAATGAATACCTATTTCGAGCAAAGTACAAGAGGAGCGTTGAAGTCTGCATTGGAGCAAATGTGGCAGGCAGAATTGCATTTGAGATTGTTTGAACCCGAGGAATCCCTTTCATATCAATACAAAGCATTGGAATTTTTGAAAACCGTACAGCAAAAGTCCAGAGTGTATATTAAAAAAACCGGTTATGATCCTCCTCCAATCAAAGAAGAAGAGAAGAGATTGACGGGAGATCTTGAAGAATTGGAGTTTGGGATTCAGAAAGAAATGGCTGAATTGGAAGAACGAATAGAGCCTTTGGCTTCTTTGGTTTTAGGATATTTGGTACAAAATGGCTTGAACTCTGAGGAAAAATCAAAGGTTCAGGAACTTGGCAAATTATGGACTGAGCGAATGCAAAACAGCGGATTGCAGGATTGGGATTTACTCTTGCATCTACAGGAATTGGAAGCTGGAAAATTGAATGAAAAAGGCAGGAATATCCTGAAAGAAAAGTTATACCCGTTTGCCAAAAATTATAAGTCTGTCGGCACTTCATACCTCTCCAATCAGGAATTAAAAAAGGCATTCCAGAAAAATAGTCAATCATGGTAGAGTTGGACCCAATTGTTTCATGGCCAATTGCCATTTTGGTTCTCTTGATCCTGTTGATTGCTGGTTTGTTTCCTTTGTATTTCTATTGGAAAAAAGGAGTCTCGAGCTCAAGACTACTAGTCAAAGGCTTATTGTTTCTGGGCTTTTGGTTGAGTCTTTCCTGGATTGTTTTGGCACCAAATCGACAGAAAGAGGCAGGAGATGATGCTGTTTTAGTCTATTCCGACTCAGTAGATCGTGATCAATTGAATTTCTGGAAAGACAGCCTAGCCATCCAAAAAAACAGAAGATTGGATCAATACCAGAAAGGAACTGAAAAAGTCTATTTGTTGGGTAATGACTTCGAATTGGATCACTTGTATCAATTCAAGGATTTGGATTTTGAATGGATTATTCCCCAAAATAAAACTCAAATCAAGTCTATCCATTGGAAAGGAGCCATTCGTAAAGGAGAAATCCAAAGACTGAACTATTCCGTTTATTCTCCCCAAGAGGAATCTATTCTTCGCGTGGGAAGTATTTCGGATACTTTACTTTTGGAAAAAGGCTGGAATTCCGGAGCTGTTGAATTCCTTCCTGCTGGAGTTGGAAAAATCTCCCTTCCGCTGATTCTGGATCTAGATACACTCGCTCAGATCCGCTTTTTTACTCAAGCCTCACAGCCTAAGAAATATCATTTTCAGGTTGGATTCCCAGGAGCGGAAATTCGAACCCTGAGTAATTGGTTGAGAGGAAAAGGAGAAACCGTGACAGAACAAATTCAGCTTTCTAGGCAAACCTTTTTACAAAGTGGTCCGGATTCTGATTCTTTGGAAATCCAATTGGTTGATCCAGGCCAACTCAGTAAAAAAGCCATTCAGGATTGGGTGAAAGAGGGAAAAGGTTCGCTGGTAGTTTTGAATGTGTCAGATCCGGCTTCTGTGGCCTCTCAAGTAAATAAACTGTTTGGAACAGGTTTTCAGGTAGATAAAATCAGTTCCGAGATTTCAAGACAATTAAGTTCAGGAGTAGAAGCTTTGCCTTTCCAATGGAAGGAAATGTCTGGTCAGGAATTAATCCAGGAGAGATCAATTGCGATTCAGGAAATAGAGGGAGTGAAAGTTGCAATCAGTTTGATTCAGGAAAGCTTTCCTTTGATGCTGGAGGGGAATGAGTCGGAATATGAGCAAATCTGGTCAGAGCTTTTAGGAAAATTGGAGCCTGATGAATCCAATTCCATTCAGCTAGGAGCTCCTGTATTGCTTGGAGTTAATCAAGGAATCCGATTGACGGATCAGGATAGCTTGCCAAGCTATTTGCTGGGAGGAATGGATACAGTCCATCTCAGGAAGAGTGCAATTAACCCATATTTAGCGGAGGGAGAGTTTCAGACATCCGAATCTGGCTGGATAGAAGGTGACCGGGGTTTTTCATTCTATAGCTATGGACCCTCTGAACTGCCTTTGATGCATGTTACTAACCGAGTTCATCAGATCCAAGAAAGCAATCCAAATCAAGTCGGTTCTTCTCAACAAATCAAAAAGCCTTTATCTCCTTGGATCGGACTGGTGGGGATGTTATTGTTTTTAGGAGGAATGTGGTTGGAACCGAAAGTGAGTTGATTTGAAATTCGAAATTTAAGATTTGATATTGGTTCAATGCGTAAGGACGATTTTTTGTTAGCCTGAGCGTACCGATAATTTTATGAAATTGAAGGCATTTGACCCGCCTTTGTCAGCCTGAGCGGAGTCTAAGGCTATTTATTGCTAATTTTCTTTGCTTTCCGGAATTTGCAATTCCAATTTGTCGGAGGTTCAATTTGGATCTTCGATACCTCCTCGGCAATCAATTACTTGTACAAAAGTTATTCGCTGGGCCGAGGGAGGAGAATCTGGTTATTAGTCCCCAAGTTTCACTCCGGGTTAATATCAAAAAGCCCTGCTAGGGCTAGATTTGTTTTGAGGCTTGAATAGGAATGGTGCTTTAGCCCATTCTGTAAATGAAAGAGTGTGTAAAAGGGCTTTAGCCCAAATCTCAAATTTCAAATCTCTAATTCCTCCGTGGTCTCTGTGGTAAAATCACCCTATTATTCCAACACAAATGTCCCCACTGCTCCAGAATTCAAACTAAGCGAAAAGCTTTGATCTCCCTCTTTGATTGTGAAAGACTTTTGTGCGGAGGATTCATTAAGGACAATTAGCACTGTTTTACCATCTGGTCTTTCAAAAGCTACATTTGCCAGGCCTTCAGGTTCCGAACTATCCATTCTCACAGATCCCGGATCGACAAACTTGCTGGCTTGGGCGATGATATAGTAGGCGGGATTTCTTGTTACCACATCCCCATCAATGGTAATTGCTCCCAAACAACGATCACAGCCTCCTCGATCAGTATGAGGAGTTAAAGCAGGATTGGAACTGAGATTCCATTCCAAGACGGTTTTAGCCCAGTTTCTACTTCCTCCTATGACCAAGTTTTTCACATGCCAAGAAAGATCTCCAGGAAGGTTGCCTGGTGCGCCAACCCACTGTTCGGTGAAGTAAATGTTCTTATCAGGAAAAGCTTGATGAACTTCAGATAATGCTTCGATTTCCCCTCCATAGAGATGAAAAGCTGATCCATCAATAAAAGGATAAGCAAGGGAATCTTTCAATACCGTAATTGGATAATCTGGTCTATCCGCATTGTGGTCGTAGACAATGATTTTGGTAGTGATTCCCGCATTTTGAAATGCTGGTCCCAAGTCCATTCCTATAAACCGTGCTTGTTGCTCAGGAAGCATTAAAAGAGAAGGATTGTTGCCAGGATGAAGTGGTTCATTTTGGATAGTTAATGCATCGATCACGATTCCAAGCTTTTCCATTTCCTGTATGTATTTTACCAGATAGTCTGCATACACAGGTTCATAATCTTCCAGAAGTGATCCCCCTCTAGTATCCTTATTGTCCTTCATCCAAGAGGGAGGCGACCAAGGAGAGGCCATAAGTTGGATGTCAGGATTGATGGAAAGAATCTCTTTCAGGACAGGTATGACATCAAGCGTATCATAGCTTAAGTTGAAATGCTCCAAATTGGGGTCTATGGCTAAAGAATCCTTCAAATCATCATAGGAGAAAGGAAATTCATTCAGGTCTGAAGCAGCAACAGAAAGTCTTAAATAGGATATTCTAATAGCATTATCCTCATCTGAAAATAACTCTTTCAATATGCTGGACCTGGCTGAATCACTCATCCCCAGTAGATGCCGGGCACTTCCTTGAGAAAGGGTAAAACCAAAACCATCCATGCTTTGATAGGTGGTTTCTGGATCAATTAGGATTTCAATGGGGGAAGAATCAGTAAATTCTATCTCTTGTTTCTGAAAAAGGATTCCTGCTTCCGGATCAGTCAACCAGAATTCGATGTTTGGTTTTTCTGTGGTACAGGCCAGATAGGGTAGGAGAAGAAAGAGGTAAATCTTTTTCATGGGAGAATAGATGAGTGATTGGGGATTATCAGAATGAAAGCTAGTGAAAAAAACAGGCTTTTTTATCTTCCTTTAGTCCCTGTCTGATGGAATTTCTAATTTCATGGATAGATTGAAAAGGAACCGTTCGCAATGTTGAATTCTAAATACAGAAATCTCAAACCTTTAAATCCTCTGCATTCTCTGTGGTAATATTTATTTATCGATACCTCCTCGGCATGGAGTGACTTCTACAAAAGATATTCGGAGGGCCGAGGGAGAAGGCGGTTTTTCTATTAATAAACCCGGGTTAAAACCCGGGCCTATTCAAGTTTTGCCCATTCATGGCAAATAGGAAATGAGATTCAGAAGGAAATTGAATGGGAATGATGCTTTACCCAAAATCTCAATTTTCAAATCTCAGATCTCAAATCAAAAAGCCCCTGCACATTTCTACAGAGGCTTTCTTATTGATTTATCTTTTTCACTAGAAGGCCAGTGCGGCCAGTCCCAATTTGGATTTGAGAGGATTGATACTCTTTAAGATTTGACCGGAGTATTTTTGGAATAATTCATTTCCCAATAAGCTGGTTAGGAACTTGGTTCTGGTATTTTTCAATCCTAAGAAGCTTGCTTTTTTGTCATCGTCAGAAGCAGTGCTGTTGGAGATTTTCATCAACTGGTCTACAAAGCTCTCATTATCAACTTTCAGTTTACTTTCCTGATCATCGCTCAGTCCCAATCCGCTGGTATTATTCAAAATACCTAATACCTGGCTGGAAAGATCCATCTTTGGAACCTTCAGACCTTGCGCAAAAGAAGTGTTTGCAAGGAGAACAAATAAGCCTAAAAAGGCTACGATTTTTAAGTGTCTCATAAAATAAGAGTGGCTAGTTTATACTTGGTTTTAAATGGTCGGATTTTCTTTTTGATGCTTTTCTTATACTGTTTGGCTTTGTCTTCACCCAAGATTTTTGAGAAGGTACTTGATTGCTTTTTACCTAAGCTTAAGAGTGAGCTTTTCTTTTCTTCATCAGACCCTGAACCTCCTGCAATCTTGAGCACATCATCCAGAAATTTCTCATTGGAAGCTTTCAGTTCATCTTTTTTCGAATTGTCAATGTCCATGTCATTTCCCGGAGAAAATGCCCCCAACATGTCTTTTTTGAAGTCAGGAGAGGGGAGAGATATCTTTTGTGCCGAAGCTTGAATAGAAAAACTTGCTACCACAAAGGCCGCAAGGAGAAAAGCATAAATCCGTTTCATAACAATTGTTTTTAAGTTTATTTAAATAACCCTTTACCTAAATCCATTAGGCCTCCAAGGTCCATTCCGCCTTTACCTCCAGAGTTACCTCCCAAAAGGCTTCCCAAAATATCTGCTGCTCCTGAACCGCCGCCAGCTTGAAGTGCATCGGCAACTGAGTTCATGATATCATTGTTTGCTCCCGGAGCGCTATCTACTTTTTTGTTGAAATAATTCATTATCAAAGGCAAAGCTGTCATTGCTAGACCGATAGCTTGTTCTTTGGATATACCTAATTTATCCATTAAACCGCCTGTCAAATCACCTGCTAGATTCTGGACAACCGGACTGTCATTATGGGTTTCACTACCAGAGAACATTTCTTTGATCGCAGCCATGTCACCATTTTGGGCTTTGCTCTGTAAAATCGAACTCAAGGTTTCTTTAATGGCATTTGCCGTTCCTGGGCCTTCGCTCATTCCAGAATTTGCCAAAACATCCTTTAGTGGCCCCTCCGCCATTTTCAATAACTGATCAATCATAGTACTTAAAATTAAATTAGACTTTAAGTTTATGATTTTGGGATTTTAATCCTAATTAATTGAGGTTAATATTGGGTTAAGATGGAAAGGGAGTAGCATTTCGATATAGGTTAATTTCCCTTTTTAGGTCTGAAATAACGGATAGGAGGAGCTGGTTCTGGCTTCAGTTCTATACCTTCTGTGGCTAATCTGTCCAGGGCCTCTTTTACTGCTCTTTCCAATTGGGGATCTTTGCCAGCTATGACATCTTTTGGTGTTTGTTCAACAGGGATATCAGGTGATATACCAACTCCTTCGACTGCCCATTCACCATTGAGATCATAAAATCCTCCTCGAGGAGCCACCATCCGTCCACCATCAATGAAAGGAGGAGTATCCCATGTACCCACTAAACCTCCCCAAGTTTTCACTCCGACCAAAGGACCTATTTCCATTTGATGGAAAAGATAAGGTAGAAGGTCTCCTCCTGAACCGGCCCTTCCATTGATTAGCATGACTTTGGGACCCCAAATTCCTGCAATAGGTGTCGTAAATGGTCGATGGTCATTTGCTCTTGAGTTAAAATATCCTTGGAGTTTTCTAGCCATGATGTCTACCATATAATCAGCTGCTGAGCCACCACCGTTGTTACGTTCATCGATCACTGCGCCTTTTTTGTCTTGCTGCGAAAAATAGTACCGGTTGAAAAAGGTGTAACCTGGACCTCCAGTATTAGGAAGGTAGACATAGGCAATTTTTCCTTCTGAAAGTTCATCTACCTTTCTTCTATTTCCTTCCACCCAATCCATCATGCGGAGTTGATTTTCATTCGAAACAGGAACGGTACCAATCAATCTGGCTCCCTCGATACCGGGTTTGGTATTCACATGAATTTGAGTGTATTGATTAGCAGTACCTTCGAGATAAGAGTAAATATTGGTGCCAGGTTGGATTTCTTTTCCATTGATTGCAACAATGTATTCTCCGACTTTTGCAGAATTGCCTGGCTGGGCCAAAGGAGCTGATAAACCTGGGTTCCAACTCTCACCATTATAGATTTTTTTGATTTTATAATTCCCCTTGTCCAACTCAAAATCAACACCCAAGAGCCCAATCGGAATTCGTTTGACATCAGGAAAGTCTCCACCTCTTGTGTAAGAGTGTCCCACAGCTACTTCTCCACCAATGATATCAATGATGTAATTCATGTCACTTCGATGGCGAACTGAGCTTACCCAAGGTTTATACCATTGGTAAATTTCATCCCAAGGAGCTCCATGGACATTGTCGACATACAAAAAGTCACGTTGATATCTCCAGCCTTCCCGATAGATCTGTTGCCATTCTTCCTGTGGATTAACTTTGATTTTCATGGATGATAGAGCTTTTAGACTTCCATCTCCCGGTTTTTTGCCTGCTCCGGAAGTTTCCACAATTCCCCATGTACTTCCACTTTGATAGAGTAAGGATTTACGGTCTTTGGAGACGATTACCTGATTTACTTTTGGAAGGAAATCATCGGACTTTCTTTTTGCAAGATCATATTTTTTAAGAACCGTTCCTTCATTAGGGATGCTTTCCATATAAAAAACTGACCCTTTCGGAGCAGAAGCCAAACCTGTATAATTTCTTGCAGGCAGATCTATGGCAACAATCCTTTCCATAATTCCGGCTTCATCGATGATGGTCTCTACATCCTCATCTTTCGAAGAATCCTTCTCTTCTTCTTTTTCTTCATCACTTTTTGGCAAAAGAGGGGAGGAATCCTTTGGATTGAGCACAGTCAAATAAAGTGATCTATTGATTGGATGATCATAGCTACTCATGTCTAACCAACCAGAACTTAAACCGTAATCTGTACTTGCCAAGTAATACAAATACTTTCCACTTTCATCCCAGACAGGAGTGATAGCATCAGCCATTTCATCGGTAATTTGAATTTTCTTACCTGTCTCGGCATTGAAGACAAAAATTGATTTGAACTGATTGTCCATCAATTTCGAATAGGCTATCCAATTTCCATCTGGAGACCAAACAGGATTCATGGTTCTGTCTGGATGAGCAAACCTATCTGTTTCCACGATCTTGGCTGAACCCGATTCAAATTCTACTATCCAGATATTATAGTCGGTATCTGTGAAACTGATGTATTTGCCATTTGGTGACCATTCCGGTTTGAAAAAAAAACTAGGATCAGGAATTGAAATAGTCTTTTCAATTTTGGAACCTGTCTGATCGGAGATCATTAATTGATATTCACCAGAAGCATCTGAAAAATAGGCGATATGATTTCCATCCGGAGACCAAATAGGGGCTCTTTCTGCGGAAGCCGACGAGTTGGTGATGTTTCTTCCTGCCCCATTTTCTTTGGGAACAGTGATGATTTCTCCTCTAAATTCGAAAATTGCTCTTTGTCCTGTCGGAGATAGTTGAGCATTTAAAAGTTGATTGGCAGATACATCCACCCATCTTTCCCTTGCCCAAAAAAAGTCGCCCTTCACTTCTATTGGTACCTGCTTTAAACTTTGATCAGCGGGATTGAATATATGTAGAAATCCACCTTGTTCGATAATAATGGCATCTGGACCGGCATCGATATTTTTGATGTCAAAATCAGTAAGAAAAGTCTCTTGTTTTTCAACGCCAGTTGCTGGATCAAAAGACCAGAGGTTGGCTAAATAATCTCTTTCAGAAATGTAATAAACCTTATCTCCCAACCAAACTGGATCAGTTTGCCTTTCTCCATCCAGTTGGGGGCTCATGGTCAAATTGTAATTTTTGAGGTCAACCACCCAGATCGGTTTTGCCTGTCCTCCTCGATGATTTCTCCATTCGGGGTCCCAAAATGCGATTTGTTGATAGGCGATTTTGCTTCCGTCTGGCGAAATTTCACCATTGACAGCTCTTGGAATTGCTAAGGCATTTGGCATTCCTCCTTCAACAGATACCTCAAAAAATTTGGATTCTTGAGTAGGATGACTTTCTCTGCCTGAGGAGAATATTACTTTTTTTCCATCAGGTGACCATCCCGTGACTTGATCATTTCCAGGATGCCAAGTCAATCGTTTGGGTTCACTTCCATCACTTGCAATTAGGTATACATCGGTGTTCCCGTCGTATTCACCTGTGAATGCTATCCATTTGCCATCTGGGGAAAAATGCGGAAAACTTTCTTCACCTTCATTTGAGGTAAGTCGAGTCGCTGTGCCTCCATTTTTGGAAACTTTCCATAAATCATCCGCATAGACAAAGACGATTTCTGTTTGGCTTAAAGTGGGCTGTCTTAATAATTGGGTCCCTTGACCATAGTTCAAAGTTGAAATTCCCAATCCTAAAAGAGAAAGAAGTAGTTTTTTCATATTTGGGTTAAGTGGTTTTTCTAAAAATAAAAAGAAGTGACCATTGGAACTAGCCAATGGTCACTTAATCTGCTAAAAATGAAAAGAATAGGAGGGTTGATTAGCTGTTGACCAACTGTTTTGAGTTTTCTTTTTTTTCCTCTAAAACAAATCCTGGATCTAACTTGAAAATGATCAATCCCAAGGATATCAAAGCAAAATTTTTGATGATATATTGGCCGACAAGAGTAGGGGTAAACCATGTCTGCCAGGTATCATTGGGAAGGAAAAAGACGGGTAGAAAAGTGGCAACCATATGGGCTAACAAGGCAGCAATTGCTATTCGGGTTAGTCTGGGAAAAAGCCAGACGATTCCAATCAAGCATTCCAGAAGTCCAAATAGTGAACTAAACTGCTCAAATGGGATAAACCCAACCAGGAGTTGATCAAAGAGGTTGTGAACAAGCGGTTCGGCAGGGGAGATGCCCAATACTTTGAGAAATCCGAACCAGAAATAGATTACGAAGAGGGAAAATCTTCCAAGGCGTAGAAGGTTATTCATTGGGTTGATGGTTTTTTCAAACCTACTTTTATTCCCTGTATTAAAACATGATAAAGGTCAAGTCCCTGACTTAGTTTTATCAATTTCCGTAAACCTCCTTGATCACTTCCAAATAGTCATATCCATGACCTTGTGTGGGCTCGATATAATTCCCTTCCAAATATTCATTCCAGCAACAGATCATCACAGTATTGCCATTTGAGTTTCGGTATTTCTGCGAAACTTCCATTGCGTCTCTTAGCATCGCTGTGAAAGATTTTTTATCGCTATGGACTTTGTCTTTATAGGGTTCGGAAGGAAAGCCTGAAGGTTGTGGCCAGGTGCCTCCAGCAGGTCTCATATCCCATCCCATCGCTACAGGAACTTGGTATTCAAATTTTGGGTCGGATTTGAATTCCTCACTCCATTTGTTCCAATGACCTTTGTATGTCTCTCTCATGTCGGCATAAGAGCGGTTGTCTTTCTCCATGAAGTTATGGTAAACATAGGCAGTCATCCCTTCAAAACCCATGGATTTGAGTCTTGGGACATATTCCTGTAGCAATAATTTCTTCTGATAAACGCCACCTTCCCAAGGACGATTGGGGTTATTGGCTTTCCAAACAGTCGGCAATCCATATGCTCTTTCACGTTCAAGCATCGGGCCTGCCGTCACTGCTATGAATTTGATTCCCGGGAAGCCCTGTTCTTTGGCGATTTTCTGGGAAAGATCAAGCAGGTCTTTTAATTCCAAACCATAATAGGCAGCCCTTGATTCAGCATCTTGAGGAAAATAGAAATACACGATAGGCCTCCCGTCTTTTCCCTTGAGATAGTCTTTTCTTTTGAAATATTTATCAGTCCATTGACGAGTGATTTTCTCATGAACTTTCAGGTACAATGCTTTGTCAGGTTTTTCTCCATCATAATTAGCCTTTCTCGCCATTTCATCCGGAGAACCGATCTTTAGCCAGGCCATCCATCTTTCATGACTATCATCACACCAATTGATCGCCCACTTCATTTGCTGATCGGCAGGGAGCTTGGCATTCACATCCAGCATGACCTGAAGCTGCTCATTCCATTCTTCCAATCCCGGAACAGCAACGCGGCCATCACGATTGGGATCGATTTTCCATCCCTCAGGATAAAAGATTTTGGATTGCGGACCGAAGTAAAGATGATAGTAATAATTCCTTCCGTAAAACCAGTCATAGGCAAAAAAATCAATGCCATACGACTTCATCAGCTGCAACTGCTTTTTGATGACTTCAGGATCAGTTCTATTGTAAAAACCTTTCAATTCCTTGACGGGCTTTCTATCCAAATAAGGCCCCTCGTACGGATATCTTTTATTATAGACTCTTCCTTTTGGACCCCAAATGCCCGTGTTTTTCAAACTAGCGCAGTTTTCAGGATCTTGAATACAGGACCAAAAGCTATCCCGATCCACATTTGGGTCAGGATCTGTATCCCAAGATGGCATGTAGTAAACACCCACTAATTCATCCTCTTCAGAAATGGCAGTTGAAGGGTTTAAGGATTCTGGGAAAAAAGATGCTGCTTGATTTGAGGTATGAACAGGCTGGCAAGATGTTAGGTTAAAAATAAAAACAGAGAGAGGTAAAAGATGCTTCATAGTCATGTTGGTCTTTTTGAATTTAAATCCTTTTGGGGACTTTTTTCTTCATGATGTGGATTTCACGATATTCTGGTTTTAGGTGTTCAAAGTCCAAAACATAGGTATGGGCTATTTGATAGTCATTTTTCTCATAAAACCTTTTCGCTTGTGGCTTGGCATCCATTGCTTCCAGCCAAATCCAATCCAAATCATTTTCAGAAGCCACTGTTTCAATGTGCTTCATCAAAACAACTGCAATTCCCTTGCCATGGACTTTTGGGCTTAGGTAAAGTCGATGCAGTTTCATGGCGTTTGGGATCTCGGTTTCTCTTGGTGAGAAAGGGAAATCATATTTTAGAATCCCGACTTTTTCACCTTCAACTTCAACAAAAAAGTAATGGGATCGAACGCGCTTCAATTCTTTATGAATGTTTGAAGTGTTATAAATCATTTGGGTATACCAATCTCCGCCATCAATCCAGAAATCGTGATAAGAGTCCTTATAAACTTTACACATCAAATCGATCAGGAAATCTGCATCCCCGGCTTGAATAGGGAGGATGTTGATTTGAGGAGATAATTCTATTTTCATAAGAAAGGGTGATACTCGGATTGAATCGGGAAAATAGTTTATCCCATTCTAAAAAGTTAAATTATTACCTTGAATTCATCGAATTTTTCAATTTAAATGTCAGAAAATGGCACATCCTAAACATTTAGAGATTTTTCATCAAGGTCCAGAAGTTTGGAATCAATGGAGAAAAGAGAATCCACTAATTCATCCTGACTTAAGTGAGATTTCAGTTTATCCTGAATTCGCGAGAAAAGATAAAACCTCGATTCAGACCAAAGGAGCAATCGCTTCATCGGGGTCAGAACATCCCTATAATTTCAGCAATACTGATTTTCATAATTCCTCTTTTGAATCTGCAATTTTCCCAGGAGCTGATTTTTCCAATTGCTATTTGTATGAAGTGGATATGAGTCGAGCCGGTTTTCCAGGTGCCAATTTCACTGGATGTATGATGAGGAAAGCCTATTGTGCTTACACTGATTTTTCTGGTGCTCAATTAGTGGATTGTGCTTTGAATAATTCGACTTTCATCGGCGCCAATTTTGATGGGGCCAGGATAGAGGGATGCAATGTTTATGGGGTTTCTGCATGGGATTTACATATCACTGATAGAACGGTACAACAGGAGCTTTTTCTCCATCGGGATAACTTTTCCCGAAGTATGCTAGGTCCTCACCATGAGGTAATTTATGTAGATGATTTAGCATTAGCGCAGTTTTTTTACTTCATCAACCAAGAAGACGGATTTGGAAAATCACTTAAAAAGCTGAATGAAAAGACTGTTTTGCTTTTGGGGAAATTTCGTGAAGGTGGATTGGACTTGTTGAGGTTGGTTGGGGAATTGTTGAGAGAAAGAGGCTTTGTTCCCATCATTTTTGATTTCGTTCCAAACGCTGAAACAAATCTGATTGAAAACGTCACTACCATGGCTGGATTGAGTAGGTATGTTTTTGCCAATTTGGAAGGGGGATCGGTTCCTGCAGAATTGGGAAGGATATCTTCCAATTACAATACGCCGATCATAGCCTGGATCCATGATGATAAACATGATTCCGTCTATGCCATGTTCAAGGATATTATTTCTAGAAAGAATGTTCAATATTTCACCTATTTGGAACATTCAGATCTTCCCGGACAATTAGATAAAGTTATTGGCAAAGCAGAAAAGTATTTGGAAGAGCTTTCGAAGCAAAATGCCAATGCAGATGAAAAGTTGGATGAGGGAAGAATCAGTAGGGATGGGAAATAAAAAAACCGCAAACTTGAAAGCTTGCGGTTTCAATGATTGTAAATATTCAATCTTATTTTCTTGCCAATGCTTTTTTAGCAGCAGCCACGATATTTGCAGCATTCAGGCCGTATTTTTCAAGCAATTCGGTTGGAGTTCCTGACTCACCGAAGCTGTCATTTACACCTACATATTCCAAAGGAGCTGGATTGTGACGAATCAATGTCTGAGCTACTGAATCACCCAAACCACCATTGATTTGATGCTCTTCAGCAGAGACTGCGCAACCAGTTTTTGCTACAGAATCCAAAATAGCTTCTTCGTCCAAAGGTTTGATGGTGTGGATATTGATTACCTCAGCTGAGATTCCTTCTTTTCTTAAGATCGCTTCAGCAACCACTGCTTCCCAAACCAAATGTCCGGTAGCAAAAATGGTTACATCAGTACCATCGATCATTTTCCAGGCTTTTCCAATCTCAAACTTCTGGTCAGCAGGAGTAAAGATCGGCCAGCTAGGACGGCCAAATCTCAAATAAACCGGTCCTTCGTATTCAGCGATAGCCAAAGTAGCTGCTTTGGTTTGGTTGTAATCACAAGGGTTGATTACAGTCATGTGAGGAAGCATTTTCATCATCCCCAAGTCTTCTAAGATCTGGTGAGTAGCACCATCTTCTCCCAAAGTCAAACCTGCGTGAGAAGCACAAATTTTTACGTTTTTGTTGGAATAGGCTACAGATTGACGGATTTGATCGTAAACACGACCTGTCGCAAAATTGGCAAAAGTTCCAGCGAAAGGAATTTTATCACCAATTGTCAATCCTGCAGAAAGTCCGATCATATTAGCTTCGGAAATCCCTGTTTGGAAAAATCTCTCAGGGAATTCCTTTTGGAATGCTCCCATTTTTAGGGAACCAATCAAATCAGCACAAAGCCCAACTACATTGGGGTTTTTGCGACCTGCTTCCAAAAATCCGTCTCCGAATCCAGAACGGGTATCTTTTTTTTCTGTGTAATTATATTTTAAATCTAAGTCCATGATAAGTCGATTGGAAGGTTGGATTAATAGTCGCCAAGGGTTTCTGGTAGTTGGCTCAAAGCATCAGCAAGTTGCTCGTCATTTGGAGGAGAACCATGCCATTTGTGAGTGCCTACCATGAAGTCAACTCCATAGCCCATTTCGGTATAAAGGAGGTTCAAAACTGGCTTTCCTTTACCCGTTAATGATTTTGCTTTTTCCAATCCTTCGATTACGGATTGCATATCATTTCCTTTTTTGGTTTCGATCACTTCCCAACCAAATGCTTCCCACTTGGCTTTCAAGTTTTTCAAATCCATTACTTTCTCAGTAGGACCGTCAATTTGCTGACCATTGTAATCTACAGTAGCTATGATATTGTCAACTCCATAATGAGCCCCATACATGGCCGCTTCCCACACTTGACCTTCCTGCAATTCACCATCACCCATCAATACATAAACAAGTTTATCGTCATTGTTGAGTTTTTTAGCTTGAGCAACACCCAAAGCCACAGAAAGTCCCTGACCCAAAGATCCTGAAGCAATTCTGATTCCCGGAAGGTGCTCATGAGTTGCTGGATGTCCTTGCAATCTTGAATTCAACTTTCTAAATGTCACTAATTCTTCAACTGGGAAATATCCACTTCTAGCCAATACTGAATACCAACCTGCAGAAAGGTGGCCATTGGATAGGAAGAAAAGATCTTCACCTTTTCCGTCCATCTGGAAATCTGGATTATGTGTCATCTGATCAAAATACAGAGCGACAAAAAATTCTGCACAGCCCAATGGGGCTCCCGGGTGACCGGATTGTACAGCATGTACCATTCTCAAAACATCCCTTCTGAGTTGGGTACAGACCTTTTGGAGTTGTTCTACTGATTGTTTTTCCATTACGGAGATTATTTAAGAATTTGAGCAGTGTGCTCTTTAGTTTTTACTTTTTCGATGATCTCCTCGATCATTCCATTTTCGTCGATGATGAAAGTGGTACGGGCAGTTCCCATGTATTTTCTTCCATACATCTGTTTTTCGACCCATGTACCGTACAGGTTATGAACTGTCAAATCAGGATCGGATATCAAAGAAAAGGGAAGAGATTGTTTTTCAATAAATTTTTGATGAGATTTTTCAGAATCTGAGCTAATTCCCAAAACTACATATCCTGCTTTTAGCAATGTGTCATAGTTATCTCTTAGATTACAAGCCTCTGCAGTACAGCCTGGAGTATTGTCTTTTGGATAGAAATAAAGAACTACCTTTTTGCCTTTGTAATCGGATAACTTGATAGTTTCTCCAGTTTCAATTTTTGCTTCAAATTCAGGTGCTTTTTGACCAACTTCTAGTGACATAAATCAATAATTTTGAATGTGAATAATTAACTGATAGTACCTTTCCATTCAGCTACATTGCCTGCGGAGTCCTTTACCCGAAGTAGAACCGGACCCCGAAAAGCTTTTTCTTCTAATTTTTCAGACCAGATTTGAGCTTTTTTATGCTCATATCTCATCAAAACCCACTCACCGTTTACCATGGCTTCAAAACTTTGAATGCCTGATAAATCATCTTTGATGGTAAATCTGATCTCAGAGTTATTAACTCGAATCGGTGTAATCGAAGGAGCTTTTTCGTCCTCGGCGAGCATAAAAGTACCAAAATTTCTGGTTTTGAAGCGGATTGCTCCATCTTCCCATGTTCCACCTACAAATGACTTACTTCCACGACTATTTACCTGATAGACATGGGCTCTGGATTTGTTCAAATTCCCGGGGTTGGCATACCATAAGACTTCCATTGAATTCCAAAGGTATTCAGATGGATCATTGATTGTCAATCGGGGAGAGGTCACGGTCCCACTTTCTTCAATTCTTAGGAATAAATGGTCCAGAAGAGTGTTTTCCTCAAAATGAATCTGAACACCTTTTTCAGCATATAATTTCTCTTCTCCTGCCGGAATGATCGCTTTCAAAGGAGTTTGGATGACTTCTGAGCAAATGTCAATTTGATCAGGCACTCCAAATCTCATGTCCCATAGGTAGGTTCTGGAATTTGCATCCTGATAAGCTGGAAGCATTTCAAAAGTTTGAGTGCCTACATAATACTTGGCCAATCCACCCATCGGTGTGATGGGAGCTTTGATTTTCAAAATATTCCCGATGTAGTCTACTTGAGCTTTGGAAGGAGCTGCTCCATCATTCACCGTAAAATCCTGGTCTTTCCCAACCAATGTGAAATTGATTCTTTGAAGGTTACCGTATGCGTCTTTAAGCCTCAGTTGGTAATCTTTTTTGACACCAGATTCCAACTCCAAATGTCCTGCAGTGGAAGTTTGAGGATGGAGGTAATCAAATTTCAGATTGGGCTGAAAATATAGCTTGGTGAATCGGTTGTTGTGGGTGTGAAGTAGGAATTGACGAGAGATATTAAAATCTACCTTATCCACTACCAAACTATACTTCAAACTGTCTTCCTCATAAATTTCAAAAGTGGGGAAGCCATTCCTGTTGCTGGCACCATCCAATTGATCAAAGCCTTGAAATTCAACTCCAACTCTTCCGGTAATTTCAACAGTAGCGGGAATCCTATACCCACCTGTGATTGGACTCAATGAAAATTCCTCTCTTTGGTATTTCCCATTGATTCTTGAAGTGATGTCCAAAGGTACCAAAGCCACTTTTTGTGGAGTAGGTGGGGTTTTGTCTATGATTTCAGGGAATCCAAATAGCAATGGATCCATTGCTCTATCCAAGCTATCGCGGATTTCAAAGTGAAGGTGTGGACCTCCTGAGCTTCCTGAGTTTCCTCCATCTGCAATTCGCTCTCCCTTTTTTATCTGGATTTCTCCGGGCTCTGGATAGACTTCCAAATCATTCTCTTTGGCTTCGTACATCTTTTGGATGATGTATTTTTGAAGCTTTGGATTGAAATTTCTCAAATGTCCATACAGTGTAATATGCCCCGTCGGATGCTTCATATATATGACATTTCCATAGCCATAGGTAGAAATCTTGATCCGGTGAATCCATCCATCAGCAGCGGCGTAGATTGGTTCTCCCTCGACTCCTCCAAACTTGTAATCCAAACCTGTATGAAAGTGATTGGGACGAAGTTCGGAGAAATTACCGGATAGATAATTTCTTCCTCCTGGCTTTACCGGAGAGCGAAAATGATTCTGTATAACTCCCTGTGAAAAAGAAGTTTGTGAAAGAATCAAGAAGAAAAGAATGAAATAGAGAAATAAATTATTTAACCTCAAAATCCAACATTTTTTGGGTTCCGATATAGCCTTCCAAATGATCTCCGATCTTTACAGGTCCAACACCAGCTGGCGTTCCGGTATAGATGAGATCACCTTTTTTCAACGTGAAAAATTGAGAAACATATTCAATGATAGTTCCGAAATCAAACAACATCATGCTGGTATTTCCTTTTTGACGAGTTTCACCATTGATAGTCAAGTGAAAGTCAATATCCTTCATATCCTTGAACTCTGAAACAGGTAAAAAATCTCCAATAGGTGCAGAGCCATTGAACCCTTTTGCGATTTCCCAAGGAAGTCCTTTGGCTTTGCATTGATCCTGAAGGTCTCGCGCTGTAAAGTCAATTCCCAATCCAATTTCTTCGAAATAACGATGAGCAAATTGCTTCTGAATGTATTTTCCCTCCTTGGAGATTTTCAAAACCAATTCTGCTTCATGGTGGATATTTTTAGAAAAATCAGGATAGAAAAACGCTGCTCCGTTTTTCAATAAAGCCGTATCTGGTTTTAGAAATACCACCGGGTTTCCCGGAGTTTCGTTTTTCAGTTCTTCAATATGAGCCGCATAATTTCGGCCGATGCAGATTATTTTCATGGATAAACGGGAATTGCAATTGTTGGGTAAAAATAAGGGTTTTGATTGGCAGAAAACATAGAAAGCACCATTTTATGAAGAATGGTGCTTTCTGATTTATGGTCACTAATTTCTAGAGGATTGTTCCTTAATCTGCAGCCTGAAATTCCATCAGAATGCTTCCAGAAGAATCAAACAAAATCAGGGTTCTGTCTGCTACTGAATAAGAACTGACCTGATTCAAGGCTGTGGTGACAGCATTTTCAACAGTCATATCCATGCAGGCTTTTTTGGTCATTGCTCCGGGTCCCAACCTCAGCTTGCTACCGTCATTTTCTTCAATTTTACCTCTGACAGAATTACATCCTGTATTTCCTAAATAAGACATTTCAGACGCATTAAACTCAAAGGTCAATGGTTCTTCGCTGTTGGGCAGGGTGGGGTTATTAAATTCACCCACTTTGATCAAATTCCAGATATTGGTTAATCTCAACTTAGGGTCTGGTTCTTCAGACATGACTTTTAGGAGTTTATAAGTTTTCGATGATGCATCTGCTGGAATAGGTTCTTCTTTGTCACCAACTTTTACCTCTATTTGATAAATATTCCCAGGCTGGTAATCAAAACCTTCGATTTTGTCATAAAACATTTGCCATTTAGTTGGGTCAATGTCCTGGTTTTTTTGGATTTGAAGACACTGCATCGGACCTACACCAACACATTCTACTTTGGCACTATTGATCCACCAGATTTCTGTTTGCTCTTGCTCTACAGGTTCGCACGAGAATATACCCAAAAGGGCAACAAAAAGGATTGCAATAAGACTTTTCATAAGCATGTATTTTAATTTACTTAAGAAGTTCGTGCAAAGCTTGTGCCCATTGCTTATAAATTGCTCCGCTTGGGTGAAGGTTATCAGCAACAACGGCATCTTGACTTCCCCCAATCAAACGGTAATTCGTGGTAATATCAATGAATTTGATACCATATTGTTCGCAGATTTCTTGTTTTACTTGATTGTATGAATCGATTTCTCTAGCAACTTTCTCCGAATCAGTTCCTTTTTCTTTTGCGAAAGGAGTCACACCCCAATCAGGAATTGATAAGACAAAGACATGGTCAGGAAGATTTCCTGCAAATCCGATGGCTCTGAGTAACATTTGCTCGAATTCGGCACGAAATTCCTCAACTGATCTGCCTCTATATTGATTATTGACACCGATCAATAGGGTGACCAAATCATAAGGCTCACCAGTTGGAGCTGCTTGTTTGATACCTGCCTCCAATTCGTCTACCGTCCAACCTGTTTTGGCAATGATTTCAGGATCTCGCCATTGGATCTCAGCATTTTGATTGAGCATTTTAACCAATAGATTGGGGTATCTATTTTCTTCAGAAACCCCTTCTCCAATCGTATAGCTATCCCCAAGGGCTAGGTAAGATTTGAATTCTTGATTCATATTTATGTCATTGTTGGTACTGTTGGGTCCGCTAGGATTACAGGCCAAAAAGGAAAATATTGATATGATTAGAAAACTGATTTTCATTGAAATACTTTTTCAATTAGTTGAAAACTGCCTGTTTCTGAATTTAATCGAACCTTAGCCCCATTGGGAATGATAAATTGCTTGGAAACATGACCAATCATGGCTCCGGAGTAAGCAGGAATTTTCAAAGGAAGAACATAATCATCCAAAACTTGATCTACAGTCAAAGAACCATATCCTCCTCCGGGATCGCATTCGGTACATTGCCCGAAAATAAAACCTTTGATAGCATCCAATGTTCCATTGAGTTTCAAAGTGCTCATCATTCTGTCGATGCGATAGGGATCCTCACCAACGTCTTCAATATATATGATGGCGTCTTTAAAATCAGGATAATAAGGAGAACCGCTTAAAGCTGTTAATACAGTTAAGTTTCCGCCTAATAGTTTCCCTTCGACCTCGCCAGGAAACAGTGTTTGAATCCTATTTGCCTTGATTACCAGGTCATCACTCTCTACGATTTCATTTTCAAAAGCGACCAATTCCTGTTCGAAATAAAGCTCCTCAAATCGCTTAACGTTGAAGCTATTCCAGCTACCACTTCCGTTTGGTCCATGGAAAGTGATCAAGCCTGTCTGTGAATAGATGGCACAATGCAAAGCTGTGATGTCAGAGTAACCCATCAGAGGCTTTGGGTTCTTTTTGATAAGGTCATAATCGATCAAAGGAAGAATTCTCGCTGCACCTGATCCACCGCGAATGCAGACGATTCCTTTTACATCTTTGTCTGCAAACATTGCATTGAGATCCCCAGCGCGCTCTTCATCTGATCCAGCAAGATGACCTCTTCTGTTTTTAAGATTCTCTCCCAGTTTTACCTGAAATCTCAATGCTTCCAATGCCTCCTTTGCAAAGGTAAATTGCATTCTATCTGCTGTTGCAGCTGAGGGGGAAATCAATCCCACCGTATCGCCTTTTTGAAGGGCTTTTGGAAGTAAAGTTGAGTTTTTTGGGGAGGAAGCCGAACCGGTAAATGCCATAAAAGGAGCAGTACCGGCAAGGAGTCCCAAAGATTTGAGGAATTCTCTTTTCTGCATTGATTCTAAATTTTCTTGAAAATAGGGACTTTTTAGAAAGGAATTGAAGCAGAAATCAATCCATTTGACAAATGGAGAATCAATTTTTTGATTCTTCCAGTAAGTTTTCCATTTGCTCAATCAAGGGTTTCAGTGTTTTATCGTATTTCTTGATTTTCTTTTTGATACTGAAATGCATAAAGACAAGGATCGCTACACTTAGACTGATATGGATAATCAATCGGGTTGAAGTAGAAAATGGTTCCATTAATATGAAGTAGGCAATGTTTAGCCCCATGATCAAAAGCAAAGTATAGACATACATATAGGTACTTGCAATCTTATATCTCGATTGGAGCTTTTTGATCTGGTTTTGAATAAAATCCCGATTACTCAAGCTTTCCGTATTATCGGATTTGCTCAATTTTGCTTTGAAAGTCAATCCGAAAATTCCAACCATTGCGATAGCAATGAGCAACCAGCTCAGCAATAAAACAGGAGATTCTTCCCAAGGAAGTGACCAAGCGATAATTCCCAGTGTCAATGGGGTGATGATTGCCATGAAAATCAACTCACGCTTCTGTTTCTTTTCTGTTTTCTTAAGCCCATTTATCAAACCTTCTAAATCGAAAGGCTGTGATTTTTGTGACTGCCATAATTGTTGTATATGATCGAAATTAGTTTCCATGGATTTGGGGGTTTAGCTTTTGGGAAAGGACGGTTTTGATCCGATTGACTTTTACGGCTACATAGTTTTCGGTAATTCCGCTGATTTCAGCAATGGTTTTGTATGGAGTGTTTTCCAGTAGTAGGGTAGCAATAATCCTATCGATTTCCGAAAGTTCTGATATAGCCTGATAAAGGAGTTGAATCTGTTTTTCCTGGTCATTTGAATTGTTTTCAGCCTCAGGAATGTCCATTTGGAAAGTCAAGCCTGTTTGGTTTTGTGATTTCTTTTTTTCTTTTGCTGAAAATGAAATAGCCGTATTAAAAGCTATTCTATAAATCCAGGTGCTAATTTCCGAATTGCCTTTGAAGCCCTCAAAATTGTTCCAAATCTTGATCAATATTTCCTGGAAAAGGTCATCGCTGTGATCTCCTGAGAATCCCAAGCAAAGGCGGAAAATCTTGTCTTTGTGGCTCTCATAGATTCTCTCAAATTCCAGTTCTTTTCTACTTTTCATTGAAGGAGGTTGTTGATTTGCTCCATCATCCATTCTGGATTGTCCCACATGATAAAGTGGTAGGCAGTAGGAGCCATTTCTATTTGAACATTCTCGGCCAGTTTGTATTGATTTTGAAAGTTTTTGCTGACGCTTTCAGCTGTCATTCCATAATCTTTTCCGGCATACCAGGCCCCCAATACCAAGATAGGACATTTAACTTCCTCTAATTCAGCTCTGGCATCTGAAACCATCAATTCGTAAATCGCTTGAGCTATTGTTTTTCTATCACTTTCATTGGACCAATCCATTAAAGTAGGAATTCGGTCCTGACTGGAAGTCATTGTTGCCTTTCCCATGGATTGCTGTGACTGAAACTGTTCAGATGACATTGCAATCATGTTGTTTTTCAATTGATTGGCCATGGGTTTCATGGATTCTACCGTCGCATTTGGATTTAAAGCTGCAGAATAGAAAGGATAGGAATCGATAATAATTACTTTTTGGATTTGGTCGGGTATTTCGGAAGCCAGTTTGAGTGAAAGAAATCCTCCAAGGCTATGTCCCATCAGTAAAACTGGACTTTTTAGATCCTGAATGTAAGTCTTTATCATGTTTTGGACGGGCTCCATAAAGCCATTTTCCAAATTAATTGGAGCATTTCCCGCAAATCCGGGAAGAGTCAAAACATGGCATTCATAGTTTTTGGAAAGGCCAGAAACCGTCTCTTTCCAAACTTCGCCTGAGGATGCAAGGCCAGGAATTAAAACAATTTTTTGGCCCTTTCCTGTTACTTCAGAAATCAAATTCTGTGAGTTCGCCGGAACATACATGCACCAGGCTAAAAGGTAAAGAAGAATCAACTTTTTCATGGTTAGTTTTTTCTTCTTTAGACAAAGGGATTACTGAAACCTTACAGATTTTCAGAAAAAAAATGAAAGAGTTAAAAATTATCCCTCACAGAAATCAACACTTTTTCCATTTCACGTCGGATCACACTTGCTTTCCAGGGGTAATTGGAATTCATAAAAGAAAAGCAATAAGTTTTGCCGCTTTTGGTTTTTATCAGACCCACCAAGCTATGGTTGTTGCTCATCGTACCGGTCTTTGCAAAAATATAAGGTGTGGCTGCCTGATAATTAGTTTTGATAGTTCCTGAAACTCCACCTGTTGGAAGGAGTTCATATAACATTTCATCAGGAACTACCCGGTAGAGCTTTTCGAATAAGCTTACCATGGTTCTTGGAGTGAAAAGATTGTATCTACTCAGGCCGCTTCCGTCCACCCAAATCGGTTCGTCCGGTAGGTCTGAGAGGTAGGTTTTAATCATATATTCAATCGCTCGCTCTGAATCCAATTCTCCAAAAAGGCGATCAGAAACCATCATCATCAGTTGTTCTGCAAGGAAATTATCGCTTTCCAACATCATCTCTTTTAGCAAAGGAAACAAAGCATTTCCTCTCCATAATTGATGATTTTCTGGAAGTGAATCTGGCTGATAAATCCAAGTTTTTCTGGTTTCATCGGAAGCCAATTCCATCAATAATTCAGGTGAAGTAATAAATGGAAGATAATCTTCTCTTCCTCTATAGGTCAAAGGATTATAGTAGAATTCATTCTCATGAAAATCTCTCTCCATGTCTTTCAACTCCCTTTCGGTTTTGAAGACTGAGCTTTGAAATCTTGAAGGAGAAACTTTAGGGTTGTTTTTCCCTGGATAAACATGAATTAAGTTGCCGTAAATAGGAAGAGAGCTTCTTTCGGCAGAATAATAATAAGCATAGTCATCCCATTGCCAGCCATCTCCAAAAGGCGTGGATTTCATGTTGGCATCAGAAAACTGAATGACTTTATAGGGAGCTAAGAATTTTTGGAAATCTGGTGAAGGAAGATCGAGGTATTTCCAGGAAGGGTCGCCAGCGCCCCAGATTTTTAAGGTGTCGCCAGCAGGGACATAGCGTAGCGTCTGGGTACTGTCATTGAGAATCAGTATGCTTGAAAAAAGTGTGAAAAGCTTGGTGACAGAGGCAGGAGTGAAGCGGATTTGGGAGTTTTTTTCATACATGACCCGCTGAGAATCTAGATCATACAATACAAAACCAGTCATGTGGCCTGAGAAAAAACTTCCTTCACCAAGTGCTGTTTCCAACTTGATATATTGATCCCTTGAGATTTGGGAAAATACTCCTTGGCTTAGAAGGAAAAATGTAAAAAGAAGCGTAATTCTAGTCTGCAACAATTTGGTCATTTCTCAACGCGGAATAAAACAATCCTAACCATCCCAAAATAAAGCCAACTCCTCCCAGTGGGGTAACAGCTCCCCACCAAGTCACTCCTGAAAGGGAAAGAATGTAAAGAGATCCTGAGAATACAATAATTCCAAAAACTAGGGACCAGGTAGCAAAGCTTAGGCTTTTCCATTGAGGTTTTACAATTGACAAAACTCCGATTAGGAAAAGAGCCAATGTGTGGTAAAAATGATATTTGACAGCGGTTTCAAATGTGTCCGTTCTTCCTGTTTCTGCAAGGATTCCTGCTAAACCATGGGCTCCAAATGCTCCCAATCCAACGGCGATTGCCCCGGATAAACCTGCAATCATAATAATCTGCTTTCCGTTCATTTTTTTAAAGTTGGTAATTTCTTGCTCCAAAAATTGCTGATCCGATTCGCACCATGGTGCTGCCTTCTTCCTGTGCGATTAAATAATCTCCACTCATTCCCATGGATAGCTCTTCCATTTTCATAAAGGAAGGCAAAGGCTGTGTTTTCAACTCCTCAAATTGATTCTTCAATCCTCGAAATTCTTTTCGGATTTGATCGGTGTTCTCAGTGAATGTTGCCATTCCCATAAGTCCTTTGATTGCTACATGTTCCATGCTTTGAAAGTCCGGATCAGAAAGCATCGCATCTAATTCTGTTCGGTCAAACCCAAACTTAGTCTCTTCTTCTGCAATATGCATTTGAAGCAATACAGGGATGGTCCTACCAATTTTGGCTCCTTGCTTATCGATTTCTTTCAAAAGTTTGAATGAGTCTACTCCGTGAATCAAATGAACATAAGGAGCAATGTACTTAACCTTGTTTCTCTGAAGATGTCCGATCATATGCCATTTGACATCTTCTGGCATCTGAGGCTGCTTGTCTTGTAGTTCCTGAACTTTGTTTTCTCCAAAGTTCCGAATACCAGCTTCATAGGCCTCTTTTAGATCTTCCAATGGTTTAGTTTTGCTTACAGCCACCAATAGGCAATCAGAATTTTTAAAGGTTTTTTTTACCACTTCAAGATTCGCTTTGATTTCCATTCTCTATTTTTATAGTCAATCATTTTTGAAATACAGCCAAGACAAAGATATGGCGATCATCAGTACTTTACTAAAGAAAGGCATACGGTTGAGAGAAAGTTTGGAACAAGAGCATTCTCAACCATTAGAGCTTCAAAAACATGAATTGAAAAAACTGCTCATTCATGCAAATAGGACCCAAATAGCTGAAAAATATGGTTTCAATGGCATATTGAAATCATTCAAGCAGGATAATCATACTTTTTATGAACGGTTCAAGGATCAGGTTCCCATTTATGATTATGACAGTATTCATCAAGAGTGGTGGCATAAGTTAATGGATGGAGAAAGGGATGTCACCTGGCCGGGAAAAGTCAAGTACTTCGCTTTAAGTTCTGGGACATCTGGAGCGGCTTCCAAATATATTCCGATCACCAAAGACATGGTCAAAGCCATCCGTCGAACCGGAGTGAGGCAAATTTTGAGCTTGTCAAAATATGACCTTCCGCCATCTTTGTTTACCAAAGGGATCTTGATGTTGGGGGGAAGTACCGATCTGGAATTCAACGGGACTTATTTTTCCGGTGATTTGAGTGGAATTACAGCTGGGAGATTGCCTATTTGGTTTCAGCGATTTTATAAACCTGGAAAGAAGATTTCCAGAAACAAAAACTGGGGAGATAAGCTGGAGCAGATTGTCGAAAAAGCTCACAAATGGGATATCGGGATCATTGTAGGTGTTCCTGCATGGCTTCAGATTCTTTTAGAGAAAATCATCGAAAGATATCAAGTCCAAAATATCCATGAGATCTGGCCGAATTTGCAGATTTTCGTTCATGGAGGAGTTTCTTTTGAACCCTACAAAAAGGGTTTTGAAAAGCTTTTGGGGAAACCCATGACTTATATTGAGACCTATTTAGCATCTGAAGGCTTTTTGGCTTTTCAGGCATTACCTAACCGCAAATCCATGCGATTGGTCTTGAACAATGGGATCTTTCATGAATTTATTCCATTCAATGACCAAAACTTTGATGAAAATGGAGCGATTAGGCCGGGAGCTGAAACTTTGAAAATAGATGAGGTGGAGATAGGGAAGGATTATGCGATTTTGATTTCCACCTGCGCTGGAGCTTGGAGATATCTGATTGGAGATACGGTTAGGTTTATTTCCAAAGAAGAATCAGAAATCATCATCACGGGTAGAACCAAGCATTTTTTAAGTCTTTGTGGTGAACATCTCTCAGTTGATAATATGAATAAAGCTGTTGAATTGGCGGCTGAGGAATTGGATGTCAATGTGAAGGAATTTACGGTCTTGGGAATTCCTCATGGGAGTTTGTTTGCACATCATTGGTACATCGGAACCAAGGTTCAAGTGGATTCTAGAGAGTTTTCAAAATTGATTGATAAATACCTCAAAGAGCTCAATGATGACTATGCGGTGGAAAGAAGGCATGCCTTGAAATCGGTTTTTTGTGATGTATTGTCAGCAGATGTTTTCTATGAATGGATGAGGTCTCAAGGAAAAGAAGGTGGTCAGAATAAATTTCCAAGAGTTTTGAAAGGAGAAAAGGCTTTGGACTGGCAACAATTTCTAAAAGAGAAAGGAGTCGGAAGCTGATGGGAGCATGGTTGGAGGGAGTCAGTATGGGATTATTGCTTTCGGCGATGATCGGTCCTGTCTTCTTTACCCTAATCCAAAGTAGCTTGGAGCATGGCTTTCGATATGCCATGGCTTTGGCATTTGGAATTCTGGTATCGGATACTTTTTATGTTTTGGTGACCTATTTTGGAATTAGTCTATTAGTCCAATTTCCCTCATTTGAGCAAATTTTAGGATTTGGAGGTGGGTTTATTTTAGTTGGTTTTGGAGTCGGAAGTCTTGTGAAAAAAGATAAACCTCGACCGAATTCCGGAGGATTACCAGTTGCGAAGGGGAAAAAGAAAACAGCTTTCCTCAAAGGCTTTAGCATCAATGGAATCAATCCATTTGTGCTTCTTTTTTGGATTTCAATTGCCAGTTTGGTTGGTTCCAAGCAGAATTTCTCTCCAACTAGTGTATTTCTTTATTACTTCGGGATTCTTGGGACAGTGTTTTTGATTGATTTGATCAAAGCATTTGTCGCCAAGAAGCTTGCAAAATTTATTACTCCAAAGATTACTTTTTATATGAATAAGGCCGTAGGAATTATCTTGATCGGATTTGGCCTCAGGATGCTCTATTTAACTTGGTTTGTTTGAACTTCTTCACCTTCCAATTGTATGCGAGATTCCTCTGAGCAATTGGTTTTAAAATTATCCTGATTTCCTGCCAACATGCTGCAGGTTCCTGTTCCCATTCCCATGATTGTTTTCATGGCATCTTGTGTACTCACATCAAGCAAAACCAATTTTTCTTTGGGTACATGGTAAATATTTCCATTAGCAGGATTGGGGGCTGTTGGGACGAATACAGTTATTAAGTCATCATTGATTCTGTCTGTGATAAAGCCTGTCATCATTGTTCCGGATTGAAATGGATCGATTAAAACAACTTCTGAAAATGGAAGTTTTTTAAGTCCAACGAACTGTAAAACTGTCTGTTGGATCATGCTATACAATGGGACTTTGGATAGGTACTTTTTCTCAAGGATCGAAAAATAGATTTTACCCAGTCTATTTCGGATGATAGCTCCAATGATGAAGATGAAAAAAACCAAGATTCCCAATGAAAGAAAATTGATAGACCAATGGGGTTCACCGGTGCTCGAATCCAAAATGGAACTGATGGGGGCTACAATTTTGAAAATGAAGTTAAAGAGGAAGGACAATAGAAGTAGGACGATACTCAAGGGTAGAAGGATGATGAATCCTTGAATCAATGTATCTATCAAAAAACCTCTTTTACTTCTTATCACAGATTCTTCCTTTAAATTGGTTTCAGTTTCCATAGCCCTTTTTTATTTATAACAGATTAATGCCTAATTAATTAGATAATACTATGCCATAGGTAAAAAGCTTTTAGGAGGCGGATTTTGACTAATAGAATGTGTAAAAAATGCGCTGTAATGTGTATTTTCTTCTCCAGTTCCACAGATTTATGAAAAGGCTATAAAGCATTAAGCCTATTTTGAATCAGGAAAAAGTATTCTGTGTCATTGATCACAGAATCTAAATACTTAGATTTTGTACTTTAGGTAATCAAATAAATGTCAAAGAGATGAGCTATTACAAAGAGAAAATTTTTAAATCACCATCTATTGAAGAGTTGAGATCAAAATTAGAAGCAGCGCTAAAGGAGGAAGGGTTTGGTATCCTCACTGAGATCGATGTGCAGGCTACTATGAAAAAGAAACTGGATAAAGATTATCCTCCTTATTTGATTTTAGGAGCCTGTAATCCTGTTTTTGCAGACAAAGTAATCCAGGCAGAGCCTCATATCGGTGCTTTACTTCCATGTAATGTTACAATCCGTGGCTTGGAGGATGGACAATTTGAAGTGGCTATCATGGACCCGATATCTGCCATGGCTGCAGTACAAAATCCCGAGATTGAACCCTTGGCAGGTGAGGTAAAAGAAAAGCTAGAGAGAGCACTGAATTCGATTTAATTGAATAGTTATTTATAAAAAGTGAAAGAGCAACGTCCATTCCTAGTGGCGTTGTTTTTTTATTATGTATTTCCGCTTTTCTGCCAGTAAGAATTTTAATCAGTCTAAAAGCTGCAAAATGGTTCAATTCAAGCAAACTTCGGTTATCGGTGATCGGTCATCCGTCTCGATTCGCAAAGGGAATCTGGCTACTGGCAAGAATGCAAACAATCATATTTTTTATTTATAGGATAGTACTTTTTGAATCTGTTACAAAAACTTTATTACTCCTTCATTTTTAGTAAATTGGTTTCATTCCTATCCTTTTTAATTTTTAATACAATCTACTATGGAATCGAAATACGGTTTTTTGAAAATGAATATCCAGGAATTTGGTGGATGGCTAGCAAGTCAGCGTGTAGCCAGAACCATACTTACCGTGCAACAGCATCATACTTGGGTTCCGAATTATTCACACTTCAATGGCTCTAATCATTTTGAAAGGCAACAGGCGATGAAGAATCACCATGTTGGCTCGAATGGTTGGAGTGATATTGGACAGCATTTTACCATTTTTCCAGATGGAATGATCGTCACTGGAAGGTCCTTGGAAGCAACTCCAGCTTGTATTTTTGGAAATAATCAGCATTCCATTTGTTTTGAGCATTTTGGGAATTTTGACACAGGTGGTGACCAAATGAGTCAGGAACAATTACTGGCGATTGTCAAGGCTACTGCATTGATTTGTTCCAAATTTAATCTTCCAGTCAATCAATTTGGAATTATATATCATCATTGGTTTGACTTGAGTACAGGGAAAAGAAATAATGGAACAGGTACCAATAAATCCTGCCCTGGAACCAATTTCTTTGGCGGAAATAAAGTGGAAGATTTCCTTCAGCATTTTGCTCCATTAGTAGCTGCTGAGGTAGGAGGGAATGTTGTGACTGAAATTCCAAAGGATTTGGGTTATGCAATCGTGACTGCAAATCGACTCAATGTGAGGGTAGGAGCTTCGAGTAGTTTTTCGAAAGCCTCGGATAGACAACCCGTTGAAAGAGGCGCTGTTTTGAGAGTATATGATGAGTCAAATGGATGGCTGAAAATCTCCAAAAGCCAATCTCACTGGGTTTATGGGCGATATACCGAACCAGTAAAGCGAGCTACTGTCAATGCCAATGTACTCAATGTCAGAAGTGGTCCAGGTACGAATTTTTCAGTAGTGGGAACTTTGCCAAAAACCGAAGAGGTATTTATCATTACCGAAAGCGAAGATTGGTGCAGATTGGCTCTGGAAGAAAAATGGTTGAGTAAACGTTTTTTAGATTTTGTGAGTGAATAGCCTTTTCAAGGTGAATATATATCCAATTTCTAATCGATATCATTACTAATCATATCAAAAGTTTCTCGGACTTTAGGTTTGAAATTCCACTTTAGGGCTATAGTCGGTCCATAATAGACATCCAATTGAGTTCCATTAGTTCTTAATTGCATTTGCGCAATAATTCCAGTTAACACAGTTAAATTATCTGTGACGGTGGCTGAATAATATACCGATTGTCTGAATATATCAAATCTGCTTTTGGCATAATCCTTTGAGGGAAATTTGAACATGATCTCAGTATAATAGGAGAGGTTGTGAGTTTTGAAAGTCGGATTTTCTTTGTGAGGTAAAAAATGATTGACACCAAATCTGCCTCTTAATCTTGGGATGGTTCTGGCTATACCGTCCTTATCATCAAAAAACTGGTTTCGAATCTCACTTGTTCAAATAGGCTACCTCTCGGCATGTTTTGCATGTAGGTGCCCATTACAATTATGCGTTTTTCTAATATTTCAGGATTTCCAGCCTCTTCGATTTCATATTTCTTATTTCTGGCGTAGCTGACATATAGCTTCATGTGTTTCAAGCCGGAATAAACTAGCCATGGCCTGATTACAAACCGTTGGACATAGGCATATGGATTTGAATTTGTGTAGGCTCCTTGGGTGACTAACTGGAGATCCACTTGTCCTGATAGGTTCCATTTTTCCTGAATTGGAAAGGCAACATCTACTTCTGCAATAGCTGCTGGAATAAACCCCAGTTTGTATTTAGGGTCTGACTGGGCTTTGAGGAAGCTCGGAGTTAAAAATAAAGATAAAACTAGCAAGATGAATGGTGCTGTTTTTCCTAAAACACACCATTGAATACTCGGTTTTTTTATCACTGAATGTAGTTAAAAGTCAAGAAATAAAAATAACGATTCCATCTAAGTATTTCACGATTTTTCAAAAACTGGTATTTAATTTAATTCATAAATAGACAGGAGATAATTGAAATTTGAGTGGATTAGGCTTTTTCAGATGTATAAAAAAAGGTTGCCCTCTTTCGAAGGCAACCTTTTCAATTATTTCAAGACCTGATTAAAGGTATTTTTCAACTGGAACATAAGGTAAGTCGAATGCTTCAGCCACTGCTTTGTAAACGATATCACCTTGGATCACATTAAGACCTGGAACCAATTCTTTGTTTTCCTGAGCTGCTTTTTTCCATCCTTTATCTGCCAATTGGATTGCATAAGGTAGAGTAGCATTAGTCAAAGCCAAAGTAGAAGTATAAGGTACAGCACCCGGCATATTGGCTACACAATAATGAACTACATCATCGATGATGAAAGTAGGATTTTCGTGAGTAGTTGGCTTACAAGTTTCGATACATCCACCTTGATCTACAGCCACGTCTACCAATACCGTACCTGGCTTCATGTCTTTCAACATGTCCTTAGTGATCAAATGAGGAGCTTTAGCACCTGGGATCAATACAGCTCCGATGATCAAGTCAGCAGATTTGATCATTTCGCGAATATTGTATTCGTTTGACATCATGGTGTTAACGTTTGCAGGCATTACGTCATCAAGATATCTCATGCGAGGAAGAGATACATCCATAATTGTAACATCTGCTCCAAGGCCAGCTGCCATCCATGCCGCTTGGGTACCTACGATACCACCACCTAGGATCAAAACTTTGGCAGGAAGAACCCCTGGTACACCACCCAAAAGAATTCCACGTCCTTTCAAAGGCTTTTCCAAGTAGTTTGCACCTTTTTGTACGGACATTCTACCAGCCACTTCAGACATAGGGATCAACAAAGGAAGGCTTCTGTCAGCTTTTTCTACAGTCTCATAGGCAAGACAAACAGATTTGCTTTCAACCATCGCTTTGGTCAAAGGCTCGTAAGAAGCAAAGTGGAAATAAGTGAATAGCAATTGATCTTCTTTGATCAATTTATATTCAGGTTCAATTGGCTCCTTTACCTTCATAATCATCTCAGCGATCTCGTAAGTTGCTTCGATTGTAGGAAGGATGTTAGCGCCAGCTTCTACATACATTTCGTCAGAGAATCCACTTCCCTCACCAGCTGTATGTTGTACATAAACTGTATGACCTCTTTTGACCAATTCTTTGGCACCCGCTGGGGTTAAGGCGACACGGTTTTCGTTGTTTTTAATTTCCTTAGGAACACCTATAATCATGGCTAGTCTATTTGGATTTAAATTATGCGGGCAAAGATAGTAAGGGGGGACGATTCTAAATGCATTTTTTAGAATAGTATTTGGTCTCGTTTTGAAAAAAGTTGTTTTTCAAAAGAATATTCTATTATTAATTTTGAGGATGATGAAAATTTCAAAATTCAAATTTTAAAAGAGGAAAATTCTGAGAATTAATTTTGGCTAAAAAGCTGGTTTACAGTAGAATAAGTTTATTATGTTTTCAAATATTTTAGAGGTGTAAAACGCTTTAACAGAATAATATTTGTTTTTAGATTGTTTTTTCTTGTTAAATCAAAATTTTAGTCTGAAAATATGTCTAGATTAAATTTGCAAAAAAAAAGTATTTGGCTATTTTTGATCTGCATAGAAAAATGTGCCCAAATAGACCCAAGTAACTTTAGTAAACAATTCAAATGGCAGAACTAGATATCAGTAGAAAAAACCGGCCCAAATACCTCGGGGATCATCAATCTGTTTTAGAGGACTTTAGAGTTGCTATGATTAGCAGACATGCCTCTTTGATGGGTAGAAAAGAGGTGTTTATGGGTAAAGCCAAGTTTGGAATTTTCGGAGATGGAAAAGAGCTTGCTCAAATTGCTATGGCCAGAGCTTTCCAAATCGGTGATTTTAGATCTGGATATTATCGGGATCAGACATTCATGATGGCATTGGGTGAGCTTTCAGTTCAGCAATATTTTGCTCAATTGTATGCCCATACCGATGTAGAAGCAGAGCCAGCAAGTGCAGGAAGGTTGATGAATGGTCATTTTGCCACAAGATCATTGAATGAAGATGGTTCTTGGAAGGAGTTGACAAAAATGTATAATTCTGCTGCAGATATTTCCCCGACAGCTGCACAGATGCCCAAGCTTTTGGGATTGGCATATGCCTCCAAAGTATATAGAGAAAATAAGGGGCTGAAACACCTGACTCAATTTTCAATCCATGGTAATGAAGTGGCTTGGGGAACGATCGGAAACGCATCCACTTCTGAGGGTATGTTTTTTGAAAGTATCAATGCTGCAGGAGTGATGCAAGTTCCAATGGTGATCGCCATTTGGGATGATGGATTTGGAATTTCAGTTCCTCAAGAGTTTCATACGACTAAAGGAAGTATTTCTGAGGTTTTGGCTGGTTTTCAGAGAACTGAAGAAAAACCTGGTGTTGAAATAATAAATGTCAAAGGTTGGGACTATGAAGGTCTATTGGAGGCATTCTTCGAAGCTGGTGAATTGGCAAGGAAGGATCATATTCCTGTCATGATCCATGTGGAAGAAATGACTCAGCCACAAGGTCACAGTACTTCTGGTTCCCATGAAAGATATAAATCTGCTGAAAGATTGCAGTGGGAGAAGGATTGGGACTGTAACAAAAAGTTTAGAGAGTATATTCTTGAAAATGGTATTGCCACTGCAGATACCTTAGATAAAATAGAATCTGAGGCGAAGGCTTTAGCCAGAAAAGAGAAAGAAGCTGCTTGGACTGCTTTTAGTTCAGAGATCAAAAAGGAATTGGCTGAAGCCGTTCAACTGATCAAGTCTGCAGCTAATGGAAGCACTAGAAAAGTGGTTTTGGACCAAATGGCTGAAGAACTGAAAAAGACAATCAATCCAATTAGAAAGGATGTGATTTCTACAGTTCGAAAGGCATTATTGATTCTGAGATATGATCAAAATGCTGAAAAAGATGCTTTGAAATTCTGGTATGAAGAGAGACAAAAGGATATTCATGACAGATACAATAGTCACCTTTACTCTGAGTCGCAGTGGTCAGTTTTAAATATTAAAGAAGTACCTGCTGAGTTCAAAGAAAACTCTCCAACAGTAGATGGTAGAGAAGTGCTTCAGGCATATTTTGATGCCAAACTGGAAAATGAACCCAAATTCTTCGCTTTTGGTGAGGATGTAGGGAAAATTGGAGATGTGAATCAGGCTTTTGCGGGCCTTCAAGCTAAGCATGGAGAATGGAGAGTAGCTGATACCGGTATCCGTGAATGTACCATTGTAGGACAGGGGATAGGTGCTGCTTTGAGAGGTTTAAGACCTATCGCAGAAATCCAATATTTGGATTATTTGCTATATGGTTTGCAAATGCTTTCCGATGATTTGGCATCTCTTCATTATAGAACCAAAGGCGGTCAGAAAGCTCCTGTAATTATCAGAACCCGTGGCCACAGATTAGAAGGCGTTTGGCACTCCGGATCTCCGATGGGAATGATTCTTTCCTCATTGAGAGGAATGGTGGTTTGTGTTCCTAGAGATATGACTCAGGCAGCAGGAATGTATAATACGCTTTTAAACTCTGATGATCCGGCCATTATGATCGAGTGTCTAAATGGCTATAGATTAAAAGAAAAGCTTCCTGCAAATTTGAATGAATTTACAGTTCCTTTGGGTAAGCCGGATATTCTTCGTGAGGGATCAGATATTACTGTTGTGACTTATGGCTCCATGTGTCGAATAGTGTTGGAAGCAGCAGCAGAATTATCTGAAATCGGAATTGAAGTGGAAGTCATAGATGTACAAACCTTAGTTCCCTTTGATGTTCATGGTGTGATAGGAGAATCTGTGAAAAAGACGAGCAGAGTTATTTTTGCAGATGAGGATGTACCAGGTGGTGCCACTGCCTATATGCTTCAGCAAGCAATGGATGAGCAGAGAATTTTCTCCTATTTGGATTCAGAACCTCAGACTTTACCTGCTAAGGCACATAGACCTGCCTATTCTTCGGATGGAGATTATTTCTCAAAGCCAAGTACAGATGATGTGGTAGAAAAAGTATATGCCATTATGCATGAATCTAATCCTAAAAAATTCCCAGCTATTTAAAGGAAGAGATAAATAAAAAAGAGGCTTTAAATTAATTCAAAGCCTCTTTTTTTATGTTTTAATTTCTTGTGATCTGCTTTAAAGTAACTTCTTGACTAGATACCTCATTGCTTCGGTTGAGTTGCCTATCCTGAATTTGGACGTCTACTCGGATGGTGTCATTTCTAAAAATAGCTTCCCAACCTGAAGAAAGCATGCCATAACTTATATTCCCTTCTACAGCCTGACCTTCATCTGAATTAAGAATTCTAGGGAAGCGACCGTTAAATGTGGTATAATAAGGAGGGTCTTGCCATTTGAACTCAGTAAAGGTTCCATTTTTCTTTATGAAAAACTTTACGAAAATATTGTATTGATCTGGGTTTTGAACGACCCATATCGTGTCTTTCACAATCTGGTTATTTACAATTGGGTCTACTACCCAGTCAATTGGATTATAGGAAGGCGCTTCAGTTGGTCGGTTTCCATAAGTAATTAAATTTCCCGCAGCATCCCTTTGATAATTTACGGAATTAAAGGGAGGGTCGATTTCTGTTGCTGCCAATCCCAAATCCCCTTCTGCATCTTGAAAATCAATCCCGACGATCAAAGAATCTGCACCTGAAGTAGGTACATATTCTAAGGATTCAAAAGTTATTAATGGGGTAGAAGGGAAATTTTCAGGTGGGTTGACACAGGATGCCGCGGCAACACTTAAAAAGAATAGTCCTAAATAACTTTTCAATCGCATATGGTGAGTTAAATTTACAACCGGAAAAAGGTTTGCCCGGTTGGGTACATGCAAAATATAAAACGATGCAGGATTTTAAAAGTTTTTCGAGTAAGGTGTCAAATTTAAAGTCAGAAGACTTTGAAAGCCTAGCTTTAGAAATTTTTTATTTTCAATCCTCTCGAAACCCAATCTACAAAGCGTATCTGGATGCTAGAAATATAACGCCTCGATCCATCCATTCGCTACAAGAAATTCCTTTTTTACCAATTCGTTTTTTTAAGGATTTTCATGTCCTTTCAGGGGCAAAAGAAGAGTTTGAAGGATTCTTTTCAAGTTCTGGAACTACAGGAATGATTACCAGTAAGCATTATTTCTGGTCTCAAAAATGGTATTTGGAGCATTCAAAGCGGCTTTTTGAAAATTTGTACGGTAGTTTAGAGGACTTTCATGTGTTGGCTTTATTGCCGGCGTATCTGGAAAGGAAGGGAAGTAGTCTTGTCGCCATGGCTGATTATTTTATTCATGAATCCAAATCTGACCATTCAGGCTTTTACCTCTATAATCAGGAAGAACTTTTGGATAAAATGAAGCTTCTAGCAAATGGCCCTAAGAAAGTTTTGCTGCTGGGAGTGACTTTTGCTCTATTGGATTTAGCAGAATCCGGTCAGAAATTTTTTCCTATGGAAAATCTCATCGTCATGGAAACAGGTGGTATGAAGGGGAGAAGAAAGGAGATGATCAGAGAAGAAGTTCATGATATTTTGATATCTTATTTTCAGGTCCCTGCGATTCATTCTGAGTACGGAATGACTGAATTGATGTCTCAAGCATACTCAAAGGGAAAAGGAAAGTATACGCTACCGACTTGTATGCGCGTTCTATTGAGAGATGTCAATGATCCATTTTCCTGGTCCAATAGATCCCAGGGTGGTATCAATGTGATTGATCTCGGGAATTTTCATTCCTGCTCATTTATTGAAACCCAAGATTTGGGGAAATATGATGAAAATGGAATGCTTGAAGTCTTGGGTAGATTTGATAATTCAGAGATCAGAGGCTGCAATCTTCTGGTTCAGTAATTGCTTAAAAAGGATTAATTAAACATATTTGAAAAGCCTAAACATATATTCATGAAAAAATTAGCCACTATCGCATTATTGATCGGAGTATTAGCATTAGGAGCCTGCGCTTCTAGCAAACCTTGCCCAGCTTACGCAAAGGCTTCGGTTGAGCAAAGATCAAACGGATAAAAAAATGCTGACTATCAATAGTCAGCATATTTTTTTATATCATCCAGACTGATCGTGGGCTCACCCAAGATCACTAGCCTTTCTACTACATTTCGTAATTCTCGGATATTTCCGGTCCATGGAAATTCCTGAAGTTTTGCCAATGCCTCTTTGGTAATTCCACGTTTCGAATCTCCACTTTCTGCAGCTATATCGGATAGGAACTTCTCGATCAATAGAGGTATGTCATCTTTTCTGTCTTTCAAAGCTGGAACCTGGATCAAAATCACACTCAATCTGTGATAAAGATCTTCTCTGAATCGCCCCTCTTCGATTTCCTTTTTAAGGTCTTTGTTGGTTGCTGCCAAGACTCGAACATCTACTTTGATGTCCTTGTCACTTCCTACACGGTTGATCAGGTTTTCCTGTAAGGCTCGCAATACTTTGGATTGAGCTGAAAGGGACATGTCTCCGATTTCATCCAAAAATAAAGTTCCAGTTTGAGCTTGTTCAAATTTACCTGCGCGTTGCTTGTGTGCGGAGGTAAATGCTCCCTTTTCATGACCAAAAAGCTCTGATTCGATCAATTCAGAAGGAATTGCAGCGCAGTTTACGGCTACAAATGGATTTGAGGAACGATTGCTTTTTTGGTGAATCCAATGAGCTACCAATTCTTTTCCAGTACCGTTTGGACCGGTGATCAATACTCTCGCATCAGTTGGAGCTACTTTTTCAATAGTTTCTTTGACTTGAAGAATAGGCTTGGATTCACCTACCATATCAAATTTCTTGGAAAGCTTTTTCTTGAGAACCTTTGTCTCTGTTACTAGATTGTTTTTGTCCAATGCATTGCGAACAGTCAAAAGCAATCTGTTGAGATCCGGTGGTTTGGGTATGAAATCAAAAGCTCCTTTCTTGGTTGCTTCCACTGCAGTTTCTATGCTCCCATGCGCAGAGATCATGATAAACTGAGGCGACTTGTCTAAAGCCTTGGCTTGATCTAACACCTCAATTCCGTCCATTTTGGGCATTTTCACATCACAAAGTACCAAATCAAAATCTTCCTCTTTGAGTTTGGCAAGTCCTTGTTCCCCATCTTGGGCTTCACTGACTTCAAATTTTTCGTATTCGAGTATTTCTCTCAGGGTGGATCTGATGACTTTTTCGTCATCGATAATCAGAATTTTTGACATAGGTCTAAGTTAAAAGAAAAAGTGCAAGTCTGTAAGCCGGGTTCTGTAATCTCCACTAAAAAGTGAAGACGCCTGTCATTTATCTAGTCCTGATTTCACAAGCAGGATCCATCGATCTACCCACCCCGGAATCCCGAAAATCGAGAATCGAACGAGCAGCTCTTTGCCCGAGGCCTATTTGATCTTTCAACCCATAAGGTTTGCCATGCCCTCGACATCACTGCCGAAGCGGTGGGCTCTTACTCCACCTTTTCACCCTTACCCCAAAGGGGCGGTATATTTTCTGCGGCACTTTCTGTATGCCAACCGTCGCCAGTTGACACCCTTCCCGTTAAGAAGTATGGCGCTCTATGTTGCCCGGACTTTCCTCTCCAAATCCAAAAGATTTGCAGCGACAAGCCGACTTGCACTTTGCAAAGTACGTGATTTTGGAATAATGAGTTCTGATTTTTTTATGTTCAGAAAGAATCCATGTGTAGGAAAATCACCTCAATTGTAAAAAAATCTAAAAAAACTCTCTGTCTGTAAACCTTTTACCCAAACTTATGTTTCTGTATTTGAAAGCTAATAATAGCTTTTCTTCATAGTGCTGGGTTGAGCCGCTCTCCATAAAAAGGGAGCGGTTCTTTTTTTACCCTTTACAATCGAAAAGGATGCTTAACTTTGTCAAAAAAAATAGGCTATGATTTTGGTGGGCAATGCAGTCCTTTCGGATGATATCAAGGAAAATTTTTTCGTTTGCGACTTAGAAGCATGCAAAGGTGCATGTTGTGTGGAAGGTGATGCGGGAGCTCCACTAGAAGATGATGAGACTAAAATTCTGGAGGATATTTATCCGATTGTTAAGGATTATATCACTCAAGAAGGGCGCGATGTAATCGAAAAACAGGGCGTGTGGGTATTTGATAAAGATGGAGACAAAGGAACTCCTACAATCGGCGATAACCGGGAGTGTGCTTATGCGCTTTATGATGAAAGAGGAATCCTAAAATGTGGGATTGAAGAAGCTTATTTGGATGGAAAGATTTCTTGGAAAAAGCCGATCTCTTGCCACATGTATCCTATTCGCGTGACCAAATACGATCAGTTTGAAGCATTGAATTATGATCGTTGGCACATTTGTGATCCTGCTTGTCAGTTAGGGAAAAGCCTTCAAGTTCCTTTATATCGCTTTCTCAAAGATGCCTTGGTAAGGAAGTACGGAGAGGCATGGTATGAGGAACTGGTTAAGGAAATTGAAGGCTAATTGAATCTTAGTCAGTCTTAATCTTGTAGTGTCTAATAGGTTGTTCCCCTAAAAGATGCTCGATAAAATAATCCCACCGCTTTTTAGTGAAATAGTCCCCGTTAGTTCTTCCGAAACTGTGATTTCGACTTGGCCAGATAAACAAATCAAAATCTTTATTAGCAGCGATCAGAGCCTCTGCAAGCTTGAAAGTTGCTGAAGGGTTCACATTTTCATCTATTCCTCCGTGAGCCAATAAAAGGTGACCTTTTAGGTTTGCTGCATTGGTGACGTTACTTTGCTCGTGGTAGAAATCTCCTCTCGGATAACCCATGTACATTTCTGGCCACCAGGCTTTTTCCATTCGATGATCATGATCTCCCGCTGAAGCAACTCCCACTTTGTAAAAGTCCGGATGAAGGAGCATGGCTCTGGCAGCGTCATAACCTCCCGCGGAATGTCCGAAAATTCCTACTTTGTTGACATCCAGGAATTTGTTTTGAGAAGCCAATTCTTTGATTGCTAATACATGATCTGTCGTTCCATCCCCAAGGTTGTTATAAGAAACGTCATTGAAAGCTTTGCCTCGGCCAGCAGTTCCCAAACCATCTACTGTTACCACCACAAATCCCAACTCAGCCATAGGTTGCTGAAGTCCAATCAAAGCTGATTTGAATGTTTTAGGAGTGATATCTATATGTGGCCCGGTATAGGTATAATCGATGATCGGATACTTTTTCTTTTTGTCAAAAGTGGTAGGAAGATAATAGATTCCGTAAATGGTGGTTTTACCGTCTTTGGCAGTTGCAGTGAACTGCTTAGGACTTTGATAGCCTCTTTTTTTCAGGTTGGAAATATCTGCTTCTGAGATTTTGAAAAGAATCTCTCCTGAATTTAAATCCCTTACTACCGAAACGGTAGGCTGATCAACTCTAGAATAATTGTCGATAAAATAGTCTTTCCCGTCTTGATAGGAAACAGAATGGAATGAGTTCTCAGGTGTTAAAAGTGTCAGTCCTGATCCATCCAATCCAATTTTGTATAGCATAGAATAGTAAGGGTTGATGTCTTTTTCTTTACCGGAACCCATGAAGTACAAAACTTCATTTTCCTCGTCTAGATAGACAAGTTCTTTCACGACATATTCTCCGCTTGTGATTGGATTGATTTCCTCCCCACTTTTCCAATCATAAAGATAAAGATGGTTCCATCCTGACTTGTCAGAACTGATAATAAATCTGCCATCTTCCAATCTTCTCAGGATTGGGCCATTATTGATATGTGTGTCTGAAGATTCAGCGTAGACTTTTCGAACATCTCCAGATTCTCTATCCATTTCAATCAAACTCATTTCCTTATAACCTCTTGGAAAATAAAGTCCATTGAGTGTTTGGCTATCCGGACTCCATCTTAGGTTGAGGCCTGTAAAATGCGTTCCTGTTAGTTTCGGGAATTTCTTCTCTGTTCGATTTTCCACATCGAATAGCACCGGGATGTAATTAACCACGGTGGAATCACCCGGCGAACCTCTGTAATAGGCCATCAACTGTGGTCTGAATTTGTCCTCCTGGCTGAAATCAAGGAGAAACATTTTTTCTGCTAATCTCAGATCAACAATCTGAGTTTGGATATACTTGGAATCTGGAGACCAACGGGCTGTAAAATGCTCTGGTCTTGTACCATTTTCACCATAAAGCATATCTGACCATCCCCAAAATGATGCGTATTCATAGTTTTTTTGCCCGTCAAAACTTAACTGAGTCACTTCCCCGGTTTCCTGGTTTTCTACATACAGATTGAAATTTTGGGTGTATGCTTTCCATTTTCCGTCAGGAGAGATAGCATAATCCCTGTTTGGAAAGTCTCTGGCAGGAGAGGAGGAAAGCTCCTCTTTTTCAGGGGTATAAGTCCAGCTTTTATTCTGAAAGTTAAAGCTAATTTCTCCGGATTCCTTGACACTCAATCGATTCAAAGGAAGGTTCCCTGCATCAATTTCTTCACCAGAGTGGTCTGAAAGCAGTTTTGCCAGTTTTTCATGGTCAAAAAGCTCCTCTGTTTTTTGGGTTGAAATATCAGTGATAAAAAACCTTTTTCCATCCTTGGTAAAGGTTTCATGCCAAAATTTCTCAGTGCCTTGTATCCAATTGGGGATGACTTCCATATGATACACTTCCCTTTGGATATTATTACTGAGAAAATACTCGGCACGATGATAGGTGTTTTCTGTGATTTGGGAAAAGGCTTGAAAACTAAAAAAGGACAAGCTTATCCAAAGAATGAACTGAAAAGGTTTGAAAGTCTGAGTCTTGAGCATAGGTCGAGGTTCAATTTTAAGACAATTTATCCCCAAATACCTAAGAATACATCCTCGAAATTGACCGAATGTGGTGTGTTTTTGTAGATGGTATTATTTATCCAGCAGCATCATAGGCTTTTTTGAGCCAATCGATAGTTTCCCTCCAATATTGTTCTTCAGGATTGACGATCATGATTCTATGACTGACCATCCCATTGGATTTGGTGTCTATTTCCAAAATGCCGGAGGGTTCTTCTCCTTTCAGATTGACTCCAACTTCATATCTTGTCTTTGTAGCGGGAATGAGAAGCGCAAATTGTTTCTTTCTACGAACACTCACATAGGCGTTTTTTGGGGCAAATTCCACATCTTTTCCAAAAGCTGAAATCTCCTTTTTCAATTTTTCGAAAAGGGGTAAAAAGTGCTCTTTTCCTTTATATTGTTTGGTGATTAATTCATCCGTATCAGAAACGGATCCCGCATCTGATTTCAGGGTTTTATGAGCGACCAAATTGGCAAACCCATGAGTAAATCCATGATCTGCTTTTAGGAATTTCAAAATCTCTCCATGCTTTTGGAAGTTTTCCTTTTTGACAATGGATACCCATTCGTCGAGGCTTTTGCCGGTGTTTTTTTCCAGATTGGCTATCATGGTTTGAGCTGCTGCATCCATACTATTTTGGGTTGAATAAATGCTTAAGGTAACTGAAATAGGGAAATGATCTGATCCTTTTTTTAGTGAATTTGAAATTGCCTGGATTTCCGGATCGTTCTTTTCGGTATAAGGATTCCAAACTTTGCCATTACTAAAATTGAGAGTTTGACTACCCAAAATATGGTCGATCAATACATTGAATTCGTCACCGGTGATTCTGTCTCTAAATCTTCCCGAGTTGGGAACCCAACCATAAGAATTCAGCTTGGGTTTGGGTAGTACTGATTTTAAAATCCACTCAGGTTTCCAAGGATCACCCAAAAGGATTTCTACTGCACTTTTGCTGAATTTATTTTCATAGAAATCCAATTCAAAACCATCATTGATATCTCCCATGACGATCACAGGTTGGCCTTTTTCAAGGTAATCATCACAGCGGGATCTGATATGGGTACATTCGGCAAATAGTCTTAGTCGATCCCTCGCTGACAGCTGCTCAAAGCGTGCATAATCAACTCGGTCAAAAATCCCTTTTGATTTGGTGTGTGCCACAATAACTCTTGAAATCAATTGATCATTTAAGTCTAGAATACTCAATTCCAAAGGTGGGCGATAATGCTTGTATTGCTCATGAATTAAACGGTTGGTGGTATCCACTAAGAATGGTTCTTTGAAGCTCTTCTTTTCATCATTTTCAGGTGTGAAAAGAACTTTTACTTTGTCAGGTTTATAAATGGCACAGAGCTCTTGTTGGCCAGGAGAGGGGAAGCCATGGATAGCTTGGTAATTGGAATCGGGAATGAATTGTTGAGTCCAGGTGACCAATTGCTGACTAGCTGTTTTGCTTTGGTCCACCAGCGTATTTGGACCTTCAACTATTCCTAAAAAATCAGGGTCAATTGTCTGAATGACTTCGGCCAGCTGTTGGCTTCGTTCTTTTTCCTGATGTGTCATTCGTGGAATTCCATCAAGATCGAAAAGATCTCTCATCCACTCTACGTTGTAAACACCAAAAGTTAAGTCCATAAAAAAAGCTTTTGAAGTAAAAATTATTCAATAAGATAATCAATTACTTCAAAAGCTTAAAATCAATCGGTTGTGCTTTAGACTTTTACATAGATTTTCTTTTTGTCCATCCAAAGTCCAATAAGCCAGATAACCAGCATATAGCTTATTGCGAATAAGAATGAAGCTAATTTTGGACTTAGCCATGAGGTATACAAACTTGCATAAATAGCTCCTCTTAAGGTAGTATCACCAATACTGATCATTGAAGCAGCTGTAATGACCAAATCAGCCATGATGTAAAGCATCAATGGGTTTCGACCGAAGACCTGAAAGAAATAAGTCCAGCCTTTGAAATCTTTGACCTCAATAAAGAAGATCAAAATAGAAAGAATGATCAAGTCCCAACCCACGGTTAATAACACATAAGGACTAGTCCAAATCTTTTTGTTGATAGGAAAAACTACGTCCCATAAATAGCTGCCTGCGATCAAAACTACTCCAGTAACCAAAAGCATTCTAACCGTCTGGGCGGTATTTCCTTTCTTCTGGATGTATTTTCCCGCTAGATAGCCGGCAATTACATTGACAATGGATGTGAGTGTACTTAATATGCCTTCAGGGTCAAATGGAAGTCCTTCTCCCATATACATGCGAGGTTCACCGATTAGGATTTTATCCAGTTTGATCGCTGCATTTCCCTCCAATGTATAGTCTCCAAACAAAGCCATAATCGCCCAATAACCCAGAAGAGCAATTCCTGAGAATATCCATCCACCTTTTTCTTTGCCATAATAAAGAATAAGCGCAGCGAAGAAATACGCCAATGCAATTCGCTGTAATACGCCTAGAAGACGAACTTCTGCTAGATTTTTGAAGACCATTTCACCGGCTTCATTATAGTCAAAGAAAGGGAAGGCATTCAATAACCATCCAATCAAGAAAATAAGAAGGGTACGTTTTCCAACTTTCTTGAAAAACTGTGAGCTTTCCATCTCATTGAGCTTTTTCATCGCAAAACTCATAGCATTACCTACCACAAATAGGAATGTAGGGAAAACTAGGTCTGTTGGGGTGAAGCCATGCCAATGGGCGTGGGCTAAGGGTGCGTAAAGGTTGGCCCAAGAACCCGGAGTATTGACTATAATCATAAATGCAATAGTCATTCCTCGCAGGACGTCTAAAGCAAGGTAGCGATTACCTAGGCCTGACCTGATAGGGATTTGTGTCATTATTGGTGGTTTGTAATTAGTTTTTTACTTCTAAAGTCTTGAAGATAAAATATTATCTTGTTTTCAATTCAAATTGCCATCGAATAGATTACTTATGAAAAAAGTGGAAATAAAAACTCTTCTCGCTAATACTACTGTCAAACTATCAGAAAGGCCTACCTACTTAGACCTTGATGCTTCAGAAAAAAAGAAAAAAAAGGAATTAAATGATCTGAGAGAAGCACTAAGCGAACATCAAGATACCATGTATGCGCATGGCAAGTACGGCGTATTAATCTGTTTGCAAGGCATGGATACAGCCGGAAAAGACAGTTTGATTAGAGAAGTATTCCAGGAATTTAATCCAAGAGGAGTGGTTGTCCATAGTTTTAAAACTCCAACCTCATTAGAATTGAAGCACGATTATCTTTGGAGGCATTACATAGCGTTGCCAGCAAGAGGAAAATATGCGGTTTTCAATAGAACTCACTATGAAAATGTCCTAGTGACTCGTGTACATCCAGAATATATCATGGCAGAAAATATTCCAGGGATAGATTCTGTAGAAGACATCACTCCGGAATTCTGGACTCAGCGATTTGAGCAGATTCGAAATTTTGAAAAGCACGTATCTGAAAATGGAACGGTAATTCTCAAATTCTTTTTACATCTCAGTAAAGAAGAGCAGAGAAACAGATTGCTTCGAAGGTTGGAGAATGAAAAGCATAATTGGAAGTTTTCGCCTGGAGACTTAAAAGAAAGAGCGCTTTGGGACAAGTATCAGGAATGCTATGAGGAAGCTATCAAAGAGACCTCCACACCATATGCTCCTTGGTACATTATCCCATCGGATGATAAAGAGGCTGCAAGAGTTTTGGTAGCAAAAGTCATCTACGAGACCATGATGAAATTAGAAGGTATTCAAGAACCTGAATTGGATGATGAGATTAAAGCAAAATTGGGCCAATACCGAGAAATGCTATCAAAACCTGAAAATTAATATTGGACTATAAGGGTTGTTTTTGTGCTTTTTAAAGAATTCTAATTAGATTTTTTGTATATTCATTAGCTTTTAAATAATTGATTTTTAAACATTTAACTTTTGAATATATGAAAACTTTGTTTCTTTCATTCTGCGTTAGTTTTGTACTATTCTCGTGTAAAGGTCAATCAGGGATAAGTCAAGTTAGTCTTCCAGATGAACTACTTTATGACTATGAAATGGTTTTTAAGTCAAATTCAGGCTTTAAAGTAATTACAGAAAATGATGATTGTCAAAATGGCTTTGCTGACTCAAAGTGCAACCAAAAAATCTTGCAAAAAAAGGATTCAATAAGGAAATACATAAAAAGAATTGATAGTTCAATAAATGTTTCTGATGATCAAATTCGAGTTTTAGTTGAAGTATCTGTTTACTTAAAGGGCTTGAAATTGGATCAATTAAATAAGTTAATAAATAGTCCTTATAGCTCTGAATACGAACTAACTCAGAGTATTGAAATCCAAGCCAAGCGTCCGATCATGCAGACTGAGTATTTGGAACAAGCCAAGAGGCCACAGATGCAGGAACAGATGAGGTATGATTCGATTGGAAAATCAAGTATCATGGTTCAGCGAATAGGCGGGGGAGAGCCACAAGGAGATAATCCGAGTCACAGAGTATGGATAATCGATACTGGAATAGATTCATCTCATCAGGATATTAATATATTTTTTCCAGAAGATACTTTATCAAAAGATTTTGCGAACAGCGGCAAAAATCCATTTATTGATAGTATTGGACATGGGACTTTTTTGGCAGGTGTGATAGGTGGAATTGCATCTAGTGAGCCAGAATTTGAAGAAGGGTATGGTGTGAATGGAGTGTATCCTGGAGCTAAAATGGTGTCACTCAAAGTCTTTGATAAAAAGGGGAAGTCAAATACCTCCTTGATGAAATCAGCCCTTGAATATGTTTATCAATACGGTACTCAAAGAGATATAGTCAATTTAAGTTTGGGGTATGATTTAAAATCAGCACCATGTAATAACGGACCAATACTTTCATTTTTGGCCAGCTTGGTGGGTAAAGGAATATCCATTGTAATGTCTGCGGGAAATGATGGGAATTCATCCACAACTAACTTTCTGGGATGTGTAAACTTAAGCAGTTCTCAATCAGGAATCGAAGCGCAGACCTATACTATTGGATCTATAGAAATGCCATTAATGGGAACTTATTGGTTTTCAAGTTTTTCAAATTATGGAATCCCCTCGATAGATTATTTGGAACCGGGGGAACAAATATTTACAACAGCACCTGGAGGAAAATATGTTGTTGTTTCGGGTACATCTATTTCGGCGGCTATATTTTCTGGTATTTTATACCATAATCAAGAGGTAGGTATTCTCGGGTATACAAGGAGGGGAAATGACGGAACAGGTGGACCAGACCCTATTTATAAAATAGGGAAAATTAACTTTTAATTTTTCTAAGTAACTATTGGATTTTTTGATGATTATAATTAAGTTGAATACGACTTAATGCTGATCATAATGAAAAAAATGCTGTTAGTTTTGGGGTTGATCATGGTGTCAACCCTGATTTTTGCACAAAATAAAAACTATGTAGTGGTATTCAAGGATAGCTTTGAAGCGCCTATTAGGAAAAATCAAATCAGGAATCCAAATAGAGGGCAGCAAGCTAATTCGAATGCTTCCAGTAGGAATCAAAAAATAGCAAAACTTGATCAGTTTTTAAGGCAAAGGAATATACAGCAAGGTCAAGCAAAAAAGTTTGTAGATGGGGCTGTGGGATTTGTCGCTTCACTGAATTCTAATGAGGTTTCGAATCTAAGAAATGACCCAAATGTACAATCTGTACTTGAGGACTTCCAAATGCAAAGTCGTCCCCGCATGCAGGGAACCAGACCTAGAATGCAAGGTGAAAATTTTGGGGATTGGTTATATGATCCTGCAATAAAAGCCAGCTGCGCAATCCCATTGATGGGAGGATCATCGACTGGGTCATCCAGATCTTCGATTTGGATTATTGATTCGGGTGTAGAAGGAACTCATACAGATCTAAATGTTAGTACGAATCCAAATTTTTCAGCATCATTTATCTCAGGCGAGAGCCCATTAGAGGACTTTGCAGGGCATGGAACCCATTGTGCAGGATTAGCTGCTGGGATGGGACGAGGAAATCCTGGAGTAACCGGGATGTCTCCAGGAGCTGAGATTATTCCGATCAAAGTATTGGACAGGAATGGATTTGGGAATTGGTCTGACTTAGTTTTGGCTTTAAATCATGTTGAGAAATTTGGTGTTGCTGGGGATGTGGTAATGATGAGTTTGGGTGCTTCCGAGGTTATGGACTGTGAGAATTCTGAACCTTTTTTAAGAGATATAATATTGGATTTGGGTAATAAGGGAGTTTTTGTGGTAATGTCCGCAGGGAATGAGACAGCTTTTGCCAATTCCAACTTACCGGGTTGCATAAATGGACCCAATGTAGTCACCGTAGCATCCGTAGATTTCAGTTGTGGGGAGATTGGTGGTTTTAGTGCTTTTTCAAATATGGGAATTCCGCCAATCGATTGGGTAGCTCCAGGTAATGCCTTAGTATCTACATTTCCTAGGAATAGCTACAATGTAATGTCTGGTACATCGATGGCTGGTGCCCTTGTGGCTGGATTGATCCATTCGAAAGGAGGTCTCCCTAATCGGGGAGTTTCTGTCCAATTTGGAGGTGTTACCTATTTCGTTGCAGGTCGATAGTCTGAAGTTTTTTATTCATTTCGACTATACTCTCATCAATTTCATTTAACAATGAAATCATCTTAGGATCTGTGATCCAGTCTTTGAAAATTGGATTGAAAAGGATGTTGAAATCATCCCTATAGCCAAAATTTATTGCAGTTTTCAGATAAGATAGAGCTTTGGCTCTATCGCCTTTTATTGCTTCTAATTGAGCAAGGTCAAACCAAAGGTTTGAGTCATCATCTGTAATTTGGTTTGCAGGTTGTCTTATTTCCAAAGAATGATTGACAAAGGCCTGATATAATGAATCTTTTCCGGAAACTTTGTAGCAATATGCTAGAAAGATAGGGGCAGAGTAATAGGGATCGTCCATACTATCTGGGATTTTATTGAACGATTTTTCTAAAAGCTCTTCGGCATATTCAACTTCATTTGCGAAAAAGGCAACGTAACCAGCCGACATATAACCATATCCAGAAGTATCATTTTGAATTTTGAGTATTTCATCTATTTCTTTTAATGCTTTCTCTTTGTTTCCTTCTTCTAAATAGACATAGGCCATTTGTTCATTGGTAACAGCCGATGGATATACAGAATTTGATCTTTCAAGCCATTCCATAGCTTTATCTGGTTGATCTAGGATCCTATAGATCCAACCTGTGATTTGAATAGGAATAAATCTTGTTGGATTCAATGATGCGGATTTTGCCTGGAGTTGAATTGCCTCGACTAATTTTCCCTGAGTCATGTAGACTGTCGCAAGATTCCCAATTGCCGGGCTAAAATTTGGATTATTTGCCCTTGCTCTTTCAAATGAGATCTGAGCTAAGCCAATTTGGCCTTTGTAATAATAAGCCGAACCTCTGGCTGCATATGCCTCTTCAAGATATGGGTCAATTTCGAGTGCTTTTTCACTAATCAATAAGCTGGAGTCCAACCAAGATCCTTTCTTGCCATAGTATGCGTATTGAGAATAACAGCTTGCTAATCCTGTATAAGCTTGTGCATAATTTGGGTCCAGTGCAATTGCTTTTTTGAATTGCTGTACAGCTTTCTCCAATGAGTCGCCATCGTAGTAATCGTAATACTCTTTTCCCTTCAGAAATAGACTATAGGCCTCAAAATTAGATGTTTGCTCTTTTGATATTTGATTGCGCTCTTGAGTGCTCAATTTGCTATTGAGAATAGTGGCAATTTTGGAAGCAATCTCTGTTTGAACTTTGAAAAGGTCCTGGACTTCCCGATTATAGGTCTCGGTCCATAGATTTTTGTTTTCTATTGGGTCAACCAGTTGAACATTGATTTGAATCCTTTCACCAATCCACTGGACAGTTCCAGTTAATATTGTAGATACATCTAATACTTCGGCAATGGAATCTAGATCCGATTCTTTGTTTTCGAATTCATAAGCTGCGTTTTTATCAATGACCTTAATGCTTTCAATTTTAGAAACATGGGAGATGATGTCTTCTGTTAGTGCTTCTGCAAAAAATTCATGCTCAGGATTAGTTATGATATCTTTGAAAGGAAGAACTGCCACAGATTTTTCTTTTTCCCATATATTTTGATTCCAAAAGATCGAGTAAATCAAATAAGCTAATAGAATAAAAGTGATGCTCAGGACTGTCCAGAATTTCCAAGGTGTTTTCTCTTGGTAATTGATGTTTTGGATGATTTCAGAGCGCTTAGGTACAGCGCAAGGTTTATTGGTGACAGCATAAAGCTGTACTGCTTGTTCTACGTTTTTAAGATGAAAAGGGCCTAACTTGAGTGTGTTGAATTCAGAGTCTTCTGGAATGAGTTCTTGGACCTTTTCTGAGATCAATAGACAGGATGGGATACCAATACCTTGTATTCGTGAGGTCAGGTTTACAGCATCACCGAATACATCTCCATGATCAAATATGATTTCTCCACAATGAAGTCCGATTCGGATACGGACATCATTATCCATTTTTTGGACTTTCTTCTGGATTTCGATACTGGCTTGTATTGCTTCTGGGACGGTCTCAAATGTGGCCAAAATGCCATCTCCCAATTCTTTGATGATTTGACCTCTGAATTTGCTGAGAACCTCCGTATGGATTTCCGAGTTTTTTTTCATCAAAGCAAAAGCCCGATCTTCGTCTTTACCCATCAAACGGGTGTATCCAACGATATCTGAGAAAAATACTACAGACTGTTTTTTGTTATGATCTTGGCTCATAGATTTCCAAATGGAAAATTTCTTTCGGGCTGTTGATATGCTCTTTTAAACTAGTCAAAAAAGTACTGGAAAAAAATATTCTTTAAGATTTAGGACAAGGTTTGTATGAAAATTTATTGCTTTCAAATTTCTTGGAATAATTATAAGCTGGATTTGTAAAGTTTAATGATTTTAACCGTTTCTGATGATTCTTTCATCTAGTTGCAATGGATAAATTTTAGACTTAATGGAAGGAAAATCTTTTGATTGTGGATTTATTACGAAATTTTTTGAGGTAGGATCTATGATAGAGGGTGCTGAAAAACAAAGGTTTCCGGATTTCAAGAACTCCGTTCCGAACATTTGTGAAGCAAGTGTCGATGGGATATGGTTCCATTTTGAAGGTAAGTCTTCAATTTTCGGGAAGTATATCAATTCTTCCGGTAAATTGATCTCCATGACGGAGTATAATACATAGCGGTTTGAAGAGAATAGTTCTGGGTCTATTGTGAGTCGTTCTAATAGGGAAGAGGAGATACTGGATCCGGCATAAATTGCAGGATAACCTGGGAGGTTCCACCTTCCTCCATATAGTTTTGCCCCTTCACCGCTGAGATCAGTATACTTGGTTAATGCTATTCTGTAAACTTTCATGTTCGTCAAATTGCAACTCCGTGCTGTAGACGCATTATTTCTATTTTTAGAAGATCTATACCTTCCGAAACATCAATCAAATCCAATGGGCGGCGATTTCCGAGGGAAAATAGGGGTCTATCCATCCATCTCCTAAAGCCCTCACGGCCAAAATAATTTACCCCTATTGTATAGAGATCTGCCAATTCGTAGATTTTCTCTGATTGAATTGTATCAAACGTGTCTTTTCTTTGAAGTGTCTTAGATGAGACTCCAAGTGCATTGGCTAAAGTATTATAGTCTAAACCTGATAGCTCTTTGAGACTTTCAAATGATTTTTTTGGCAAGCCATCTCGGAAAATTTCCAATCTGCTCAGTGGCTCTTTCAATCGATCTGCTCCAACTTTGAGGATTACTGGAATGGATACGGGAGATATTTGATATTCAGCAGTTGGTTCGTTGACTTTGGCATCTTTATGTTTCATGATACTAAAAGGGTAAAATGTCCTTTAATATAACGTAAATTGTCCTTTTTTGATTCGTTTGAGTTAATTTATTTTTAATCCTCCCCAGCATTCCAATAAGCCATCCGCTCCAAAGCATTCACTTCGATCGAATAGAATCCAAATTCTTCCACGACTTTGCCTTGGATTTTATAGATCGCCCGACCTTTGAAAGGAAACTTTTTAGCCACGGGAGGGAAGTGTACGGTATCAATCCAGTCTCCATCCCGATCCAGGAAGGTTCCAAAATGCATCACATCACCTTTGACAGTCCTGGTGTACTTGACAGTCACTAGATAGCCGAGAATTGTAATCTGTTTTCCCAAGTATTGAGTCATCTCCCTGGCTTTGATTCCTTGGGTGTTTTGATCTTTGATCAGATGAAAAGGGGATTCCAGTGGGAACTCCAGAATATCGATTTGATCCAGAATCTCCTGTCGGATGTCAGTTTCATCCAGAGTCGGAACTTCGGGTGGTTTTTTACCAAAAACAATTGGAGTCCTTTGACTTCGGAATAGGTCTTGAGGCCCCACGACAGCCTTTCGCTTATTTTGAAGGAAATGAGCTTCCCAGAGAAGTTCCTGTTTGGTTTTTCCGGTAAAGCGAAAAGCAGTCACCCGAATCAAGATGATCAACTGCTCCAAGCTGATTTCTACACGGGAAACAAACTCTTCTAAACTCAGAAACGGACCATTTGACCTTCGTTCAGTCAGAAGCTTCTCAACGGTCTTCTTTTCCAAGTATTTCATATGAATCAGGCCCAGAAAGACGGTTTTACCTGTAATTCGGGTCAAGTATTCGCTTTCATTGAGGTGGGGAGCCTGGATGTTTGCTCCATTCATTCGGAGTTCATGAACATAAAACTCAGTATGGTAAAAGCCTCCGAAATTGTTAATTACTCCCACCATGAATTCGAGAGGGAAATAGGCTTTCAAATAGAGGCTTTGGTAACTTTCCACGGCAAAGGAAGCTGAATGTCCCTTAGCAAAGGAATAGCCCGCGAAACTCTCGATCTGATGCCATACTTCTTTGGCAACATGCTCTTCTCGTCCCAACTCTTTACAATTGTTGAAATAGCGATCTTTGATTCGCTGAAACTCGTCCTTGGAGCGTGACTTTCCACTCATACCTCTTCTCAGGACATCGGCTTCTCCCAAGCTCAAACCTGCAAAATAGTGAGCTACCTTGATCACATCTTCCTGATAAACCATGATTCCGTAGGTTTCCGGCATAATGTCCCACATGACTGGATGAGCGACCTTTCTGCGGTTTTCATCTACATGTCGAAGGATGTACTCCCGCATCATACCAGAACGGGCTACTCCTGGGCGTATGATGGAACTGGCAGCGACAAGTTCCAGATAGGTATTGGCTTTCATTTTAGCCAAGAGCATGCGCATGGCAGGAGATTCCACATAAAATGCCCCGATGGTATGTCCGGTGCTGAGATGTTCTTTGATCTTGGGGTCTTTTTTGAACTTCTCCACTTCACGGATATCGACTTTGATGCCTTGATTTTGATAGATGATCTCCAGTGAAGACTTGATGTGTCCCAATCCGCGCTGGCTGAGGATGTCAAACTTGTGTAAACCGATATCCTCTGCTGTATGCATGTCGATATGAGCAAGAGGAAAGCCCTTGGGAGGCATCTCCGTGGCAGTGAAGTAATGAATGGGCTTATGCGAAATCAATATGCCACAGGCATGAATGGTCAAGTGAGAAGGCATGTCATGAAGGACTTGAGAGTACTTGATGATCAGTTTGCCATATTGGTCTGGCTGATAGTCATCCTTGTCGGAAAAGTGGATCAAAGACTCGATATCAGTCTTGGGAAGGCCAAAGACTTTACCCAATTCCCGAAGCATGGAATTGTACTGAAAGGTGCTGTAGGAGCCAAGTAGAGCGACATGCTCATTTTTGCCAGAATTGTATTTTCGAAAGATGTAATCTGTCACCTCGTCCCGATCTGTCCAGCTGAAATCAATGTCAAAATCAGGAGGGTTTTCCCGGTACAGATTGATAAATCGCTCAAAATACAAGTCCAGCTCGATGGGGTCTACGTCTGTAATTCCCAAGCAATAGGCGACGATGCTATTGGCGCCGGAACCTCTCCCCACATGGTAGAAATTACGGTGTTGGGCGAAAGTGACGATGTCGTAATTGATCAGGAAGTAGGAGACAAAGCCTTTTTGCTGGATTAGTTCCAGTTCCTTTTCGATTCGCTTGTGAATCTCCGGTGTCAGGTCGGGATAGCGTCGAATGGCTCCTTTGAAAGTTTCCTGTCGGAGAAAATCAAAATCCTCCCAATCCGAACCTAGAATGTCTCTCTTGTTTTTGACGGCTTGGAAATAGAACGAAAACTGACACTGCTCGAGAAGTTTTTGAGCATTGACCAGGAGATAACTGTGATTTTCGCATCGAGCTATCAGATCCGCGTAGGAATAGAATTGATCCGTCTGATCTGCTTGTTCCTCTACAGGGAGTTTGCTGAGGAGTGTGTTAAGATCTATGCTTCGCAAAAGCCGATGCGCATTGAACTGGATCTTGGAGCTGAAGGTGGCTGGCTGAAGTAATACCAATTTTTCCTTCTTCCGAAACCAAGGGGAGGTAAGCAGACGATTGAGTTGGCTGGGATGAATGCCGACGTATTCATTTTCCCGAAGGGGAATGAGCTTCTCCGAAAAAGGATAGATTACAAAGCTATGTTCGAAAGCCGGAGCTTTTGAGTGAAAGGGCCTCTTATGAATCAGATGGTGGGAGAGGTGTTCATTGAGTTCAAAGAACCCTTCCTGATTTTTTGCCAACCCAATGTATTGCTGACTGGTTCCATTGCGGAAATCAATCCCTATGACTGGATGGATTCCGGCTTTCTGAGCGGCTCGGATAAATGGAAATACGCCAGCCGTGCAATTGATGTCAGTTAGAGCCAAAGCATCCAGTTTCTTGCTCTTTGCCTCGGAAATAAGAGCGTCTACGGACTGAGTACCGTATTTGAAACTAAAGTGGGAATGGCAATTGATAAACATGATTTTTAATATTCGCTGCGCTGAGATATAGACTCCTCCGTTGTCTGACATACAAGCTTCGCTCGAGATAAACTTCGCTTCACCCGTGAGATATGCCTTAGGTGAGATAATTCCTTTGTCATCCGAGATAAAGCTTTGCTGAAATAAGGTCGCTTTGCTTCCTAGTAAGCCTTCGGCGAAATAGAACGAGACAGTATATCACCTACCGGAGGGAGGTTTATTTCAACTGTATTTCCAATTATTTCAATAGCACTATCTGCCTTTAGGCTATCTTAGTTATATATGCTTACAGAGCTATCTTACGACTGGATGGAGCAAGTTTCAATTGTATCTCTGCTAAATTGTCAATTATTTTAACATTTGAGTGTTTATAATTTAAACAAAAAGAAATTCATCAATCAAGTAGTTAGATTGATTTTGTAGAAAAATGTCGGGGAGAGGAATAGAAGACTATCCTATCTTAATCCCATATTTACCCAGCAGACCCGGAAGTCCATCTAAGTCAAATCGTGCACCTTTGATTCGGTTGATTTCAGGATCAATTCGGTAGTTTTGGGCATTTCGGAAATCAGCCTTCACCAAAGTGGTCTGATCAAAGACAGCTCCACTCAAATCCGAACCCTGAAAGTTGGCTTCTGTCAAATTGGATTGGGAAAAGTCTACTTCCAGCATCCGAGAGTCAATGAAGCTGGATTTCTTAAGCTGTAGATTATAAAAGTTACAATAATCCAACTGGCAGTTTCTAAAGCTGAACTCCAGCAAAAATGGGTTAGCAGTATTGAAGTGTACCCCTAGGATTTTACAGGTATCAAAGTTGACTTCCCGAAAGGAAACCTGATTGACTTTGATATTGCTTAGATCACAGTTTTTGAACTCACAATTTTCAAAAGAGCAACCTTTAAAATCTAAACTTGAAAAGTTGCAGCCTTCGAAAATGCAGGATTCATATTCTCCCGCTTGAAAGTCTGCTTGATTAAGATTTTTGAAAGTCTGATCTGAGAAATAAGACATGAAGACTAAGTATAGAAACTAATTTTTTGAATTGATAAATGGTAGAAACTTAAAGTCCAGCCAGGTCCCATTTGGCAATGGTATCCTGAATCAGTTCTAGGACTTTTTCATTTACTTTCTCAAAGTATTCATCTGCCTGAGCCTGATCAAAGTTTGGATAGCCTTGTCCCTCCTGATAAAGACCTATGGAGGAAGGGAAAGGAACTGCAGACCAAGCTTTGTTTTGTGGGTAAGCAGTAGCTTGTTCAGGCTTGTATCGCTCTTTGTGAACCAAAGTGGGATCGATTGCTTGAATGTAGGCTGTTTCGTTGAGTCCAGCATGTCCGCCATCTTCTTTGAATACTTCCATAGTGACATCAGAAGCATAGGTCCACCAATTGATCACCAAAGTTCTTACTCCCAGTTCATTGGCCACTTTTCCGGCGATATCTTGTAAAACGGCAGTTTGTCCGCCTCCATGACCATTGAGGATAATGATGTTTTTGAAACCGTTTTTCGCCAGACCTTTCAAAATATCTCGGATAAATGGTCCGTAGGCTTCTTCGGTAATTTGAAATGCACCCGGATAAGCAGCCATACTTCCTGTAATTCCATAGTTCAGGGTAGGGGCAATCATGGCATTAAGGTCAGCAGCGAGATCTTTAGCCATGGCGGCAGGAGCAGTATTGTCAGCGCCATTATTGATCACTCCGTGGGGCTCTAAGGTACCTGTGGGAAGTAATACAGTATTGATTTTCTCAGGAACAAACTCTGCAAACTCCATCCAGTTGATTCTATCCATTTCTCGGGTAGATATTTCTTGAGCCAGAGTTATTATTGAAGACAAGCAAAGAATAGGAAGGACAAAAAGTTTTTTCATGGGATAAGAGCTGGCGATAATTTTGAATTAGGAATCAATTTTTTCTTGTGGAATATTGATTTTCTCAAAACTAAGAATGATTTCTGTTCCTTCACCAGGTTTACTTTGGATTTGGATATGGCCTTGGTTTTTTTCCATAAACTGCCTCACCAATAGCAATCCCAATCCTGTACCTTTCTCTTTTTGTGTACCTTCTGTGGATTTTACGCGTACAACCTGAGTGAATATTTCAGACAATTTTTCTTCTGAAATTCCTATTCCTTCATCTTTGATGTGGAGGTTTACATATTCATCCTCATCATGTTGGGAATTCCATATTTTTATTTCGCTATTTGGATTAGAGAACTTGATCGAATTCTGAAGGCAATTTTGAAGAATGATTCGAACTTGCTGTGGATCTACAAGAACATGTAGACTGTCAAATGTCATCGAAGCATCGATATTAATGTTCTTAGAAATAGTTTGATAATCTAGCTGATCTACTTCTTCATTAATGATTTCTGATAAATTGGTTGGAGTTCGATTAGTGAGAATTCCGTCCAGTTGAGCATGGGACCATCTAAGTAGTTTACGTAGCATCTGATCTGTGTCTGATACTTGTTTGATCAAAAGCTTACGGGCATTTTTTTGTTCTTCTTCATCAAGTACTCCTTTTTCCTCCAGTTCCAAAAGTTGCTTTACAGAGTTGATAGGAGCCTTTAAATCATGGGAAAGAATAGAAAATAGCTTGTTTTTCTCTTCATTGATTGCTTCAAGCTTATCGTTCTGGATTTGGATTTGGTTTTGTTTTTCAAGTAGGACCTGATTGATTTTTTCTTTTTGCTTAATGACTCTCCCATAAAGGATAAATCCTACTATTAGGCCAAAAAGAACGATGGTGAGAATAATTGTAAACTTCCTGTTGAACTCAGCGCTGTTTTCTGCTAACTCTTTCTCCTGCTGAAGATTTTGATTGTCAGCATTCGCCAAAAGGAGTTGAAGATAGCTGATTTCAGCGTTTTTGTTTTCGCTATATAGGCTATCAGAATAGGCTTTAAATAGTTTTGAATTAGTCAGAGCTTGGTCGTATCGTCCAAGGTTTTCATAGATAGACATCATTACATTGGCTAACCTTCCTTTATCCCAATATCCTCTGGTTTTATTGACATAATTTTCAGCTATTTCCCCAAACTCCAATGCTTTTCTATTATTCCCTTTGGCTAATTCAATTTCGGCAAGTCCGGAATATGCAAATGCATTAGCCCAATTGGTCAATGTTCCAGGATAATCTAGAACGAGTTTGTAATATTTTTCAGATTCCTCAAGATTACCTTCGTCAAAATAGATTTTTCCAGCTCTATTCAGTGTCATCGTGTATATCACGCGATCTCTATGATCGTTTAGATACTCAAGTGCCAGATTTATGGATTTGTGCGCTTTATCAAATTGCCTTAAATCTGACTCTGCAATACTTCTGTTGAAATAATTCTTTCCAATTCCATAAGTATCCCCCAAAGACTTATTGATATTAATGCATCGATTGAAAATATCAATAGCTCCTTCAAGTTCGTTTTGGCTTAGATAAATGAGTCCTCGCCCATTTAGAGCATAACTTAACCCCGATTCATCTTGAGTTTTGTTAAAAATTTCATTGGCAGCAGTATAATGCTTCATGGATTCTACATAGTCTCCTTCCACATAATAAAGCGTCCCGAATAGATTAGCAATTTTGCCAATTTTGTTCTCATCATGTTGAAGGCGCGCAATAGAATCTGCTTGAGATAAATAATGAAATGCACTGTCCCATTCAACATAAAGGTATTTTTCCCCTTTGTCGATCAATGAGTCCAATAAAAATTCTGATTCATTTTGGACGGAACTTTCCTCCTGAAATGGGAAGAAAGCCCAGGCCATAGAAATCAATAATATTAATTTTGACATTAGGTGATGTCTTGAAAAGATTCTTTTAGAATGGGAAGATAGCCTACTCAGACAAATATTAAAATAATGCTATTAAATTTTTTTTAGTGAACGAATAGTTGAATTAATTGATAATCAATGAAAAAGGCCCTTTTTGAGAAGGGCCTTTTTACTATTCACATTTGACGTTTGGATTGAATGGAGTAAAAATCCCTGATGGGTTGTGCTTCCATGCCCAGACGTGTATTTGATAGTTTCTAAATGGAAGCGGGTTGTGTACTTCATCAGGCTCATCGAACTCCTGCATTCCGAAATAAGGAGGCATTTCATTTTCTGCATCCCAGGCTTCTGCATCGATAATAAATTCGATCCCTACCAATTTCATTTTACCATTTTTGTCCATTTCATAAAGGATGGCTTCTGGCATAGTTGGATCAAAGGTACCATCAAATGGAATTGAATTCTCTTCCTCTGGGTTGAATTCCGGGTTGTCAGGCCGGATGTAATGATATCCCATTCCACCATTTGGACTTGATACACAGGGTGTCCCTTGAAAGTATCCATCTTCCATTGCAACTTCAATTCGATGATACTTTGCTGTAGTGGCTCTGAGGGTGGCAACCATGCTTAAGGTTCCCGGATCCATCCTCATATTTTCCAGAGGATAAGTGTAAAAGTCATTATCCAAGCTTGCCTCTGTTAGTTGATCTGATTGGATTGATGGTTCAGAAGTCTCTGCCATACATCCGAACATAAGGAAAATGATGCTAAAGCAACCCGCCAATTTTGCGGAATTGCTCATTAAATAATTTTTCATGGTTAAAATATTTTGGGTTGATAATCGAAATCGAAAAATACTCCAGTATGGAGACCAAAAAACTTCCCGAATCGGAGATTACAAAATTGGAAATTCTCTTAACTACTTGAAAATAAGTTAAATAATATAAAAATTCTAATTTTTCACTGAATAAAAACCAACTAGATTGTACTTTACAAAGTTATCTTGTAAGCACTAAAAGGTTGAAGGTGTGGAGAATCCTGTAGTTCTTGATGGACGAATTCTTCTAGGAATTCCATTCCTATTTTTTCCATGACTCGAGTGGAGGCTTTATTAGAGGTAGATGCATAAGAATGAACTTCTTTTATTCCAAGTGTTTTGGCATATTCCAGACAAGCCAATGCGCCTTCAGTAGCTAATCCAAGATTCCAATAATTTTTACCAAATCTCCATCCGATATCAATACAGGGAGTAAAACTTGCTGGAAAGGATTTTCTTCCCATTCCTAGTGTTCCCGCTAGTTCGCCAGTTTCTAAAAAATCAACCGCGAAATAACAGAAATTGTCCTTTTCAAAATTGGAATTCATCAGTTTCATCCTATCTCTACTTTCTTCAACAGTATATGGGTTTTGGAAAAAATGCATCACTTCAGCGTCTTGATTTATTGCAGCAAATGCCTCCAAATCAGCTGAATTCCATATACGAAATCCGAGCCGATCACTTTTAAAAATGTAGGTTTTCATCGTTGATCAGAAAGCTAGAAATAGTAAGGATGATATGGGTACTCTAAACTTTACACAAGTAAGATGTTCAAAAATCTTTCTTTTTCCAATTGAGTGAATTTAGTTGAAGTTTAAAAGCGACATTTTTTGTCAATTAGACCAGTCTGGAATTCGAAAGTAAGGGAGGTTTTCTATCTTCGGGCTCAGACTTTTTATCATGGAGCAAAAACCCTTTATAATTTATAAATCTTCCGCCGGGTCAGGAAAAACCTACACCTTGACTCTGGAATATTTAAAACTGGCACTTCAAAACCCTCGATCTGCATACAAGCAGATTTTAGCTGTAACCTTTACCAATAAGGCCACTCAGGAGATGAAGGAGCGTATTTTGAAGGTTTTGAGTCAGTTGAGTCAAAGGGTAAATCCGAAAGGTGATCTAGAGAAAGTTTTGATGGAATCTTTGGATTTGAACCCAAAACAGCTTCAGTCCAGAGCAAAAGAAACGCTTCTTCACATTCTTCACGGATACGGTTATTTCGCAGTCAGTACGATTGATTCATTTTTCCAGCGTGTTATTCGGTCCTTTGAAAGAGAAATGGATCTACAGGCCAAATTTGATCTTGAAATGGATACAGATGCTGTTTTGGAGAGGTTGGTGGATCGGATCGTAGAGAAGGTCAGTCAGGATAAAAACCTGAGGGCCTGGCTAGTGGACTATGCCAAAGAACAGATCGAAAATGAAAAGTCCTGGGATATCAGGAATGGTATCAAAAGTCTGGGAAAAGAAATCTTCAAAGAAGGCTTCAAAGCATACCGATTACTCTTTCAGCAAAGTGTAGCAAAGGAAGGCTTTTTGGGAGAATTCCGAAAATACATTCGTGATGAACGAGCCAAATTAAAAGCCGAGGCAGAAACCATGCGGCAAAAAGCCGATGAAATCCGAGTTGCTCATGGGTTAGAGTGGACTGATTTTTCTGGTGGAGGTGGGACTTCTAACTTTGTAATTCGGCTATCAAAATTAGGAAAAGAGGAAGAACCTTTTACCCAGCCAACTGAAAAACAATGGGATAAAATTAATGGTATTGAAACCTGGTTTACAGGAAAAAAGAATCCAAATGCATCCTCTATATGTGCTTCAGCTGATGCTGGGTTAAGAGATTTACTTTTATCCTTACCTGAAAAACTAAAGCATTGGAACACTCTAGAAGCATTACACAGAAACCTCAATGCTTTTGGAGTTTTTAGAGACCTGATATTAGAACTCAGGGAATTGAAAGATGAAGAAAGTATTCTCTTGATTTCGGATGTCAATGACTTTTTGCAGGAAATCACCAAAGACAATGAAGCTCCATTTATTTATGAGAAAATCGGGAATCAATACCGAAACTACCTGATTGATGAGTTTCAGGATACTTCTGATTTCCAGTGGTCTAGCTTTAAGCCATTATTGGAAAACTCATTAGCTTCAGGAAATACAAATTTGTTGGTTGGAGACGTCAAGCAGTCGATTTATCGATGGAGAGGAGGGAAGCTTGAATTGTTGTTGAACGAGGTTCAAGCCCAGATTCCTGTTTCCTATATCCAGGAGAAAAACCTGGCAACCAATTACCGTAGTCTTCCAGGAATCATCCAGTTTAATAATTCCCTTTTTCAGACACTTCCAATTTTGATGGAGGAAGGGATGGAAAGAGAGTTTGGCTTTGAATCTGAATCATTGTTGACGAAAGCATTTGATGATTCCATTCAAGAAATTCCACAGGGTAAATTCCAATTGGACTTCCAAGGCAAAATCCGCCTTGAGTTTAGGGAAATACCCGCTCGTTCTCCCTATCAATCTGAAGAAGAGGAGGAAGAGGATGATGAAGGGGTTTTGGGGAAACTTCCTCAAGTAGTGATGGATCTGCAAGAGAAAGGCTATCAGTTGAAAGATATCGCATTTCTGGTTCGAAAGAATTCTCAAGGAGTAGAAATAGCAGATCATTTGATGGCTTATGACAGAGATCATCCTGATTCAGGCTATCGATTTGATGTTCTTTCCGAGGAATCTCTCTTTTTGGATAAATCCGCAGCCGTCAAATGCTTGTTGGCACTATGGAACTACCTAAGTAATCCTGCCGACCGGGTGGCCCTGAAAACAGCCTGGTACTATTTTGCTTTGCTTCACGGGATTTCATTTTCTCACGAACTCTTCCACAAGTTCAAGCAAGTTCCTGAGCTCAAAGACAAGGATTTAGAACTTCAATCCAGATTGAATGAATTCTTGCAGTTGCCATTATTGGAGTTGATGGAGGAAAGCATTGAGTTTTTGGATTTGATGAAGCTCCAGGCAGATTTGGCCTATATATCCGGATTCAAAGAGGCTGTTTTTGATTTTGTGAAAAATAATCGGGCGGACTTGGTTGGTTTTCTTGACTGGTGGGAATTGAATAGCAGAAAGAGGACAGTGAAAATTCCCGAAGATCATGATGCCATGCGGATTTTGACAATTCATAAGTCCAAAGGCCTTCAATACAAAGTGGTGATCATGCCGTTTTTGGATTGGAAAGTGGTTGCAGACGGATTGCAGGCACCTATTATTTGGTCTCCTTTTGCAACCGATACAGGTTTGGAAACCATCGTTCCTCTGACGCATGGCAGCACTTTGAAGGATTCCTTTTTCTCCAAAGCCTATGAAGATGAAGTCAGATTGGCCTATTTGGACTCCTTGAATATGCTTTATGTGGCTTTTACTCGCGCCGAGGAAGTGATTTGGGGCTATTCCAATTTCACCAATAGCAAATCAAAAGGTGTCAGTCAAAAATCTACCGGAAATATCCTTTATAGCCTTTTTTCTTCAGGTTTTCAAATTTCTGAATTTGGTTCAAGTCAACATTGGGATGCAGAAAATCTAGTCTTTGAAGCTGGTGAATGGGCAACTATCGAGGTGGAAAAGGAAAAATCAACCTTTAAGCCCAAACCCTTGCGATGGCAAACGCAGGATTGGAGATCGAAGCTCAAAACCAAAACCATCGCTTGGGATTTTTCAGGAGATGGCTTGAATGCTCGAGCTCAGAGGAGATTGGGAGTGATCGTCCATGAGCTTTTGGCAGCTTCGAAAACTCAAAAAGATGCTGAATTGCTTCTTCAAGAATACACTTTTGAAGGTAGAATTGATCGTGAAACAGCTGAGGAAGTAAGCGAGCAATTGAAAAAACTATTTGAATTGCCGCAGTTCCAAAGTTGGTTTGGCGGAGATTATCTGACTTTGGCAGAACAAGGGATATTATTGCCTGGAGGACATCAAAAGCGGCCAGATCGTGTCCTGATAGGCGAAAATGAAGTCTTGGTCATTGATTTTAAAACAGGAGAAAAATACGCTTCTCATCCAAAACAAGTCAAAGAATACATGGGATTAGTCCATCAATTGAGCCAAAAACCGGTAAAAGGCTTTTTGTGCTATTTGGAACCCACTGAAATTATCGAAGTATGATCCCATTTTTGAAAGAAACAGCACAAAAGCTTCTGGATTCTCCCCGAAAATTGGAGGACTTGGTGGTCGTATTGCCAAACCGAAGAGCAGGTTTATTCTTTACCAGATATCTCGGTGAATTGATCGACAACCCTGTTTGGATGCCGGAGGTCAAAACGATTGAGCAGGTGTTTTATGGATTGGCAGGAAAGGCTCCAGCCGATGAATTGACCCTGATTTTTGAATTGTACGAACTGTATAGACAGATTCAGGAGGAGCCGGAAGACTTTGATCGCTTTTATTTCTGGGGCGAGTTGATTCTCAAGGATTTCAATGATTTGGACCAATTTATGGCTCCCGCAAAAGTCTTGTATCAAGACTTGGCCGAAATCAAGGAATTTGAATCTGATTTAAGTTTCCTGACGGAGGAACAAAAAGATCTGATTTCTCAGTTTTGGTTGGCCTTTGAGAAGCAGAATGATCAGGAAAAACAGAAATTTCTGAGATTTTGGCAGATTTTGGGTCGCTTATATGAAGACTTCCAACATCGACTAAAAACTGCCGGATTGGCTTATTCAGGCCAATTGTACAGGCAAGTTGCAGAAAACCTGAAGGCAATCGGAAAACCCAAAAAACATTACGTTTTCATTGGTTTCAATGCCTTTACTCTTACTGAAGAAAAGTTGATCGGGCATTTCGTCAAAGAATTTGGAGCGGAGATCTTTTGGGATGTTGATCAATATTATCTCAAAGATCCCATTCAAGAAGCCGGTTTGTTTTTCAGAGATTACCAAAAGGATTCAATTTTTGGAAAAACTTTTCCTGAAGAAATCCCAGATGAAGTTCGACTGAAGAAAGATGATATTCACGTTCATTCCATTCCCTTAAAAACCAATCAGGCAAATTTAGTTGGGAAGCTGTTGGAAGAGCTTCCTTCTGATGAGAAATTAGAAGAAACGGTCATCATTTTGCCTGATGAGCAATTGCTGTTTCCGGTTTTGCATTCATTGCCATCGGATATAGACAAGCTGAATGTGACCATGGGCTATCCGGTCCGAAATGCGCCAGTTTATGCTTTTTTGGATGCGGTATTAGACCTTCAGCGCTATGTGAAAATTCGGGAAGGTGTTGTGAATTTTTACCATAAGCCGGTTACAGATTTGCTTTCATTTCCTTATTTATTGAAAGAGGATCAGGCTCATTTTCAGGCTTTATTGGAAAAAATCAAAGGTGAAAACCTCTTAGAAATTCCAGCAAGTCAATTAGTTGGTGAGTCCAAGCTTTCGGAATTGGTTTTTCAACAGGTAGATCCATCTGGAGTTTTTGAATATCTGGGACAATTGATGGAGCATTTGGCTCAGGATCTCCAGGATGATGAAGTTCAAAGATCCTATCTGTTTCAAGCTTTCAAGCAACTGAATCGAATCAAGGAAATTTTCCAAGGGAATAACTCCAAGACTCTTAAAATTGATTTTGTACTGAAGCTATTTCGTCAGATTTTCAGAGAATTGAAACTTCCCTTTGAGGGGGAACCTTTGCAGGGACTTCAAATGATGGGTGTGCTTGAATCCAGAAACTTGGATTTTCGCAGAGTGATCATTTGTGATCTAAATGAAGGAAGTTTTCCTCCTGGTGGCGGGATCAATTCCATGATTCCATTCAATCTTCGAAGAGCTTTTGGTTTGCCAGTTCAGGAGCAAAATGATGCAATCTATGCCTATACTTTTTATAGATTGTTGCATCGAGCTGAAGAAGTTCATTTGATTTATACCACCGCCGCAGATCAGGGAAAAGCAGGGGAAATGAGCCGTTTTCTTCAGCAAATGCAAGCAGAAATGGGAGTGGCTGGACCGGAAATATCCATGGTCCCTGTTGGTTTGACACCTGCCAAGGAAATTCAGGTTCAGAAGACTCCAGAAGTACTGAATGATATGAAGATCTTTTTGGCCAAAGAGCATCCGGTGTCCAAAAACCGCCCTCTATCTGCTTCTGCATTAAATATGTATCTGGATTGCAGATTGAAGTTTTACTTCCGCTATGTGGCTGGTTTGAAGGAGAGAGAGGAGGTAGTCACGGAGATTGATCCTTCTACTTTTGGGACGATTTTGCATAATGCGGTTGAGACCATCTATGGCCTGGACGAATCCAAGACTCCAAGGAAAATTGATTCCCATGAAATTGATCGATTGATGCCTCAGGCAACTGAAGCTGTAGATCAAGCCATCCGAAATTTCTATCAGGTAGAAGAAGGGAAATCCATGGAGTATTCTGGTCAGCTACAGATTGCTCGAGAGATTTTTATCAAGTACCTCGAGGCCATTTTGAAATACGATCAGGAAAATGGTGAGTTTACGATTTTAGGAGTGGAAGCGGATGTACCTGCAAGTATTCCTGTCCAAACGAAAGATGGGGTAGTCAACTTTGCTCTTCAAGGGGTGATCGACCGGGTTGATTTGAAGGATGGAGTAGTCAGATTGATTGACTATAAAACCGGGAAAGACGATAAGAAAGTCCTCTCCATTGAGTCCTTATTTGACAGAGATGAAAAGAAAAGAAATAAGGCAGCTATGCAAACTTTATTGTATGCTTATTTCTATCAGTTCGAGCATCCTGAGAATCAAAAGCCATTGAAACCGGGGATTTTTAATATCCGGGAAATCTATAATCCCAAGTTCAATCCATTCCTTCAGATGAACGGGCAGGAGATTCAGGATTACAAAGCAGTTGAAGAAGAATTTAGGGAGGGATTGTCAGGTATGCTGGGAGAAATCCTAGATCCTGAGGTTCCATTCTCGCAGACAGAAGATGAGGAAAAGTGTAAGTTCTGTCCTTTTAAGGAGATTTGTGGGCGGTGAGGATTATCCTAAGTACCAGGTCCAAAGTACCAAGTAGGTCGAACGCTGGGGCTTCGTTATTCGAAGTTCGGCATTCACTGTTCGATATTTAGGACTGTGAGTACCAAGTACCATGTACAAAGTACCAAGTCGGCTGAGTTCTGGGGCTTTGTTAATCGTGGGTTGCACCCATGGTTATTAATGGTTTGATCCTTTCAGGATCATGGGCATTGATGGAAGGAGTTTGGAGAATTGCGATTGGAGATTAGAGAAATTGGTGGAGCAGGAATGGTATCTGTGTTGAATTGAGGATATTCTTGTTATTGGACCACAAAGTGGTCGAACCTTCAATAACCTCCGGTGAAACCGGGGGTAAAAGCTAAGCTACACACAACGACCCCGAAGCGGGTCGAACTATTGATATTCGAGTTATTAATTCCGCTTTTTCAGGAAAATCAAATAATCCTTAACAAGGGCTCCAATAATGAAATTCAATAAGTTTTCCACCTTTTAAAATCAGCATTAATGCATCATCACTTTTGTCAAAATAATTGAATAAACTCCTTAAAACTTCATCATCTCTTTGATGAATTTGAATTGAATTTGATTTTTCCCCCATAAAACTTTCCAACTCTTCTTGAGTATTCAAACCTGAGAAAACAAAATCCTCATATTTCAACTGAATTTTTCCCTCTGGATCGAATTTGATTTCATCGATTTGATACCCCTCTTTTGAGTTTCCTATCCAATTGATGTTAGGATAAATCATTTGAAAATAAGGGCTTCCAGGCTGATCAACTGAGAAAAAGCCACATTCATAGTCTGTTTCGGTAAGAACTACATCTCCATAAGTCTTCTTGATTTCTGCCTCCGTTGTCTGAAAACAAGAAATCCCATCTAAGGTGAATTTGGAGGCATCAAAAGTTGTTTTTTCTTGGAGATTTGATGTTAAAAAAGAGAATATTAAAAGGATAATTGTTGACATTGTTTTAAAAGTTTATGGGATGAAAAAAAATGTAAAAAGTATGCCACTTTAATCATACAATTCCACGATCACCTCGATCTCTACCGCCATATTATTAGGTAGGGCAGCTACTCCGACAGCAGAACGGGCATGTTTTCCTTTTTCTCCAAATACTTCGACCATCAAGTCTGAAAAACCATTGATTACAGCTGGTTGGGCAGTGAAATCAGGATCTGAGTTGACCATTCCCAATACTTTTACGAATTGCTTGATTCTGCTCAAATCTCCCGTAGCTTTTTTCAGGACAGCGATTACTTCCAAGCCTGTTTCTTTGGCCGCTTCATATCCTTCTTCTTTCGTCAGATCTGCACCTACTTTTCCAAATACATCCGGACCTGTTCCCGCTAGATATAACATATTTCCTACCTGTCTCCACTTTACATAATTGGCGATGGGAGCGGAGATTTCTGGAAGTTCATAGCCTAGTTCTTTGAGCTTTGCTTCTGGGCTTTGAGTTTGAGAAAATGAGATTTGGCTGAAGCCAAGGATTAAAAAAGATAAAATCAGGATGTTTTTCATTGGATATTTGCTTGTATGAAACTAATCTAGCAGAATAATATTAAAAAGTTGTTTACAAGCATTGTCACCCATGGAAAAAGTAGAAATTCTCCCGTTTTCACCTGAATTGAAACCCTATTTTGATTCCATCAATAGAGTGTGGGTCGAAGAGTTGTTTGAAATTGAACCCTTCGACAAGGAACAATTGGAGAACCCTGAGAAGTATGTTTTGGACAAAGGAGGGGAAATCATTTTTGCAAAAATTGGAAATCAAGTTGTAGGTACTGTTGGCTTGGCCAAAGTGGATGAGAAAACCTATGAAATGATTAAAATGGGTGTAGATAGGTCCGCACAAGGCAAAGGTGTTGGAAGGATTTTAGGAGATGCTATTTTGGAAATTGCCAAAGAGAAAGGGGCCGAAAAGGTGGTGTTATTTACCCATTCTAAGTTAAAAGCTGCCTTGTCAATTTATGAGAAATTGGGCTTCAAAGAGGTGCAACTTTGTAATGATAAATATGTTCGTTGTGATCTTGCTATGGAATTAGATTTATAGTTGTCTGATTTACTGATATTTATCAGCTTAATCTCTGATATTCCTTTAGATATTAATTTGTGGAATTTTTGGATCTTGGCTAAAACAAAAACAAAATAGCCATGAAAACCATTATCGTACCTTTTGATTTTTCGACCTACTCCTTGGCAGCCCTAAAGACTGCCCAAAAGATTTCGAATAAGAGTGGTTCTAAAATTATTGCTGTCACAGTTATCCCTTCAGATTTGGATTATGAAAATCTGACTGAGGAAGCGAAAAAGAAGTTTACCGAGATCGCTGAGGAGAAAGAAGAAGCCCAATCCATATTGCCTAAATACATCGATGAGGTAGCACCATCCAAATCTGAAATTGAATTTGTTGTAAAAGTCGGAACTCCTAGTGAACGAATCCTCAAAGCAATCCAAGAATTTGAGGCAGAATTGGTGGTGATGGGAGCCCATGGAAAAGGTTTTGCCGAAGGGAAGTTTATCGGTTCGACCTTACAAAAAGTAATGAGAAATGCCATCTGCCCAGTTTTGGGAGTGAAGGAAGCATTGGATGGAAATGACCTCCGAAAAGTAGCCTTTGCATCTACCTTCAATGAAGGATCTAAGAAAGCTTTTGAGATTCTAAAATCCTTGATCAAACCTTTCAAATGCAGCGTTCACTTGCTTTTTGTGAATACTCCGGAGCATTTTACCGCATCTGATGTCATCAAAACTGGGATGGATTCCTTCCAAAAAGGACATGAAGAGATCGTGTTTCACCAGCATATCTACAATGCCAATGAAGTAGAAAGTGGATTAATTAATTTTTCTCAAGAACATGGGATCAAATGGCTGGTGGTGGTTTCTGGTCACCATGAAACAAGTCCAGCGTACCAAGTAGGGGTAACAGAAACAGTTTTGTTTAAAAGCGATCTGGGAGTCTTGAGCGTGAAAATCTAAGGTTTTGGCTCTGGAGAGTCCATAACAGCCTGAATTGGGTGCTTTGCATGAATCACCGAAGCACCCAAATTGTATAATCCCCGAATGTATTCTTTAATCACATTAGATAATGTTGAAAAAGGGATATCCGTTTTATGACTTTTAGCTTCGATATAGATTTCCTCAATCTCTTTTTCACTGTCCCTTTCCAAAAGCTTGATCCATTCTGGAATCTGCTCATTTTCCAGTTCTTGAGCTTTCAGTTCATCGATCTTTTCCAAAGTATCCTGAATCTTACTTTGAATAGTTTTATAAAGGTTTCTTGGAAGGTTTCTTTCGGCATCATCAATATCTTTCAAGTTTTGAGCTATTCCCTTGAAAGCCTTTGCTGCATACACCATCATGCGTAGAGAGAGCATCAAAGAGGTGAGTCTTTTTGCTTCCAATTCACTCATGGATTCGCTTTGAAGCTTGATATGATAAGCCGTTATTTCATCTTCGATAACTTTTATTTCATTGTATTCCTCAATGATTTCAAATGGATGTCCCAGAACCCTCTTCCATATAGAGACTTGCATGGGGGATTCCTGAATATTTCCACTGACCTGAAGGATAAACTGCTTTACTCTCTCATAAACCAAATCCAAATCCTTTTCCAAAGCCTTCAAAGCAGCTTCTGGAATGGAAGTTTCCACATTTTGAATATAGACCGTCAAGTGTTCTTTCTCCTTGACAAATCTTCTTTTGAGCCACTTTCTGATGATTCCCAAGAATGGGTAGAAAAGAAGAATTCCAGCTAGATTCATAAAGCTATTGAAGATCACCAAGTCGATCAATGGATCTTTTCCAAAAGCGAGAGTTTGAAGAAAATTCAAAATCAGATGCAAAAATGGAAGAATCAAAATCCCGGTTGTGAGGTTGAAAAGTAAGTGAAATGATGCCAACCGTTTCTTATCAGGAGTACCTTGAAAAGCTCCAAAAATAACAGTGATAGTAGTTCCTATATTCGAACCAACGGTTGCTGCTGCCGCTTGATCCAAACCTATAAATCCAGAATGAAGGGCACTCAATAGGATCACCAAAGTGGCCGAGCTTGATTGAATTAGGGCTGTTAAACCGATACCAGCAAGAAAGAAAACGAAAGCAGGGACATCTGAGAACTGGCTTAAATCGACTTGGTTGGCAAGTTCCTCGATGGAAGTTTTCATCAATTCGATTCCATAAAAGAGGAATCCAAATCCCAGCAGGAGAACGCCGATGTTTTTTAATATTTGGCGATTGGTAAAGAAAATATAAACCAGAGCACCAATACCAATAAAGGGGAGTGCAATGGAAGCAATGCTGACTTTGAAACCTAATGTCGCTACTATCCAGGCTGTAAAAGTGGTGCCTAAATTGGCTCCCAGGATTACTCCAAGAGTGTTTTTTAAACTGATCAATCCAGCTCCCAAAAAAGCCAAAACCATTAAGGTTACTAAAGAGCTACTCTGAAGAATTGCGGTTATGAAAGTTCCCGTAAGAACTCCTTTCCAGGGTTTATTGGTAAATTTTTGAAGCAAGTTTCGGAAAGAGCGACCTGCCAAATTTTTCAACCCAGTTTCCATTTGGTTCATCCCTAGAAGGAAAATTCCCAATCCGGCTACAAACTCCCAATAGTTAAATGTTTCCATTCCTTGCTCTCAAAGTAGAATCTTATGGGAAAATAAGGGAAATCCTATTCTTGAAAAATGATAAAATTCAGGATTACCAGAATCGGAATCGTTTTTCATAGATTCGATTTCGGAAGATCCAGTTCTGGAAGATATCTTCTGAGAAGTGGATTTCCAGGCCAACATTCACGGTCATATAGCCATCAAATCGATGTCTCAAACCTGAGCCTCTACGAATTCGGCCTCCATTTCTAAGGATTTTATCTACATCTGGCAATCCATTATCATCCATGAAGTTTGGATTCCTGATAGCTAGACGAAGTCGATCAGGATTGTTTCCGCTGACATAGTCTTCCACCAAATCCAAATAGAATTCACTGACATTATATGCAGAAATATCATCCATGTAATCTGACAATGTGAATCGATAGTTTCCTTCGAAAGTCAAGTCCATATAGACATTGAGCTTGTACTTAAATCCCAAACCCATTGGGAAAGTGATGATATATCGCTCGTAGGGATTGTTTTCAAGCTGGAGTGGTCTCAAATCCACCCATTCTCCATCCAGTTGAGTTTCAGGATTATTGGTGGTCATCCCAACACCGAAGAAGATATATGGATTCCATAGGGGTCTATGGATATTTGGAACCTTTACTGGATGCCAATAGTATTCGATGATTCCAGCCATTTCCCAGTTTTTGGCTCGGAAATTTAGATTTCTTGGTGTTCTATAAGCTCTAGGGTCGGAAGGAGGATCTTGACCAGATATTTTAATGTAAGAAAAATCTCCTCTTGCCCGCAGATGAGTTCCGAAGGTATAGTGAAAAGCAATATTTGCATTCCAGTCAGGCTGAACACCTTCATTGTATTTCCAAAATGAATAAAGCTCACCAAAGTATTGAGAAGGGCCAATGCTGGCTGAGAAAGACCATGGTTCCTCAAAGCGGTAGCGGTAAAAACTTTGCGAGAAAGCTTCACTGCCCAAAAGGAAAAAAAGAAAAACTAGTAAAACCTTTCTCATTCTATAGCTATATGCCTAAACTTTTCGAAAAATACTCTTAATCAATAAACTATCAAAGATATGTGAACTTTATCCCTGTTCCTTTGAAAGACATTTTTTTACAGCTGAGATTCCTTCTTGGTTATTTGATAGAACAATCAGGAGGTCATTTCCTTCCAATTCTGTGGAGCCATTGGGAGTAATGTAGAGTCCATCTCTCTTAATCATCGCGATAATTGCCCCTGTGGGAAAGCCAATTTCTACGATGCGTTTGCCTATTACTGCATCTGTCGGAAAAAGTTGGATTTCCTCCATCGCAGTTTTGGTTTCATCTTGCAGCAGATAATCTATGGGTAGGATTTTCTTCGCTTTTTCAGGAAGTGCCACATGAAGCCATTTGGCTACAAGGCCTAGCGTAGTTCCCTGAAGGAGTATGGAAATAAGAGAAATAAAGAATACAATATTGAAAATTGCATTGGCTTTATCGATTCCTGCTATCAAAGGATATGTGGCAAAAACGATAGGAACAGCCCCTCTTAATCCTACCCATGAAATAAAAAGCCTGCGTCGGTTTTTCATTTTGAAGGGTAAAAGACTCAAATAAACTCCAAGCGGTCTGGCAACGAAAATTTGGAAAATAGCTATTAAAATCCCAATTCCCATAAAAGGCAATATCTGTGAAGGGAACACAAGTAAACCCAGAGTAAGGAAAAGGACAATTTGCATCAGCCAGGCAAAACCATCAAAAAACTTAAGAATGGATTTCTTATGAATCAGGTCCTGATTTCCCAAATAAACTGCCGCAATGTAAATCGCCAAGAAACCATTTCCGCCTGCAAAATCGGTCACCGAAAAGATGAAAAACATCAATCCAATCATCAAGACGGGATACAATCCTTCAAATCCCAATTTGATTAGATTGATCAGGTATTTACCGAATTTTCCCAATAGAAAACCAAGCAATCCCCCGATAATCATCTGAGCCAGAAAGGATGGGATGATCTCCCAAACTGATTTTTCTGGCTGTAGAACCAATGACAAAAAGGAAATTGTCAGGACATAAGCCATCGGATCGTTGGAGCCACTTTCCAGTTCGAGCGTTGGTCTCAAATTGGTTTTTAAAGCAATGCTTTTCGAACGAAGGATTGAAAATACGGCTGCTGCATCTGTAGAAGAGACAATAGATCCCAACAAAAGTCCTTCAAAAAGGGTGAAGTCTGTGACTAGATGTATAAAAAGCCCCAGCGAAAGTGCTGTGAGCAAAACTCCAATTGTGGAAAGTGAGATTCCTTGACCTAAAACAGGTTTGACAGTTTTCCAATCCGTCTCCAAGCCTCCGGAAAACAAGATAAAATTCAGAGATACGATTCCAATAAACTGAGCAGTACCGGGATTGTCAAACCTAATTCCAATTAACCCATCAGAACCAGCTAGCATACCCAAACCCAAAAACAAAACGAGCGTTGGGACTCCGAATTTATTTGAGGTTTTTCCGACTAAAATACTGATGATTAATAGGCTGGAGCCAATTAAAAGTATGTTTTCACTGGTTAATTCCATGTGAGGAAATGGTCAGGTATGATTTAATCCACTTTTTCCATACTAGACTTAATATGGATATCTCTTTGAGGGAATGGGATTTCAACGCCTTCTTGACCGAATTTTTTAAAGATTTCAAAGTAGAGCTGACTCTTCAAGACTTTAGGTCTATTGATGTATTCAGAGGTCCACACCCGAAGTGTAAAATTAATACTACTATCGGCATATTCATCAAAAAGGACATCGGCCTCGGGAGTGTTTCTTACACCTGGGTTGTTTTTGGCAACTTCTAAAAGTATGTTTTTGACTTTTTCTGGATCCTCCTTATAGGAAACTCCTACAGGGAAATTGAACCTTACCATTCTATCACTATGTGACCAATTGATTACTTGGCTGTCGATAAACTGACTATTCGGAACGATGATGGTTATATTATCATTAGTAACGATCATGGTTGATCGAGCCGAAATTTTGATTACATCTCCATTGACGTCACCGACCTCGATTCTATCTCCAACCTTGATTGGTTGCTCAAATAGAATAATCAATCCAGAAATAAAGTTGTTTGTGATGTTTTGCAAACCAAAACCAATACCAACACCGACGGCACCAGCAAGTACTCCCAACGCACTCAAATCAATTCCATTGGTTTGGAGAATGGTAAATACACCAATTATAATTAGAATGTATTTGACGAGCATTCCAATCGTCTGGCGCGTCCCGATGTTGATTTCATATCGGGTCAGGATTTTATTGACAAGGATTTTTCTAAATAGCTCTGAAATGAGAAAAACTGCGACAAAAGAAATGATCAATACTAAGAGCAAACCTAGAGTTAGATGCGATTCTCCCAGTCTAAAAAGACTTAGATTCATCAATTTTTCTATCCATTCCAGTAAATGAAAATTATCTAAGCTATTTGATGTGGAAGTTGCAAGAGTATCTGTTTGCATGCGGTAATTATTGATACTTAATTCTGTAATTTTGGCTTAAAATATTAAAAACCTAGACCTAAAACACTTTTAAAGATAGACTTGTTGTGATTTCGGAAGAAAATTTTGTTTAGCTTGACAAAAGCTCCAAAATCAGAAATTTTCAATGGACATTCTGTAATTTTGAAATATGAGTAAGCAAAAAGAAGAACTCGAACACCGGCTTAAGCTTCGGAATATCAAACTATCTGATTATGATGATATTCGAGAAATCATGGTGGCAATTTATAAAAACAAAGGTGGTGCCTGGACTCGTGAGGAACTGAAAAATCAAATCAAAGCTTTCCCAGAAGGACAAATTTGTATCGAAGATAATGGCAAAGTAGTCGCAGCTGCTTTGAGTTTGGTGGTGGACTATGCCCGGTTTGGAGATAACCATACCTATGATCAAATTACCGGATTTGGAAAGTTTGATACTCATGATGAAGAAGGGGATACCCTTTATGGAACCGATGTGTTTGTTCATCATGAATACAGGGGTATGCGATTGGGAAGACGTCTGTACGATGCTAGAAAGGAATTGTGTGAAAATCTAAACCTAAGGTCAATCATTGCCGGTGGTAGAATTCCAGGATATTCCAAGTATGCGGATGAGATGACACCTCGCAAGTACATCGACTTGGTCAAAAATAAAGAGATTTTTGATCCAGTACTTTCATTCCAATTGGCAAATGAGTTTCACGTAAGGAAAGTTATTACCAAATACCTTCCTGAAGATACTGATTCAAGAGCTTATGCTACATTGCTTGAATGGATCAATATCTATTATGAGAAAGATGAAAAGCTGATCGGTAATAAGAAGTCCATCGTCCGTCTGGGATTGGTTCAGTGGAAAATGCGCCGATTCGCCAATGTGGATGACTTGATGCAGCAAGTGGAATTTTTTGTGGATACAATCTCAGGATACAAGTCTGATTTTTGTCTATTTCCTGAATTCTTCAATGCACCGATGTTGGCTGAGTTCAATGATATGGATGCTTCAGAAGCCATCCGGAATTTAGCTGATTATACAGATGAAATCGTTGCTAGAATGAGTGAGTTGGCAGTTTCTTACAATGTGAATGTTATTGCCGGTTCCATGCCTGAATATGATGGGAAGAAACTCCGAAATGTGAGTTATCTCTGCCGTCGAGATGGTACCCAAAACAAGCAATACAAGCTCCATATTACTCCTGATGAGTCGGCCTATTGGGGACTTCAAGGAGGTAACGGGATCAACGTGTTTGATACCGATGCTGGAAGAATAGGGATTTTGATATGCTACGATGTGGAATTCCCCGAATTGGGCAGAATCTTGGCTGAGCAGGATATGGATATTCTATTCGTTCCTTTTTGGACTGATACCAAAAATGCGTTTTTAAGAGTCAATACCTGTGCAAGATCAAGAGCGATCGAGAATGAGTGTTATGTAGCCATCACAGGTTCTGTAGGTAACTTGCCAAAAGTTGAAAATATGGATATTCAGTATTCTCAGGCGGCAATTTATTCACCTTCGGATTTCTCATTTCCCCATGATTCCATCGTGGCTCAAGCTTCAGAAAATGCCGAAACAACCATCGTTGCCGACGTGGATCTAGATTTATTAACCAAACAAAGAAAAGCAGGTAGTGTGCGTAACTTGGAGCAGCGCAGACTGGACCTTTATTCAATTCAATGGAAGCAGAAGAAATAGTAAAAGCTTATTACTCACATGTCTCTGAAGAGGTGTGGGAAAGAGCAAAAAAAATAAAATTGCTGATCACTGATGTCGATGGTGTTTTAACTGATGGTGGGGTGATCTACGATGACAATAAAATTGAATTCAAGAAATTCAATGTCAAAGATGGATTGATTGTCCACCACCTACGAAGAAGCTATATCATGGTTGGTGCGATTACAGGCAGATCATCTCAAGTCGTGATGAATCGTTGTGAGGAGTTGCGTTTTGACTTTCATTACCACGGGATCAAAGACAAGCTTAAAAAGCTTTCAGAGATATTGGAAACCATGGAAATCGCATTGGAGGAAGTGGCTTATATCGGTGATGATCTGATTGATTTACCCATTTTGACTAAAGTGGGACTGGCAGTAGCTCCGTCAGATGCTTTGGCCTATGTGAAACCTTACGTACATTATGTGTCTCCATTGGATGGGGGAAAAGGAGTGTTTCGTGAAACAGCGGATTTAATTTTACATTCCAAAGGAAGGCTACTTCCTTTGATTCAAACCTTTATTGAAAAAAATGATGAATAGAACTTCCAGCAACATGCAAATCCGTGAAGGGATTGTTTTGGGATCCGAGAAACCGGTCCTTTTTGCTGGTCCTTGTGCTGTAGAAAGTTTCGATATCTGTATGGAAATCGGCTCTCAGGTAAAAGAATTAGCTGATAAGAATGGCTTTTCATATGTGTTTAAAGCCTCTTTTGACAAAGCAAACAGAACATCCTCAGGATCTTTTAGAAGTATCGGAATGGATAAGTCTTTGGAAGTTCTTCAAAGAGTGGGAAAGGAATTGGACGTCCCGTTGGTTACGGATATTCATGAAAGCTATCAGGCCAAAGATGTGGCTGAAGTCGTGGATGTACTTCAGATTCCTGCTTTCCTTTGTCGTCAGACTGATCTCTTGCTTGCTGCAGCAGAAACAGGCAAGGCGGTGAAAATCAAAAGAGGGCAATTTATGGCACCAGAAGATATGCAGTATGCTGTCAAAAAAGTAAGAAATGCCGGAAATGATAATGTCTGCTTGACGGAAAGAGGCTTTTCTCTAGGCTACCACAATTTGGTGGTAGATATGAGAGGGCTTCCGATTATGCGGCAATTTGCACCGGTGGTATTTGATATTACCCATTCTGTTCAGCAACCTGGAGGGCAAGGTGGAACCAGTGGGGGACAGCGAGAATTTGCTCCCATTCTGGCCAGAGCTGCAGCTGCAACTGGTATTGATGGATTCTTTATTGAAACTCACCCAGAGCCTGCTAAAGCATTAAGTGATGGGCCTAATTTGATTCCTTTAAGAAAAATGAGTGAATTTCTTCCCATGCTCAAAGAGGCATGGACTTTGGGAAGAAAGTTTCAGGATTTTAAAGTTGAAGATTAATATGAGATTAACCATTTTTAGATTAAACCGAGTGCTAGTTACCTCGGTTTTTCTTTTTTTAATGAATCAATATTCCTTTGGAATCCAGGATGATATAGCTAATCAGATTAGGCATAGGTTTGAGACAGACCAACCGAAAGAAAAATTGGAAATTCGCGAGATTCAACTCGTATCGGGAGATGAATTGTTTCCTTTTTATACTACAAGAGAATTTGTTCCAGTTTGGTCCGAGAATGGGATTTTAAAGGAAATGGCTTACGAATTACGCTTTGAGATAAAGCAGGCAAAATACGATGGACTGAACCCTAAAGATTACCATTTGGAATTGTTTGATGCTTTTTTTGAAACTTTTGAGCAAAATAAAGATTCAGGAAGTTCCAATGAGATTACAGATGTCGCTGATCTGGATATTTTCTTAACTGATGCATTTTTCAGACTTGCTAAAGATTTGGAGATAGGAAGAGTTGATCCATCGGTACTAAAGTCAGAGTGGGAGATTCCCCCAATTGTGAAGAATACTGATTATGGACAGTTATTGACCGAGGCTACAAAAGGCGGTCAATTAAGGTCTTATTTGGTGAGCCTTTATCCCAAGTTTATGATGTATAGAAATGGCCGTGAAGTCCTTCGAGCCATGGAAAATATTGAAGAAAAAGACAGCCTGGATTGGAAAGAGATAAAAATCAATAAATCCATTAAGCCGGGAGATTCCAATTCGGATATTCCGGTTATTCGAGAGAGGTTGAGGTTTTGGGGGTATTTGAGTGATTCGGCTGATATCAGTTCCAAAAACTATGATTCTGCTTTGGTAGAAGCTGTTAAATCATTTCAGCAGGAAAATGGAATGGAAGATGATGGAATTTTGGGGAATCTTTCAATTCTTTCCTTAAATCAGTCACCTTCAGATTTGATAGATAAGATTTCTGTCAATCTTGAAAGGATGAGGTGGCTGCCGGATACTGTTGATAATTCTGAATTTATCTTGGTAAATATTGCCAACTTTCAATTGGATCTGATTGATAAACTGGATACAATTCATACAGCCAAGGTTATAGTTGGGAAGCGATATCATGAGTCTCCGATTTTTATGGCAGAAATGAGTTATATTGTTTTTAGTCCCTATTGGAATATTCCTTATTCTATTACCAGAAATGAGATTTTGCCTTCGATTCGCAAGAATCCCAACTACCTTCGCGACAAAAACATGGAAGTAGTGACTTCAGCGGGGAAAGTTGTTGATCCTTCTACGGTTGATTTCAGTTCCAAATCTTTTCCATATTGGATTCGTCAAAAGCCCGGTGGAAGTAACTCCCTGGGTCTGGTGAAGTTTATGTTCCCCAATAAGCATAGTGTCTATATCCATGATACCCCTGCTAGGTCTTTGTTTTCCAGAGAAGACAGAGCTCTATCTCATGGATGTATCCGATTGCAGGATCCTGCCAAGTTTGCCCAGATCCTTTTGGAGGGAAATAGAGGGTGGACTCCCCAAAAAATCGATGAAGCCATGCATTTGGATCATGAGGAAATTGTCAATTTGGACCGGAAAATACCTGTCGTGATTTTGTATTTGACTTTTTGGGCTGATTCAAATGGGAAAGGTCATTTTCGACCTGATATCTATGGTAGAGATCAGGAAGTTCTTACAGCTTTGAGAAAGTAATTTGCATTAAATTTCTGTTGTAGCTTTTCCACAATGCTGGGAAAAATATTCGCAAACCCACCCAATTGGATTTTTGGGTGGGTTTGTTGGTTTTAAGTAAAATATCCATTTCAAGTGATCTGAGGCTGATTTTTTGATATTCTACAAAATTCCGCACTTGATTTGAATTCTAGAGGACAGTTGATAAAAGCAAAATCTTTTAGAATATGAAAAATAAAGCATTGTTGTTTACTCTGGTTTTTGCGCTGGTAGCTGCAGGGATTTGGGTGGTATATAGAATGAACAGAACTGATTTGACTGAAGCAATCGAATCAAGATTTATTTCGGAAAATGAAAATGAGGTTTTGATATCAAAAGATATCAGGCTGACTCACTTTTCCGAAATTCAGGAGTTTTATGAAAATCGAGGATATGAAGAGGTTTGGTCCACAAATGGGAAGATCAATTCTCAGGGGGAAGATCTATTGAATGCCATCTCTGAAGTAAAATATGATGGTTTGAAACCTTCCGATTATCATCATGAATTCCTTGAAAAAGTAGAAACGGAAATTCAGGATAAAAAGAAGATTCTACAACCTAAATCTTCTCCTGAGTTGGTGGATTTTGAATTGGTCATGACAGATGCCTTTTTGGATTTAGTCTATGATCTGAAGTTTGGGATTGTTTCCGAAAAGCAAAGAGGTAATTATTGGAAGTTGCCGGCTAAAAAGGAGGAATTTAATCCAATGGAAGCTTTGGCAGAAGTGGCAGATGGCGAGAATGTTGAAGACTTTTTGGAAAGCCTTTATCCTGAATTGGCTATGTATACAAAAGGTAGAGAAGTCTTGAAAGAACTTTATGCAATCAATGAAGAAGATACTTTGACTTGGAAGCCGGTTCGATTTGAAGAAACTTTGAAAGTGGGTGACGAAGATCCAGCTGTTCCGGATTTAAGAAAGAGACTTCAGTTTTGGGGTTATTTGAGTGAATATAAATTAGATAATCCGAATTTGTTTGATTCTGTAATGCTGGATGGTTTGAAAAAATACCAAATTGAAAATGGGATGAAACCTGATGGAGCAATTGGTGAATTGACGGCTGATTTTCTAAATGACTCACCTGAAAAACTGATTGAAATAGCCTCTGTCAACATGGAGAGAATGAGGTGGTTGCCAGAAATGGACTGGGATCAGGAAATGGTCTTGGTCAATATCGCTAACTACCAATTGGATTACCTGACCAAAGGAGACACGACGCTTTCTGCCAAGGTGATTGTGGGGAAGGAATACAATGAGTCTCCTGTATTTACTGCTCCAATGAGCTATATCGTATTCAGCCCTTATTGGAATATTCCACCTTCCATTACCCAAGGAGAAATCATTCCGGCAATGCAGAAAAACAAGAATTATTTAGCAGAGAAAAACATGGAGGTCGTTTCTAGTTCTGGAGAAGTTGTGGATCCTCAAAAGATCAATTGGATCAGAAACGAAGCGAATAATTACAGAATTAGACAAAAGCCAGGTCAAGGTAATTCATTAGGCTTAGTGAAATTTATGTTTCCTAATGATTACAATATTTATATCCACGATACACCTGCGAGAGGACTATTTGAAAGGGAAACCAGAGCCTTGAGTCATGGATGTATCCGAATCCAATATCCAGATCAATTCGCACAAGCCTTATTGCAGGATGATGACTGGACTTCAGATAAAATTCAGGAAGCCATGCATTTGGATAGAGAAGAAGTAGTGAATCTAAATAGGGAAGTTCCGGTAACACTTTTATACCTGACCTTCTGGGCAGATTCCAATGGGAAAGCCCATTTTAGACCTGATGTTTATAAAAGAGATACCGAAGTGCTAGAAGCCATGAAGAAAGCTTAAGGCTGAAGTAAAGCTGAGGCCTGCAGATAGGAAGGGTCGTTGCCAAATACAAAAAGCAATGATCCTTCTTTGATATAATCGATCGCTTCTTTTGAAATCTCAGAGGGAAGGGCTGGGCAACCTAGGCTTCTACCTAATCTACCTGTAGCTGCTGCAAATTCCTCTTTGGCATAATCCGCGCCATGAATGACGATGGCACGATTTCTAGCCTGATCATTGAATCCTTTTTCTAAACCGTCTAATCGAAGTGAATAGCCATGTTTACCAAAATAAGTTTCAGCGGTTTTATAGAAACCCAGACTGCTTTTAAAAGACTCAGGCTGATTGGAAAAGGATTTGGCCATCAATTGACCTGAATTTCTTCCATGAGAAACTACTGTGTTCAACAAAACTTTTGCTGCATTCATATCAATGACCCACATACGCTTTTCGGTAGAAGGCAAGCTGAAATCAATGATGGTTAAAATAGGGTTGTTAATGTTTCCTTGGAGTTTTTCCCAACCATTTGCTGCCAAATCAAACACTTGCTTGGAAGGCAAGGCTGCTGAAAGATTAAGAAGTCTATCATAAACTCCTTCAGATTTCTCTGTAGATGGGGTATAGGTATGAGTCGGAATTTCCGGTTCAGATAGGGTGAGTAAGCTGAAGACCAGAAACAGAATAGGTAGTTTTAGCATATGCTCAGGGTGAATAGCAAAGTTAAAGCCAATTATTGTTTTGATCAAAATTCTGATTAGTAGAAGTTTATGATTCTTGTCAGAATTCCGGGTTACTAATTAGGGGAACTAAGAATGGGGTGCTTTTCGTTCCATTCTTGGTGAAAAAATCAGATTCTTGGCTCAGCCGAGAAATATGGTTAGTTTTGCGCCTCTTTAAATCAAATTAATCTGTTGGAAAGCAAGGACTTGAAGATTTGTTTAGATTTTAATGAGTAAAAATTAAACAAAATAGAGCCACTTGCTGTTCAGGAAAGGTAAATGAAAGTAAAAGTATTTCGTAAGGAGCATTTTAATGCAGCGCATAGATTAAACAATCCGAATTGGTCTGAGGAGAAAAACCAGACCGTTTTCGGGAAATGTAACAATCCTCATTATCATGGACATAATTACGAACTGATTGTAACCCTCAAAGGGGAAATCAATCCTGAAACAGGATACGTATATGATATGAAACTGCTCAGCGATTTGATCAAGGAGCATGTTTTAAGAAAATTTGATCACAAAAATTTAAACCTGGATACCGATGAATTCACGAATCTTAACCCAACCGCTGAGAACATTGCAGTGGTTATTTGGAATATTCTAAGGGAAAAAATTGATCGGAAACTCGAGTTAATAATTCGACTTTATGAAACAGAAAGAAACTTTGTTGAATACGATGGGAATTAACATCTCCCGCGCTTCATTTGAGGAAATCGGTGAAGAACATGTTGGAACCTCCTTAGAAACTCCTCTCAGAGAGGATGCTTTCGAAATGGACGATGATCTTAAAGTTGAGTTGATCGAGAAGCATTTCCGAGAAATCATGAATATTTTGGGGTTGGATTTGACTGATGACAGCTTGAAAGGTACGCCTCACAGAGTAGCAAAAATGTATGTGAAAGAGGTGTTTGCAGGATTGAACCCTAAAAACAAGCCTACTGCCAAACTTTTTGAAAACAAGTACAAGTACAATGAGATGTTAGTGGAGAAGGATATTACGTTCCATTCACATTGCGAGCATCACTTTGTGCCAATTTATGGCAGAGCTCACGTAGCTTATATCTCAAATGGAAATGTGATTGGACTTTCCAAAATCAATAGAATCGTCCAGTATTTTGCGAAAAGACCTCAAGTTCAGGAAAGATTAACCATGCAAATTGGAAATGAGTTGAAAGAAGCTTTGGGAACAGAAGATGTGGCGGTGATCATGGATGCTTACCATATGTGTGTTAGCTCCAGAGGTGTTCAGGATACCAATAGCTCAACAGTTACCTCTTTCTATTCAGGAAAGTTTGAAAAAGACGAACAAGCTCGAAATGAGTTTTTGAAATACATTAGTCTCGAAAAATAAGCGGGACATACTAGACCAACGACAAAGCCAGGTAGGAATGCCTGGCTTTTTATTTTTAGATTTTTTAGGAAAGCACTCTTACGTTTTATTTGGATAGTTCTTTAGTTTTAAGAAACAAGCTTTTATGAAATACTACACTTTACTATTCATTGTTTTTTTAGCTTTTTTTTCATGTCAATCCAAAGAGGATTCTACTGAAATAGACCCTGATGCTATTCCTGAACTGGTTATTGTTGATAGTTTGGTCATAGATCGGCTGACACTGCCTAATTTATTGGATGTTAAACCCGACCATTCTGAATTTTTATTTTATGATTGGAAGACTTCCGAATTCTTAATAATAAGCAAATCAGGTGAAATTTTGATAACAGCTGATTTGGCTAAAGATGGAAAAAACAGCATGGATGCAGGCTATTTTTTAGCAGCCAAATTTGGAGTTGATGATGAAGTTTTGGTTCATACTGTTTCTGGGATTTATACCTATGATTCAGAATTTAACTTGAAGAATAAGAAAAAAAATGACTTTGAGTTATCTACAAGGACAATCGGTGGGAGCAAAGCTTTTGAAACTATTGGTAATTATTTGTTTACTTTTTCAGTAGAGGAAATGGATAGACAAACCCTTATGGAAGCTGATTATTACAGCATAGCCTACCCTTTTATTACCATCCGTGATATGGATGATTTTGTAATAATTAACCGGGATACAATCCCAGAGGAAAGTAAAATGGCTAAGGATCCTGGATTCTATATGTCTATGGAACCGACAGTCAAATTGCATGAAGGAAAGCTATTTATGCTATACCCGTATTCACCAGAGATTTATGTGTATGATATTCCAAGTTTGAAACTTATTGATTCCTGGTCTTTGACACTGGGGGAAAATTTCAAAGAGGCTGAGCCCTCTGAAACGAAGGATCCTACTGCATATATCTCTATTATGAAGGCTAGTCCTTATGTTGATTTTGTTTTCTCCAATGACTATATGCTGGCTGCATATAAGAATGGAATTCCAACGGATGAGCTAGCTAAAATCACAATGGAAAACATTGGAAGTGAAGAAAGCGGGGCGATAATCAGAAAATTTCGTTTCAATAATAATTATCAGGTATACAAAGGGAGGAAGTTATTGTGGGAAGGTGATTGGGGAGTAAGATTATCAAGTTTTAGAGATTTGATTTTTGCATCTTACAAACCTGGAGAAGACCCCAATGCAGTCGAAAAAGATGTTCAGACACTTTATTTTTATGAGTTGAAATGATTGTTTTTATGAAAACTAAAAGGATTTCACAAATCCTAAAATCCACATTTTCCTTATCTCAAACCCTGGCTTGGGTGATTTTGGCATTTGCTTGTACCGGACAAAAGGAAGAGGATGAATTAACATCTGAAAATCAAATCCCAGAGTTGGTTCTGGTTGACAGCCTCGTGATAGATCGGCTAGTTCAACCTTATCTGATTGATGTAAAAGATGATGGTTCAGAGTATTTGTTTTATGATTTTCAGACAGATGAACTCCTGAGGGTTGGTTCCAAAGGAGAAATTTTGAAAGTAGCCAATAGAACTGGAGATGGGAAGGATAGCTATAAATCGAGATATTTTACGACGGCTGATTATTTCGGAGATGATAAAATCTTAATTATTACTAATCCATCTTCATTCGTTTATGATCTCGATTTTAATTTGATAGAGGAGAAGAAAATAGACTTTGGTTTAGTGACCAGAAGAATTGGAGGAAGTAATGCCGCGGAAGTTTATAAGGATTATTTATATACTTTTTCAGCTGAATTGGAAAGTATGGAAGATTTATACAAATCTGAAAATTTCAGTGTAGGCTATCCATTTATTACTCTTAGAAATCTGGAAACTTATGAAGTGATAGCATCTGATTCTATTCCTGAATCAAGCCAAATGGCTATCACTCCCGGGAAATATATTGCTTTGGACCCTTTGATTAGGTTCGAAGGTGATAAAATGTATGCTTTGTTTCCAAATTCTCCTGAGCTATATATATATGATTTACCGGGTCTATCTCTAAATCAATATTTGTCTCTGGATCCAGGGGATAATTACAAACAGATTCAGCCTATGACTGAGGAAAGAAATTTTGATGGTTTTTTTAAAGCACTGGCAAGTTCTCAATATGTTGATTTTACATTTTCCAATGGATATTTATTGACCCAATACGAAGGTGCAGCGCCACAAGATGAGGTTGATGCATTGCCAAAAAATATCGTAGGCGGAGAGGAATTTAATTCCTTGGAGAAAAAGTATAAGGACAAAAAGTATTATCAAATATTCAAAAAAGATCAAAAACTTTGGGAGGGGGACTGGCCCATCAAATTGGAGTCGAAGAAAGAACTTTTGTATTCGGTAAATGCGAAGATGGGAGAAGATCCGGACGCCATCGAAAGAGATGTCCAGACCTTCTATTTTTATGAGTTAAGGTAACCTTTAAAATTTTACCTTATAAGTCGCTGAAGCATACCATGGAAAGAAATTGGGAGTGCCAACTAATCCAAGGGCCATTCCGTTTCGTATTTTTGGATTCTTGGTTTTCCATTCTGCTTCCAATTCTATTTTTAATAATAATCTATTTCTTGTAAATCGCATCAAATTAGGGTCTCCTTGACCGGTATAATTCAGATCCAGCAGAAATGAGTCTTTACCAAATTGATAGCTTGGTCCCATGCCCAGAGACAAGTTGAAGCCCGACCTGTGTTGGATTAAATCATACTTTAGTAGAGAACTTAGAAAAATACCTCTGGAATAATCTTCATTCTTATCTGGGTATCCCTCTGGATATTTAAAGGTTTGACCAACTGAATGATAAAATGAGATTCCTGGGACAAATGAGAATCTTTTACCTAAAGAGATATCGTATTCAGCATCCAAATTGAATCCCCATAGATCTACATTTGAATCAACTGTTCCTCCCAGCCCCAAAGAGAATTTAGGTTTGTCTGTTTCTTGTCCAAAGGCAAAAATACCTGCTGACAAAAAAGAAATAACTGCAATAAAAAAGAATTTAGCTTTCATAAGTTTTGGTTTTAAAATATGAAAGCAAGAAAATCCAAGAAGTTTATAAAAAGAAATAGGGTTTAGTTTTCTTAACGTATTTCTAAATTATTTGAGGTTTTTTAAGTGGTTAACTATCAGTAAATTAAAATTTATATCAAATTCAATAGTGAATTGCAGCTTATCTATGATTCCTTGTTTTTGTTAGAAAAACTCAATTAATTAAACTGGAAAACTCCCTTACACACTTTGAATTACGGCTTATTTCTATTCTTTTTCCTCAACTTCCTGTTACAGAGCCCTAGTCAGGAAATTAGAATAATACACACAGTAGATAGAAAGCTTCCCATTGATTCAATGGGATTGACTTTGATCCATGAGCATATGTTGGTAGATTTTATTGGAGCTGACTCAGTTTTATTGAATCGATATAATCGTGAATCCGTCGTCGATAAAGTCCTTCCATATCTGCTTGAAGTGAAGCAATTTGGGGTAAAGACCATATTCGACTGTACTCCATCTTATTTAGCAAAAGATCCCATATTGCTGAAGGAATTAAGTGAGAAATCAGGGATTCAATTTGTAACCAATACAGGATTTTACGGTGCCGTGGGAGGGAAATATTTACCGGATTTTGTATTTGAAGAAAGTGAAAAGGAATTGGCGAAGAGGTGGATTTCAGAATTTCATAAGGGGATAGAGGGAACAGGAATCAAACCGGGATTTATTAAGATTTCTGTCAATGAAGAAGAACCCTTGAGAGATGTAGATGCTAAATTGGTGAAGGCCGCAGGAATCACGCATCTGCAAACAGGGCTTCAAATTGTCTCACATACCGGAAGCTGGAATACAGCCCGTCAGGAAGTTGAGATTTTGGAAGAAATGGGAGTCAGGCCATCCGCCTTTGTTTGGGTGCATGCTCAGGCAGAACAAAACTTTCAGAACTATCAAATCGCCGCCGCAAAAGGTGTTTGGATTAGTTTAGATGGGATTGGATGGGGCACTGATGAGTATGTGGAGAGGCTTCAATTTGCAAAGGAAAATGGAATTTTAGATCATATTTTGATTTCACATGATGCTGGTTGGTACGATCCAGGGAAGCCAGATGGTGGAAATTTACAACCTTTCACTAGCATTTTTAAAAAGTTAATGCCAGCATTAAGTGAGGTGGGATGGACACAAAAAGAATGGAATTTACTTTTAATAGAAAACCCAAAAAAGGCATTTGGAATTGGGGAAACGAATCCAAATTAAAATTTCAATTGTCTTTTCTTCGCTTCATTTCTGATATCCTCATAGGCATTTGATCAATGGTGCCAAAGAGTTCCTTATTCGTCAATAATTCTATTTTAGTAAGCTTAACTCCACCGTCCAATCCGATTAAATGAATTTCAAATTCGGAGGAGGGTTTCCTTCTTTTTAGTCCTTCAAATTCGATGACTTCCAAATTGCCATTTTCCGTCATCCCTTGTTTGACCTTTCCCTTGATGGATTGATAGATTACTATTTTGCGATCATGTAATCCTTTCTCATCTTTTTTCAGTTCTTTAATTTGATTGAGGAGGGTAGAGTTGGAAGAATCAGTTGAATAAATCACTAAGACTCTATCCTTCCATCGATGTGAAGAAAGACTCTGAGCATTACTTGGGGAAATGATCATGTATAAAAAAGCGATAAAGAAAAGTCTGAGATTGACCATATCAACCTAACTAACCCAAAGAGATTTGGTTTAAAAAAGATTGATTTTATCCACAAAAAGGTGGGATCCATTGCTGGATTTATTGGCTTCCCAATTTTTTGGTAAGGCTAGATGAAATTTTATTCAATTTGGATTCGGACTTTGATTGATTGGATTCAGGAGAAAGGTCTGAAATGGACATTAAGGCTTTTTGATACCAATCGTTCCAAGTATTTATAATATCCATTTCCTCCTCCTTGGAACTTCCACTTTTGATTTCCTTCAGGCTTAATTGGTATTCAGTTTCCAATCGCTGTTTTGCATCTTCCAAGATAGTTTTAGCCATCAGCTTTGATGTTTTTTTATCCCCATTCAATAAAGTATAAGCACTTGCCAAGGCAGCTGTTCCTACATTTTTCATGGTCTCCTGAGATACTTTGTCCAAGCGGTCCTGATCCGTGTGGTAAAACTGGTCCGTAAAATGCCAAAGTAATAATCCCGGAATATCTGCTTGAAGAAATGGGGTATGATCTGACCCACCTTCAAAAGGATTGGTTTTAACAGTCCAATTGGCATAGCTTCCTTGAGCTTCAAAAACATTTAAAATGAAATCATTGAAGTAATGAGGTTTCATATCTTCTTTTTTCAGAGGACGGCCACCCCATTCGGAATGCTGATCCTTTCCTCTGGTCCAAATGGTACTAGGATCCGGCATCTTTTCAATTAAGAAAGTACCACCAGTTACATCGGTTTTTTCTCCTACCATGTCCAAAGAGATGCCCCAAAGGATTTCTGGTTCTCTTTTTTCTTCTTCCTGAATATATCTTCTGGTAGATATGATTTCATCTCCCCAAAGGAATGTCAATGTTCTATCCAAATTCAATTTGTTTTCCTGAGTCAATTGAGCAGTGATTTTGGCCATCTCCAATTGGGTTCCCACTCCAGTTGCATTGTCATTGGCACCAGGCTCCTGGATATGGGCAGAAAAGACTAGGCTTTCCAAAGGTTTTTCCGAACCCAAAACATTTGCTACGACAGTCAATTCCTCTGATTCGTAAATCTTGGTTTCAATAGCGACTTGAACTTCTACTTTCCCTTTGTCCAAAGCTGCTTTCAATTTCTCTTTTGCCTGAAAGGATAGTGCCAATGCCCATGCGGGAGAATCTGCTTCATATCTCAAGCCTCGAAATTGAATGGAAGTGGTGTTTTTCTCAGGCTGTAAGTAAGAAGGCATGTCATAAGTCAATGCTCCCAAAGCACCTTTTTCTTTGATAGCTGGCTGGAGGATTCGATAGCTCAGGCTATCAGAAAAAAGGATCTTTCCCTTCAGATCTTTGGTTTCTAAAGCTTCTTTGTTTGGGATATAAACGATTTCCGCCAGAACACCACTTTTTGGCGTAGAGCTAGAATAGGTGTAGATCATGTTTCGATTACTCACTGAATTGAGTAAATCCGTATTGTCCCCTACGATTTTCAAGCTGGCAGAAACAGGCTCCCAAGTAGGGCGGTTCATTTCTCTTTTTTCGATTCGATAGGTTAGTTTGCTTTCTACACCTGCATTTTCTTCCAAAACATATCCGTCTTCATCCAAATGTTCTGTAATCCAATCCACTGAATTATTGAATCCCGTATTTCCTGCAATTCTCCAATATTGCTCTACAAAAGCAACTGTTTCATAAGCCAAATCTCCTTTGAACTCCTGTCTGATCATTTTGAAATAGGGATCCACTTCCTTTAAAATGGGGGCTTTTTGGGCCAGAACTACTTGAGAAATAAAAATGAATGCGAATAGAGGAACGAATCTATGATACATGGCAAAGCCTGGTTTTTGTTTTGGGAGCTCTAAATACCTATAACTTCTTTGAAAATGGAAGCCGTTTGAAAAATTAACTTTGGGCCCCACTTGGTTCAAGCTATCTGGTTCAATGTCCAAAGCATGATTTCAAAAACTGGTGAATTTTCCAATTTTTCAATTTTCTAATCTTTCAATTTCTTAGAACCAAACATTATTCTGTAAAATTTAGCAGAACACTTCGTCAATTTGTCTAGCCTGCTTACCTTTGCGCATGGCAGAACAAATCCTCATCCTAGATTTTGGCTCTCAGTATACACAACTTATCGCCCGACGAGTTAGAGAGCTGAATGTTTACTGTGAAATTCATCCTTATAATAAGGTTCCAGAGATTACCGACGACATCAAAGGTGTAATCCTTTCAGGATCTCCTTGTAGTGTCCGCGAAGCGGATGCTCCTGACTTGGATCTGGATGCATTGCGCGGAAAGCTACCTCTTCTTGGGGTATGCTACGGGTCTCAATTATTAGCTCATAAATATGGGGGAGAGGTTCTTCCTTCCACCATCCGTGAATACGGAAGAGCGAACTTGGATCATATTGACTTGCATCATGACTTGTTAAAAGAGATGACTCATGGTTCCCAAGTTTGGATGTCTCATGGTGATACCATCAAAAAATTGCCAGCTGGCTTTGAAATTATTGCAAGTACTTCTTCAGTTGAAGTGGCAGCATTCAAAGTTGAAGGTGAAAAGACATATGGAATTCAATTCCACCCAGAAGTAACTCACTCTACGGAAGGGAAGAATTTGTTGAGAAACTTCGTAGTTGGAATTTGTGGATGTTCTCAGGATTGGACTTCTGATGTATTCATCGATTCCACCGTAGCTGATTTGAAAGAGAAAATCGGTGCTGATAAAGTAGTGATGGGACTTTCTGGAGGTGTTGATTCCTCTGTAGCAGCTACTTTGATCCACAGAGCGATTGGAGATCAGTTGACTTGCGTTTTCGTTGACAATGGTTTGTTGCGAAAAAATGAATTCGAAGAAGTTTTGGATTCCTACAAGCACATGGGATTGAATGTGATTGGTGTGGATGCCAAGGACAGATTTTATAAAGCGCTAGAAGGATTGACTGATCCTGAAGCTAAAAGAAAAGCAATCGGACGAGTTTTTATCGAAGTTTTTGACGACGAAGCTCATAAAATTGAAGGGGTAAAATGGCTAGGACAAGGAACTATCTATCCTGATGTGATTGAATCTGTTTCTGTAAAAGGTCCTTCTGCAACTATCAAATCTCACCATAACGTAGGTGGGTTGCCTGATTTCATGAAGCTCTCTGTTGTGGAGCCATTGAATACCTTGTTCAAAGACGAGGTAAGGGAAGTGGGTAGAGCTTTAGAAATCGTAGAAACGATTATCGGAAGACATCCTTTCCCTGGACCTGGATTGGGTATCCGAATTTTGGGAGATATCACTGCTGAGAAAGTTAAAACTTTGCAAGAGGTAGATTATATTTTCATCAAGGGATTGAAAGACCATGGTTTATATGACCAAGTATGGCAGGCAGGAGCAATGCTTCTTCCTATCCAATCTGTAGGTGTGATGGGAGATGAAAGAACTTATGAAAAAGTTGTCGCTTTGAGAGCTGTTGGATCTGTAGATGGAATGACTGCTGACTGGATCCACCTGCCGTATGAGTTTCTTGGGAAAATCTCCAACGAAATCATCAACCGTGTAAAAGGTGTTAACAGAGTAGTATATGATATTTCTTCCAAGCCACCTGCAACGATTGAATGGGAATAATTGGATTTACAATTTGTTATTCAAAATTTGAAATTGGGCCCAAAGAGAAATCTTTGGGTCTTCTTTTTTGGAGTATTTTGGCCTAAACTTTGGGTTTGAAAATAATGGCGTAAATTTGCCTCACTTGTCAGACGCATACCCTCGATTCATGAGAAAATTATTCCTTTTGCTTCCAGTATTTTTGATTTGTCTAGAAGCATGGTCCCAGTCCGTTCCAGAGGGCTATCAGCGGGCTCAAGTCCTATTGAATTCCCGGAGTTATTGGGACGCATTAAACTCTTTCAAAGAATTTACAAGTGTAGAAAAATATGGCAACCTGGCCAATTACGCTTCATTTCATGCTGGGGAGGCTGCCATTGGTGCCAATCAACCTGCACAAGCTATTGAGTTTCTTCAGCCTTTAGTTTCTAGAAATTGGAAAGGTAGTCAGGATGCCGAGTACCTTTTAGCAACAGCATATTTTCAAAATAATCAAGCCTTAGAGGCTCTTAGAGCAATTGCTAAAATCGAAGATCCTGCCTTGCAGGAAAAAGCTCAGGATCTTTCTTTCGAATATTTGAGTAAATCAAGCCCTAATTTTTTGATAAGTAATCTCAAAGAATTTGAAAATCAATCAGCATATAAGGCTGCGTTGGGCACTGTCCTGAAAAGCAAAACTGTTTTGTCCTCTGAGGAAAAGGCTTTGTATTATGAAATGCAGGGAATTGGAGCAAACGCTTCATCAGGTCAATTAAAAGACGATGTGTTGGACATTGTAGTGATCCTTCCATTTACTGATACTGGAAATGGTCAGATTTCTCCATCATCATTTACTTACGAGTTGTTCCAAGGGATTCGCTTTGCGGTCAATAAAATGAAGAGGGAGGGTGCAAATGTCAATCTTTCAACATTTGATTCTCAAAGGGATATGAATCATTTGAGAAGTGTTTTGCAGGAACCGGCAGTTGCGAAAGCTGATGTGATTCTAGGTCCTATTTATCCGGATGAGTCTGACTTAGTGAGTGCATTTGCAGAAAATGCAAAGATTCCATTTGTGCATCCACTTTCGAATTTGGGTGAGCGTTTTGTTGGAAAGCAATACAGCTATTTGTTTAGACCTTCCGCTCAAAACTTGGTAGAAGGAATCATCAAAAACCTGAAAGGTAAAGCTTGGGGAAATCGAGTTGCCATTGGATATAGTGGAAGCTCAAGAGATGAAAAAATGGCAGCATTGCTAAATGAAAGACTTACTCAGGAAGGTTTTCAAATAGTAGATAGCCAAAGATTAGATCCTCGAAATGCAGCCACATTTTTGACAGATTTGGGAGTAAGACCTGGTAAAGACAGTGTCAATTTGGATGTTGATCAGGTTATATTTCTTACAGATGATCCTTCAATAGCTCAGCCTACTTTGGCTTTAATAGAATCCGTGACTACTATTCTGCCGATTTTGGTAATGGACTCTTGGTTAGGCTTCAATTTTGCGAATTATGAGATGTTGGAATTTCCCAATTTCTATTTCATTTCAAATAACTCGCCTGCATTGGATAAAGAAGCAATGACTTCTTTTAAATCAGAATTTTATGGAAGGAATTTGGCTTTCCCAACCATGAATGCGATTTTGGGTAGGGAGTTAGTTTATTGGGTCTCTGAAAATTTGAAACCTACATTTGGATTTGATTTGAGGCGAAGCTTGGATCAGCAGGTTTTTGAACCTGGAAAACTGACATGGGGCTTTAATTTCCAAAATAGCAATTCCAATCAATATGTACCTGTTTTTACTATTGAAACAGGTGAACTGAAACCACTATTAAATCAATGAACATATCTGAAAGCAAGCGGCTTTTTGCCCATGCCCAAAATTTTATCCCAGGAGGTGTTAATTCACCAGTACGTGCCTTTAGAGCCGTAGGGGGTGAACCTATTTTTATCAAAAGAGCTGATGGAGCATACATCTTTGATGAAGATGACAATCGCTACATCGAGCTGATCAATAGCTGGGGACCAATGATTATTGGCCACAATCACACGTTGATTAGAGAAGCGGTGATTCAAGCTATGGAAAATGGGACTTCATTTGGCGCACCAACAGCTAGAGAGATTGAGATTGCTGAGTTGATTATAAGCATGGTCCCTTCTGTAGAGAAAGTCAGAATGGTGAATTCCGGTACTGAAGCTACCATGTCTGCTATCCGAGTAGCAAGAGGCTATACAGGAAGAGATAAGTTTATCAAAATGGAAGGTCACTACCATGGACATGGTGATTCCTTCTTGATTGCAGCTGGTTCTGGTGCAATTACCATGGGGAATCCTGATTCGCCAGGTGTGACCAAAGGAACTGCAAAAGATACACTTTTGGCACCCTATAACTCTCTGGAAGCAATCGAAGAGTTGGTTGAAGCAAACAAAGGAGAAATTGCAGCTTTGATTTTAGAGCCTGTTCCGGGAAATATGGGATTGGCCTTGCCGAAGCCAGGTTATTTGGAAGGATTGAGGGAAATCTGTTCGCGAGAAGGAATCGTATTGATTTTTGATGAAGTAATGACAGGCTTCAGATTGGCTCCAGGAGGTGCGCAAGAGCTTTTCGGAGTGACTCCTGATATGACTACTCTGGGTAAAATCATTGGGGGTGGTATGCCTGTAGGAGCTTATGGAGGTAAAAAGGAAATTATGGAGCACGTGTCTCCAGCAGGTCCGGTTTATCAAGCTGGAACTCTTTCAGGTAATCCAATAGCTATGGCTGCAGGATTGGCGATGTTGAGACACTTGAACGCTCAAAAATCTGTTTATTCGAAGCTGAATGAGATCGGAAAAAAGGTTTCAGAAGGAATCGAGAACATAAACAAAGAGTTAGGACATAATTATACAGTCAATCATTTGGGAAGTATGTATTGTCTTTTCTTCACAGATCAGCCTGTTTATGATTTTGAATCTGCAAAAAAATCGGATACCGCTTTATTCGGGAAATACTTCCAAGCAATGCTGAAAAGAGGTATTTACCTGGCACCTAGTCAATTTGAAAGTTTGTTCCTTTCTACCGCTTTGAAAGATGAACTAATTGATAAAATACTGGAAGCTCATCGCGAAAGCATGATTGAGATTCATTCCTAAAATTGAGGCCGATTGATTCGGCCTTTTTTTATATCCTCTTCCAAACTAAAGATTGTCCTTTTGTTCAAAATTTGAAGGGCTTTTTAATCTTTTGGCTTATATTCTGACTATTAAGTCAACCACGAACCCTTCAGATTATGAACTCAAAAATTCTGGGAGCAGGACTCTGTCTCTTAGGGAGTAGTTTTTTCGCTCAAGCCCAACAAGTTGATCAGGATTATAATGCCAAGATCAAAGAATATACTACTGATACGCGCTTTCTACCCAGTTCGGTATTGGGAGTTGTTGAGCACCCTACGATTCCTTCACCTTCCAAGCATTTTGGACAGATAATCGGAACTCCGGGTGTCATGCACAATACTACTTCGATTTATGGGTATTATCAGGCTTTGGCAGATGCGTCTCCCAATTTGAATTTGAAGCAAGTCGGGACTACCGAGGAAGGAAGACCAATCTATATGGTTGTGATCGGAAGTGATGAAAGTATGGAGGATTTGGATACCTATCGGGAGTATTTGGCTCAATTGGCAGATCCAAGAAAGATTGATTCAGAAAAAGCTGAAGAAATTTTCGGGAAAGCTAAACCTGTTTACTACCTGAATGGTGGCCTGCACTCTACTGAAATGGGTTCTCCAGAAATGTTGATGGAATTAGCTTATCGACTCGTAACCAGTGAGGGTAAAAGCATCAAAAAAATATTGGATAATGTAATCGTATTGATCAATCCAGTATCAGAACCTGATGGCAGAGACAAAGTGGTTGATTGGTATTATCGCTATAGCAAAGCAAGAACTGAATGGGATGATGGTTTCCCTAGGTCTGCGCCTTATTGGGGAACATATGTTTACCATGACAATAACCGAGATGGCTTGCAGGTTTCTCAAGAATTAACGAAGGCGATTTTCAACATTTTCTACGAATGGCATCCGACAGTGATGTTGGATCTACATGAGTCTGTGCCTTTGCTTTATATATCGACAGGGACAGGCCCATATAATGAGCAAGTAGATCCTGTGACTATAGGAGAGTGGCAAATTATGGCCAATCATGATATCACCACTCTGGCGGCTCAGGGAATGCCCGGAGCCTTTACATGGGCTTTTTACGATGGCTGGTGGCCTGGATATGGGATTTGGGTAGCAAATAACCATAACTCAAACGGACGCTTCTATGAGACCTTCGGGAATGCTGGCGCAAATACCTATTTGAGAGATCTTTCCAATGCGAGGTATGCAGGTGATCCTGCGACCACAAGAGAATGGTACCGTCCTGATCCACCTTCTGAAAAAGTCTATTGGTCCGCTAGAAATAATGTGAATTACATGCAGGCTGGAGTTTTGGCTTCTTTGAGCTATGCTGCTCAAAATGGAGAACAATTGTTGAGAAACTTCTATCAAAAAGGGGTGAATTCCATCAGAAAAGGAAGCACTGAAGGACCTAGAGCTTATGTGATTCCAGCAGAGCAAAGAGATCCAGCCATGGCTGCTTATTTGGTGAATCAATTGAGAGCTCAGGCGATTGAAGTTCATGAAGATGGTGAAGGAGCCTTTTATGTATTATTGGATCAACCTTACCGAAACTTGGCTGTGACATTACTTTCTGAACAGAAGTATCCTAAAGATGCCAAATTCCCTCCGTACGATGATATTGCTTGGACTTTGAGCTATCTCTATGGAGTTGATGTGGAAACAAAGGACTCTATAGATTTTGATAGAAATAGCTTGTCTTTAGTTGATTCGGATGCTTCTTATGACGGTAAAGTTGATGGGAGCGGTTCCAATTATTACATTTCCTACAAGGCCCAGAATACAGTTTTACCAGCTTTGTATTGGTTAAAAGAGCAAGATTCTGATCTAGAAATCAATGTATTGGAATCAGGGTTGAAAACCGGATCCGATAGCCTGTCTTCAGGGTCTATTTGGATCAAGGGGATTTCTTCTTCTCAAGCGAAAGAGTTGGGAGAGAAGTTTGAGTTGGATATTACCAGAGCTTCTCAGGCTCCAAATAGTTCAGAAGTCCATGCTGTAGACCTTCCTAAAATTGCGATTTACCATACTTGGTTCAATACCCAAGATGAAGGTTGGTCCAGATACACCTTTGAGCAACGTGGAATTCCATATACCTCAATTGATAAAGATGACCTGAAAGCAGGAGATTTGAAATCCAAGTTTGATGTGATTTTGGTTCCAAGAAGTAGGGGAGATGTCTCCACTTTTATCCATGGAGTTGATAGTAGATTTGGACCCATGCCATATACCAAAACTGATGAGTTTCCTTCTCATGGGTATCCAGATTCTACGGATGATATGACTGGAGGTCCAGGCTTTTTGGGCATTGATAATTTGAAGAAGTTTGTGGAAGCTGGAGGTTTGGTGATTACCCTGGATAATTCTACTAGAATGGTTGCCGAAACAGGAATTACTAGAGATTTAGATCCTCATAACGCTGGAGGGCTTTTCCATCCAGGATCTGTTGTTACTGTAAAAGCTAAAGATTCTAGCAGTCCATTATTGTATGGCTATCCTGAGGTTTTCTCCATTTTTAGAGGAAATGGTCCATTGTACGGAGTCGATTTGGCAAAAAGAGATATGATGGTTCTTCAGTATGGCACGAAGCCCTTGAAAGATGAAGAGCCTTATACAGGAGAAATCATGGGGATGGAAAATCCTGAAAAGGATTTCAAAAAAGAAAGTGAAGGAAAGCCTATTCCTTATGTGAGATCTGGAATGGTGAGAAATGAGCAAACGATTATTGGTCAAGGAGGGATTTTCAATGTTCCAGTAGGGAAAGGTAGAATTGTTGCCTTTACCTTTGATCCGCTTCATCGCTATTTGAATCATCATGATGCTCCTTTAGTGTGGAATGCCATCATCAACTGGAATCATTTGGGAGATTAATATTGGTAGATGGAAGATACCCGAAGGTTTTGAAATCTCGGGTATCTTTACATTCACATTGAATCTTGAAATCATTTAATCTAAACGAAAACCATGTCAGTTAAAGTTTACGGAATCAAAAACTGTAATACCATGAAAAAGGCATTCACTTTTTTGGAAGAAAAAGGAGTAGCCTATGATTTTATCGATTATAAAAAACAGAAACCTACCGAGGATTTATTGGAAGGGTTTTTAGAGAAAGTTTCTTTGGAGCAGTTGGTTAATAAAAAGGGGACGACCTACAGAAAGATGGATGATTCTCAAAAAGCTGCATTGGAATCCCAAAAATCAGCTTTATCTATTTTGGTAGAAAACTCCAGTATGATCAAAAGACCGGTGATTGTTTACGGTGATGGAAGTATCACGCTGGGTTTTGATGAGGAAGCAATCGAAAGCCACCTTTCTTAAAAAACAATCGTATCAGTAGGCAATTTGGGAAGAAGGTAATTTCCTTTTTCCAAATGAAAGCTAAACTCTTTGGAGTTGCTATTTTCAGCTGCTGGAGTATCAAATGCAAAGACCTTTTCTAAACTCGGGTGATCTTGAAGTGATTCCAATAGCTCCAATGTCACTTGAGTTTTATTTAAATAGAGGTTCTTCAGGTTTTCATTTTTTTGAAGCTTTTCCAATCCACTTCCTGAAATATCCGTCTCGTTTAATTTCAATACAGTCAAGTTGGGAAAGCCAGCAATCTGATCTAGACTTTGATCAGAAATTTGAGTTCTAGATAAGTCCAAAAATGCCAATTGATCTTTTACTGAATTTAATTTTTGCCAATCAGAATCTGAAAAAGAAGGTAAGTTGATGCAGGAAATCATGATCCAGTTTGATTCCTCAGAAACTGGCTCGGCAAAGAACCCCTCATCTTTCATTGAATTCAGGTCGTCTTCTGAAACTGGATTCACAGAGGCGGTTGGATAGAATGGAATTTCTTCACGTTTGAAAAAGGGTTCCAACAATTCAGCCTCAATATTTGCATCTCCCAATTTGGATTCAGTGTTTCCTCCCAAGGCAATCCATCTCTGGATCAACTCAATCTCCTCTTTGTGCATTTGACGTTTTTCCTTTGGAGGCATATGATCTTCATCTTCTTTGGGAAGTACCAACCTTGAAAAAAGCGGACTGTCGTCTGGACTTCCACTGGTTAGAATGAAACCATCTTCGCCTCCTTCCAGTAGGGAATTGTAACTAGATAGGTCTAATTCGCCTTTTTTGTTTCTGGTATTATGGCAACTTGCACAGTTTTGATTGAGAATGGGTTGAACTACCTCTTCGAAATAGGCCAACTCCTCCCATCCATTTTCAGGAATTTCTAAGCCCTTTTTTTCAGATGTATCGTAGCCTAAGAAGTTTTGCATTCCTGCGGGCAAAGGCTCAATTAGATAGGTTTCTCCATGGGTGATATTCCCTCCCAAGTGACCTGTAAATAGGAGTAAAGCAAACAATATCCCCGCCTTCAACTTAAACTTAGGTGGAATTACATTTGATTTATTGATTTCATAAAAGAGCCAAAAAGAAAATAGAGCAGTACCACTTCCAAAATAGAAATGAAACTGAACCGAATCCCAGCTGAATCCTTCGTATTGATACTGGAGGAAACCAGAAATGGAAGAAAGCACAGCCGAAATAGCTCCAAGTAAAAAGGCTAGGCGAATGGAATCTAGGTGCTTGTTGTCTCCTTTTTTACTCAAGAAAACTAAGATGATCCCAAATGCTAAAAAGCCAATAGGAAGGTGAACTAGGATGGGATGAAACCTTCCAAAAAGAGGAAAAATAAACTCAATCATTTAGATGCTTTTTGATCAAATTCATAATGTAAACATTCGCTTCCCATTGGTCAGCAATCGGAACGTTGGAGAACGGAACGGTTGGTAAATATGGGGGAGGACCAAATTCGGTAGTGATAGTAAAAGTATCTTCAGGATAATTTTGGATGATTTCCTTCCAAATCTCCATATGAACTTCTACAGCATGCTTCCATTCCGGTGCTGCAGGGTTATTGACTTGTGGGCCTTCTGCAAATCCAACTCTAGAATGAATGTGATCTATATGAGGCAAAACCTTTTTTAAGAATGGGTCTTCTTTTTGGATCAGTTTCTCATGAACTACCATCCAATGACTGATATCCAGATTCAATCTCAAAGCAGGAAATGCATCTATCATTTCCAAGGTTGCTGGAAGTGTATTGGAAAATCTACCTCTGTGGGTTTCATGGATTAATGGAATACCTGCTTCTTGCGCTATTTTTTGTCCAGCTTTAATGAAAGCAAGATTTTGCTCCAAGGTCCAGAAATCACTTCCTGTATGACTATTTACTTTGACTGGATTCCAGGATAAGATATATCTTAAACCCTCCTCATAGGCTTTTAAGGACTCTTCAAAAGGCAAGCCTTTGTTCGTTCCATGAAGGAAGAGGACTTTCAAATCATACTTTTCAAGACCTTCTTTTAGCTTTTGTTTGGCTTCGTCGGACCTAGGCATCCAGACTTCGATACCATCGTATCCGTCTGCTTTGGTTTTGGCTAAAAAGTCATCGATTGGAAGTTCATTCCCCCAATCTGTTTGGAAGAAGAGAATTTGTTTTTGGGCAATTGAATTGAATGAAATCGAAATAAAAGCAATTGCTAGTAGCAATCTGGAAAATGGGTGCATGTATTAAGCGATAATTTTTCTAATTAATTCTCCTTCCACATCTGTTAGTCTGAAAGGTCGACCTTGGAAGTCATACGTGAACTGTTCGTGATCAAAGCCCATCAAATGAAGTATGGTGGCATGGATGTCATGAACAGAAACGCGTTCATCAATTCCTGAAAAGCCAAAGTCATCTGTGATTCCATAAGAAGCGCCTTTTTTCACACCTCCTCCGGCCATCCACATGGTAAAGGCATCTCCGTGATGATCTCTTCCCAAGAAACTTTGTTGTTTTCCTTCCCGATTTTCCTGCATTGGAGTTCTTCCAAACTCACCTCCCCAAACTACAAGAGTGTCTTCTAACAAGCCTCTTTGTTTGAGATCCAAAAGTAAGGCAGTCATAGGACGATCGATTTCACGGCACTTATTTCTAAGCCCCATGTCAATCGAACCATCATGATCTGTTCCATGAGAATCCCAACCCCAATCATAAAGTTGAACAACTCTTACGCCTTTCTCCACCAATTTTCGGGCAAGAAGGCAATTGTTTGCAAAGGATTCTTTTCCAGGCTGAGTTCCATACAGCTCATGAATGTATTCAGGTTCATCATTGATGTCCATTACTTCGGGTACCTCAATCTGCATTCTATAAGCCATTTCATATTGATTGATTCTGGCTAGGATTTCTGGATCCCCATATTGGTTGAATTCTTCCTTATTGACATCATTGATAGCCGAGATCAGATTTTTCTTCATATCTCGGGACATGCCATCAGGATCTTGGAGATACAACACAGGATCTCCTTTGGATCTACATTGGACACCTTGGTAAACGGAAGGAAGAAATCCACTTCCCCAAACACTTTTTCCAGCATCCGGAGTTTTACCTCCAGAAGTCAAAACAACAAATCCTGGTAGGTTTTGATTTTCAGTACCCAATCCATATGTTACCCAACTTCCCAAACTTGGACGTCCCAACCTTGGGCTTCCCGTTTGCATAAATAGCTGAGCGGGTCCATGGTTGAATTGATCAGTATGAACAGCTTTTAGGAATGCCACATCATCAATGACCTGAGAGAAATGGGGTAAAAAGTCAGAAACCCAAGCACCAGATTCACCTTTTTGAGTGAAGTTTGCCTGTGGACCCAATAGATTAGGAACTCCTCTGATAAAGGCAAAAGTCCTTCCTTCCAAAAGGGACTCTGGACAAGGTTGATTATGGTATTTTGCCAATTCTGGCTTGTAGTCAAATAATTCTAACTGGGACGGTGCCCCTGCCATATGTAAATAAATGATGGACTTGGCTTTTCCTCTGAAAGGAGGTGGAAGTGGAGCTAGGGGATTCAAGTCTCTTTGGCTTAACTCCAATCCTTTAGGTTTGGATTCCAATCCACAGCCGAACATCAGAGGGGCTAAGGCCAGTCCTCCCATTTTGCTGACACAATCCATTAGAAAATGCCTTCTGGTTTTCTTTTCTAGCTGTTGCTGGGAAAGCTCTTGAATTAATTTATCTAAATGCTTCATGTCAAGGTTTAGTTAGGAATTCATCCAAGTTCAAAAGTGCATTGGCCACCACAGACATGGATGCCAATTCAGGGGTTATTTGCTCAAAATTGGCAGTCATAAACTCCTGAAGGGATTTTGGATTCTGCTCAAATTCTTTCAAGGATACCAAATACAATTCATCCAATGCTTTGAGTTTTTCTTTCGAAATTGGTGTTAGCATCAGTTTTTGATAGCCATTCGAGATTCCCTTTTGAGGGTCTGAATCAGAATCCAACATCCACTTACCCAATTGGGCTGCGGCTTCTAAGTAAACTGGATCGTTTAAGGTTACTAGCGCTTGGAGAGGGGTATTGGTAACAATTCTATTACTCAGGCAAACCTCCCTACTTCCAGCATCAAAAGAAATAAAAGAAGGATAAGGGCTGGTCCTTTTCAAGAAAGTATAAATGCCTCGTCGATATCGATCTTCACCATTTGATTCATTCCAGGATTCTCCATTGTAAACTGTTTGCCAGATTCCTTCCGGTTGAGGTGGCTTGACTCCAGGGCCGTACATTTTATGGCTAAGCAATCCAGAAACAGCCAAAGCCTGATCTCTGATTTGTTCAGCACTTAATCTTATTCTTGGGCCTCTAGCATACCACTTATTTTGAGGATCCTGAGAATACAATTCTGGAGAAACTGATGAGTTTTGCTTGTAGGTTTCAGAAGTGACGATAGATTTAATGAGCTTTTTGAGACTCCATTCATAATCGTTCATCGTGGTCCAAGCCAAATAGTTTAAAAGCTCTGGATGTGAAGGAGTATCCGATTGGGTTCCCATATCTTCAACAGAACTCACAATTCCTCGACCGAATAGTTGTGCCCAGATTCTGTTGACAAGCGTTCTGGAAGTCAAAGGGTTTTCCTTAGAGGTCAGCCAGTATGCAAAGCCTAACCTGTTTCTTGGCCATTGGGGATTCCATTCATTGAATTCAGAAGGTGTGTCAGGATCTACTTTATCGCCTAACATTAACCAATTTCCTCTCTCGAAGATTTTGGTTTCACGTTTCATGTATTCTGGGTTTTCAATTAAAATAGGAAGCTTCGTTCCATTGAATTTGAGAATGGATTCCCAAGAATCTTTTACTTCAGCAAATCCAGCTTCGGATTTCCCTGGAAGACTTGGGATAAAGGCAAACCATACTAATGCCGAAGTATTTTGTTGGGGTTTGGCACTAGGACTTACCGCTGATATATATAGGTCGTTTTTCCCTTGGATTTTTTTGATAGGAAAGGAATGAATCTCATCCCCTCTAGTCTGGTTCAAAGTGAATTGAGTTAATACTTCTCCATCAGGTCCCCCGATTCTGATGGTTATTCGTGTTCCATTCAAGCCACTTCGGTAGTTGAGCAGCATTTGGTCTGAACCTTGAGTATCTATATTTCTAAAATAGGCTGAACCCCCATTCCACAGCCCCAACCATTTAGTGTCAATAAGTTCAGCTTTATTAAAGTCTGTGGCAATATGGGATTCATATTTAGGCTCATAAAAAGTGAGAAAATCTGCCCTTTTCTTAGCTGCTTCTTTGGAATCATTTTGTTCTACCCAATTGACTACTTTACCTAAATTAATTTGATCCTTAACATTATAGAATCTCAATTTGGGTTCTTCATCATGAGTATCTTCATCTCGGGTGTTGTTGAAAAAAGCCATGGATTCATAAAACTCCTCATGTCGGATGGGATCATAGGGATGGCTATGGCATTGGACACAGGCCATGGTCGTACTTTGCCAAACTTCATAAGTGGTATTTACCCGATCCAAAACTGCGGCAACCCGAAACTCTTCATCCTGTGTTCCACCTTCGTCATTATTCATGGTGTTTCGGTGGAAAGCAGTGGCGGTGAGTTGTTCTTGAGTTGGATTTGGAAGAAGATCTCCAGCTAATTGCTCGATAGTAAATTCATCAAAAGGCTTGTCCTTGTTTAGAGATTGGATCACATAATCACGATAAGGCCAAACGGTTCTTGAAACATCCCGCTCATAACCTTTGGTATCAGCGTATCTTGCCAAATCCAGCCACCAACTCGCCCAATTTTCACCGTAGCTCGGCTGGTTAAGTAAGTAGTCAACTGCTTGTTCATAATTGATTTTTCCACCTTGATATAAGTTCAACAATGAATCAGTAGGAGGTAAGCCGGTTATATCTAAGGATACTCTTCTTAAAAGTTTATTCGGATCTTCTTGTGGAGAAAATGTTAGACCTTGTTCTTCTAATTTTTCTGCAACAAAAAAATCAATCGGATTGGAAGGGGAATTGGAATCACTTGAACCAATCCCAGCTGATTGGATTTGATTTGCTTCAGCTGGTTTCTGAACTGACTCGTATGCCCAGTGTTTCCCCCAATTTGCACCTTCAATGATCCAGTCTTTTAATAATTGAATCTCCTCTTTTGCAAGAGCAGGTTTGCCATATGGCATTCTTAATTCTGGATCAGGATCTGATAATCGCTTGATTAATTCACTGTTATTAGCGTCTCCGGGAATAATGGATGGATGTCCTGATTCTGTAATAGCGAGAGCTTCGTCCTCAAATAATACACTAAATCCGCCACTTTTCTTCACTCCTCCATGGCATGCTATACAATGCTTGTTAAGGATAGGTTTGATTTCCGTACTGAAGTCTACTTTCTTTTTTGGAGCAAAAAAATATGCAGCCAAAATCCCCAAAATAACCAGGGAAGTAATTACACTATATAGTTTAACTTTTGTCATGAGTCTATTGCGAACTCGAAAAATAGGTAAAATGACCTAAAATTCGAAAGGTATTTTCAACAAAAAACCCGAAAGGTGTCTTTCGGGTCTTTAAGTTACTTAAAAAGAATAATTTGGTAAATTTTCCAGAATATCCTTTGTCATTTCATCTAATCCAAAGTCTGGTTTCCATCCCCAATCAGTTCTTGCGCAACTGTCGTCAACACTATCTGGCCAACTATCTGCAATGCTTTGTCTGAAATCAGGATTGTATTCGATTTCAAAATTTGGATAATATTTTAATATGCTTTCGTAGATATCTTTTGGAGTAAAGCTCATGCCTGCCAAGTTGTAGCTGGATCTTATTTTTACCGATTCTGAAGGAGCATGCATCAAATCCAAAGTTGCTTTGATGGCATCCGGCATATACATCATAGGAAGAGAGCTATCTTCTCTCAAGAAACAGCTGAATTTTTCTCCAGCTAATACTTTATGATAAATATCTACCGCGTAATCTGTGGTGCCTCCGCCTGGTAAAGATTTGTATCCAATCAAACCTGGGTATCTTAAGGAGCGTACATCGACTCCATATTTTTGGAAATAATACTCACACCATCTTTCACCAGCTTGCTTAGAAATCCCATAAACGGTGTTGGGTTCTTTTACACAATACTGAGGAGTATTGATTTTAGGAGTGTTTGGACCGAAAACAGCAATGGAAGAAGGCCAATAAACTTTCTCCATTTTGAATTCTCTAGCCATTTCTAAGACAAACAATAAGCTGTCCATATTCAAGTTCCACGCAAAAAGCGGTTTTTGCTCACCGGTTGCTGAAAGGACTGCAGCCAAATGATAAACTTGCTTTACATTTTCTTTTTGGATCAGTTCTTTGGCTTTTGCCTGATCCATGATATCCAATACTTCGAATTGGCAATAGTCGAATTTTGACCTGGCTGACTCATTTAAGTCCGTGGCAATCACCCTGTCACCGCCATAAATGTCACTTAATGATTTTGTTAATTCAGAACCCAATTGACCGGCAGCGCCGATTACAAGAATTTTTTCCATTGATGGGAGATTAAATTGCCCGATTTCCTTCCGAGGCTTTTTGTTTATATTTGGATTTGCTTGCGCAAAAGTATAAAAAATTAGAGGGTCGAAAAGAATTTTTGACCAAAGGAAAACCGAAAATTATTAGTTAATACTTCTCAACATGTACGATCAGATCAAACCCAAATTGGAAGCGGAAATCCAATCTATCAAGGACGCGGGTCTTTTTAAAAATGAAAGAGTCATCACTTCTCCTCAGGCGGCAGAGATTACAATAACTGGCGGAAAGAAAGTTTTGAACTTTTGTGCCAATAATTATTTGGGACTTTCATCTCACCCTAAAGTAATCGATGCGGCAAAAGCTGCGATTGATTCCCATGGTTTTGGAATGTCTTCTGTGAGGTTTATTTGTGGAACTCAGGATATTCATAAAGAATTGGAGAAGAAGATTTCCGAATTTTTGGGAACAGAGGATACCATTCTTTATGCCGCTGCTTTTGATGCCAATGGTGGTGTATTTGAACCTATTTTGGGTCCTGAAGACGCTATTATTTCTGATGCATTGAATCATGCATCCATTATTGACGGTGTCAGACTTTGTAAAGCAATGAGATTCCGTTACCAGCATAATGATATGGAGGATTTGGAAGCTCAATTGAAGGATGCTGTCGAAAAAGGAGCCAAGCAAAAGATCATCGTTACTGACGGAGTTTTTTCCATGGACGGTACCATTGCCCAGTTGGATAAGATTGTAGCTCTAGCTGAGAAATATGAAGCGTTGGTAATGTCCGATGAGTGTCATTCTACAGGCTTTATGGGTAAAACAGGGCGAGGAGTTCATGAGCATTGTAATGTCATGGGCAAAATGGATATTATTACTGGTACTTTGGGGAAAGCTTTGGGTGGAGCATCTGGAGGCTTTACTTCAGGTAGAAAAGAAATTATCGAATTGCTTCGTCAAAGATCCAGGCCTTATTTGTTCTCCAATACTTTGGCGCCATCAATAACCGGAGCATCTATTGCTGTTTTTGATTTGTTGACTGAGACCACTGAGTTGAGAGATAAATTGGAGGTCAATACTCAATACTTCCGTGAGAAAATGACGGCTGCAGGTTTTGATATCAAGCCGGGTACACATCCGATTGTTCCAGTGATGTTATATGATGCAGTTCTTTCTCAACAAATGGCTGAGAAACTTTTGGAAAAAGGAATCTATGTGATTGGTTTCTATTACCCTGTGGTACCAAAGGGACAGGCTAGAATCCGTGTTCAGATTTCTGCAGGGCATGAAAGAGAGCATTTGGATCAGGCTATTCAAGCCTTTACGCAGGTTGGAAAAGAATTGGGAGTGATCAAATAATCCTCTCTCTTTATAAATGACAAAAGCCAGAGTTCAATATTGAATTCTGGCTTTTGTTTTATACCTGAAAGAAATTTACCTGACTGTCACGTGGTAGCAGCTCTGCTTTCTTTCTTTGATAAAGAAGATTTTATTTTCAGCTTCAAATTCCTTTAAGATTTTCTCAAGCTTTTTTTGATTCTTTCGGCTCCAATTCTTTTTACCATTGAATCGGATGTATGAAATGTCAAAAGACACTCCATAGGAATGAGAACTAACCCCGTTAGTTGCATTTGTATTTCTTTTTCTTAGGCTCTTTTGTTGTTCTGGAGTTCTGGTAACTGAGGTGAGTGTGATATAGCTTTTGGAGTCTGTTAGACTTTGAAAAGCGATTCCGATTTCTTCCAAAACCGTCTTTGAGTAGGGAGTGATGTAAGGTTGGCTATGCGTTAAAGGCATTACTTCGTATCCAGTTCCTTTATCAATAAGAACTAATTTCCCGTCTTTGACCAAACTATTGTAATGATCTTCACTTTCAATCAGCCCGAAGCCATTGTATTCTGCCGCGAATAAATGCTTGTCATATTCTTTAGTGATTAGCTCTTTGGGAACGGGAGGTGTAATTCTTGGCTCTGGAACTTCTATTTCAATCGTTTGAATTATTTCTGCTCGAATAGTTTCCTCATCTGGTTCTACCAATGAAGAATAAGTGTCTTTCAATTGCTTTTTGATTTCAGGCATATAAGCTTGGGTAGCCCAGGCTCCTGCCGAAAAAAGAATCAATAAAATGGCAATTTGAATTCTATTTGGTTTTTTCATTGTTAAGAGTGGGGGTGATTTGTCAGGGGTACTGATAATCTTAACGCTGTGATAGCAAAGATTAATCCACTTTGCTACTAGTTTTTTAATACTTGAAGGGTGATTCTGTTAAATAAGATAGATAATTGAACTTGGCTAATTTTTACAAATTAGGCTAGGTAATTAGTCTTATCGGGATAAAAAAAATACAGATGGTCGAGCTTTAATTTGAGTGTTTCACCTAATAAAATAAGTGATTTTTATGAAGACTTACTTGTCATAGCTGCCAGTTTCTTCTTTTTCTTTTGCTGGTAATCTTCCAGATTCTCAAATCTCGCATCCACATCATGACTGTTTAAGTAATCATTCAATGTTTCGCGAACTTCTTGGAAAGACATGTTGTGCAGGATCTTTCCATTCTTAGCCATGGAAATCTGACCAGTTTCCTCAGAAACAATTAAAATAATAGAGTCAGTGGCTTCTGACATTCCTATCCCAGCTCGGTGTCTTAATCCAAATTGGGCAGGAACTTCTCTTTCTGTGACTGGAAGAATACATCTTGCAGCCTTGATTTTGCCATTGTGAATGATCACCGCACCATCATGAAGCGGACTGTATTTGTTAAAAATAGATACAAGGAGTCTTTTTGATAATTCTGCATCCAATATATCCCCACTTTCAGCATAGAATTTAAGTTCGGTACTTCTGGAGATAACCATCAAAGCACCTGTATTAGATCCAGCCAGCGTTTTGGAAGCATCAATTATAGGAGTGATGTTAAAAGATTCATTGTCCTTTTTTCTCCAGAAGAAAAGTACATCTTTCCAGGCATTGTCATCGGACAGCAAAGAAGATCTACCGATCATTAGGAGGAACTTTCGGATCTCTGGTGCGAAAATGATAATAGCTGCAATCACACCGACTCCCATGAATTGACCTAAAATGGATGACAGTAATTCCATTCGAAGTGCTCTCACCAAAAGATACATCAAATAAATGGAGAGGAATCCAAGGAAAATCTTGATTGCAACACTTCCCTTCAAGAGTTTGTAAACCTGGTACAATAGAAATGACACCAACGCAATATCTATCATATTGACGATGGATACATCCAGGAATCCTATTTTAAAAAGTAAGGTCAAGCGTAAAGTTGGTTATATAATTTCAGGGTTTCGTTTGCTTCTTTAACGTCATGTACTCTCAAGATGTTAGCACCTTTTTGAAGTGCCACCATGTTCAGGGCAGTGGTACCAATCAAAGCTTCTGATGGTTCACATTCCAATAGTTTATAAATCATAGATTTTCTGGAAAGACCAGCCAAAATTGGCAGACCTAACGATTTCAAAACATCCAGATTTTTCAAAAGAAAGTAATTCTGATCGAGATTTTTAGAAAAACCAAAACCCGGATCAATAATTACATCTTTGATGCCAAACTTTACTATTACATCCAGTTTTTCAGCGAAATAGTTCAATATTTCAGGAAGAAAATCAAAATACCCCGTTTTTGCCTGCATAGTTTGAGGATTTCCTCTCATATGCATCAAAATGTACGGAACTCCCAGTTCGGCTACTGTTGGTATCAGATCTGAATCCAATTCTCCACCTGAAATGTCATTTACAATATGGGCACCTTCATTTACGGCATCTTTTGCCACTTTAGATCGAAATGTATCCACGGAAATCAAAACTTCCGGAAATGCATGATTGATCCAATGGACAGCTGGTAAAACTCGATCCAATTCTTCCTCTTCACTCACATCTTTTGCCCCTGGTCTACTACTATAACCTCCAATATCCAATATAGAGGCGCCATCATGAATCATTTTTTCTGTTTGAAGGAGAATTGCTTCTTTTTCTGGAAAAACCCTGCTTTGCTCAAAAAATGAATCAGGAGTAGTATTGATTATCCCCATTATTTGCGGCTTTTCCCATTCAATAAGCCTTCCCTTAATTTGAAGTGTATATTTTTGGGGAAATAAATTATCTTCGATCGAGGAAGATGCACTCGCAGCCGACAACATTAAAATTAAACTAAGATTGGAAACGAAAACCAGTAACGAATATACGCAAGTTATTGCCCGTTGTAAAGAACTATTTCGCAAGAAAACTATAGATTATGGTACAGCATGGAGGATTTTAAGATTATCATCCATTACAGACCAGATTTTTATCAAGGCGCAACGAATTCGATCCATTCAAGAGAAAGGAAATCAAAAAGTTGGAGACCCAATAGTTGATGAATTCGTTGGTATCATCAACTATTGCCTAATTGCCTTGTTACAGATTAGTTTTTCAAAAGATGAAAGGATGGAAATCCCTTTTGATGATTTGGAGCCTGTTTATGATAAATGGGTGAGTGATACAAAGGGACTGTTAGAAAACAAGAATCACGATTATGGCGAAGCTTGGAGAGAAATGAGAGTGAGTTCAATGACTGACATCATTTTGATGAAATTACTGAGAGTTAAGCAAATTGAAGATAATGAAGGTCAGACTTTGGTTTCGGAAGGGATCGAAGCCAACTATCAAGATATGATCAATTATTCTGTTTTCTGTCTAATCAAGCTAGGATATCATGGGTAAAGCATTACTATGGATTTTGAGACTTCTAGTTGGAGGTCTTTTTATTTTTTCTGGGTTAATCAAAGTAAATGACCCAGTTGGAACGGCTATTAAACTGGAAGAATACTTCGATGTATTTTCCAATGATATTGCGGGATTCTTTTATTACCTCAAGCCTTTTGCTCTTTATATCGGGGTATTTCTAGTGGTAGTTGAAGTGGTTTTAGGAGTAATGCTTATTCTTGGAGTTAGGTCCAAATTCACTGTTTGGGCTTTAGGTCTGATGATTTTGTTTTTCACCTTCCTTACCTTCTATTCTGCATATTTTAATAAAGTGACTGATTGTGGTTGCTTTGGAGATGCGATCAAATTGACCCCATGGGAATCCTTTTATAAAGATGTGATTTTGATGGTCATGATTGCGGGGATTTTTGCATTAAGAAAATTTCTTCCTGAATCATCTCCTTCTTGGGCAAAAAGGGTGGTAACGGTCATTGGTATTTTATCTTTTGTTCTTTCTATTACAGCAATTAGAAATTTGCCATTCATTGATTTTAGAGCTTATAAAGTTGGAGTGAATATTCCTGAGAATATGCAGCCATCTGCTCCATTGCAATATTCTTATGTGATGAAAAAAGATGGGCAAGAGATAATTTTGGATCAATACCCTACAGATAAAAGCTATGAATTTGTGGAGATGAATTTGAAGAATCCTGAGAACCTACCTAAAATCTCTGATTTTGCAGTTTGGAACAATGATGGTGATTATTCTGAAGAGATGTTTGTGGGGAACAAATTGGTGGTTTTAGTGAGTAATTATTCCAAAATGAGTGATGCAAATTTGGATGAAATCGATGCATTGATTCAAAGTTTATCTAATTCTCCAATTCAAGTGGTTTTGGCTGCAGCTGCTTCTGAAGAAGAAATAAATAATCTTTTGACCTCAAGAGGCTGGGATATTTTGGCTGTACAAGCCGATGCAACTGTTGTAAAGACTATGATTCGTTCTAATCCGGGCCTAATGCTTTTAAAAGATGGAACTGTTCTAGCCAAATTCCATCACAACAATACACCTGAAGCATCTCAAGTTTTAGACTATTTTATTCAATAATGGAATTTCTAAAAGTTGTCCTAGTAGGCCTTCCAGGCTCAGGGAAAAGTACATTTGGCAAACAATTGGCTCAGGCTTTAGACTTTCCATTTTATGATCTGGACACTCAGATTGAGCAGAAAGAGCAGATGAAAATCCCAGATATTTTTTCAAAAATGGGGGAGGGGAAATTCAGGGAAATGGAGACTGAAGCCCTAGAACAGGTTTTGAGTTGGGATAGGTCCTTTGTATTGGCATCTGGAGGAGGTTGTCCTTGCTTCAATGACAATATGGACCGAATTAATGAGAAAGCGGTTTCTGTTTACCTTGATGTTCCTTTAGAAGATATCTCTCAAAGGTTGGTAGGAACTAAAATTCAAAATAGACCCATGTTTCAAGGAATGGGAGGAGGGGAAATTATCCTGAAATTGAAAAGCCTTCAAGCTGATAGAGAATCCTATTACAACCAGTCAAAAATAAAGCTCAGCGGATCTGATTTTTCCACTGAGCTTTTGGTATCTGAGTTAATTCACAGGCTTAGAAACTAAGCCCAAGCGTTAGAACTCCATTAATTATTGAATTGTCCAATTCTGTAACTGGACCAATATTATTGTTTTGATTATCTAATACTTGATAAGAGCTGTAAAGCCCATTGTATTTCTGATTGACTAAAGCAAAGTCCATAGAGAAATTATTCAATTTCACGCCAATACCACCGCTAATTTGCTGTGTGGTTCTATCAAAATCAGAATTAGTATAAGGGTCTCCAAAATGGGCATATCCCGCACGAAGTCTAAAAAGGTTCAATCTGGCTTCAGCTCCAACCCTAAAATTAATCGTACTACCATATAAGTTATTGATGGCTTGATTGTCTGGGCCTTCGTCGAAGTCGCGTGAGCTTAAACGAGCTGCACTATAATCAACCCAATCCACATCAGCAGATATAAATCCATTTTTTCCTAAAAAGAATGTGGCTCCACCTCCGATTTTTAATGGAGAATTAAGGTTATATCGCCCTAAAATATAATCGGAAGTTGCACTGACATTTCCTAAAGTAATGTCTTCTTCCTCGAAGTAATAATTGTCATAATTCGCAAACATAGAGGCCTCATACTCCTCGTTTAACATATACCAGGTTGGACTTTGGAAATTGAAACCCAAATTGACATAATCAATAGGCTTATAGATCAAGCCCATATTCACATTGAAGCCAGTGCCATTAATATATAAACTTTCTCTGATGGTAGAATTGATTAATGGACCATCGGGAAATTCCTCGTTGTATTCTTTCAAAGAAGAAAAACTCAAAGAACGAATTCCAATAGATCCTCCAATAAAGAACTTATGATTGAAATTGCCTCCATAGGAGAATGTCATTTGGCTAGCAGAACCTTCCTGAGTTACATTTTCATCCTGAAAAGGATATCCAGTTACAAAGGAATCATAAGTGTCAGGGTTATTTATTGGGTTTCCATTTTCATCAAAGGCAACTGGGTTAATTTGATAGGTTAAATAACCCAAACCTGTCAACCCGAATGATTCTATTTGAGATTCAGGGATTCCGAAGGCATCCTGAAGGTAAAAGTCTATGATTGAAGTTTCTCCAAGTTGATCGGAGTAAAATCCATATTCAGTATTGAAGTTGGCAATTCTTTGGATGCTGATCCCAAATGAACCTCCTTTAAAAGCTCCTCTTTCAAACTCTCCTTTAGGATTTGCAAAGACAACAGAAAGGTTAGGAAGGTTGAAATTGGAAGTATTATATGATTTGGCTTGGCCAAGATAATATGTGTCTACACCCCAGTCAGAATAACCCAATGTAATACTGGCTTCCGAGTTTCTAAAGAAACCCAATCCAGCTGGATTACCAGCGATATTTGAGACATCTCCACCTAAAGACCATTGAGTGCCTCCAATACCCATTATTCGAGCTGATCCGGCTGGCATGTTTTGGCTAAACCTTAAAGCATCTTCATAATATCCACTTTGGGAATAAGCCACTTGAGCAGTAAGAATACTCGATAGTAATAAAATTGAAGTTTTAATCTTCATTAATTAATAACATTTGATTGCCTATTATAACGATAAGAAAAGGCCGATTGGTTAATTTTTGGCAAAAAAAAGGGGGGATATTAATTCCCCCTTCCTCCTCTGGATCCGGATGAGACTGAGCCTCTGGACCCTCCACCTCCCGAAGAGCTTCTACTTGGCATACTCATGCTGCCTGAAGAACTTCTAGATGGTGTATATGTTCGATTTGTAGGTGTATTGCTTCTGTTGTAGCTTGGGCTGGATGTTCTGCCAGGCATCGTACTTCTATTATAAGATGGAGTAGTAGTTCTTCTATAAGAAGGATTTGAAGTAGTTGATCTTCTATAAGCATCCATACTTCTTGTATTTACTCCTCTATTTGAAGTTCCAATTGATCTAGTACTAGGTCTCGCTGATGGCATTGCACTTCTTGATCTTACAGAGGAAGATCTGTCCATAGCTGCAGAATTAGTTGTTCTAGAATTTCTCGTGGATGCAATTCTGGACCTATTGGAATTGTAGTAATCATTTTGACTGGTTCCAAAATCTCTTGAACTTGTTCTAGCTCTGTCAGAAGAAACAATACTTCTATTGTTATTCATAACATCTCTCCTTGCTTGAGCTCTTGCAGTATTTGGCAATGCAGCATTAGCAACAGCTCTATTTCCAGCAGTGGCAAGCGTTGCTCCTCTTGTAGGTCTAGATCCTCTAACTACTCTTCTGTCTCCATATTCACCACCTGGTAAGACATAAACCGGACCACCTGGGAATCCATAACCTGGATAATATCCACCATAATATCCTCCACCATAATATCCTCCTCCCCAAGCATAGCTAGGGTAGAATCCTCCGAAACCAAAACCTGGCCTGAAGAATGGTGAACCAAAACCATAACCAAATCCCCAACCTAAGCCAATGCTCATGCTGAAACCTGGTCTATAACCCCAACTTGGTCCATAAAATGGATCATAATAGCCAAATCCCCAAGGGTTAAAGCCATACATGAATCCCATATTGAAAGCAAATGAAGGATTAGCCCAAGAACTGTTTCCTGAATTTCCAACATAATAATTGTTGTAAACATCAATGTCTGGCTCACCCTCAGAAACTGCAGCAGTTTCATCGAAGTAAACTACTTCATCTCCTGTTTCCTCTGTGTCCGCTTGATATCGGGAGATATAATCAGGATTGACATTTCTGCTGGAAAAACTTTCTTCAGGAACATCATTCAAAGAATTGAATTCTTGAAATGTTTCTGGTTTGTTGTTCTGTACAGCGTATTCAGTAGATAGTTTTGCATCAGAAGCCATGAAATACATATTGTCACTCGCTCCATTTGTAGCTAGCTGTGAAGAGCTACACGAAGCAAGAACAAGTGTTCCTAGGACTGCTGGTGTAAGTAATACGGATAATTTCTTCATGGTTGAAGTTTGAGTTGTTACTTAGTTATACGTTGTTCGGGGTGTAGGGTTATATTTTTACCTTATATTTGCCACGCTTAATTTAGTAAAAATAAAGACATTTCATATTCAATCAAAATAGAATGAGTAAAGGACTACCTAAGCGAAGTGAGGATTACTCTCTTTGGTACAATGAGTTGGTAAAAAAAGCTGATTTGGCAGAAAACTCTGCAGTCAGAGGCTGTATGGTAATCAAACCTTACGGTTATTCCATTTGGGAAAAAATGCAGGCTGAACTTGACCGAATGTTCAAAGAAACTGGTCATACGAATGCATATTTTCCGCTATTCATCCCCAAGTCCTATCTCAGTAAGGAGGCCTCTCATGTAGAAGGCTTTGCGAAAGAATGTGCGGTAGTAACACACTACAGGTTGAAAAATGCCGAAGATGGTTCAGGAGTGATTGTTGACCCAGAAGCAAAATTGGAAGAAGAACTGATTGTTCGTCCTACTTCTGAAACGGTTATCTGGAGTACCTATAAAAATTGGATTCAGTCTTATAGAGATTTGCCTTTGCTGGTAAACCAGTGGGCGAATGTGGTAAGATGGGAAATGAGAACCCGACTTTTCCTTCGTACTGCCGAATTTCTATGGCAAGAAGGACATACGGCCCATGCTTCCAAAGAAGAAGCAATGGCTGAAACGGTTCAGATGATGAATGTCTATGCGCAGTTTGCAGAGGAATTCATGGCAGTACCTGTTGTGAAAGGAAGAAAAACTGAAAACGAACGTTTCGCTGGGGCTGATGAAACATTTTGTATTGAGGCTATGATGCAAGATGGGAAAGCTCTGCAGGCTGGAACTTCTCACTTCTTGGGACAAAATTTTGCAAAGGCTTTTGATGTAAAGTTTGCAACCAAAGAAGGTGGTTTGGACCACGTGTGGGGTACTTCTTGGGGTGTGAGTACACGATTGATGGGAGCATTGATCATGGCACATTCTGATGATAATGGTTTGGTCCTTCCTCCAAAATTGGCTCCAATTCAAGTAGTGATTGTCCCTATATATAAAGGTGAAGAGCAATTGAATGCTATTTCTGAGAAAGCTCATGAAATGATGGCGGCTCTTAGAAAAGTTGGTGTTTCTGTCAAATTTGATGATAGAGATACTCATAAGCCAGGTTGGAAATTTGCCGAATATGAATTGAAAGGAGTTCCATTGAGAATTGCTATAGGTCCTAGAGATTTGGAAAATGGAACAATTGAATTGGCTAGAAGAGACAACTTGACCAAATCAAGCTTTGACCTTGCTTCCGAGCCAATTGAAGTAATGATTCCAAGATTACTGGATGAAATTCAACAAGGAATTTATGACAAAGCATTAAACTTCAGAACTGAAAAAACTACCGAGGTAAACACTTGGGAAGAGTTCCAGAATGTTCTAGAAAATAAAGGTGGGTTTGTTTCAGCGCACTGGGATGGAACTTCAGAGACAGAAGATAAAATCAAAGAATTGACCAAGGCTACTATCCGTTGTATTCCTTTGGATCAAAAAGAAGAAGACGGAACTTGTATTTTGACAGGCAAAGCTTCCAAAGGCCGAGTATATTTTGCAAAAGCATATTAAAATTTAAACCCTGAGAAATCAGGGTTTTTTTATTTCTATTATCCATGGTTCCTAGGTTTCTCGTATTTTAGGAATCTAAACACAAACCCAAATGACGATTCTAATATTAGCAAGCTTACTGGTGATCGGTCTGGTTCTTTTAATGGCAGAGACCTTATTTATTCCCGGAACCACTATTGTGGGTGTTTTAGGATTGGTAATTAGCCTTGCCGGTGTGGCTTATGCTTTTTTGACTTTCCCTACTAATGTTGCCTGGTGGATTACAGCCATTGCGGCAGTCTTAAATGTTGCTGCAGTTGTTTATAGTTTTCAATCTGGAGTTTGGCAAAAGCTATCTTTAAAATCTTCACTTCAGGGAGGGACTTTTGATGGAAGAACAGCAGGTCTTGAAGCTGGAATGCTCGGTAAGGCAATTTCAGATATTAAACCAATAGGAAAGGCATCTTTTGGAGAATCAATTTATGAAGTCAAATCAGAGTCTGGTTTTATTTCAGTAGATTCGGATATCACTATAACCAAAGTAGAAAATAATCAAATTTTAGTTAAATAAGTTTTATGGACCCATCTAGCTCAATGTTCATTCTGGTTGCTGCGTTTGCAGGAATCGTATTACTTTTCATCTTCCTTTATTTTGTTCCAGTTAATCTCTGGATCACCGCTCAATTTGCCAATGTTCGTGTTGGAATAGGTGAATTAATAGGGATGAGAATAAGGAAAGTTCCTCCTAGTGTAATTGTTAATTCCATGATCACTGCTACGAAGGCAGGTTTGAACTTGACGACCAATGAATTGGAAACTCACTACTTGGCAGGTGGTAACGTTCCCAATGTTATTCGAGCTTTGATTTCTGCCGATAAAGCCAATATTAGTTTGTCCTTTAAACAAGCCACAGCAATTGATTTGGCAGGAAGAGATGTGTTTGAGGCAGTTCAGATTTCTGTAAATCCAAAAGTAATCAATACTCCAAGTGTTGCGGCAGTTGCTGCAGATGGGATTCAGTTGGTAGCAAAAGCAAGAGTAACGGTTAGAGCAAACATTGCCCAATTGGTAGGTGGTGCCGGAGAAGATACTATTTTGGCTAGAGTAGGGGAAGGGATTGTGACTTCAATCGGTTCAGCAGATACACATAAAAGCGTTTTAGAAAACCCTGATAAAATATCTAAACTGGTGTTGCAAAGAGGTTTGGATGCTGGTACAGCTTTCGAAATCCTTTCTATTGATATTGCTGATATTGATGTCGGAACCAACATCGGTGCGAAGTTACAAATTGATCAGGCATCAGCTGATTTGAAGGTAGCTGAAGCAAAAGCTGAGGAAAGAAGAGCAATGGCGGTTGCTTTGGAGCAGGAAATGAAAGCGAAGAATGTGGAAATGCGTGCGAAAGTAGTAGAAGCAGAAGCAGAAGTTCCTAAAGCACTAGCAGAAGCTTTCCGATCTGGTCAATTAGGGGTGATGGATTATTATAGAATGGAAAACATTAAATCTGATACATCCATGAGGGATTCTATCGCTAAATCTGATTCTGATAGTGATTCCAAAGGAAAAAGTGATAAGAAGTAAAAGGCGACATAGTTGGAAAAATAAAAAAGGGGCACATCATTATTGGCCCCTTTTCTTTTTCTTTCCTTCTGGTTCTGGTTCGATGACCAAAACAGGTTCATAATTGCTTTTTACTAAGATTTGACGGTTTTGATTATCTACAATGATTTCTTCGTAATCAAAGGGAATGATAACCTCTCCATCTTCCTGAATCAAACCGCTCTTGCTGTCTTTGATGGCCAACACCCAATTGCTTCTTTCATGTTTTAAGAAGTCATATTCAGGATTGAGGATGATGTCACCATTAGAACTTAAGAGTCCGACTTTTTCATTGGATTCCACCAGAAATTGACCAGATTCTGTTCTGCATACCTTAGTGTATCCTTCTGGGTTTTTGATTTCCCCTGAAGCATTGATGAGGAAAAGTTTATTGTCTTTCTTTCCAACTCCCCAACCGTTTTGAAATGCTTTGATTTCATCCCATTCTGGACTCAATACCATTTGGCCATTGGAATTAATGAGTCCAGAATAAAGACCTGATTTGATGCTTGCGAAGTTTTCAGAAAAAGGTCCTGCCTCCTGGAAAGAGGGAGTAATTAGCCAACTTCCGTCTTTATTCACATAGCCGAAAGCTCCATTTTTCTTTGCTGCGAAATAGCCTTCATTTCCATTGTTGATCCACTCCAAACTATCCGTTGGTTGGACAATCCATCCCTTTTTACCTAAAAGTCCCAGTTTGCCATCTCTGAATTTTATCTGATATAGATCTCTCTCCATAAGATTGACTTCTGTCATTCCTACAGCATCCAATAAAATTCCGTCCTCCTCCATGACTCTTCTGAGTTTGCCATGGATGTATTCCAGCATCAAGTCATTTTCAAAAGTGATTTTATGAAATGAGTTATAGCGGATATTGGCCCTAATAGGATCTCCTTCGATCAATAGATACTGGTCTTGATCAAACCCATAATAAAAATTACCTCGATTATGTTCGAGTTCTGAAATGACAGGATCCAGTACGATCTTTCCTTCCATATTGATTAAGCCAAAACCTGTTGGCGTTTTAACCAAAATGTATTCTCCTTCATTTCCTTCCAGATATTCGAAAGTTTCGTCAGGGTTTTCTCCCAAAGGAAGAAAATATTCGTTGTTTCGCTTAGCTATGATTTGACCGACATTCGTGATCTCAGCTGATTCCAATTCTCCGAGGTAAGTTGTGGTACCTTTTCCTCTTTTGTATAACCAATATTCATTGTCTTTTCTTGCCAAAAGAAAATTGAAATAGGTTTCAATCTCATCATACTCAAGATCTAAAACCTTTTGCCCGTATTCGTGAAAAGCTCCGATTCCGTTCGGACCTTTTATTAATATCCATGGCTCTAAAAATTGATAAATCTCATCGCCTTCTAAATTAACAGCAGGCTTAAAATCATTGGAAAGGAGAAATAATCCTTCTTCATTACTTCCAATCTTGACAGACTCACTCAAAAGTGCGATTGATTTATAAACCAACCGAGTTTTGAGATTCATGTCATAATCATAGACCTCATAGGTTTGGGCTTGGAGAAGGGAAGAAATAGTAAAGAACAGTACTAATAATGGGCTTTTTCGAAACATCGATAATCTTATTAAAGCCCGAATATAAAATGCCCAAAAGAGGAATTCCCCTTTTGGGCATTAAAAATGTTTTGATTTGCCCTTATTTTTCTTCTTGAACCCTATCTAAGTCAAAAAGATCCGAGATAAACTCTATCATTTCCTCGGCTTCATCTCTTTTGCAAGCAGCTTTAAGTTGAACAACCGGTACTTTCAATACCTTTTGCATCATGCTTTTGGTGATTTTGTCTACCACAGCAAATTCTTCAGCTGTTGAATTCTTTAAGAATCTAGCCAACTCCTCCTGACGGATTTGCTCTAAGGATTGCTTTAGCTTATTGATAGTAGGAGAGACCATCATTTCTTTTTTCCAGCTGGAAAATTCATGTATGGTTTCTTCAATGATAGTTTCTACTTGAGGAACTGAAGCCAATCTTTTTTCCAATGCTTCAGAAGCTTTGCTCTTAATATTGTCCACATTGTAGAGAATCACTCCTGGAACATCCTCAACAGTGGTTTCAATGGATCTTGGTACAGAAAGATCAACTAATAGCTTGTAGGATTGGATCTCAAATTGACTAACCATTTTCTTGGTAATAAATGGCTCAGATCTATGAATGGAACTGACAATCACATCAGCTTCCTGCATAGCTTCGAAACAATTTTCAAAAGGAACTACCTCAAATCCAAGCTCTGCTGCGATTGCTTCAGCCTTAGATTGTGTTCTATTGGTAATTTTGACTTTCGCCTCAGGAAGATAGACCATGTTTTTGGCTACATCTTCACCTATTTCTCCTACGCCAATCAACAGAATTCTTGGTTGATAGGTGTTTGAGGTCAAACTTTCTATTAATTCAATAGATGCATACGATAATGAAGCGGCTCCATCCCTAAATGCAGTTTCTTGAACGATTCTTTTATTGGTGAAGAAGACCGTGTGCATCAGTCGATGCAAAAATGGACCAGCCATGTCCAAATCAGCAGAAGCTTGATAAGCTCTTTTTACCTGATTTGAAATTTGGATATCTCCAACCACTTGAGCTTCCAATCCCATGGATACTCTGAAAAGATGGTTAATGGCAGAATGATCTTCACTGAAAATCTCAAAATAATCAATGTAGTTCACTACATCCATCATTCCCTTTTCCAATCCGATCAATTTGATGATTTCAGTACTCAGTTCCAATTCATGACTATAGTACACCTCAGTTCTATTACAGGTAGATAGAATGAGTGCATCTTGAAGGCTAAAAAACTCTTTTAGCTTCAATAGGATGCTATGAATTGATTGATCATCTAGCGCAATCAATTCCCGGATTTGAACGGGAGCAGTCTTGTGGGATAAACTTAAGGCTCTAAACTTATTCTGCATAGATTTAGTCTTGCAACGCAAATTTAACAGACAATGTACTCTAATGCCTGTTTTTATATAAGCTTAATATGAATTTAGAATATGTCTAAATAACTGTTTTTACAAAGGTCTTGAAAATTGTTATTCAAGTCCAATATTCTTAAATTATCAGTTATTGATTTTATCTATTAGCTTTTGCTTATGTACCGTAGATTTTTTTACCAACTCAAACAGTATCTGGGCTTTACAAATTAGGAGTCTAAAGGTTTTGTTCTACTGATTCCTGTCCTTTTAATTCTCGCTATGATTCCACAGTTGATTCAAAAGATCAATGCGAAATCTCGGGTAGCTCAAAGTGGTGAAATTCAAATGTTAATAGATTCTCTGGATCAAGTAGGATTTGAATTTGTGAAATCTCCAATGCCGATTCAAGCACCTTTAGATACTGCTCCACCCATTAACCAAAGTTCTTTGAAAAGGATTCCTTTTTCGGAAGCTGATTCTATTACACTTCAAATTGTTCCTGGTATAGGTCCAGCAATGGCGTCCAGAATTATCAAGTATCTTTAGGCGGTATGCATTCCAAAAATCAGCTTCAGGATGTTTATGGGTTAAAAGAAGAAGTTGCTAAGGGAATTTGGGAATATTTCGATTTTGAAAGTGGGATATTGAAGAAAGTACAAATCAATGAATGGGATGTGAGTGAACTTGCAAAACATCCCTATATCGGTTATGGAGAAGCTAAAGTTATTGTCGCATATAGAAATCAGCATGGAAAGTATACAAATGCCGATGATTTATTGAACGTGAAAATATTTACCCCAGATTGGATAAATAAAATTTCACCATATCTCGATTTTTAGACCTTATTTATTCAAATTCATTAGATATTTGAGGGATGATACCTCATGGAGAAGGAATAAAATTGCCCAAACTTAATCTTCCTGATATTGAACCCAGGCTTTCTCAGAAAGAAGGGAAACTATGGGTGTTTGATTCTCTTCGAAAAAAAGATCTTGTTTTAACCCCAGAAGAATGGGTAAGGCAGCATTGGATTTCATTTTTGATCAAAGAGCAAAATTATCCAAAGGGACTTCTTTCCTTGGAAAAAGGATTGAAATACAATCAGTTGCAGAAAAGAACCGATTTATTGGTTTATAATACATCCGGCGAGGTTCATCTATTAATTGAATGTAAAGCCCCAAAAATTCCTTTGTCACAAAAAACGGTGGAGCAAGCGTGTTTATATCATAGTCAACTTCAATCTGAATATTTAATATTATCGAATGGAATGAACCATTTATGTTTGCAATGGATTTTAGATGAAAAGAGGTTTGAACAAATAAAAAGCTTCCCTCCAATACCAAATTGATTCCAATGTTTTATGATATTAATCAGTCATTTTTTATCTTCAATCACCGAATAATCATACCTACTTAGCATGTCCAGTTCTCCACATAATACTCCATGCGAACTTTGCGCTAGTCGCAAATTTTCGATGATGTCAGGATTGACAGACACCCAGATCTGCACTATTTCTGATCATAAGAATCTTATTTCGCATAGAAAAGGACAAATCCTGTATTACGAAGGAACCAAGCCATTGGGTATTTTTTGTATTAATTCAGGTGTGGTTAAAGTCTATAAAACTGCCTCTAATGGCAAAGAACAAATTGTCCATTTAGCTCAGAAGGGGGACTTTTTGGGATATGCGGCATTGTTGGGAGAAGAAAATTATACCAATTCTGCCATGATTGTAGAGGATGCCAAAATTTGTTTTATTCCAAAAGAGGCATTCTTAAAGACATTGATGACAAATTCTGAATTTTTTAAAAGAGTAACCAAAGAATTGAGTCATGAGTTAGGAGTGATGGAAGAGAAATTGACCGACGCTACACAGAAAAGTGTTAGAGAAAGATTGGCTTATGTACTACTTCATTTGGCTAGTTGCTATGGTGTAGAAGGAGGAGAAAGCCAGAAAATTGACTTGATTTTGAGTAGAGAGGAGATTGCGGGTATTGTTGGTACTGCAACTGAATCAGTGATTCGCCTACTTTCTGAATTCAAAAAAGATGATTTGATCGAATTTGAAGGAAAGAAAATCATCATTAAGGACAAGCGTGGATTAGCCCGACTTTCTGATTTTTACGCTTAATCAGAACCCTAAGGTAGGTTTTCAAGTTCTACCATCATGATATCACCCAAAAGAATCATTTCTGCCTTGCGATTCCCCTTGCTAGGTCTATTCTTCGTATTCTTTCTTTCCAATGAGGTTTACGGTCAGTCTGTAGCTTACAAATCCTTGTTGTCAGTCCTTTATGACGAAGAGTTTCCTGTTTTGAAACCAGGTGAATTGAAAAGCTTAGATAATTTTCAAATCTTAGATACCAGAGAAAAGGAGGAATATGAGGTGAGTCATATTGAAGGAGCACATTGGGCTGGATTCAATTCATTCCCTGAGTTTGATGTTGAAGAGTTGGATAAAAACAAACCAGTTTTAGTCTATTGTACAGTTGGAGCTCGGTCTCAAGAAATAGGGCAAAAACTTCAAAAGGAAGGTTTTCAAGTCTACAATCTCTATGGCGGAATCATCCATTGGGTCAATGAAAATCATCCAGTATTCAATGAAAGTTCCATGACCAACCAAGTGCATACCTATTCTCAATCTTGGGGTATTTGGTTGAAAAAAGGAGAAAAAGTTTATTGATTAAAAGCTATAATTTCATAGAATGAATTTTTCAAAAGCATCTTTTTCTCCACTTAAGTCATTTATTCTCCTTGCTTTTTCACTCGTGTTATTTGCATGTGGCAATTCATCTTTGGGTAAAGAAGGAAGTACTCCACCAAGTCATGAACTTTGGAATCAATTGCTCGAAAAACATGTCAAATCTAATGGAATGGTGGATTACAAAGGCTTTGTCAAGGACAAAAGTCAATTGGAAACCTATCTTGATCTTTTGTCAACTCATGCTCCTGATCGGAAAACTTGGTCGAAAGAAGAGCAGTTGGCTTATTGGATCAATGCCTACAATGCTTTTACCGTCAAATTGATTGTAGATCATTATCCTGTGGAAAGTATTCGGGATCTTGGACCAAAACTGAAAATTCCACTGGTTAATGATGTCTGGCACTATAAGTTTTTTCAAATTGGAGGTGTCGAAACTAGCTTGGATGAAATAGAGCATGGGATATTGAGAAAGGAATTTAACGAGCCTAGAATCCATTTTGCGATCAATTGTGCATCGATTTCTTGCCCTCCTTTACAGCCTTTTGCATTTACATCAGATCAATTGGAATCCCAACTAGAATCGGTTTCCGTAAAATTCATTAATGATACTCTCCGAAATAAAATTCAAAAAGATAAAGTTGAAATTTCATCTATTTTTTCTTGGTTTTCAGGGGATTTCACAAAAGATGGTTCAATCATCGATTTCTTGAATCGTTACAGCAAGATTCAAATTTCAAAAAACGCCAAGGTTAGTTATCTGGATTACAATTGGAGTCTAAACGAATAGTCTTAATTTGAAGATTCTTTTGATTTATGGACCCAAATAGACACATTCTTATCATCGGTAATGGCATAGCAGGAGTGACACTTGCCAGACACATTCGGAAACGGGATTCTTCGGTGAAGATCACTTTGGTTTCCGGTGAGAGCAAGTATTTTTTCTCCCGAACAGCCTTGATGTATGTGTTTATGGGACACATGAAATTTGAGCATACACAACCGTATGAGAACTTTTTCTGGGGAAAAAACCGAATTGAGTTAATAGAAGAGTGGATTGAGTCTGTTGACTTTGCTCAGAAAAGTGCCAAGTTCCAATCTGGTGAAACCTTAACCTACGATCAATTGGTGATTGCTACTGGTTCCAAACCTAATAAGTTTGGTTGGCCAGGTCAAGAATTGAAAGGCGTCCAAGGTTTATATTCCAAACAGGATTTGGAGCTCATGGAAGAGAATACCAAAGATGTAAGAAGAGCAGTGATAGTTGGAGGAGGTTTGATTGGAATTGAAATGGCTGAGATGTTGGCTTATAAGAAGATTCCTGTCACTTTTTTGGTTAGAGAAAAGGGCTTTTGGAGGAATGTGTTGCCTAAGGAAGAATCTGAATTGATCAGCAAGCATGTCCGAGAACATCATATCGATTTAAGATTGGAAACCGAGTTGGTCGAAATAAATGATGATGGAAACGGTAAGGTAAAGGCTATCAAAACCAATCATGGAGAAGAAATTCCTTGTGAGTTTGTAGGCTTAACTGCTGGCGTGACACCAAATGTTGACTTCCTGAGAAATTCGAAATTAGAAGTGAATCGTGGGGTGGTGGTGAACTCTAAATTTGAAACCAATATCCCAGATGTATACTCAATCGGAGATTGTGCTGAGTTTAAGGAGAAGCCTGCAGCTGACCGAAAAAACATTGAGCAAGTCTGGTATACAGGCAGAATGCATGGCGAAACTTTGGCTTTAACTTTGACTGGTCAAGCCACAGACTATCAACCTGGTGTCTGGTTTAATTCTGCTAAGTTTTTGGATGTGGAATACCAAACATATGGAACCGTTCCAGCTGATTGGGATGGGGATGAGTTCCAAAGTTTTTACTGGGAACATAGGTCAAATAAAGTTGCATTCAGAATGTTGATGGATTCTAATGGCAACATTGTAGGAGTAAATAATTTTGGTTTCCGACTCAGACATGAATTTTTTGATAAGGCTATCAAAGAGAAATGGACAGGTCAAAAAGTAATCTCCAAATTGGAGAAGGCCAATTTTGATCCTGAGTTTTTTGCGCCGTTTTATATTGAAATTCAAAAAGCATTTTTGAAGGAGTATGGAGGAGGTTTTAAGCCTGAAAAGAGGTCGTTTATTCAAAAACTATTTGGAGCCAGCGTATGAAAGTGATTCAGAAAATTGGGCTGATTTTGTTCTTGATCGGTTTGGGTGTTTTTACTGCTATTCCTTTCCTGGGAACTTATAAATTGAGCCAGGAAATGGTGTCAGCCAATACCAAGGATATTCATGAGGAGAAAATGTTGGAGATTTTGACTCCAATCTATGATCAGTCTTATTCTTCCAATTTCCAGTTTTTAAGTGAATTTAATCAGGAATTTGGCACTTACAATGATGCTTTGAAAGCAGAAGCGAAATGGGATGAAGTGATTTGGGATGACTATAGTTTTTCTTTGGGGAAAGCTGCATTGTCAAGTCCTGTCAAGGATAATCCTTGGCTATGGATGTTTCTTTCCATTGGTTTGGCTGTTTTGGGAGGTCTTTTGTACAACCTCCCCAAATACAAGGACGAACCTGAAGGAATCAAAAACAATGGGATTTTTCATTCTAAAATGAAGAATCGAGGCTGGTTAGGTATGTTGACTGGTTCTTATTTGATTTTGTTCTATGTCATTCTTTATTGGTTTCCTGCTTACCTGGTGAATTTGGTTGCGATGGTTGATCCCTTGAGCATGATACTTTCCGGAAATCCTGCTAGTCAGTGGTTTTTGTATGGCTTTGTCTATACGCTGGCCATCATTGTGATGGGGATTCGAATGTTTAGAAAATACCGTGGAAACAAGTATCAGCAGCTTCGAACGGCTTCGGTTATGTTTTTCCAAACCGCCTTCGCCTTTTTGATTCCAGAAATTTTGGTTCTTTTGAACCAGCCCTATTTTGATTTCAAGAATATCTGGCCTTTGGATTATGACTTTTTCTATTCCTATCAGTTGGATAGCTTTTTGTCTGGTGGTTCTGTGGGGATGTTTATGCTGATTTGGGGTATTTTATTGATCATCATCGGAGTACCTGTTTTTACTTATTTCTTTGGGAAAAGATGGTACTGCTCTTGGGTATGTGGCTGTGGGGGATTGGCAGAAACAGTAGGTGATCCCTATCGCCAGTTATCTGATAAAAGTGTCAAATCCTGGAAAATTGAAAGATATCTGATTAATGGAGTCTTGGTTTTGGCTGTTGTCATGACAATCCTAACCATTGCCAATTACTTCTCTGACTTCTGGCTATTAGGCGAGGCCACCAACCAATTACATTCCTTTTATGGTTTTGCTATCGGTTCTGCCTTTGCGGGCGTAGTTGGAACAGGATTTTATCCATTTATGGGAAATCGAGTATGGTGCCGATTTGGTTGTCCTTTGGCCGCTTATTTGGGAATAGTACAGCGCTTTAAATCCCGTTTTAGAATCACCACCAATGGAGGACAGTGTATTTCATGCGGAAATTGCTCTACTTATTGTGAAATGGGGATTGATGTAAGATGGTATGCCCAAAGAGGACAAAATATTGTCAGATCTTCTTGTGTGGGATGTGGCGTTTGTTCAGCTGTTTGCCCAAGAGGAGTTTTGAAATTAGAAAATGGCCCAGAGGAAGGTCGAATCAATGAATTACCGATTATTATCGGAAATGACTCTGTGAAAATTAATGCCTGAATTTATCGCATACCTTTTATTGGGAATTTATCTTCTAGGGATGACTTTCATTTTTGTGTATAGTCTAGCCCAAGGACATTTATTGCTACATTTTTTGAAAGCAAGGAGGAATAAATCAGAATTAAAACTCCTGAAGAACGACTTCCCAATGGTAACAGTCCAGCTACCTATTTTCAATGAATTGTTTGTTGTGGAGAGGTTGATTGAGTCTGTAGCCAAATTGAATTATCCAACTGATAAACTGGAAATCCAGATTTTAGATGACAGTACCGATGAAACTGTTCAGATCATTCAGGAAAAGATTAAAGAGTTCCCAAATATCAACTTTCAATACATTCATAGGTTTGATAGACAGGGTTTTAAAGCTGGGGCTTTGCGTGAAGGTTTAGAAAAAGCATCGGGAGATTTTATAGCAATTTTTGATGCGGATTTTATTCCGGAGCCTGAGTTTCTACTTCATACTTTGCCTTATTTTTCAAGTGATAATATCGGTATGGTCCAGTCAAGATGGACTCATTTGAATGAAAAATATTCCTTATTGACGAGGCTTCAGGCATTTGCATTGGATGCTCATTTCTTGATCGAACAAACTGGAAGAAATCATCAGGGAGCATTCATCAATTTCAATGGGACTGGAGGAGTTTGGAGGAAAAAATGTATTCTGGATGCAGGGAACTGGCATGATGACACATTGACTGAAGACTTGGACCTGAGCTATAGGGCGCAAAGAAAAGGCTGGGAATTCGTTTATAGACCTGAAATCGAATCTCCTGCCGAATTACCACCTGTGATGTCTGCGATCAAATCTCAGCAATTTCGATGGACGAAAGGAGGAGCTGAATGCGCTGCCAAGCATGCCGGAAATGTCCTTCGAGAAAAACACCCTTTCGTAGTGAAGTTTCATGCAATGGCACATCTATTCAATAGCACCATATTTATTGCGGTACTTTTGGTAAGCTTGTCTAGTTTGGGTGTTTGGTGGATGGGAGATCAAGGTCTCTTGCCAAGGGAAAGCCTGAAAATAGCGGGGATATTCTTGATTGGATTTGCCATCATTGCCTTGGTTTACCTGTTTTCTTATGTTTATCGAGAGGAAAAGAAATCCAAAAGTTTGCTTGAAGCCATAGTACTATTACCAATTTTCTTATCGGTTTCCATGGGGCTGGGGCTCCACAATGCCCAGGCTGTATGGGAAGGGCTAACAGGTAAAAAATCACCTTTTATCAGAACTCCCAAATTCAATCTGGAAGGAGGGAAAAGCAAACTGAAAAACAATTTGTATCTCACATTTAAAATGCCTGTAACCACTTGGTTTGAAGGTCTCTTGGCCCTTGTATTTATAGCGATGGTTGTGTTGGCGATTTTGCATCATAACTATCTATTCTTACCCTTCCACCTGATGCTCGCATTTGGCTACACCCTTGTATTTATCACTTCATTTAATTCCTACGCATTAGGCCGATAATATGTCCCAAGCCATCATTGACGTCATTATTCCTGCATTCAATGAGGAGAAATCCATTCCAAAAGTCATTCATGATATTCCCAAATTTGTTAGGCATGTAGTAGTGGCTAACAATAATTCCACCGATCAAACAGCTGCGGTTGCCGAAAAGGCAGGAGCAGTAGTGGTGTTTGAAGGACAAAAAGGGTATGGGAAGGCCTGTTTGACAGCAATGGATTGGATCAAAAATCAAGAGGTACATCCAGATATTGTTGTCTTCTTGGATGGGGATTACAGTGATTATCCAGAGGAATTGACTGATTTGGTTCAGCCTATTCTGGAAGGAAAAGCCGATATGGTGATTGGTTCCAGGGCTTTGGGAGAAAGAGAAAGTGGGTCCATGACTGTCCCTCAGGTTTTTGGAAATTGGTTGGCAACCACGATGATGAAATACATACAAGGTGCCAAGTTTTCTGATTTAGGTCCTTTTAGAGCGATTGATTGGCCAAAACTGTTGAGCCTGAATATGGTAGATCAAAATTATGGCTGGACAATCGAAATGCAGATCAAAGCTCATCAAGCAGGTATGAAATACCTGGAAGTCCCAGTAAATTATAGAAAACGCATCGGTGTGTCCAAAGTCAGTGGAACAGTCAAAGGTGTTTTTGGTGCTGGATATAAGATCATTTTGACGATTTTCAAGTATTGGTAAATTTGTCGTCCTTAGTCTCGATTTTCTAACAATCTCCCTATGAAAAGGCTTTCCTACCTTATTATCTCAAGTTTCATGTTTTTGATAGCCTCTTGTACTCCAAAAAGCAGGGATGGAGTGGATTTGGATCAATTTTCTTCTTATTGGTTTCAAGGAAAAGCAGAAATCAATGTCTTTGACCTACAGCAAAGCCGCTATGGGGAAGTAAGGGAAGGGAATGCTGTAATGATCTTTGTGACAGAAGATTTTTCGAGAAGAAAGCAGGTGAAACTCGATGATCCTTCAGGAGTAGGAGCCGATGCCAGAAAAGTTCTAAAATTGAATATGACCCGTGAGTTTGTAACTGGGATATATCCTTATCATACGATGTTATCTGTTTTTACACCGGTCAATGATGAGGTCAATTCTTATAAACTGGTTTCTACTGTGACCGAATGGTGTGGTCAAGCTTTTACCCAGATGAACTGGAAGAACTCAAAGTATCAGATTCAGTCTTTTTCTTATTTCGAATCCGAAGGTGATCAGGAACTAAACATTGAAGCACAAGCTGAGGATGAGCTCTTTAATTTGATTCGAATCAATCCAGAATTGATTCCTGAAGGAGATGCACGATTGATTCCGAGTTTGGTATATCAACGCTTTGCACATGTGGAAATGAATGATTACCGAGCGAAAATCTCAAAAGAAGATATTGGGAATAATAGCTCTGAATTGGTAGTCGATTATCCAAGCTTGAAAAGGACTCTTAAAATCCAGTACAAGAGCTTTTTTCCCTATGAAATTTTATCCTGGGAGGAGATCCAAACCAAGGCCAATGGAGACCAGGAAGTGACAAAGGCTGTTCGAAGAAAACTGGAATTGTCAGATTATTGGAACAAAAATGAAAAGGTATTTGAACCTCTAAGAAAGGACCTAGGACTTTGAATTCCTGGTTGATAAAAGCTGGTAAACCAGTTGGAATTATAGCTTTAATTCTTGGGATCTATTGGATAGGGTACCAGGTATTTAGAGAGCAATTTTTATCTCTTTTTATCTCTTTTACACTGGCTTTTGCTGGGATGCTAGCCATCTATTTTTCCTATTCAAAATCGGATAATTCCTGGAAGAAAATCTTATTGGCAGGATTGGGTTTGAGGCTTTTGTTGATGTTGGCTGTTCCCAATTTGTCAGAGGATTACGTGAGATTTTTGTGGGATGGAGAATTAGTGAGATTGGGTGAAGACCCCTATAAGCTAAAACCATCAGAATGGGTTGAGGAAAAGGGGGACGTCACCGCTTTACAAACTCAGCTTTTTGAGGTGATGAATTCTCCAGGTTATTTCTCAGTTTATCCACCTCTCAATCAGCTCATTTTTTGGGTTTCAGCCAAAGCAATGAATGGTTTTGTTTGGAATGGATATTACACTTTGAGATCGATTTTGATCCTCTTTGACGTATTGACTTTCTTTTCCCTATTGAAGCTAATGAGGCGATTTGAAGTACCCATTCGTCATTTAGTCTTATACTGGCTCAATCCATTTGTGATACTTGAAATCACTGGAAATCTCCATTTTGAGGGGGTAGTGCTTTTTTTCCTTTTGTTTTCTTTGATTGCCTATTCCAAAAACAAAAAGTTTATCTCAGGAATCAGTTGGGGAATGGCAATCGGAATGAAATTATTGCCCTTGATTCTATTTCCTGCTTGGTTTTTCTTTCGAAAAATCAAGGCAAGCCCCTTTTTCTGGATCGGTACTTTATTGGCATTGATTGTAGCTTTTGTTCCATTGGTTTGGGATGATGCGTGGGTAAATTTTTTTGAAAGTTTGAAACTTTATCAGGGAAAATTCGAATTCAATGCCTCGGTTTACTACCTACTGAGAGAAGTAGGATATTGGATCGAAGGTTACAATACGATTGGTTATTTGACCAAACTATTGGCAATAGTCTTAGTCATTGGAGTTTGGTATATGTCATGGAAATCTAAGCCACAATCCTTGTTCAAATTGACTGATTTATGGATTGGGATTTATTTGCTTTACTTATTGATCCAGCCGATTGTTCATCCTTGGTACTTGATCCCAGGATTGGGTTTGAGTGTGATTACCGGACGAGTAACTTTCCTATTATGGAGTTTTTCAGCAATATTTTCTTACCAAGCCTATGGAAATCAAACTAATTTTGAACATCCAATTTTCTTGACAATGGAATATTGCATTGTCCTTATTGGATTGCTGTGGGATTATCGGCCTCAAACATTTAATTTTCTGAAAAAATCAGTTTCTAAATGAGAATCACCTCGTATTTCATCATTCTATTTATCACCGCGTTCTCTTGTAAACCCAAGGAGGAAAGAGAGGCAATAGATCTTTTGGAAAAATCCATTGAAGCCCATGGCGGGGAGAAAGCTTTCGAAGATCTGAATGAAATCCAATTTAGAAAGTGGACTCAATTGCTTGATGAAAACGGAGAAGTTGAGTCAGAAACGGACCAAATGATTCAATTTCAATTAAAGCCTCAACTCACTGGGAAAATCACTTGGGAAAAGGATAGCCTAAGCCATGTGATTGAATTTGATGGAGAGAAAACCTTTTATTCTTTGGGAAGAAACTCTGTTCAGAATGTTGATTTTCTGGAAGCCAAAAAGAAGGAGTTTGATGCGGCATATTATGTGGTAGCTCAACCTTGGAAGTTACTTCAAGATGAAGGAGCTAAGCTGATTTATGAAGGAGAGAAAGAGGTTTTTTCTAAAACTGTCAAATCAATTCAAGTAGAATATGGACCTGATCAAGATGTTTGGTGGTATTATTTTGATCCAAATTCTAATCTGATGGCAGGAAATGAAGTTCAGTTAAAAGATCATAGAAGCCAGATAGAGAATTTGAGTTTTAGCCAAATTTTGCCTTTTATATTTTACGGTCAAAGAGAAAGTTACCGTGTAGATGAGAATGGAAACAAATTGTATCTTAGAGCAGTTTATAGTTATTCTGATTTCCAATTGAAATAAAATAAATAATTGATAATGAGATATTTGATACTAGTTGTTTTAAGTTTTTATTTGATTTCTTGTGAAAGTAAATCTGAGGCTGAAAAAATTGTTGATTTGGCCATCCAAGCACATGGAGGAGAAGCATACAAGAACTCTAAAATTGAATTCGACTTCAGGAATATACATTATTCGATTTATAAATCAGCTTCAGGTTTTGAATACATCCGGGAGTTTTCTGACTCTACTGGAAATGTAAAAGATGTATTAAATAATGAAGGATTTGTCCGAACTGTCAATGACATAAAGATCGATACACTGACAGAAGAAAGGATTGGCGCATTTTCACGCTCAGTTAATTCGGTGGCCTATTTTGCATTTTTACCCTATGGACTGAATGACGCTGCAGCAATAAAGTCTCATCTGGGTACTACTGAAATCAATGGTGAAAATTATGAAATGATCAAAGTGACGTTTCACCAAGAAGGGGGAGGAGATGATTTTGATGATGAATTTTTATACTGGATAGGTTCTGATGATCATTTTGTTGATTTCATGGCCTATAGTTACCATACCGATGGTGGTGGCGTTAGAATGCGAGAAGTGAGCAAAGTTCAGAAAGTTGGAGGGATTAGGTTCCAAAATTATCTGAATCTCAAGCCAGAAGATAAAAATACTCCTGTTGAAAGTATGCAAGAACTCTTTGAAAACGGTAAATTGGAATTGTTGTCAGAGATCAATTTGGATAACATCCAAGTGAAACCACTAGAAGAATAGGTTTTTAAAAGGGTTGTGAGCCAAGGTCTTTGATGTTATTTAAATACCCGAATGACCTTGAGGAAATCTCATTTTACTTATTTATTCAGCTCTGTTGGTCTTATTTTTTTGATCATGGGATTCATCTGGTTTTTTCCCGAAGGGGAAATGCCTGTTTGGTCTCAAAAACTCAAGGGCGTTTGTTGGGTGGGAAGTAGGAAGCCTCTATCAGGAGGGGAGTTCGCAACCTTGAAAGCTACTGGAGCCAATGCGATTTCCCAAACTCCGTTTGGCTGGCAGGAGGGGACAGACAGCCCTGGGATCCGATGGCAAGTAGAGGGAGATCGACAATGGTGGGGAGAATCTGGAACGGGTATCCAAGTGACACTAGATTCTGCTGAATCGCATCAAATTTCCAATATGCTGAAGCCTCACCTATGGGTGAGAGGAAGTTGGCCAGGAGAAATTGAAATGAAATCTGAGGAAGACTGGGATCAATGGTTTGAAAATTATGAAACCTTCATTCTTGATTATGCCACGCTCGCCGAAAGAATTTCTATTCCTTATTTGTGCATAGGGACAGAATTGGAAAAGTCTTCAGGTCGTGAAGAGGACTGGAGAAAAATAATTGCAGCAGTAAGACAGGTTTACAAGGGTAAAATCGTCTATGCTGCCAATTTTACCGAGTTTGAGCATATCCAGTTTTGGGATGCATTGGACTTCATTGGTATTCAGGCTTATTTTCCTTTGTCTGATAAAGAAGTGCCAACCCTGAATCATATGAATCAGGCTTGGAAAGCTCATTTGAAGGATATTGAATCTGTGGTTAAGAAATTTCAAAAGCCAGTCATATTCACTGAAATTGGCTATTGCAATACGCATGATGCGGCAAAAGAACCTTGGGTTTGGCCAAATGAAAGGGGAGAAGCTCAGATTTCTGAGGAGATTCAGGCCTTATGTTATGAGTCATTTTTTGAGAGTGTTTGGGACAAAACCTGGATGGCCGGCGCATATTTTTGGAAATGGTATCCTGAAGGCAAACACAGAGATCCTGATTTCAGCCCTCAAGGTTTGAAAGCTGAAAACGTAATGAAGCAATATTTTTTGGCTGATTGAAAATCAGTCTGTTATGTGACTTATGTCATGGATGTTTCCATCTGATGTGCTTAGTTTTAGTTCATATTAATCAAACAGTCCTTTCTAAAACTAAGACGCAGAAATCATGAAAAAGAACATGGGAAATACAGATAGGTTGATTCGTTTAATCATCGCCGCTGTCCTTGTAGCACTTTACTTTTCCGGAACATTGACAGGTACCATCGGTATCATCGGGATGGTTGTAGCTGGAATATTTACATTGACCACATTGGTGGGGTTCTGCCCGCTTTACACATTGGTTGGGTTCAATACATGCCCAAAACCGCATACAAAATAGAATAATGCGTAATAGTTTGGGAAAAGCCGGAAGTAATGCTTCCGGTTTTTTTTTGAGCAAATTATCTAATTTATGCCTTTCTTCTTTAAAAATTTTGGTAAACTAGGGGTTCGAAATTGAACAATATTTACAAATGAAGAATAACCCCAGAAGAGAGTTTTTGAAATCAACAGGTCTCCTTGGACTTGGGATTTTTGGAGCTGGAGCGGCGACTGCCAGCGAGTCAAATATTTTACCATTAGAGGCAAAATATGGAGCCTCCAGAGTACAACATTTTAATATGTCTGGTTTTGCAGCGCCAAAATTGGATACAGTAAGAGTAGGTATTGTTGGATTGGGAATGCGAGGTCCCGGTGCTGTAAACCGCCTAAGTAAAGTTGAGGGAGTAGAAATCAAAGCATTGTGCGACCTTCTTCCTGAAAGAGTAGAAAAGCAAAAGGAATTACTAGCAAAAGACACTGACCATAGACCAGTTGGTTATTCAGGAAGTGTTTATGCATGGAAAGAAATGTGCGATAGAGAGGATTTGGACTTGATCTATATCGCTACGCCTTGGGAATGGCATACTCCGATGGCTGTTTATGCCATGGAAGCTGGAAAGCACGCTGCTGTTGAAGTTCCTGCTGCTAGAACTTTGGATGAGTGCTGGCAATTGGTTGAGACTTCAGAGCGTACTAAAAAGCATTGTATGCAGTTAGAAAACTGTTGCTATGACTTCTTTGAATTGATGACTTTGAAAATGGCTCGTGAGGGTTATTTCGGAGAAGTACTTCATGCAGAAGGAGCATATATTCACGATTTGTTAGCCCTTAATTTCAACAAAGAAGGCTATCAAGGAATGTGGAGATTGAAAGAGAACTATCGTGATGGTAATCTTTACCCGACTCATGGTTTAGGACCGATTTGCCAGATTTTGAATATCAACCGTGGTGATCAGATGGATTATTTATCTTCTTTGAGCTCTAATGATTTTCAAATGAAGAAAGAAGCTCAAAAATTAGCTGAAACTGATAATTTCTTTGGTCAGTTCGCTGCTAAGAGCTTTAGAGGAAATATGAACACTACCATGGTGAAAACCAAGAATGGTAAATCAATCATGATTCAGCATGACGTGACCTCACCAAGACCTTATAGTCGTCTTCACGTAGTGAGTGGAACGGAAGGATATGCTCAGAAATATCCAAAGCCGGGTGTTGCAAAAGGTCATGGATGGCTGAAAGAGGAAGAAATGAAGGAGCTTGAAAAGAAATATACTCCTGAAATCGTCTTGAAAGTAGGTGAATTGGCCAAGCAAGTGGGAGGTCATGGAGGAATGGACTTCATGATGGATTGGAGATTGATCGACTGCTTGAGAAATGGTTTGCCTTTGGATCAGGATGTGTATGATGCAGCACTTTGGAGCTGTATTTCACCATTGAGTGAGTGGTCTGTTGCTAACAGAGCTAACTCGATTGATGTACCTGATTTTACAGGAGGAAGCTGGAAAACAAACAAACCAGTTCCAATCACTTTGAGAGGTTAATGGAAATTATCTTTTAGATGAAAATAAAAATGGGACGATGATTATTCACCGTCCCATTCTTTTTGGATTGAAGAGATTATTTCATCACTGTAGTTGCAAAAGCTTCATCTACGATTTCTTTCATTTTAGCTGGATCATTTTTGTATGGGCTCAGATCGATCAAAGCCACTTTTCTAAAATCAACTGGATGGGATTCACTTTGCAAGGAAATGTATCCTGAATCCAAAAGTTTTCCGTCAATTTTTACTTTTTCATCATAAGGGTCCACGCTTCCTCCTCCGATTTGAGGTTGGTTGTAACTGAAAACAGTATCAGTACCTACCAAATGATGAATCACTTCGTCTCCTAAAACAATGAAATTCGCCTGAACCCACTGATCTCCATGGTAAGTTTCAGAGCTGGAATTGATGCAATGAGGAGTAAATAGGGTGTCAGCTAAGACCACATTGGTTCCTGGGGTGCAAAGATTACAAGTTGATCTTTTATCAGTACCATTTCCTCCTAAGAATTGTGCTTCAACAGAAATCGGGAAGTTTTGATCCTTCAACATGGTTTTCGGATCTTGGGAATGAAGCATGGCTCCACTATTTCTCCAAGCCCATCCTTCACCTTCTGGAGCTTGCTCTCCAGTGAATCTATATTCTACCTGTAGTAAGTAATAAGAAAAGGGGTCTTTGTAAAAAATATGCCCATACTGTTGATCAAATGCCTCATACCCATCGTATCGGACTTGCATCATTCCGTCTTCCACTCGAAAAGTATTGGCATAATTATCTCCCAATTCATGGGTTCTAATTTTGATTTTCCAATCGTCCATGTCTTTTCCATTGAACAACTGAATCCATTCTACTGGGGTAGAATCAGCTGTTTCTTCGGTGCTGGAGCCTTTTTGGCAAGAAGTAAGTGCAAATAAGGATAAGGCAAAAATTGCAGGGTATTTCATGGTTTGAATTCTAAAATGTTGAAAGGTTGAGATTCATTTTCAATCGGAAGATAGGAATCTTCTTTAAGACAATTTTGGTATGATTATTTGAATAGCCAAGTAATTCTATGCAATCGGTTAAGAATCTGGGGTTTTTGAATTGAAAGTTTTTCAATATGTGGGAATTGGCGGGATTGGAAGACCGTGATGTTTGGAGATATCATTATCTTTCTATCCTGTATCTATGAAAAAAATCTTTTTTATTTCCATTTTCTTAATCGGAGTTTTTGCCCTGCTTTTTTTCGGTGCTGAATACTGGATTGCTTATAAAATCAAAAACTCTTTAAATACCAGAGAATCTAGAAACTATGACTTGGTGTTTGAGAGTGTGGATGTCAAATTATTGCTGGGTAAAGTAGATTTAAATCATATTTTATTGGTTCCTCTTCAGGATAATTTGCCTTTTGAATTGGAGGGGTCCATGGACCGGATGAAAATGAGCAATGTGAAATTGCTGGAATATATTTTTAAAAAGGATATTGAAATCGGAGAACTAAGACTGGAAAATCCCTCCTTTAGATTAATACGAAAAGATAGCTTGACCAATGTCAAACAGAGTTCAAAAGCATTTCAAGATGTGTTTGGAGATATTATCAGGAGAGGAATTATAAGAAACTTTGTTGTCGAAGGGGGAAATGCAGAACTTCTGATGAAAGGTGATAGTTTGAGGCGCTTTGGAAGTTTTACCGATTTGACCATTTATGCAGAAGGAATCGAAACTGACTCCGTTTTGGTTACCAATATGGTTCCTTTTCAATTGGATAAAATCAGAACTGGCGTCAAGAATTTGAGGATTCGATTATCAGATAAACAGGAGTTTAAGGTAGGTGAAGTTGACTTTAATTATTCAGAATCCTACTTGTCCCTTCATGATATTTCTTTGAAGTTTGACGATGAAATACTGGACTATTCCCATCAGTTGGACTACCAGGCAGATTTATTTGAAATAGGGATCAAAGAAGTCAGGTTTGATCAACTAGATACAACCAGTGATGTATATGGAAACTGGTCGGTGATTTCTCATAAGATGTTGATCGATAGCCTAGTGATGGTGGACCTGAGAAATAAAAATAAGGTCAGAGGCGATGATGAGCAAAAACCTATGTTTGCTGGGATGCTTTCGCGAATTCCTTTTCCTTTGGATATAGATAGCCTGGAGATAAGAAATTCAAAGTTTACCTACATAGAAATTCCAGAAGGTAACCAAGTTGGAGGTGAAATTCTTTTTGATCAATTGAATGCAAAAGTGGCAGGCCTAATCACGATCGATTCTCTCCAAAAACAGAATCATTTGACTATGGATGTAAAGGCTGATTTTATGGGTATTTCTCCAGTTTCAGCACATTTTATTGTTCCTTATAATCAAGAATACTTTTCATTGGATTTGGATGTATCCAGAATAAATCTATCAGAGCTGAACCCAATATTACTTCCTTTGGCGAACATCTCCATTGAGTCAGGTACTATGAGAAGGTTAAGATTGAATATGGATTCTAGAGAAAACTCAGCTTATTCCACTGTGGAATTTGACTATGAAGACCTGAAACTTGAAATTAGAAAACCAGGGCAATTAAGAGGACAGAAACATGGGACTGCTTCATTTTTAGCCAATATTGCCATTCGCTCTGACAATATTCCTGGAAAGAATAACCACCGAATAGCGAGGTTTCACTCAACCAGAAATCAATACCGAGGGCCATTCAATTTCATCTGGGAAACTACCAAAACCGGCTTAATGGATATCACTCCTGGTGGGGTTGTAAAATTACTATCAGGGCGAGGGAAGGATTTTAAAAAAGGGGACTAGGAAAAAAGAGATTAAGGATTCGAGATAGAAGAAGAGAGATATAATATTGGACAAAATAGATTGGAAAGCCACCTGCTTTACCTAGTGGATCACAAAAAAACTTTTTGACCCGGCTTCAACCTAATTATTTAATTGATTTTAGTTAAAGCCATAGGACTATTATTATCTTATATAGATTCATTGCTGGAATAATTCAACACTATTTAAAATTGTGAGATTAATGGCTTCAAGGTTTATTCCTTTTAGTTTTGTTCTTTAATCCAGACGGATTTTTTCAAAGATTACCAAATGACCGACATTACCACCGACAAACTCAAGCTTGCAGCTCAATTTGTAAATAGTACCTCAGCTCCGATTTTTTTGACAGGGAAAGCAGGAACGGGGAAGACGACTTTTCTGAGAAATCTAGCCAAGGAAACTCATAAAAATTATGTGGTGGTGGCTCCAACAGGTATAGCTGCTTTGCATGCAAGAGGTGTGACAATTCATTCTCAGTTCTTATTGCCTTTGGGTAGTTTTCTGCCTGTTCGTGAGCCAGAAGGCAATTATACCGATCAATATGGATTCTTTACCCAGCATACTTTGGGAAGAAAACATCCGCTCAATAAAGTGAGGAAATCAGTACTCAGAGCCATTGATTTGTTGGTGATTGATGAGGTCAGTATGCTGAGAGCCGATGTACTGGATGCGATTGATTATCGCTTGAAGAGTGTTAAAGGTAATTTCAATGAGCCATTTGGAGGGGTTCAGGTTCTTCTGATTGGCGATTTGTATCAGTTGCCTCCGATTGTGAGAGACCAAGAATGGGGAGTTTTAAATCGTTTTTATAACAGCATTCATTTCTTTGAGGCGAAAGCTCTTCAGAATTCAGGTTTGGTCTATCTGGAGTTGGACAAGATTTTCCGTCAGCAGGATCATGTGTTTATTGATTTGCTCAATCACTTGAGGGATAATCAACTGACAGATGAGGATGTCCGCCTTTTGAATAGACATTATAAAAGTGCCGCTGAGATTCAGGCTGAAAAAGACTGCATCACGATTACCACCCATAATTATAAAGCAGATCAAATCAATCAAAGTGAGTTGGATGCCTTGGAAAGTAAGACTTTCTTTTATCGAGCTGAGGTGGAAGGAGATTTTCCAGAATCGCTTTATCCATTGCCTGAAACATTGGAACTAAGAGAAGGTGCTCAGATCATGTTTGTCAAAAATGACAGCTCCGGAATGGCATCTTATTTCAATGGAAAACTGGCCACTGTCACTGAATTGTCCAAAGACTCAGTCACTGTTATCATGAAGGATGAGGATAGAGAGTATGTGCTGAGAAAGGAAACCTGGGAAAACAAAAAGTATGTATTGAATCCAGATACGAAGGAATTGGATGAAGAAGTGGTGGGAACCTATTCTCATTTCCCTGTCAAACTCGCCTGGGCGGTAACTGTTCACAAAAGCCAGGGTTTGACATTTGATAAGGCAATCATTGATGTGGGGAAAGCTTTTGCTCCGGGACAGGTGTATGTGGCATTGAGTAGATTGAGAAGTTTGGATGGGCTATTCCTGAGAAGTAGAATACAATCCAATTTGGTGCATTCCGATCAGCAGGTTGTTGAGTTTTCTTCTGGTTCTAAAGCCCATCAAAAGCTGGGAGAATTGCTTCAGATTCATCAGAAAAGATACCTTCATCAGTTGCTGGAATTGACGTTTAACTTTACGCCGATTATCCGTGAACTCAGTCAGCATACCAAGGACCAGCATGGAACCATGGAATTTGAAGATGAGGATATGCAGGCTACGATGCCGAAGATGTTGGAGAAATTTCGAGGAGAATCGGAGGTAACTCAGAAGTTTAGCAGACAATTGTTGTATTTATTGCATGAGGGGGACTTTGAAAAACTCAATGAAAGATTGGATAAAGGAGGGGAGTACTACCGGAATTTCTTAGCCAACCGATTGCAGGAAATAGCACTTCAATTGACGATGGTTTCCAGTTTTACCAAGACTCAAAAGATTCAAGAAGAATTGGAAGCTATTGAAGAGTTGATATTGCGAAAGTATTTGGATATCAGTAAAATAAGAAACATCGTCAATGCTGTCAGCAATGGAGAAGTTCCTGGGAAAATGCAAAATGTGGAGCAGGCAATTCAGGATCTACGAAAGCAGTTTTTCTTGCGTGCAAAAGAGATTTCTGAAGAAAAACTCAAGGCTATTAAATCCAAAACCGGCAAGCGAAAAAAGGGAGCTGCATCACCTAAAAGACAAAAAGGAGATTCTCAAGAAGTGACCTTCCAACTCTTCGAATCCGGTAAAAATATTGAGGCAATTGCCATGGAAAGAGGACTGGCACCTTCTACGATCAAAAGCCATATGGCAGAAGCAATTGCTGCAGGAAGATTTGAATTGGAGGATTGCTTGCCTCAGGAAGTGATCATAGAGATTATGGCAAGCTTGGAGAAGTTTAAGACTATAAAGGAGCTTCGTGAGCACTTTCAAAACAAGTATGACTACGGAACCCTCAAGATGGTTTTTGCAGGGAATAGGGATATTTGAAAATTGAAGAGGGGTTCAGATTTGTGACATCAAAAACCTTTTTATTCAAAAATAATATGAAAAAATATAGAATAATATATTGGTTTATTTATTAACCAAAGTCACTTTGTGTTTAAAATAGCCCAAACCAATTATATTGATTTGCAATTGCACCAAGTATTATTCCTAAAAATGTACCAATTATAGAGACTAGTTTTCCCCAAGTTCCCCACCAAATATCGTTCTCCGCTCTTTTAATTTCTAGATCAATCATCTTTGATTTTTTATTGTTTATAATATCAAAGTGTGTTTTGGCTTGATTAAAAGATGAGAATTTCAATGCTTCCATTGCAATGAAACATGAGTTTTAGATCCAAAAACATTTCTTTTAACAATATTCATTTCCTGCTTAAATGAAATTAGGTGCTTCATTTCCTGGATATTTGGGGTTCCATCTATTTTTGCCTTTGATTTGATATCATCTATCAATATTTGCTCATTATAAACCCATTTTGATTTTAATAAACTGAAAATCAATTCCGCATATATTAATTCTATTTCATTCATAGGCATTAAAATCAAATTATTCAAAAAGTGAAATTTTGAATTCCGAAAATTATTAATTTGGGAATTCAGGGGCTATTCCATACAAAACCTACCTCAAAATAACAGCTTCCAATTTCTCCTCTACAACTTTGCCATCTTTGATAGAAACGAAGTAACTGTTATGATTTTCGTCAATGGAAACTACTTTGAAAGGCTTTCCATTTTTGAAAATGATTCCTGCATTATTGTCCATGGCATAGCCGGCTTTGAAAATGCCATTGGCGATGTTTTTCTCATATAGAGGTCTTCGATACTCTTCCGCATCATAATGTGGGCTATGGCTATAGGGTAGAAAACCCAACCCTTCCACCACACTCAGTTCAATTGGACGAGAATCTGTGGTTCCATTTTCAAACCAACAAAGAGATCCGGCACTTCCTCCGGCCAAAACAATTCCCTTTTCTAAGGCTTTTTTTAGTACCACATCGATTCCCTGGGCTTTCCAAATTGCCATCATATTTAGTGTGTTTCCTCCTCCTACTACAATTGCATCCACATTCAATAGCACCTCTTCGAATGTCTGCTTTTGATTGTAAGAACTAATCCAAACTCGTTGAACAGAAGGTTCTACCGATAGATCAGAAACCAGTTCATACCAGCGAATGATGTTTCTTTCACTATCGCCTGAGGCTGTTGGCAAGAAACAAATCTTAGGTTTTTCTTTGCCCGTTAGCTTGATGATTTCATTGATAAACAACTTATTGGGGCCACTTCCAAAAGGGAAAATGTACTGGTCTTGAGCATAGGAAGCTGCGAAGAAAAGAACAGAAAAGATTAATAGGAGTAGAGACTTTTTCATCTTAGTAAAGGTTGCTGGTTTGTGGAAGACTGAATATACGAATGTGGACGTTTTGTTTAGCTAATATTCTTCAAATGGTCTTTTAGTCAGTTGTTTAGTTCTATAAGTTTCGAAAAGAATTTTTCAATTTTAACCTTGAAAAAAAGAAAGGCCACCCATTTCTGGATGGCCCGTACCCTATAAATGAATCGGGTAGCTGGTTTATTTTTTATTGAAGTATAGGTCGTGAAATTGATATCTCGGCTCTACTTCTGATTTCTTTTCTTCACTCACCACATCGATGACCAAATAGGGTGGGTGGGGATCATTTCCTTTTACAGGGTTCCAATTTACTAAACCTTCTCCATTTGGATTGCCTGTTTTGATAAAGTTTGCAAAGTAATTTTGGAATTGTTTGGATACTGCATAGTCATCCGCTGTCCAAGCATACTCATGCACCAAAGGTAGGTTGCCCATTGCATATTCTATTTCGCAAGCATGGGGAGCTCCCAAAGCCTTTGGAGCCTCTTGACCATTTCTCTCCATTGTTCCTCCCGCCAGTCCAGGAATCAGATCTTGATTTTTCAACTCAGGTCTGAGTTTGCTATACAAATAGCGATAAACAGGTTGATCTGAATTTTTTGCCTGCAAATCCAACCACTTCCAGGTAGAATATGCGATAAATCTATCAGCTGCTAAATTCGTCGCTGCCCATTCTACTTCTTCAGGAGATTGATGAGGATGTAAAGCCAATACTTCTTCCCACTGCTCCGGATAGGTTTCTTTGACCTTTTCTATAAATGCCTCTTTGGTATAAGGTTTTCCCTGCATAAAAGCCATTCCAGGAATCTCAGCGGAGTTCCATCCAGCCATCAATGGGACTTGGGCCTGCTCTTTTGCTTCAAAAATCTCGGGCAATGTTTTTGGAAGGAAATACCCATCAATAGTAACGGGAAACCCAAATCTGCCGGATTCATTGTAGATTTCATAGATTTCTTTAGTGGACATTGCTCTTAATTCTGCCAAGGAATTGATGCCAGCATTTTCGGCAAACTCTTTCCCCACTACTTCAGCTTCGTTCAATGGCATAGGAGCCAAGGTAGGGTTGATTCCTGCACCACTTTCTCCAATTGCTCCTGCTATCAGATCTCTGGAAAGGGGAGAAGCCATCTGATAGCTGACAGAAATCGAACCTGCAGATTCTCCTGCTATGGTTACTTTTTTAGGATCTCCACCAAATGCAGCAATGTTTTCTTTCACCCATTGCAATGCCATGTTTTGGTCCAGCAAACCGTAATTTCCAGATCCTTTGTAGTTGCTTTCTGCACTTAATTCAGGATGTGAATAGAATCCAAAAATTCCCAATCTGTAATTCACTGTTACTACTACGATACCTTTTTGGGCCATACTTTCACCATCATATCGAGGTTCTGAACCATCTCCAGCGACATATCCACCACCATAGAAGTAGACTAGAACTGGTAGGTCTTTAGTGTTCCTTTTCACAGGAGTCCAGACATTGAGGTACAGACAATCCTCACTGATTCCATCGGAACGGAAATTCATATCCCCGAAAACAGGAGCTTGCATCGCACGAGGACCAAAGTGCTTTGTCTCTTTGATTCCAGACCAATTTTTTGCCGGAAGTGGAGCTTTCCATCTTAAATCACCTACAGGCGGTTGCGCAAATGGAATACCTAGATATTTTTGTACTCCGGTTTTGGTGTCATACATTCCTTCAATCGTTCCATTTTTGATTTTCGTTTGGACATCAAAGGAGTTATTGATCTGAGCAGAAGTTTCTATTGAACTTGCTTGTAAAATCACCATAATTAGAAAGAAAACTAGATATGATTTCATAGATTGGGATTATTGTTTCGAATAGAGACAATAGTACTAGCAATTCGATTGAAATCCTAGATTATTTATTAGAAAAAGCCCATGAACAAGCCAGACCCAAAAGACTTTCTTCCCCACATTGCTTATGATTCAGTTGTATTTGGATTTTCGGGAGATCAACTCAAGATCTTGTTGATGGAATACCATAATACTGGTTGGTTTGCGTTGCCAGGTGGTTTTGTGAAAATAGATGAGGCTTTGGATAATGCAGTACAAAGAGGGCTTAGAGAAAGAACTGGATTGGACGAAGTTTATTTAGAGCAGTTTCACACTTTTGGATCTATGGAGCGAGTGAAGCCAGAGGTCATGAAGAAGATTTTTAAAGCCAGAAATCAAGATGTTCCGGATGATTACTGGATGTTGGATCGATTTATTTCAGTGGCTTACTATGCATTGATAGATTATGAAAAAGTTGAGCCTAAAAAGGACATGCTCTCTGATTCAATAGGTTGGTATGCAATAGATCAAATCCCTGAATTGATTTTTGATCACAATTTTATTGTAGAAAAGGCTTTAGAGCATTTGAGGACTCATTTGGATCAAAAGCTGCTTTCAGTAAATCTGTTGCCAGAAAGATTTACGATGAAAGAATTACAAACAGTTTACGAAGCGATCTTGGGAGAAAACCTAAACAGAGCCAATTTCCAAAGGAAGATGCTTGGTTTGGGGATTTTGGAAAGACATGAAAAGCTCTTTTCAGGAGGATCTCACAAAGCTCCGTATTTGTATAGCTTTAAAGGAGAATAATTAGAAACTTACTTTTTCAGAAACTGTAGATCCCGCCATATTTCCTGTAGGTAATTGGAAATTTAGACTTTCTGAGTTCGAATCAATTTTTATTTCTGCTTTTACAGATCCAGTAAGTTTTTGGGTAGGATCAGCATAATTTATGGTCCATTCATTATCATTTGTTTGGCAGGCAAGGACTACGCCCGGTTGGTCTATGCTTATAGTATTTCCATCCCATTCCAATTTGCCCTTTTTATAAAATACTACTCCCAAAAGCTTGTTAGAATTATCCCAAACAGCCTGAATATCGGAGGAGTTTTCTACAATTTCTATTGATGAAACAGAAGCAGATGAAATAGCATCTGGAGATTCAATACCAGGAATGATAATGTATTCGTAACTATCATTTTTAGGGTTTTTACCGTGATCGATCCAAAGAGAAAAAACATCCATTTCAATCACTTTATCTGAGGAATTGGAATTAATTTCTTTCCAAGAACCAGATTGAGACTTTGCAGATAACCAAATGTCCTGGGATTGAGGAAAGAAGTAGGCGATCTCATCGTGAAATGCCCACTTTATACCTTGTTTGAAATGATGCTCTGGTTCAGTTAATTTTTCAAAAATTACATTTTCAGAATATTGAACATCCCCTTTTTGGAGAGATTGATTGATTGTGGTATAAATTGGTTCATCTCGGTTTGCTGAAATCTCAGCGCCTAAGCAAATGACTTTATCATCAAAGAAAAACCAGCCTTTTTTAGCTTTGGTTTCATAAGCATCCATTGCAAAAGTTGTGACACCATTTAGTCCATCACTAACTCCACCTACAAAGTCAGCTAATCCTTTAACAGCTACCCAATTGGTTCTTTTTTTCAGATTTTTTACTGCTGGCGTAGTGGTGCCAGGAATCATATACCATTTCCATACAGGAAAAATATTGAAGTATTCATTTCCTCCTGTTGCTAAATACATAGCCCCCTCTGTCAAAAATTGTCCTACAAGATTTTCTCCATTACCAGATTCCGTTCTTATGCTCCTATTTGATGCAATATTTACTGTTGCCATAAATCCCGGCCGATTATGTACGGTATAATCCGATCTCCAATAATGTGTATTTGAGGGCTCTACTCCAAAATTAGGAGGTTCATCACCATCTATTCTTTTGATGGCATTTTCATAGGCTGGATTGTCCCCGTCTGGAACTATCGCTTTCAAGTTTTTGATTAAAGTAGAATTTGTTCGACTGGCATTATTTCTTGCGATCCCCCTTCCTATGACACTGTAGTCAAGGTATTTTCCTCGGATTACTTGGAGGTACCCTTTTTTTACAAAATCTGAGATCAAATCCATTTGCTCAGTTGTATAGGAAAACCTGGTTCCTTGAACATAGACTTGAATATTTCGAATGCCCGATAAATATTCCATTCCATAACCATGGATATACAATTCGGGACCATGCGCATGAAAAGAATAATCCTTTTGGATTCCGTCTCCATTGGAGAATTTGATGGATTCAGATGTCAAATGGACCGTTTGAGATAATAATTCTTCATTTTTGGTGAGTGCTGCTTGCATTATCCTATGTTGAGCCATATCTGTGAGGTTGGCCCCATCTTTACCCGGAGATTTGGTAATTGAAACTGTCTTATTCATCCATTCGATAAGCTTTTTTTCAAGATCTTGAGGGACCTTCTTTTTTCCAAACCGCATTGAAGCCAACATATTTCCAATTTCTTTAGGAACACTTATACTCAACCACCACCAATTGCTTGATTTTGGAGCTGGGTTTAGGTTGACCCAATAGTTCATGGCAGTAATTATTTTGTCATAAAGATCTGAGGATTCATATAAATCACTGGTTGTCCTAGTATAGGCTTTGACCAAGATTCCTAATTGCTTTAAATGCTTGTCAGGCTGCCAACGTGTTCCAGCTTGGTCTTTATAATTAATTCCTTCCCATGATCCATTGGATTTGAGGGACGCCATTAATATTTTAGCTTCTTTATTTAGATCCGAAACTCTTGGGGAGCTTTGATATTCTCTATATATTTTCCCTAAAATCTGATCATATTCATTTTCTTCCTGTGCGAAAGAGTTGGAGATTGAAATCAAAAAAATGAATATGAAAAAAGTGAAAACTCTGTTGTAGTTTTTCATAACAATTGGTTTTTCTGAACTGATTAAAATTAAAAAATACCAGCTTACTATTCTAACTAATTTGATTTAAAGTAAAAAGGAGGTCATTTGAACCTCCTTCAGATGTTTACTTTTTTTCTATAGATTTTGGTTCTAAGGGTTGCGTCAAGATGCTTAAAATGGTTTTAATTCCTTCTCGATAATTCCCTAAACGAATATTTTCATTGGGACTATGTTGATTATTGTCTGCATTGACTGTTGGGATTGTCACTGCAGGTATTCCTAAAGCATCGACAAAAGGTGAGATCGGAATGCTTCCTCCAGAAATTCTAATTTGGATCGGTTCTTCATCAAATGCTCTTCTCATAGCTGTGCGCAACCATTCGCCGGTTTCAGAATCCATTGGTGTCCGGAATGCCTGATAAGAAATTGAGTAATCCATTTTTACGATTTTTGGATACTTCATTCTTTCCTCATCACTTGGGTCATGATCTAGGATTTGAAATCCTTGCTCTTTAATATGCTCTTTGATCAATTCGAAAAGCCTTACTGGATCAGATTCAGGAACTAAACGCATATCGATTTCTGCCAAAGCAGTCGCTGGTACTATTGTCCTTGCTTCAGAACCTACCCAAGCTGATTCCATACCTCGAATGTTCAGCGAAGGATACTGAATACTTTCTTGGTAGGTATTTCCCACTTTGTCCGTTCTTCCCAATCCCAATCGATTTTGGATAGCGATTTCATCATCTGGGACTGATTTTAGTATTTCTTTTTCTGCTTGAGTCAAATTGATACCATCATAAAATTCCGGGATGATCACTCTTCCTTCCTCATCTTTCATACTTGCTAATAGCTGTGCCAAAAGAAATGCTGGATTGGGAGCATAGTTTCCATAATGTCCGCTATGCTGAGGAGTTTTTGGCCCATAAGTAGTCAAAGTCATTTGAGAAATTCCTCGAGCTCCATAGCTCAATGTTGGAAGATTTGAAGTATGGCGTGGCCCATCCATGATTAGCATCATGTCTGATGCCAATTCATTTTTATATTTGGAAACTGCCGCTGGTAGGAGGGGAGAGCCTTGTTCTTCTTCGAAATCCAAAATGATTTTGATGTTATAATCCGGGGATAAATTTGCTCCAATCATGGCATCCCATGCTGTCAAAAACATAGCAAATGGTCCTTTGTCATCTGAAGAAGATCTTGCAAAAATTCTCCAGTCTGGATCATATTCTTCATCCAAAAGGGACATTGGAATGCTTTTCCAGTCCCCACCTTTTTCTTGAGATTTGAGTTCAGGTTTATAGGGACTTTCTTGATTCCATTTGGATAAGTCGACAGCCTGTCCATCAATGTGGAAATACAAAAGTGCAGTTTTAGTCGCATTAGGTTCTTTTTTCTCCGCAAGAAGGAGAGGTATGCCTCCCGTATCCAGTCTTTCCGATGTCCAGTTTCTTTTGGAAAACTGATCTTCACACCAAGCAATATTTACTTCAATCTGTTCTGGGAAAGTGGCATCATTTGGCATGGAGACAATCTCTTTAAGGAGGTCAAGTCCATGATGCCAACTTTGAGTGGTTAGTTCCTCCAATTGCTTTTGGGTTGGAGTTTGGGAATATCCCAGTATGGGGATAAGTAAGCCTAATAGGAGTAAAGGTTTTTTCATAAAGGATTAAAGGTTCTATTTGGTGGTTATATTTCTTCGTCTGGGATTGCCATGGTATGATTGGCAAGCAATTGCCATTGGTTCCCCTTGAGAACATAAGTTCTCATGAAATGATAGGTGGTTGGTTTTGGACCCCGGTCAACTACGGTGATTCCTGTGACGATAGCTGTTGATCCATCGATGATGACTTTCACATCTCTGGAATCGCGGGACCGAGTATTGTTATTAGGATTTTTGACTGCATTTTTTGCTCTCTTGACTACATCTTCCTTGGAGTCTACCATTGACATATGATTGTGTACCCAAATGAAATCCTCTGCAAGAAAAGCCTCCAAAAAGTCGGGATCGGGACTTAGATTCACTTCTTCCCAAGATCGGTCAATTTTCTTTAATTGGTCATCTGTCCAAATCTGAGCAAATGCGGAATTGGAACAAAGGAATATACAAAGAGCAAAAACTAATAAAAATCGAGTGTTCATATAGAGGTGTTTTATCTGCTTAATTTCTATAATTTTCTTGACTTTCGGTTTTAAAGGGTTCAATTCCTTGTGAATTAGGCTTTTACTGTTTCAAATTGTACTTTAGAGTTGTTCTTTTAAACTATTTATTTGATTTATATGAGTTCAGTTGCTACTATCAGTTCTCGACCTTCCGATTTTTCAATTTTAAAATCTCAATTTTTGACTTGCTATGATGAGTTATCAAAAATGGCGAGACAAAAGTTGAAGTTTGAATACAATTCAGACACTTTGGATACATCTGCTTTGGTGCATGAAGCGTATTTGAAATTGGAAAATCATGAAAGTGGTTTTCAGAATAAATCTCATTTTATGGCCATTGCAGCGATTGTGATGAGAAGGTTTTTAGTGGATTATGCTCGGCAGAAAAAGAGACAAAAAAGAGGAGGAGATCAGATCCAACTGACCTACGGGGCAGTTAACCAGGCTATTTTTACTACTCCAGAAGAGGTTATTAATCTCAATGAGGCGTTAACCCGTCTAAAATTTATTAATAATAGACATTGTCGGGTCGTTGAGTATCATTTTTTTGGAGGATACAAGCATGAAGAGATTGCCAAAATGATGGGGCTGTCTATAGATACGATCCGTAGAGATTGGCGTTTAGCAAAGGCTTGGCTAAGCAAAGAGTTAAAAAACTAGGCAAATACCATGAGTAAGAGGAAAGAGGGGTGGAAGGTATTGGAAAATGCCTTTCACAAACTGACAGCTTTATCCATAGAGGATCAGGTACTTTTATTGAATGAAATTCAAGAGATAGATCCAGACCTTTATAGTCAATTGACATTATTATTAGAAGCAGATCGGGAAGCTCATCCTATTTTTAATATTTCTGCGCCAAGTATATTTAATGTTCTGGAAAATGATCAAGACCTTGTAGGTTCAAAAATTGGAGCTTTTGAATTAGAATCTTTGGTAGGGCAAGGGGCTATGGGGTCCGTTTTTAAAGCAAAAAGAATAGACAGGCAATTTGATCAGACGGTGGCAATAAAATTAATGAAGCCAGTTGTGATGAATAGTTCATTTCGCGAATTTTTTCAAAAGGAAAGACAGATACTTGCTAAGCTTAATCATCCACATATTGCTCGACTTTATGATGGGGGATTTACAGATGATGAGAGACCTTATTTTACGATGGAATGGGTCTCTGGTAAAAATCTAATCGAACATAGTAATGCAGAGAAGCTAGGTTTAAATAATCGGATTGACTTATTTCTTCAGGTTTGCCAAGCTGTCAAATATGCACACCAATCTTTAATAGCCCATCTTGATTTAAAGCCTCAAAATATCATCGTTCATGAAGGTGAGCAGGTGAAATTGTTGGATTTTGGGGTTTCTAAGATGATGGAAGAAGGAGAAGATCAATCGGGTAGTTTTACATTGGCCTATGCGTCACCTGAACAAATTCAAAAGACAAACGTTGGAACCAACTCTGATTTGTATACATTGGGAGTAATCTTTCAGGAATTGTTGTCAGGAGAACATCCTTTTCACAACTTTTTTGATGAACGACAAAACCTGAAGGATGCAATTTTGAAAGGAGAAAGCTTAACTTTTTCTCTTTTCTCAGACTTTGGAAATGTTCCCTTTGCAGATGATTTGGAAATGATCTGTTCCAAAGCCATGCAAATCAATCCAGAGGAGCGCTATGGGTCTGTGGATGAGATGACTAGAGATATCAAAGCTTTCTTGAATAATTATCCAGTTCTTGCTGAAAAGACCACATGGTCATACAAAAGCAAAAAGTATTTCCGAAGAAATAGAGCAATGTTATCCTCACTTGGAGGGGCGTTTCTTTTGCTTTTGGCTATGGGGGTCTATTATACCGTTCAATTAGCTGAGCAAAGAAATATAGCTCAAGAAGAGGCCAAACGGGCAAACCAGATTACAGATTTAATGTCGGATGTGTTCTTGGCTGCTGATCCAAATGTAGGCGGTGCAGATACCATTACTGCTGTTCAGTTACTTAATAAAGGGTTGGAAGATTTGGAGAAAAACACAGGTGACAATCCTGAATTGTATGCGGATATGCTAGCCAGGCTTTCTCCGATTTTTTTTAACCTCGGTCAATATGATAAAGGAATGGAGGCTGCTGAAAAAGCATATGAAATCAATAGCTCACTCTCAAATACAAATCCAGAGATTACTGCTGAACGATTGACTCAGCTTTCAAGTGGGTATTATTACTATGGAAACATAGATACCTCCCTGGTTTTGGTGAATCAATCTGTTCAGTTGCTCAAAGAAAATGGGCTTGGGAATTCAGAAATGATGGCCATCACATTATACCAAAAAGGAAACTCCTTGTATGATTTGGGAAGAAATGCCGAGGCTGATTCTTCCTACAGAGCAGCTTATGATATATACCTCACTTATTTTGATCCTCCCAATTTAGACTTAGCAACAAGTCTTCATATGATCGGTGCAAATTTGATAGACATGGGTGAATTAGATGAATCTGAGAAGTATTTGATGGAGGCTTTAAATATGAAAAAGCAATTGTTTGAAGAACCTCATTTAGAAATTGCTTATACCTATAATTACCTAGGGACATTGAATCAGAAAAAAGGGGAGGATTCAATAGCACTCGGGTACGTTCAGGAGTCCCTTAGGCAGAGAAGGACAATTTTGGGAGACTACCATGTGGAGACCGTTGCTAGTATGGGAAATACCGCCAGAACTTTGATTCGATTGGGAAAGGCAGAGGAAGCAATTCCCATTTATGAAAAGGCATTGGTGATCATAGATTCTTTGATGGGAGAAAGTCATTATTATTTTGGCGCATTGTCTGGATCTTTAGCAAATGCATACTTTAGTTTAAAAGATTATCCGAGTGCTAAAAAATATTACTTGAAAGCTGCTGAAAACTTTCAAGTAACCATGGATGCCAATAACCCAAGGCAAGCTTCGCCATATGTCAATTTGGGTAAGGTTGAAGAAGCAGAAGGTAATTATGAAAAAGCCCTCACTTATTACAAGAAAGGGCTTGAAATAAGGGAAAGTATTTATTCTGACGGCCACCCGGATATCGCCCAAAGCCAACAGACGGTAGGAGAGTGCCTGCTAGCAATGGGGGATTATCCTATCGCCATAGAATATTTAGAGAAAGCCCGGGATGCATATCAAGAAGATAAAGAGTCGAACAAAGAGGCAATACTTTCATTGAATTCATCTTTGGCATCAGCCTACCAAGCAACCGATAATAAAGAAAAAGCTGAATATTATCGGGGCTTGGCATCTAATGAATGATTTAGCAAGATACTCCTCTGACTGTAACCGATGTAAACGTTTGAGTTGATTCTAAACACAGCTCTGTCGGTTTGCTGTATTCATAATCACTTAGGAATTTCCACTTAAAGCCATCTTTGTATTCGACTGTGATCCGAATATCAAATGCACCTGCAGGGACGGTTTTGACTTTTTTCGTATTGGTAGAGATGTCTCCACTGGCAATTGTTTGATTATATGTATTTCCTCCAGATTTAGTCTTATAGGCGATAGTGAATCTCATAGTTACTCCCAAGAATCCATTTTTATTATTCAATGAAACATTCTTTGCCGGATACTTTACATCAGTGCAAGTCTTTACTTGATATTCTGTGGTATAGCCTAGTTTGGCTGTCGTATTGTCTTTGAGATAATGAAGCTTATAGGAGATAGGGACTCCAGGGTTATTTCTGGAATAAACAGCATTATCTCCAGTGATGATATAATTCAAATCTGCGAAAGTCTTTGCTTCAACTGCATTGGAAGCGACAGATGCATTTCCTCCGATGGTTACCACTGTGATCGAGGATTTGTTCAAAATACTTTTGTACTTCGTTTCTACTGTTCCAGATACATTAGTGAGTCCTGTGGCATAGTTGAGAGTACCTTCCAGCTCCGCATCAGTAGCACTTTCAGTAGTAACCATTCTAAACATGATAATTCTGCCATAATTCACAGCTTGAACATATGCAGGAGGGGAGTTAGGTCCAAACTTAGCCTCTATGTCTGCTTGTGTAGCAGAAGGGCCGAAAACATTTCCTGGGTTAGTAGGAGGATCCATAGTTACTGAGTAGAAGACTTGCTTGAATACCATCATGGCCACCCGTTCTGTATTGGTAGATTCATAGCTGAATTGTGCTGAAACGTCTCCTCTTGCCCATTCAACATTTAGCCCAAGATCCATGCTTAATTGACGAGAACTATAGGAAGTTTTAGCCACATAGCTTGAATTTGCTGCATTTACATAGCCTTCCTGATAGGCGTTTGCATTCCAATATTCCAAAACCCCATCCAATGCTGATTGGACATTGGAATTGCTAGGGCTATCGACGGTGAAGCTTCCTTCTTCACCAATGCCTGGGAGATCAATTCGTAAATCCACTGGGGCTCTATCCACTCCTGCAGGTGTAGGTAATCCTCCTAAAGTTGCTTCATCAGCTATTACCAATGCTCCGGGATAAATTATCCCATTGGTAGGTCTTAGGATAGCGATGTCTTCAAAATTGTTTCTAAGGTCATATGTGACAGTTTTACATTCTGTATATCCACCGCTAAAATTGGTGCTCTGGGTATTGGTTCCTAATTGAGTCCTTTGCGAAGAACCAGTGATACTCTGAACATTTAAAACGTTGTTTGGGTCGTTATTTAACCCTTTTAGATATTCTCCAATTGTCTCAGCATCTGGAGATATTTTGATCGGATCGTCATTGTTTCCGAAATCACAGGAATACATAAAAATCCCCATAGTAAAGGCAAAAATGGCCTTTTTGAAAATTTGAAAATTTGCTTTCATGGCGAATAGAATTTTGGTTGTATTTCTAAAGGCGACAAAAGCATTAAAAAGTGGTAACGAGGTGTTGGTTTTTTTTTAAAAACTTTTATTTCTCTGATTAAATAGTACTTTTTTTATTTAATTGTACTTAAAAAATAGTAATATTTTAACTAGTAAAATTCCTGATAGTTAAGTTAAAATATTATTTAGTTAAATTTAATTATTTTGAGAATTGTAATTTTAAAAACCTTTAAATGAGTTGTTTGTGGTTATTTATGTTGTATTTTTCTTATATTAACTAAGCCAATTTTTATTTAGTTCTACGATATTTATTGAATGTTCAACTTAAATATTTTTAAAATGAGCAAAGAAAATTGTAATTCTCGAAGAAGTTTTATTGAGACCTTAGCTATGGGGCCGCAATTGGTGGATTGACTGCATTTTCCGGTGGAATTGTCCAAGCTGAAACCAAATCTGATACTAAGATCCTAAATGATGCTGAAGAATGGTTTAAAGGAGTGAAAGGTACCCACCGTATAGTTTATGATGGTTCTACCCCGCATGATGGATTTCCAATAATCTGGAACTGGGCATTTTACCTGACCAATAATCAAACTGACGTGCCAGATTCTGATATGACAGCTATGACAGTTTTAAGGCACTCTGCAATTCCATTTGCAATGAACAGCTCAGTTTGGAAGAAATATAAACTAGGAACAGTTTATGGAATCAATGATCCTAAAACCCAGCAACCTTCGGAAAGGAATCCTTTTTATGCGCCAACTGAAGGGGATTTCCCAATTCCTGCTATTCAAGGGATTAAAGATCTTCAAGCTCGTGGTGCTATGTTCTGCGTTTGTGATCTTGCAATGAACTTTTACAGCGGTGTCATTGCGGGTCAAATGGGACTGGAAGCGGCTGATGTATATGCTGATTTTAAAGCTGCTGTTGAACCGGGGATCCAAATCGTTCCTTCTGGTGTTTGGGCTTTGCAAAGGGCCCAGAAACATGGATGCGCATATGTATTTGCAGGGGGCTAATTCTTAGATTATGAAAAAGCTCTTAGTATTTGGAATTGCTTTCATATTAGTGTTGAATGCTTTTGGACAGAGTCCCGAGGTTCAAATTGTCTTTGATATCACTAGCCCTGATGAGGGCGTACATCAATCGGCTATTCGTCATGTCAATATGATGTCTGAGGCTTATCCTAAGTCAGAGTTTGAGTTGGTTTTGTATAGCAGTTCAATCAATATGGCTCTGAAGAATACGTCGTCTGTTTCAGCAGCTCTTGTAGACCTGTTAAAAAGGGAAAATGTCTCTATGGTTGTCTGTGAGATGACTCTGAAAAGACATGAGATAGCAAAGGAAGATTTGATCGAAGGGATTGGAACTGTACCCGACGGTATTTTGGAGATCATCCAAAAGCAAAAAGAAGGGTGGGGTTATATCAAGGAGAGTAAATAGCAAGTAGAATGTCTCAAATTCTTAAAATTTGTCAGACTGAGCGGAGTCGAAGCCTTATATTAATGGCATTAATTACATTTCGACTTCGCTCAATGTGACCTTTAGTGCTTTTGAGAGTCTCTATTGCCTACTTCAGCTTTACTAAGGGATAATTCAATCCATTCACTTCGTTTCGGACGACGACGTATTTATTGAGGCTTTTGAATAAATCAGTCAGATTTCGAAAACCATAAGTTCTGGGATCAAAACTTGGATCAATTTTTCTAAGGGAGGCTCCGATTTTGGCAATATGTATTTCTTCCTCCTCATCTGAAGAAATCTCAAATGCCCGATCAATTAAACGCAAGTCAATTTTAGGATGGGAGCTCTTTGTGGGACTTTCTGCCGCTACCACATTTTGTCTTGAGCTTGTTTTTTCAGGTTTTTTCTCTTCTTCCACTTCTTCACCCAAGTTTTCGGCAAATGTGAAAATCTCACAAGACTGTACAAAGGCCTGAGGGGTGATTCTTCTGCCTATTCCCATTACAAACATCCCTTCCTCACGGATTCTCTTTGCTAGCCCTGTATAATCTGAATCTGATGAAACGATACAAAACCCATCTACCGAATTGCTGTGGAGGATGTCCATTGCATCTATGATCAGCGAACTGTCTGTTGAATTCTTCCCGGTTGTATAGGCGAATTTCTGAATGGGATTAAAGGAATATTGGTTGATTACCTCTTTCCAACTGTTCATTTGAGGAGTAGTCCAGTCTCCATAGATTCGCCGAATTGTGGCCTTTCCGTATTTGGAAACTTCTTCTAGAATTTCTTTGATTAGCTTGGCTTGTGCATTGTCGCCATCGATCAAGACGGCAATATTGAATTTGTTTTCTCTCATAAAAATGAATCAATCCAAAATTGATTATGATTTAATTAAGGGATTAAGTTAGGAAATGCTTCAGTGGAGGCCAAAAAAAAAGGGGCTTTTGGCCCCTCAGTTTGATTTTACTTCAAATGTTCTTTAAAAAAGGCTATGGTTCGATCCCAAGCTAGATTTGCAGCTGCCTCATCATAGCGAGGGGTAGTATTATTATGAAAACCATGATTGACATCAGGGTACATAAACATTTGATATTCCACTCCATTTGCTTTCAAAACTTCTTCATAAGCAGGCCATCCGGCATTGACTCTTTCATCTAATCCCGCGTATTGAATCATTAATGGAGCTTTTATTTGCGCAGCCTCTTCTGCAGAAGGCTGACCGCCATAGAATGGTACTGAAGCTCCTAATTCTGGAAGCCTTACTGCCATCATATTGGATATCCATCCTCCGAAGCAGAATCCTACAACACCAACATTTCCATCGCAGTCTGGATGGTTTTTCAAATAATTATAGGCTGCTATAAAATCCTCCAACATCTCATCCCTATCTCTTTCCCGCTGCATTTCGCGTCCTTTGTCATCGTTTCCAGGGTATCCTCCCAATGGCCAAAGTGCATCTGGAGCAATGGAAATAAATCCTGCTACAGCGCATCTCCTTCCGACATCTTCGATATAGGGATTCAATCCTCTGTTTTCATGAACCACTACAATTCCTGGAAATTTACCAGAGCCGGCAGGTTTGGAAAGAAGCCCTCGGATTTCTCCGCCTCCTTTTGGAGAGTCATAGAAGACATAATCAGAGCTTTGCATACGCTCGTCATTATCCAGGATAGTTGCCGTGGTGACATAATCAGGCATCATGGTACTCATGAGCGTAGTCAAAGTGATTCCACCAACAGCATAAGCAGAAAGTTTTTCCATAAAAACTCTTCTTTCAAGTTTATTATGGGCGTAATAGTCATACAGATCAAAGACTTCCTGAGGGATGTCTTCTTTTTTGAGTTTATCCATGGTTGTTGTTGTTTTGAGCTATAGGAAGATGCCCAAAAAATCGCAGATTTCCATGGTGAAAGTGAGGAATTGAGAAATAGATTCGATGAAAGGTGGAGGATTGATTAACCTCTCAGCTTCAATTGTAATCCCATAAGGAAGTTTCTGAGAATCTGATCTTTGCATTCTCTGTATTGGTGCTGATCAGGTTTTCTAAAAAATGCGCTCAATTCATGTTTGCTGATTCTGAATTTTCTTAATTCAAAAACCTCTAACATATCGGTGTCCTTCATAGAAAGTGCGATTTTCAACTTTCGAAGGATCATGTTATTGTTAAGTGATTTTTCAGCAACAGGTGGATTTTCATCCTTTTTTCCTCTCTTCAAAATGATCAATCCATTCAGAAATGCAGCGAGTTCTTTGTCGATGATTTTTTGATATGCCGGGTCTTCCTCATTCTTGAGCCAGTTACTAACAAGCTCCCTGTTGACTTCCATTCCACCTTCATTGAATAGGTTGATCATCTCAAAATCATTGAAATCGAAAGAATAGCGAAGGGTTTTTAGAATGTCGTTGTTGCTCATTTGATTCTGTTTGGTGGGCGAATTTAAGGCTTTTTTGAAAGGTGAATGGTCTGAGATTGATCTTTTAGGTTTTGAGGAAGGTTTTTGCCAAATTTTAACCTGATCTTTGATTCCTAATTCAATTGCTGTGACCGAAGTCTTATTTATCACTCCACCTTTTACCCAACTTAACACTCCCTATCCTGCAACGGCCTATTTGAAGGGGTTTTTGAATACTCTTACGATCCCTTCCAATCAGGCAGATTTGGGTATTGAGTTGATCTTGAGAATTTTTTCAAAAGAAGGTTTGATAGAAATTTTTGATTTGATAGAATCTCAAGAGCTGGAATTATCAGAGAATGCGTCTAGGATTTTCCGATTGAAAAAGAATTACCTGCAGACAATTGATTCTGTTATCGGCTTCCTTCAGGATAAAAATCCCACTCTTGCTTATCGAATTGTGGAGGGAGATTATTTACCAGAAGCTTCCCGATTTGAGCAGAAGGATGATACGGATTGGGCTTTTGGAACATTGGGTATTCGAGACAAAGCTCGTTATCTGTCAACCCTGTATCTAGAGGATTTGGGAGATTTGATTTCAGAGGCTATTGATCCTCATTTTGGCTTTAGTCGATATGCAGAACAATTGGCGATCAGTGCTCAGGAATTTGATGAAATGGAGGAAGCACTTCAAGATCCAAATGGATTGTTGGATGACTGGCTTTGGGAGTTATTGGATGAAAAGATTCGCTTGTTTGAACCTAGGTCAGTTGCCTTTTCAGTTCCTTTTCCAGGGAATTTATATGGAGCTTTAAAATGCGCTCAATTTATCAAATCAAATTATCCCAATATTTCTGTCTGGATGGGAGGAGGGTACCCAAATACAGAATTGAGATCCTTGAAAGACCCACGGGTATTTGATTATGTTGATTATATCACGCTCGATGATGGAGAGGCTCCTGTAAGGCTTTTGTTGGACCATATTGTTGGAAACATACCTCAAGAAGAGTTGAAAAGAACTTTCCTGCGGAAAGATGGAAAAGTCAAATGGGTCAATAGTAGTCAAGTCAAGGATATTCCTCAAAGAGAAACAGGTACGCCTGATTATTCTGATTTGCCAATTCGTGATTATTTATCGGTTATCGAAGTGGCTAATCCCATGCACAGACTTTGGTCAGATGGGAGATGGAATAAATTGACTTTGGCCCATGGTTGCTATTGGGGGAAATGTACTTTCTGCGATATTTCCCTTGATTATATTCAGCGTTATGAACCTATCAGTGCTTCCATTCTCTGTGATCGAATTGAAGAGATTATAGCTCAAACTGGTCAAAATGGATTCCATTTTGTAGATGAGGCAGCACCGCCTGCTTTGATGAGAGATTTGGCAATAGAAATCCTTAGAAGAGGACTTTCTGTTACTTGGTGGACGAATATTCGCTTTGAATCAAGCTTCTCAGCGGATCTCTGCCGTTTGCTTCGTGCTTCTGGTTGTATAGCAGTTTCTGGCGGTTTGGAGGTAGCATCTGATCGCTTATTGGATCTGATCAAAAAAGGGGTGACAGTCGCTCAAGTGGCACAGGTTTGCAATCACTTTACCCAGTCTGGAATAATGGTTCATGCCTATTTGATGTATGGTTTTCCAACTCAGACGGCCCAGGAAACCATTGATTCATTGGAAATGGTTCGCCAATTATTCGAATCAGGGGTTCTTCAATCTGGATTTTGGCATCGATTTGCTATGACCACTCATAGCCCTGTTGGACTCAATCCTCAAGGTTTTCAAGTCAAAAACTTGTATCCACACCCCGGCACCTTTGCCAATAATGAATTGGCACATGAGGATCCAAGTGGAGCAAATCATGATTTATTTGGAGTGGGTTTGAAAAAGTCTCTGTTCAACTACATGCATGGAGTAGGTTTTGAGATTCCTCTAAGTGATTGGTTTGAAACGAAAGTTCCTCCTACGAGCATTCCTAAAAAATATATTCAGAGACAGGTGAACGATGAGCCAGAATTGGTTTACAAAGACCAATTGAGAATAATTTGGATAGGAGAGTTGCCTGAGTTGGTTTATTTGGATGAAGAAAATGTTGATTTGATTTTTTCGGGGAAAAAGGAAGATTTTGCCTTGGAATTACCGGTAGATTTTGGGGAATGGGTCATGGAAATGCTGGAAGAAATTAGCTATCAACAGCCATTAAATAGACTTAAGGTAATTCGTGAAAAATACGAGGCTAATTATGGTGATTTTCAGGAATTGATAGAATCTGAAGTTTGGCAGATTTTAAAAGAAAATGGACTTTTGATTATTTAAAATATTCAAAACTTATGCTTTGATATCCTATGTCGAAAAATTGTTAAATTAACATCGAATGGAAGAGCAAATCATACATAAGGAGTCCAAGGATAAGACATCCAGAGAAAGACAAACCTTCTACAGGGTGACTTTTAATAATAATTCTCAATTGTTGAAAATTGCTGATAATAAGGCAAATATTATCATCAGTATCAATGCCTTGGTAATTTCCTCTATGGCTGCCTTGATTGGTTATGGTTCTATTTCCAATCAGATTGAGGATTCTAATTTAGGGATGCAGATTCCGATTCTGCTTTTTGTAGTTTTTTGTTTGGCTTCGACCATTTTGGCTATTCAAGCAGCAAAACCAAAAATCGTAGGGAAACCCCGTCAAAAAACAGAAAATCCATCTTTGATATTTTTTGGATCAGTATCACATTTGACGAAAGATGAGTATTTCTCACATCTTAAAAAAACAATGTCCTCGAGACAGGATATTATGGATCAGATGTCCACCTCTTTGTATTATCAAAGCATGGTGTTGAATCAAAAATACAGACTTCTCAGATATGCCTATTTGGCCTTTTCAATTGGAGTTGTAATAGGAGCTTTAGCTTTTTTAACTCAACTAATGTCATAAAAAAAGCCGCTCTAGGCGGCTTCTCTTAATACGTGAATTTGACGTAAACTCGTTTTTCTATTTTTTGTCCATCTGGTGCAATCATCATTTTGGCCGATTCGGCTTGTGCTCCATCTGCCATCATTCTCATAACTGGAAGCGGAGATGCTGGTTGATCCAGGGAAACATGAAATACACGAATTGTTCTAATTCCTAAGGTCTCGGCAATCAAATTTGCTTTTGACTGAGCATCCAAAAGTGCTTCTCTCATCAATGTGTTTTCCATTGACTTGGTAGTCGCTTCAGAAACTCTAAAACTCAAATTGAAACTCATATCTCCTGCATCTTGTATGGCATCAGAAATCTTTTGTAAGTCTTCATTTGTGGTTTTGGTGATGATTTGAAGGGATTGTCTCGCTACGTATCCACTATCCCTAGATACTCCACTTCTGTAGATTCGATTTATATTGACTGAATAATTATCTGCTACTAATTTATAGTCTCTGATTTTGGATTTTTTGAGTTGGTTTGCAAGGTTTTCAGTTTTGGTGTTCAACATTTTGGTTGCATCAGTCACTTTCATGGACTTTTCTTCCAAATTGATATAGAATACTGCTTCGTCTGGTGATACTGATTTTACTGAATACCCTTGTACTTCAATAAGAGGTACCTGTTGAACTTCTTGGGCTTGTAAAGAAAATGCCAAGCCTGTTGCCACTAGAAATGTCAATAATGCTTTCATATGTGTTGATTTTGGTAATGTGATCATATCTTCAAAACGCAGTCCAGTTTTGCTTCGCTACCTAATTAGATGCGCTTTTCTACTGGATTTAAGGAAAATTAGGAATTGAAATACTCAGATTTTCTTCCCTTTTAATCTCAAACTATTAGCAACTACAGAGACAGAACTCATGGCCATCGCCGCTCCTGCAATCATAGGATCCAAAAGGAATCCATTAATTGGATATAGAATTCCAGCGGCTACAGGAATACCTATAAGGTTATAAATAAAAGCCCAAAAAAGGTTCTGCTTAATTCCATTAACAGTCAGTTTGGAGAGATTGAAGGCTTGAGGAACCTTTTGAAGATCAGAGGTAATCAATGTGATCTTTGCCACATCCATCGCAATATCTGACCCATGCCCCATGGCAATGCTGACGTCTGCTTGAGCCAAAGCCTCTGAATCATTAATGCCGTCACCAACCATAGCTACAATTTTTCCTTGGGATTGGAGGAGCTTGACATATTCGGATTTATCAGAAGGAAGGACCCCAGCTTTGAATTGTTTGATTCCCAGATCTTTGGCAACTGATTCTGCCGTATGCTGATTATCTCCTGTCAGCATGTGGACTTCAATTCCCATTTTGTGTAATTGCTTGATAGCGGACTTTGAACTAGCTTTTATCTGATCTTGAATTCCAATCATAGCAATCAACTCGTCCTCATTTCCAAAATAAACCACTGTTTGGGCTTCTTGCTCCCAATTTTCAGCTTTGTCTTTCCATTCTTGTGAAAGCGAAAGATTAAACTTCTTGAGCAGACGTAGGTTGCCAACGAAAAACTCTTTGCCTAGATATTTTGCTTTTACTCCTTGTCCAGTGATGCTTTCAAATGATTCTAAGGAAACTTTCTTATTTCCTTTTACTTCGAGATATCGGACGACGGCAGAGGCGAGAGGATGCTCCGACTGGCCTTCCAGAGCCAATAGAATGGATGATTCATCAGAATTATCATTTTCATGAAGCCATTCAATGGTTTTAACGCTAGGTTTTCCTTCGGTGATTGTTCCTGTTTTGTCTAAGATTACTGCATTTACGCGATGGCCCAATTCAAGACTTTCAGCATCGCGGATTAAGATGTTGTTTTCGGCGCCTTTTCCCATACCGACCATGATTGCAGTTGGTGTAGCAAGTCCCAATGCGCAAGGACATGCAATTACCAAAACAGCTATAGATGTCAATAGAGCATGTGTAAAGTCATTTTCACCACCAAATGCCATCCAAATAATAAATGTGAGAAAAGCGATTCCTAAGACTGTCGGCACAAAAACACCGGCAATTTTATCGACCAATTTCTGAACTGGTGCCTTACTTCCCTGGGCTTCTTGAACACGCTGAATGATTTGGGAAAGGAGTGTAGCACCACCTACTTTTTCAGCAATAAACTGAAAGCTCCCTTTCTGGTTTATCGTACCGGCAAATACTGGATTCCCGCTTGTTTTTTCCACAGGAATTGGCTCGCCACTGATCATGCTTTCATCAATAAATGAACTTCCAGCACTTACGGATCCATCTACTGGTACCTTTTCTCCTGGTCTAACCAAGATCCTATCACCAATTTGAACTTCCTTGATTGGAATTGATTTTTCACCCTCTTCAGTTATTATCGTTAGAGTTTTTGGTTGTAGTCCAATCAGTTTTTTCAACGCTGAAGAAGTGTTGGATTTGGCCTTTTCCTCTAGCATTTTTCCAAATGAAATAAAAGTGATAATGACAGTAGCAGCTTCATAATAAACATGAGGCATTAGTCCTTTTGAGGTCCAAAACTCTGGGAATAATGTGTTGAACAAGCTGAAAAGAAAAGCTATTCCTGTACTGAGAGCTACAAGGGTATCCATGTTGGCTTTTCCATTTTTGGCTTGCTTCCATGCGTTGATATAAAAACTTTTTCCAAAGTAGAAAAGGACTGGAATTGAAAGTGCCAAGGATATCCATTTTCCCGGATCCCAATCCATAAAAAACATTCCTAAGATGAAAATAGGAAGGGTTAAAATAGCAGCGCCAATTGTTCTTTTTTTGACGTCCTGGTATTTTTTATCCTGTTCATTTTCAATGCTTTCATTGATATCTTTTGAATTGATAATCAACCCATAGCCTATCGCGGTAAGAGCTTCATTGAGAAGATCTGGATTGGTGGTTTGATTATATTCTACCTGAACAGTATTAGTCGCAAAATTGACAACGGCAGACTGGACTCCATCTGTGTGAGTAAGGATGGTTTCAACACTGGAGGCGCAAGCTGCGCAGGTCATTCCCGTAACTGGAAAAGTCTGTTTCTGAATCATTTCTTTATTCATGATTCAAATTTCCGAAAAAATAGGGAATGGCTGTTTATAGGATTTTAGATGAGTTTTATAAGATTTTGATTTATACCTTATCCAAAAAAGTCCGTGGTTTGGAGTTGAGTTTTTTAAACTCAGAAGGAGTCATTCCTGTTTCTTTTTTAAACTGTGAAGATAAATAGGCAACGCTGCTATAATCCATCAAATCTGAAATTTCCGAGAGGCTTAATTCACCATAAGAAATCAATTCTTTGACCTTTTCGATTTTTTGCTTTGTAATAAACTTTTCGATGGTAATCCCTTCTACCGTGGAGAATAACCGGCTCAAGTGAGAATAATCATGGTGGAGTTTCTGAGCTATCAGGGTAGAAAAATTCTCATTCCTTTTGGAATCATTATGCTGAATCTCCTCAATAATAAAATCTTTGATTTGAGAAATTATTTTGGCACTCTGGTCTTCCAAAAGCTCAAATCCCAAAGCTTTAAGTTCTTGGGATAAGGTGTTTTTCATCTCTTGAGTTAAAGAATTTTCTATCCAAACTCCTCCCAATTCAATTCTTTGTACAGGTATTTGAAGTTTTTGAAATAGGTCTGAGACAGCGCTGACACATCTCTGACAAACCATGTTTTTTATTCTGATTTCTGAGCTCATTTTTCCTGTGATTAAATAGTTAACAGGGCTTAGGCAAAAATAAGTTCAAGGATCAGAAAAAGGAGAGAAGGACAGAGTAAACATCCCAGACCGGTATAAAATGTAGCGGTCACAGCTCCATAAGGTACCAATTTGGGATCTGTTGCTGCTAATCCGGCGGCTACTCCACTGGAGGTACCCATTACTCCTCCATAGGCCATGGCAGAAGCAGGGGATTCCAATCCAATTTTTTTTGCAAAAATTGGGGTGAAGATGGTAACAGCAATGGTTTTAACTACACCTGTAGCTATGCTGAGAGCGATCACTTCTGAACTGGCACCTAATGCTCCACCTGTGATCGGTCCTACAATATAGGTGCATGCTCCTGCGCCGATTGTGCAAAGACTTACAGGATCCCGGTAGCCAAAAGCCCAGGCAATAGCTACTCCGACTATGAAAAAGAGAAATATTCCCACTAGAAGAGAAATAAAACCCAATAGGCCACTTTTACGAATGAGAAAAAAACTAGCTCCCATGGCTGTGGCTACGATGGCAAAATCCCGAAACATGGATCCACCTAAAATAGCCAATCCGCTAAAATGAGGTACATCAGAAAAGCCTTTTTGTCCTCCTGTAATTTCACCTCCAATGTACCCAAGTATCAATCCCATGAAAATAGCAATAGCTGAACCCGGGATTCTCTTTTTGAAAAGGACTCTGGATAGAAAATCTGTCAAAAGAGTCAATAATCCAATAAATAGGAAGGCTAAGATTAATCCGTTTTTATCAACGATTTTCAACAATTCATCCATGAGCCGATTTGTCGAAGTTCTTGATGAGGATAGGGAAAATCATTAGACTAATGAAAACCGGAATTATTCCAGCTAAAATGGCTAGTGTTCCCGCAGAAACAGCAGACTTTACATTGAGGCTGGCTGCCATGGCTATTACTACCGGGATGTAAAGTTTTCCCCAGAAATCGATCCCAAATTCCATTTCAGGATTGAGGAGTTTCTGCTTGATCAACCATTCTTTTGAAAGTAAAAGTATGATCATTGCGAAACCCACTCCACCGACATTGGCATTGATTCCTAGCCAAGAACCTAATAGTTCTCCCATCCATTGTCCGAGCAAGAAAGAAAAAGCTAACAGTGCTAAGCCCTTAATCATACCTAAAAGAGTTTTTTGAGTTCATTTTTGGTGACTTTGCCCATGACATTTCTTGGAAGGTCTCCCAAGAAAATATACTTTCTGGGTGTCTTATAGGCAGGCATTCGTTCTCTGAGCCATTCGGTTAATTCATGAGTATCTAGTTCTTGATCACAGACCAAACCTGCAACCACAAGCTCTCCCCATTCTTCATCTGGAATTCCAACTACTCCACAGTCCTTGATATGATCATGCTTTCTCAATACCTCTTCTATTTCCAAAGCTGAAATTTTATATCCTCCTGATTTAATGATATCTACAGAGTCTCTTCCGAGAATTCTGAAATAGCCATCTTCAACTTCTGCTATGTCGCCAGTTTTAAACCAGCCGTCCTCTGTAAAAGCTTTTGCTGTCGCTTCGGGTTTACCCCAATATTCCTTGAAAACACAGGGACCTTTTACTTGAATCTCACCAGGATGACCTGGCAGGACGATCAATTCTTCTTCGTTGACCAGTCTAATATCTACTCCTGGGAGAGGAAAACCGATGTGTCCTGCTTTTCTGACTCCTTCATATGGATTACTTATGGCCATCCCAATTTCTGTCATTCCATATCTTTCCAATAAATAGTGCCCAGAAATCTGCTTCCATTTTTCCATCACAGAAACAGGCAGAGCCGCAGAACCAGAAACCATTAACCTGAATTTGGCCAACTGGGAAGAAAGTAATTCTTGAGCTTCCTTGGATAGGTTTTCATAGGCTGTAATCAACTTGTAATAAATGGTTGGAACTGCCATGAAAACATTGACTCTGCCAGATACAAAAGCATCCAGTACTTTTTCTGCAGAAAAAGGGTGGATGAATTCGATAGTTCCACCAGCAAAAAGGCAACAGGATAGCACATTGATAATCCCATGGACATGATGAAGAGGCAAAATCCCTATCGTATAATCTTCCTGAGACCAATTCCAGGCATCTACCAAGGTTTTGATTTGAGATTGGATGATCCGATGTGTAGTCAAGACTCCCTTTGGGAGATTGGTTGTTCCAGAAGTATATAAAATCATGGCTCCTCGGTCTAAAGGAACTTCAGGAAGTGGTCTGTTTTGTTCTTCAATATTCTCAATTTTAGATACCTCAATCCCAATGAGGTTGTCTCTTTCCAATAGCGGCCGAAGGACTTCTTTATATTCTGATCCATACATCAAAATGGAAGCTGAAGTGTCATCTATGACATAAGTCAAAGAGGGGAGAGGGTAGCTAATACAGAGGGGAACAGCGATTCCTCCAGCCATCCAAATGCCCCATTGGATTTTGACATAATCAAAGCCAGGAGAAACCAAAAATGCGACCCTCGCTTCATTTAAATCTGATTTTTTGTAATGTTGAAGCAGTTGAAAGGCTACTTTTTTTGATTCTTCGAGCAATCGGGAATAAGTATAGGAACCTAGAGAGTCAACGATAGCAGTCTTTGAAGAATATTTGGCGGCATTTTGGATCAATTGCATTTCTTGGATTTTGTTAAACCCCCAAGATAAAAGCAGAAATGAATATATACCTTCTAATTACAAAAGTTTCTTTTTGAAAATTTTTGAAAATTAGAAAAAGAAAACCCCGACTGAGTGAGAGGCCGGGGTTTATGCTTTGTTTGAGGTAATTTACTTTTTAGCAGCAGCAGGAGTTGGAGCATTATTTACTTTTGTTCCTTCTTTGAGTTCCTTACTAACTACAAAGTATGGACCTGAAATCACTTCTTGCCCTTCCTGTAGTCCTTCCAAAATCTCAATGTTTTGGAAATCAGAAATTCCTGTTTTTACTTGAGTCATTTTGGCTTCTCCATTGTCCATGATGTAAACCAATTCCTTCATTTTGGTAGTCCCATCAGATAATGTATCCAATTGATCTTCTCTAGTGGTAACCGCTGATAATGGGATGGAAAGAACATTGTCTTTTTGTGTGGTAATGATCTCAACAGAAGCAGTCATACCTGGACGAAATGGATAAATATTTCCTTCGGCTACCAGGTCAGCATAGGAGCTGTTCAAGATTCTGATTTTTACCTCGAATTCTGTAACTGCATCCGCAGAAGCTTTGGTGTTAGCAGTATTCGCAATGCTGGTTACGATTCCTTTGAATCTTTTCCCTGAGAAAGAGTAGGCATCCACATCAATGATAGTAGTATCTCCTTTGCTCAATCTTACAATGTCATTTTCATTGACATCTACTCTAACTTCCATCATGGACAGGTCAGCTATGGTTAGCATTTCAGTACCTGCCATTTGCTGGGTTCCAACTACACGTTCACCTTGTTCCACCAAAAGGTTGGATACGATTCCATTCACAGGCGAATAAACGTTGGTAAGACGAAGGTTTTCTGCAGCCTCATTTACGGAGGCCTGGGAACTTTTTACAATGAATTCAGATGCAACAACACTTTGTTTTGCAGCTTCTAGATCTTTTTGAGCAGAAGTGTAATCCGCTTGAGCTTGCTCAAAATCTGACTGAGAAATCGCCTTTTCCTCATATAGTTTCTTCTGACGATTGTAAGTCAATTCTGTTCTGGTAAACTGTGCTTCAGCTCTTTGAAGACTGGCTTTGGATTGTGCCAAATTTGCCTGTTGTTGGTTCAAGTTTGCTTTGGTTCTATCCAATGCAGAAATGAAGTTGTCAGGACGGATTTTTACTAAAAGCTTTCCAACTGCCACTGAATCTCCTTCTTGAACATTCAATTCAATAATCTCACCAGCAACGTCTGGACTTAGGTTAACTTCAATTTCCGGCTGAATTTCTCCTGAAGCACTTACTTTTTCAACGATTGAGTTTTTTCCCACCTTGGATACCTCCACATTGATCACGTTTTCACCGCCAATCCATCCCATTGATCGACCTATGACTGCGACTACGATGATTAATCCAACTCCTCCCAGGAGGTAGTATAGTAACTTATTTGATTTTTTATTGGCCATGGTTTAGTTGAGGTTGATGGGGTTACCCAAATAGAAATCTAAAACTTTTACTCTGAAAATGTAGGTGTATTTCGCATTTAATAGTTCTGCCTGTGCGTTGAAATAATTAGCTTGAGCTACTTGGAAATCCACCGAATTGATTGCTCCCAAATCGAATCTTTGTTGTGCAATTCTTAAAGATTCCTCTAAGCTGTTTACACGAGTGACTGAAGCACTGTAGGATTGTTGAGCTGCCAATGCTGAATTATAGGCAGATTCAATGTCTTGTCTCAATTGATTTTTTGTTTCCAATTCTGTTACTTCAGCTAATTGTTTTTGAACTCTAGCTCTTTGTAAAGATGCTTTATTATTGAGTTGAGAGAAAATTGGAATGCTTAATTGCAGGTTGACAGACTGAGACAGGTTGTTTTCAATTTGAGTTCCAAAGTTTGGTCTTTCCGTTCCAAAAACTCTATCAACATAGTTTGAAAAAATATTGGCACCTACCCCTAAAGTTGGATAGTATGCGCCTTTAGCTGCTTTTACTCCATATTCTGCACTTTCAATGTTTTTGGAGGCAGCCTGAATTTCAGGCATGACGTCTAAAGCAGATTCATAGATCATCATTGGTGTTTCAGTTGCCATCAAGGCTTCATTTATTTCCAATTTTGGTTCAATAACTTCAAAATCATCAGTAAAAGGAATCTGCATTGCTTGAGCCAAGTTGAGTTTGGAAATTTTATAAGCATTTCTTGCATTGATCACCTCAAGTTCATTTGAAGCATTTTGCGCTTGTAAATCCAATTGATCAGAAAATGGAAGGGAACCCGCTTCGACCAATTTTGTGGTTCTCGATAGTTGATCGGCAGTAGTCTTCAATTGATTCTCTGCAATTTTTACCTGTTCCCGATTAAAAACCACGTTAATAAATAAATTGATGATATTTAAAGTGATGTTATTTCGAGTGGTTTGAATATTGAATTCACCCGCCTCAATACTAGCTTTTGCTTGATTGATATTGTTGCCAATTCTTCCTCCTGCAAACAATGTCAAATTAGAAGAAGCGGATAAATTGATGTTTCCAATTCTTTCAGTTTCAAAAAGGTTAGTAACGGGGTTGATTGATCTACCCCATCGATAGCCGGAACTTGCTCCGGTTGAAAGAGATGGATATCTGTTTCCTTGATTTTGTAGTAATGTGGCCTCGTTTGTAAGTTGGTTCAACTCACTCCTCTTAAGCGTTAAGTTATTTTCCAGTGCTATCCCAACAGCTGTTTCAAGGTCAATTGGACCAGAAACTTCTTGAGAAAAAGCATAAGAAAATGAACCTGCGACCCAAATGAGGCTTAATAAAAGTCTTTTCATGTGGTAATTATAGGTCAATATCAGGAATATAAATTAATTCTTTAATCCATGGCAGGGATCTCAGATATTCCAATGTAATGGGCTGGATTCCTGAATCCATTTCGATTACATGGCAAGCTAGATCATTTTTTCCTTTTCGGGAAACTGACATGGTGGCTATGTTGGTTTTCTCCTGAGCAATCACCGATGAAATAAAGGCAATCGCACCAGACACATCATCTGCCTTGATGATGAGCGTATGCATTTGAGCGGAAAAGTTGGCCACGAAGCCATCAACTTCAGCAATATTAATCAATCCTCCACCCAAACTTTCTCCTACTACTTCAACTTTTCTATCTCCTTTTTTTAGGTTGAGTTTGATTGTGTTAGGATGATGGACTGAGGAATTTCCAATTGATTTAAAAGAATATTTGAATCCGGTCTCTTCAGCAATTTGAAGTGCCTGTTTGATACGTTCATCATCGGTCTTGAAATCCATCAGTCCGCCTATGATTGCTCTATCACTTCCATGACCTTCATAAGTTCTGGCAAATGAATTATAAAAAGTGATTGATGTTTCTTCAGGCATACCGCCTAAAACTCGGATAGCTGCACGAGCTATACGAACTACACCCGCAGTGTGGGATGAAGAAGGTCCTATCATTACCGGACCAATCATATCAAAAATACTACTTTTACCAGCCATCGCCCCAAATGTCCAATTATGATGCTAATCTTAGGAAAACTATTAATTCCTGCCAAAAATGATAATAATTGAGTGATTAAATGAAAAATTAGAGGGTAATTTCTACAAATTTAATAGTATTCTAAATTGACAGTTTTTAATACTGTACGATAATGAACGACAAAATGAGCGTTTTCGAAACAATTTTGACAAAAGCATACAAATCAACAGAATGGAATAAAGAAAAGACATTAACCTCTCCAAATAGGGGCGTTTATTTTGGGGATGGACTTTTCGAAACAATGGTATATCAAAATGATGAATTGAGATTTTTTGGCTTCCATCTGGACCGCTTGTTGGAAGGAATGAAACTCCTGGGATTGAATGAGTCTAAAATAAGTCCTTCTGAAATTATCGAGCATTGTAAGTCAATTTATCAAGGTGAGCCATTGAGAGTCCGCTTGACAATTTTTAGAGATGGGGTAGGAAAATATACGCCGATATCAGAAGGTTTTACTCAAATTCTTCATTTGACAAAGCTTGATAAAGCTCCTAAAATCAAGTCCAAAGCCATAGTTTCCAAGAAAGTTCGGCTCAGTTTTAATAGTTTCTCTCATTTGAAAACTACCTCATCTTTAGACTATGTAATGGCAAATAAAGAGAGACAAGAGCAGAAAGCTGATGAAGTGATTTTGTTAGATTCTTTTAAAAATGTGGCAGAATCAGGAGCCTCCAATATTTTTTGGTTGAAAAAGGGAATAGTTTATACTCCTTCTTTGGAATCTGGATGTATAGCCGGTATAAGCAGGCGAGTACTAATGAAAGAGCTAATTGGAAAAGGAAAAGAAGTTTCAGAAGGATTGTATCCGTTGTCGGAATTGCTTCAGGCTGAGTCTGTTTGGGTTAGTAATGTTTCTGGAATAAGTATGATTGAATCCATCGAAAACAGTGAATTTGATACTGAAATGCCGGATTTTCTCAAAGGATTACTCTAATTGTTCTCGAAAATTAGATTTGAGATTTTAAGTCCTTTCAATGAAAGTCTTATATTTAACGGCTTATATTTTATCAATTAGTCAATTCACCAAAAACTGTTGTAAAAACCCAACCTAACCTATGCTCTTAGAACCCTTAGACTTAGCGGTATTCATTGGATACTGCTTGTTAATTGTCGGCATGGGCCTATTTGTTTCCCAAGAGAAGAAAGGCCATGTCAAAAACTCTTCAGACTATTTCCTTGCATCCAAGGCTCTTCCTTGGTGGGCAGTAGGGGCTTCATTGATCGCTTCGAATATTTCAGCTGAGCAATTTATTGGAATGTCAGGTTCTGGCTTTGCGCTGGGATTGGCCATTTCTACTTACGAATGGATGGCTGCCGCTACCCTTTTGGTAGTAGCGATCTTTTTCTTGCCCGTTTACATCAAAAAAGGAATCTACACGATGCCTGGGTTCTTGCTGGATCGCTATGATTCACGTGTAAGAACCACCATGGCTATTTTCTGGCTTTTGCTTTATGTATTTGTAAACCTGACTTCCGTTCTTTATTTGGGGGCACTGAGTTTAAATACTATTCTAGATGTTCCTTTAACTTATGGAATCATTGGATTGGCAGCTTTCGCAATGATTTATTCCATCTATGGAGGTTTGAAAGCAGTAGCATGGACTGATGTTGTTCAGGTTGTTTTCTTGATCGTTGGTGGTTTGGCTACTACCTACATTTCATTACAATTGGTAGGTGATGGAGATGTTTGGGAAGGGATTAGCTTATTGAAAAAAGAAGTTCCTGGACATTTTTCAATGATTCTTTCTAAAGGAGAAATGATGATTCCAGATGGATCTGGTGGAGTTAGAGATGCTTATTTGGATTTGCCAGGATTGAGTGTGTTGATAGGAGGAATGTGGATTACCAATTTGAGTTATTGGGGCTTTAACCAATACATTACTCAGAGAGCTTTGGCAGCTAAAAGCTTAGATGAGGCTCAAAAAGGGATGATTTTCGCAGGTTTCTTAAAATTGTTGATGCCATTGATCGTGGTAATTCCTGGAATTGCAGCTTTGGTGATTGTAAATAAAGGAATGGATACGGGCTTCATTGAATCCATGAAAGATCCAGCTACAGCTATCATCAAATCAGATCGAGCTTACCCAACCTTGCTTCAATTGCTTCCAGTTGGTCTGAAAGGCCTTGCTTTCGCCGCTTTGACAGCAGCTATTGTATCTTCTTTGGCTTCCATGGCAAACAGTACATCCACCATTTTTACAATGGATATCTATACGAAGTATTTTGGTAAAAATGCTTCTGAAGTAAAACAAGTTAGGGTTGGTAGAATTACCGCTTTGGTTGCATTTATCATTGCGGCTATTGTTGCACCTGCACTCGGTCAGCTTGATCAAGCATTCCAATTTATCCAAGAATATACAGGCTTCATTAGCCCAGGTGTATTTGCGATTTTCTTCTTTGGAGTTTTCTGGAAAAAGACCACTTCCAATGCCGCATTGGTGGGAGCTGCATTAAGTATTCCTCTTTCCGTAGTTCTTAAAATTGTATTCCCTGCATTGCCATTTATTGATAGAATGGGGATTGTATTCCTTATTTTGGCAGTTTTGATGATTGTGATTTCGTTGGTAGAAGGGAAAGGTAAGGATCATCCTAACAGTATCGAGATCAATAAAGAATTGTTCCAAACCAGTACCCAGTTTAAGGTTGGAGCCTTTTTGATCACAGGAATTATTGCAGCACTTTATACAATCTTCTGGTAAAATGAGAAAACTATTATTAGGTCTTGATATCGGAAGTTCTTCAGTAAAGGCTTCCTTATTAGACGCAGATACAGGAAAATCAATTATTTCAAAAGCATTCCCTGATCAAGAACTGCCCATAGAATCACCTAAGAGCGGTTGGGCCGAGCAAGATCCTGAGATGTGGTGGAAGTATGTGATGGAGGCAAGCAAATTTGTCCATCAAAAAGCTGAAGTCAAAAAAGGTGAATTAAAGGGAATCGGGATTGCCTATCAGATGCATGGTTTGGTCATTGTAGACAAAGATCAAAATGTCTTGAGACCTTCTATCATTTGGTGTGATAGCCGAGCAGTGGGAATTGGAGAAAAGGCCTTTCAAAATCTAGGAGAGGATTATTGTTTAAATAATCTTTTGAATTCTCCAGGTAATTTCACTGCCTCCAAGTTGAGATGGGTGATCGAAAATGAGCCTGAAACAGCTGCCAAAATTCATAAAATGATGCTCCCTGGTGATTTTATTGCTATGAAATTGACAGGAGAAATCTTGACATCAGAAACAGGACTATCTGAAGGGATATTCTGGGATTTTCAAAAGAATGGAATCAGCGATCAAGTGCTTTCCAATTATGGAATCAATCCTGACTGGATTCCTGAGGTAGTTCCTTCCTATTCTATTCAGGGAAAAGTAAATACTGCTGGCTCCATACTAAGTGGAATTGAAGAAGGTGTTCCGGTGTCTTACCGTGCTGGGGATCAGCCTAATAATGCCTTTTCACTTCAAGTATTGAAACCAGGCGAATTGGCAACAACTGCGGGGACTTCTGGAACCGTTTATGGTGTTTGTGATACACCTCTCCATGATCCAAAATCCCGCGTAAATACTTTTGTCCATGTCAACCATAAAAAAGAAAAGCCATCCTATGGAGTTTTACTTTGTGTGAATGGAACGGGGATATTGAATAGCTGGTTGAAGCAAGTCATGGGAGGAAATCATATCGATTATGATGAGATGAATACCCTGGCTTCATCTGCCGGGATTGGGGCTGAAGAACTATCCTTTATTCCTTTTGGAAACGGAGCAGAACGAATCATGCAAAACAAGCAAGTCGGAGCCCACCTATTGGGATTGGACTTGTTGAAACATGATAAAAGGCATGTGATCAGAGCGGCCCAAGAGGGAATCGTTTCGGCCTTGACCTTTGGGTTTAGAATCATGCAGGATATGGGCTTGGATTTGAAAACAGTAAAGGCTGGAAGAGCGAATATGTTTTTGAGTCCGATTTTCAGAAAGACTTTTATCCATATGAATCAGGTAAATCTTGAATTATATGATACAGACGGTGCTCAAGGTGCCGCAAGAGGGGCTGGAATCGGTGCCGGTATTTTCTCGTCTGAGGATGAGGCTTTTGCCGGATTGACTTTGTTGGAAACTTTCGAACCAAACGAGAATTTCTTCGAACCTTATGAAGAAGTTTATCTCCGCTGGAAAAACCAATTGGAAAGTATCCAAAAAATGAACTTATAATTGTGACAAAATAATTAAACCTAAGAACCTATTATGGCTAAGACTTATTTTTCTGGTATTGACAAAATACCTTTCGAAGGAAAAGAAAGCGACAATCCACTTGCATTTCGTTTTTATGACGAGAATCGCATAATCGGTGGAAAAACCATGAAGGAGCATTTCAAGTTTGCTATTGCTTACTGGCACTCCTTCTGTGCAACCGGAGCTGATCCATTTGGACCCGGTACGATTGTTCATCCATGGGATACAAGTGCAGATCCAGTGCAAAGAGCCAAGGATAAAATGGATGCTGCTTTTGAATTCATTACTAAAATTGGTGCTCCTTATTACTGTTTCCACGATGTGGACTTGGTAGATGAGGGACCATCTGTTGCTGAGTATGAGAAAAGAATGCAAATCATCACGGATTATGCATTGGAAAAACAAAAGGAAACAGGAGTGAAATTGCTTTGGGGAACTGCAAATGTATTTAGCAACCCTCGCTACATGAATGGGGCTTCGACCAATCCTAACTTTGATGTATTGGCTTATGCAGGTACCCAGGTGAAAAATTCCATTGATGCTACAATCAAGTTGTCTGGAGAGAATTATGTATTCTGGGGTGGTAGAGAAGGTTATATGTCTTTGCTTAATACCGACATGAAGCGTGAGACTGAGCATTTGGCTCAATTCCTGACTATGGCGCGAGATTATGCGAGAAAGAATGGTTTCAAAGGAACCTTCTTCATCGAGCCTAAGCCAATGGAACCAACCAAACATCAGTATGACTATGATGCAGCTACCGTTGTAGGATTCTTGAGAAATCATGGATTAGACAAAGATTTCAAATTGAATATCGAAGTGAACCATGCGACTTTGGCTGGACATACTTTCCAACATGAGCTACAAGTAGCTGCAGATGCAGGTATGCTTGGAAGTATCGATGCCAACAGAGGTGATTACCAAAATGGATGGGATACCGACCAATTTGCATTGAACCTTCAGGAATTGACCGAAGCAATGTTGGTAATCTTGACTTCAGGTGGTCTTCAAGGTGGTGGTGTTAACTTTGACGCCAAAATCAGAAGAAACTCAACAGATATGGATGACTTGTTCCTAGCGCATATCGGAAGTATGGATGCCTTTGCAAGAGGTATGTTGATCGCATCTGATATCTTAGAGAAATCTGATTATCTAGAGAGAAGAAAGCAACGTTACTCAAGTTATGATGCCGGAAAAGGAAAAGATTTCGAAGAGGGCAAATTGACTTTGGAAGATTTGAGAAATTATGCTGCTGAGGCAGGTGAACCAACTCAAATCAGCGGTAAGCAAGAATACTATGAAAATCTATTGAATAGATTTATCTAAATACTAATTAACCTATATCTATAAAGTCTGGCCCTGCAAAGGTGCCAGACTTTTTATTCAGTGGGTATTTGTAAAAAATCAAAACCGGGAAGAAATTTGTTGAAAGCAAAAATTACATATTGTTTTTTCATTTTGCTTTTAGGGTGGGGAACTTTGTATGCCCAACAAAAACCCGACAACCTTGTTTTCAGAAGTCTAGATCCGGATTTGGGCTTGTCCAACTCCAATGTCATGTCTATTGTCAGAGGACCTGATGAAATGGTATGGTTTGGAACTGGGTATGGACTTTATCGCTATGATGGCACACGGATCAAAACTTTTTTAAACTCAGGAGATAGCCTTTCACTAAGCCATAATAGCATTCAAAAACTGTTCAACGGTCCTTTTGGACTGCTTTGGATTAAAAATGTAAATGGTCAGTTTGATTTATATGACCCTATGTTGGAGCAAATCCACCGCGGCCTTTCCCTGGTTGGCAATCGGATAGAATTTGCATCTGACTCCATTGGCATAATTATACAAGACCGTCAAAACCGGTTTTGGTTTACTCACCCTGAAAAAGGAATTACTGTATTTGATCCCGAAAGTGGAGAATCCCGCTTCCTTTCCTCTTCCAAAGAATCCGGCGGTTTATCTTCTGATAGGATAGCATCAGTTCAGGAAAATTCAGACGGTTTGATATGGGTTTTGAGTAGAGATGGGTATTTAGATTTGGTCGATCCGAATAGGCTGATTGTTACTCGCTCTATTTGGATCAAAGAACAAAAGAACTTTGGTGTTTCCAATTTTGAATTGATGATCGATTCTGATGGAGACGGGTGGATTTTTGACCCAGATAGAGATTTGGGATTGATTTGGGTTCAAGGGCTTACACTGGAAACAGAACAAATCACTAGTTCGACCTCTCCATTGAAGTTGAATAATAACATGGTGAAGGCCATTTCTGAAAATGTCAAAGGGGAAATTTGGTTAGGAACAGATCATGGAGGAATCAATATTCTCAACAAGAAGAAAAGAGAAATAGAATATCTATATGATCAGAATCCTAATGATGAAGACTCTCCTCAAAATGTTGTTTATGCACTTTACAAGGATAAAGAGGGGATATTATGGGTTGGTACTCACAAAAGAGGAGTGTCATATTATCATCCTGGACTTCTGAAGTTTTCTCATATTCAGAAAAATCTGACCAATTCCAATTCTCTACCATACAATGATGTAAATGCATTTGTGGAAGATAGCCTTGGTAATCTTTTTATCGGTACCAATGGAGGAGGACTATTATTTGAAAATAGAAAGACCGGATCTTATCGGCAATTTCTGAGCTCACCTACTAATCCAAATAGCCTGGTTGGAGATGTCATTGTCGATATGACAATGGATAAAAGAGGAGTTCTCTGGATTGGGACCTACCTTAATGGACTTGGCAGTTTTGATGGTGAAAATTTTCAGTCTTATCAATTTAAAGGAGAAGGGGAAAATAGTATCCCAGGACCAAATGTTTGGAAAGTATTTGAGGACAGCAAACAAAGGCTTTGGATAGGGACTCTTCGTTCTGGACTAGCTATATTGGATTCCAGTAGAAATTCATTTACAAGCTTCAAAACCGGTGATGCTCCCTATTTTATACATAATCAGTACATCACTGGTTTTGCAGAGGATACTGCCGGAAATATTTGGGTTTCAGGTGGAAGCGGTTTGAATGTGTTGAATTTAGAAACGGGTTTTCAAAGGTACTTTTCTGAAGAAACGGGCGAAGGGCTTGGAGAACCTAATATCACTGATCTTTTTGTGGATTCTAAAGGGGTTTTATGGCTGACCACTATTAATGGGCTTCATTATTTTGATAGCCAAGATTCTACTTTTTTTCAATACTCCACTGATTCAGGACTTCCTTCGGCCTATTTGGTAGATCTTTTGGAAGATCAAAAAGGGAATTTGTGGATTAGTAGCCAGAAAGGAATCAGCTATGCTGAGGTGGATAGAAGCAAGAAACCGTTTGGTATTTCTTTTCAGAATTTCGATCAGAAAGATGGTTTACAAGCTTCACTTTTCAATAAAAATTCGGCAATCAGAACGAAAGAGGGTGAATTTATTTTCGGAGGACCCAATGGATATAATATTTTCAGGTCCGAGAATTTCGCCTTTGAGCAAAACTATCCAAAAGTCGTTTTCACCGACTTATTCCTTTTCAACAATGAAGTTGAAGTTGGGGAGATGTTTGGGAAAAGAGCTTTGCTCCAAAAGAATCTTCAATATACCGATGAACTTGTTTTGAGACATGATGAAAATATGTTTTCAATAGGGTTCAGTGCGTTGAATTTTTTGTATCCAGAAAAGAATAAATACCGCTACAAGCTGGAAGGTTTTAATGATGATTGGATTTATTTGGATGAAAATGTTTCTCGGGTAAATTTCACGAATCTTGACCCTGGAAACTATACATTGATAGTTCAGCCAGGGAGTGTATTGGAAGGATGGAGTCCTCAAGAATTTGACTTGAAAATTAGGGTTTTAGCCCCTTTCTGGAGAACTCCAATTGCCTATTTTCTATACCTTTTGGTTTTGGTAGCAGTTATAATCTATTCAAGAAATCAGCTGATAAGGAGGCAGAAAGAACAGTTTGAAAGACAGCAGACCCTTCTGGAAACCAAAAGAATCCAAGAGTTGGATCGATTAAAAACCAAATTTTTCACCAATCTCAGTCATGAATTTAGAACTCCACTTTCTTTGATTTTGACTCCCGCAGATCATTTGCTTTCGACAACGGATGATAAAAATCTGAAAACTCATTATGAGATTATTCAGCGAAATGCCAGAAGATTATTAAAGCTGATCAATCAGCTTTTGGATGTCAAAAACATCGAAAAAGGTGCGATTGCATTTCATCCAAGTGAAGGAGATATTGTCAATTTTGTTAAAGATGTAGTCTTTGATTTCAAGGAATTGTCTGAAAATCAGAATAAAGAACTCCTATTTGAAAGTAATGTAGAATCCAAGCAGGTGATTTTCGATGCAGATAAATTGGAAAAAGTGATTTTCAATCTTCTTTCAAATGCATTCAAATTCACCTTTGAAGATGGAGTGATCAAAGTAAAACTGGAACTCCATCAAGAAGACGAAGAAAAGGTGATGATGGAATTGTCCGTTTCTGACTCTGGAGTAGGAATTTCTCCCAAAAATCAGCAGAGGATTTTTGATCGCTTTTATTCTACAGATGCCCCTACCAATCAATTGAATCAGGGGAGTGGGATAGGTCTTTCTTTGGTTTGGGATTTTGTTAGGATAATGAAAGGAGAGGTATTTGTTCAAAGTGAGGAGAATGTTGGATCTACTTTTATTCTTCAAATTCCTCTGACTCTCATTCATTTGGAAGAATTGGAGGAGCGGGAAGAGATGTTGGACGAATTGACCAAAAATCAAAAAGAAGTAGTTTTGATTGCTGAGGATCATGCAGATTTCCGTACCTATCTCAAAGATTGTTTGTCTGATAATTACCAAGTTTTATTGGCCTCTAATGGAGCTGAAGCTTGGGAAATTGCAAAACAACAAATTCCGGATTTGATTATTTCTGACCTCATGATGCCAGTTATGGATGGAAATGAGTTTTGTCAAAACGTCAAATCGGATATCAGTACGTCACATATTCCTGTGATTTTGTTGACAGCTAAAAAATCCGAGGAACAAATGCTTCAGGGATTGGATAGTGGCTGTAATCTTTATCTAACTAAGCCATTCAATCTGGAAGTACTTCAACTTTCTATAAAAAACCTCTTAAAGGAAAGAAAGGCATTTCAAGAACAGAATAGGAAGTTGATTCAAGTAAATGCATCTTCTGTTGAAGTAACTTCTTTGGATGAGCAGTTGATTCAAAAGGCAGTTACTTTAGTGGAAAAACATCTGGATGACTCTGAATTCTCAGTGGAGTTTCTGGCAAGAGAGTTAGGTATGAGTCGGGTACATCTTTATAAAAAACTCCAATCTCTGACCGGGAAAAGCCCTATCGAATTTATTCGCTTAATACGATTGCAAAGAGCTGCCCAGCTTCTATTGAAAAGTCAGCTTAATGTCAATGAGGTAGCTTATATGGTGGGGTACAACAATGCCAAATACTTCACCAAGCAGTTTAAAAATGAATTTGGCGTGCTACCTTCCGAATATTCCTCAAATTTATAAAGATTTAAGGTTTTACGATTTATCCCCCAATATCGAAACATTCCTTCCCCTTCATTTTTGGAAAATGGTTCTAACATTGAGTCCAATTAACCTACCCAAAAAATGAAAACCTTCTTAACCCTTTTTGGACTAATTTTCTTTCAATTGTCCATTTTCCAGGCATTTGCAAAAGACACTATATCGGACTTTGAAAAAGTGTTTCCAGGTGCCCTTCGCGTAGAAGGAAGCCAGTTAGTAGGTGAAGATGGAAAGCCCGTAATTCTGAAGGGAGTTAGTTTAGGCTGGCATAATTGGTGGCCTAGGTTTTACAATACATCAACGGTTTCTTGGCTCAAGAATGATTGGAATGCTCAGGTTGTAAGAGCATCTATCGGTGTTGATGTTTCCAAAGGATTTTTAGAAAATCCAGAATTTGCTCTGGAAAAAATCCAAGCTGTTGTGGATGCTGCAATTGCTGAAAATATATATGTGATCATAGATTGGCATAGTCACCATTTGGTTGAGAAAGAAGCCATAGAGTTTTTTGGGAAAATGGCGCAAAAGTATGGGGAGTCACCTCATGTTATCTATGAGATTTTCAATGAACCAGTGGAATTGGAATGGAGTGAAATCAAAGATTACAGTGAAAAAGTAATTCACGAGATTCGAAAGTATGATTTAGATAACCTCATTTTAGTGGGTACTCCCACTTGGAGCCAGGATGTGGATGTAGTTTCTGATCACCCGCTTACTGGGTTTAGTAATTTGATGTATGTATTACATTTTTATGCTGGAACCCATCAGGAGTCTTTACGAAGCAAAGCCAATAAGGCCTTGGAAAGCGGTTTGCCAATTTTCGTCTCGGAAAGTGCAGGAATGAATTCCGATGGGAATGGACCAATTGATTGGGCTTCTTGGAAGGCTTGGACTGAATGGATGGACGCCATGGCTATTAGCAGAATTGCCTGGTCCATTTCAGATAAAGATGAAACTTGTTCTATGCTTCTTAAATCCGCTTCCTCTTTTGGAAGATGGGAGGAAGATGACTTGAATATTTGGGGAAAATATATTCGTGAGTATTTAAGAAGTGATCAAATTGAAAACCGATATTTTGGAAATTGAAATTTTTAAAGGTTCACAATTGAGTAAGAAAAAATGGCTATTAAATCGTTTTTAGGCCGATTTAACATGGAGTTAACATTTGTTACCCTTATTAAAAACATTTGAATCCCCTCTTCGAAGGATTAGTATTCTACTTTCCCTGAACAATTAGTAAACCCAAAATCCAGTCTTGAATCTTTTTGAAGCATTGCCTTCTCTTAACGGATCTTGTTCAATTTTTTGGTGTTTGCTAAGCCCATTTACAACCAGCTTTAAACACTATGAATATCCGATCTTCTCCCAATTCACAGCATTTTTATTTGAGGCCTTTTCCCTCGAAAAACCTATTACCTAGTTTAAACAATTAAACCCTTTATGATGAAAAAACTATTACCGATTTGGCTTTTCCTCTTGGCAGGAATGGTTCATGCACAAGTCACGGTCAAAGGTACCGTGAACTCTGCTGCTGATGGACTGTCTCTTCCCGGAGTGACTGTGCTGGTCAAAGGTACCACAACAGGTGTTGCTACCGATGCAGATGGTGGCTATAGTATAACTGCTCCTTCTTCTAATTCTGTATTGGTTTTTAGTTTCATTGGATTCAAATCTCAGGAAATCCAAGTAGGAAATCAGACAGTGATTGATGTCAATCTGGAAGAAGATATGTCTTCCCTAGATGAGGTCGTAGTAGTCGGGTATGGTACAATGAAAAAACGAGACATGTCCAGCGCGCAGGTTTCAGTTTCTTCAGAGGATATCGAAAGAACAGTCAATACCACTATAGAGCAGGCTTTGCAAGGGCGTGCTGCAGGTGTATACGTGACTCAGAATACAGGTGCTCCTGGCGGAGGAATCTCTGTTAATATCCGAGGAATTAATTCCATTGGAGGTACCAATGAACCTCTTTATGTAATCGATGGAGTACAAATCCAGCCTCAAACTGTTTCCTATGGAAATACTTCCTCTACAAATCCGCTGGCAGGTCTTAACCCGAGCGATATCGAGTCAATGGAGGTTTTGCAAGGACCTTCAGCAACTGCTATTTATGGTTCAAGAGGAACGAATGGTGTTATCATGATTACCACGAAAAGAGGGAAATCCGGTGATACCAAAATTAGCTACAACTATTTGTTCTCACTTCAGGATAAGCCAGAACCTTTGGAAGTGATGAACCTTCAGCAATATGCGACAATGACCAATGAAATCAATGAGATTTCAGGTGGTGAACCTCCTGCTGCTTTTTTGGATCCTTCTCTTTTAGGTCCGGGGACTGATTGGCAAAATGCACTTTTCAAAACTGCAGCTTTGAATAAGCATACTTTGAATCTAAATGGAGGAAACGATAAAACACAATTCTACATTTCCGGAGAGTATTTCAATCAGGAAGGTGTGGCGATTGGATCTGGATTTGAAAGATATTCGATGCGCGTCAATCTGGATAATCAAACCAGAAAGTGGTTGAAGTTGGGTGTAAACCTTCAACTTTTCCATACAGATGAGCAGTTGGCGACAGGAAGCTCAGATGTCATCAGTAATGCGATTCAGATGGCCCCAAATATCCCGGTAACCAATCCAGATGGATCTTGGGGTGGTGCAGACCCGATTAACGGTTCCAGCCTTCAGTTTACTCCATTAAACCCGATTGCATTGGCTAATCTTTTGGATAGAAATTATAAAAGAAGAGGAGCTCTTGGTGGTTTCAATGTAGAGGTGGACATCATCGAAGGTTTGAAATTCCGAACGATGGTCAATGGAAATGTCAATTATAACAATGGCCATTTCTTTACACCAACCTATACTTTGGGTGTGATCAGCAATGATGTCAATCAGTTGACGAAGAATTCTGATAACAGTTTCTATTGGAACTGGAACCAAATCTTGACTTACAGCAAGACTTTTGGAAAGCATTCCATCGATGCGATGGTCAGTCACGAAGCTCAAGCTTCCCAGTATGAATTCATGAATGCTTCCCGTGTTAATTTTCCTTCCAATGACCTTCCGGAGCTTGGGTTGGGTTCTGCTCAGGGCGCTACAAACAGTGGTGGAGCTGGCCATTGGGCGATGGAGTCCTACTTCGGGAGAGTTAATTATACCTTTAATGAAAAGTATATCATTTTAGGAGCATTCAGAGCGGATGGATCAGCCAATTTCGGTCCTGAAAACAGATGGGGGTATTTCCCTTCAGTTTCAGCAGCATGGAGAGTATCTGAAGAAAATTTCCTAAATGATGTAGAATGGATGGATGAGTTAAAAATCCGTTTTGAAACGGGTTTGACAGGGAACCAAGGGAATGCGAATGCGATTTTTGCTCCTTTGAGTTCTCCGAGTATTCCTACCCCTTGGGGAGGTGGATTTTTGGTTTCAAGATTTGGAAATCCTTCTTTGAAATGGGAAGAAACACAAACCTACAATGTGGGTTTCAACTTGAATATGTTTAACAACAGAATTCAGTTGGAGGGGGATTTTTACCTGAAGAAAACTGATAACCTTCTTCTTCCAAACCCACTGCCTTGGTACATGGGGACATCAGCAGAAGGAAGTATCGGTACTCCAACTGTGAATATCGGAGCTTTGGAAAACCGTGGTTTTGGGATCACCATCAATACCATCAATATTGATAACAGAGCAAGTGGATTCAGCTGGACTTCTAACTTCAACTTCTCTGGATTTAAGACGAAAGTTACTCAATTCTTCTCTCAGACTGCCTTTATCGATAGAACTGCTTGGTACATGAATGACTTTACGCAGAGAGCAGTAATTGGTCAGGCGCCATGGATGTTCTACGGATATGTTTCTGATGGATTGTTCCAATCCTTGGAAGAAGTCGAATCAAGTGCTAGACCTGTTGACAACTCTGGAAGTCCATTGCCAGTAGGTGAGGACGGAATCTATGTTGGAGATATCAAATTCAAAGACTTGAATGGTGATGGTGTCATTGATGAAAGAGATCAAACATTCATCGGTAACCCTTGGCCAAAATTGACTTTTGGTACGACTCAGCAGTTTTCTTACAAAAACTTCACCTTGGATATCTTGTTGACAGGTGCAGTTGGAAACGATATCTACAACTTCAATAGATTCAGAAATATCGCTCCAAATAACATCTACTTGGGAAGAAATATGCTGGCTGAGACCTATGATTATGCCAGAATCGAAATGGATGAATCCGGTAATCCTTTTATCGTAAACTCTGATACCAATATCCCAAGAATCACTGTAACTGATCTGAATGGTAACAGTACAAGGATTTCAGATAAGTATGTGGAAGACGGGTCATTTGTAAGATTGAAAAACATTCAACTGAGCTACAATATTCCAAGTGAGCTTTTAGGTGGCCAAAATGTAATCCGCGGAGGAAGACTAATGGTAGGGGTTCAAAATGCCTTCACATGGACAAAATACAAAGGTTATGATCCTGAAGTTGGTGCCTATGTTGGAAACAATGTATCTGCAGAAAACCAGTTGATCGGAGTTGATTTTGCAAGGTATCCTCAAACAAGAATGTATACCATCAGCTTAGGAATTGACTTTTAAACCCAAAAGAAGAATCAAATGAAAAAACATATAAATATCAGGAATATCCTGGCGGGTGTAGCAGCTTTGAGTTTGGGATTATCGGGTTGCTCTGATGAGTTCTTGGACAGGCCTCCATTAGATGCAATCGTTGATGCGAATTTCTATCAGAATGATGACCAAATTCTGGCTGCTTCTGCGCCGCTTTATAATATTGTCTGGTTTGCCTACAATGATAAGGCAAGTCATGGAATCGGAGATGCGAGAGGTGGGATTTTGACCTCTGGATCTTATCAATTGGAGAATGTTCGATTTAATACAACTGGTGAAACTCCTGAAAATGGAGCCGCCTGGAGAGCATTTTACAATGTGGTCGCTCAGTCAAATTCTTTAATTAATAATATTGAAAGCTTTGCTGGAGAGGAAGTAACAGACCGAATCAAAAATCATGGTTTGGCTGAAGGTCGATTTATGAGAGGCTTGGCCTTTTCTTACCTTGTTCAAAACTGGGGACCAGTGCCAATCATTACCAATAACACTACTCTTCTTCAGGATACTACTCTGACCAGAAATACCGAAGAGTCTGTTTGGCAATTTATTATCAAGGACATCCGGTTTGCTGCTGAGAACCTTCCTGAATCCAGCGTGCAAACCGGAAGATTGAATAAATGGAGTGCAGAAGGTCTTTTGGCAAAAATGTATTTGACAAGAGCTGGTGTTTCAGGCTCAAGAAATCAGTCTGACTTGGACTCTGCTGCCTATTTCGCCAAAAGAGTCATTGATAATAGTGGAGCTAGTTTGATGGAGAATTATGAAGATCTCTTCAAAATAGCAAACAACAACAATGAAGAGACTTTAGCTGCCTTGCAATGGACCTACAATGCAGGTCAAGCTGGTGCTTGGGGAGCTCAAAATTCCGTTCAGGCATTTTTGGCCTTTGGTTCTGAAATTACCGGTTTCGGCGATGGCTGGGGAGGTGATATTGGAGCATCTAAATGGATGTTGGACTTGTATGACGACTACACATTCGATACCAGAAGGAAAGCTACGTTCATGTTTCCTGGTGACCATTATTCCTACATCACCCAAGTACCTGCAGGAGGTACCGCACAGGAGTTGAGAGTACCTGCGAGAAGTAATGATGGAGCTAGAGACTACAATGGTCGAGCTTGGGTGAAGAAGTATGTGGTAGGAAGACCGGAAGACAATGATGGTAAAGTAGTACAGCAAGGGACTGAGATCAACACTTATATCTTGAGACTTTCAGATGTCTATTTGGTCTATGCAGAAGCCATTCTTTCCAAAGATCCTTCCGCTGCTCTAACCTATGTCAATATGGTAAGAGAAAGAGCTGGAGTAAGTCCACTTAGCTCAGTAAGCTGGGAGGATATTTTCGAAGAAAGAATGCGGGAATTTGCCATGGAAGGCCAGGCTTGGTATGAGTTTACAAGATTGCATTACTACAATCCTGAATTAGCCTACCAGATACTGTCTGAACAAGATAGAGGTACATTCCGCATCTATCCAGATAAATTACCAGATCCGACTTTGTGGGATGTCGAAATTCCGAGTGATGATACCTCACCAAGGTTCTTCAATGTAAACGAATCGAATTTCTTGATTCCGATTCCTTCCTCTGAATTATCCAGAGCTCCTAACCTGAGAAAACCTCCAGTGCCTTATGATTTCTCTTCTGGAGAGTGATTTTCAATGTTTAATTAAGATCTAATGATGAAACTTATAAAATATCCAAAAAACCTATCTCACTCTCTGGTGGTTGCTTCCATTTTGACTTTGGCAATTGGATTGGGCTCCTGCCAAGAGGAAGATAAAATAAGTGTTGGTCCTCCGACCATTGAAAGGGTGAGAACAACCGACCCAACCACAGCTGATAGCTCTTTGACTTCTGCTACTTTGGGGACGACCTTGTCCATTATGGGAACCAATTTTCTAGGTACACAGCAAGTGTATCTAAATGATTACCCTTTGGGAGTTAATAGTGCTTATGTTACCAATAACGCTGTAATCGTAACTGTTACGGATAGTGTCCCTACCGTTGCCACCAATCCAGATGTGCCCAATACATTACGATTGGTCACCAAATCCGGTGAATCAGTAATCAGTTTTCAGACCCTACCACCAGCTCCACAGATTTTGCAAGTGAAAAATCAATATGTAAAACCTGGGGACGAGCTTGAATTATATGGCAGATATTTCTATTTCGTTGATACTGTTTATTTCCCAGGAGATGATGTGTATGTCACTTCTGGTTTTGAAACAAATGCTTCTGGTACAACTTTGAAACTAACTGTACCTGATGGGATGGACTTTTCTGAAAGTCAGTCAATTTCTGTAGTCACCAAAAGCGGTGGATCTGTGCCTGGGCGTACCTCACAGATTTATGCCGGAAAAGGAATGATCGCAGATTTTGATACCAATGGGGCACTGGAATGGCCTTGGAACTGGGGATGGGGACTGTCAGGTGAAATGATCAAACCTACCCAACCGGGAATAGAAAGTCTTGAAGGAAGCTTTGCCGGCATGAACCAAGCATTTCCTGCCAATTGGGGATGGAACAATGACAAAGTAATCAACTTGACAAATTGGGGAGGTGTGCAGATTTTCCCAACAGCACCAAGTGAAGACTATAGTCCTTCTACTCCTGCGAATAAATTTGATTTTAGGGTTGAAATGGCAGTTAGTACGACAGAGTCTATTGAAGGATTACTGCTACAATTCTGGTTTCCAGACAAAAATGGAAACGAATTGAGTTATAATGTTCCGATTACAGATTTTGTAAGGAAAACTGATGGGTCTTGGTACACCGTATCCATGAATGCCAGTCAGTTGACAAATGGAACGACTCGTCTAAGTACCTATCAAGATTTGTTGGATGGAGATGGCTGGGCGAAACAGATTCGTTTGGTTGTAATCAATCCAACTGCAAATGATGTTAAGGCTGTGATGGGTTTTGACAATGTTCGCCTAATCAGAGCAGTAGAATAGAATTTCCATGCTAATAAAATCTCCGGGGTAGCATTTGTGCCCCGGAGTTTTCTTTGTTTTCAAGAAAAGAATCACTTTGAATCACCCCAATCAATTTCTTTTTCTTCGCTTTATTGCGTTTTTTATTTCCTTCGTTTCACTTATTTCTTGCAAAAGTCATACTAGTGAAAATGCAGAGGAGAAGACTTTATTTACCCTGTTGTCACCAGATTCTACAGGTTTAATCTTTACCAATCAGATTCATGAAACTGCAATAGCAAATGTTCTTTCCTATCAATATTTCTACAATGGAGGAGGAGTCGCAGTTGGGGATATCAATAATGATGGATTGGAAGATTTATTTTTCACAGCCAATCAACAAACCAATAAACTTTTTTTAAATCAGGGACGCCTAAAATTCAAGGATATTACTCTTGCAACCGGAGTAGGCGGCAGAGATGGAGGCTGGACCACAGGTGCGGCCATAGTTGATATCAATTCAGATGGCTTAAAAGATATTTATGTTTGTTATTCTGGGAACTTGAAAGAGTCTCTCAGGAAGAATCAACTTTTTGTTAACCAAGGGTTGGATAGGCAGGGCATCCCTTATTTCAAAGAGATGGCTGAAGAGTTTGGATTGGCAGACGCAGGTTATTCGGTAGCATCTTATTTTTCAGATTTTGACAAAGATGGAGACTTGGATATGCTTTTGCTAAATCATAATCCAAGCCTGTTTACGAACCTTAATGCGCAAGCATTCAAAGCTATGCTTCAGGAGTATGACCCCATGAGCAGTTCCAAGATTTATTGGAATGAAGATGGTGAATTTCGAGATGTCAGTAGAGAAGTTGGTCTTTCGGGTAGTCCCTTGAGTTACGGTTTAGGAGCAATTATTTCTGATTTTAATCAAGATGGCTGGCCGGATATTTACCTTGGAAATGATTATTCATCACCCGATTATTTCTATGTCAATCAAGGAGATGGAACTTTTCGAAATGAACTGGAACAATCATTCTCTATTAACAGCCATTACACCATGGGGGTAGATGCCGCCGATTTTAATCAAGATGGTTGGTCTGATCTTATTTCCCTGGATATGCTTCCTGCAAGTAATAGACGACAAAAACTCCTTCATAGTCCAGAAAACTACGAACATTATCAGCTATTTGTTCGAGCAGGCTTGCATCATCAAGTCATGCGCAATATGCTTCAATTGAATAGTCAAAATGGTTCGTTTTCTGAAATTGGAAACCTTTCAGGCATTGAGGCGACCGATTGGAGTTGGGCGCCTTTGGCAGCAGATTTTGATAATGATGGTAGGTCGGATTTATTTATCTCCAATGGATTTCTAAAGGATTTTACGAATCTGGATTTCATCAATTATCGAAATACCCAGCTGGGGAATACCCATGTAACCACAGAAACGATTCAGGATTTAATCCAAAAAATGCCCGCTACAAAGGTGGGGAATTTTGCATTTAAAAATATGAATGGGATTCAATTTGAAGATGTGTCCAAACAATGGGGTGTCGCAATTCCCAGTAATAGCAATGGGGCTGTTTATGCTGATTTAGACCTCGATGGGGATTTGGATTTGGTGGTTAATAACCTAAATGAACCTTCTCAGATTTTTGAAAATACGTCCTCCATGGGTGAAAATGATTTTCTTCAAATTCAATTGGAGGGGCCCCAGGGAAATCCATCTGGAATAGGTGCCAAGGTTTGGCTTTTTTCCAAGGGAAAACTCCAATATCAGGAGCAAATGATATACAAAGGGTATCAGGGAAATGTATCCGAGATTCTACATTTTGGCCTTGGAAAAAGACCTTTGGACTCTATTAAAATACTTTGGCCAGATGGGAAAACGCAATTGATTGATAAGCTCGAATCAAATCAACTAATTAAAGTCAACCATGGAAATTCTGTTCCCCTTGAATACACTCGGTCGGAAGATAAGCCACTCTGGGAGTTAGTTGATGAATACAATATCAGCAAAGTCAATTCATCCATTGAAGACTTTAAAAGCCAAAACCAATTATTGTACGCTAGGTCGAATTCTAAAATTCATTTTGCAAAAGGAAATCTAACTAGTGGAGAACATGAAGATTTGATTTTTAGCGATGGAGAGGGGAATGTCTGGTTAATGGAGAAGGGAAATCAGTCTTTTCAAAATAAAAGGATCCTAATTTCAGGGATTAATGGCAGAGTTACTGACTTGGTTTTGGTCGATTTGGATTCAGATGAAAAGCTCGATTTGTTGGTCTCTACCGAAGGAGAAAGTGGGGGGGGCATTTATTTCCAGGGAAATAACTTAGGTTTTGAAAAAGTAGAATTGCCCAATGATGGTAGCGGGAATTATTATTCTAATGTAATTCCTTGGGATTTTGATCGGGATGGTGATTTGGATCTCGTTTTTGCGGGTAGCTATATTTTAGCTAGATGGCCTGAATCAAGTCATACCCGAGTATTTGAAAATGTAGGAAATAGAAAATTCCAACTCCGATCTTCTCCTTTATTCGATGAAATCAAGCGAGTCAATAACCTTATGCTTTGGGATCAAAATGGAGATGAGATCGAAGAGTTATGGATAGCCTCTGAGTTTGAACCCATTCGGGCACTTCAATTTCAATCCGGTAAGTTTTCTTGGGCCCAAACAAATCTTCCTGTCCAAAGTCGAGGTCTTTGGAGAAATATGATCCTCACCAAAAACAAAGAGGGAAATGACTTATTGTTTTTGGGCAATTGGGGGATGAATAGTCGACTTGAGGCCGATTCTAGCAATCCTTTGTCTCTCTATTTTGCAGATTTTGACGAAAATGGTTCGGTAGACCCCTTGATGGAAATTCAAATAGAAGGAGAAATGTATCCTTTTTTCTCAAGAGATGAACTCACTAGTCAACTTTATAGAAAGAGGGCCAAATTCCCCGATTATGAAGGATTTGCTAGTGTGAAAATGTCGGGGATTCTTGATGAAAAAGAATTGGAAAGGGCCTCGATTCTTCAAGTCGATACATTAGCCAGCCTTGCTTTTGAGAAAGTAGGCTCAAACTGGGAACCTATTCAAATGCCTTTGCAATTTCAATTTTCTCCCAATTCCAGATTTATAGAGTATTCACTTGGTGAGGTATTGCTGTTGGGGAATTTGGAAAATACCAGGCTTAAAATCGGAAAGCTGACAGCTAATCCAGGAATTCAATTCTCAATCCAAAAAGGAGAGAAAGTTCAAGCATACAGTTCTAAGAAAACGGGAATAAATCTCAATGAGGAAGTGGTAGATGCTATTCTTGCTAATGAAGTGCTTTGGGTGAGTACTGCAAATGGAAAAATTATCCAGTATCAAAAGACTAAATGATTCCAAACCATAAAGAATCAACCAGAATGAATGTTTTTAGAGCTATGTCGAAAAGCAAATCCCAATCAGATTTTGCAGGATATAGCATTCAGACTTGTGTTTTTATAGTAGCTATTCTGATGATGTTTTCTTGTAAAACAAAAGTTGAATTAGATAGATATGAAGTATTAGAGAACCTAAGACTAAATCAATTAGGTTTCCTACCCGACCAAAAGAAAATTGCGATTTGGATAAATGAAGGTGATGAGAGGGAGTTTTGGTTGATCGAAAAGGAAAGCCAAGAATTGATTTTAAAAGGAAAAACTAGCCACAATCTTACCTCTACTTTTTCAGGAAAGAAAGTTCATGTAATTGATTTTTCAACCCTTACCGATTCAGGCGAATATGAAATCATTTTGCCTGAAATAGGAAAGTCTCATCCATTTAAAGTTCAGGATAATTTGCTGAAAGATTTGGGAAAGGCTACTCTGAAAGCTTTTTATTTTCAAAGAGCTTCCACTTCAATTGATTCTATATATGCAGGAAAATGGAAGAGAAGTTTTGCCCATCCTGACCACCAAATTTCCATTCATTCTTCGGCTGCGGATTCTTACCGTCCGGAGAGTTATAAAATAGATGGTTCCAAAGGCTGGTATGATGCTGGGGATTATAATAAATATGTGGTGAACAGCGGTATTACTGTAGCTACTCTTTTGTCCCTGTTGGAGGATTTTCCAAAATATTTGGGATCCTTGGACTTGAATATTCCAGAGTCCCATGACAAGGTTCCGGATGTTTTGAATGAAATTCAATGGAATTTGGACTGGATGATTGGGATGCAGGATCCATCGGATGGAGGTGTTTATCACAAGTTAACTACAGCCAAATTTGAAGGGTTTGTACAGCCTGTTCATGCGACTCATGAGCGTTTTGTGGTTCAGAAAAGTACTGCGGCTGCATTGGATTTTGCTGCTGTCATGGCACAGGCCCATCGAATTTTTAAAAATTATTCACCACAAAACAGTGAATGGTACCTAAAAGCTGCAGAAAAAGCCTGGCATTGGGCTGAAAAAAATCCTTCGGTGATTTATGATCAAACGGCACTGAACGAACAATTTTCACCTGCGATTTCTACAGGAGCCTATGGAGATAAAAATCTCGAAGATGAACGGATTTGGGCTGCTTCTGAGTTATTTATCGCAACACACAATTTGGAATATTGGAAAGTAATTGAGGGAGCAAGTCCAGAATTTGTCTTGCCTTCATGGTCTAAGGTCAAATGGCTTGGATTCTATTCTTTGCTTCGGAATCACCAAGACCTTGGAGGTGTCTCACAAAAATGGTTTGATGAAGTAAGGATGCATTTGAATCTGGCTGCTGAAGATCTTTTAAAGAAAAGATTGAAAACTGCCTTTTTGAACCCTATGGAGACCCAAAAAAGTAATTTTGTTTGGGGTAGTAATGCTGTCGCTTCAAACCAAGGAATATTGCTGATCCAAGCCTATCGACTATTTGGTGAAACTGCTTATTTGGATGGGGCTTTTGATAACCTAGATTATATTTTAGGTAGAAATGCTACAGGCTACTCCTATGTGACCGGCTTTGGTCTGAAATATCCGCAGTACCCGCATCATCGATTGATGGCCGAAATTGACAGCCTTGGGCCTATTCCCGGGTTTTTAGTAGGGGGTCCAAATCCAAAACAGCAAGATAAGGTTTTGTATTTCAGTGCTTTTCCGGATGAATCCTATTTGGATGTCCAAGAAAGCTATGCGAGCAATGAGATCGCCATTAATTGGAATGCGGCTTTGGCTTATTTGGTTAACGCTTTGCAAGCCATTGAAGCAGAATAATTTCTGTTGATGGAAAAATTGGGATTTCAGCATGTAGTTTCAGAAATTTTCATCAATTTCCCAATCCATCACTGACCTTTATGAAAAAGATTTCTGTATTCCTTGCAATTCTCCCAATGCTGTTTTTTGCCTGTGGAGAGAAATTTCAATCTGAAGTTACCTTACCGAGAATTATTTCTGAGAGTATGGTTTTACAAAGGGATCAGCCAGTTTCGATTTGGGGAAAAGGGATTCCTGGCGAAAATGTCCGTGTAAGTGTCGCTGGAGTTATGTCCAGTACGGAAGTGGAAAATGATAGTACTTGGAAAGTCGGACTTCCACCTGTCACAGCGGGTGGTCCTTTTGTGATGAAAGTGAATCAAACAGAAATCAAGGATGTTTATTTTGGAGATGTTTGGCTAGCCGGCGGGCAATCCAATATGGAATGGCCTCTCAAATCAGGCGTGATCGGAGCAGATGCAGAATATGATGAAGGAGGGAATCCAGAAATTCGATTTTTTAAAGTTCCCAGAATTTATTCAGCTGTTAAAAAGGCTGATATTCCTGAAGGGGATTGGAAAATAGCAAACCCATCCAACATGCCTGACTTTTCAGCTGTAGCTTGGTTTTTCGCTAAAAAGAATGCTCAGGAAAAAGATGTGCCCGTCGGAATAATTGAATCCAATTGGGGAGGAACACCAGCTGAAGGATGGACAGATGCAGAAATTCTTGCAGAAATGAAGGAGATGTCATTTCAACAAGAGGCTCTAGATATGATTGAAAATCAAGAAAAGTGGGATAGAGATTTTCAGGCCAATGACAAGAGGCGAGAAATGCGAGATATCATGGTTCATCATCCTGATTCGGCTACTGCCAGAGAAGTTGCCTCAGTGGATTACAATGATTCTCAATGGTCTAAAATCAATTTGCCTACCGGAAACCCACTGAGTGATATTGCCTGGGTTAGGAAATCTTTTCAATTAAATTCTACGGAGGATGTCACCTTGATCTTCCCAACCTTGGATCAAATGGCGTTTATTTACATCAATGGGGAATTGGTTCATCATAAAGACTGGGGAGCTGCGATGCCTGAAGTTTCGGTTTCTCCAGATTTGCTTTACCAAGGAAAAAATGTGATCAGTATCCGTGCTGTCAATACTTGGAATAATAGGCCTGTCATTGGCGCGAAAGATCAAATGTATCTGCTTCAGGCAGGAAAGAAAGTTGAATTGGAAGGCACTTGGTCTTATTCCAATTCTATTGTTGAGCCAAAATTGCCTGAGGTAACCTGGCAAAACTGGAAACCTGGAGCTATGTACAATGCCATGATATACCCACTGAAGAACTATGGAGTCAGAGGAGCTATTTGGTATCAGGGAGAAAGTAATGCAGGTAGAGCAGGGGAGTACAAGGAGCTTTTTGAGACGATGATAACCAATTGGAGAACAATCTGGAACCAACCTGAAATGCCATTTCTTTTCGTTCAACTTGCGAACTATATGGAAAGGGTAGAACTCCAACCAGATAGTCAGTGGGCATTTCTGAGAGAGGCTCAAAAAGAAACATTAGAATTGCCTCAAACAGGGATGGCGGTGATAATTGATATCGGTGAGGCGGATGACATCCATCCAAGAAACAAAAAAGATGTAGGAGAAAGGTTATGGCTTCAGGCCAGAAAAGTAGCCTTCAAAGATGAAGTCATTTCTTCAGGTCCAATCATCAAGAGTGCCAGTAAAACCGGTGCAACTATCACACTAGATTTTATTTCTATTGGTGAAGGATTACAATTGATTGTCGAAGGTGAAGTAAAAGGCTTTATCCTAAAAAATGAATCTGATAAATGGATAACTGCGGATGGGAAAATTGTTGGGAAAGATCAAATTCAAATCAAACTGCCTGATGGATTTAATCCTGTGGAAATTAGATACGCCTGGGCAGATAATCCTGAGGTGAATTTGATTAATTCCGAAGGTTTACCCGCCCAACCTTTTCGAATGGAATTGGAATAATTAGTTTTGGGACTTGATGTCCTGAACTTCCATCATTTCATCTACTTTTTCTTGAAATTGTGGTTTTGGAGCTAATCCAACTACATTTTCAAGAAAATTGATGGTTTCAAACATGACACCTTCCCAATCATTGGATGTAATTGAACTTGATATTACATGATCCCCTGATTTTGGAAATGCCTTTTCCACTTTAAGGTTATCTGGAGTGGATACTTCCTGAAACATTTCCAGCATTCTTTGGACAGAGACTGTTCCATCTTGTTCTTCATCATTTTTGTAGTAATACCCTAAAAATAAGGGTTGATGAATTTTTTCATAAGTAGTCTTATTCATCATGCTATACATCAATACTGCCAAGCTTTGATAACCATTGATGTGATAGTCTTCGGACCAATAGGCGGCTTTGGTTTCGTCTCTTTCCCTATGCATCATTTTATTCTTCATAGCGAATTTTTCCATCATAAACTTGGCCCAAGGCGTAAACAATTTGCCTAGGACTTCACCTCGATCTCTGAATGCTGGGGAATAGAGTATCAGCGCTTTGATGTCAGGTTCTTGACTTGCGAGCAGGGTACTCAAAGCTCCACCCATGGACGTGCCGATAATTATTACCTCATCTCCCAATACTTTTCCTATTTGGTAGGCTTCACCCGCAGCATCGACTAATTTTTGAGCGGTAAGATATTCCATCCCATTTTCTCTTTTTATGCCGTGTTCGGGAAGTCTAGTCACATATAAGTTTGCTCCAAAATGCTCTGCTAGAAATCTGTGCACTGGGTCTCCTTCCATGGGGCTTGCTCCAAATCCATGGATATAAACAATCGAATAAGGTGTTTTTCGCTTATTGGTAGGATCTGCCCATTGGATATATGCTTCATTATCTGGCTTTAACCCTTTAACACTGTCTTCTCTTTGGGCAAGGTATGCTTCCAGCTCATTTATCCGAGTTGGAATTTCTGGAAAATGAATTTCAAGGTTTTCAGTTTCGACTTTGGGACCTAGCATATATACTATGACCAAGACCATCGCCGTGGCAAATAATCCTAGGAAAATTTTACGAAGCATATCAGGTTGTTTTCAATGTTGGAGAGTTCGAATTTACAACGATTTGACTTCCATTCTTCAAAAAAATAGTGGTTCTGAATTTTAGCTTCGAATAATTTTCAACTTCTCCTTTGAAATTAAAGCCCAAAAACCCCGGAATACTTTTGAAATCTTTTAATTCCGAAAGTTTTTTGCCAGCCGAATCTTCAAATAGGTAGGTGATATTCATCCCATTTTGCAAATTTCCATAGGCTTCAGTAAGAGTAACAGAAATATTTGAAATGTTAGAAAAATTATAAGCTAAGGCACAAGAAAGAGCATAGGCTTTTCCGGGAAATGAATTTGAATTGAAAATTGAAGTTATTTCCTCTGGTTTAAATTCAAGTACAAGACTGAATTCGTCAAAAGAAACAGTATCTGACTCAATCGCATACCTATCATCAATGAAGGGAGTGAAATTCACATTTAAATCTTGTAAAGTGGCATCAATTGGATCAGGACATTTACCGAATGGATATGGGGATGGTTCCTCAACGCAAGATACGATCACCATCAAACTTAAATATCCCAAGCAAAGGCTAAAGGTTGTTTTTAGTGGCTTAAGATTTAAATTCATGACAGAGCTGATTTAAGAGGCTTATTTTTTAGACTACAAATTTTTAATATTAAAACTTTAGCTTAAATATGTATCGTTTCTTTAATTTTGACGTATTGAAGTTAAAATTCGATACTTATGAAGCAGTTAATTTTTGTCCTGATTTTTGTTTTTTCTTTCTTTTTTCAAGGCGTTGCTCAAGAGGAAAAAATCCCTTCAAAATCTGTTTATTTAGAATTGGGTGGTGCAGGTCTTCCTTATAGTTTCAATTATGATTTCAGATTTAATCCTCAGGATATGAATTCTTGGGGAATGAGAGTGGGAGCTGGTGGATATACAGTTTCTGATGGGGATTCTTTTTTTTCAATTCCCCTGATGGTCAATAAACTTTATGGAAATGGACCACATTATTTCGAACTGGGTTTTGGGGCTACATTCTTTGCTTTTAATAATGATTCATATTCCTACTGTATAGATGGATATTACGATCAGAATACCGGTCAATATATCTGTGGCACATATGAAAATAGTGACTATAATTTCATTCTTGATGTCGATGGATCGCCAAGTGTAATGGGGACCATGAATTTTGGATACCGCAAAGTTCCAGTTGACGGAGGATTTATGTGGAAAATCAATGTCAACCCAATTTTCAACAATAATGGTTTTTGGCCTTTATTTGGGGGGATAGGGATTGGATATGCTTTTTAAAGCTCGAACCCATAATCCCTTTCTACCAAACAAATTCTAGTTTTATAGGCTTTGTACCACATTTTCCTTCCATTTTTTTGAGCTTCCAAATGCTCTTGTTGCTGCTTCCAAAATTTGATTGATTCCAAATCCTTCCAATAGGAAATCGTAATTCCCAATCCATCCCGGACACTTTCATGCCCCAGGTATCCAGGCATTTTCTCAGCTAATTCTACCATATGATCAGCTGTTTGGGCATAACCTTCCTCTATTTCAGTTCTAATATTTGAAAAAATTACAGCGTAGTAAGGAGGAGAAGGAGTTTTGGCAATCATTTTTTTTCTGGGATCAATAGGGGGGAGGATCTTTTCAGTTGTCTTAGTATAAAGTTGATCAAAATATTTGAATCTGAATGAGTCAAATTGCTCAAAAAATGAATTCAAATCCGATCTAAAAAGAGAAAACTAAACCAACATTTTAATGCAAGCAATTATGAAAACTGTAAAGAAAAGACCTCCTGTTTTAAAATTTATCCTGGGATTACTATTGGCTCCAATGCTTTTCTCCTGCGGATATGGTGAATTGGAAGTTGTCCAAACTATTGATGAGGAATTTTTTGATGTACAAAAGATTGATATTGAATCAGGCTTTTTGGAGGTAGTCTATGAAGGAGTTGAGGGTAAAACTGAAGTGACATTGACGGGTACTTTAGAATCTTCACGACCTGGAGCATATAAGGTAAAATACCAAATGGAAGGAGACGAATTGAAAATTGAATTGGATCAGAAAAATTTAATTGGATCTGGTAGACATAAAGGTGTACTTTATATCAGTGGACCTGTGTCAATTGAATTGGATGTAGAATCAGGATCAGGGACAACTCAAATTTCCAATGTTGAATCCTCAGAAATGGAATTGGATGCTGGTTCTGGAAGATTGGAATTGTATAATGTTGCTGCCAATACTATCGATCTTGAGGTTGGTTCAGGGACGATTAAAGGCTATAATTTGATAGGAAATGTGAAAGGTGAAGCAGGTTCTGGTAGATTAGAATTTGATCAAATTGAGGGAGATGCTAAACTGAATGTTTCCAGTGGTGTTATTAGAGTTAAGTCTATTACAGGGAAATTGAATTCTCAATTAAGTTCAGGTAACCTTTACATGGAAAGAATAAATGAAATCGAAGAACTAAAAGTGAGTTCGGGTTCCATTGAAGGTGAAGATATTGGCTTAGGTGCAAAAACGCGTTTGAGTAGTTCTTCTGGTAGGATTAAAATTCAAACTTATTCTGAATTGACTGCTTACAATTATGATTTTCAAGCAGGAAGTGGAAAAGTGAAAGTAGGAGATAGTTCTTCTTCTGGAAGTTTAGAAATCCACAATGGTTCACCTTATACTATTCAGGGTTCTGTTAGCAGCGGATCAATTGAGATTTTCAATTAAAATATTTTAACGTTCTCAATAAGCAGATAAGGCACTTTCAGGGTGCCTTATCTGTTTTTTTATTATAGCCTGATTATTAATCTTTTGACGTAAATCAATTAATTAAAATTAGGACAACTGTTCTAAAATTCTTACCGTATATTTGTATGCATAACGAGTAATTCAGAATGTAAAACCAAATATTATTTCGTTAAGAATGTCTGATATCTTTCTTTAGTAAAGGTTTCATAAGGGTTGTTAGGTTGATGAACACAGGCATTCGAAAACGGTTATCCTTCCGAGTTCTAAAAAGGGAATAGTGAAAAGTTGTTTAAATCACTCCTGACCCCGGCTCCCCGCCGGGGTTTTGTTTTATGAAATCATTTGAATTAGTGAGGTAGGCTTTCTAAGATTTTCTTAACCAATTCCGCTTTATCACTATTAGGAATCCATCTAGCTACGATTACCAATTCATTTTCTGGATCGACATAAATCATATTCGTTCCTGCTCCGATGTGTAGAAAAGCTGATTTTGGACCAGCAGGAACTTGTTTTTGATCTTCATTTAAGAAGTAATTCATAAATCCGTATCCAGGATTGGCAGGGGTTGGGATTTTAGATTTTGCAATCCAATCTTTGGAAATCAATTGTTTTCCAGCCCAATTACCTTCGTTCATTGTTAGGTATCCAAATCTTGCCTGATCATAAGCAGAAAGCATCATTCCACCTCCCCAATGTGAACCGCCACTTACAGATTGCATGATTTGACCATCAATAATCACGAAGGAGTTTTCATAACCTGTCCATCTCCAAGTATCACTTGCTCCGATAGGATCCATGATTTTCTCTTTCAGGACTGTTGGCAACGGTTTTCTCCATACATTCAATAGTGCCAAAGCCAGGACATTCACTCTGGTATCATTGTATTCATATTTGGAACCTGGACTGTTTTGTGGTCTTGCTCTTTTTTCAGCAACTCCTTCAGCTGGTCTGTCCCCCCAATCCGGTTTTCCCCAAAGAGTTCCTTCCCAATCTGAAGTTTGTCTCAATAGATGATTCCAAGCGATTGTTTTGTTATGATCTGTGTCAAAAAGTTCAAATACATCATCGTCCATTAAGTGATCCGATTTATTCACTATTAGCTTGGCTGGCTCATAAGGGTAAATTGGTGCCATGTAAGGGTAAACCAAGTCCTGCTCGCTTTGGATTAATCCTTCAGCTACTGCTAACCCAGCTGTGGTAGATAAAAAGCTCTTTGCAACTGAGAATGTCAAATCGACCCTGTTAGGCTCTCCCCACTGGCCAACAATGTATCCCTTGTAAATAATCAATCCCGTCGCTGGACCACGAGTCTTCATAGGACCAACAGGATAACCGAATGGTTCTCTACCGAAAGCTGATTCGTAATGAGCGATTTTCAAATTTGGATTAGCATCACTTTCGTGAGCAATCGCAAAATCGATGGCTTCTTGAACCTTTTGGGAGTTAAGTCCCAAATCTGTCGGTGATTTCTTCTCCCAGTTTCCTTTTTCAGGAAAGTAGGTTTGAGAAAAAGAAGTTTGAAATGCAAAGGCAATAAATAATAGAAGTAAGGCTATTTTTTTCATGTTTAGGTGATTTATTGCGATTTTACAAAATTCCTGCTCCAATGCATTGCCATTGGTGGATTTGAAAAATGGAAATTCTTCAAAACTCTTTGAACACTTTCTGGTTACCTCTTTAGGATTCCTATAACTCTTCGTTTTTTAAGAAATCTTAATGTTTTTACCCAGCCTTTAAATATGAAAGAAGATAAAATATATATCATCGGTGCCGGTTTATCCGGATTAGTAGCTGCTTTGGAATTAGAAAAAGCAGGTTTTTCTCCAATTATTTTGGAAGCTTCAGGTCGTGTTGGGGGAAGGATGAAAACGGATGAAGTGGACGGATTTTTATTAGATCATGGGTTTCAGGTACTCAATACAGCCTATCCAGAGGCAAAAAAGTATTTGGATTTTCAGGCTTTAAACCTGAAGACTTTTGATCCGGGAGCTGTAATAATGGATGGGAAGGAATCCTATATCATCACGGATCCTCTTAGAAACCCTTTGAAGGTTATGGGGATGGCTTTTTCTAAAGTTGGAACTCTACTGGATAAGATTAAAATGTTTTCTTTGACGCAAGAATTGAAGAAAAAGACCTTTGAAGAGATTTTTGACTCTCCTTCGATCCCAACGCACCAATATCTCAAAAAGTATGGTTTTTCGGATCAGATTATCACTAATTTTTTCACTCCTTTTTTCAGAGGTATTTTCCTAGAAAAGCATTTGAATACCAGCTCCAGGATGTTTGAGTATGTTTTCAAAATGTTTTCCATGGGACATGCAGCGATTCCGGCTAAAGGAATGGGAGAGGTGGCAGAAATGTTGAGAAGGCAATTGAGCACTACTCAGATTTTCTTCAATAGTCCTGTAGAGGAAGTTCAAGGAGATAAAATCCAACTGAAAAATGGGGATGAGCTGCATGCAAATAGGATAATTATCGCTGTGCAACCAGATAAAATCATGAAACAGCTTCAGGGTCAGTTTGCTTCTCCTAGGAAGGTTACTAATCTCTATTTTTCTTTGCAAAAGTCTTTTTTGGCTCGGCCAATGATAGGATTGTTGCCTCATGGAAAATTGGTAAATAATCTGGTTTTCATGGATGATGTTTCCGAAGAATACAGTCAAAATGGTAGAGCGTTACTTTCTGTTACGGTTTTGGAAAATGAATTGGATGACAAAGAGTTGATTCAAGAAGTTCAAAATGAATTAGAAGAAGTTTCTGGAGTGAAAAGCGAATACTTCAAGTTCGTTCATTTGTATCATATTCCTTATGCTTTGCCTGTTTTGGACGATTTGAAATACAGTATTCCGATAAGTGAATGTCAGATTACCGATCAGGTATATTTGGCTGGAGATTATCTGTTAAATGGATCAATTAACGCTGCTATGCGCTCTGGTAGAATTGCAGCAGAGTCCATCATCCATTCTTATATGCCGACTCATTGAGGACTTGCAAAGGAATAGCTTCCAAAAAAGCGTATCTTTGCCGCCATGAATATACCTCCTTGCCCTTCCTGCGGTTCTCCGTATGGATATGAAATGGACGATAAGTTAGTTTGTCCTGAATGTTCTTATGAATGGATTCCTTCATCTGAGGAAGAAGTTGAAGAAGGACTGATTGTCAAAGATGCCAACGGAACTCAGTTAGCGGATGGCGATGCTGTAGTGATTGTAAAAGATCTTCCTGTGAAAGGAGCTCCAAAGCCGATTAAGGCAGGAACGAAAGTGAAAAGTATCAGGCTAGTGGAAGGAGACCATAATATTGATTGCAAAATTGATGGCTTTGGATCAATGGCCTTGAAAAGTGAATTTGTAAAGAAGGCTTAATTGCCAAAAAATATATTTGAAAAAGGGTACGAAATTGATTTCTGTACCCTTTTTTGTTTTTATTTTCCGATTGACTTGTCATCGGCTTTGACATCTCCGACTAAGTATTGCATTCCGTCTAAGAAAAACTGAAGCAAATCTGCGTTTTCGAAGCTTTGGGCATTGTGAGAAGGTGAACTATAAAGCACCCGACCTTTTCCCTCTTTTCTGATCCAAGCCACATAAGTCACTCCATCCTTCAATTCTTTTTCTTTTCTCTGACCTTCAATTTCAGCATTGTTGAAATACAAAAGAGGTTTGAAATCAAGATTCTCATAAGCGTTTTTGTAGAAATAAGGCTCATCAAAATGAACAAATCCATCTTTCGGGAATGCTTGCACTAATGGGTGATTCGGATCAACCAATCTTACCTTGATATCTTGTTGTTTAGGATGATAATCAAAGCTTCCTCCCAATAATTCAGAGAATTCCTGAGAATTGTTGAAAGTGGTATTCCCTCCATGAATGACAAATAAACCTCCTCCTTTTTTCACAAAGTTGATCAGGTTATTCTCCAATTCTCCTGCTTTTTTCCAAACGGCAACACTATCAGAATGCTGGTCTTCACTTAGTTTGTCTACAAAAAGGTTTCTGTATTCAGGTTTGGAATTGGTGTTGTTCAAAACGATCAAATCATAATTTTTCAGATTTGATTTTTCAAACATGTCGATGTCAGTACTAGATGTGACTTCAAAAGCACCACTTTTTTGACCCAAGATTTTGAACATCTCCTCTGTGTGAGGATTTACCCAATGAACGAATCCAGTGTGTAGTGAAAAAACTAGAACCTTTTTTGGTTTGGAAGTTGGAAAAGTAGGCTTCTCTGGAGCCAGAGAATAGATTTTATCCTTCCATGCATCAGTCAATTCAACTTCAGACATGCTTTGTCCAAAGCTAAATTGTGCACTTAAGAGGAAAACGATTCCGTAGAAAATAGATTTCTTCATGGGGTATTCAATTAAACTTTAAATGGGTTTTAATAGAGAATTTATAACTTGAATTCGAATGCCTAATAACCTGAATCTTGCATGAATTTCAAAAGGAAATTACTTCTAGCACCTGTTTTTCTACTTTTTTCTACGCTATCGTTTTCGCAAAAAGTAGCCATGAATGAGACTCCTGATGGAGTTGATTTTACTATCGATGGTCAGACTGTTTTGACCTATCAAAAATCCAAAGTTCCAGTTCCTGAAGGAATTAAAGAAGACTACAGTAAATCTGGATTTATCCATCCACTCACATCACCAAGCGGTCAGGTCTTAACCAGAATCCAGCCCAAGGATCATTACCATCACTATGGGATTTGGGGCCCTTGGACTAGAGCGACTATTGATGGGCGGGAAGTGGATTTTTGGAATTTGGGAGATGGAAAGGGCCGAGTGGACTTTTCTCATGTTATTTCCAAAAAGCAAGCAGGTGGTGCTGCGGAGTTGAATGTCCGTCAAAATCACTATGATCTGAAAGCTCCCGAATCTCAAAAGATCGCAATCGAGGAGGATTTAAGGATCAAAGTAAAGCCTGCTGACAAAGGGCGATACATGGTGGATTACACCTCGACGATTTCTACCAAAAATCCGGGAGGAATACTATTGGATGACTATAGATATGGAGGAGGTTTAGGATTCAGAGCCACAGAAGTGTGGGGATCTGATAATAGTGTGATCTTGACTTCCGAAGGAAAAGACCGCAAAAATGCCGATAGCAGTGAAGCTAAATGGGTATTAATCACGGGTGAAACAGATGCTCCAGAAGGAACAAGCGGATTGTTAATATTAAGTCATAATACCAACAAAGCTCATCCTGAGCCTTTAAGAGTTTGGCCAGAAGAAAATTACGACAGAAAAGGAAATGTCTTTGTGGAATTTACTCCTATTCGCCATGAATCTTGGGAGATTCTACCTAATAAAAAATATAGCCTGAAGTACAGAATGATTGTTTTTGATGGAACCATGAGTGCTGAGGAGGCTGAGGCTTATTGGAGAGCCTTCGTTAAATAAGAAACCCTTAAATTTATCTAATACCTTTTTCACAAATTATGAAAAGAAGAGACTTTATTATGAAAACGGCTGTAGCAGGTGCCGCTTTCGGATTCCCGACTATCGTACCCGCTTCTGTTTTCGGTAAAAATGCCCCTAGTAATAAAATCAATATAGGTCAAATAGGATGTGGCAGGATTGCGAGAGATCATGATATGCCAGGAACTTGGAGACACGATGAAGCTAGAATCATTGCTGTTTCAGATTTGGATAGTAAAAGGATGGCTGATGGTAAGAAGTATGTAGAAGAATACTATACCAAGAAAATGGGCACTCCTTATATTGATGTAAAGCAATATGGAGATTACCGTGAAATGCTTTTGAATCCAGATATCGATGCCGTGGTTATTTCAACTCCCGATCACTGGCATTCTCAACCTGCAATGGAAGCAGCATTGGCAGGAAAGCATATTTATGTACAGAAACCAACTTCCTTGACGATTAAAGAAGGTCGTCAATTAGTAGATGTTGTGAATAAAACCGGAGTAGTCCTACAGCTTGGAACCCAGCAAAGATCCAGCGAGCAATTCCGAATTGCGGCTGAATTAGTAAGAAATGGAAGAATTGGCAAGTTACATACCGTAAGAATTGGTCTTCCTGGAGATCCTGCAGGTCCTGAAGCTCCTGAGATGCCTATTCCTTCTAATTTGAATTTTGACATGTGGTTAGGATCCACTCCAGAAGTACCATATACTGAAATCGGAGTACACCCTCAGCATGATTACAGTAGACCAGGCTGGTTGAGAATTGAAAATTACGGTGCAGGTATGATTACAGGTTGGGGTCAACATCATTATGATTCAGCAGCCTGGGGTATGGATACCGAATTGACAGGCCCGAGATATGTTGAAGCCGTTGCTGAATTTCCAAGATCTGGTCTGTGGAATGTTCATGGAGATTTCATGGTCAAACAAGAATATGACAATGGCGTGAATGTATTTACATCTGGAGGCTATCCAAATGGTATCCGTTACGAAGGTTCTGATGGTTGGATTTGGGTATCGAGAGGTAGTTACCAAGCTTCATCCTCTGATCCAGTTGCTCAGGATAACAATGCAAAAGCTCTTGATGCTTCTGATCCAAAAATCTTAACTTCGGTAATTGGACCAGATGAAATTCATTTGACAAAAAGTACCGAACACCATGGTAACTGGCTGGGTGCTATTCAAGGGAATAATGAATTGCTTTCCCCTGTAGAAATAGGCCATAGAGCATGTTCTGTTTGCTTGGTAAGTCATATTGCTATGAAGTTGGGTAGAAAATTGGCTTGGGATCCTGTGAAGGAAGAATTCATTAATGACCCTGAAGCAAATACTTATCTAAGTAGACCTCAAAGACGACCTTGGGGAACTGATTATGTCAATGTCTGATTGAATTAGATTATTTTATAATATGAAAAAACTACAAATAGGGCTCTTAGGAGCCCTTATTTTCTCAGCTTGTTCTTCACCTGAAATGAAAGATGAAACTGAAGTATCAAATACGGAGGTGAAAATTATGACTTTGGATCCGGGACATTTTCATGCTGGACTGATTCATAAATCCATGTATCCAAATGTTGATTCTACGATTCATGTCTTTGCACCTGAAGGGGAGGAATTACAGGAATATCTCAAAAGAATTGAATCCTATAATACTCGTTCTGAAGATCCAACTGCTTGGAAACTGGAAATTTATGAAGGGCCGGATTTCGTCAATCAGATGATTTCTCGAAAACCTGGAAATGTGATGGTGGTAGCAGGGAAGAATGATCGGAAAATTGACTACATCTCTGCTGCTATTGATAATGGAATCAATGTCTATGCTGATAAGCCTTTGGTGATTAATCATGATGGGTTTAAAAAGCTTTTGAAAGCATTTGATTCTGCAGAAAAGCAAGACCTTTTGCTTTATGATATCATGACTGAGCGATTTGAGATTACTACCAAATTGCAGCGAGAGCTTTCCATGATTGAAGGTGTTTTTGGAACTGTGGAAACAGGAACATTAGATAACCCAGCTATTACAAAAGAATCAGTTCATCACTTTTTTAAATATGTTTCCGGTCAGCCGTTGATCAGACCAGAATGGTTTTTTGACACTGAAATCGAAGGTTCAGGAATTGTCGACGTGACGACCCACCTTGTAGATTTGGTACAGTGGGAGCTTTTCCCAGAGCAAATATTGGATACCACAGACGTGGCTATGCTCGAAGCCGAGTTGTTACCAACTTCCTTGAATGCCGAACAATACGAAAAAGTTACCGGTAAAACGGCTCCTTTTGGTCAAGATGGCAAACTGGACGTCTTGGCAAATGGAGTGATGAATTATACCTTGAAAGGAGTTCATGCAAAAGTCTCTGTTATTTGGAATTTTCAAGCTCCAGAAGGAACAGCCGATACTCATTACAGTAAAATGAGAGGAACCAAAGCTAATCTAATTATCCGTCAAGGTGCTGAGGAAAATTATAAGCCGGCTCTTTATGTAGAGCTTTTGGGAGAAAATAAAGAGGCACTAGAAAAAGCGGTCTCTGAAATTTTACAGGCTAAGTATCCTGGAATTTCTTTGGAAGAAAAATCATCTGGACTAATTGAGGTGAAGATCCCTGAGGAATACCACAATGGTCATGAAGCACACTTTGCTCAAGTGACTGAGCAGTTTTTGGAATATTATGAAAGTAGAAATATGCCAGACTGGGAGGTTCCGAATATGATTACCAAGTATTTCACCACAACAGCAGCTTTTTCTTTGGCTCAAGAAAAATAGATGGTAAAGAAATAAACAGAATGAAGGGATTGAAGTTAAAAATATATTCAATCCCTTTTTTTATGCCTACTACCCAAAGCGAAAATAGAAAGCTGAAAGTTGCAATAGCTGGAGCTGGTGGATATATCGGACGATGGTTTATTCATCATTATCACGATCAATATGATATTATTGGTCTGAGTAGGAGAAAGGTAAAAGCAAATTTGCAATCGGAAGTAGAGTGGAGACAAGTAGAGCTGTATTCAATTTCTTCCACGGTAGAAGCACTCAAGGGAGTAGATGTGGCAATTTATTTGGTGCATTCTATGAATTCTTCCACTCGATTGAATCAAGGGAGTTTTGAAGATACTGATTTATTACTGGCAGATAATTTTAGTAGGGCAGCAAAGGCAAATGGAGTCCGTCAGATCATTTTTTTAGGAGGGATTATTCCGGATAATTTCGAAGAGAAACTTTCCAGACATATCCGAAGCAGACTGGAAGTAGAACAAGTCTTGGGTTCGAGAGGAAACAACCTGACGGCCTTAAGAGCATCAATCATTGTTGGACCGGGTGGTTCAAGCTTTGATATGATTAAAAATCTGGTTCAAAAACTTCCCCTGATGATCTGCCCAAAGTGGACAGAAAGTAAGACACAACCCATATCCCTTCGGGATACTTTGACTATATTAGATCACTGTATTGGAAATTCAAATGTTTACAATCAAGCAATCGAAATCGGAAGTCCTGAAATATTGACTTACCGGGAAATGCTTGAAAGAACGGCGACAGTTTTAGGTAAAAAAAGAATGATCTTATCGGTACCTTTCTTTTCCTTAGGCTTGAGTAAATTTTGGGTTGGTCTTTTTGGGGAAAGTCCATCACAGTTGGTTTCTCCGTTGGTTGAAAGTTTGAAGCATACGCTGACAGTAAACCCTAAACTGGCTCTGAAGGATAAAAAAATTGATTATCTCAATTATGAGGAATCTGTTTCAGAAGCCATTAATTCTAATGAAAAACCATATTTGCCCACTTTTTATAAGAGAAAGGGGATAAAAAATACAGTTAGAAGTATCCAGCGACTTTCTAATGAATCAGGCTATTCGATACCTTGGGTTGCCAAGAGATATAGAGTCTGGTTGCCCTGGTTTTTTAAATTTCTGATCAATGGAAAAATGAGTGGTCAGGAAGGGGTAGGCTTTTTCTTAATGAATGGAAGAATGCCAATGTTGGAATTAACTCCTGTACATGATAGGAGTGATCAGCACAGGGAATTATTTTACATATCAGGTGGATGGCTAGTCAAGAGATATGATTCTGGTTGGCTTGAATTTCGGGGTGTTTTGGATGACAGGTATATTCTAACTGCCATCCATGATTTTGTTCCTCGATTACCTTGGTTTATTTATGTGAATACCCAAGCAAAGATTCATTTATGGGTAATGAATCGATTTAAAAATTATCTAGAGAAAAAAGTAAGATTTATAGGATGACACATGCTGTCATTTCGTATATGATTTAAAATTCTTTTTGAAACAAATGAAAAACTTACAATTCAGAAATGGAGATCCAATTCCAATCCTGGGGTTGGGAACTTGGAAAAGTAGCCCTGGTGAAGTAAAACAAGCTGTTTTTTGGGCAATCGAAGCAGGCTATCGGCATATTGATTGTGCTGCTGCTTATGGCAATGAGCAAGAAGTGGGAGAGGGAATAGCTGATGCTATCAAGGCTGGGTTGGTGAAAAGGGAAGACCTATTCATCACTTCAAAACTTTGGAATGATTCTCATAGACATGAAGACGTGGGGCCGGCTTTAGAAAAGTCTTTGAAAGAACTGGGCCTAGATTATCTTGATTTGTATTTAATGCATTGGCCTGTGGCCTTTAAGCATGGTGTTGGTTTTGCTAGAACTCGAGAAGAATTTTATACCTATAAAGATGTGCCTTTGACTCAGACTTGGGAAGCCATGCAAGAGCAAAAAGAATTGGGTAAGACAAAGCACATTGGAGTTTCTAATTTCAATCAGGCTAAGCTGAAAGAATTGCTGAAAATGAAAGGAGAAGGCCCTGAAATGAATCAGATTGAAATGCATCCATTTCTTCCACAGGAAAAATTGGTAGAGTTTTGTAGAGACCATGAAATTCTTTTGACTGCTTATAGTCCTTTGGGTACCTCAGATTCTAGAGCTGAGAGGCATAAAAACGATCCTAAATTATTGGTCAATCCAGTAGTACAAGAAATAGCCAATCGTCAAGGTGTTTCTGCAGGACAGGTATTGATTGCTTGGTCTATTCAACGAGATGTAATAGTGATTCCAAAATCGATTAACCAAAGTAGAATTAAGGAGAATTTTGATTCTATCAATGTTAAGTTGACAGAACATGACTTGATGGAATTAAAAGACATAGGGATTTCCCATCGTTTTTTGGACGGCTCCCTCTTTGCAGGAGATCATAGTCCGTATAAAAAATCTGACTTATTTGAAATGTAAACGCAAAAGGCTCCGAAAGGAGCCTTTTGCATGTATTTAATCTTCTACTTCTAATTCTTCTAAGATGTCTGCCAATTCATCAAAATCCTTTAATCCCGGTTTGATTTCTTCTCCACCTTCCAATGCGATTCCATACAAATTGAGACTTGATACAAGTGACTTTACATTGAATTCGGAAATTCCCGAGCCTAAAATAACAGATGCTTTATCAGAAATCTTTAAAATAATCTCTTCCTCTTCTTTAGTCAATTTATCATGAGGACCACGGACCAACATAAAAATATCCAAATTGGCTAGACGATCGGCCACCTGATTTTCTAAATGCTTTAGCTCATTGACATTGACTTCATAGATTAAGTTTTTACCAGAATCAGCCAATTCCACTAGGGTTTCCAGTCGCTGATGTTGGATCCAGGAAATATTTGGGTATTTCTCCAATTTCTGAAGGATGTAATCTGCTTCCTCGGATTCAAACTCTGCGGCCAGTTCTATTCCTGAAATCCATCCGGTTATCTCCTCAAATTGGGTGGGGTGAACAAATTTGTCTGAACTTTCTTCCAAACAAAAACCCAATACGTCAACATACATTCCTGCACAGTAGCGTGCGTCACTCAGATTGGTGATACCACCTATTTTTACAAAAGTACTTAATGCCATTTTTTGAAATTATTCCGCTAAGGTAAAAACAATTCAGTTTTGGGAAGGTAAATATCAGGAAGGATTCATTGGAAAGAAGGTTTTTTGATAGAATCCTTCTATTTTTAGGGGTTCATGAAACACAATTTCCGTCTTGTTTTTTATCTGCTTTTCACTTCTGGATTGATATTGGGATGTGAAAGAGAAATTGAAGATCCCCAAATGGATCCCTCCATTGAATATTTCCCATTATTGATTGGGAATTATTGGGTATATGAAGTGGATGAATTGATCCATTATGGTGAAAATGATTCAGAAGAGAGCTTTTTTTATTATCGGGATAAGATTCGATCAGTTTATGTGAATGATGCAAAAGAGCAGGTCTTTATTGTAGAACGCAGAAAGTCTGAAGATCAAGAAAATTGGACTTTGCTCTATGAATACACTTTACTTGAAAGAGAAGGTAGTTTGATAAGGACAATTCAAAATCAACCATTGGTAATCTTGCCTGCAGCCATCGCTGAAGGTACTTCTTGGAATGGAAACTTATATCGGAATGCTGCAGATGATGAGTTCAAAGTGAATTTTACTCAATCTAATGAATTGAAAGTTGATCAGGAAAATGAAGATGATCAAATCACATTTCGAGATATTCGCTATGAAATGTTCCAAAAGGATGTAGGAATGACCGAATTGTATTCAGAAGTGTTAACTTATTGTTCTAGGAATGATTGCTTGGGTGATCAATTGATAGATTCTGGAAGTAAAGTGCATATGAAATTAGTAAGTCATGGTTCAGAGTAAGTGGCTTTTTCTTTTTGGCTTTGTTTTTAGCCTGACCATTTTGAAAGTCGAGGCACAGGATAGGTATGCTGTATTTTATAAATACAAACCTCAAGAGTCTTTAAGCTTGGAAAACCCACAGGGATTTTTGACCTCCAAAGCAATCCAAAGACGAAATAGGGAAGGAGTTCAAGTGGATAGCTTGGATTTGCCTGTTTCTCAAAAATATGTCGATCAAGTTTTTGATATCGCCCATTATATCCTTTATCAAAGTAAATGGATGAATGCTTCATTGGTTGTGACTGATGAAACTGGGGTTGCAGCTTTGGAAAGTTTACCTTTTGTGGACAGAGTAGAATTAGTGGCCAAAGGCTACATTCCAAGCCCAAATGCGAGAGTTGGAAAGCGGATTTATGCTTCCACTACTATGAAAATCTGTCCTCCTGGAGGAAAAGCCAGCAGGAAATTGGAAAGTCAGGAGCTCCCTTCTGATTTTCAAAATAACTTATTGGGTATACCAGATATGCATGAAGAAGGCTTATTCGGAGATGGTATCACCATAGCAGTTTTTGACGCAGGTTTTCCTGGAGCTAATACAGTTTCTGCCTTATCTCATTTGTTTGCAAATGGACAAATCCTTGCTACTCGTGACTTTGTGAGACCTTGGAATGAAAATGTATTTGAAGACAATCAGCATGGTACCAATGTCCTTTCTTTGATCGCTTCCAATGAGTCCGAGACCCTGATAGCAGGTGCACCAAATGCGGATTTTGTGTTGGTGATGACTGAAGAAATGGCTACCGAATATCCTATAGAAGAATACAATTGGCTTCGGGCTGCAGAATTCGCAGATTCTTTGGGAGCGGATATCATCAGTAGTTCTGTGGGGTATTGGGATTTTGATGATGCTAGTATGAATCATACGCTGGAGGATCTGGACGGTCAAACTACCGTAATCACTCAAGCCGCTAACCTGGCTTCCCAAAGGGGGATTTTGGTGGTGAATAGTGTTGGGAATTATGGCTCACAAACCTCTACATTGGTTGCTCCCTCGGATTCTCCAAATGTTTTGGCAATAGGTTCTGTCAAGCAAGATTTGGAAGTTTCTGGCTTTAGCTCCAGAGGCCCCACTGGAGATGGCAGAATCAAACCTGATTTAGTAGCATTTGGAAGCGGGACAGCATTAATCCGTTCAAATGGAGCTGTTGGTTTTGCAAATGGGACCTCATTTTCAGCTCCACAGATATCTTCGCTAGCTGCAGGATTGTGGCAAGGAAGACCAGAATGGACTCGAGAAGATTTAATATTGAATTTGCTTAGAAGTGCTACTCAATATGAAAACCCTGACAATGATTTAGGGTATGGAATTCCTAATTTTTATGATGCTTACTATGGTGAAATTTTGGATGTTGAAGTAGAACCCGAGCTCATTCCTTGGAAGGTTTATCCAAACCCATTGCAGGAAGATGAGTTGAAAATTCACTTTGGATTAGGTCTTGAAAGTTCTTTCGAATTGGTAGATATGAGCGGTAAAAAGCTACAAAGAACTATTTTGAAAAGAAGTACTAACACGGAACCTTATAGGGTTCTCTTGGAAGGAATCAAGCCTGGCTTGTATTTGATTCAATTGCGAGAAGGTGCCTTGATCAAGCAAACAAAATTATATAGGTATTAAACTTGAGAATTGACTCAGGTTACAAATAGAATTATGAAACCATTTATTGCCCCATCAATTTTAGCAGCAGATTTTGCAAATATCCAATCAGAAGTAGAAATGCTGAACAGTTCTGAAGCTGATTATATCCATGTAGATATTATGGATGGAATATTTGTGCCCAATATTTCTTTTGGAATACCAGTTACCGAAGCTATTAAAAAGCATGCCCAGAAGCCCTTGGATGTACATTTGATGATCCAAAATCCAGATCAATACCTGGAAGCGTTTAGAAATGCAGGGGCAGCGGTTATTTCAGTGCATTATGAAGCTTGTACGCATTTGCATAGGACACTTCAGGCAATCAAACAACTCGGAGCAAAAGCTGGGGTAGCAATTAATCCTCATACTCCGGTTGAACTTTTAGTAGATGTATTGGAAGACATTGATGTTGTAATTATCATGTCCGTAAACCCTGGCTTTGGGGGGCAAAAATTCATTGAAAACACGTATTCCAAAGTGAAAAGACTGGATAGTATGATCCTTGAAAAAGGGACAGAAACATTGATCGAAATTGACGGGGGAGTGAACTTGGAAAATGCTCCAAAATTATTGTCTGCGGGGGCAGATATTTTGGTGGCAGGAAGTTTTGTCTTTAGTGCGCCTGATCCAGTTCAGACAATTGGAGAGTTGAAATCTATTACCATGGTTTAGGGCGTCAGGTCCATTTATCATAAAAAAACTTAAAAAAGCCCCGTTTTACTTGATTTTTTGGCATATGACCATTTCTTTGAGAGCTTATCGTAAACTAAACTCAGAAAAGATTATGAAAAAAGTTCTGCTATTTGGGGCGTTTTTTGCCTTCCTAGGATTAACCGGATTTGCACAAGAAGCTTCAGAAGAGCCAGTGACTGACGAGGAAATTGAAAAGTACGCTAATGTCGAGTTTTTAACTGCCCAATTTGTCAATGATAAAACCGAGGAATTGAAAAATATGATTTCAGGTAATGAAATCTTCCAAGGCGGTGCACGATACAATGAAATCAAAGCTGTTTGGGGTGATGAAGCAAAAATGGCCGAGGCTGAAGTGACTGATGAAGAAAAAGCTGCATTTCAAGAAGTAATTGATTTTATGGGTTCATTGCAAGAGTCTGCAAAAGAATTCAAAACTGAATTAATTATGGACGATGAGGTTTTGGGCGTGTCTACTTACAATAAAGTAAATGGAGCTAAGTCTGACCCGGCTGTGAAAGAAAAAATCGATTCAATTGTAGAGGCAAAGAAAGCTGAGGCTGCTGCTGCAAAAGAAGCTGAAGAAGAGGACGGAGAATAAATTCCGCATTGAATAAAATTAACAGCACCCTCACTAAGAGGGTGTTTTTTTTATCTCTTTAACTAGGGTTTTAAATGATATTCATAAGATATGCCTTGTTCTTAATTGTATTTTTTCAGTTTTCATGCAATAGGAAAAAGGCAAATGAGTTATCAGGGCTTGAAATCAATATGGCTCCTGAATTTTTTATTGCTATTGATGATAGTACGTCCAATACTCCTTCGGTTTTTCATAAATCCTATCAGAATAAATACGTAATTTTTAATCCGAACACTTTTAGTCTCGATTTTTTAGAAAAAGGTATTGGATTAACAAATCGAATCAAATTAGAATCTGAGGGGCCATTTGCTATAAAAAAGTTTTTAGGTTTTGAAATTTTGAAGGACAGAATTTTTATTGCTGACCTAGGTAGAATAATAGAGATTGATTTAAAAGGTAATAAAATTACCGAATTCAAAAATTTGAAAGACTCTTTAGGTATACCAATATCTCCTAGTTTTTTCGGAGTTAACCAATCTTTCTTGAAAAATAATATCCTCTATTTCCCAGTCTTTGATTTTTTGGCTTTTCAAAAAGAAGTTCTGGAAGGAACTATAGTTTACTCATTGAATCTTAAAACAAATGAATTAGAAAGAGACCTTTCTTATCCAGATTTTGATCTTTCACCAGTTTCTAATGACTACTTTTTTCATAACAATGTATTGATTTTTGAAGATGAAGTTATTTTTAATTATTCGCCTAAAGAGGTGTTTAGATTTTCTAGAGCGTCAAAAAATTGGGAAAGAAAAAATGTTATTTCAGAGAATCATTTGGACGTAAGAGAGCTAATTGGTGAAAAAACTGATAGAAAAAATTCAAAAGAACATTTATTTCAGAATGGAGTCTATCGAACAATTATCTGGGATAGATTTAGGAAAAATTATTATAGATTTTATTCATCCCCAAAAGGTGAACCTGATTCTAAAAAAAGGGAGGTTCGATTATTGATTTCTGATGAAAATCTAGAGCTAATTAAAGAAATAGAAATCCCCAATTCTCTAATACATCTTGGTTTTGAATTAAATAATGATGGGCTCTTTTTGATAGATGGGGATTTTTCAAAAGAGCATGAAGATTCAATGCGTTTTGTAGGAGTTTTCCCAAATTGATTTGGCGAAAAAATGTGATTTTTTTAGTATTCTAAAATATTGGAAAGCAATTTGTAGAATTATAGAACCAATTCACTTTTGTGTTTAATTTTCGAGTTTTGCACCAAAAAAGCCAGCTTTACCGTTACCTATCTATGAAAACTAGATTACTCCCTTTACTTGTTTTATTTTGTTCATTTCAATTTTCATCCTTTGCCCAAGAGGAAGATATATTTGGAATTTCTAGAAAAGCCAAAAACCCCAAAAGCGAGTCCTCCATCGGAAATGTGACTCGAAATATCATGGAGATGTTTGCAGTTGAGTTTTCTACTGGTGCTGCTTACCATCAATTTGGTACTAGTTTTTATACCGATAATGTTGGGCTTTATGATAATTTCAGTCGATTCCGTGAATCAGATTTGGTTTTGGATATGACCGAAGAAAATCCTTTGGAAATGAAATCTCAGGACTGGACTTTTCCTTTGTTCAACGCTGGTCTTAGAATCAATGTGTTCAATATTCTCACGATTGGAGGGGGATATGGTCAAGAATGGGGGAATTTGAGTCCTATGCGAGGAGGAGATTGGCAGTTTGATTTTGAAGGAGCGACTTATCAAATGAGTAAATTCTATGGGACTGTCGGTCTTGTCCTATGGGATGCTCGAAAAAGAGCGAAATATCTGCAGTGGAGATATCGTAAATATGCTGGAGCAAATATCTATATGCAGTCCGAACTGAAGCAGCGAGTTCGTCAGATTTACCCTTGGAGATTCATTTTGGAAGGGGAGTTTGGACAATTGAATCTAAAAAAAGCATATGATCCATCTTTGGCAGCCAATGGTTCTTATACGCCAAGATTAGCTGTTGGGGACAAACCATACTATGCAATTGGCTTGAGATTGGAGCGTGATTTTTCGGAATACACTAAATTATTTTTAAAAGGAAGTGCCGAATTTAGAAACTTTACTTATGCATCTGCGGATTATTCTGAGGTGCAAGATCTTGAGCAACAGGTGTATGCGATGCAGGTTGGACTTTCGATTCGAATTCCAGGAACCAAGAGATGTAAAATCCGTGGTTGTGGGGTTGTGATGAAGCATATGCATAATGGAATCGAATATCGTGGTAGTTCGATTTTCAAACTTCAGGACAGAAAAATCGGACAATGGTATTAAGTCCTGATTTCCTGCATTTGAGTTGACATTCTCTTTTCAAAAGCTTGACCTTTTTACTATCTTGCAGGCTTAATATACCCTGTGAATAGCACATTATGGCTCAAGGAGAAAACGAGAACATTATACCCATTAACATTGAGGAGGAAATGCGAGGAGCCTACATCGATTATTCGATGTCGGTTATTGTTTCAAGAGCACTTCCAGATGTCCGTGACGGACTAAAACCAGTTCACCGAAGAATCCTATATGGAATGCAAGAACTGGGAGTTTTACACAACAAACCTTATAAGAAATCTGCAAGAATTGTAGGGGAGGTACTGGGTAAGTACCACCCTCATGGTGACTCTGCTGTATACGAAACCATGGTAAGGATGGCCCAACCTTGGTCCTTGAGATACCAATTGGTAGATGGACAAGGTAACTTCGGTTCCATTGATGGTGATAATGCTGCAGCGATGCGTTATACTGAAGCAAGACTGAGGAGAATTGCTGAAGAATTATTGGTAGATATCAATAAGGAGACTGTTGATTTTCAGTTCAATTTTGATGACTCATTAAAGGAACCGATTGTCCTTCCTGCCAAAGTCCCAGCGCTACTATTGAATGGCGCATCTGGGATTGCAGTAGGTATGGCGACCAACATGGCCCCTCATAACCTTTCTGAGGTAATTGATGGTATCATAGCCTATATCGATAATAAAGAAATTACTGTTTCTGAATTAATGGAACACATTGTGGCGCCTGATTTCCCTACTGGAGGGATCATTTATGGTTACAATGGTGTGAAGGCTGCCTTTGAAACTGGTCGAGGAAGAATCGTCATTCGAGGGAAAGCCAATGTAGAGACCAAAGACGGAGGAAACAAGGAGATGATTGTCATCACTGAAATTCCTTACATGGTCAACAAGGCAAATATGGTTGAAAAAACTGCTGCCTTAATCAATGAAAAGAAAATCGAAGGAATCTCTGCTATCCGCGATGAATCGGATAGATCAGGGATGAGAATCGTATATGAATTGAAAAGAGACGCCATGCCAAGTGTCGTTTTGAACAATTTGTATAAGCATACTCAGCTACAGACCTCTTTCTCAGTGAATAATGTGGCTTTGGTAAAAGGCCGACCTCAGACTTTGAATTTGAAAGATCTGATTGTTCACTATGTCAATCACAGACATGAAGTAGTAGTCAGAAGAACTGAATATGAGTTAAGAGAAGCCGAAAAGAGAGCCCATATTTTACAAGGTTATTTGATTGCCTTGGACAATTTGGATGAGGTGATCGAGTTGATCCGAAATTCTGCAGATCCGGAAACAGCCAGAAATGGCTTGATTGAGAGATTTGAGTTGAGTGAAATTCAGGCAAGAGCTATTCTCGATATGAGATTGCAGCGATTGACTGGAATGGAGCGGGACAAGATTCTTCAGGAATTCAAAGAAATTATGGAGTTGATCGAGGAGTTGAAATTCATCCTTGCCAACGAAGACAAGAGGATGGAAATCATCAAAGAGGAACTTCTTGAAATGAAGGGAAGATATGGTGATGACCGTAGAACTGAAATCGAGCATAATGCTGAAGATTTCAGTTATGAAGACATGATTCCTAATGAGGAAGTAATTATTACTGTTTCTCATCAGGGATATGTTAAAAGGACCGCTTTGACAGAATACAGAACTCAAGGAAGAGGAGGAGTAGGTTCCAGAGGAGTTAGTACAAAGGAAGATGACTTTACTGAATATTTGTTTACTGCTTCGACTCACAATTACCTTTTGATCTTTACTGATAAAGGAAAATTGTTTTGGTTAAAGACTTATGCTATTCCTGAAGGAAGTAAAACTTCTAAAGGTAGACCTATTCAGAACTTGATCAATATTGAGCAGGATGATAAAATCCGTTCAATTATTCAGGTAAATGATCTGAATGATGAAGATTATGTAAATAATCATTTCTTGGTGATGGTGACCAAGCAAGGCGTCATCAAGAAAACTACCTTGGAGCAATATAGCAGACCAAGATCCAATGGTATTATTGCCTTGAATATCAGGGAAGATGATCAATTGGTGAATGTAGATATGACCAATGGAGATCATCATATTGTAATCGCTGCCAAATCCGGTAGAGCTATTCACTTCCATGAGTCTGCAGTAAGACCGATGGGAAGAACCGCCACGGGTGTAAAAGCAATAACCTTAAATGATGTAAACGATTTTGTTGTTGGCATGGTATGTGCATCCGAAGAAAATGCAACCTTGCTTGTAGTCTCTGAAAAAGGATACGGAAAACGTTCTGATTTAGGAGAATATCGAATCACCAATCGAGGTGGTAAAGGTGTGAAAGCCATGAATACCACTGAGAAAACAGGAGCTTTGGTTGCGATCAAACAAGTAGTTGACACAGATGATTTGATGATCATCAATAGATCTGGGATTACTATTCGGATTTCGGTAGATAATCTTCGCATTATGGGAAGAGCAACACAAGGAGTTCGATTAATCAAAGTTGGAGAAGGAGATGAGATTTCTTCTGTTGAAAAAATTTCTAGAGAAGAAGAAGATGAAATAGTAGATTCTTCAGAAATTGCGGAGGAAAATTCCGATGCCAATTCAGAAAATAAACCTGATGAACCAGGAGAAAATAAAGAATAACCAAACAATTACCGAATAAACGCTAACCAATGAAAAAGCTAATTTTATCAATGGTTTTGGTCGGTGCTACGACCATCGCCTTTGGACAAAAGAAAGTAGTTAAATCCGCTGAGAAAAACTTTAAGTCTGGCGATTTAACAACAGCACTTTCAGAAATAAATGCTGCCACTCAGGACGCTGAAACAGGTTCTGATCCAGAAACCTACTTGATTAAAGCTCAGATCCAATTGAAAATGTTTGGCTCTGATTCTTCCAATACCATGGAGACTCTTGAAAAAGGAGTTGCATCTTTGGCTTCTTTCAATGAGGCTTTTGAAATGGCAGGAGGTGATAAAACTGACGGTGTAGGAGAAGATGTATATGCTGAAGATATGACAGGAGTTCCAGATAACCTTCGTCCATATTCCATCATGACTTTGAAAAATACATCCTTTGACAAAGCTATCAATCAGTACAACGTGGATGATTATGAGATGGCTTATGAGTTTTTCAACCTAGCAGGTGAAATTGACCCTACAGATACCACTATTCACTATAATGCTGCATATCTAGCAAATGAATTAGGTAAATATGAGGAGGCTAAAAAGCATTTCAACTTGTTGTTGGAGATTCCAGAGTACAATAAGTTGAATACTTATTACTTCCTTGTACAGATTTTGAGTGGTGAGGATAAAAACCCTGAAGCTGCTTATGATGTGATCATGGCTGCAAGAGAAGAATATCCAAGTGACAAGATTTTGGCTGAATATGAAATCCAATTGTTGCTTCAATTGAACAAAATGGATGAGGCAATGGCTCAAATCAAAGAAGCTTTGGCAAATGATCCGAATAACACTTCTATCTTGTTGAGATCAGGTTATTTGAAAGAGCAGTCTGGTGATGTGGATGGCGCTTTGGCAGATTACAAAAAGTCTGTAGAAGTGGATCCCAACTTCTATGAAGGAAATTATTATGCGGGAGCTCTTCTTTTGGAGAAATCAAGAGAAATCTTGGCTGAACTAAATAGCCTATCTGACGATGAGTGGGAAAAAAGATCTAAGCAAATGGGAGAAGAAGCAAATCAGCATTATGCTGAGGCAGTTACCTATTTTGAAAAATCTTTGGAACTGAAGCCAGAAGATACCGATATCATGGGTATTTTGTATCAAATCCACACTCGTTTGAAAAACGAAGCTGAAGCTGAGAAGTACAATAACAAATTGGTTGAATTGCTAGGTCCAAACTGGCAAGACAATTAATTCTGAAAAAGAATAGTGTAGGAAAAGGGTACTGAAAAGTACCCTTTTTTTTATGTTCATTTTTCTAAAACAGGTGAGTACCAGATGATTTTTGGTTTTTATATAGGCTATTTTGGTTTTCAATCGATTCCGTAGAATGCCTTGATTTTCATAGGATATACCTCTATAAATCATCAATTTTAACCTCTCAAACCTATTTTATTCTATTTCCTACAATTTTTATAAAACCCTGTTGTATGAAGAATTTCAAATTCCCTAAGGAGAAAGAAATCCCGGAGGATTTCCTACTCCAAGACCCCATTTTGCAAAACACTTACTTGTGTAATGGGGAAATGAAAACCTGGAAAGGTAAAACACATGATGTTTTTTCTCCAGTTTGCATTGAAAAGAAATCCGGACCTGTTCGGGTATTAGTTGGATCCTATCCAGTTTGTGGTGCAAAAGAAGCGATGTCAGCTCTAGATGCTGCTGAAAATGCCTATGACAATGGAAGAGGTGAATGGCCTACTATGTCAGTAGCAGATCGTATCAAATGCATTGAAAAGTTTACCAAGAGAATGTTGGAGAAGCGGGAGTTGGTTGGGAAACTGATCATGTGGGAGATTGGTAAATCCTATACTGATTCATTGAAGGAATTTGATAGAACTGTTGAATACATCTATGCCACTGTAGATGCTTTGAAAGATTTGGATAGGCAGTCTTCTGGATTTCAAATTGTAGATGGTATAGCTGCTCAAGTCCGAAGATCTCCTTTGGGTGTAGTTCTTTGTATGGGGCCTTTCAATTATCCCTTGAATGAAACCTATACAACTCTGATTCCTGCCTTGATTATGGGTAATACTGTTCTCTTTAAACCACCCAAACACGGTTCTTTGTTGCATTATCCGCTTTTGGAGGCTTTTGCAGAATGCTTTCCTAAAGGGGTTGTAAATTCTGTTTATGGACGAGGGGCAGATATTATTCCTCCATTAATGATGTCAGGAAGGATCAATGTTTTGACTTTAATTGGCTCGAGTAAAGTAGCAGATCAATTGAAAAAACAACATCCTAAAGTCAATAGATTGAGAGCGATTTTGGGACTTGATGCAAAGAATGCAGCTATTATTACTGCAAATGCAGATATAGATAAAGCAGTTAAAGAATGTATCACAGGAGCACTTTCATTTAACGGCCAAAGATGTACAGCAATCAAAATCATTTTTGTTCATAAGTCTATTGTCGATCAGTTTAATCAGAAATTGGTTGAAGCAGTTCAACAGTTAGTACCAGGTATGCCTTGGGAAAATGGGGTGCAAATCACACCTTTGCCAGAACCACAGAAACCAGCCTATCTTCAAGCATGTATTGAAGATGCTGAAAAGCATGGAGCTAAAGTTTTGAATGAGGGTGGTGGTGAAGTAAACGAAAGCTTCGTTTATCCGGCAGTGGTCTATCCTGTCAATGAGAAAATGAAACTATTTAGAGAGGAGCAATTTGGACCGGTGATTCCTGTTTTACCTTTTTTAAGAATAGAAGAGCCTATTCAATATTTGATAGATTCTCCTCATGGTCAACAGGTGAGTTTATTTAGTTCTGATTCTGAAGAGCTTTCTAAATTAATTGACCCTCTGGTCAATCAGGTAAGTCGTGTCAATATTAATTCCCAGTGCCAAAGGGGGCCAGATGTATTTCCTTTCACTGGAAGAAAAGATAGTGCGGAAGGAACTCTGTCAGTATCTGATGCTTTACGTTCATTTAGTATCCGGTCTTTGGTTGCAGCTAAACTATCCGATGAAAATAAATTGCTGCTCAATGAGATAGTGACAAATCAAGAATCAAATTTCTTAAGTACAAAATTTATATTTTAAGTGAAAAAGAGCCGATTTGAATTAGAAATCGGCTCTTTTTTTTGAAAAGGGTATATCTTTGCTATCAAGATCTTCCCCATGAGATATTCAATTTTTATTAAATCCCTTTTTGCTACAATTCTTTTCTTCAGTACTGTTGAAGTTTTTGCTCAAAAGAAATATCAACAGCTTCTGGAGGTGTCCTATGAAGCGGGTCCATTGATCAGTAATGGGAAAGATTGGGCAAATGAGATAGCGGATTTGGTTTCTTTCAGAGGAGCAGATGTCCGTATGGGTTGGAGAAAAGTTGGTGATGATTTTTATAATCAGCTATACCGCTACCCAACCTTTGGGGTAGGGTTTTCTACAGCGTTGGCTTATTATCCTGAGATCGGTAGACCTCAAGGTATTTATGCTTTTGCTGAACTTCCAATCACCAAAAATTCCCTTCAAAAAAAATTAAGCTTTTCTTATTTCAGCCAAATAGGGTTGGGGTTTAATTTGAATCCCTATGATTCCCTGGAAAATCCATTGAATAAATACATTGGTTCGTCACTAAATGCTTATATCCATTTTGGATTTAAAGCGAATTTTCAAATTCAAGATCGGATCAAAGTTTTTGGAACATTTGGTTTAAAACATTATTCAAATGGCTCAGCAAAAAGACCCAATGCGGGAATAAATTTATCTCCACTTTCTCTTGGTCTTCAGTATAACTTGAACAATGAATTTGTGCCTAAGGATCATGAGATGGTGTATCCTCCTTTGGAGAAAAGAGGTTTCTGGAACATTGCCCTCTATTTTGGACACAAAAATTATGAAATAGGGGACCCAAGTTATTTCAGAGGAGGTTTTGGAATCAATTACCTATGGGAGGCATCCTATAAATACCGATTGGGATTAGGGCTGGATTTCTTTTATGCACCGGGATATCAAAGTAGATTCCCTGATCAAAAAGGAACTTTCTCCAATCAAGTAAGTACTGCAGTTGTTGGCTCTTGGGAGTTTAAGTTGAATGAAAGGTTATATATGCCCATAGGGTTAGGAGCATATATTCATTACAATAGCGAAAATCAAGAAAGTTGGTTTTATGAAAGGATTGGAGTGAGATATCGATTAAAGCACAATCTTTTTACAGGTGTCCAAATCAAAGCTCATAAAGCTAAAGCAGATTTCTTTGAATTCACAGTCGGTTATACCATTCCCGGAAAAGTTAAAAGTGTGATAAATCCATAGCTTTCTCCCTTTAATCATAAAATATTTTTTTTTCTTTCAATCAAAAGGTAGTTTGTATCGTTTTTTGAAAGAACTATGCTAAACCCAAACCTAACGCGCAGCTTGCTTAGCATCTTGCTAAGCTTTATCACCTTCTGTTCATTTTCTCAATCCATTCCTTCTTCAGAACTGTATCATGAATTGCTCAAAATTCAAGAGACGAAAAGGGTCTTGTATATCGCGGCTCATCCAGATGATGAAAATACAAGATTGATTGCCTACTTGGCCAATCAGGAAATGGTTCAGGTTGCTTATATGGCATTGACTCGAGGCGATGGCGGACAAAATCTCATTGGGCCTGAATTGGGCATTGGATTAGGTCAAATCCGTACCCAAGAGCTATTGAAAGCAAGAGAAACTGATGGAGGACGCCAGTTTTTCTCAAGAGCCAAGGATTTTGGTTATAGTAAAAATCCCACAGAAACCCTTCAAAACTGGGATAAGAATACGATTCTTTCCGATGTGGTTTGGGTGATTCGCAAATTTAGACCAGATATTATCATCACCAGATTTAATACGATTCCTGGTGGTGGAAATCATGGTCATCATACGACTTCTGCGATTTTAGCCGAAGAGGCTTTGACCTTAGCTGGAGATCCTAATTCTTTTCCAGAGCAATTGAAATTTGTGGAGACGTGGAGCCCAAAAAGGATATTTTGGAATACTTATAATTTCAGAGGAGATTTTGAGCCAGAGGAGGGGAAACAATACTACGCTTTTCCGACAGGAGACTACAATTCCTTATTAGGTGAAACCTATAGCCAAATTGCCTCTGACAGTAGAACTATGCACAAGTCTCAGGGATTTGGTTCGACAGCTTCAATCGGGGGAGCTTTGGACCATATTCAATTTATCAAAGGAGAGCCAATGATTGAAAACCCATTCGAAGGGGTGAAAGATAGATGGCAGACAGTAGCTGGCGGTAAAGAAATAGAAGAATTAGTCCAGAAAGCCTTAGACAATTTTGACTTTGTAGAGCCATCTTCAAATGTTGCTAATCTGTTAGAGATCAAGAAGAAATTAAACGCTCTCAATACTTCAGAAACTTGGGTGACAGAAAAGAAAGTGGCTTTGGATAGACTGATTATCAATGCTTTAGGAATCGATTTTGAATACGATGTGAATCAAGAAACAGGATATCCTGGATCTGAGGTAGCAACGAGGTTTGTTTTTAATAATCCATCAAATAGTCAAGTTTCAGATTTGAAATTTGAAGTAAAGGGACATTCATATGGTACGGAAACACCAGTAGAAAGTAATCAGCCAGTTACTATTCCCATTCAGTTAAAAATCGCTGAAAATGAGCCGTATTCTCAGCCATATTGGTTGAAGGAATATGTAGATGGACCGATGTATCCTATCAAGGATCAGGAAATGATAGGAAAGCCTTTTAATGATATCCAAATTGGAGGGCAAATGGAATTTCAAATTAGTGGACAGAAATTTTCACTTCCTGTTCAGCTGTTTTATAAATACAATGACCAAGTAGATGGAGAGGTGAAACAACCCTTTACTATCATTCCTGAAGTTGATTTGAAGGTTTCTAAAAATACGTTGTTCCTCCTAGGGGGGACAGATCCTAAAGTGACTGTTTCGGTCCATTTTAATGGTGAAATGTTAGATGGTGAATTGTCATTTAGTGGAATTGGAAAAGATCAATATCGAATTTTGGAAGTAGATGATATTCCAGCACAAAATACGAGGGTTTATCACGTTGAGTTCCTGAAAAATGGTGATGGGAAAAAGATTGTTACAGCTCAATATCAAGTTGTTAATGGAAAGAAATTCGATCAGGTAATGAATCAGATTTCCTATAAGCATATCCCTAATTTGACTTATTTCCAACCTGCAAATATTGGCGTAATTCAGGCCGATTGGAAAGTTTCAGGTGATAGAATTGGATATATTCCTGGTGCAGGAGATGAAGTTCCTGCGGTTTTGGAAGCCTTGGGATATCAAATCGTACCAATAGGAGAAAATGATTACAATCTGAATTATTTAAGCCAATTCAAAACAATTATTGTCGGAATACGCGCTTATAATGTCAATAAAACACTTTCTGATAATCAACAAGTCATGATGGGCTATGTAAAAGCTGGGGGACATTTAATTGTTCAATACAATACCTCAGCTCCTTTGCTTGTTGACCAATTAGGTCCCTATCCATTTAATATTACGAGAGACCGAGTTTCTGTAGAGTCAGCTCCGATCGATGCAGATTTTACTCATCCACTTTTAGTAGGTCCTAATCCGATCAATCAGGATGATTTTAAAGATTGGATTCAGGAAAGAGGCTTGTATTTCGCTGGAAATTTAGCTCCTGAATATTCTACACCATTTACCATGAATGATCCCGAAGAAGATCCAAAAACTGGTTCTTTGATCTATGCGAACTATGGAGAAGGAACTTACGTGTACTCTGGACTATCATTTTTCAGAGAATTGCCGGTAGGAGTTCCAGGAGCCATTAAATTATTTATCAATCTGATCGAACAGTAAATTGGAGGAACAGCAAGTAAATTGGAAAAAATTGTACGCAGGTCTTGTGCTTAGTTTAGTAGCAATGGTTGCATTGTTTTATTGGCTAATGGTCGCATTTTCATGAGTAGTATTGATTGGATTGTTTTATTCGGAACCCTTGGGTTGATTGCTGCTTACGGTATTTACAAAACGCGCGGGAAAAAGAATCTTGATTCCTATTTAAGGGGGAAGAACTCGATGAATTGGTGGACTATAGGTTTATCAATTATGGCTACCCAAGCTTCTGCAATCACTTTTTTGAGTACCCCTGGTCAGGCTTATGAAAGCGGAATGGGCTTCATCCAATTTTACTTTGGATTACCGATTGCGATGATCATTATCTCTGTTTTTTTCATTCCTATATACTATAAATTAAAAGTCTATACGGCTTATGAGTACCTGGAAAACCGGTTTGATTTAAAGACGAGGACTTTAGCGGCTTTGCTCTTTATCGTTCAGAGAGGCCTTGGAGCAGGAATTACCATTTATGCACCGGCAATTATTTTATCGACTTTATTGGGTTGGAATTTAACATGGACGGTTGTCTTGATAGGAGCCGTGGTGATCCTGTATACCGTTTCTGGAGGTACTGAAGCTGTTTCTATCACTCAGAAACAACAAATGGCTGTGATGATGGGAGGGATGATTCTTGCCGGAATTATCGTGGTTAATTTGATCCCTGTTTCGTTTACTGAATCTCTCCATATAGCGGGGAAAATGGAGAAATTGAATCTGGTGAATTTGGAATTTGATCCTTCAGATCGATACAATGTCTGGTCAGGTGTCACTGCAGCAGTCTTTCTTTTTCTTTCCTATTTTGGGGCAGATCAAAGTCAAGTACAACGTTACTTATCAGGTCAAACTTTGACTCAAAGTAGGATGGGTTTGATCATGAATGGCTTCCTGAAGATCCCGATGCAATTCATTATTTTGTTTATAGGAGTGATGGTTTTTGTGTTTTATCAATTCTATGAGCCACCAGTTGTTTTTAATTTGGTACAGACTGAAAAGTTGGAGAATAGTGCCTTTGCAGGTGATTATGCTATTTTGAAAGATCGATATTCTGAGAATTTCGAGGCAAGTAAAGCTGAGTATTTGAATTTACTGGAGGCAGTAAAAGCAGATGACGAAGAAGGTCAATCAGAAATTCAGTCTTCGCTTCAAACCTTGAAATCAGAGCAGAATGATATCAGAGATGAGGTAAAAGCATTGATAGTGAAAAATGACCCGGTAGCAGAAACCCGGGATACTGATTATGTATTTATGAGGTTTGTGATGGATAATCTTCCGACAGGAATCATTGGATTATTGTTTGCGGTGATTTTTTCCGCTGCCATGTCTTCCAGTGCTTCAGAGTTGAATTCTCTGGGATCTACGACCACCATCGATTTGTACAAAAGATCCATTAATCAAAATGGGACAGATCAGCAATATCTTCTTTCCTCTAAGTTGTTTACTGCATTTTGGGGAGGAGGGGCAATTCTTTTTGCTTTGTATGCATCCTTATTTGAAAACCTAATTCAGGCAGTCAACCTTTTGGGTTCCTTGTTTTACGGAACAATCCTTGGGATTTTCTTAGTAGGTTTCTGGATGAAATGGATTAAAGGACGAGCTGTATTTATTGCAGCTCTACTTTCGGAAGCTTTGATTCTGTTGGTTCATTTTAAAAATGGAGAAGGAGTATTAGGCTTCCATTGGGAGATCGGATTCCTCTGGTACAATGCGATAGGTTGTCTGTCTGTGATGCTATTTGCTTCTCTGATTCAATTGGTGAAAAAATAAGAAAAGGAAAAATGCAGTCAGACTGAACGGAGTCTTTTGAAAAGCTTTTTCAAACATTTCGACTCCGCTCAATGTGACAATTGTTGATTATTAAGTATTAACCTCACTCTCTTATTTCAAAGACTGAATCAATCTTTCATTCAGTCTTATATAGTCAGGATTGTTAGCAGATTCGGCCAATTTCATAGATTCTTCAGCTGAAGTTTTTGCATCGGTATTTTTACCTAAACTCGCTTCAATTTTAGCCTTCAGATGCATAGTCCAATACTTAGGATCCGATTCTACAGACTCGGAGATCCATTCATAAGCCTGATTGATGTCTTTTTGATTGGTGTAATAATAGTTTGCTGCTGCGTACAAAAGACTTGGATCGTGAGTTGGTTTATCAATTACCAATTCTTTGATCTGTCCCATGACAATGGGGTCTACTTCAGTAGAAATTTTGAATTCAACTCTCGTGTTTTCCCATTTCATTGAAAGATCTGCACTGTTGTCAGTCATATTATTGAAAGTGATTTCGAAAGTTTCATACTTTCTGCTCAGCTTATTTGGTTCCACTGAAAATCTTACGATATCCTCGTCAGGGGAATATCCAATTGAACCCCACAGGTCCGTGTTTTTGGAAAGGACAATTGTCCATTTTGATTTCTCAGGGATAGTATACAAAGCATACTTTCCTTTTGGGATCTGATTTCCATTTACTGATACATCTGTTGAAAAATCTAAGATGGTTGCAGAGTTTGCTCCAGTTCTCCATACAGCTCCAAAAGGAACCAGTTCACCGAAGATTTTTCGTCCTTTCATACTAGGGCGAGAGTACTCCACAGTTACATCTGTTAGCCCTACTTTTTGGGAAATCTTAGCCGCTGGTGATGCTTGAGGCATCTGAATTTGTTGCGCTACTAGATGTGAAGTGAATAAAATACTTAATAGAGAGATGGTTAAGAGTAATTTTCTCATCTTTGATATTGTTGAATAACTGTTTTATATAAAGCAAATTGGTGATTTTTATTTCAAAAAAGGAGCCAAAATCTGCTCTTTTTTGATCAATGGATAAATGTTTTTTTGCGGCATTTTCAAAGCTATTTAAGTTTTAAGAATTTTGCTCTATGAGTTTAGCGATCATTTGTCCTGGTAAGGACCCAGAAAGTTGGATCGATGCGATCCATTCACAAGACCCAACTATTGATATTCAGGTATACCCTAACATAGATAGACCTGAAGATGTAGAAGCTGCTGTGGTATGGCAACATCCAAAAGGTATATTAAGTGAGTTTCCTAATTTGAAATTGGTTAGTTCAATGGGAGCAGGTGTCGACCATATTTTAACAGATACTAGTATTCCAGAGCACCTTCCGATAGTACGCATAGTCGATGAGAAGCTGACATGGTCCATGACCAATTATGTGGTGATGGGAGTTTTGAATTTCCATAGACAGATTACCCGATATCAAAAGGACAAAACCCGTAAAGTCTGGGATATGAGTAATCCTGAAATTGAGGTGAAAGTAGGTGTGATGGGAGTCGGAGCTTTAGGATTTGATGTTTTGGAAAAATTAGACTTTATGGGTTTTCCTGTAGTTGGTTTAGGCTTTTCTGAAAAAACTGATTTTCCATATCCTTACTATCCAAAGTCGAGAATGGAGGAGTTTCTCAAAGAGGTCAATGTGGTTGTTTGTTTGATGCCGCTGACTCCCGATACTCAGGATATATTGAATTTGAATTTTTTTGAAAAGTGTAATCCAGGAACCTATTTGATCAATGTGGCAAGAGGTAAACATCTAGTTGAGGAGGATTTGCCAGTGGCATTTGACAAAGGATATTTGTCTGGAGCCTTACTGGATGTCTATAGGACTGAACCGTTGCCAGAAAATCATCCCTTTTGGAATCTTGAGAAATTGACTCTTACGCCCCATATAGCCAGTGTGACAAACCCCAGTGCTGCCGTTCCTCAAGTTTTGGATAACATTAAACGTGCAAAAGCTAACGAAGATTTGCAAAATCTCGTAGACCGTTCAAAAGGTTATTAACTTTTTAAACAGAATGAACCCAAATCACACCATCCTTTGTCCAACCGATTTTTCTGAATGTTCTCTGAATGCCATAGAGTATGCAGCAAAATTAGGAGAAAAATATCAGTCTCGTTTGATCCTGATTCATGTAGCCAATAAGGAAGACTATTTGAAACTTTCCCCAATGGATACCAATGGCTATTATCAAATGGACTTTTTGAAAGATAAGTTGAAGAGTCTTCAGAAAGCGATAGATAAAGAAAGTTTGGACAAAGGACTAAAGTCCTGCGAATGGGAAATTTTGGATGGTGATATAGTCAATGAAACACTTGAATTTGCACAAAAAGAGAATATAGATCTAATTATCGTGGGTACTGAAGGGATGAATGATCTTCGGAAAAATATAATCGGATCCCGCGCAAGTAGAATTGTAGAGAGATCAGATCGAGACGTGTTGGTGATTCCAAGAAAGGTCTTTTTCAAAAAGCCCAGAAAATTGGTGTACGCTACCGATTATATTGAAGAAGATAAAATTGCCGTACAGAAGGTGGTAGACTTTGCAGGATTTTTCAAATCTGAAATTGATATCGTTCATGCAAGTCCAGGAAATCGAGCAATTGATAAATCCTTGCATCAAGTGATGATTGAGGAAGTGAAGCCATTTATCAAATACCCTTTAGTGAATTTTGTCTTGAAGTCATTTCGGGATGATTTGGCTTTAGGTTTGGAAAATTATCTGCAAACTTCGAAAGGGGATATGCTTGTGACTTTGAGCGAAAAGAAGGACTTTTTTGAAAAAATATTCCACAAAAGTCTGTCAAAAAAAATGGCTTATTTCATCAATAAGCCATTGTGGGTCATCAAGTCATTGAATTAATTAAAGGGCTTCTTTAGAAAAGAGATAAATTCTTTTCTAGCATTTTTATCAAATAATACGGACTTCAAAGTTTTCAGAAAGTAACCAAAAGTCATACTCTCTTCTTGTTTTTCTTCAGGTTGAATAGGTTTCTTGATTTCTGAAGAAGTTTCTACTTGAGGTTCTAACTTGTTTGTACCTTCTGGTTTTGCGGTGGAAGGTTCATACCCAGTCAATTCATCAGCTTTTGAAAAGCTTTTTTTGGATTTGGCTTGGTATCCGAGTTTTTCTTCAACCAATCCCTTGTTATTATAAGCCACGGCATCTTCAGGATCCAATTCTATGGCTTTTTCATAATCTTCGATAGCGCCTTCCAAATCTCCAATTCGGTCTTTGAAAAAAGCTCTACTGGAATAGCGATAGGGGTTTTTAGGATCTAGATTGGCTGCTTGATCAAAGGCTGAAAGCGCCTCTTCATTCCTTTTCAATAAGTGAAGGATCACTGCCCTGTCAGAAATGTAATCTGTATTGTAAGGCTCCAGTCCAACAATGACGTCGAAGTCTTTCAAAGCCAACTCAGTTTCACCTAATCTAGAGCGAACTCTGCCGCGAAACAAATGAAACTGGGGCTTGGAATTCCCTTGTTTGATCAAATCATCAAAAACATCCAGCGCTTCCTGAAACTTTCCCTCTTTATATAATTCGATCCCTTTTTCGAAACTCATTTTCAATTCTTTGATATTAATACAAAGGTAAGACTCGAAAAGTTTAACCAAATAAACTTCTTTAGGTTTTTGCAGGCAATTGAAGAGTCCTGTTATCTTTATTGCTGGAATAATCACCAAGTATGCCACAGAATCCCACTACAGTACTTAAGGAATTAAAAGCCGGAAAATTTGCACCTATCTATTTTTTGGATGGTGAAGAGCCATTTTATGTAGACTTGATTACAGAGTTTGTAGAGAAAAATGCAATCGCAGAGCATGAACGGGGATTCAATCAGGTAGTCCTTTATGGGAAAGATTCCAATATGGGATTGATTCTGAACAATGCCAGGAAATTCCCGATGATGGCTGATAGGCAGGTGGTCATTGTCAAGGAAATGCAGAGTCTTCCTGATTTGGGGAAGGAAGATTCTCAAAAGCTTTTGATATCCTATCTGCAGAATCCTTTGCCAAGTACCATTTTGGTTTTGGCTCATAAGTATAAAAAACTGGATGGTCGGTCCGCTCTGTACAAGGAATTAGATAAAAGAGCGGTTTATGTACGCTCTGATAAGGTTTCTGATTACAAACTCAATGCTTGGATTGATGAATATTTCAAAGAAATGGGACATTCCATTGATCCAAGAGCATGTCAGTTATTAGCTGATTCCATTGGTAACAATCTGGAAGTTTTGACCAACGAGGTCGGGAAAATGTTGATCAATTTTCAAGGAGCTACTCAGGTCACTACAGAGCATATTTCCAAATACATCGGAATTAATAAAGAGTATAATAATTTCGAATTTTTAAAGGCAATTGGTTTTAGAGATGTGGGCAAGGCGAATAAAATTGTTCATCATTTTTCTCAAAATCCTAAAACCAATCCTGTTATACCGCTATTCTCTCTTTTGTATACATACTTCACGAGGATAGCATTAATTCATCAGGCTAGGGTTTATTCCGACAGTCAGGTGGCTAGTGTGATTGGTGTTCCACCATTTGTAGCCAAGGAATATGTGGCTGCGGCAAGAAATTATAAATTGGGCAAGGTAATTGAGGTGTTCAGATACATCAAAGAGGCAGACCTTCGTTTCAAAGGAGTAGACTCCGGGAGTTTGAGCGAATCAGAAAACCTCCGCGAGCTTGTGTATAAAATTTTACACTGAACCCCTAAACCAATTTATGAAATACCACCTGGTGCTTCTTGCAAGCCTGGGGATTTGTTTGGAGGTAAATGCGCAATCCACCGTTTACCAAAATAGTCCTCAGAGATCTTTAGATGAGCAGTTGGAGCTTTTTGATAAGCAACTCTTTTCTGCATCCTTAATAGATAATCAACAAATTCAATTACTTCCTCTGAGTTCAGAGCAGAGTAGGTCAGGAAAATTGCATGCAGCAATGTCTGCCTTGCAGTTGGAAAGCCCTGACGGACCTGGCCTGATGAAGTCTTATATCCTTGAAAATGGAAATCATCCTACCGTGGCAACCGCTGGTTTGTATATGGGGGATCATTTCTTTTACAAAAGGAATTACAAAGAGGCTTTGGAAGGATATGCCTTGGTTGATAGTGAAAAACTAGATACGGAGACCAAAGCAGATGTCTTATTCAAGCAAGGTTATGCTTATTTCCAGCTCAATGAATACGTAAAAGCGGCTCCATTTTTTGATCAGGCCAAAGGATTAGGACAGGCGATTAGCTATGATGCCTATTACTATTCAGGCTATATAGCATTAAAAGATGGGAATACGCAAAAGGCGATAGCGGATCTTCAAATTGCAGCTCAATCCAATTACTATTCAGGAAAAGTGCCTTATCTATTGGCGGCCATGTACTATCAACAGGGGAGCTATGAGGAATTGATTTCTTACGCGGAGCCTAAATTAACCAGTGGCCAAAGCTTGGATCGTAAAGAAATGATCCATTTGTATTTGGCGGAAGCTTACTTTGCAAAAAAGAATTTTGCAAAAGCAGCTGAGAATTATGATGCTTTTGTCAATGCAAGAAAAGGGGAGTTGACTAGGGAGCAAGTTTATAAAGGTGGTATCGCACAATTTGAAATTCAGAATTATCAAAGAGCTGCTGACTATTTGAAAGTCTCAGCTTCTTCAAGTGATGAATTGGGACAGGCTTCCAGCTATTATTTGGGACATGCCTATTTGAAATTGGATAACTTCCAATTTGCAAGTACTTCTTTCAAGGCAGCGGCGAATTCAGATTTCAATAAAGAAATTCAGGAAGAGGCGATTTTTAATTACGCCAAATCAAATCTTCAAAAGGGAAGTTTCCAGGCAGGGATCTCTGGTTTGGATGAATACATAGAAAAATACCCTGGTGGAAAATATAGATCAGAAGCAGAAACTTTGCTTTCAGAGGCTCTGATCAACACCTCAGATTACTTGAGAGCAATTGAGCAGATGGATAAAATCTCCAATAAGTCTCCAAGGATACGTGAGGCTTATCAAAAGGTAGCATTTTATCAGGCCATGGTTTATTTCCGTGATCAACGTTATCCTGGTGCTTTGGCCTATTTGGATAAATCATTGGCTTATCCAGTCAATAAAGATATGGTCTTGGAATCTCATTTCTGGAAAGGGGAGATCTATTCCGCTTCAGGAGATTTGAATGCTGCGGAGAAAAGTTATAAAACAGCCTTGGATATGGGTAGAACGACCTCAAGTGCCTATATCAATAAGAGTTTGTATGGTTTGGGATATGCCTATTTCAATTCTCAAAAATATCCACAGGCAGAACAACAATTCAAGAATTATTCAGATCGCATGAGAACTCGTAATGACAAGGAGAATTACGATGATGCCATGTTACGATTAGGAGATTGTTATTATGTGCAAAAGAGGTTCGGTGAAGCGGAAAGAGTTTTCCAAGAAGCTATCTCCGAGAGAAATACTGGTGTTGATTATGCCTATTTCCGATTAGCGGTAGTTCAAAACTTCCAGTCTAATAATAATGCCGCATTGGCAAATTTGGAGCGATTGATAGGTAATTATCCAAATTCTCTATACCTAGAAGATGCCATGTATCAGCGGGGTCAAATCTTCATGGAGGAGACTCGATATTCAGAAGCATCCAACAGCTTCAGTGATTTAATTGCTAAAAAGCCAAATAGTCCCTTTGTTCCATATGCTTTGGAAGGTAGAGCAGTAGCCAATTTCTCCATGCAAAATTATGATCAGACAGTGAGGGATTACAGAACTATCCTGGATCAGCACCCTAATTCTTCTTCCTCCGAGACGGCCTTAAAGGGTTTGCAAGAAACTTTGGCTTTGGAAGGAAGATCTGGAGAATTCTCAGGCTATTTGGAAAACTATAAGAACTCCAATCCAGGAGGAGGTTCTGTTCAATCTTTGGAATTTGAGGCAGCAAAAAGCCTTTATTTTGAAAAGAATTTTGCTCAATCGACTAGAGCATTTGAAAATTTCTTGAGAAGCTATCCTCAAACAGGTCAGAAAGCAGATGCACTTTATTTCTTGGGTGACTCCTATTTCCAACTGGGAGATAAGGATCAAGCTCTGGTTTCTTTCAAGCAATTGGAAAAAGAGCCTGCATCTCCTCAAAGAATTCGTGCCATGCATCGGATTGGATCTATTGAATTGGAAAAAGGGAATTATGCACAAGCAATTCCATATTTAGAGACATCAACTCAAAATGCAAGAAGCAAAGTTGAAGAAGCAGAAGCTTTAGAAGGCTTATTGTTGGCCTATTTCGAAACTCAGAAATACAACCAGGTAATCAGCACAGCAGAAAGATTGGAGACTTTGGACGGCATCTTACCTGAGTCCAAGCCTAAAGCTCTTTTGAATAAAGCTAAAGCTCAACTGGCATTAAATAGAAGAGATGCTGCAGAGGTGAGTTTGGCAATCTTGGTGGATGGATTTAAAACAGTCCAAGGTGCTGAAGGTCTCTATCTATTGGCTGAATCTTATAGTAATCAAGGAAATTTTGAACAGTCGAATGAGACTATTTTTGAGATGTCTGGACCATTTGCTGATTTCGGTTATTGGTATGGAAACATGTTCTTATTGCTAGCTGATAATTACCAGAAATTAGGTGAAGATTTCCAAGCTAAAGCTACTCTGGAATCGGTTGTGGAAAATGCGACGGATCCAGAAATCAAAGCTAAAGCTCAAGCTAAACTTCAATCTTTTAACTAAACCAAACCATGAAAAAGCTAAGCATATCAATTTGTATAGCCCTAGGATTGGGGTTTGGAGCAGAAGTAAAAGCTCAGATTCAGAATAGAGGAGAAGTTCAAGATCAGGAATTTGTCATCCGAAAAGATAGGGTGTTGACTTTGCCTGTTCAACCGAGGTTTTATGAAAAACTTCCCGTATTGCCTCAGCCAAAAGGGATGAGTGATTTCATCTATTCTATCAATTTTCATGAAATTAATTTGCCTCCAGTTCAATTGGAAGCAGAACCTGTGCAAAAGGTTTACAGACCTGAGCGAATGGATCTTTATCCTGGTTATTTGAAGGCTGGTTATGGTAATTTTGCTTCTCCGCTTTTGGAAGCAAGGATTATGGCAACCGAAGTGGTAGATTGGAATTACTCTATCGATTTGCAACATCAAAGTTTTGGAAAAGGGCCAGTTTTGGATGAACAGTCCAAAGAGTCTCACACTACTTTTGGAGGATCTGCAAGTTATTTTCTTGATCAAGTGGAAGTCTTTGGCGGACTTCGTTGGAATCAAGACTCATATGCATTCTATGGCATGGATACCACTGGATACAACAATCCATTAGTAGATTGGGCTGGAATTCCAGACAATGTTTTAAATACCATTAAAGTAGAAGGAGGAGTTAGGGATATTGAAAAGACGGGACCTTTCTCTTACGAGGCTAAATTGAATTACAGGAATTTCAAGGATAGTTATGCTGCCAAAGAAAGTGAGTTTGGTGTAAATGCCTTGGGAAAATTCAGACCTGCTGATGACTGGTTGGGTAAAGTTGGAGTAAGTTATTATTTCACCAATCCTGTTGGAGAAAATTTTGAAGAAAACAGAATGTTTCTAGCGATCAGACCTGAAGTAGGTTATAGCTATGAGGCTTTTCAGTTTAGTGCAGGATTAAATATTATCTCAGAAGATGATGAATTTGAAGGGAAATCAAGTGATTTTCACATTTTTCCAAATCTAAAAGCAAGCTATCAATTTGCTGAGGAGTTTGGATTCTTTGGTGAGTTTTCCGGAGATGTTCAGCGAAATACCTATTACAGTTTTGTGATGGAGAATCCTTATCTGGGTCCAGATCAACAATTGTTGAATACGGTCAATAATTACAAAATCGCAGGGGGTATCGAAGGTCAATTTCAGGGGAATTTCCACTACAAGGCAGGAATTGACTTAAGTCGTTACAATCAATATTATTTCTTTGTCAATTCTCAGTCTGATTCAGCAAGATTTGATATAGTTTATGATGAAAAAGTATCCGTTTATAACCTGAATGCAGAATTGGGATTCAAATTTTCTGATATCTATAGCCTAGGGTCAAGACTGGATATGTATCAATATGATTTGAGCCAGCAGGAAGCTGCATGGCATAGACCAACTTGGAAATTGGCAATTAATAATCAAGTAACTCCTGTTGAAGGATTGATTGTACAGGCTAATGTGATGGTCATGGGTGGCTTGAAAGCTAGGGGAGAGGTAATGGATCCTACCGATAGTTTTTATACTTCCCCAACAGTTGTGAATCTAAAAACCATTGCCGATTTACAATTGAAAGTAGATTATGGAATTACGGATAGGTTTGGAGTTTTTGCAGTTGGAAACAACCTAATGAATGGGCAAAATATGAGATGGAATAATTATCCGGTCCGTGGAGTACAATTGATTGGTGGAGCTTGGTTGAAATTCTAAAATTCCTTTGCCTTTCTATTCAAATCACTTAGTTTCGTAGCTATCTTTTTTCAGAAATGGCAGGAAAAAACGCTGAACAAAAATCTTGGACGAATCCGAATGACTACGGGCTTCCGTTTGTGGAAATCAAGCCCTTAAGTGATATAGGTAAAACTTCTGTTGAATCTGAAGTAGATAAAGCTCCAGATTCAGTTGAAAAGCCAAAATCAGCAGCTGAATTAAGATCTGAGGTTCAAGAGAAATTGACCTTGGCGGCAAAGCAGAAAATCCATTCTGAAAAAGTTGAAAAGCCGAAGGAGGTTGAAGAGCCTGAAGTAAAGCCGGCAGAAATTCCTGCAAGTCCTTTAATTGATGATAAGAAAGAGGACGTAGTCGAAGAAAAGACTCCTGTCATAGCAGAGAAAACTCCATCAACTGAGACGAAAGTAATCGAAAAGAAAAAGTCCAATTCTTGGATTGCTTACGCTGCAATAATAGCGTTGTTTTTAGTTGCTACAATCGTTTGGCAATTGATGAAGGAGGAACCTAATTCTTTGGGAGAACCAGTTGTTTCAGATGTGACTTTAGCTGAGAAAGAAACCAATGAAATTGCCCAAGAGAAAATAAAAAATACACCAACTGAAGAAATTCAAGTAACTGAAAATCAGGATTCTATTTCAAATTCCAATACTGTTTCCACACCAATTCAAGAAAGTACCGAAACTGGTACAACTATTGATCATAGTGGGGAAAGGTCTTTGACACGAATAGAAGGAAAAGAGGCAAGACCACAATATTTCATTGTGGTTGGGAGTTTGCCTAATGAGCGCCTTGCTATTCAAGAATCCAACCAGTATTATGATCGCGCAGAAGAACTCTTTTTGATTCTTCCTTATGAAGATGCGCCACATTATCGTCTTGCGTTAGGGAAGTTCACTTCCTTCACCAAGGCAAATGCTGAGTTGGAACAAATCAAAGATCAATACACAGAAGCACTTTGGATTTTGAAATATTAATATGATTCTTCTTCAAACCCTCTCAACAGACTCACTTTCAGCAGTAGACAGTCTAGGTATGGACGGCGCTGCCCAAAACATTGGCCTTTTGGACCTCCTAATCAAAGGCGGTTACATGATGGTTCCTCTGTATGCCTTGTTCATTTTGGCTATTTACATTTTCATCGAAAGGCTTTTAACACTTAAAAAAGCATCTACCACTTCCACCAATTTATTGGATCAGGTAAAAGTTTTGGTTTCCAGCGGTCAGATTGAAAAAGCAAAGATTCTTTGTGCTGGGGAAAAAACTCCAGTGGCTAATATGATCGCCAAAGGAATCGAAAGAATAGGTTCACCATTAAAGAATATTGAAGTTTCGATCGAAAATGTCGGTAAAATCGAAATTTACAAATTGGAAAAGAACCTCAATTTGTTGGCTACCGTATCAGGTGCTGCACCAATGATTGGTTTCTTGGGAACGGTCGCTGGTATGATTCAAGCATTTATTGCAATTGCTCAGGAAGAAGGAATGGTTTCTCCAAAGCTACTTTCTGAAGGTATATATGAAGCGATGATTACTACAGCTGCAGGATTGGTTGTGGGGATCTTGGCTTACTTGTGTTACAATTACTTGGTTACTCAGGTTTCCAAGTTGGTTCATAGTATGGAATATTCTTCCATCGAGTTTATCGAATTGTTACAAGAGAAATAAGATGGCACTTCAGTCAAAAAATAAAGTAGAAACAGCATTTAGCATGTCTTCGATGACAGATATTATCTTTCTGTTGTTGATATTCTTTATGTTGACCTCTTCATTTATTACTCCTTCGGGCTTACCGGTAAACTTGCCTTCAAGCGAGACTTCTGATATAGCCATGCAGGAAGTGACGGTTTCTGTAACCAAAGACCTTCGCTATGCCGTTAATGATAGAGTAGTGTCTAGAGATCAGATTAAATCTGAACTGACTGCTTTGTTGCAGGATAAAAAAGGACAGGTGGTTCTTCATATTGATAAGGAGGTACCTGTTGAGTACCTTGTAGAGATAGGTGGTATTGCCGCTGGTTTGGAAGCAAATGTTTCCATCGCAACAAAACCGTTTTGATATGGAATTTTGGGATGCCGATAAAGTAGAAAATCAAAATAGAAAGCGTTCAGGCCTGATCACATTGTTGATCAATGTGCTTTTGCTGATTGCCTTTTACTTTATTGTGGTTTGGAAACAACCCATTCCACCCCTTCCTACGTTCGGTTTGGAATTAAATTTGGGATTTACACCGACAGGGTCTGGTGATGTGAGTTCTCCAACTCCTCCTTCTGAAACTATGACCCCAGTCAAAGAAGCCGCAGCTCCTGGAGAAATTGCTCCTAAAGTGGTTGAAAAGTCCACTCCAAAACCAAGTCCCAAAACTGAAACAGCAAAGCCAAAAGCCAATCCGCAGCATGCTGTTAATCAAGCTGTAACTACTAAGCCATCTCCAATTAAAGGGGAAGAAAAGGCTACTGAGAATACCAAAAAGCCAGAACCTACCAAAACGGAACCTGCAAAAGCAGTTACGACTCCAGCTGAATCTAAATCAGAAGAAACTGTCCAGAAAGCACCTGAGCAACCTAAAATTAATAATAAGGCTTTGATGGGAGCTGGAGGAACCAAAGGAACCGGAACCAATCCATCTTCTGGTGGTGCTCAAGGTACATCCACTGAAAAAGGAGATGCTGGTGATCCTAAGGGAACTATTGAAGGCAAAGCTTTAATGGGGAAAGGATCTGGGCAAGGTACCAATTCAGGGTCAGGATATAGTTTGGATTTGGCTGGATGGGATTTTGCATCAAGACCTAATATCAATGACCGTGTTTCTACAAGAAATGGTCGGATAGTTTTTAAAATCACTGTGGATGACTCCGGTAGAGTAGTACAGGCAGTTCCATTGGAATACAATGTTTCTAATGATGTCTTGGCTTACTATCGCCAGGTTGTCAATCAGATTTCTTTCAAAAAACAGGGAGGAGCTGTTGCAGACTTTTCCTCTGGGAAAATCACATTCATTATTAAGGTTGATTAATTCATGACCTATCAGGAGACTCTGGACTACCTGTTCAATGCCCTTCCCATGTTTCAGAGGGTCGGTGCCAGTGCATTCAAAAAGGATTTAAGCAATACCATCTCTCTGTGTAATCATCTAGGTAATCCTGAGAAAAAATTCAAGTCTGTTCATGTCGCAGGTACCAATGGAAAAGGAAGTTCTTCTCATTCCATTGCTTCAGTATTACAGGCTGCAGGATTCAAAACCGGGCTTTATACATCTCCTCATTTGAAGTCTTTCACTGAAAGGATTCGGATCAATGGGTTGGAAATTCCTGAGGATGCGGTTGTGGAATTCGTTGAAGAGAATAAATCATTTCTGGAGGAATTGAAGCCAAGTTTCTTTGAAATGACGGTAGGATTGGCTTTTTGGTATTTTGCCAAAGAAGAGGTTGACATTGCTGTAGTAGAAGTTGGAATGGGTGGTAGATTGGACAGTACTAATGTGCTCATGCCTGAAGTCTCCTTGATTACCAATATCGGAATGGATCATGTCCAATTCCTTGGCGACACTTTAGCTGCAATAGCCGGAGAAAAAGCAGGAATCATCAAAAGAAATATTCCTGTGGTGATCAGTAAAACTCAAGAGGAGACTACTCCAGTTTTTGTTCAAGTCTCTGAAGAATTAGATGCTCCCATCACTTTTGCCGATCAAAAATGGAAGGTTGAAAAAGTGAAAGAAAATGAAGGGAAAGCCCTTTATAATGTGATCTCTTCTGATGTCAAGCAAGAATTGGAATTTGACCTATTGGGAAATTACCAGAAGTTCAATTTACCGGGAATCCTGGAAACCGTCGTTCAATTGAAAGCCAAAAGCTGGGATATTTCTTCAGAAGCAATCAAGACTGGCTTGTCAAATGTTACAAAGAGCACCGGCCTTAAAGGAAGGTGGCAGGTTCTTTCTAGATCCCCTTTAACTATTTGTGATACAGGTCATAATGAAGCTGGTATTCAAGAGATTTTAAGCCAATTGGAAAGTTATCCATTTGATAAATTATGGATGGTCTTAGGGATGGTTCAAGACAAAGACATTTCAAAAATCCTTCAATTACTTCCCAAGACTGCTTCCTATGTTTTTTGTCAAGCCAATCTTCCAAGGGCAATGAAGGCAGATGAGTTATTAGAAAAGGCCAAATCAATTGGTCTAGAGGGAGTTTCAGTGACAGATGTAAATGAAGCTTTAAACTTTGCCAGAAAAAAAGCCGGTTCGAATGACTTGATATTTGTGGGAGGCAGTACTTTTGTGGTCGCAGAAATCGAAGAACTGTAAAATGAGTAGAAAAAAACTGGTTCGTTTCAAAGAGAACGAATACAATCCAAACGTTGTCCAGGAAGGAAAAGCCATCTTTGAAGAAGTAAAGGGAAACTGGAACTCCAAGCAATTTCAAAATGATAAACCTTTGGTTGTTGAATTGGCATGCGGAAGGGGAGAATTTACCGTTGGATTAGCCAGAGTTTTTCCAGATCAGAATTTTATTGGTGTAGATATCAAGGGAAGCAGGATTTGGAAGGGTAGTTCTACAGCCACCGCAGAAGGAATTGAAAACGTTGCTTTCTTAAGAACTCAAATTCAGTTGTTGGAAAAGTTTTTTGCTCCTGAAGAGATTTCTGAACTTTGGATCACCTTTCCTGATCCATTTCCAAGAGACGGAGATGAGAAACGCCGTTTGACCTCACCAAAGTTTTTGGAGATGTATAAAACCTTGGTCAAGAAAGATGGAATAATCCATTTCAAAACAGATAATACCGGACTATTTGATTATTCATTAGAATTGGTTCAATCTCGTGAAGACATTGAAGTAATAGGTTTTACCCATGATTTCTATCAAAGTGAATGGAAAGATGATCATTTTGGGATCCAAACTAGATATGAAAAGATGTTTTCCGAAAAAGGAGAAAAGATCAAGTATATGAAAATCAAGTTTGTATAAAGGACTGTCCTTCGTATTAAATATTGAATCCTCCGTCTGAGGTGAAAATTGACCCAGTGATGTAAGAAGAGGCAGGCGAAGCTAAAAATAAGGCTAAAGCACCGATTTCCTCCGGTGTTCCCAATCGTTTGATAGTCAGTTGTTTCATAACGAAATCCATGATTTTCTCATTGGACCAAAGTGGTTCTGAAAATTTGGTTTTGATCAAGCCTGGACAAATGGCATTTACTCTGATTTTGGCTTCACCCCATTCTTTTGCGTAGACTTTGGTCAATGAAGTCAAAGCTGTTTTACTTACTGAGTAAATTCCTAATCCAGGTTCAGGAGAAAAGGCACCAATTGAACTGACATTTATAACGGAAGCATGTGAGGATTTCCTTAGGTGAGGAAAACAAAGTCGTGTCAATTCGAAAGGTGCTTTGACATTGACGTCCATGATTTTGTCGAAGGCTTCTAAGCTAGTTTCATGTACAGGGCCAAACACTGGGTTGGCTGCCGCATTATTGACGAGAATATCAATCTGACCATATTTTTCGACCGTCTTTTCAACTAACACAGGGAGTTCTTCCATGTTACCAACATTGCATGCAATACCAGTAGCTTCATAGCCCTTGGATTTGAGTTGATTTGCTACCTTGTCCAACACCTCTTGCTTTCTACTGCTGATAACTACTTTTGCGCCTGCTGCGGCAAAGATTTCTGCGGTGGCTAAACCAATTCCTTTGGAGGCTCCGGTAATCAAAGCCACTTTGTGATCCAGTGAAAAAAGCTGGGAAAGATCCATGAATAGCGTTTTTGATGTCTTTCCTCAAGATATAAAAAAATATGCCTAGAAATAGACCTCCCAAGGAATATTACTTAGATTTATTTATGAGGTAAAGCAAAAATAAATCGTGATGAAAGAAGTAATATTTGAACAAATAGGAAATCCTTCAGAAGTATTAAAACTAGTTGATTCTCCGATTCCTCAACCCAAAGAAGGTCAGGTTTTGATTAAGATTACCGCAAGAAATATCAATCCTGCCGATATGATGTTTATTCAAGGGAGATACGGAATCCAACCTGTCTTACCAAGCAGTGCAGGTTTTGAGGCTGTTGGCGTGGTCGAAAAAGCCGATGAATCTGGGAAGTTTGAAAAAGGGACTCGAGTGATGTTTTCGGCAATTGGAACCTGGAAAGAATATATCTGTATTCCAGTCTCTTCTGCAATTCCAGTCCCAAAGGAAATGTCTGATGAAATTGCCTGCCAGGCATTTGTCAATCCATTTACCGCCCATGCAATGATTGAAAAGTCTGGTTTGAAAGAGGGAGATTGGCTTTTGATAACTGCGGGAGCATCAGCTTTTGGGAAATTTGCAATTCAAATGGCAAAAGCCAAAGGAATTCAAGTTGCCGCCACCGTAAGACAAGAGGATCAGATTAGCTATTTGAGCAATTTGGGTGCGGACTTGGTTGTAAATTCTGAAAAGGAAAAAATCCATGAAGTGATTCCTGAAAAGACAAATGGGGGAGTCCATGCAGTTTTTGATGCAGTGAGTGGAAAATTGGGTGCTCAGGCATTGAGTTGTTTGAGAAAGAATGGAAAAATGATGGTTTTTGGTGCTTTAAGCTTGAATACAATGCCTATCAATAGTGGTTTGATGATTTTCAAGAATTTGAAAATTGAAGGTTTTTGGCTGAGTACCTGGATGGCTGAAACTGACCCAAAGGAAATGAATGAGGCCTTTTTAAAGGTGTTTAGCTTTTTAATGAATGGGGATTCTCAGATTGATGTTGTTGGTAAATTTCCATTAGAATCCTTTCAAGAAGCCCTAAATGCCTATCAAATGCCGGGAAGAAATGGAAAAATTCTCCTAATTGGTTAAGTTTCTCCAAAATCATTCTGCTTAAAAAAATGATATTCTCATCTTTGTGTTTTGAATAACAAATCAAACAAAAACATAGACCAATGAATTGGGACAAGCTGGATAAAGAGCTAACCGAAATTGTAGAAAAGAGAAATCAACTTGCTTTGATGGATTATAGTGATGAAAGCTATGACGACTTAGAGGAGGCAATCCATGATTTGGAAGATGATTTCAATGAAGAGTATGAGGAAGTGATTGAAAATCAGTTAGAGAAAATCTATTCTGTTTTGAAATCAGATACTGATATTCTTTTACCTACTGCCTATATAGCAAATAAATACAAGCCTTTGCTTCCTGATGCAAACGGAATCGTAAGTTATGAAGTAGGAGGACAAGAAGGTGTCCCAATTGAGTCAGATCAATTTGACAGACAGGATGTAAGATTGGTATTGATTCCGAATCCTGCCAGAATTGTGATGCTGATCAATGGTCGCCAATTGAAGGATGTTTGGAGAAGTAGATAATCCGAATGGAATAATCATAAAAAAGCCCGAATCAGATCAGATTCGGGCTTTTTCTTTATCTAAATCCGAGTTTTTCACGGACTTTTTGAAGTAGTTTTTCTCCAATTTCTTTGGCATGTTCTTCACCTGCAGCCAGCTTCTTTTCGATTTCCTCTGGATTGTTCATGTAGAAGTCAAATGCCTTTCTTTCCTCAGCATATTTCTCCAAAATCAATTCCATGAATTCCTTTTTGGCATGCCCATAGCCATAATTGCCTCCAAGGTATTTTCCTCTCATTTCCTGAATCTGATCCTCAGAAGCCAATAGCGAATACAATTTGAATACATTACAAGTATCCGGGTCTTTAGGCTCCTCCATTGGAGTACTGTCGGTAACAATGCTATTGACATTTTTCTTCAATTGCTTTTCAGGCAAAAATATGTCAATGTAATTGTTGTAGGATTTGGACATTTTCTGACCATCCGTACCTGGGATAGTTTTCACAGCTTCTGAAATCCTTGCCTCAGGAATAGTCATTATATCTTCTCCAACGATTCTATTGAACGTAGTAGCAATATCTCGTGTCATTTCCAGATGCTGCATTTGATCTTTTCCCACAGGAACCAAATCCGCTGAATACATGAGGATATCAGCAGCCATCAATACTGGATAGGTAAAGAGTCCTGCATTAACATCGGCAAGTCTTTCTGCTTTATCCTTGAAACTATGAGCATTGGCCAACATAGGGTAAGGTGTGAAGCAGTTGAGGTACCATGTTAACTCAGTGACTTCAGGTCTTCTTGATTGCCTGTAGAAGACGGTTTTTTCGATATCCAAACCAAAGGCAAGCCAGGCAGCAGCTACAGCTCTCGTGTTTTCTATTCTCAATTCAGGATCTTTAGAACTGGTGAGAGAATGTAAATCAGCGATGAAAATAAAGGATTCTTCAACATTGGCTTTCGCCAACTCAATCGCAGGAACGATCGCACCGAGAATGTTGCCCAGGTGGGGTCTTCCGCTACTTTGTATGCCTGTAAGTACTCGTGCCATTAGTTTAATTTTGGCGCAAAATACGTAAATCAAGCTATAATTCGTTTGGATTTATACGTTATTTGCGGATATGAACTTATTTCGAAAACTATTCACTACTGCTCTATTTCTTTCGGTTTTTGTGCAAGTCTGTCTGTCTCAGGAGACTGTGACTCCAAAACTCATTTGGGAGATCAATAAAATAGATATGGGAACAATCCTAGAAGAGCAGGGACCTCAGGTAGCGGAGTTTCGATTTACACATACTCAAGATTCATTATTCTGGATTGATAGAGTTTGGACTGACTGTGGTTGTACTACAGTGACTTATACTGAGGATACTTTGAATGTAGGAGAGGAGGGGATTTTGCAAATATCCTATGATCCAAGTGCCTCTGCTGGATTTTTCTCAAGAATGATAGTAGTCAAAGGTAATTTAATGGGGACTCAGGATACTTTGTATTTGGAAGGAACTGCAGTCCCTTTTCCTCAGGACCCGGATATTGATTATCCTAACCAACAATTGGGCTTTGGCTTTCGTCAGCAAAAAGTAAATATGGGCGATGTATTTACCAATGAGCCAAAGATCAAGAATGTGGAATTTTTCAATTTCACGAAAGAAACACTTTACCCTGATAGTTTAAGATTTTTTGGACCTGATTATATTCAATTGAGATTGAAGCAGGATAGTGTTCAGGCAAATGAAAGAGGATTGATTCAAGTGATTTATTCAGGTGCTGATAAGAATGATTTGGGCTTTTTTGAAGATCCAGTTCAGTTTTCTTGGTCGGATTCTTTGGTAGTTCAATGGGATGTGATGGCCAATGTTTTTGAATATTTTCCAGCTTTTTCGAAGGAAGATTTAGGAGTGGTTCCCAATTTGAATATTTCTCCAAAGGAAATTGACCTGAAAGAGATCTCTGCCGGAAGTAAGAAGACTGAAACTGTAATATTGACGAATAGAGGTCAAAAAGTCCTTGAAATCCGCAAAATACAGGGCAATTGTGATTGCCTAACCATGACAATGCCTAAGAAAGAGATTACTCCAGGGGAGTCAGTCGAACTTCATTTAGAGTTTGACCCTTCAGGAAGGCAAGGAATAGATCAAAGGAACATTTATGTTTTTAGTAATGATCCATTGAACCCCGTTCAATTGGTGGTTTTAAAAAGTAGGATAAAATAGAGTACATACTTATATTTAAAAAAATCGGACTCTAATGCGTAGTTTTTTTATATCCTTCATTTTTCTAATAAGCTTACTTTCTTTTTCTAGTTCATTTGCCGGTATAAAATATGCTGCTCCTAATGGAAATGATACTAATACAGGTAATAGCCCTGAAAATCCAATAAGCTTAAATTATGCATTTTCCTTAGGCTCCCCACTGAACCCTGGGGATAGTTTGATTTTATTAGATGGCAGGTATGATGGAAACTTCATCTTTGAGAAAAGTGGAACAATTGAAAAACCGATATATATACTTCCACAAAATTCTGGTGAAGCAAAAATCAACCCTGGAATCAATAGAACTAATGGATCTGCCATAACTGTAAATGGTTCGAATGTCTGGTTAATAGGTATTCATATTAGTTCTACTACCGAGGAGAAAAGGGAAGATTTAGGGAATTCTGTAGTTTATGAAACAGGAATTTCTGTTTTTGGCACCAATGTGAAGTTAATTAATTGCTGGATCTATGATGTGTCTGGTGGTGGACTTGAATTATGGAGCCCAGCTCTTGATTTGGAAGTTTATGGTTGTGTAATTTTTAATAATGGAAATCAATCTCCCTACAGAGGAACAGGTCATGGTTTATATGTCCAACATAATCAGGTTAGTAATCCAAAAATCCTTCAGAATAATATTGTGTTTCAGAATGCTTCTCAGGGATTTAATTTATATACAACAAATCCGGAAAATGCAGGGATAATAAGCTTTGAAAATACTTCTTTCAACACTGGAGCAATTGCAAATTTCAATGAGTTTCTATTTAGGCCTCCTCATAATTTTACTATAGGATCACAAAATAATTTGAGTCATCAAATGAAGGTTTATGACAACGTATTTTACTCTGATCTGCAAGGAGGAAGACTATCGAGTGAGAAAGTAAGTAACGTGACAATTGGTAGAAACTATCAACCAAATAATAAAATTGAGTTTTATAATAATTTTTTAATGGGAGGGAGGAATGTTGTTGAATTTCAGCCATTAGAAAATCTTAGATTTTCAGGAAATATTCTATATAATAATCACGGGAAATTTCTTCAATTCTTGACTTTACCTACTTCAATGACAGGTACTTATTGGGATGAAAATTCTTATTTCCAGTCCTCTAATGATCCACAGCCATTTACTGGAAGTAATTTTGCTCAATGGAAGTTGTCTTCAGGTTTTGATCAAACCAGCACATTGGCTTTAAGTATTCCACAAGATCCGAAAGTATTTATTCGAAAGAATAAATATGAAGAAGGCAAGTATTATGTAACAATTGTAAACCCAGGCAAGACTTCCTCGGTGAAAGTTGATTTTTCTCAGTTCGGAATCGAAAATGGAACAGCTTTTCAAATAATAGACTTTCAAAATCCTTTCTTTTCAGAATATAAAATTAATGGGAATTATAATGGGCAACCCTTAGAATTACCCATGAATCATAAATTATCCTTGGCTCCAAAAGGAAATATGCCTCATGATCCTGTTCATACAGATGAATCATTTGGAGTTTTTCAGGTAGTATTTAAGGCAAATAGTGAAAAACCTGTTTTTAAAAATCAAATAGAAGTTGAATTGAATGGTGAGGGAATAGGAAAAACTACACTAAAAGATTACTTGGAAAATGTTCCTGCTTCTAATTGGACAAGTGAGTTTTCTATTGGACCAGATTATTATTGTGATAACCTAGGTATCAATGAAGTTTTGGTAAAAATCTTGGATGGATCAGGAAATGTGTGGTCTCAAGTGGTGAAAGTATTAGTTAAGGATAAAATTTCACCTGTTTTAATTGCTGAATCCAAAGTTCTGGAGTTCGATAAGTCAAAAGGAATTTTAGAGGTAAATCCAGAAATCTTTATTACAAATCTTGATGATAATTGCGGAATTGCAACTGTAAGCCTCAGTAAAACCAGATTTGAATGTGGTGATTTAGAATTAATTCAAGAAATTAAAATAACAGTAAAGGATAATTCAGGTAACGAAACCATTAGAAGCATTTCTGTCGAGTTTTCTACAATTGAATCTCAGAAAGTAAGTCTTCAAGCCAATAAACCACTTTATTCTGGGGGAACAGTAGAATTGTCTCTGGGAGAGGAGTTGGATTATGAGGTGATCTCTTGGTATAGAAATGGTTCAATCATGGATGGAATCAAAGGCAAAACCATCGTTGTGAATCAAGCTGGAAACTATTTTGCAACTCTTCGATTGGCATCAGGATGCATTGTTGAGTCTAATAAATTAGAGATTTCAGTTACAGATGTGCCTTTTGCTCCAGTGAAGGATTTGATCGAATTGAATTTGGATGAAAATGGTGAGGCAAGTTTAGAAATATCTGACTTATTTACTTCCTGGCCACCTTCTCAAGATTTAGAAATCACTACTTCTGACTTGAATTTCGACTGTGAAAGTCTTGGTGAACATACCCTTGAAATAAGGATTGAAAGTCAATCTGGGCAAATTTGGGAGGAAACAACCACTGTTTTGGTAAAGGATAATTCCAAGCCTGTAATTGTTTCTAAGAATGTCAGTTTAAACTTTGATCCTTCAATAGGAGCAATTGAATTGACTCCTGAAATGTTTGTGGAAAGTGTCACAGATAATTGTGGAATCAAATCTCTGACAATTAGTAAACAAGAGGTTGGTTGTGGAGATTTTGCTTCAGAAACCCCCATTGAGATAAGAGCAGAGGATAATTCTGGAAATGTTACTGAGAGCACTGCTACTTTAAATCTGACTTGGGTTGATAGTAAACCAGTCTTTATCGAGGGAGTAACGGAATTGTGCGAAGGAAATAGCACAGAATTGACTCTATCTTCTGAGGCAGAATTTGAAGTGGTCAGATGGAGAAGAAATGGGGTTGAGATAGCTGAACAATCAGGAAAAAACATTACAATCGAGGAAGGAGGAGCATATCATGCTGTGATCAGGTATTCTGGTGGATGTTTGGCAGAAACTGGTGTGTTTGAAGTCCAATTAATTGATATTCCACAAGGTGAGATTAAAGTTGATGGAAATATTTTAATAGCTCCAGAAGGCATGTATACCTATCAATGGTATAAAGGGGATCAAGCTATATCAGGAGCTGCCAATCAAACTTTTGAGGTCAATCAAATGGGAAGCTTTAGTGTTTCTATTACCAATGAATTTGGCTGTTCTACACATTTAAAGGCTGTGGAAATGACAATTTCAGGATTCCCGGGTGGAAAACAAATTGAAGCTGAGGCATTGGTGATTTATCCAAATCCAAGTAAAGCGGAAGTCGTTTTTGAACCAAAAGGTGATTTGGAATTTGCAGAAAACTCTTGGAAAGTCTACGACCTCAATGGAAAGGATGTAGGTCAATCAGTTTTCATGATTCATCAATCTTCAAAACAAATCAGACTGGATGTTTCGACTTTAGCCTCAGGAACCTATTCTGTGATGGTCGAAAGTCATGACCATCGAATCTTCTTGGGTAGGTTTGTGAGGTTGGATTAATTATTTTTCTGATTAACCGCTTTTGCACGACCTTCCAATTAGCCTACGCTAAAAAGGCTATAAGATCGAATACAGGTGAAAGAAGCTTCCTCGACCTGATTTTCAAGGCTTTATTTTAAAAATTTTCATTTAATACTGACGTGAATACAGATTATTTGATAATTATTCTAAGCATTAAAAGAAAATCCCCTGAAGGTTAACTCTAGGGGATTTTTTATTATATGTTTTGATTATCTGTGAAAATTTGTGTTCATATCTGTGGAAATCAGTGGGAAACACCTATTTAAAAGCTGGAATTCCGGTGATTTCATTCCCCAAGATCAATAAATGAATATCATGGGTTCCTTCGTATGTAATTACGGATTCCAAATTCATCATATGACGCATAATCGGATACTCTCCCGTGATTCCCATACCTCCGTGAATCTGTCTGGCTTCTCTGGCGATGTTTAAAGCCATTTCTACATTGTTCCTTTTGGCCATGGAGATGTGAATTGTTTTAGCTTTTCCTTCATTCATCATTTTGCCGACTTTCCAAGCCAATAGCTGTGCCTTGGTGATTTCAGTGAGCATTTCAGATAGCTTTTTCTGAGTCAATTGAAATCCAGCAATAGGCTTTCCAAACTGAATCCGTTCTGCAGCATATTTTCTGGCTGATTCATAGCAATCCATCGCCGCGCCGACCACTCCCCAGGCTATCCCAAACCTTGCAGAGTCCAAACACATCAAAGGAGCTCCTAAGCCAGATTTTCCGGGTAGTAAGTTCTCCTTGGGTACTTTGACATTATCAAATACCAATTCACCTGTACAGGAGGCTCTAAGTGACCATTTGTTGTGAGTCTCTGGGGTGGAAAAGCCTTCCATTCCTCTTTCAACAATTAATCCATGAATTCTTCCTTCTTCGTTTTTGGCCCAGACAACTGCGATATCCGCTTTTGGGGAATTGGAAATCCACATTTTTGCTCCATTTAGCAAGTAATGGTCTCCCATATCCTTGAAGTTGGTGACCATTCCACTTGGATTCGAACCGTGATCCGGTTCTGTCAATCCAAAGCAACCCAGCATTTCTCCTGAAGCGAGTTTGGGAAGATATTTTTTCTTTTGCTCCTCAGATCCAAATTTATAAATCGGATACATAACCAGTGAACCTTGTACGGATGCTGTGGATCTCATTCCCGAATCACCTCTCTCAATCTCCTGCATGATCAATCCGTAGGAAATATAATCTAAACCTCCTCCGCCGTATTCTTCTGGAATTTGAGGGCCAAATGCACCTACTTCTCCAAATTTTTTAACGATTTCTTCAGGAAAATGAGACTTTTGTGCCCAGTCTTCGATGTAGGGTGAAATTTCTTTTTTGACGAAATCTCGGATAGAACTCCTGATCAACTGATGCTCTTCAGTAAGCAAATCATCCAGATCCAAGAAATCAACTCCTTCGAATGTGTCCTGTTTTTGGGATTTATGGATTTCAACTCCCGCCATGGTATTTTGGTTTATTAAAATGAATCAGTGATTTTTGTCGGGCTAATTAAAAATGGCCACCTTTCGAAGTAAATAGAAAGGGGGCTAAAAAACTATCATTTTTCCTAAAAAATACCCATGGCTGAGTACCAGTTTAATCCTGAAATTTTAGAGAAAATCAAGCAACTGGAAGAGAAATACAAAGCATCCGGTCAAGATATGCTTTCCTATCTGGAAGGGCTTCTTTATGCTGATTATCTAACTTATTGGGATTATATCAATTTGGATGTGTTGCTTTCTTTACAGCAGCCCAAAACCAATCAAAAAGATGAGAAGATTTTTATCATGTATCATCAGATTACGGAATTATACTTCAAATTGATAATCAATGAAATAGAGCAGATAGCTGAAGAGAAAAGCCTGAATGAAACAGATTTTTCGAAGCATTTGGATCGTATCATTATGTATTTTGATCAATTGATTGGTTCCTATGCAGTGATGTGGAAGGGGATGGACAAGGATCAATTTTTGAAGTTTAGAATGTCTCTACTTCCTTCATCTGGTTTCCAAAGTGCTCAATATCGAGAAATTGAATTGATGTCTACTGATGCGCATCATTTGGTGACTTTGTTGAAAAGAGATGAGTTTGATTACCATTCTCCAGCTGATGATATTTTTGAACATCTGTATTGGCAACAAGGCGCGATTGAATTGGCTACAGGGGAAAAGACTTTAACATTAAAGACTTTTGAACTCAAATATGCCAAACAGCTTAAGGATTTGATCGAAAGTTATAGAAGGAAAAATATCTGGCAGAAATACATGGAGTTGGAAAATCCTTCTGAGGAACTTACGGAATTAATGAGAAAGTTTGACCTGAAGGCAAACGTGTTTTGGCCATTGGCACATTATAAATCCGCCGTCAGATATTTGCAAAGAGACCCTGTGGATATTGCTGCAACCGGCGGAACCAACTGGCAAAAATATTTACCGCCACGCTTCCAAAAGGTAATTTTCTTCCCTGAGCTTTGGTCAGATGAGGAAAAAGACAATTGGGGAAAAGGATGGGTAGTCAAAGAAATATTTGGAGAGGAAGACTAAAGGTATTCAAGCGAATTAAAAGAGTTTATTTTGATTTAGGTTTACTCTCATCTTATTGGTAACAGGTTGTATCCAGGCTTCTTCCATATCTCCAGGACGGTAGGGGTTTTCTTTTGATTTGGAGGAGGTGATTCTTGCCCGTACATAAAGGTCATCTTCTCCTAATGTATAACTTCCTTTTGTTCCCTTAATTTCTTGAAGCAATACTCCTGAATGAGTTGGGTCTGATTTTTTTGCACCAAAAAATCGGATAGTATAATCAACTCCATCTTCTGGCTTGATTGAGAACTTTAATTTCTTTCCATCAAATTTAAGGTCATTCAGAATGACCCCCGTACTACTATAAAAATCTCCAGACTCCATTGACTCGATAAGATCCTTTGCCTGAAGGGACTTGGCTCGAACCTGCACCCAACCACGACCTGGGTTGCTAGAATTTTCATCAAAGACGTGATAGTTATGCGCGTCATCAACAGCTAATCCATACAAGAGCTCTTTTCCGGCTAAAAGATAAGCTACTTGAACTCGGTCCCATAAAGCTTCCATACTTGGCCTAAGGCTATCTCCGTAATTATGAACCTGGGGATGTCCATTATAAACCTCAAAGAATCTTTCGCCTGTAAGATTTATGATGTCATCAGGTGTAATAGCCCATACGAAATTGGGGTGATTGATATGCAAGAACATAGGATGACCGGATTTTTCCCGTTGCTCCTTAACCTGATCTAAATTATTCTGCAAGATTTGAGTTACAGAATTACCATCAGCTGGTTCAATAAATTCCTGAATGTTTGTCACATTCATATGGATGGGTTTCTTTTCAAAACTTGCCGTGACTTCTTCAGATTGAATAATTAAAAACTTTTCTTTTTCTTCAAAAAGAGGCCGATATTCCTCAAGGGTTTTAAGCTTCACATGCACTCTGCCTGCAGAATCTGTTCTTTGCTCTACCCAATCATCACCATATTTTTCTAAATAATTTTCAAAGGCTAACTCGTGCATCGGAGCTTTCGGAAGCAATTTCCATTTTTCACCTTTTTGAAGGGTGTTGTGATCGGAAAGAACAGCAAAGTCATACCCATGAGATTTATACCAGTCCATGATCATTTCTGGATAATTATCCCCATCACTCCAGTAAGAATGAGTATGAAGATTCCCTTTATACCAATTTTTTGACGAGTTGCAGGAGAAGAAAATTAAAATGGACACTACCCCAAAAAGTAAGCGATATTTCATGAAGAGAAATTTGGATGATCTTTTCTAATCTGAATTCTAGGTTTCAGAATAGTCTAGAAAGGTTTAAATAAATGGACCATTCCAAATTATACCGGATAATTCTCCAAAACAAATGCCTCTGAATTATTATAACAGAATCCATCTACAGCCTTTTCTACATCTTCTCTGGATTTGAGATGATGCAAATGGGGTTTTGCTGGATCTTTTCTAGCCTGCTCGATTTCAAATACCAGGTTATTGCCAAACAACTCAAATTCCAATGCACTTGGATAAGGGTTTACCGGATCAATCAGTCCTTCAAAATCAGTTCCGATGGTAATGGAATTCCAGATTTGAGGTTTTTCAAATTCGTTCAAGTTAGGATTGTTATAAGCACTTAGAATGATGCCTTCAATATTCTCCCAAATCAATTGGACGCCATTTCGCCTAGTATCTTTGTCCTTTTTGGTGATTCCCAGAATTCTCTGATCGAAGGAAAGTCCGAATAAACCTCTCGTTTTCACAATCATCTCGATATCCTCATCACACATATTGATGTTCCAGGCATTGAATAGGCCAGTTTCATCACAATAATCATCCACTTCCTCTTTTTCAAGCTCAATATGTCTGTCAAGTGTAGAAATCCCTGAATAACCACAATGTGAGGCGATCACAGGGATTCTATCATCGTTTTTCAGACATTTCTCTACAAGCGAATAATATTCTTTTCTTGAGCGAGCACTCATGTGCTTTACATCTATCAGAATTCGATATCCAAAATCATCAACTTTTTCAAAATCAGAATTGATCCCCAAAAGCTCTTTGATGATTTTCCTACCGTTGTTGTTGAAGCCACCGTTCATTTTATCCCGCTGATTGAGCAAAAGTTTACCTGTATCAGGAATGGAATGGGCATGTCCACAAAGCTTATTGTCAAAGTGATGGGCAAAGGTGATAAAGAAGACAGGATGTTTCCAAACGTTCTTGATAAACTGAATTCTATCCGATACATCTTCGATGGAATTAATTCTATCAGTTCCTAAAGCATGGGCTCCTTCAACTGTTAAAACCATGGTGATTTCCTGGTCATTGGCTAATGATGCCTTGAGTTCTATCTTAGAGGTAGGGATTCGATATGTGGCATTAGTAGCAACATATTCTTGAGGGAAAAGTCTGGCTCTTTTGGTAGCGGCTTTGAATTCCCCAATGATTTTTCCAGGGACATGGATTTCATTTTTACGGATTAATTTCCCAGAATCCATTGTGACAAATTCCATCTCACGATTGAGTGACTCCCAATAGTCATAATCCGGAGATTGGAAGTAATCCACGACTTTATCCGGAATTCTCATATAAGCAACCTGAATGAAATCTCTGATGGGAAGATGATGGGAAGTAGCAAAAGCCACCAAAAACTTAAACCATTTGTCTTCACCAACCTCGACCTTCATTCCCTTCACAAACTGTCTTTCCAAAGGGTAGAGACTGTTAAAAGTCAATCTTAGGTTTGCATTCCAGCATTTGACCAAATCCATCTGGGAGTAGGAGGCTCCCATCTTTCCTTTAGATTTATTTCTTTCGTTGGATGCAATTACAGTCCAAGGACTGAACTCACCTTTACGCATGAATTTCTTTTGCTTTTCCTGCATCTGAAAATGCGCACGCATATGGTTGTGACAGTGCAGATCTGAAAATTTCCTTTTCATAATTATCTGCTAAAAATGGAACCTTCACCCTTGAAAACGGCTGTGATATCTTCTACTACCGTTGTAGAATTGGTATAATACCAATGATGGACGACTTCATGAAGCAAGCCTTTATCATCCTCAATAGCGGTGACATCGCATTGGTAGATGTCATCCGGGAGGTTTACAGAGTTTTTGGCTCCCCAGCGACCTAGGCGGTTAAAGGCATTTTTGGTCAGCTCTGAAACCCCTAACGCCTGATCTTTATTGTGATAATATACATGGACTCTTTCTCCAAAATCAATTAACCTGTAAAGTGGATTGGGTCTTTCCAAAGCATAATAATCGATATCAGCACCTACCAACACGATTTCGCTAAAGGTAGAATTGATCTCCATTCCGATATCGCAAATTCCCTTGATCATATTTTCAAGAACACGATTTCCCATGCTATGGCAGAGCAAATGAATTTTCTGATTACACATAGGCTTTTTCTCTTCCACAAATTTCTTTTTGAAAAACTCTCGCAAGGAAGCCATGGAACGAGCCAATGCAAAGCCAGATTGCATCGCATCGTAAGCGTCAGAACGGTATTTCAGCATCTTTTTCTTAGCTGGCCAGGTGAATAGCACCAAATGCTTGATTGTAGAAGTTTCAGGTTCTACATAGCGTTTATGAAGCTCAGAGAGCGTTTGCATAGCTGTTTCCAAATCGGATTTGAAACCATGGACAAAAACCAAAATATCTTCTTGAACAAATTCTCCTCCTTTTCCTTTTGCAGCTTTGATGCCTGACTGGTAAAGTTCGTCGAAAACCTGCGTAGAAGGGAATTTTGCCTTATTGACATCTTTATCATCTGCATATTTCTCCAAAGTATCTTCGGGTACTTCTGGTAGAATCTGGATATTGAAATCCTTCAGTTTTTTAGCTTTTGCTGGGTCAAATGAGACTGTTCCGTATCGCAAATTATGTCTTGCTTCCTCATCTCCATCTTTGCGCATATATTCATTTTCATTGACTGAAATGTAGCTACTAGATCGTCGGGAGGTTACTTCTCGGTTGGTTACGATATAATGGGTTACCATATATTTGAAAGTTTAAATTGAAAAATCATTAAAAAGCCTGAATAGTCAGGTAAAGGTGAATCCTATAATGGATACAAAATCAGGTGTTTAAATTGCTAAATATTCTGTGGAAGTCCAACCTGTAGAGGAAGGCATTTCCATGAATTTTGTTTCAGAGGTGTTAAGAAATTGATAAATTATATTTCCTGCTCTATCGGTGAAGATTAAAATATGCACCTTGAGTAATCAATTCACATCAACCCTTTTTATCAATGTTTAATAGACGAGATTTTATTAAAGGTCTTGGCCTGACTTCTGTAGGATGGCTAAGCCTTGGAGATTTTGCTTTCTCAAAAGAAACTCAACAACAAGCAGATTTTAGAATTCCGACCCTTTTTGCACCTATCAAGGTGAAAGGAAGAGTAACTTCCTCTGGAAAAGGAATCGCAAATGTGGCTGTTTCAGATGGTCGTGTGGTCACCAAAACTGATGCGAGAGGAGATTTCGAATTTGTATCGGGAAATGACCGTGATTTTGTATTTGTCACCATGCCTTCAGGGTATGAAATCGCCAAACAGGCAAATGGATCAGCAAGCTTTTTTAAGCCACTAGACAAAAGTAGGTCTTCAATGACTGTTTCTTTTGATTTGAAAAAATCAACCAATTCTGATGAAAATCATCACTTTTTATTGCTATCTGATACCCAGATTCAGGATGATTATGACGCGAATCAATTGTTGACCGTATCAATTCCAGATGTGCAGAAAACCATCCAATCTATCAATGATCCCAATATTTTCGGGATAGGCTGTGGAGACTTGGTTTATGATCATTTGGATCTTTTCAAAGAATACAATCAAGGGATTGAGGCTACTGGAATTCCATTTTTTCAAGTTGTTGGAAACCATGATTTAAACTTCAAAGTTCGTTCAGATGAACAGACCACTTCGACTTTCAAGGGCCACTTTGGACCAACTTATTATTCATGGAATAGAGGAGAGGTACATTATGTGGTGTTGGATGATGTCTTCTATTTGGGAAGAGATTCGGGTCAAAAGTACATTGGATACATTCCTGAGGAACAGTTGGCTTGGCTGGAGCAGGATCTAGCTCAGGTTGAAAAGGGAAAAACAGTGGTGGTTTCACTTCATATCCCAACATACACAGGTGCGGTGACTAGGTATCCAGAAAGAGATACCATCGGTGGAACCGTGAGTAATAGACAACATTTGTATAGAATGCTGGAAGGCTATCAGGCCCATATCATGTCTGGCCATACTCACTTCAATGATAATATGATTTCAGGCCATGTTTATGAACATTGTCATGGAACAGTCTGTGGAGCTTGGTGGTCAGGACCGATTTGCTATGATGGAACTCCAAATGGCTATGCGGTATATGAGGCGAGAGGTTCAGAACTCCAATGGAAATACAAAGGCACGGGATTGAATATCGAGGAACAGTTTAGGGTTTATAAAAATGGATATCATCCAGATTTCCCTGATTTTTATTCTTTGAATTGCTGGAACTATGATCCGGAATGGGAATTAGCTTGGTATGAAAATGGGGTCAAAGTAGCTGCTCCGATGAAGATTGTGGCCAAAGACCCTTGGAGTATGGAATTGCATACAGGTCCAAGTTTGCCTACAAGAAGATCTTGGGTAGAGCCACAATTGACAGATCACATGTTTTTCTTCCAGCCAAATTCTACAGACAATTTGGTGGTGGAAGCCAAAGATAGATTTGGGAATGTGTACACCAAGAAGATTGTATAAAAGTCAATAGATTTTAGTCCAAAGACGATAGAATAAATTCAAATGACAGGAGAAAGAAATCTAACTGAATTAATAAAGGGGATGAACCCAATGTTGAATGAGGGAGAATATGTATTCTGCATTGTTCCTGATATAAATACAATCAGTCGGGAGAACACTCTATTTGAATTCAAAGAAAAAGAGGGTGTAACGGTAGTTCTTGAGAAAATGAAGGCTGATAAGTTGAACTTGAAATACGACTATGTTTCTTCTTGGATTACATTGACAGTTCATTCTTCTTTGAATGCAGTTGGACTGACTGCAACATTTTCAGAAGCCTTGGCAAAGAATGGAATAAGCTGTAATGTCGTCGCTGCCTATTTACACGATCATATTTTTGTGGCCAAAAAGGATGCAGAAAAAGCTATTCAGGCTTTAAATGAACTTTCAGAGAGATTCTAGAGAATGAATTCTGATAAAAAAAGGCCTTCTGATTATTTCAGAGGGCCTTTTTCAATTTTAGAAACCCGAAGCAGCATCATCGCCTCGTGGATCAGCACCTCCCTCAAGTTTGCCATTGGGAAGAACTAAAATTGCATCCACCTTACCGATGATTGGATTGTTGTTTTCAAGGATATTGTAGCCTTTTGCTTTCAAATTTGCAATCAGTGTACTATCGAATGATTCCGGTTCAAAGCTAACTAAATCAGGTAGCCATTGATGATGGAATCGTGGAGATTCCACGGCCTCCTGCATGCTCATATCGAATTGAGAAACATTCAAGATGGTTTGAACGACAGATGTGATAATAGTGGATCCTCCCGGTGTTCCTACCACCATCCAAAGTTTTCCGCCTCTCTCGACGATTGTTGGGGTCATAGAACTCAACATTCTTTTTCCCGGGGCGATGCTGTTAGCCTCAGCACCGATCAATCCAAACATATTCGGTTCACCAGCTTTGGAGCTAAAGTCATCCATTTCATTGTTCATAAAAAAGCCCAGCTCGTCTATGTAAACCTTGGAGCCATAGGCTCCATTCAAGGTCGTTGTAACCGAGATTGCATTTCCTTCTTGATCAACGATGGAGTAATGGGTAGTTTCCATGCTTTCAGCAAAAGCTATTTTCCCTTCGGCTATATCTTCAGATTTGGTGGCTTTTTCCATCGAGAAACTTGACATTCTCTCTTTTAAATAGTTTTCATCCAATAACTCATCCACTGGAATATCAACAAAATCTGGATCCCCTAAGTAGAAGTTTCTATCCGCATAAGCTCTTCTTTCAGCTTCTACCAAAACCTGAATGTACTCAGGTGAATGATGACCATACTCTTTCAAATCAAAAGGCTCAATCATCTCGAAAATCTGCCCGATTGTAATTCCACCAGAACTTGGTGGAGACATGGATATGATTTTCAAATCTTGGTAATCGAATACGATAGGTTCTCTCCAGGCGGCTTCATAGCTTGCCAAATCCTCTTTGGTGATTATTCCACCGATTTTTTCCATGTGGTCTACCAAAATTTGAGCAGTTTCTCCGAAATAAAACTCTTCTTTACCATTGGCAGCAATCCTTTTCAATGTTTCAGCTAGGGCTGGATTTGCGAGAGTTTGACCGGCTTGGATATCCTTTGCATAGAAAGTTTCTGGGCCATTTGCCTCGATGAAAGTGTCTTTCAATCGAGCAAATCGATTGGCTTGATTTTCGGTTACTACAAAACCTTTTTCTGCCAATTCAATTACAGGAGCCAAAACTTCAGCGGGGCTTAATTTTCCAAATTTTTCCTGAGCAGCAAAGATTCCTGCAATGGTTCCCGGTACTCCTGAAGCCATAGCGCCTTTGGTGCTTAGACCTGGAATGATGTCTCCATTTTCATCCAGATACATGTCCCTATCAGCAGCCAAAGGAGCTTTTTCTCTGTAATCTATTGAGCCAATGCTTCCATCAGCCATTCTGAATACAGCAAAACCTCCGCCTCCCAAATTTCCAGCAAAAGGGTAGGTGACTGCCAAAGCCATTTCAGTTGCCATCATCGCATCAAATGCATTTCCTCCCTTTTCTAGAATTGCTACACCAATATCTGAGGCTTCTTTTCTAGCTGAAACCACCATTGCATGATCGGAAATCAATCCTGTTTTAGGAGTAGCTGTAGGAGTCTCAGGATTACAGGAAGTAATAAAAAAAGCTATTGCTGATGCCAGCAATAGCTTTTGAGTTAATCTGAATTTAATCATTGATCAAAGTACTGTTGAATAATTTTAAAATTCGTTTGTATTCATCTGTCCAAGAACTAGGTTCTACAAAACCATGATCTTCTACTGGATAAATAGCCATTTCCCAATTGTCTTTTCCTAGCTCTATCAGGCGTTGGGATAGTCTTACGACATCTTGAAAGTGGACATTCACATCGACCATTCCATGTGCCATCAAAAGGTTTCCTTTCAAACCTTCGGCAAAGTAAATAGGAGAGGAACGTCTATATGCAATCGGATCTTCTTCAGGTGTATTGAGAATGTTTGCGGTATATCCATGGTTGTAATGAGCCCAATCTGTAACTGATCTAAGGCCTGCTCCTGACTTGAACACATCAGGTTCGGTAAATAACGCCATCAAGGTGATGAAGCCTCCGTAACTACCACCGTAAATTCCGATTCGATCAGCATCAACTCCATAGTTTGAGATCAAGTGCTTGGCCCCATCCACTTGGTCAGAAAGGTCTTTTCCACCCATGTGACGATAAATTCCCGTTCTCCAATCTCTACCGTATCCAGCAGATGCTCTGTAATCTATATCCAATACCGTGTAACCCAAATCTGCCAATAGGTTATGGAACATATACTCTCTAAAGTAGCTACTCCACCATTTGTGGACGTTTTGAAGGTAACCTGCACCATGAACAAAAATTACAGCCGCTCCATTTTTCTTGGCTGGATCTGGTTCATAAATTCTTGCTGGAACCATCGCTCCATCTTGAGCTTTGAATCGGATGATTTCCGGATCTCTCCAGTCATAGGATTGAAAAGCCTGACTTTGACCGGTAGTCAATTGCTGAGCTTTTGCACCCACCTTGTTTTCTTGAAGATAAAGCTCAGCTGGCTTATTGGAATAGGAGTAAATGATTGCCAATTGCTTTTCATCGGGAGAAAGAGTGACATCATTGTTTCCAGTCATGGAGGTTAATTTCTCCATTCTTCCTCCCATCAAAGGCATTCTGTAGAAATGTCTTTCTCCAGGATCCACTTCGGAAGTTGTTAGATACCATGACTTATGATCTTTGGATATAAATGGAGTGAACACCTCGTATTTTCCTGAAGTCAAAGCTTTCTTTTTTCCAGTATCTGTATCCAAAATATACAAATGCGAATAGCCGGTTTCTTCTGATTGGAAATAGATATGCTTATTGTCTGGTAACCAACCTAAGGTTCCACCCGAGAAAGTCCAGCCTATTCCAGGACCACCAATCCAAGCTTCATCTCTTTGTCTATCTAGAATTTTCAATTCTCCTGTCTCCAAATCCGCTTCGGCGATCCATCTGTCCTTGTTGTCAAAGGATCTAGCTTGAATGATTGCTTTGCTACCATCCGGAGAAAATATAGGCCCAAAAAGTGCCAATTTACGATCTTCTTCCTTCCATTCCTTGTCAGGATAATCAGTAACGTAATCAGGTAAATCTTTTAATCCTGGAAGTGTAGAAGTGTTGATGAAATAAACAGAATCCCTGTCTATATCATATATCCCTATTTCTGAAGTGGTAGGTTCTGTCCCTACTTTTGGTCTTGCATTAAGTTCCTCTGTGTAGCCAGAAGCCGCGACATAATCAGGGACTTTGGTGTTTTTGTTTGAACTTGAGTTGTAATAGGTAAAAGTGGCAAACCTCCCACTTGGTGAAAGCTGAAGGTTGGCCGGATTTTTACCTTCAGTATAGTAGATGAATTCTTTAGCTTCATCATCTCGCGTTGCTTCTCTGTATTGCTTTCGAAGTTCAGCATTCTCTTCTCGTTCTCTGACTACTTGAAGAAGTTCCAGATTTTCTCTTTCTACAAAGCCTTTTGGCTTTTCATCCATTTTATCACTTCTGGATTCCGAAGGCTTGGAGCCATTAGAAATATGGGTTACTCGATTTACAACACCACTTTCTAGGTTAAAGACAAAGATGTTTTGCTCAGCTGCAAATGCAATTTTGTTTTCATCAACCAGAAAAGTAGGATTGCTGATTCTGGTATACCAGTTCAATACTTCTTTCTGTTCACCGGTTTTCAAAGTTTCCAAAATCAATTTGTCATTTGGACCGACAAATACTCTAAGAGATTTGTCTGCATTTAAACTGGCTTGGTTTCGTTCCAATTTATTCTCTTCTCTCCAAGAAACCTCCGTATAGGTTTTAGGATTTTGAAGATGGATGACGTAGGTAGAATCAGCTGGATTTCCTTCTGGGTTGTATTGGAAATAAATGCTTTTACTATCATCGCTCCATTGAGGTCTGGAGGGGAAAAATCCCATCCATTTGGGATCTCTCATGATGTATTCTACACTGAGTTGGCTTTGAGCAAAACCAGAAAAAGACAGCCAAATAAGGGCCGCCAGAGTAAAGATCTTACGATTCATGTACGATTACTTTGTTATGGCAGTGCTTTCAGAAACTGATTGAGCTCTTTTTCTATTTCCTCTAGATGCTCCTTTAATTCAGAGTTTTTTTCCTGAGAATGTTCTAGATCCGCTTCAATATCCTCCAACACTTTTCGTGTTTTCAATGCTCCAATATAGCTCATACTGGGCTTTGCCTTGTGACATCTTTTTTTAATGGTAGGAAAATCTGCTTTATCGAAAAAATCATCGAGTTCCTGAAGATCCTTGACATTGGTATCCAAAATAATTTGGATCATCTCCCGGATCATTTCCGGGTCATCATCTCCAAAATATTGGTAGATAGAATGCTCACTGATAAACTTATACATGGGATATGGGCTAAAAAAGGATATGAATTAAAAATTCTGTTTGGTATTTCTTTAAAATTAAAAACATTTTTTAAAAAGAGTGATTTCTAAAGTTAAAGATTCATTTAAAACTGGCAGAATCAGCAGTAGTCTTTAAGTTTGTGGCAGAGTCGAATTTTATGCAGAGAAACAAAAAAATATTTCTGATAATTTTCATCATTTTCATGCTGATCATGATGTGGATAGGATATGATATTTCCCAGAGAACTACTTTTCCAGGTTCCAAAGGGAATTTGAAAGAGCGTATTTCAACAGATCAAGAGCAATAGATGAAGGGAAAGAAGGTAAATATTGATCAGATTGATTTAGAGGAAATGAAGGAGAAGGTTTCTGAAACTCCCAACACTTTGCCCTATGCTCATCATTCTGGAAGTGCTATTGTAAAGCCTGAAGACAAGGGGAAGATCACCGGAAGGGCTGTCGCAGCCATGCACAGTCAAACGGATATGCAAATGGCTCAAATCTATGAGCAAATGCAGCTTTTGGCGGAGCAGGCTAAACAAATCCAAAGTCGAGTTCAGGTTTCCGAGCGTATTTATCAAGCTTCCATTTCTTTTGAACCGTTGATCAATCATGTTTATTTTCTTTACCAAAAAGAAGATGGTTCTGACTTTTTGAGCATGATAGCTCCCGAAGAATGGGGAAGGAAAAAGAACTTTGCTTCATTCGTAGCAGAGGTGAGACTATTGGCAGATCATACTTGGGAAATCCTGAGAGAGAACAATTAATCAATGCAACATATTTTTGTAGAGAATTTTCTGGAGATCCTCCGAAACAGCGATGTGGATTTAAAGGAAAACTTTGAGTTGGAAGTAAACCCAAAATTTCTGGATCAAAAAGGGAAAAATTGGCTTCAAGAAGTTTTCGAAGATTTAGGAGGAGAAGGTAAAAATCCGCTTTTGGAAAAGCTGAAATTTGACTGGAAAATCAATCGATTTTTGTTTCTTTTTGACTTCCATCTTCATTTTAATAGGTACAGGTTAACGTCTTTTAGATCAGATCTTTATCGTGAAATGAATTTTCCATTTGTTGATGCTCAAAGAAGACTTTGTCGGACCTACGAAAAGGAATGTTTGAAAGCTGGAATGCAAAGTAGAATTTGGAATGGTCCACCAATTGCACAGACTTGGTTTGGAGCTGCTTCGGAGCCTGGCGATTTCTCAGGAAATGGAGCTCCTGGATGGAAACTGCAGGCTTATAATGATGTTCAAATTGATCTGCAAACCAGAATACATGGATATAAATTAGTTCGATTGTCTCCCTATGAAACCATCATGACTGGAGGAAGCCTGAAGCGATTAGATCAGCTTCTGGTCAATCCAAATGAAGAACAGCAGCAAATGTTGTTGAATTGGTTTATGAGGAAATTAGCTTAATATTTCCTCCTTATTTAAGATTTATTTGATGAAACAATCCATTCTAACAATCCTATTTTTAGCTTTTTTCACCCAATTGGTCGCTCAAGATAAATTGACGATTTCGGACAGGATTTCTGAAATAGACGAAACCAATATTTTTAAAACTGAAGGATTTTATAATTGGGGAGGATCAATCATCCAAGGTGAGGACGGGAAATATCACCTTTTTTATAGTCGCTGGCCTAAGGAAAGCAAGTTTACTGGTTGGTTATTGTTTTCAGAGATTGCTCATGCTACTTCGGATTCTCCATCAGGTCCATGGGAATATTTAGAAACTGTGCTTGAGGGGAGAGGAAAAGGTCATTGGGATGCAATTACTGCACACAATCCCAAAATCAAGAAATTCGAAGACAAATATTACCTCTATTACATTTCTACCAATTTGGGAGACAATCAGGGTTATACAACTGATGAATTGATGGAAATTGCGCAAACAGGCTATTCTCATGATAATTGGAAAATTTTAAGACCCAATCAAAGAACGGGAATTGCTGTTTCGGAAAGTATAAATGGTCCTTGGGAAAGAAAAGATAATCCACTGATCGAACCATCAGGCCCAATCACCACTTTGACTGTCAATCCTGCTATTACAAAAGGAAGAGATGGGAAATATTACTTGATTATCAAAGGTGATAAGCCCAATGAAACCAGATTTATCAGAAATCAGGCTATGGCGATTGGAGATCAACCAGATGGTCCTTTTGAAATTCTTCCCAAAGCGGTGATAGATGATCTGGATACCGAAGATATGTCATTATGGTATGATGAAGATTTGGATTATTACTATGCTGTCTTTCATGCCCATGGTTTTATAGGAATGATGAGTTCACCTGATGGAATAAATTGGGGAAAAGCCTCAGATTACGTACTCACTCCCAAAGAACTTAAAATGAAAAATGGTAGTATTTTGAAGCCAGATCGTTTAGAAAGACCTTTTGTGTTTCATGAAAATGGAAAAGTAACTGTTCTGGGATTGGCTGGTAAAATAGAGGATGAGTCTGTAGTGATTACCATTCCACTCAAATAAAAAAAAGCAGCTTTGAGCTGCTTGATTAAGAAAATAATCCAAATATTTCTCGATGAACTTTTTCAAGGATTAGTGAAAAGTCCTCAGGATTTTCAACGAAATCCAAATTGTTTACATCGACAATCAGAAGCTTTCCTTCTTTATAATTGGCTATCCATTCTTCATAATGGGAATTGAGATTTTTCAAATAATCAATTCTCATGGTGGTCTCGTAAGTTCTTCCTCTTTTTTCAATTTGTCCTACCAGTTTCGGAATATCTGCCTTCAGATAAATCAATAAATCAGGCGGATTGATATGAGGAGTCATACTGTCAAACAAACTCTTGTAATTATAATAATCCCGTTCACTCAAAAGGTGACTTTTATAAAGATTGGCAGCGAAAATATAGGCGTCTTCATAGATGGTTCGATCTTGAACTGTATCTATTTGACTTTCTTGAATCCTCTTGACTTGATTGAATCTTGAATTGAGAAAATAAACCTGAAGATGAAAAGCCCACCTTTTCATATCCTCATAGAAATCAGGAAGATATGGGTTGTCATCCGCAGATTCAAATTCCGCTTGCCAGCCAAAATGTTTGGCCAGTTTCTCGGTCAAAGTGGTTTTTCCACTACCAATGTTGCCTGCAACAGCTATGTGCATTTTTCTTATTTCTTAAATCTTGAAGCTATTACCAAATCCTTGTTTCCTGGAGTGTATTTGTAAAAACCCTCACCGGTTTTGGCGCCTTTGTATCCTGCTTCCACCATGTTTACCAAAAGTGGGCAAGGCGCATATTTAGGGTTTCCAAAGCCATCATGAAGTACTTTCAATATTGAAAGGCAAACATCCAATCCGATAAAATCAGCCAATTGCAAAGGGCCCATCGGGTGAGCCATTCCCAATTTCATTACTGTATCGATTTCTTCTACCCCTGCTACACCCTCGAATAGAGAATAAATTGCCTCATTGATCATAGGCATCAAAATTCTGTTTGCAACAAACCCTGGATAATCATTTACCTCAACAGGAGATTTATCCAAATCTCTGGAAAGGTTCATCACACTTTCGGTTACCTCATCAGAAGTAGCATATCCACGGATCACTTCAACGAGTTTCATGACTGGTACAGGGTTCATAAAGTGCATTCCTATCACTTGGGCAGGTCTTTGAGTAACAGCTCCAATTTTGGTGATGGATATGGAAGAAGTGTTGGTAGCTAAAATCGCTTCTTTTGGTGCTAATTGGTCCATTTTTCGAAATAGATCCAATTTAATCTCCAAATTCTCGGTGGCAGCTTCCACAGCTAGATCAACTGAGGTTAATCCTTTTTCTAAATCTGTAAATGTGAAAATTCTGTCCAATGCAGCTCCTTTTTCATCCTCAGTCAAAATTCCTTTGCTGATTTGGCGATCCATATTCTTGGCTATCTTATCGATGGCTTTATCCAAGTATTCCTGCTTAAGATCTATTAAGGAAACCTGGTATCCATTTTGGGCAAAAACGTGAGCAATTCCATTTCCCATGGTTCCAGATCCGATGACTGCAATATTCTTCATAATTTAATTTTTATTTGTATTTGGGTTTATCCTTCGTGACAGTTTTATAGCCACCATTTCAAAACTAGCTTTGGCACTAAAGAATTCCAATTTTATCAGATCTTTCCTGACTAGCATTGTCAGATTTTTTTCAGGTCCTTTTTTGGATTAATCCCTACCTTTGAGCCATGAAAGAACTCGGACAAATCAGTCGCCTTCCCATCAATCGCTTTACAGATTTTGGTGCTTACCTTGAATTGGAATCAGGAGAGGAAGTTTTGCTTCCCAAAGGATACTTAAGTGGTGACGAGCGAGAGGATGATTATGTGCAAGTATTTGTCTACACAGATAGTGAAGATAGACCTGTTGCAGTGACCGATACCCCCAAAGCTATCGTGGACGAATGGGCTGTCATGGAAGCCAAAGAAGTAACTTCATTTGGAGCATTTATGGATTGGGGTTTACCAAAGGATCTTTTGGTACCTAACTCAGAAATGGGAAAAGACATGGAAGTCGGAAGAAAATACCTAGTTCGTGTCTGTGTTGATTACCGCTCCAATCGTTTGATTGGTAGTAGCAAGCATAGAGATTTCATCATTCCGGCAACGGATGATTTCAAACCTGGAGACGAAGTGGATGGTTTGATATATGAAAAAACTGATTTAGGCTTCAAGGTTTTAGTGGAAGATGAATTTGAAGGATTGATCTATTCTAATGAGGTATTTCAGCCCATTGAAATAGGAGAGAGAAGGAATTTGTTCGTAAAAAAGAAGAGAGATGATGGGAAGTTGGATCTGCAGCTTTTACCAACAGGAAGAGTAAAATACGAAGAAGGAGCAGAGAAAATCTTGGCGATTTTGAAGGAAAAAAAGTTTTTGCCCCTTCACGATAAATCTGACCCTGAAGAAATCAAAAAAGTGCTTTCTATGAGTAAAAAGCACTTTAAACAATGTATAGGTCAGTTATACAAAGCCCGAGAAATCCAGATTTTAGAAGACGGAATTGCCTTACCTTAATTGAGTTTCAGAATATCACTGGGAGTACGACAAAGTATTGCCTTTCTTCTATAAAGAGCTATAGGTGCTTTTATTAAGTAAGGATATTTCACCAAAATATTCAGCCAGCTTTCATGATCCCAGTTTTTACCGGCAATCAAACGCTGGTAATCGGGATGGGCACGATTTAGTAAATCTTTTGGACGGAGATCAAGAAGTAGCAAAATCTGATTCCATTGAGTAGCAGTCATTTTTTGGGATACGAGATCGATTTCATGAATGAATTTTGCAACAGAGTGAGCATAAGCTCTTGTTTGTTTGTTGATCGGTTGAGCCGAATTATGATAGAAATAGAGCTCTGAATGATGAGTTTTCATAGGTTATTGGGTTTAGCTTACTTAATATACCTAATTTGTCAAACATTTGAAATACAGTTTGTTATAAAATTTATTAACGCATTTTGGATTTAGAATTATTCCAAAGGGAAAGTAAATCTGATTTTCCCGCTAACAAGAAATTGAAGGATAGGCTTCGAAAAGTAAAGCCTAAAAAGCTCGATGAAGATTTTGAAAACCTTCATGAGGAGGCCTTTGAGGAAATAGATTGTTTGGAGTGCGCCAACTGTTGTAAAACAACAAGTCCCATTTTTTTGCAAGTAGATATTGATCGGCTTGCTAAGGTTTTTAGACAGAAAAGCAGTGCATTTATCGATGAATATCTCTACAGGGACGATGACGGGGATTATGTTTTGAATTCTTCGCCTTGTCCTTTTTTAGGAACTGACAATAAATGTTTGGTTTATGAGGACCGACCTAAAGCTTGTCGTGAATACCCTCATACCAACAGAAAAAATATGCATGGGATTTTGGGCCTAACACTTAAAAATACGTTGGTTTGTCCCGCAGTTTTCAAAATTTTCCAGCAGATTGCTAAAGATTATAGGAAGTAAAGCAATTTTTTGGCTTTTTTGGAACTCAAACCTATAAATAACAAAATGGATAAAGCAGTGACGCACTTTTTAGGAGTGGATGTAGGAGGAACCCATCTGAAGATTGGTCTAGTTGATAAAGACGGACAAATTGTTGATTTTCAGAAAGAAGATACAACGCCATTTAGAGATCATCAGGATGGATTTGGGCCTGCTTTTATCGCTGGATTAGCTAAATATTTCGAAAAATACCCAGAAGTAGAGAAAGTAGGCATCGGTTTACCGGGCTTAATCAGTAAGGATCGTACTACTCCATTGGAAATTCCCGCAATTCCAGGATTAAATAATTTCAATTTGAAGGAAGGCTTAAAAAATGCCTATCCAGATAAAGAATTCTTTTTGGAAAATGACGCTGCTGCTGCTGCCATTGGAGAATTCTATTTTGGTAAAGATGATCCTTCCGACAATTTCCTTTTCATCACCATGGGTACCGGAATCGGAAGTGCCTTGGTCCTTGATGGAGAAGTTTTCAAAGGCTCACGAGGAAATGCAATGGAAATGGGACATATGCTTTCCAAAGGAAGTGCAAGATTGGAGACTTTGATCGGACGTAAAGGAATTTTGGATATCCTTGAGCGAATGATCGCCGCATATCCTGATAAAGCTGGTAGACTTGCCGGTGCTGAACTAGGAACACATCTCTTGGTCGACACTGCAAAAGAAGGAAATGAAGTTTCCTTGATGGTTTTCAAGGAGGTTGGATTGATGTTGGGAGAGGCTATCGTTTCTACCATCCGAATTCTGGATGTAACTGAAGTCTATTTCGGTGGGGGTATTTCAGCAGGTTTGGAATTTATGCTTCCTGAGATCGAGCGTACAATCAGACAGTATTTGACTATCTATTACAATAAAGACTTAGTATTGAAAAAGGCGACTTTGGAAAACAATGCAGGAACCCTTGGAGCGGCTGCTCTTTGTTTTATGGGTTCAGGGTTGTAACAGTTACCTCAGATACTTTAGAAATAGCATTCATTCGAAAAAGAACCTTAAGGGGTTCTTTTTCTGGTTTTACACCATCACAATTATCACTCGGCTCGAAATAGTAGAAAAAGAAACTTTGGCTTTTATCTACCAATTCAACGCGATCTGGTCTTCCAAAAGTCTTGATTAAAGCTTGGTTGTCTGCACCTAGGAAGGTGTTTTTGATTTTTTCAAATTCCTCTAAATCCTGAAGACGAAGTCCTTTGCATCCGTATCGATCACCTTTCCAATTTTCAATATTGATTGCTCCTGTATCTAATTTGGAAGAACAGGAAGTTCCGATCATAATCAATAAAAAGGTGGCAATGCTTAAATACTTCATGGAGAAATGGATTCTTTATTCGGCTGCAAATGTACTGAGCTTTCTTTTTCTAAGTATGAAAAACCTAATTTTATCTCTTTGGGAGAAAAATCAGTGCTAATTTGCAGGAAAGGCTAATTGGCTTAGGTTCACGGATTTTCAAATTTGAGACAAATATTGTCGGAGTACCAGCTTGAATTGCTGCCCATCTGTTTGATCAAATCCTGTATATTAGCACATTCAATTACCCATTTCATATGTATTACAGATTCGGGAAGTTCTTCTACTTCGTAAGTATCCTCATATTCCTCTTTTTCCTACTGTATTTCTATGCAGCTATGACCGATCAGCTCACTTATAGATTGGGAGAAAGCGGAGAAACCGTATCAACCATTGAGAAGAATTTTTTCTTCTATGCCATGATCGCGGCATTTGTTCTATTAAATGCATTTACAATTCTTCCTCCAAAATTGTTAGAGACTAAGACTAGCAAAAGGTTACATCGAGTTTTCCCGGTAGGGGACAACTACAGAGATTATCTATTGGCTTGGTTTTATTCCTTTGGAGGGGTGATCAATTTCAGTTTGGCAGTGGTTGTTTTATACATCCATTCGATTAATAATCAGCAAGAAATTACTCCAGATAATTTTAGTTTCTTCTTTTATCTGATTCCAGTTTTATTGGTTATCTGGATTATCGCACTCTTTTTGCTTTTTGCAGGCAAAGCCAAACAACTGCAGAAAGGCTCTTAAGTATTGAATTATGGCAGAAAACGTAAAATATACAGAGGATAGTATCAAGTCCCTTGATTGGCGAGAACACATTCGGTTGAGACCGGGTATGTATATCGGTAAATTGGGCGACGGTAGTGCCCAGGATGATGGGATTTATGTTTTAGTAAAGGAAGTTTTGGATAACTCCATCGATGAACACATGATGGGGTATGGACGAACGATCGATGTCAAGATTTCTGAGCATAAAGTTGAAGTACGTGATTATGGTCGTGGTATTCCTTTAGGAAAAGTCATCGATTGCGTCTCCAAAATCAATACCGGTGGTAAATACGACTCAGGTGCTTTCCAAAAATCGGTTGGTTTGAACGGTGTCGGTACCAAAGCAGTCAATGCGCTTTCAGATTACTTTAAAGTTCAGGCGTTCCGTGATGGTGAAACCAAAATTGCTGAGTTTGAAAAAGGTGTTCTGAAGGAAGATAGACCTATTGATAAAAGTTCTGATCGAAACGGGACTAAGGTTATCTTTACTCCTGATGCTAGCATTTTTAAGAATTATCACTTTATTCCTGAATATCTTGAAAACCAGATATGGAACTATGCCTATCTGAATGCTGGATTGACAATCAATTACAATGGGAAAAAGTATTTCTCAGATAAAGGATTATATGACCTTCTTTCCAACAAAGTGGAAGAAGAAAGTATCCGATACCCTATAATCCATTTGAAAGGAAACGATATCGAATTGGCGATCACTCACTCCAATCAATATGGTGAAGAATATTATTCCTTTGTAAACGGTCAATACACGACACAAGGTGGTACTCACTTGGCTGCTTTCAGGGAGGCTATCGTAAAGACTATCCGTGAGTTTTTCAAAAAGGATTATGATGCTTCTGATATTCGTCAGAGTATCGTAGCCTCTATTGCAGTTAGAGTTCAGGAGCCGGTTTTTGAATCTCAAACCAAAACCAAACTGGGTTCGCATTCTGTTGGACCAGATGGTCCTACCTTAAGGACTTTTGTGAACGATTTCGTCAAGACAGAGCTTGATAATTATCTACATAAAAATCCTGCAGTTGCTGATGCATTATTAAAGAGAATCCTTCAATCTGAAAGAGAGAGAAAAGAAATCTCTGGCATCAAAAAATTGGCTAATGAAAGAGCCAAAAAGGCCAACTTGCATAATAAGAAGTTGCGTGATTGTCGAGTTCATTACGATGATAACAAGGCAAATGAGGAAGTTAAAAACAACACCATGTTGTTTATCACTGAAGGGGACTCCGCTTCAGGATCTATCACCAAATCCAGGGATGTTCAGACTCAGGCAGTTTTCTCGTTAAGAGGCAAGCCTTTGAACTGCTTCGGGATGACCAAAAAGGTGGTTTATGAAAATGAAGAATTCAATCTCCTACAACATGCCTTGAATATTGAAGACGGAATAGAAGGTTTGAGGTATAGAAAAATCGTAATTGCAACGGATGCTGATGTGGATGGCATGCACATCCGATTGTTGATCATGACTTATTTCCTTCAATTCTTTCCTGATTTGGTGAAAAATGGTCACTTATTCATTTTGGAAACACCGCTTTTCCGAGTAAGGAATAAGAAAGAAACCATTTATTGCTATTCCGACGAAGAGAGACAAAGAGCAATTCATAAATTGGGGAATAAGCCTGAAATCACGCGTTTCAAAGGATTAGGAGAGATTTCGCCTGAAGAATTTGGTGGGTTTATCGGGGATGATATTCGTTTGGAGCCAATCATTTTGAATAAGGAAACAAAAATTTCAGAGCTTTTGACTTTCTACATGGGGAAAAATACTCCTAATCGCCAAAACTTCATAATCGACAATTTGAAAGTTGAGAAGGATTTGGCTTTGGAAGACCCAAAATCTGAAGAACCTGAAGAAGAGGCTGCTTAATTGTGTAAAATTTGCAATAAATAAATTATTGCATAAAAAATGCAAAAATATTGGAATTGCATAATTAATACAATAAATTACTGCTTCAGCAAGGTGAAAAGAAAATGGATTACTGGATTTTAATGGGGGATATTGTCGGAAGTAGCGAATCAGACTCAATCTCCCTGCAAAAGGAATTCTCAAAACTAATTGGGAAAATCAATCTGGAATACAAAGACCAATTAAAATCTCCACTTACAATCACCTTGGGGGATGAATTCCAAGGGATAGTGGAAGATTTGAAAAAATCCATTCAGATAATCGTCCGGATTGAAGAAGAAAAATGGAAATTGGAATACCCAATTTTGATTCGGTATAGTTTGGGATTTGGAGAAATATCTACTCCTATTAATTCTGAGATTGCTTTTGGAATGTTAGGGCAGGGACTTTCAGAAGTCAGAAATTCATTGACTGAACTGAAAGTAAAGGAGGAGAGAATAGTTTTGACTGGAGACATTCATGACAAAGAAAAAGTAAGTTTGTCTTTGGGATTGCTTCTGGAGAAACAGGAGGATTGGAAATGGAAGGATCATGAAGTGATTTCCGGGTATTTTCAGGGTAAAGATTACAAAAGAGTGGCGGAAGAATTGGATAAGGATAAATCTTTGATTTGGAGGAGATTTAAATCTTTGGGATTTGTATCATACGAAAAGAGAAAAAGACTTTTGGAAATAATTGTAAAGAATGAGAGTTGATTTTATTCTGTTTTATGTCATTTCAGAACTGATAACCTACTTTCTTTTTCGGAAAATCAGAAACTATTATTTGGGAAATTCCGGTACTAAAAGACCTATGTGGAATGGGGTAATAGAGCGGATATTTCTCTATATATGTTTGCTAAGTGGGGTGTACCATGGATTGGTTTTATTCGGAGCACTAAAAATAGGAACTCGGATAAAAACTGATGAAAACAAAATATAAAACGATTATTTTCTCATTGGAAATATGGTTTCAGTAGGGGGTGGTTATTTTGACAGTTCACCTCTATAAAATTTGGATGAATTAAATGAGCGAAGAAACTAACAAACCTGAAGAATCTGACGACAGTTTACACACTTCGGTTCCAGTAACCGGGATGTACAAAGATTGGTTTTTGGATTATGCTTCTTATGTAATTTTAGAGCGTGCAGTTCCTGCAATTGAGGATGGATTGAAGCCGGTTCAGCGCCGTATCCTTCATGCGATGAAGGAGATGGATGATGGCAGATTCAACAAAGTAGCCAACATCATCGGTCAGTCTATGCAGTATCACCCTCATGGTGACGCATCTATTGGTGATGCCATTGTCAATTTGGGACAAAAGGACCTTCTGATCGAAACTCAAGGTAACTGGGGTGATATCAGAACAGGGGATAGTGCGGCAGCAGCTCGATACATTGAAGCCAGACTTTCCAAGTTTGCACTAGAAGTAGTTTTTAATCCACAGACTACAGAGTGGCAACTTTCCTATGATGGTAGAAAAAGAGAGCCTGTTACACTTCCTGTTAAGTTTCCACTATTGCTTGCTCAAGGTGTTGAAGGAATCGCTGTAGGTCTTTCCACTAAAATTCTCCCTCACAATTTCATCGAACTTATCGAAGGGTCTATCGAGATCCTAAAAGGAAATAAAACCAATGTTCTTCCAGACTTCTTGACTGGCGGTTTGGCTGATTTCAGCGAATACAATGAAGGAGTAAGAGGTGGAAAGGTAAAGGTTCGAGCAAGAATTGAAGAAGAAGACTCTAAAACGCTTTTAATTAAAGAGATACCTTATGGTACGACTACCGATTCTTTAATTGATTCTATCCTGAAAGCAAATGATAAAGGAAAGATTAAAATCAAAAAAGTAGTAGACAATACTGCGAAGGACGTAGAGATCCAGGTTCATTTGGCTCCTGGAACTTCCCCTGATGTGACGATTGATGCGCTCTATGCATTTACGGATTGCGAAGTTTCTATTTCCCCGAATGCTTGTGTAATTATTGAAGACAAGCCTGTTTTCCTTTCGGTCAATAGGATTTTGGAATACAATACCAAGCAGACAAAAGCTCTTCTGAAAAGAGAGCTTGAAATCCGTAAAGCGGAGTTGATGGAGAAGTTGCTATTCTCTTCTTTGGAGAAAATCTTTATCGAAAACAGGATCTACCGAGATATTGAAGAATGTACCACCTGGGATGCTGTTTTAGAGGCGATTGATCAAGGACTGGAGCCCTATAAGCCAGATTTTTATCGTGAGATTGTTCAGGATGATTTGATTCGATTGACAGAGATCCGAATCAAAAGGATTTCCAAATTCGATGCTTTCAAAGCTGATGAATTGATGAGAAAGCTTCAGGAGGAGTTAAAGGAAGTGAATTACAACCTGAAGCATTTGACTGAATACGCGATCAAGTACTATCAGAATTTGCTAGCTAAATATGGCAAAGGAAGAGAAAGAAAGACTGAAATTAGGGCTTTCGATACAATCCAAGCTTCTGTAGTAGCCGCAAACAATGCCAAGCTTTATGTCAACAGAAAAGACGGTTTTGTCGGTTTTGGTCTAAAGAAAGAAGAATTTGTTTGTGATTGTTCGGACTTGGATGATATCATCGTGATTCGGAAGGATGGTAAAATGATGGTTTCCAAAATACAGGACAAAAACTTCATGGGGAAAGACATCCTTCATGTAGGGATCTATAGAAAGACAGATGAAAGACTGACTTTCAATATGATTTATCTGGATGGAACTTCCGGTAGAGCCATGGTGAAAAGATTCCAGCCGGGAGGTGTTACTCGAGATAAAGAATATGATCTGACTAAGGGAACTAAAGGCTCTAAGACGCTTTATCTGACTGCCAATCCAAATGGAGAGGCAGAGATCATTACTGTTTACCTAACTCAGGGAGCTAAGGCCAGAGTTAAGGTTTTTGATTTCGAGTTTGCTAGTATTGAGATCAAAGGAAGAGGAGCAGGGGGTAATATCTTAACCAGATACCCAGTAAGGAAAATCCAGTTGAAAATGGAAGGTGTTTCTACCTTGGGTGGATTAGATATTTATTATGACCCTGTAGTAGGTAGATTGAATACTGATCAAAGAGGAAATCTGATTGGAAATTTCCTAGGTGAAGATAAGATTTTGGTTTGCTATAAATCCGGCGATTACGAGTTGACCAATTTTGAATTGACCAATCGCTATGAGCCTAAAGATGTCCTTTTGATTGAGAAATTTGAGCCTGAGAATGTACTTTCGGCCGTCTACTATGATGGAGGAAGTAAAACATATTACGTGAAGCGGTTTATGATTGAAACGACTTCACTCAACAAGAAATTTAACTTTATAACAGACCACCGCTCTTCTTATTTGAAATTGATTTCTTCTGAAAAACAGCCACAGGTAATGGCCCGCGTTTTGAAAGGAAAGGAGGAAGAAACTTTGGAATACGATCTGGACATGATTATTGATGTCAAAGGCTGGAAGGCCATGGGAAATAAATTGAGTACCTATGATGTCAAAGAGGTTAGTCTGATTGTTCCGGAGAAAGCACCCACCGAAGAAAAAGGAGAGGGAGACGGGAGTGAGGCTTCCGATGATGAAGATCTGGAAGTAGGTAGCACCATCGACCTTTCGCCGAAGAACGATGATGAAGAACAGTTGGGACTCTTTTGAAAGCCCAAGACCATTGATTATGAATTATGAAAATGGCCCAATAGATCAGGGATTACTGGATTATTTAGGCCAGTACATAACGGATCACAAAAAATCAGTGATGGAACGGGTTCTGGAAGATAGAACCCGCCATTTTACTGTGGTTTTAGAAGATATCTACAAACCACACAATGCCAGTGCGGTATTGAGAACCTGTGATTGCTTTGGGCTTCAGGATATTCATGTGGTTGAAAAGACCAATCAATACAAAATAAATCCTTATGTAACCCGTGGAGCTTCCGAGTGGGTTGATATCCATAAGTATTTTTCTCCTGCTGGTAATGCAGTGAAAGATTGTTTCAATTCTCTTAAATCTAAAGGGTATAAAATTCTGGCTACCAGTCCAAATGCAGATTCAGTTTCAATTTATGATTTAGATCCTAATCAGAAAACCGCTTTGGTCTTTGGGAATGAACATGAAGGTGTAAGCGAGGATGTGAGAGATCAAGCAGATGGATTAGTACATATTCCAATGTTGGGTTTTACAGAAAGCTTTAATATATCTGTATCTGCTTCCATTTTTCTTTATGATCTGGTGAGAAAAGCTAAAGAAAGCCTTCCTAAAGGTTTTTACCTTACTGATGAAGAAAAGCAGCAATTGAGACTAAAGTGGTACAGACAAATTGTGAAGCGTTCTAAGCTTCATGAAAAGATGTATTGGGATTCAAAGAACAAATAAGCTATTTCTTTTCAAAAATTGATTTAAGTTTTTGATCGAAAGGCACTTGGTCCTTTTGATTATTAGCTCTTCTACGCTGTCTTTGACGCTTCTTTTGTGTTTTTCTATCCAATAAGACCATTCGTACTGAAACGCCTGCTTGACCACGGAAAAACTCTTCTCTTCCAACAATGTTGATATTGGGCTTGTAATCAAATGCAATCACAGTTTTGAGTAGTGTCAATTCCAATCCAAGTATGAAATCAGTTCCCATGGTTCTATTTCCATAGGTTTGGATGATTTCCTTTCGGGTTTCGTCCTTTATAAAGCTTTCTTCGCTTCCAAAGGAAATTCCTGCACCGTAGTAGTAATTTAGCCTTTTTGAAAGGAGAGGACGATGGAATTCGTAAAGTAAGTGAGCCGTAGTATTTGTTGAAAAATCTGACTGAAGAATCCCTTCTAAAGTCCCTCTTTTAGAAATTCTCTGTTGGAATGTTAGTCCAACTGTTCTGCCTAAATCATTATTTCCAAGACGGATTCCTAGTGAGTTGCCGTAATGCTGAGCATTCCCCAGAATGGGTAAAAGTGGGAAAAGTATAAACAATAAATAAATTCTTTTCATAGCTACATACTTAGTGGGAAAGCCCAAAACGCAATAACTATTCCAAGAATTGTTAAAAAAAAAGCCCCTTCGAGAGGGGCCTAATTTTAGTCTTCGCTAATTACAATCTTTTCGATTACATCACCTGCTCTTATTGCGTCAATGACTTCTAGTCCTTCTACGACTTTTCCAAAGCAAGTATGATTTCTATCCAAGTGTGCAGTATTGTCTCTGCTATGACAGATGAAAAATTGAGAACCTCCGGTATTTCTACCTGCATGAGCCATTGAAAGTACTCCACGATCGTGATATTGGTTTCCACCAGTCAACTCACAATCAATTTTATATCCAGGTCCACCTGCGCCATTTCCGATTGGGCAACCGCCTTGAATCACAAAGTTTGGAATCACTCTGTGGAAAGTAAGTCCATCATAAAATCCTTTTTTGGAAAGATCTACAAAGTTTTTGACGGTATTCGGAGCATCATTTTCATAAAACTCCACTTTCATGGTTCCCTTTTCGGTAATAATTTCTGCAGTTTTCATAGGCTATGCACTTAATCTATATTTATAAGGATGGCAAAATTATACTTTTCTAGGAATTTTTTGTCCTGTAACTATTTCTTTCTGATGATATTATTGGATATATTTTTTCTCCCGGAACCAGTAATTTGTGCTTATGGACTAGAAATAAGGGTCTTATGATTTTTATTAAAAAAGCCTACTTCAAAAAAAGTAGGCCTAGGTTAATTTTGGGTTAGTATTTTTTAGGGATTTGGTGCCCCTTTCAATATTTCTTCAGATGCATAAGATTCAAATTGTTTGAAGTTTTTCACAAAAGCAAGCGCCAATTCATGAGCCTGTTTATCATATGCTGAGGGGTCAGACCAAGTGCTACGAGGATTAAGTACTTCAGCTGGAACAGACGGACAGGTCTGTGGAACCTGAACTCCAAATATTTGATGAGTCTTGAGCTCTACCTCATCTAATTTTCCTTCCAATGCTGCCGTAATCATAGCTCTGGTATAGGCAAGTTTCATTCTGGAACCAATCCCATATGGACCACCAGTCCAGCCGGTATTGATCAGCCATACATTGGTATCATACTTCTCCATTTTTTCACCAAAAAGAGTAGCATACTCAGTTGGGTGAAGTGGTAGAAAAGCGGCTCCAAAACAAGCGGAAAAGGTCAATTTGGGTTCAGTGATACCCATTTCAGTTCCTGCAACTTTAGCAGTGTAACCTGAAATGAAATGATACATGGCCTGACTCTTATTTAATTTTGAAATAGGCGGAATAACTCCAAAAGCATCAGCGGTGAGGAAGAAAATGTTTTTTGGAATTCCTGCCATTGATGGCAACTGAGCATTTGGAATATAATGGATAGGGTAGGCAGTTCTGGTGTTTTCAGTAACTGATCCATTCTCATAATCCACTTCTCTAGTTCCAGGCTTAAAGCACGTATTTTCTACCACAGATCCAAATCGGATCGCATCCCAAATCTCTGGTTCTTTTTCACGGGTCAAATCAATGACTTTCGCATAGCATCCTCCTTCAAAGTTGAACACACCGGTTTCAGTCCATCCATGTTCATCATCACCAATCAAATTTCTATTAGGATCTGCAGAAAGGGTTGTTTTTCCAGTTCCGGAAAGACCGAAGAAAATCGCTGTATCGTCGTCTTTTCCCACATTGGCAGAGCAATGCATGGATAGAACATTTTTCTCATGAGGCAGGATAAAGTTCAAGACTGAAAAAATACCCTTTTTCATTTCACCTGCATAGCCAGTTCCGCCAATCAGGATCATTCTTTTGGAAAGATTCAGAATTGCGAAATTCGAGTTTTTGGTACCATCAGTCACTGGGTCCGCTTTGAAATCGGGAGCGCAAATGATGGTAAAGTCCTGAATAAATTGACTTAACTCTTCTTGTTCAGGTCTTAAGAACATGTTGTGGCAAAATAAATTATGCCAAGCCAAGGTGTTGATCACTCGAATGTTTAGTCGGTGTTCAGGATCTGCTCCAGCAAAAGCATCTCTTACGAATAGATCTTTATCCTGTAAGAAGGCTTTCATTTTTTCTAGAAGCTGATCAAACTTTTCACCATCAAAGGGGATGTTGATATCTCCCCACCAAACTGCATCGGATGTTTTTTCATCTTTCACGATGTAGCGGTCTTTTGGAGATCTACCGGTAAACTTACCTGTATCTGCCATCAAGGCTCCTGTTGAGGTAAGGCTTCCTTCTTTTCTGGCTAAAGCATGCTCAACCAACTCTGCCGGAGGAAGGTTGAAATGAATTTTTCCACTTGTTTCCAAGTCGAGGTAACTCAAAGGAGAGGTCTGGATATCCAGAGCTAAATCCTGCATAAATATTTGGGTTTACAAACTGAAAATTGTCTGCCCAAAATTAGGTAAAAGGTTCCAATAGAAAACAAAAAATGTTTAAAATTTCGCTTTTCAATCGATTACGAAGAAAATTCCATCTTTTATTTGGGATACCATTTTAATAGCTGATTTTCCTCATATTTTTCCCTCAATATTCCTGTTTTTTGAAGCTTTTAAAAGCCATTTAAAAGAAAGCTTTTTGAAGAACCTGTCATTTTCTTTTATCATTGTGAAATTATATACACCTAAATCAGAGATTAATTGGAAAATACAGTCAACCCCGTACAGGACGAGCCAACTATTTTTGGACATCCTAAGGGATTATTTTATTTGTTCTTTGCAGAGCTGTGGGAGAGATTCAGTTTTTATGGAATGCGGGCATTGCTCACACTCTATATGGTGGATGTCATATTCGAAGCATTAGCGGATAGAGATTATGCCACTGCAGCAGTTTATGCATCTTATGGATCCCTAGTTTATGCATCTACAGTCATTGGAGGTAGGATCTCAGATAAGGTTCTGGGAATGAGAAACTCCATTTTCTTGGGTGGTATCCTGATGTCAATAGGCCATTTTGTTTTAGCGATAGAAAACGATGTGGCCTTTTTTCTTGCCCTATCCTTCATCATCGTGGGTAATGGCTATTTCAAACCGAATATTTCAACTTTTGTAGGAACACTTTACCCAGATGGAGATTCTCGTAAAGATTCAGGCTTTACCATCTTTTATATGGGGATCAATATTGGCGGATGGATTGCTCCACTTCTTTGTGGCTGGTTGGCAGCTACTTATGGCTGGCATTATGGTTTTGCTTTGGCAGGATTCGGTATGCTTTCAGGTTTGATTTTCTTTTGGAGCGGTATCAAAAATGGAGTTTTTGGAGAAAGGGGATTGCCTCCTGTTAATAGCTCTATAGATGAAAAGCTGTTGGGAGTTAAGATCAGATATATGATCCCTATTATTTCTGTTTTGGCTGTGCCTGCTGTGGCTTTCTTGCTTTCTTCTTACAAAGCCTTGGGAGCTGAAGGAACCTTCTTCGGTGATCAAAATATCGTGAATGTCATATTCAAATTGGTTGGTGTTGGTATCTTATCTTATTTGGGATATATCATGTTTCAGGCGACAGCTGACGAAAGGAAAAAGCTTTTTGTAGCTGTGTTGATCACCTTCTTTATGACGATTTTCTGGGGCTTCCATGAGCTTTCAGGAAGTGTAATTACTTTGTTTGCGTCAAGAAATGTGGATTTGGAAGGTATTATGTCTGCTTCCCAGACGAATTCCCTGAACTCCATGTGGATCATTATTTTGGCAATTCCGATTTCAATGCTTTGGACTAACCTTTCTAAAAAGAATCTGAACCCAAGAACTCCTTACAAATTTGGCTTGGGTTTAGTGATAGCGGGTATCAGCTTTTATGTATTGGCAATAAGTGGAAACTCTGCAAATGAGTCTGGATTGGTACCGTTCACTTATTTGTTATTGATGTACTTCTTACTGTCTATTGGGGAGTTGTTTATGTCTCCAGTGGGGCTTTCCAAGATTACAGATCTATCTCCAAAGCGAATTGTGGCCTTTATGATGGGGGTTTGGTTCCTATCTTCTGCTTTCGCTTTCCAAGTAGTAGGATTTATTGGAAAACAGTTGGCGATTGAAAGTACCGAAAAGAATATCGGAGGTTTTGATACCTTATCAATTTATACTGACGGATTCTTATTGATTGCAAAATATGCCTTGGGAGCTGGAGCTTTAGTGCTTTTAGCCTCACCATTTATAAAGAAGCTAATGGGCAATGTCCATTAATTGAAAAAGCCGGCTAATTGAAAAAGCCGGCTAATAGAATTTGATGTGCCCCCAAAAAGTTAGACACTTATTGGGGGCTTTTTTATTTCAATTTTTACAATTATTGAATCGACTTTTCTTTTTCATCGACCCAATCTTTGATCTCTTTTTGGATTAGATTTAGAGTATTTCGATCAAATACATCTCCTTTAAAAATAACAGATTCAATAGCTCTGGTATTCTTAATGTCTTCCAATGGATTTGCCTTAAGGATTAAAAGGTTCGCAATTTTTCCTGCCGAAACAGATCCATAAGAATCCAATTTGAAATAGGAGGGACCATTAATCACAGAAGCTGTTAATGCCTGTTGTGGAGTCAATCCATACTGAACCATTTTCTCTAATTCCAAATGAATAGCCCATCCTGGGTAGTCATAAGAATTCAAATATCCGGCATCAGTTCCAGCATAGATTTTCATTCCTGATTGTTGGATCAGAGGAAGCATTTCTGTAGTCGTTTCAAAACTTTCAACCCGATTTTGACGGGATTCAGGACTATCATTCTTTAGTCTCTCTATTCTCCATGAATAGCTTTCTTTCAGCTTTGGACCTAGGTAATCCAACATGGTATCCTGTTCAAATTTCCCTGGTTCCCAGTAAGCGATATTGTCACTGATCAAAAGAGTAGGAACAATCCCTGTTCCTAGATCTCTCAATTTTTCAAGGTTTTTAAGGGTTTCAGCTTCGGAATCCGCCTTGATACGGGTGATATATCCCAAATGCTCAATGGTGGTCAGTCCGGCATCAGCTAGGTCGAATAACTCCAGTTGGTCAGGGATATGCGCTGAGACACTCCAGCCTCGAGAAGATGATTCCTTGACAGCTTTTAAAAAGAGATCTGGTTGAAGTGCATTATCCGTGATTTTGATAAAATCTACTTGAAGCTGCTGTAGGGAATCCAGAGCCAATTCTAATTCTTCTTCCGTTTCAATTTCCAAATCACCAGCCCAAATGGATCCCTTTCCTTCCAGTTTAGGACCAGAGGTATAGAGTTCTGGCCCCAATCTCTGACCCGATTGTATTTCAGTTCTCCATTTTAAAACATCCAAGCTAATATCCCCTGCAGCATCTCTCACAGAAGTGACGCCTAAACTGAGATAGAGTGGGAGTAATTGCTCATTTTCATCAATGTATTCTGCACCTCCAAAATGGACATGATTATCCCATAGACCAGGCATGATAAAAAGATCAGTTCCATCAATTTCCTGCTTTCCTTCAAAAGAGCCTGTTTTATCTGTAGCAATGACTTTGATGATTCGATCATCATTGATCAGGATGGTTTGATCAGGGATAACTTGATTATGCTGAATATCAATAATGCCAACTGAAGAGATTTTTAAATCATAAGTTTCAATCTGCTTTTGACAGCTGAAGGAGAGAATACTTAAGCCTGCTATTAAATACTTTTTCATCAAAACAGACTGGTCTGTACAGTAGTTGGTTTACTTGCCTGAATCGTACCTCTCAACATTTCTTGCATCAATTTGATAAATCCCGGCTCCCAACTTTCTGGATTGATTTTGATTTCTTTTCCTTCATACTCGATCGGACCACGCATTTTTTCGAAACCGATCATCATACTCCAAATGGTGAAAAAGGTAATCTCTGGTTGTAGTTCTGGACGAATACTTCCGTCTTTGATCCCTTGGCTAATCATGGCTATTCCCAATTTGGCCGGCTCATGATGGATTTCCAATAACTTTTGGAAATGGACACTTTCTAAAATCTTTGGATCAATGCTTTCACGCCCCTCCTCTGAATTGTATTGTTTCATCAAGTCCAAAAAGGAAATAATGGAATCATATAGAATCTGATTGGTTTTTGCGAAAGCTGAAATACGGATAACCAGGTCACTCATTAATTGTAAACCTGACTTTCCTCGATTTCTATACACTTCACGGAATTCGTCTTTCAGTTGATCAAAAGCCTTTTTGGTCAAAGCCATAAACAAGTCTTCCTTGTTCTTATAATAAAAGTAGCTAAGACCTTTACTGATGCCTGCATTTTTTGCAACATCCTCCATTCGAGTTGCCTGAAATCCTTTGGTTGTAAAAAGAGAAATTGCTGAATCTAGGATAAGTTTCTCTTTGTTTTTTTCGCCCGCCATACTGAAGTTTTTAAATTAAAAAAGCTCTGTAAAGATATTAAACTTGGGTCAAAAAGACGAGTTAAACGCGGGTCAATTTTTTAGAAAAAGGAATAAAAAAAGGCCTCTATTTTATTTTAGAGGCCTTTTTGATTGGGTATCATCCGGTTAGATGATTTCTACAATGAAGTAGTTTTTCTTCCCTTTTTGTACCAATAGATATTTTTCCTGAAGTAAGGCAAATGATACAGGAGCATTTGGATCACCTAGTTTTTCCTTGTTCACACTTACTCCGCCACCTTGAATCATTTTCCTGGCTTCTCCTTTTGATCCGAAGATCACTCCTTGAGTAATTTCACCAAATAGATCCAGCGTGTTTTCTAAATCCTGGTAATCTGCAGCAGAGATTTTCACCTGAGGAACTCCATCAAATACTTGTAGGAATGTTCTTTCGTCCAAAGATGCCAAATCCTCTGTCGAAGACTTTCCAAAAAGGATATCAGAAGCTTTGACAGCCATTTCATAATCTTCGGCACTGTGAACCATGATGGTTACCTGCTTGGCAATTTCTTTTTGCAAAGCTCTTTGGTGTGGTGCTTCAGCATGCTCTTTTTCCAAATTCTCAATAGTCTCTTTATCCAATGTGGTAAAGATTCTGATGTATTTGGAAGCGTCCTCATCGGAAACGTTTAACCAAAACTGGTAGAAAGCGTATGGAGATGTTTTCTCTGGATCCAACCAAACAGAGCCACCTTCGGTTTTACCGAATTTGGTTCCATCAGCTTTGGTGATCAATGGTACAGTCAAAGCGTATGCGCTTCCTCCACCCATCCTTCTGATCAACTCGGTTCCGGTTACGATGTTTCCCCATTGATCAGATCCTCCTAGTTGGATGCTGCAATTATTGTTTTTCCAAAGATGAAAGAAATCATACCCTTGGATCAATTGGTAAGAAAATTCAGTAAATGAAAGTCCGTTTCCGTCCTCCAATCTTCTTTTTACTGAATCTTTTGCCATCATATAGTTTACAGTGATGTGCTTTCCTACATCTCTGATAAATTCCAAGAAGGAAAACTGGGCCATCCAGTCATAATTATTGACCAATTCTGCCTTGTTTTCATTTCCTTGTGCAAAGTCCAGGAATTTGGCTAATTGGTTTTGGATGGAGGCCACATTATGATCTAAAGTTGCCTTGTCCAACAAGTTTCTTTCGGCTGATTTGAAAGAAGGGTCACCGATCATTCCAGTTGCACCACCTACCAAAGCAAATGGTTTGTGACCAGCTCTTTGAAAATGAAGTAGGGTCATCACACCCACCAAATGTCCAATATGAAGTGAATCCGCAGTAGGGTCAAAACCCAAATAAGCAGAAGCCATTCCTTTATTGAGGTGTTCTTCAATTTCTGGGGTCATATCCTGGAGCATTCCTCTCCAGCGCAATTCTTCAATAAATGGATTCATCTTGATAATTTTTACAAGCCGCAAATATAGGTTTGTCCTTGGAAGGATGGAAGTAATTCTAAAAAGGTTTCTAAAGGATTACCACTCTTCCTTGATTTTTTGAGTCAATCTAAAATTGGTTACAGGCATTTTAAAAATGATTACTTTCATGGTTTAACCCAAAACTTATGAGAAATCTACAATTGATCGGGGGCTTTTTGTTGGCTTGGTTTTCACCATTACTGCTACAAGCTCAAAATGCTCCTCAATGGATGAGATATCCGGCCATCTCACCTGATGGTAGCACTATTGTTTTCACTTACAGAGGAGATCTGTACACTGTGGCAAGTACTGGTGGGGAAGCAAATCAAATTACTTTTCATGAGGCGCATGATTACAAGCCTGTTTGGAGTCCTGATGGACAAAAGATTGCTTTTGCCTCAGATCGCTATGGAAACTTTGACATTTTCTTGATGGATGCAGCAGGTGGTCCTGCTGATCGCTTAACGTTCCATTCAAACGACGAACAACCATTTGATTTTTCATCTGATGGGAAAGAAGTGATTTTCGGAGCTGTTCGAATGGATTTGGCTGAGCACAGGCAATATCCAACTGGATACCTTCCTGAATTGTATCAGGTTCCTGTATCTGGTGGTAGAGTAGAGCAGGTCTGGACAATTCCAGCTGAATATGTTCAGACTAGCAAGGATGGTCAGAAAATGATTTATCATGATAAAAAAGGAGGAGAAAATGAGTGGAGAAAACACCATCAATCAGGTGTAGCCAGAGATATTTGGATGTATGATGCATCGACAAATTCTCACCAAATCCTCAGTACATTTTATGGAGAAGATAGAAATCCGGTGTTTTCTCCAGATGAAGCCGAGCTTTTCTATTTGAGTGAGCAAAATGGCACATTCAATGTTTTTTCCATGGATTTGACTGACCCATCTAAAATTCAGGCATTGACAAATCTTGAGAAGTTTCCAGTTCGCTTTTTGAGTATTTCAGATAATGGGTTGATGTCTTTTAGCTATGATGGAGAACTTTATACTTTGAGAAAAGGAGATAACCCAAGAAAGCTTTCCGTCTCAATTAAAACTCAGGACATTTCCAATACTGATAATTACATTTCTATCAACGGAGGAGTTAGAGAAATGAGTATTTCACCTGACGGAAAAGAAATCGCATTCATAGCCCGCGGAGAGGTGTTTGTTACTTCAGTTGATGGATCTTTGACTAAACGAATTACCAATACACCTGAACAGGAACGATTTGTTGAATTTGCTCCTGATGGCAAATCAGTCATTTACTCTTCAGAAAGAGATGGGAAATGGCAGATTTTTAAATCCACCAAAGTCCGGGCTGAGGAGCCATTTTTCTTTGCATCTACACTTTTGAAAGAAGAGCCTCTATTGGCAGTTTCAGAGGATGCTTATTTGCCTAAGTTATCTCCAGATGGCAAAAAATTAGCTTTTATCGAAGGAAGAAGAACTTTGAAAGTGGTGGATTTGGCTTCCAAAGCGGAAGTAACTTTGATGACTCCAGAGCAATTGTTCCACATGAGTGACGGGGACCAGTATTTTACTTGGAGCCCAGATAGCAAATGGTTGTTGGCTTCCTATAGACCTACTATGGCCAATTCTGAAGTTGTGTTGTTGGATGCTTCTGGAAAAGAGCCTTTCAAAAAAATCACTCAAAGTGGATATAGTGATGATCGTGCCACTTGGGTAAATGATGGAAAGCAAATGCTTTGGTTTTCCAATCGTGACGGATTAAGAAGTTATGCGACTTCAGGCAGAAGTGAAGATGATGTCTATATGCTTTTCTTTGACCAAGAAGCTTGGGATCAATTCAACCTTTCCGATGAAGATTACAAGTTGAAGAAGGAGCTTGAGAAAGTGGGTAAAAAAGAAGAAAAGAAAGATGAGGATAGCAAATCTGATTCGGATAAGAAGGAAGTAACGCCTCTCGAATTTGATTGGGATGGAATAGAAGATAGAAAAGCGAGGTTAACGATTCACTCAAGCAATTTAGGTGATGCCGTTTTGAGTAAAGATGGAGAGAAGCTTCTCTATTTGGCTCGTTTTGAGAAAGGAATGAACTTGTGGAGTACAAACCTGAGAACCAAAGAAACCAAACAGGAGATCGCTTTAAATGCCGGATATGCTAGTTTGATCTGGGATAAAGATCAAAAGAACCTTTATATGCTAAGTGATGGAAGTATTTCCAAAATCAATCCTGAATCCATGAAGCGTGAATCCATCAAGATCAATGGCGAAATGACATTTGATAAGGATGCTGAGTTGGCTCACTTATTTGATCACGTTTGGCAGAGAACCCAAGGGATTTTCTACACACCAGATATGCATGGAGTAGACTGGGAGCAGTCCAGAATAGACTATCAGAAGTACTTACCTCATATTGGTAATAATTATGAATTTGCTGAAATGATCTCTGAGATGATCGGTGAATTGAATGTTTCGCATGCTGGTGCTCGTTATTCCAGATCTATTCCAATGGCAGATGAAACTGCTTCTTTGGGAGTATTTTGGGATTACAATCACAAAGGAAATGGATTAAAAATCACAGAAGTCATTTCTGGAGGACCTCTAGATAAATCTAATCTTAATATTTCTCCTGGAATGATTATTCAAAAAATCGATGGAGAAGTGATTAGTCCAGATGTTGACTTTGCCAAATTGTTGAACAGAAAGTCCGATAAATTCACTTTGCTTGAAGTTTCTGATGCATCTGGTGGAAATACACAACAATTGACAGTGAAGCCCATTAGTTTGGGAGAAGAAGGTCGATTATTGTATAAAAGATGGGTGAAAAAGAACCAGGAGGAAGTTGCAGAGAAAAGTGGTGGGAAATTGGGTTATGTTCATATCCCAGGAATGAGTGATGGCCCTTATCGGAATGTCTATGAGGAAATGATGGGTAAATATCATGACACAGATGCGGTCATAGTTGATACCCGATTCAATGGAGGAGGAGATTTGGTTGCTGATTTGGCTATGTTTTTCACGGGTGATAAGTTTTTGACTTATGCTACCGCTTCAAGGGAAGTGGGTTATGAGCCTACTGCTAGATGGACTAAACCAACCTTAGCCATGTTTAATGAGGCAAATTATTCTGATGGACATTGCTTCGCATGCGGATATACAGACTTAGGAATTGGAAAGACGGTAGGGATGCCGACACCTGGGACTTGTTCATTTGCTGGATGGGAAGGTTTACCAAATGGAGTAAGATGGGGAGCTGTTCCGATTTCTGCGAAAAATAAAGCAGGGGAGTGGTTAGAAAATAACGAGACTCGACCACAGTATGAGGTAAAAAATATGCCAGGACAAATTGATCGAGGAATAGATCAACAATTGGAAAAAGCTATTCAGGAATTATTGCTGGAAGTGGAGTAACAAAAAATGCCGGTTTCAGGCCCGGCATTTTTTTTTCGTTTTTCTCAATAATCTTATTGATAGGTCTTATTGTTTAAAGACTCATCATTCTTGAAGAATTGAGACATTTTAGCGAAAGAACTATCAAAGTATCCTTCGAGCATCTTCTTGATGATGAATGTTCGATATTCATCTTTTGACACGATAGGGAAGTATTCATGACTTTTACCATAAGACTTATGGCTCACAAATCCTTTTCTTTCCAAAATTCTTACAATAGTAGAAACGGTGTTGTAAGCGGGCTTAGGCTCTGGCATTGGAGTTAGGATGTCTTTGACAAAACCTCTCTCAATGTCCCAGAGAATTTGCATGATCTCTTCTTCAGCTCTGGTTAATGGTTTCATAAGGTGTTAAGTTTTAATTTATTAGAAAATTATTGCTTTAGTTCCTTATATCCAAAAAATAATTAATAATATATTATGTGTTTTAGTTATAAAAAATTTAATTGATTGAATATTAGAGAAATAAAAACGGGGCTTAGTTTAGCCCCGTTTTTATTTATGTAGTTTTTAATTTTATAATTCCCGATGCGTGTAATAATTTAACTATTGGATAAGTTGGATCAAACTCATACCATTTAACAGCAAAATTTGGTCTATTTGGTAATTTATGGTGATTATTTTGGAATAATTCACCAAGCATTAATAAATCTAATAACAAACTGTTTTTTGACTTATCATTATTGTCAAAGTTTGCATATCCATATTTATGTCCGCTCCAATTCACAATAGCTCCATGAACTGGTCCCATAAGAAAATGAATAGGAAGTAGGAAGTACATCCACCAATGCGTTCCGGGTAGTTCAAAAACAGAAATACATAATACATAAATCAAAACGTATAAGACACCCCAAGCTACTCTTACTCCCATATTGTCTGCAAACCTGTCGAATTTATTCCAGTCTGGAATATCTTTAGAGAAGCGTTCTTCTGGCTTTAATTTGAAACTGAAGTAATCGTTGTAGATGTTTTTTGTTTTCCACATCATTGTAAATAAGTTTTCCGTATGATGGGGGCTATGTGGATCTTTTGGAGTATCACTGTAAGCATGATGCATTCTATGTAAGATAGCATAGGCTCTAGGAGACAGATAGGAACTACCTTGCCACATCCAGGTGAATAGGTAAAAGAACCTTTCCCAGAATTTTGTCATAACAAACATTTGGTGCGCTGCATATCTATGCAGAAAGAAGCTCTGGCAAAACAGGGAAAAATACCAGTGCAAAAGGAAGAAGATGATGATAATCACTCGGTACTTGTGTTTGGTTAATTTTTTGCAAATATACGGCCTGAAATACCAATTTTAAAGCCAAAGTCTAAAGTTGCTTCCCTGTTCCTTCATGATTTAAATCATTTATCGATTATTTTGGAATAAATATTTCGAATTATGGCAAAGCAGGACAAAGCATCTTCGTTTTTGGTGAAGATTATTTTAGGGGGTATTTCAGTCTTAATTGCTGAATTTTTTCTCTCAGGAATTCATATTGATAGCTGGGTGACAGGCTTTTTATTAGCAGCAATTTTGATTCTGATTAATCTTACAATCAAACCTTTAATGATTGTATTGACACTCCCTTTGACATTGATGACATTTGGGTTGTTTCTGTTGGTGATTAATGCATTAGTTATATTACTTGCAGATAAAATCATCCCTGGTTTTCAAGTAGATGGATTCTGGTGGGCCTTATTGTTTGCTATTGTTTTGAGTATTATTAATTCACTTTTTGGAAACAATTTGAATTCAAATTAGTGTGATTGTATGGTCTCCTTCTCTTTTAAATATTTTCCATTCTCCATTTTTAGTTTTGGCTTTGATGGGGACTATGGACCTAGAAATATGTACCTTTAATAGGTTCTTTTCTTCTTTTTCATAGGGTTTCGGATTTGGGTCTATCCAAGTTATCACCTCTATTTTAATATTTGGTAATGGATTGCAATATGTCTTTAAGGCGGTATCTATCATAAAAATTTCTTCTTCCGGATCTATTCCTATAATCCTTCGTTGGTCAGAAATTCCAATAATTAAAATACCTCCTTCTGTATTTGCCAATGATGAAATAGTTTTAGCTATTTTCTCGTTGGAAGGTGCCTTTTGCTTGAATTCCAAATAGATACCTTCTTTTGACCTAAGTAGAGAATTTATAAATTCTTCATCAAACTTTTCTAAGTTTTCTTTACTCATTTATATTTTGCTTGTATATTCCTTGGTAAATCACTTCCGAAAGTTATCTTTCCCAAGTGAAATCTAATTATCCCTAATTTTTAATTCTATGTCACTAACTAATCCAGGATTTGATCCAACTGAGATCGCAAAGCTTAAGAAGGAACTTAGTGCTTCTGGAAAGCCATATAAATTAATTCCTGACGATGAGAATTCTGATGAATTTGTGAATTTTTACTTCATTGGAATGTATGAGGGTAAAGAAGTAATCTATGATGCTGCTCTTTATACCTTGAGATTACATCATTCTAGTGAGGTATACGAATTGGCTGAGCATGAAGCTGCAAAAAAGTTTCCCAATTTCAACGGTATCCAATATGAAGAAGACGAAAATGGGAATTTGCTACCATTAAATAGTGAGCAGGAAGAAATTGGCTGGTTCATCACTGAAATGATCATGGAGATCGAAGAGGAAGAAACTGTGAAGGTTCAAGAATTTATCGATGTTGATACTCACCATGATTATGGAATCGGTGTAGATGCAGCTCTTAATATTGATGTGATTACTGATTCTGTAATTGGTAAGTTCATCAAAGAGTTTAATGATGATACCATTGCCTTGGATGAAACATTGTTTTCTTTTCAATCAGAAGAGGAGGACGTTTGATAAAATCTTTCAGAACAATACCTTTGAACGCTTGTTGAATATACAAGCGTTTTTTTATGCTTCATATTGCCTGGTCCCCCGAATATTGTCACCCTTTACCTCCTGGACATCGTTTTCCCATGGAAAAATATGAATTGCTTCCACAGCAATTAATGTATGAGGGGACTGTAAATGAGAGTAATTTTTTCTCACCAATGCCCGTGTCAGAGGACTTGATTTTAGAAGCTCATGATTCAGACTATTGGCAGAAATTAGATAAACTGAGTCTAAGTCGTTCTGAAGAAAGGGCTACAGGTTTTCCTTTAAGTAGGGCATTAGTTGAAAGAGAGATTTTGATCGCAGGTGGATCTGTAGAAGCCACTAAATACGCTCTTGAACATAAAATTGCTATGAATATAGCAGGAGGGACCCATCATGCGTATTCTAATCGGGGAGAGGGGTTTTGCTTATTGAATGATCAAGCAATTGCGGCTAAGTATTTGCAAAAAAAGGGCCTTGCAGAAAATATTCTAATTATAGATTTGGATGTTCATCAAGGCAATGGTACTGCGGAGATATTTGAGGGAGATTCTTCGGTTTTTACCTTTAGCATGCATGGGGCGAAAAATTATCCTCATAGAAAAGAGAAATCAGATTTAGATGTAGGCCTTGAGGACGGTACTTCTGATAAAGAGTATCTAAATACTTTGAGATCTTCTTTGGATAAGATTTTAAATAAGTTTGAACCAGATTTTATTATGTATCAATCTGGAGTTGATGTATTAGCCTCAGATAAATTGGGAAGGTTGGCTTTGACAATGGATGGTGTTAAAAAGCGTGATCATATTGTTCTTTCCTTAGTTCATGAATTGGGATTGCCAATGATTTGCTCTATGGGAGGAGGCTACAGTAAGAAAATCAGTCATATAATCGAAGCCCACTCTCAGGTTTATAGGTTGGCTCAAGAAATATTTTACTAAACCTTAACCTATTTTAATGCTGTATATGGGGCTCTTCCCTTGGAAAATCAATTCTTTCTTTATATTTGCGCCCTTGTAAACAATAATCAATTCAAAGTGAAAAAGGGATTAAAATTCATCGGAGTACTAGGTCTTGCATCTGTACTTTTTTACGCTTGTGATCAAAAAACCGCAGAAAACCAATCTGCAGCAACCTCTGAAACTGCTGCAAGTTCTGGAGACTACAAAATTGCCTATGTGTATACAGATAGTGTAATTAATAAATATGACTATTTCATCAAAAAATCTGAAGAGCTAACTGATAAAGGGAAGAAATTTGAAGGTGACCTTCAAAGCAGAGCTAGAGGATTTGAGCAGGAAGTATCAAATTTCCAGCAGTCTGGTGGAAACATGACTCCAAATCAGCAAAGAGCCAAGCAGGAGGAATTGATGAAAAAAGAACAAAACTTAGTTACCTATAGAGATAACTTGATGCAGGAACTTTCTGTAGATGAGGCTAATCTTTACAATGAGGTCTACGAAAAAGTTCAAAATTATTTAAAAGGTTATGCCGAGGCTGAAGGATTGGATTTGGTTCTTAGCTACACTAGAGGTGGTTCTGTATGGTATGGAAAAGAGTCTTTGGATGTGACTAAATCTGTAATCGATGGTTTGAACAAAGAATACGGTCAAGCTCCAGCAGATACTGCGAAATAATTTCAAGAAAAACGAGATTAAAAACCCGGCTGAGTCCGGGTTTTTTTGTACCCTATTTTTGGGTATTTTTGAAGGCAAATTGAAAAAACTCAAATGAAAATCACAGAATTTTTAAAGCATCATTATCGTCATTTCAATGCAGCATCTTTGATCGATGCAGCAGAAGGATATAAAACTCATCTGGAAGAAGGTGGAAAAATGATGGTCACTCTTGCCGGAGCAATGTCCACAGCAGAATTGGGGATTTCTTTGGCAGAAATGATCCGTCAGGATAAAGTTCAAATCATCACTTGTACAGGTGCCAACTTGGAAGAGGATGTTTTCAACTTGGTAGCCAATGATTATTATGAGCGAATTCCAAATTATAGAGAACTTTCTCCTGAGCAGGAGCAAGATCTATTGGATCGTCATATGAATCGTGTGACCGATACCTGTATTCCAGAAATGGAGGCGATGAGAAGAATTGAAGATGTCATTTTGGATGAATGGGTAAAAGCTGATCAAGCTGGAGAAGCATTTTTCCCACATGAGTTCTTCTATAAAATTCTATTGTCAGGCAAGTTAGAGGATTCCTACCAAATCGATCCAAAAAATAGCTGGTTGCTAGAAGCTGCTAAGAAAAACCTTCCAATCATCGTTCCAGGATGGGAAGATTCTACTTTGGGTAATATGTTTGCTGGACACGTTATCTCTGGAGATGTGAAAAATGTTCACACTGTGAGAAGTGGAATTGAGTACATGATGTTCCTTGCAGAATGGTACACAAACAATGCAACTGAAGAAAGTAAAGTTGGATTTTTCCAAATTGGCGGGGGAATTGCAGGAGATTTCCCTATCTGCGTGGTTCCAATGTTGCATCAGGACCTTCAGCGTGATAATGTACCTCTTTGGGGCTACTTCTGTCAGATTTCAGATTCGACTACATCTTATGGGTCTTACTCTGGCGCTGTTCCAAATGAAAAAATCACCTGGGGTAAACTTGGATTAGAAACTCCAAAATTTATTATTGAATCAGATGCGACAATTGTGGCCCCGCTGGTATTTGCCATCGTTTTGGGTCAATAATTATGAGAAATTTAAATTCTAAAATACTTAAAGCAGGCAGTACATTACTGCTTGCTTTTTGTGTTTTTAATCGAGTACAAGCACAAGAAATACAGGTCCTTTCAGGGGCAAATAGCCCGCAGGATGATCAAAACCCAGTTTGGATTGGAGATGGAACATTACTATTTACAAGAGCATTTCACCCCGGAAATGTAGGAGGAGTCACAGATCCAGGTGATATCTGGATGACTAAGAAAAATGAAGATGGTGAATGGTCAGAGGCTATCCATCGTCCAGATTTGAGTACATCAGGGTATGATTTTCCCATTGGCTTGGAAGATCTGCTAACCCTTTTGGTTTACCATAGAGATTCTGAGAAAAACGGTATTTACCAATATTCGAAGTTTGGTACTGATTGGAATTTCCTCAGAAGAATAAATGTAGATGGTGTCGAAGACCTATCAGGAAATGTGACTGGACGAATTTCCAAAGGGGGAGAATTGATTTTTCTTTCAGCCAAAAGAGAAGACAGTAGAGGGAACGAAGATATTTATTTGATCAAAAAAGAATCAATAATTCAATGGTCGAGCCCTACTCATTTGGGGAATGTGATTAATACTCCAGGCCAAGAAATTAGTCCATTTTTCAATCCAGAAACCAAGCTCTTATATTTTGCGTCCAATATGCAAGAAGGAGCTCAGGGAAAAGATATCTTCATCTCAAAGGCTCTGGACGAGTCTCTTTTGAACTGGAGTCAACCCAAAAAGTGGGAGCAAATCAGTTCTCCCGGATCAGAAAGTACGGTAACTTTTATCAATGGCGATGAGGTAGTTTGGTCCAGTATTCAAAATAGTGATGGCTTTTCTGATTTATTGACTTTTAAAAATCCTGAACCATTAATAATCCCAGAAGAATTTGAGGCTCCAAAAGCAGTAGCTATCAGTCAAGCAAAGGAGGAGAAACAAGTGAAAGTTCAGGAGATTACTCCTATTTTTCCAGGTAACAGTGTAGGGGTTCCTGAAGTCAAAATTCAGCAAAAAGAATTAGTAGTTGAAGAGGAGCCTTTAGAATGGCTGTTGGTTGATCAAAAGAATAAAACGAGGATTCTTGATTACACTCTATTTGGATTATCTCAGGGAAATTGGGTAGAAATGGATTCTGATTCTATTCGGGTTTCTAAATTGAAGGAAAATGGTATTTCTGAACTTAAATTTGAAGCAATTTCTTTCTTTCCAAAAACCATATCCACATCTCAAATACTTTCTGAAGAGCCTAATGTAATTTTGTTGGCAAAAATTGAAACAGGCTCCAGTCTTACTTTGGATAAAGTAAATTTTAAAAGAGGAACCTCTGAATTAGAAGGTGATGAGACTTTCGGATATTTGGATGAAATTGTTGGTTTTTTAACCAAAAACGGTGGTTTTAAAGTTCGTATTAATGGTCATACTGATAGTGCGGGAGACCCAGGCCTGAATAAGGCATTATCATTGGAGCGTGCAGGAGCAGTGAGAGATTACTTGGTCGAAAAAGGAATTGAATTTGAACGGCTTAGAATCTCTGGATGGGGAGGTACAAGACCTGTGGCTTCGAATGCTACTGAAGTTGGTCGAGCAAAAAACAGGAGAGTGGATCTAACAATAGAGAACTAAAAAAGGAGCCCTAATTGTAAAACGATTAGGGCTCTTTTAATTTTTGGGATATTATAAATTATAGAGAATAGTCTCCTCTATATTCTCTTTTTACAAATTGGTTGGCAGGATCAAAATTAGTGATCTTCATATTTGGGCCATCCCACATCAATTTGATTCCTCGTCCAGGATAATCAAACTGATTGTCACTTCCAGTTCTTGGAACTCGATAATCATAAGATCTAATGGCAAGGTTACCCATCAAAACTGATTCGGTCAAAGGACCTGCCACACTAAATGGTGAACTAAGATGCTTATATTCTTCAGATCCATATCCTCCAATACATGCCTCAACCCAGTTTTTATAGTGACCACCATCACCGTCAGGAACTCTATATTCCGTCATTGGAACACTCACTTCCTTGGTTCTGGAAGTTGGAAGTAATTGAGGGTCTCTACCGTAGGTGCCACACATCATTTTACCTTTGGTCCCCTCGATGATGACACCATTTCCACCATCGCCCATGATTTCATTAGGTGCAAGTTCTTCTGGACGAGTTGGCTGAATACCACCATCCATCCAGTGGAACTCCAAGTCATCCTTGCCGGGTCTGTCAAATCTCAATGTGATATGAGAAGAAGGTGGGCAGCTATCTGGGAAATAACCGCGAGTAAATTCTCCAGTATATACAGAACCCACTGAGCATTCAGCAGATTTCGGATATCCCAGTCCAAGAACTCTGAATGGTGGCTCCATGATATGGCATGCCATATCTCCCAAAGCCCCAGTTCCATAATCCCACCAACCTCTCCAATTGAATGGAACGAGATTTCCAACGTAATCCTTGTATGGAGCAGTTCCTAGCCATAGGTCCCAGTCTAAATCAGCTGGAGGAGTGATAGGTGTTGATGGCCAAGGAATACCTTGTGGCCAAACTGGTCTATTGGTCCAAGAATATACTTTGGTTGCTTCTCCAATTAGTCCTGCATTGTACCATTCTACCAATTTTCTAACTCCATCTCCGGAAGATCCTTGGTTACCCATTTGGGTTACTACTTTATATTTTTCAGCTGCTTCGGTGAGCATTCTAGCTTCGTAGATGTCGTGTGAAAGTGGTTTCTGCACATAGACATGTTTCCCCATTTTCATAGCCATCATTGCGATAACTGCGTGCATGTGGTCTGGAGTAGAAACGGATACAGCATCTATATTATTTGCTTCCTTTTCTAACATGACTCTGTAATCCTTATAATATGCTGCTTTTGGATGGGCTTCACGACTTCCTTTCGCCCTGGTATCGTCCACATCACAAAGTGCGATCATGTCAACTTTTCCTGATGCATAAATACCTCTTACGTCACCGCCTCCCATTCCACCAACACCGACACTGGCAACTCTAAGCTTGTCACTGGGAGCTATATAACCCGGACCTCCTAATACGTGTCTAGGAACTATATAAAACCCCGCCATTGCAAGGGAGCTGCTTTTCAAAAAATCTCTTCTGGAATTACCAGATCCTTTATTTTCTTTCATGGTTTATTGATTAATCTTTTGCAAAAACTCAAATTATGATTTTCTGTGAAGTTTTTAGTGTTGAATTTGATAAAATCATGTATTTATTCCACGAATATCAAAATTGCTCTTCCTCAAATATATTTTTTTAGCGGAATCAGATTCTTAAAATTTTCTATTAAGTTTACCTTAATCCAATTTCCTAATATGAAAAATAGTATTGCTTTGATGGCAATAGGGATTTCTTTGTCCCTTCTTTCGTGCCAAAATGATTCTTCTAAATTAACTGATTCAGGACTTATTCCACTGCCTGTCAGTGTTTCCAATTCGTCTGGAACATTTGAATTAACCTCTACCACTTCCATTCAAATGGTTGGACCAGAAAGTGATCTAATTTTTATAGGAGAATATTTAGCGGAAAAATTAAGACCTTCTACAGGCTTTCCTATTCAAGTCGGAACAGACGAGGCTGCTATAAAATTGGAGTTGCTTGGAGATGGATCAGGTTCTGAAGGATATGAATTGTCCATTACTGATTCTCAAATCACTATAAAATCTGAATCAGAAGCTGGTTTATTTTATGGCGTTCAAACTTTGATCCAAGCATTCCCTCCTTCTATAGAAGAAAGGAAAAAAGTTTCTGAAAAATGGATTGTCCCAGCAGGGATTATTACTGACAGTCCTGATTTTGCATATCGTGGATCTATGTTAGATGTTGCAAGACACTTTTTTCCGGTAGAAGACGTCAAGCATTATATTGATCAAATGGCAGAGTTGAAATTGAACTATCTTCATTTGCATTTAACCGATGACCAAGGATGGAGAATCGAAATTAAATCCTGGCCAAAATTGACTGAAACCGGTGGAAGTACAGAAGTTGGTGGTGGTGAAGGAGGCTTTTATACTCAAGAGCAATATGCAGAAATAGTAGCATATGCGGCTGAGAGGTATATTACAGTTGTTCCTGAGGTGGATATGCCTGGACATACCAATGCGATTTTGGCTTCTTACGGGGAGTTAAATCCAGGTATTAATTTGCCTGATGGAGATACTGAGACTATTGTGAAATCTGTCGAAAAAGCTGAAGATCTATTATCAGGATCAAATATTGACAGGCAAGCGGCAGAGTTATATACAGGTATTGAAGTTGGGTTCAGTACCCTTGATTCTGATTTGGAGGCTACGTATCAACTGATTGAAGATGTTGTGAGAGAATTGACCGCTTTGACACCAGGTCCTTACTTCCATATTGGAGGAGATGAGTCTCATGTCACGAAAAAAGACGATTATATTTATTTTGTTGAGAGAGTTCAAGAAATCGTGAAAGGTTATGGGAAAACCAGCATTGGATGGGATGAGATCGCAACCACTACATTATTACCTGGAAATGTCGCCCAGTTTTGGGATAAAGCAAACAATGCCCAAATGGCAAAAAGTCAAGGGAACAAAGTCTTGATGTCCCCAGCAAAAAGAGCCTATTTGGATATGCAATATGATTCTACGAGCCGTATCGGTTTACATTGGGCTGCATTTATTGAATTGGATGATGCTTATAATTGGGACCCCGCCACTTATACTGAAGGGATTTCTAAATCCGATATTTTAGGGGTAGAGGCTCCTTTATGGACAGAGACAGTCACTAATAGAGCGGATATTGAATATTTGGTTTTCCCACGTTTAGCAGCAATTGCCGAGGTTGCATGGACTCCTACAAGTAGAAGATCTTGGGAGAGCTTTGCTAGTAGAATTCCTGTTCAAGGAAAGAGATGGGATATCGAAGGAATAGACTTTTATAAATCACCGAAAGTCAATTGGTAATATATCAAGTCAATGATTTAGCCCAAGTTGGAAAATCTCAACTTGGGCTTTCTTATTTTAGAAAGCTTCAAGAAACTTTGATTTTTGGGGAAATTGAGGCTATTATGGACATTAATTTAAATTGAAAAGCAGGTTTTAAACCTTTAAATATTTTATGGGAGACATAATTATTTCCTTTGCAAATTGGATTTGGGGAACCCCAATGTTGATTTTATTAATGGGTGGTGGAATGATATTACTTTTTCATTCGGGTTTTATACCATTTAGAAAAATCGGTCATTCGATCAGTCTATTAAGAGGGAAATATGATGATGACTTAGCGCCTGGACAAATCACATCTTTTCAGGCTTTATCTGCAGCCATTGCCGCCACTGTTGGTTTAGGGAATATCTCTGGTGTTGCTATTGCTATTAATATGGGTGGACCAGGAGCAATATTTTGGATGTGGGTTTCTGCATTTGTGGGTATGGCTACTAAATTTTACAGTTGTAGCTTGGCTATCATGTTTCGTGGTACCGATTCTGCAGGTGTGGTTCAGGGTGGTCCTATGTATGTGATTGAAGAAGGGATGGGAAAGAAATGGAAGTTTTTATCCATTATATTTTGTGTCGCCGGGGTAATGGGATTACTAGCTATTTTCCAGGCAAATCAACTTTCAGCTGTTTTTAGAGCTGTTATGTTAGAACCAGCTGGAATAGAAAATACAGTCACACTCCGATGGATCATTGGGATTGTCATGATGATTTTGGTAGCATTTGTGATTCTAGGTGGAATCAAAAGAATTGCAAGTGTTGCTTCCAGATTGGTTCCATTTATGGTTGCACTTTATTTTCTAACTGTCTTGATTATAGTCGGAAAATATATCGGTGATGTTCCAGATATGTTGTTGAAAATTATTACTGATGCTTTTACTGGGGAAGCAATGGCAGGTGGGGCAGTAGGCTCAGTTATTATAATCGGAGCTAGGAGAGCTGCATTTTCAAATGAGGCAGGTATCGGTACAGCTCCAATGGTTCATGGTGCTTCCAAAAATAGAGAGCCTATTCGTGAAGGTTTAATAGCCATGCTTGGCCCATTTATAGACACGGTTGTTGTTTGTACCTTGACAGCTTTAGTCATTATGTTAACAGGGGTTTGGCAAAGTACAGAAGCCGATGGAGTTAGATTGACCTTACATGCCTTTGACTTGGCTCTTCCTGGGATTGGTAGGTATTTGTTGATGACTGCTGTGTTGATTTTTGCTCTCTCCACGATGTTTACTTACTCTTATTATGGACATAAATGCTTCAATTACTTATTTGGTGCAGATAAGGCGGATTATTATAATTATTTCTATCTAATTACAATTGCAATTGGAGCAGTGATTTCACTTGATGTAGTGGTTAGTTTTGTAGATGGGATGTATGCTATTATGGCTATTCCAACGATGATTTCCACTATCTATTTGGCACCGAAAGTAAAAGGAGCAGCTAAGGAATATTTTGCAAGAATCAAAGCTGAAAGATGAAAGTATTAATTGCTCCAAATGCTTTAAAAGGAACATTAACAGCTATTGAAGCTGGAGCAATTATTCAATCTTTTATTCAGGAAAAATTTCCAGGAATTGAAACACAGGTAGTTCCCATTGCAGATGGTGGTGATGGAACTTGTTTTTTATTGGGAGAGTATTTTGCATTTCCTCAGATTAATTCATGGAGTTTGGACTCTGTTGGTAGGAGTAAGGCTGGATTCTTCTATTTCGATGATAAAGAAAAAACAGCTTTGCTTGATGTATCTACTGTTTCCGGTTTGGGGGATTTAGAAGAAGAGTTAAAGTCACCAAAAAACACATCCACATATGGAACAGGTCTTTTGATCAAAAAGGCAATTCAAATAGGAGCCAAAAACATTGTGATAGGCTTGGGAGGAAGTGCCACCGTAGACTTGGGACTTGGAATCTTACAAGGTTTAGGTTTTCATTTTTTGAATCAAAAAGGTAGAGAAATTAACCCTTTCTCAGATTCGATGATGCTTGAATTTAAGCACATTCAATTACCCGTTCCATTTCCTGATATTAATTTTCGCTTATTATGTGATGTCAAAAATCCATTTTTTGGAAGGAATGGAGCTATTCCTGTTTTTGGTCCTCAAAAAGGACTAAAAGAGCATGAGTTTAATCAATTTGAATCCCACGCAAAATCCAGTATCGACATCCTATTTCATAAAGCAAAAAAACAATTTGTGGATCAAGAAGGATATGGGGCAGCAGGAGGAATTCCTGTTGGTTTATCTGCTTTTTTTCCTGTAGAAATAGAATTTGGAGCGCCTTACTTTTTTGAAAAAATTCAGATTCAAGATTTAATCCTATCTTCTGATTTGATTATTACTGCAGAAGGTAAATTCGACAACCAATCAAAAGAAGGAAAAGCATGTTATGAATTATTACAACTGGCTAATAAATATCAGAAAAGGACTGTGTTGCTGAGTTCGGGAGAAGAAGGGGAGAGTGCTGGCTTCACTCAATTTATTCAGCTTCCCGATTTGAATTTTAAAAAGCCAGACATTAGAAATCAGGCATTAAAGGGATTAAAACAGACTATGAAAAAACTGAATTTAAAGTAATAAAGGAGGCTTCTGGCCTCCTTTAATCTTTATGATTTTGGATCAATGGTTACTTTTTTTGCTCTTTGAGAAAGTGCTTCTCACATCAATTGCAGAAATACCTGCGCCTAGGCCTATGAGTATACATACAATTAGAAGAAATAATTGAGCACCAGAAGCAATAGGAGAGCTGAAAATATCTAGTAGAATCATAGTTAATTTGATGTGTGACTTTTTAGAATGCCCGAAGATACTTTCAAAGCAGGAAAATACCAACTTTGAATACTAAGCAAATGAAATATTTAACCTAAATCGTCGTCAAAGTCATCCTCGAAATCCTCATCAAATTCATCCTCTTCGTCGAAGTCCATGATGTTGTCATCTACAAATTCATTGTCTTCATCGAGATCATACTCGTCTTCGAAGTCTGAATCGAATTCATTTTCATCTTCGAAGTCGTCAAATTCGTCGAAATCTTCTTCAAAATCCTCCATAGTGTTATTATAAGGGGTATTACGGTTGAACGATACGAATTAAAATAAAATTTCAATTTGCTCAATACACTGAAGGCTAATTTTTTTTCATTTTTTTACTCTTTGAAATTGTTCTTTTGTAAAAGTTAGAGAATCAGGTCTTTATAGCGTTTGTTTCTGAAGAAATTTCAGTGATTTTAAAATTATTTATCTAACTGTCGCCAAAACAGATTGGGTCAATGGAAAAGCTCTAGTTATGGAATCAAATGAAACCATTTTTGACAAAAAAAAAACCGAAAATCAGGTCAATTGAATATATTTTTAATGTATTTTTTTATTAAAGGCTTAGATAGGTAATCCTTTACGACTTGGTATTTGCTTGCCTTGTTTATGTCCCTTTCATCAACAGAGCTACTCAATATGTAGATTTCAGCCTCATTCTTTTGGGAATCAAAATGATCTAAAAAATCCCAACCTGTCATTTCAGGCATGTTTAAATCCAAAAAAAGATAATTAGGTCTTATATCGTAAATTTCATTGAGTGCTGTCTTGGCACTTTGATATTTATAGAATTGACATGGCTCCTTAACGTTTTTCGTTATTAGTTTCTCCGTCACAAATGTGCTGATCGGATCATCGTCAATGAGTACAATGGTTAACATCAAAATGCAAATATTTGCTACTGAAATACATTTAAGCTACTACAAAAGTAGTATAGTTTTGATACTTCGCAAATATTTTGCCAATAAAGTACAATTCGATACTGTCATTTTATTGAGACTCTTCCTTAGGTATCAGTACAATAGATTTAATGGTATAAAACTGATCTGTTAATAAACTTAGATTAGTAACATTTTTCAAAGGGGAGTTTAATCTGAAATAAATGACCCTTAAAATTTGAAGAAGCTAAATGAGAGGATTTTACCTCTAACAGTTTGATGCAAAAACGATGACAAAATGATTGGATTACCCTTTATTGACTAGTATTTAACTCTGAGCTAAATCTCTCCAGAATTTTTTCAGTGGCTTTCAGTACTTTCTTCTCCTTTGATTTTGGGCTGGATACTTCTGTAACTCCTGTTAATGTCATTAAGAATTTGTCCTTTTTAGGATCAATGAAATCAACAATGACTTGAAGCAATTCGTAATTATCGGTTCTTCTACCATAATTGTTCATGTAAGGATTGTACATAAAGGGGTCCCAAACTCGATATCCCCAATATGGATAAGGATTATTGTAATTATTTACTTCTCTCTGCCTTTGATCCTCATTAGAAGTATATCGAATCACTAGGTCAGGCTCCATTTTATCATAAACCATTCCTTGGCTTTCCAAATAAGCTTTAAGCTTCTCTTGGACCCTTTCATCAAGGTACTGTGCTGAAAAACCCCTCATGTTCACCTCTTGATTGATAATCACAAATGAATTATAAGGTTTAGCTGCTGGTATTTCTGTGTTTTCTTTAAAAATCTCTATGGAGCTACAAGAAAACAAAATCAATGAGGCGAAGAATAGAAAGGGGAGGGTGAATTTGTTCATATTTATTATAAATGGGGCAATACCTTATAAAACGAATAAGGATTTACAAGGTTGAATTTCATATTAAACGTTGTGTTTTGGTAGGATATTTTGAGTTTTCTATTTCATGCTGAATTGCATGTGCTATTTTTGAACAAAATTTGAATAGATGAGTAAACCTGATTTTGACGATATTTTTATGGAGTTGGCAGTTAATCTTGCCAAGCGTTCACATTGTATCAAAAAGCATGTTGGTGCAGTGCTGACAAAAGAAACTAGAATCATTTCCATAGGTTATAATGGTCCCCCAGCTGGAACTCACAATTGTGATGTGGAATTTCCTGATCATGGATGTGCTCGAGATAGCAAAGGAAGTTGTTCTCTTGCTCTCCATGCTGAGCAAAATGCAATTCTCTATGCTGTGAAGAATAATACTTCAGTTGAAGGTTCGACATTATATGTGACACTAGCTCCATGCCTAGCTTGTGCTCGAATCATCTTTTCGATGGGAATTACCAAAGTTGTTTATCTCTTTTCCTATGCTGAATACAAAGGAATAGGATCGGACGAAGGAGTTGATTTCTTAAGGAAATTTGGGGTTCAGGTTGATAGGTATTTGAAAGAAGTCGAAGTAAATGATCATCTGATTTAGAGGAAATTGACTTCAGGGCTTAGCTTCACATTGAATTTCTCAAAAACTGATTTTTGTATTTTCTCAGAAAGCTTTGCCACTTGAGCTCCATCACCACCACCATGATTTACTAAGACCAATGCTTGTTTGTCATGAACTCCAATTGATCCTTCTTTATACCCTTTCCATCCGGTTTGCTCAATTAACCAGCCTGCAGCTAATTTGACGCCATTTTCATTAGGGTATCCCGGTAGTGTGGGGTATAATTCTTTTAATTTCTCAAATTGTTCTGCAGGTACAGTGGGGTTCTTAAAAAATGAGCCTGAATTACCAATTTGGGCTGGATCTGGTAGTTTTGATTGTCTGATCTCAATCACCGCATCAGAAATCGCTTTGGTACTGAGCTCCTCAATTCCATGAGCCTTTAACGTTTCTTGAATTGCCCCATACGATATATTGAATTCAGGTTGCTTGGATAATCTATAAGTAACCTCGCAAATGATATATTTTCCTTTGAGTTTATTTTTAAAAACACTTTCCCTGTAACCGAAATTACAGGTTTCAAAATCAAAATCTTCAAGCTTCAGTGTTTCTCGATTCAAAGCTTTCAAAGAATGAAAAACATCCTTGATCTCAACCCCATATGCACCAATATTTTGCATGGGAGATGCGCCAACTGTCCCAGGGATCAAGGAAAGGTTTTCTATTCCAGACCAACCTTGAGAAATTGAGTATAAGACCCATTCATGCCAGTTTTCTCCAGCACCAACCTCTACAAAAACTTCATTTTCGGACTCCTTGGTGACTTTTATTCCCTTGATTTCATTCTTAATTATGAGGGCATCTTGATCTTTTGTCAAAAGAATATTGCTTCCGCCACCAAGAATGATTGCAGGAATTTTCTTCTCCTTTGAAAAAATGAGTGCTTCTTTAAAATTTTCAACTGATTCGGCAACAGTAAAAAATCTTGCATTTTTATCAATGCCAAAAGTATTATAAGGTTTTAAGGAAATGTTTTCTTGTATCTTCATAGCCAATTAGTCGATGCGAAATAAGTAAGATTTGCCCGAATAAGAAATATAAATTCCCTTTCGATTCTATGAGAGAAATTCAAATTAACGGAACAAAGATCCGACCAGGGCAGGCAGTCAATATTGAAATTCCTATTGCTAAGCTTCCGACTCATACTTTAATCGACTTGCCAATATTCATTCGATCTTCCAAAGAGCCCGGACCGGTGGTATTGGTTAGTGGTGGTGTTCATGGGGATGAAATCAATGGAATTGTTACTGCTAGACGTGTTTTGGAGGAATTAGATCATGGATTAGAGCTTTTGAAAGGAACTGTGATCATCATGCCTTTGGTGAATATTTATGGTTTTCTATCCAATAGTAGAACTTTTCCCGATGGAAGGGACTTGAATCGAAGTTTTCCTGGATCAAAAAAAGGTTCTTTAGCCGGTAGGATCGCTTACATTATCAATGAAGAAATTATTCCGAATATTGATTATGGAATTGACTTTCATACCGGTGGGCGAATGTTGACCAATCAACCTCAGATACGTGTAGATTTTGCGGATAAAAAAGCAGTCGAATTGGCTAATGCATTTGGGACTCATTTTGTAGTCAATTCTAAGATGATCGATAAATCATTTAGAAAAGCTGCCTTTAAAGCGAGGAAACATATTTTAGTTTTTGAAGGTGGAGAGTCGATGAGAATTGATGAACTTTCGACAGATGAAGGAGTGGCTGGAACAAAAAGATTGCTTCATTATTTGGGGATGATATCTGAAAGCACGGAAAAAAAGGAGACCGTCATTTTGAAACAAAGTGATTGGGTAAGGGCCAGAGCATCAGGTATATTTAATTCCTCAGTTAAATTGGGAGATCAAGTTAAAAAAGGGCAGGTACTGGCGAGAATTTCTGATCCTTATGGACAAGTGAAAATTCCTGTCAAAGCTCCTTCCAATGGGTATATCATTGGCATCAATAATCTGCCCGTCATCAATGTAGGAGAAGCTTTGATTCATTTGGGAAAAGATTAATTGAAATAAAAAGCAACACCTTTTGAGTGTTGCTTTCATATTTTATTCAGTTTGAAATTAGGAGAAGTATCTTTTAAGTCCTTCGATTCTTTCAACCAATTCAGCCTCTACTTTTCTATAATCGGATGTATTTTCCAAAGGTGTGCTTACCGAGAAGTAGTACTTGATTTTTGGCTCTGTACCAGATGGTCTTGCAGAGATTTTACTGCCATCTTCAAGATAGAATTGCATGACGTTGGATGAATCCAATGGTAATTTGTCTACGTTTCCGGTTTTTACATTTTTCTCTGTACCTTCTTTTACATCCAAAATACGCTCAACAGGGACTCCATTCATAGCTCTTGGTGGGTTTTGTCTAAAATCCATCATCAATGCTTGAATTTGCTCGGCACCGTCTTTCCCTTTTTTGGTAACAGAAATCAAAGCTTCTTTATAGAATCCGAATTCGCTATAGACTTCAGCTAAAACATCAAAAACAGATTTACCTTGAGTTTTATAGTAGGCAATGGCTTCAGCCACCATTGCACATGCACTGACACCGTCTTTATCTCTTACAAAATCACCCACTAGGTATCCATAGGACTCTTCTCCACCTCCGATAAAGGTTTCTTTTCCTTCGAGTTCTCTGATGATGGCTGCGATATTTTTAAATCCAGTCAAGACGTTGAAACATTTCACTCCAAAACCTTCAGCAAGTCGATTGATCAACTCGGTTGTAACAATGGTATTGACCATGAATTGTTTCCCATCAAGTTTTCCTGCTTCTTTCCACTTATTCAATAGATAGTAAGTAAGGAGCGTACCAGTTTGGTTTCCATTCAATAACTCAAATTCACCTTTTTCATTTGGGACAACAGCAGCATATCGGTCACCATCGGGGTCACAGGCAAGAATAAGGTCTGCATTTACTTTCTTTCCTAACTCAACTGACATGGTCAAAGCCTCAGCTTCTTCTGGGTTAGGATAGATTACAGTTGGGAATGTTCCGTCTGGTTCTGCTTGCTCTTTTACCACATGAACATTTTCAAATCCAAAGGCCTTCAAAGCAGCTGGAACCATTTTTCCAGAAGCACCATGAATCGGAGAGAAGACAATGCTCATGTCTTTATTTGCTTGGATAGCATCTGGAGAAAGACTTAGGCCTTTTACTTTTTCCAAATAGATTTGATCGAAGTCTTCCTCTATATAAGTTACCAAATCATCATTTTTATCCCAATTGACCAAGTCAAAAGAAGTGATTTTCTTCACTTCCTGAATGATATTTTTATCATGTGGAGCTACTACTTGGGCACCATCTTCCCAATAAGCTTTGTATCCGTTGTATTCTTTTGGATTGTGAGAAGCTGTGATCATTACACCACTTTTACATCCAAAATGCCTAACTGCAAAAGAAAGCATTGGGGTTGGACGCATTTCTCGGAAATAATAAACTCGGATTCCATTAGCAGTCAATACATCCGTGGTAGCTGTTGCAAAAACAGTATTGTTGATTCTACTATCATGCGTGATAGCCACAGAAATATCCTGACCTGGAAAACACTTTAAAAGGTAATTTGCTAAACCCTGAGTAGCCATTCCAACAGTATAGATATTCATCCTATTGGTACCGACTCCCATCAATCCTCTCAGTCCTCCTGTTCCAAATTCCAAATCTTGGTAAAAGGAATCTACAAGTTCTCCAGGGTTTTCATCTTTTAATTTCTGAATGGCATCTTTCGTATCTTGATCTACATTTCCATCGAGCCATGCCTGGGCTCTCACCATGATAGTGGGGTCTATTGAATTCATAGGAATAAAAATTAAGCTTGATTCTAAGATATGGAAAATGTAGTTATTTGCCACTCTTAAGGTGAATTTCATCTTCATCAAAAAACCACATTCTTTTGGAAGCCTTTTTTACCCTCTGATTTTTAAATGGATAGATAAAATTGAATATTAGTGGATTCAATTGCCCAAAAATAAATGATTCAACTAGTACAAGTTGCTCTTAAGTTTATTCTCTTGACATTCCTATTGGATTTAATTCCAATAAATGAAACAGATCTTTTCTCTTCAGGTCCTATAAGTGTGAGAGAATCAACGGTGGATTTTCAAATTCGTGTCGACCATAAAATCTTTGTATTTGAGAAAGCCAATGGAAACCTGGAAAAGGTAAAAGTTGGGATGCATGTACTCCCTTTTTCTCAAATCCCCAAGATTGAGGGACTTGAAAGCTCATTCAAAAACTTTACCTGGAAGAGAATGAAGGACGGATCTATTCAAATTAGGTCCTTTTACAGTCCAGAATCCATTTCTTTGATTTGGACAGTTTTCGGAGATGGAAGATTGAAATTGGAGGCTTTGGGAGATAAATTGAAAAATCAGGAATTTCTTGGTTTGGGATTTGATTTTCAAGATGATGGTATCAAGTATGTTAATTGGAAGAACTCGATCCATGAACTAGGTGAATACTCATTTGAACCTAAAAATGATAAAAACGGAGTTTTAGAAGTGGAAGGTTTTAGTACTTTGAATCTGGAATTTGAAGAAGTTGAGGTTGGGGTAATGACTGAAACTCCTCAATCGAATTTTAGAATTATTTCTGATCAAGAAGAAACAGGGACTTCCTCAAATATTAATTTAAATTTTCTTTTCTATTCTTTACCAAACCCAAGTCGACCTTCGGAGCCGATTAGTCCTAATTCATTCAAGGAAAAAGGCTCCCAAAATAGGGATTTAGTCAAAGACCCTATTGTACTTTGGTTTGATTTTCATTAAACCTATTATTATGAGAAAACTAGTTTTTTCCCTGTTGATGTTGGCAGGGACAGCGGTGTATGGCCAAGAAGCAAAATTGGTTACACCTTGGACTCAGGATATGAATCCTGAGGCGCCACTTCAAGAATACCCAAGACCTCAATTAGTACGCGAAAATTGGCAGAATCTAAATGGTCAATGGAATTACACAATTCTACCAAAAGGAAGTATTCCCGAAATTGGTTTTGCCGGATCAATTACGGTTCCTTTTCCTGTAGAATCTTATCTATCAGGTGTTCAAAAAAAAGTAGGACCTGATATGGAGCTTTGGTATGAAAAGGAGTTTGAATTGAGTTCAAAACCTGGTAAAAACCGTGTTATCCTTCATTTTGGAGCAGTTGATTGGGAATCTGAAGTTTGGGTCAACGGAACTTCTGTTGGTGTTCATCAAGGTGGTTTTGACGGATTCTCTTATGATATCACAGATCAATTAGTTTCTGGAAAGAAGCAAACTATAAGAGTTCGTGTATGGGATCCAAGTGATGGAGGACCTCAACCAAGAGGAAAGCAAATCCAAAAGCCACATGGGATCTGGTATACTCCAGTCACCGGTATCTGGCAAACGGTATGGATTGAGCAAGTTCCTCAAACTTATCTAGCATCGATTTACTCAAATACTGATTGGGAAAATGGAGTTCAGGTTTTTTATCCTGAGATAGAGGGTGCTACAGATGGAGTAGAAGTAGAGGTGAGTTTAAGTTTAGATGGAGTTGCTGCTGGTTCATTCAAGGCAAAAGCGAATAAGCCTGCTCCCGTAAAACTTTCAACTTTGCAAGCTTGGTCTCCAGACAATCCAGTTTTATATGATGTAACCGTAAAATTGATCAATGGGAAGAAAGTTTTGGAGGAAGTTGATTCCTATGCTGCCTACAGAGATGTGAGAATGGGTAAAGATGCAGATGGTTTCCAAAGAATTTTCCTAAATGGTAATCCGCTTTTCCAATATGGTCCTTTGGATCAAGGTTGGTGGCCTGATGGACTTTATACTGCTCCAACGGATGAAGCCTTGCTATTTGATATTGTGAAAACCAAAGAGATGGGCTTCAACATGATCAGAAAGCATGTGAAAGTCGAGCCAGCTAGATGGTATTACCATGCCGATAAGGAAGGGATGCTAGTTTGGCAAGATATGCCAAGTGGCGATATGGGAAATCGTTGGGAGGTTAGACCAGGTGTTTATCGCCAGGACATGTATAAAGACCGGACCAAAGAGTCTGAGGAGATTTTTAAAACTGAATGGAAAGAAATCATTCGTGAGTTCAAATTCTTCCCTTCAATAGTTGTTTGGGTTCCTTTCAATGAGGCTTGGGGCCAATTTAAAACTACAGAGATTGTCAATTTGACAAGATTAGAAGATGATTCTAGACTAATCAACTCTGCAAGTGGTGGAAACTTTGAAATGAAAGGTCAGGACATCGTCGGAGACATCATGGATTTGCACAATTACCCAGACCCTGTGATGCCCGATCCATCGGTTTTTGGAGCCAATAAGATTATGGTTTTGGGTGAATTTGGTGGATTAGGTCTCCCTGTAGAAGATCACACCTGGCAGGAAAAAGACAACTGGGGTTATCAAAGTTTTGCTAATAAGCAGGAGCTTTTTGCTCGCTATAACTTGTTGATGGAAGACTTGAGAAAGTTGATTCCAATGGGTTTAGCTGCGGCAGTTTATACTCAAACCACCGATGTGGAAGTAGAAGTCAATGGCATGATGACCTATGACAGACAAGTATATAAATTTGATTTTGATGCTTTGAAAAAACTGCATCAAGAACTTTACAGATGATAGGAATTAAATTTTAATTTTCCCTTTCAGGGTTTCGAAACTTGAAATTCCCAAAGACCGACCAATCTTATGCACCTCGTGCTGGGTTAGGTCGGTTTTTTTGATTTTGGCCTTATCAAAAATGATCAAATTTCCGCTCCAAGTCTCCGGGGATCCTGGTACAAAAACCAACACTTTGTCTTCTTCTAATTCTTCTACCAAAAAAGCCATCATCCATCCATCTATAGGAACCAATACGACTGGGAAATTATGGTTTTGAGCAATTCCAGCTCTTTGCTCAAATGTGGTTTTCATCAATTTGTATCCTGGGAAAAGGACAAGAATATGATCTTCAATCCATTCAATCATTCTTTTTCCCAAGCCTCGTTGTGCAATGTATCCCGCTATGAGACAGATAAATAAAACCAATAAGAGAGAAACCAAAAAAGGTGTGAAAATACGGTTGTTTTCTATTCCAAGGAAAGATTGAATCTGATGGGATAGGGGTTGGATCATATGAATTGCTCGCTCCAAAAGAACGATCAATAAAATAATAGGGAGCAAAAAAAAGATGCCTCCCTTAATCAATGCTGAAATAATATTTAGAAAATGCTTCATGGCTTTCGGATCTTTTCCAAAAGATAAATAAAAAAAGCCGACACTGGGGTCGGCTTTGAGCTTTATAAGTTGCCTCTTAGCTCCTGTTCTCGTTCTATTGCCTCAAATAGGGCTTTGAAATTTCCCTTTCCAAAAGATGTAGCTCCTTTTCTCTGGATAATTTCAATGAAGAGTGTAGGCCTATCCTGTAGCGGTTTGGTAAAAATCTGAAGCAAATACCCCTCGTCATCTCGATCCACCAGAATATTCAAATCTTTGAGTGGCTGGAGATCTTCATCTATTTTCCCAACTCTATCCAAAAGATCATCATAGTAAGTTTGAGGAACTTCTAGAAATTCAATTCCTCTTCTTCTTAATTCTCCGACAGTGTGAATTATATCGTCAGTGGCAATGGCCATATGCTGTACTCCTGGACCGTTATAGAATTCAAGGTATTCCTCGATTTGAGATTTTTTCTTGCCTTCGGCAGGTTCATTGATCGGGAATTTGATATACCCATTTCCGTTGGATACGACTTTGGACATCAAGGCAGAATATTCAGTAGAAATATCCTTGTCATCAAACGTAATCAATAGCTTGAATCCCATCACTTTCTCGTAGAAATCAACCCAATGGTTCATTTCGCCCAACTCGACATTTCCAACGCAGTGGTCAATGTATTTAAGTCCGATGGACTCGGATTGATAGGTGCTTTTTCTGGAAATGTAACCTGGAAGGAAAACTCCTGAATAATTTTTTCTCTCTACAAAGGTGTGGATCGTTTCACCATACGTTTTGATAGAAGCTACTTTTACTTCACCAAATTGGTCTTTCAGTACTTTGGGTTCATCGACAGATTCCGCTCCTCTGGAAGTGGTTTCATACCAGGACTTCTCAGCATCATCGACCCAAAGGGCCAATACTTTGACTCCATCTCCGTGTCGCTTCACATGGTCAGCGATATAGTGGTCCTCTTGAAGGGCAGAAGTCAGTACTAATCTGATTTTATCTTGCTTGAGTACGTAGGAAGCTCTATCTCTTACTCCAGTTTCTGGACCTGAATAGGCAATCAATTCAAAACCAAAGGCATATTGATAAAAAAGTGCTGCCTGTTTTGCATTTCCAACATACAACTCTACATAATCCGTCCCATTGATGGGTAGAAAGTCTTCACTCATGATTTGTTATTTTTGGGTTTGTTCGTTACTCTCAAAGTTAAACAATCCCCAAATAATATTTGGTGGTTTTACTTTATTCTTGAGGACTTTTGTTCCAAAGAATAGTTATAAAGGACATGATTAAAAAAGCCAAAGCCCAAGAACCTAAAGGAGAACTCAAGGCCAATAAAAACAGCATCAAAAACCAGATAGGCCCTAAGAAAAAACCGATAAGGAATTTAAAAGTAGACTCGAAAACCCGGTCTTGAATTTTGGGACTGATCCAAAGCCAAATCCAATACAATGGAAAATTGAAAATTTTCATCAATTTGTTTTTAACTCCTGATGGATCGGAAACCTCTTTAGTAACTATGCCTTCTTTCAAAAAGGTATCGACAGCTTCTTTAGAAGTTACATCTACTCCAGCTTCCAAAATGGAATTTAAATTCTCCTCATAATGCTCATCAGGAATCTCAACAACCATGCTTTTAAGTGTTTTTTCCACTGTCTTGGTTAAAAGTCCGGATTTTGAAGCGGGCATATCGACCGGGATAGCTTTTCCAAAAGTAATGCGAACCAAACTTCCTGAGTGCTTGTGGGCACTATATTCCAAAGCAACCGGTAAGATAACAGGTTCACAGGCTGGGTATTTTTCTTTCAACCCAAAAGCCATTCTGGTAAAACCTTTACTCAAGGTTCTGACATTCCTCACTACGCTATGACTTCCTTCAGCAAAGATGATCACAGCCCCATTTTTTTTAAGAACTTCATAAGTTGCTTCAAAAGTTTTTTGGTTTTGCTGAATAGTGGAAAAACCATCCCTTACCCGATATACAGGAAGCATCCTGATCAAATGAAGGATCTTGGCAGCAAAAGGATTTTTAAATACTGCTGCCCTAGTCAGAAACCAAGGATTTAACTTGGTGTGAGTAGCTAAGAGTAAAGGGTCAATTAGTGCATTTTGGTGATTGGCTACCAAGATGACAGGGACTCCTGATGGAATATTCTTTTTACCGGTAACAATGATTTTTCTGAAATATCCATGCAAAGCAATTTTGACCAGAAATCTCAGAATAAAATTAATCAGGTTTTTCATGTTTTAGATTTCCATATACTGGCAATGGTGATTCCAGATATTAGATGCCAAATCCCCCATAAGGCTGTAATGACAGCCATTCCTCCCAAGCCTTCAAAGTAAGTAAAAATCAAAACGAGCCCCAATCCTGAATTTTGAATTCCTGTTTCGATAGTCAGTGTTTTGACATCTGGCAAAGGAAGTTTGAAGCTTTTAGCTGTCAGAAAACCAGCTCCTAAGGCCACTAGATTATGTGCAAAAACCCAAAGAAAAATTTTCCCTATATATTGAAGAAAAATATCAAAGTTTCCTGCAAAAGCCAATACAATGAATGCTGCAAAGATGACCAAACTCAATGGCTGTAGGATTTTCTTAAATCGTTCGGCCCATTTTGTGGCAAATGTTCTTGTTAGGATTCCCAATATCAATGGGATTCCCAAAATGAGTCCAACAGTCATGAAGACATTTGCTATGTCTAGACTGATTTCCTGAAGGAGAGTGGAAGTAGGTCCATATAATCCAGCCCACAATGCAAAGTTGAGAGGTGTGCTAATGATGGAAAATAGCGTCGAAAACCCTGTAAGACTGACTGATAGTGCCGCATTTCCTTTCGCATAGCTACTTAGGAAATTTGATACATTTCCTCCTGGACAAGCAGCTACCAAAAACATTCCAAGAGCCACACTTGGAGGAGGTTGAATGATCGAGATCAAGGCCCAGGTCAAAAAAGGAAGAAGTATAAATTGGGAGAAAACTCCCAAAAAGAAAGCTTTTGGGTTTTTTGCCAGGTATTTAAAATCCTCAAATCTTAAATCTAAAGCAACTCCATACATGATAAGAGCTAGGGCAAGATTAAGTAGAAGAAGGTCGTTTTGTGAAAAATTTAGCTGGATTGAATCCAGTTCGTTGGGCGAATTCATGGCTGGCAAATTCCTAAAATTTCGCTGAATTCAAAAATATATGGGATATGCAATTAGGAAAGTTACTTTTTTAAGAGATGCAATTGGGGAGCTGTTCATTTTGCCCTTGCCTATAACATGATCCCCATTCTCAGGCTAAGATTATGATAGAGGTATTTGGTTTTAGAATAGGAATTGTAACCTCGAGGTACAACAGATCCTGATGAAGAAACGCCAGTTTGAGTTATTGCTCTCGATTTTTCACCATAAATGAAGGAAAAATCCTGTCGCTTATAACCCAATGTAATTGAAAGGGCTGTTTTGCCTTTTTTAGAAGGAAACCTGAATCCCACAGATGGATTAAACATTAAACCGGCATTATATCTGTATTCCTGCCATTCGCTTTCAAAAGCTTCCTGAGATACAGGACCTCCAGCACCCAAATCCATCGCTAAGAACAGTTTGCTATTTTCTTTTTTTCCAAGAAAACCTCTCCATCCCACTGCAATCGGTACGACGGTGAAATTTTTATATCTATCCACTCCTAAGGAAAATCCAAGGACATGTTTGGAAGTCAAATGTACTCCATGAAAAGTGTGAAAAGTAAAGCCTTTTCTATCAAAAATTTCATTGCTTTCGTATTCTGAATCTCCCAATAAAATCCCTGCCTCGGTTTGCATGAAATAAGGATGATCTTGTCCAAAAGTCTCAAATGTCAAAATAAATACCCCTAATAAAAGGATCAATATGCGTCCTGAAATCATATTAGGCTATTAAAAGGCTATGGGTTGCTCGACTTGAATGCAGCTTAATTTTTCAAGAGCATCAGGTTGGGAATAATCATATTGACAAATCCCATCAGGCCCTATTACAATCAAAGATTTGGGACCAGGAATCAAGTCAACTGATTTCTGATTAGTCAAAAATTCCAATTGGTTTTCATCGATTTTTAGAACATCACTTACATTGAAACTTTTCAACCCATGTTCTCCTTCGGTCACATAAAGGTAGTCACCTGCCAAACCTAAACCATGAGGATTAAGCATTTCATAGGACTTCATTAAATATGGAGTAGAAGGATTTTCAATATTAATCACCTGTAGTTCATTGGCTCCATTCCAACATACATTACCATTTCTTAAGGTTACAAATGCAAATTTTTCATTAACAACAACTGGATCGCATGAAAGAATATGCTCAAAAACAGACAATAATTCAGGCGTACTAGGGGTAGAGGCATCGTATATATACATTCCTCTATTGGATCCTAAAAAGAGCTTTCCTTGGAAGGGAAAGATTGTTTCAATCCCCCAGCCAACTTCCATTTCTTTAAGGTAGTTTGGTTCTTGGGCTTTTCTCACATCAAATACTCTCAAAGAGAGATTATCTATGGTATACAAATGTCCATTCATTAAGGTGAATCGTGCCATGGAACCGCCCGTTCCATAGCTTTGGGAAGCTGCTGAATAATTGGAAGAAAAGGAAAGAGCATCGTTGAATGCCATGCAGTTTGGACAGCCCCAGCCCCCATAATATGGGTCCTCACTGGTGATGACAGTATCCTTGAATGTGATAATTTGACCAGTATCATGACCATATAATTGTGCAAAAACGTCTTCGACGCGCTCTACAAGCTGGATATTATTCGGATTCTGAATATTGAATACAAGCAAATCGACGTAATTATCAGCATAAAGAAAGCCGTTGTTTACCGCCAAATCCATACTTCCTGGAATTGGAATAAAGCTTAGATTCACTGGATTTTTGGGATTTGAATTATCTAAAATATGAATCCCTTTGGTAGGCTCGTTGACTAAAAGGTAATCACCATAAATGTATATTTTCCCCGGGCTTTCTAAGGGTTGAGCTTCAACTGTGGAATAAACTCGGGCCCTAATGTCACTCATTTCCAAATAAACAGGATACATGGTGCGATAGGTATAAGTTGAAGTGACTTCGTCTTGACATGCGCCGAAGAATAAAGCGCATACAATTATCAGGAGAAATTGGTTTTTACGAATAAGTGGTTTCATGATGACCGTAATTTTTTTAAAAAGTCCTTTTATTAAACAGCTACGAAAGGTTTAAGTTAAATGCTACAAGTAGAAAAAATTATAGTTTTTAAAATAAAAAAAAATTAAGTGAATGATTTGGAAAATGAGGTCTTTAAGGGGATAGGTTAGCATTTTATTTATTTCTCTCGGAATTATATTTTTCTGCCTTGAAGATTTGGTCTGTAGCAATCCATATGGTTTGACCGTAAAGTGAAAAACGGAATGGCTTGCTTTTATGAAATTGTCGATGAAATCATTGTTGATTTTTTGAAATTGATTGAATGCTTGAGTTGAAACTTTAATTCTATTTATAAATGAAAAATTTACTAAAAAATACTTTTTTTCTATTTCTAATTGGTGTCATTTTAGCTTCCTGCAAAGAAGATGTGGATCCTATTTTGATCTGTGGATCCTCTAATCCGACAGAAGAAAATGCCTGGATAAAATCGACTATCGAAGGGATTGAAAATTCAGATTTTGGTAGGCAGTATAGCTATATCAGAAGTGGAACTTTTGAAGGGAATACCTACTTGTATGTGGGAAATTGCTGTCCTTCATGCTATTGGGTTCCCGTTTTTTTTAATTGCCAAGGAGAGGAAATTGAAGATCCTAATTTTTCAATTAGTGATTTAGAAAATCTTCAATTGATTTACCTACCTGAGTCCAGTACCTGCCAGTTTGAAGATAAATAGATAGAAATAAAAAAATCCTTTGGAAAACACTTCCAAAGGATTTCTGATTAGTAGCTAGGGTAGTTTATTATTTTTCGATTCCTTCAAAATCATTAGGGTCCAGATTAAAAAACCTAACTGCATTATTGAAGAATATATCTCTTTTCTGATCTTCAGATAGATAGTTCGCATTTTCGATCACGCCTATGGATGTTTCCAATAGTTTTGGCCACATCATCAAGTCTGTTCCATAAAGAATTCTCTTTCCAAAGCCAGCCTGTACCAATCTTTCCAAATACATATGAATTTCCGCCAATGGATAAGACCAAATGAATCCTGCCAAATCCACATAGACATAGGCATTGGCCCCCATCAAGGCGATCATTTCATCAATCATAGGATATCCGGCATGCATGACCCAAATTTTAAGCTGGGGATGTCTTGCAAGCATGTCTTCTAATAGAAAAGGATTTCCCATGGAAGCTCGATATTTGGGACTTGAAATATTAGCCATTCCATTTCCACCGGTTCCCATGTGGATGCCCACAGGAATTCCAAGTTCTTCTGCTACTCCAAAATACTCATCCAATGACATGTCGCTAGGGGACATTCCCTGATATTGAGGAGCGATTTCTCCCATTACGACATAAAAATCATTTGATAGCGAATCTCGGAACGCTTCTACGGACATGCCTGGTGCTACGCCTATAGATGGCATCACTCTTTCGGGTGCCGCAGCTTTCCATTTATGAAGAATCTCAGCATCTCCACTTGCTACAAATGTGATATTGAGCCTCTCGGCGGTTTCCATTAACTGATTTTGAAAATCTTCATCAGAAGTTGCCGCTTTAAGGGGAGTTGCACAATCTGTATTAATAAAAGACGGTGGATCTTGCTTGGGTCCACTTCCAGGCATACTGCTTAAGAACCAAGGACACATATCTCTGGCAAATCCCGGATTGACTTTCATAGCATGTACATGAACGTCTATGATAGGAGGGTGGACTTTCTTTTCTTGAGCAAAGCTTAAGGTCGATATGCCTGCTAAAAGAACTGTTGTTAACAGACTAGCCTTTTTGATTAATTGCTTCATATTTGAATAGATTATTGGGTTTGATTCCTAAATCTAATCAAATGTGTCACTTTGACAAAATAAAAATTTCTTTTAGTGGATTACCAACTTCCACCTCCGCCGCCGCCACCGCCGCCGCCAGAAAATCCTCCGCCACCACTACCGCTACTCCAGCTACCTCCGCTACTACTTTGAGGTTTGGTAGAAGTACTACTCAGTGTATTTGATAGGCTAGAATTGAGGCTATGTCCAAAACTTCCCATAGATGTGATCGGACGGTTGTACCAATGAGGATGATATTCAGATGGTGCCAAAGTGGACCTTTTCAGGAAGTTGTCAAACTTATCTCCCCAAATTCCTTCTACATCCAAAGCAATGGCATAGGGTAGGTATTTCTCGAAAATTTCCGGAGTCATTCCCGGTGGATTGAAATGCTGCAATTGTCTTTCTTCTGCAGCACCGAGATACATTTTAAAACCCTGGATTTCCGCTCTGAGTTTTAATTTTCGCTCTGCAGGTCTGCGAATAAGCCATTGATAAATTAAAAAGGCGATGATATTACCTATCATAAATAACACCAACAAAGCTGTTTTACCTTCAAAGACAAAGTAATCTTGGAAACTTAGAGCTAGCACAAAGTATAAAAAGATCAAAAGGATGGGGAAAATCCATAGAATTCCATTGAAGCCTTTCCAAATCAATGACTTCCATTGAGAATTGATGTTTGTTTGAAACTGTGACATGGCGCTTGCGATGTCAGAATCATATTTTCCATCGATCGTAATGGATTCACTACTTTTGAATAGCTTTTCCATTAGCTTCCTTTCTTCTTTTGGCAATGAATCCAATTCATTTTTTTCCTTAACCAAGATGTATTCATTATGCTTAAATACTCCGAAAAAAGAACTACTGGTTTCATCTTTAATGCTGATAAAGCCTTTGGTAGCTAAATTGACAATTGCTGCTGTTGCAATATCCTGCCAATAATACCCTTTGCTAATCATAGCTACAGATGCAGGAGAAAGGTTTTCTGGTGGAGAAAATAAAGGGATGACAGTGGGTTTTGGTGGATCAATTCCCCATTTGATCCATGTAAATAGGTAGTAAAATAGTAAGACCCCTCCAATGATTCCTGCCAGTAATTGACCGCCATACCTTTGAAGCCAGCCTGGTGGGGGAGGTTTGGAAACGATATTTGGTGTAAAACCAACCGCTATACTTAGGTTATCGCCTGCTCTTGCATCTAGGCTCTCAAAGTAAATTCCTTTTTCATTGACTGTTGAGCTACAATTACTTTCAGTACTTCCATAGGGGCCAGTGTAACATGCATTTTGTATTATTGATGCCCCCATAGGTAAATCAATTTGTGCACTGATCTTTTGAATAGGGAAATCCCAATCGGTTCCATTAACATTCCAATACAATTCATCATACCCCTCAAAAAATCCGATTTGATAGGGTATTTCATAGACCAATTCATACGAATAGGTATTTCCTTGATCTAAAAATACATCGGATTCGCCTACATAAATCAACAGGTATCCATTTGATCTTTCTGTATGATATTCAGAACTACTCCCATCTCTATTGACTTCTAGAATGTCAAAGTCATTTTCGAAAGAAGTTAGATTTCTATCTTTTCGGATAAGAGGTAATCTTCTGACTATCCCTCTTTTGCCAGTGATTTCTGTATGATATTCTATTTGTTCTTTGACTAGTAGGTTTCCATTGGGTTTTATATCAATTTCTGAATGGAAACTTTCAAGCCATTCGCTTTGAGAAAAACCTAAAGTGAAAGATGAAAAAAATATAAAAAAAGCTAAAAGATATTTCATTAGAACTTGACTTGAGGAACTGTTCGTTCTGCTTCATTATCCAATTCAAAGAATGGACTTTTAGAGAATCCAAACATATTAGCAAATAGGTTACTTGGAAATGATTCTACCAAGGTGTTTTTGTCCCGTACAGTGCCATTATAATATCGTCTTGATTTTTCGATGTCTTGCTCGATAGAAGAGAGTTCGTCCTGAAGTTTGAGGAAATTGACGTTACTTTTTAATTCAGGATATTGTTCAGCCACTGCATACAAATTAACCAATGCTTTATTGAGTTGATTTTCTGCATTCTGCTGTTCTTCTACTGTAGACGCTGATTGTGCAGCAGCTCTTGCCTTCGTTACGTTTTCGAAAGTCTCTTTTTCATGAGTTGCATAGCCTTTGACTGTTTCCACAAGGTTGGGAATTAGATTATAGCGCTTTTTTAATTGCACATCTATTCCACTCCAAGCTTCTTCTACCAAATTCTTCAGTTTGACAAGTCGATTATAAATTCCGACTCCATAAAAAGCTAAAAGGATTACGATTAATCCAATAATGTATCCGATCATAGTTTTAAAATTTATGCTTTAAAATACTGCTTTTTCAGGAATTCCATGTTACGAATACTCTATTTCTAAAATAGGCAAGGATAGAAAAGTGTTTTTCATTTAATAATTACCTCATATGCAGGTATTTCTTATTGAATTTTTCAAATTATCAATTTTTACTTAACTCGAAACAAGGGTATTAAAAACATCCATTCATAAAATATTTTTGCTAAAAAGATAAAAAGTGGTTTTCAAATATATTCATTATTACTACATTTCTGTTTAAAAATGAAAAACAGGGTTTAAAGTTACCCTGATATATTTTTCAAAATTAACTTTTCTGGATGTAAACCCAGAGACTCGCCCAAAATACCTTCCAGTAACGAATAATTGACGTGTTTTTGCTGGAAAACGATTGAATCATTACCCCATTTCAGAATAAACTCAACCCATTTACTCATGAACAAATCCATGAACCGTAGAGATTGGCTAAGAGCAAGCATGTTGGCCGTAGGAGGTTTGGCAAGTGCACCTGCTTTAGCATTTAAAGGAGCTTCTTTAGTTTCCCATGCTCCAGGAAGTGTAATTAAGGAATTGGTCCCTCATGTTCCTTTGGACGAAAGTCGCATGATGGCCAGACTTAATGCAAATGAAAACCCTTATGGTCCTTCTCCGAAGGTTATCAAGGCGATCGCCGATTCTGTAAGCCTGGGAAATCGTTATGGGCATGGTGATGCTGCCATTTTGATTGACATGATTGCAGAAAAAGAGGGAGTAAAACCTGAAAACATCATGCTAGGACCTGGGTCCACAGATTTGCTGGAAAAGACTGCAATTGTTCAGTTCCAACAAGGAGGAAACATCGTAGCAGGTGATCCGGCTTATATGTCCATTATGAACACAGCCCAGGCTATGGGAGGCAACTGGAAGGCAGTTCCTTTGACAAAGGATTATGCTCATGACTTGAAAGCCATGGCTGCTGCAGTGGATTCCAATACCAATTTGGTTTATGTATGCAATCCAAATAACCCAACAGGATCTATCACTGATGCTGGAGAATTGAAGAAATTCTGCTCTGAAGTTTCAGCCAAAGTCCCGGTGTTTGTCGATGAAGCTTATTTGGAGTTCCTAGATAAGCCTGAGTCTCAAACCATGGTTGGCTTAGTCAGTGAAGGAAAAGATGTGATAGTTGCTCGGACTTTCAGTAAAATCCATGGAATGGCTGGATTGAGAATTGGTTATATCGTAGCTACTCCAGAGAGAATTGAAACTATCACTAATAAAGTGAGAAGCACCATGGGATTGTGTGTGACCTCCTTGAAAGGTGCTATCGCAAGTATGCAGGAGAAAACTTTCCTATCTCAATGCAAATCTCAAAACACTGAATGCCGCGAGTATGTGGAAGATGAGATCAAAAAGTTGGGTTACAACCCGATTCCTTCCTACACCAGTTTCATGATTTTCCCCATCGCTATGGACGGTAGAGAATTTATGAAATCTATGTATGAAGAAGGAGTAGGGATCCGAACCTACCAAATGTATGATCAATCTTGGTGTAGAGTCAGCATGGGGACTCATGAGGAACTCGCCTACTTCGTCGATACATTCAAAAAAGTAACCAAAGCCTGATTACCCTGATTTTATGCCGATTGCCATTCAAAAGACCCTTTCTTTATTATTGATGATCCTTTTAGGTTATCTGCTGCGCAGTAAACTCAATAAGGATGAACATAGAAAGGGAATGAAAGTAGTAATTCTCGATTTGGCTCTACCTGCCATGATCTTTGTGGCATTGATGGGAGTTGAATTGGACAGTGACCTTTTGTTACTTCCTCTTGCTATACTTTGTTGGAATGGCTTTATGTTGGCTGCCAGCTATTTTACTCTACCCTTTATGGGAATAGATCGTCACAGTCCTCAGCATAGGACATGGATGATGCTATTCCCTTCTTTGGCCCCTGGGTTATCATGTTTCCCATTCTTGATTGAGTATTTGGGAGACGATGCACTTGCCTGGGGAGCTTTGGCGGATGTAGGGAACAAAGTCTACGTTTTGTTGATTGCCTATTTGTTAGCAATGACTTGGTATTATAAGGTGCAGAAAATGGGAGAACAGTCCAATGGCGACAAAATCAAGCAATTGCTCCTAGCTATGATTAAAGAACCTATTAATATGGTTATCATAGCTGCTTTAATTTTATTGGCTTTCGGTCTAAACATGGCTAGTCTTCCAAACTTTTTGGGAGAATCCATCACCATGCTGAAAAACATCATGACTCCTTTGGTTTTGTTATTCATTGGAATGTCAGTGATATTAAAATGGAAACAAATTCAATCCATTTTCTCCCTCTTATTATTTAGGGCAGGTTTATCCTTATTGATTTCTGGATTAGTAATCAGTTTGGTTGATTTACCCTCTACTGCGGCTATTTTGGTGGCTATAGTTTTCCCACTTTCTAGTGCATCCTTCTGGCCATTTGCACATATGTCGGCAGTTCATCAATTGGAGTCTCACAGGGAGACTAACACCCACACATTTGATTTAGGATTGGGTATTAATATTCTAGCTGTATCCTTACCATTCAGTACACTATTGATTTTGGGAATTTTCAGTGCAGGAGAGACGTTTTCCAAACCTAGTCCAGTTTTCATCCTCGGGAGCATTTTATTATTGCTACCTCTTATTCCAAGAATTTTCTCATGGATCAAAGACCAGGAAATGGATTTTAGCTTTCTAAAGAGTCATGATTTCAAGGATTCTCCTTCTCAAGAAAGGGGGTAATTGATAGTTATTTCTAAGAAAAAATCGAAGGCTTCTCAATTTGGGAAGCCTTATTTTTTAAATAAATCGGCTCAATTCAAATCGCGTTTTGGGTTATGCATAAAGTTGCTTTAAAGTTGACCCTTTTAACTGTCCTAAATTTTTATCGTATATTCTAATTGAAAATCAATTATTTAAACCAAAATAATCATAGTATGGATAAGATAGAAAAGGTGGAAATGATGGATAAAATCCTTCGTGAATTGGAGGATTTGAGGAATAGTCAGACTTCTGTGATGAAGAAGATTTCTAAAATTGAGGCAGATAATATCAATTTAGGAATAGAGATGCTTGAGGCGAAATTGGTGGATATTTTCGTGGCAGTGGATTCTAATTTAAACTTGGTTTCTAACTTAGAAGAAGAATTTCAAGAATACCGTGATAAATTCTATCAAGACAATAAAATTGATGCTTTAAAGGCTGCTCAGGAAAAAGGGTAACCATATTTTATTGCTTAAAAACACCGATTATCATTTTTTATTAAATTTTTCTTGAAGATTTAATCTAATTGGTTCTATTTGACGTAGTAAAACCAAAACAATCTTTTATTGACCCTATTGACTATGAAAAAACTCTCTTTACTCCCAGTTGCCGCGTTAGTCGGTGTATTATTTTTTCAAGCGATTCAAAAACCAGAAGTAGAAACTCACCCTATATTAGACCTGGATGCTCCAAAAATGCCTGCTAAAGTAAAGGCAGTCGTGGAGCAAAAATGCTACGGATGTCACAATGCCGAATCCAAAAATGAAAAAGGTAAAAAGAAATTGGATTGGGATGCTTTTGAAGCTGAAAAGAAGGCAAAACAATTAGCAGCTATGTCAAAAATAAATGAAGTTTTGGAAGAAGGTGAAATGCCTCCAAAAAAATTCTTAGAAAATAAACCAGAAGGAAAATTGTCAGAAGAAGAATTGGCAATTCTTTTGGATTGGAGTGCCGGTAAAAAGAAAGGCGGAGAGTAAATGAAAATATGGCAATATGGATTATTGGGGATAGGAATAGTTTTCCTTGTGATCCAATTTGTACCTAATCAACTTCCTGAGGTAACTGAAAATAACCCGAAAGACCTGTTGGGTTCTGGGTTGGTTGACGGGGAGATGGCGGCTTTACTTAAAACTGCCTGCTATGATTGTCATAGCAATGAAACTAAATATCCTTGGTATTCCTTTGTTGCTCCGGCTTCTTGGCTTGTTGCAAAAGATACTCGTGAAGGCAGGGAAGAAGTTAATTTTTCAAACTGGACCGATATTGATATGATGGATAAGTTGGCCATTTTGGATGATATTTATTCTGAAGTCGAGGAAGAACACATGCCACTTCCTATTTACCTAAACTTGCATTCGGAGGCAAAATTGTCAGCGGAAGAGAGACAAAAAATAATGGAATGGGCAGAAGCCGCTATGGATATAGTTGTTGAGGAGGAATAAATCTAATTTCA
>NZ_JAPPSQ010000019.1 GCF_026652115.1 Algoriphagus sp. PAP.12 | reverse complement strand
CAAAAAAAATTGAAAAGACCTGCAAGTAGATTTTGCAGGTCTTTTTTTTTCAATATAAAACGAATATATCTATAAGTTTGATCCTTGATTTAGTTCAACTATTGTATCTGCTTGAAAAATAGGTTTTTATGGTTTAAATTGAAGGTAATCTTTTTACTTTCAATCCATTTTTATGATACGATATTCTTTAGTTTTCTTATTCTTATTTGTAGGTTCTATAGAGTCTAATGGCCAATATTTACAATACCTTACAACTTGTAATTGTGCGAAAAAAGTGGATAATCCTGATTATTGGGATAAATCTATGGAGCTTATTTCTTCAAGCCTTCAATCCTTAAAGGAGAATGGAGATTTATACAATTACGAATTGGCGGCAATGCCCATGGAAAGCAAAGATTCTGTAGAACTGGGTATGGTGATATTTGCAAAAGATCGTGATGAATTCATGAAAGCTACCAATCATTGGGAAAGCGAGTATCCAGAAATCCTCATAAATATATCAGAGTTGTGTGTAAATCGAATGGATATTTTAATGAATTCTAGACCTAGTTATTATCCAGAGATCACATTATTTGGCTCTAATGTATATACTATCGAAGAGGTTGAATACATCCCTGATACTACAATAGAGTATAAGATAGTTTTTGATATGACTTCTTATACAACACAAAGAGTCAGAGGTGAGAAAACGGATAATTTTGATCCCTTTCCACCGAATCTTGGTTTAATGGAAATAGGAAGGATTTACAATCTACATGTGGGATCAGGTATTCCTTCAGACAAACTGAATATAGTAGTTGCAGTACATGGTAACGCGATCTACGCATTTTTAACGGAGGAGGCTTATTTTAGAAAATACGCTCACCATAATATGAACATTGAATACATACAAGAATTAAGTGTGGCAGGAGTACAATTTTTCCTTTGTGGTCAATCAAATTCAAGGCATTCTAGATCAGACTTTGTTTCGGAAGTTCAATTTGCCTTTTCTGCACAACCTATTTTAAATGAATATCAGATGAAAGGCTATGCACTTAAGTTTCTAAAAAATGAATAAATATAATTTCTGAGTTTTCTCAGGTATTTTTTGACCTAAAAGTCCACTTTCTATAAGAGAAATACAATTATCTAATTCTTATGATAGTAGTATATGTTTGAGAATCATTTTATAGATGATTTTTTATCAAATTCTGGAATTGGACAAACCCCTCTTTTGATAATCTGTTGGTATATAAAAACTATTTCACATGCTAAAAAAACTAACGGCCATCATTTTTATCCTTGCCAGTAATTACATTTTTGTTCCTGCTGTTTTAGCTCAGAAGTTCAGTGATGGTATAGGGGCAATGACAACTTTTTTTGACTTCACTTCTAATGGGAAGGAAAGAATTATTCATGATCAAATTATACTCAAGAGAGGAAATAGAACCTTGTTTCTTACTCATGATAATGGAGCGGGGCTAGGATATGAATCTTTTCATTTGGAATTAACAGTTGACAAGAAGTTTGAATCTGTGGTTTCAGAAGAAAAAAAAACTAGAAATCACTGGGAACTCATATTTTATAAAAAAAAGGGAGAAGTACTTTCAATAATTCATATTCCTGAAGATCAGGTGAAATACCTGAGTAATCCAGACAATTCAATGAGTTTTTACAGCATTGATTTGACTGATGTTCCAATTGTTATTTTCAATAGAACCAGTAGTATCGATATCAAACATCTCAGGAAAGAGTAGACAGTGATGCGGACCTTTTAAGGTTTATATCCAAAAAGGAAAAGGATTAAAGCCATTGGTTTTTTTCCAATAAAGTCTTTATATAAATTATTTAACCCTCATTCCTTGTTACCGTAGGAATAGATAAAACTTTAGTATGCTCAAAAAACTTACTGCAATTATTATTATCCTAAGTAGCAATTACATTTATTTTTCAAACGCCCTTGCTCAAAATCTCAGTGAAAAACTTGGTGCTATAGAAACAGGTTTTACCATGACATCTTATGGACAGGATAAGGAAATAGTTGAGCAGTTTATTATTAAACGAGCTGAAAAAATAGAAAATATGGGCACTTCACCTTTTTATGATAATGCCTATGGCCTTGCCTTGGGCTATGAATCTTTTCACTTGGAAGTGGTGGTCACGAAGAAACTTGAAACCGTAGAGTCTGACAATAAAGAAGACCTTTGGAGTTGGGAGTTGAGCCTATTCGACAAAGATGGGCAAAAAATATACACTACATTATTACCAAATAGGCAAGTTACATTTTCGAGCAATCCTGATGAATCGTTGACCTATTATAATATTGATTTGCAAGGCTTTCCGCTAGCTCCTTTAAATCAAGCTCATCATTTGGATTTGTTTTATTATGGAAAAATTGATTAGCAATGCCTGAAATCATTGATCTAAGTCAGGAGATTTTTGAAGGGATGCCTGTTTTTAAATCTCTTCCTCAAGTAAAAATGGAAATTCATGTCAGCCATGAAGATTGGGAAGGAATCGAAAATCCTGAAAACCCAACACCTAGTGTCCATCGATTGGAATTGGGAGAACATACAGGAACTCATGTGGATGCTAGAAATCATATGGCGAAGGAGTATGTTGGGCACTCTATCGATAAAATGCCTTTAACCATGTTTTATACTTCAGGTTTCTGTGTTGATTTTAGAAGAAAAGATCTTCAACAATTGATTACGAAAGATGAATTGAGATCTACCATTCAATCAACGGGTGAAAGTTTGAATAAGGGAGACACTTTATTGATTTGTACAGATCATTACAAAAAGCATTTCCAGACAGAAAACTGGTCAAATGGTCCAGGAATTGATGCTGAGGCAGCAGAATGGCTCGGGCAAATGGAAATTGCTGCGTTTGGGGTGGAAACCATGAACCCCGGCGTCAGTGGTGTTTCTAACCGCCAGGTTCATGAAATCTGTGGCAAATACAATTTTACCCATTATGAAAACCTGATCAACCTAGACCAATTGCTCGGTAGGGGTAGGTTTAGATTCATAGGGCTTCCATTGAAAATAAGAGGAGGTACGGGCTCTCCGGTTCGAGCTGTAGCAGTTTTTGAATGATCAGTCCACAAATTTTGGTGGATGCTTTTCATCAAAATCTGTCAATTCCTGGTAGACTTTCGCAAAAGCAATAATTGAACCTTCATCATACAAATTTCCAATCAATGTAATACTGGTAGGTCTACCATCCTTGTCAAACCCATTGGGAACCGAAACTACTGGATGTCCTGTCAAATTGGTCAAGAACAACTGACGTCCTCGGTTGGATGGAGCAATAATCACATCGTATTGCTGAAACAACTTGTTGGTTTCTTCAATCATTTGTCTTCGTTGACGATTGGCTTGAAGGTATTCCACTGCTGGAATAAATCGAGATTGTCTTAATGAATTAGCTCTCGATCCTCCATGCTGCTCAACCATAGTATCAACTTCACCAGATCTCACTAAGTCATCGAAGAATGTGCCTGCTTCTGCTCTTAAAATGATGTCAAATACGGAATAAGGATAGTTTGTAGGCAATTCAATAGAGTCCATTTGAACTCCCAAATCTTGATAAACTTTTAATGCGGCTCTGGTATTATCTCCATATTCAGTTGTGTCTGAATCAATGTCCTTTTTGAGGTAAGCTACTTTAAAGTCTTTCACATTTTTCTTTTGCATACTAAAGCCCACTTCATTGGTGGATGGATCTTGCCAATCTTTCCCATATATAGCTTCAAAAACGATAGCACAATCTTCGGCATTTCTCGCTAATGGTCCCACCTTGTCCATAGACCAGCTCAAAGCCATGACGCCATACCTGCTGACTCTTCCGTAGGTTGGTCTTAAGCCCGTTACACCATTTCTGGTAGCCGGAGCCGTGATGGACCCTAAGGTTTCTGTGCCCAAAGCAAATGGAACTAAACCAGCTGATGTAGCTGAACCTGAACCTGCAGATGAGCCACTTGCTCCCTGCGTCAAATCCCATGGGTTTTTAGTCTTACCACCAAACCAAACATCACCTCTAGCCAAGGATCCTGAAACTAATTTTGCAACCAAAACAGCACCTTGAGCCTCCAGTTTTTTAACTACCGTGGAAGTGTAATCAATCATCTGATCTTTGTAGGGTTCTGCTCCCCATGTCGTTGGATAGCCTTCCACTGCCATCAAATCTTTCACTCCATAGGGAATGCCATGAAGGATTCCTCTATAATTTCCAGATGCGATTTCCTGATCGGCTTTCTTGGCTTGAGCCATTGCCAGGTCTTCAGTCAGAGTAATTACTGCTTCCAATTGTGCATCGTATTTCTTGATTCTTTCAATAAAAAGTTGGGTTAAATCCTCTGAGCTAATCTTTTGATTTTTGATCAATGAAGCCAATTTGGGAATTGGATAGAATGCCAAATCTTGAAGGTTTTCTGGCAATTCTACATCTCCAGGTATTTCAAAAACTGGACTTGGACCTTTTTCTGGAAAAGTAAATCCGAGAGGATGGGGGTCAAAAGTAACTGCTGGAAATGTCTCATTGGAAGTTTCATAGGATCTCAAACTATCGTATCCACTTTTATTCCTTTCCAGATACCCATGCATGGTTTTAATGTTCTCCTTAGAAAACTCTAACCCAATTAACTTTTCACTTCTTTTGATATCCTTATCGCTAAATGTAGACTCCTTGGTTTTACAGGAGTCCGTGGCCCAAATGAGAGTAAATAAGCCAACTATGGGGTATATTTTCTTCATGATTAAGGAATAATAGTGTTTGTTTCTTAGCAATGCATTAAATTTTCGACCTCTGGAATTCAATCAACAAATTACTCCATTTCACTAGACTGGGAAATTATTTGGGGATGATTGCATTCATTTTTATATGAATAGAAAAAGGGATACTGTATCAGCATCCCTTTCAATTTATTGGTTTTCTAATTGGTCTTTTTTTAGTTCCAACCACCGCCAAGGGCTTTATATAGTCTTACATTGGCTTGAAGTCGAGAGGCCTTCAAATCCGCTAATTCAATCGCGGATTCCAAGGTTCTGCTTTGGGCATTGATTACCTCGAGATAGTTTGCATAACCTACCGAGAAGAGGGTATTGGAGTGCTCAATTGCTCTTTCAAGAACTGAAACCTCATATTGCTTCATCTTTAGCTGCTGATCGTAGGTGTCCATTTGATTGATCAAATCCAGCACTTCTAAATAAGCATTCAAGGTCTTCTTCTCGTATTCCAATAGAGCAATTTGCTGATCAGTTTTTGCAACTTCATAAAGAGATCTGATTTCTCTTCTGTTGAAAATTGGAGCTGTCAATCCAGCACCAAACTGATAGATTCCTGAACCAGGACTCAAGAAGAGTTTGCTGAAATCAAATGCATTGAACCCTGCCATTCCAAACAAGTTGAAAGAAGGGTAGAAGGCAGCTTTAGCGGCATGAACATCAGCTTTACTTGCTTCCAGTTGCATTTCTGCTTCCTTCAAATCAGGTCGGTTTTGAATCAATTCAGAAGGAAGTCCAGTTTCCAATTCATTCTGAATGGTAATTGCTTCATCCAGATCCATTCTCTGCAGAGAGAAATCCAAGGAACCTACTAGTCTTGCTAAATCGTATTCAGCACTTTTCAACTCCCTGTTTTTGGCCTGTAATTGAGCTTTTGTATTCAGCACCAAAGCTTCAAATTGATCAATCGCCAACTGATTGGCTTTTCCACCTTCTTTGAGTTCGGTAATCAATTGCAGAGCCAATTCCTGAAGGCTGATGTTTTCTTCCAATACTTCGATTTCCTGATCCAATGCCAAAAGGTGATAGTAATTAGATGCAACTTCGGATATCAACCAAGTCTGGATATTTCGACTCATTTCCTCAGAAGCCATCAATCTAGCTACTGCTGCTTTTTTGCGACTTCTTAATTTCCCCCAAACATCAATTTCCCAAGAAAACTCAGCTCCAACTAAGAAATCTTTGTAAGGTGACGGGATCTTTTTATCCGCAGGTACATTGTCAGAAAGATTGGTATCATCATTACCAACTCCATCCATGGTATATTCTCCAAACTTTCTTTTTGCCGCTCCAGCATTTAGTGAAAAAGCAGGAAGAATTCCTCTTTTAGCATTGAGCATGGAAGCTCTAGCAGCATTGATTTTCAATAAAGTCTGTTGATTGTCCTGATTGTTGGTTAGAGCTGCCTGAATGAGTGACTTCAGCTCCTCGTCTTGGAAAAACTCAGTCCAAATTATCTGGGAACTATTTGATGCACTATCTAAAACTGCTGTTTCATAGGTTTCTGGCAAATTTAAACTTGATTCAGGTAATGAATCTTGTTGTACTTTACATCCGGCCAGAAGGACGAAAGACAAGGCGATTTTTAAAGTCTTGGATCTCATAGTTCTAGTACCGGTTCTTGTTTTACTGTATTTTGTCTCTGTGCCTTTTTGGATTTCATTTTAGTATCAATGGTTTCAAAAACCACATACAATCCAGGAATCAAGAATACTCCGATCAAAGTCCCGATAAACATCCCACCAGCTGCAGCAGTACCAATGGTTCTGTTACCAATTGCACCTGCTCCAGAAGCGATGGTCAAAGGAATCAAACCACAGATAAAGGCGAATGATGTCATCAAAATAGGTCTTAGTCGCTCGACACCACCCTTGATGGCACTTTCCAATATGCCAAGTCCTTTATTTCTGTTTTGAATCGCGATCTCAATGATTAGGATGGCATTTTTACCCAATAAACCAATCAACATGACCAGGGAAACCTGAGCGTAGATATCATTTTGCAAGCCCACTAAATTCAAGAAGAAGTAGGAACCGAAAATCCCTGCAGGAAGAGAAAGGATTACAGAAAGAGGTAGCATATAACTCTCGTACTGTGCAGCCAAAAGCAAATACACAAATACTAAACAGATCAAGAAAATATAGACTGCCTGATTTCCAGAGGCGATTTGCTCTCTGGTAATACCGGACCAGTCAATCGAGAACCCTCTAGGCAAGGTTTGCAAAGCAACTTCCTCTACAGCTTTGATGGCATCCCCAGAAGAATAGCCTTCCGCTGCTTCACCGGAAACCATTGCCGAGCTAAACATATTATATCTCGTCAACTGCTCAGGCCCATAGACTCTTTCCAAACTTACGAAGTTGGAGTAAGGAACCATCTCGCCATCCTTGTTTTTGGCAAACATGGTCAAGAGTGATTCTGGTGATGTTCTGTATTCTGGAGAAGCCTGAATCATCACTTTATACATTTGGCCGTATCGAATGAAGTTGGAGGCATAAAAACTACCAATGTAGCTTTGCAAAGTTGCCATTGCATCTTGAACAGACACTCCAAGCTTGGCCGCTTTATCATGATCCACACTGATCATAAACTGAGGGAAAGTTGGGTCAAAGTTGGTGAAAACAGCATCCAATTCTGGTCTGTCATTCAATGCCTGAACAAACTCTTCAGTCACCAAGGCCATATTGTCCAAATCACCTCCAGACTTGTCCTGAAGTCTCATTTCAAAACCAGAAGCATTACCAAATCCAGGTACTGGGGGAGGAGCAAAGAATTGAATATCAGCTCCTTTGATATGGGCAGTTCTTTCAGAGTAATCAAGGATCAATTCATTGACACTCATTTCTCTCTGATCCCATGATTTCAAATTGATCATACCCATTCCGTAGGAAGCACCAGCAGTTTCTGTCAAAAGCGAATATCCAGCTAGGGTAGAAACTGTCTCTACTTCGTCCAAAGGTAAAAGAGCTGCCTGAACCTGATCCATGATTTCTGTTGTTCGATCTACCGTTGCTCCTGGAGGTGTGGTGACATTCACATAAATCATCCCTTGGTCTTCATTCGGGATAAAGCCGGTAGGTACGATTGAAATCATGCCATATGTCAAAGCAAAGAAGATAAACAATGCACCAAAAGTTACCGCTCTTCTTCCCGCAGTACCTGAGATGATATTAGTGTATTTGCCTGCCAAAGCATCGTATTTCGCATTGAATCCATCAAAGAAACGTTGCATGGCACCTTTCTTCTTGTTTGGATCATGGGACATTGGCTTCAGCATCATCGCACACAGGGCAGGTGATAAAGTCAAAGCATTGATACCTGAAATCACAATGGCTATAGCAAGAGTTAAAGAGAACTGCCTATAGAAAATCCCAACCGGTCCAGAAAGGAAACTTACTGGGATAAATACTGCAGACATTACCAAAGTAATTGCGACGATTGCACCACCGATTTCCTTCATTGCTTCGATCGTTGCATCAAAAGCATTGAGGTGGAGATCATGCATTTTCACGTGCACTGCTTCCACAACAACGATTGCATTATCCACTACAATACCAATCGCCAATACCAATGCAAATAGCGTCAACAAGTTGATAGAGAAGCCAAACATCTGCATGAAAAACAGGGTTCCGACCAAGGAAACTGGCACTGCAATCGCAGGAATCAAAGTAGATCTAAAGTCCTGAAGGAATAGGAAAACGACAATAAATACGAGGATAAATGCTTCGATCAAAGTCTTGATTACCTCATGAATCGAAGCATCTAGGAAACGACTGACATCATAGGAAACATTGTAAGACATTCCTGGAGGGAAGGATGTGCCTTCCAATTCCTCCATTTTGATTTTGATGTTTTCAATCACCTCACTTGCATTGGAGCCAGGTCTTTGCTTTAGCATGATGGATGCTGAAGGTCTACCATCAGTCATAGACATCATGTTATAGTCTAATGCATCAAATTCGATGTCGGCAACATCCTTCAATTTCAATAAGGAACCATCAGGCAGGGCTTTTAAAGTAATATTTTCAAACTCACTTTCTTGGTTAAACTTACCGGTGTATTTCAAGACATATTGCAAAGCTTGAGGATCCCGATCAGATGAGATCCCTGATTTACCAGGAGCTGCTTCCACATTTTGGTTTTGGATCGCATCAGTCACATCCTGAGGGGAAATATCATAGGCAGCTAAACGATCTGGCTTCAGCCAAACTCGCATTGCATAATCCTTCATACCCATGATTTCAGCGAAACCAACTCCATCAATACGCTTCAATTCAGGAAGAATATTGATATCAGCAAAGTTGTAAACGAACTTCTCATCCTGCGCAGGATCGGAGGTGATCAGGTTGAGGTAAAGCAACATACTGTTTACCTCTTTTTCGGTCATAACACCTGCACGGATTACTTCTTCTGGTAATTCATCGACTACAGTCGCGACTCTGTTTTGGACGTTTACAGCAGCCTGATCTGGATCAGTTCCTACCTGGAAAATAATAGTGATCAATGTGATCCCTTCATTGGTATTCACCGAATACATATACTCCATACCCGGCACCCCGTTTATCGCTCGTTCTAGTGGGGTTGCTACTGCTTTTGCCAAAACTTCAGCGTTCGCTCCAGTGTATTTTGCAGTTACTGTTACGGATGGAGGAACGATGTCTGGGAACTGTGTGATTGGCAATGAGGTCAGCGCCAGTATTCCCAAAAGGGTAATAAAAACCGAGATGACCGTCGATAAAATCGGTCTTCTGATAAATAATTCAAACATAGTGGGTACTAAATGTGGTTTGGCCTAATCAGCGAACAGTTACAAAATCTTGGTAAACATCAGCAGCCGCAATGGATTTTGGTTCAACCAAACTTCCGTCTTGAACCTGCTGGATACCCTCATAGACAATCTTATCACCTGGGTTGAATCCTTCAGCCAAGTAATAATTGCCATATCGCTGGATTGGCTTAAAGCTTCTCACTTTTACCACATTTTCCTCATCCACCATGTACACATAGGTAAAGTCTTGAATTTCAAAAGTTGACTTTTGAGGAATCAAATACACATCTTCTAGCTTGGAAAGCATCTGGATTTTACCGGAAGCACCATGCTTGATCAACTGATTTGGATTGGGGAATCTCACTCGGAAACCAATGGAGCCGGTACCTGATTCAATATCACCTTCGGTAGTTTCTAAAATACCTTTATCAGGATAAATCTGTCCATCGGAAAGAATCAGAGTCAATTGCTCATTCAAATCATCAGCTGAACCATCTTCAATTTTGGTTCTCATGAAGTTCAAATATTCGTTCTCATTGACTTTGTAGTAAGCGAAAACGGAAGAAATATCAGTGATAGATGTCAATAAATCGTTTTCAGCCACCAAGCTTCCGATTTTATGAGGGATTCTATCCACGATTCCATCAAAAGGAGCTTTGACAGTAGTATAAGAAAGCCCAGTTCTTGCTGCTTTTAGCTGAGATTCAGCCTGAGCAATTTCCGAATCAGTCACTGCCTTTTTGGATTTTGCCAATTCCAATTCAGAAGGGGAGATGATTTTTTTGTCTACTAGGATTTGAAGTCTTTCGACTTCAACCAATGCTGCTTTTTGCTCAGCTTTTGCTCTCATCAGATTGGCACGAGCAGAATTGACCATTTCATTAAATTCCTCACTGGAAAGCTGAAAAAGAGACTGGCCTTTTTTTACGAACTGACCTTCATCGACATAGATGTTGTCAACAAATCCTGAAACTTTAGAGCGGACATCCACAAACTGAACAGCTTGAATATCACAGATATATGTTTGAGGAACTTCTACATCGGTTGGCTCCAAGGCCAGCACTGGGATTTCCAATGCCTTCTTATTTTTTTTGGACTTATTGGGATTGGATTGACAAGAAACAACTGTCAAAAAAGCCAATACTAAGATTGGGATAGATAAATAGGATTCAAGGCTTTTCCTACTGGAAAAACCAAGGGGCTTACTAGTTTTCATTTATAGGGTATTTAAGATAGAATTTGAATTAATCGCGGGCTGAAAAACCCGGTTAATCAAGGAGCATTTGCCTTAATGGCAGTTTTTATCCTTTTGGAAAACTCATCAATTTCTTCTACAGGAGAGTAGCTTGAACTGATTTTGCACTGAAAGAATGTGAGACCCAAATCTTTGAATGTATCCAAAGGATCTTGGAATCGCTCACTTGATCTGTTCTTTTGAGTCGCCCTAAAAATTTTGACTAGAGCAGAAATGCTTTCTGAAGATGGTTGGAGAACTTCTATCACGTTCTCCTGAACGCATGGTTCAAATACGAACTCTGTCGATAACTCATCGGCAGATAATGGGGTGATCCCTACTGTAAAAAGAAAAATCAGAAAGAGAAACCTCATAATTATTACTCCGAATTTGTGTCTTGTAATCTGAACGTTTAATGGAGGGTTTTTTGTCTATTGAATGCTTTAAATTAATACAGGATGTTTAAATTCTTTTTATAAAAATTCAAAAAAGTGTCTATTTTTTTGTTGAGTGGTAGGAAGATTGAGTCATTGGTTAACGAATAGATAAATAACTGGCCAAATGTTTACATTTTGTCATTTTGAAAAAATAGCTTTTTACAGCGAAACCTGTTTCTTTATTCATATTTATTCTTCCTTAAAATTTAAGTAAAATTGATTCAATATACTTATAATGATTAATCTGGATTTTTATTGAATAAGATTATCCGCAATCTCACCTGTTTAATCAGGTATCGGCTAAAAAGTAGCTTTGAAGTACTAGTCTTGCAAACTTCGGTCACCCGTCATCCCCGCCTGCAGCTGGGCTGGGGTCATCCGTCACTTGTAAACAAAGGGAATTTAACCAGTTGTGCAAAAACGGATATTCATATTATTGAAAATGAAAAATTAGATATCTATAATCTTAAGAGAAAATTAAGAGAAATGATTTAGTTCGCTAATTTTGAATAGCTACTTTTCAAATTGTTTCTCTAAGAGCATCATGTCAGATTTAACAATTCTAATCCCTATTTTCAATGAGGAAGAGGGAATAGATAGAATACCCCAAGCATTCGAATCCTATCTCAATGAAACTGATCTTGAGGTTGAAATTTTATTGGTCAATGATGGTTCGACTGATAATAGCCTAGAAAAAATTATCGAAATCTGTAGAGATAATCCACAGTTTAATTTTATTTCTTTTTCCAAAAATTGTGGCTTAAGTGCAGCATTGTATACTGGTTTTCAATATGTAAATTCCAAATGGGTAGGCTATATTGATGGAGATTTGCAGACAGATCCTATGGATTTTTTGAAATTGGAAGCTTTTAGGTTGGACTATGAATTGGTGACAGGTTATCGAGCTAATCGAAAGGACACTTGGGTAAAAAGGCAAACATCTTCCTTTGCAAATGGCTTTCGAAATTGGGTTTTGAAGGACGGAGTAAGAGATTCTGGATGTCCACTCAAGATCCTTCAAACAAAGTCAGCTAAAAAATTAAGTCCTTTTAAAGGAATGCACCGCTTTTTTCCGGCTTTAATCCAGATCCAGGGTGGAAAAGTCAAAGAAATTGCTGTTAATCATTTTCCTAGGATTTCTGGCGAGAGTAAGTTTGGTTTCAATAATCGTCTATTTGGACCTATTATGGATATGTTTGCAGTCAGGTGGATGAAAAAACGGAGACTTTCTCTTCCTAAAAGCTCTGAAATTAGTCATGAACAAAGGCCCCTTATTTCATGAATCCAATGGTATTATTGGGACTTGGTTTTTTGGCTCAGGGAATGTTCTCTGCCAGATTCTTGATCCAATTTGTCAAAACCGAGAAGTCAGGAAAAGTAGCCAACCCGCTTATTTTTTGGCAACTGAGTTTATTTGCATCCTTGCTTTTGATGGTTTATGGGACTTTCAGACATGATATGATTATTGTTGTTGGTCAGCTCATAGGTTACTATATCTACATCAGGAATCTACAGCTGAAAAACTCATGGAAACTCTTCCCAAGTCCCTTTAGAGTTTTGTTTTTGATTCTTCCGGTGTTCTTTTTCACCTATTTGATTGGCTTCAGGGAAAATGATTTTTTCAGACTATTAAACAATCCGGAAATGGATGTAATCCTGCTGACTTGGGGAAGCATTGGGCAGGTGATATTTACAGCTAGATTTGTGATTCAATGGCTTGTTTCAGAAAAGGAAAAAGAGTCTGTCTTCCCAAATTCATTTTGGATCGTTTCAATAATCGGAGCTTTGATCATTGCGATCTATGCAATCGTAAGAAAGGATGCAGTTTTATTTATAGGTCAATCATTTGGTTTGGTAGTATACTTAAGAAACTTGTGGCTAGCTTACCTGCCAGGAAAAAAAGAGAAGGGAGATTTGATATTGAAACTAAAAGATAGCGGAATTTACATTCTTTTGATTTTAATGGCCATGGTCTTATTTTTTAATTTGGGAGCTTGGTCCGTTACTGAAAGTAGTGAGGCCAGATACGCTCAAATTGGCAAGGAAATGTTTGAATCCGGAGACTGGATTCATCCAAAATTGATGGAGATTCATCATTATCATAAACCTCCTTTTACTTATTGGCTGACTGCATTATCCTATAAAATCTTCGGGATTTCTCCTTTTTCAGCCAGATTTTTCTTACAGATATCTGCTCTGATTCAGATCGTATTGGCTTATTTTTTGGCTCAGCTTGCCTTTAAAGACAAACGAAAGGCTCTCTTGTCTGCTATACTGTATGCAGCTTGTCCATTGCTAATAATTGGAGCACGTGGATTGACCACAGATATGTTTTTGACCACTTGGGTATTGGCAGGTATTTATTTCAATTGGAAATATCGCGATGAAAAAAGACCACTTTTTGCTCTGTTAAGTTTCATTTGCTACGGCTTTGGTTTTTTGACCAAAGGACCTGTAGTTTGGATTGTTCCTTTCACCTTAGAATTAGCTTGGTGGATCAGGGCGAGGAAAAAGCCTCAATTCAAGTGGCCACAAATAATTGGCTGGCTAGTTATGCTAGGTATCGGCTTCAGTTGGTTTATTTATCTCTATATCGAGGATCAAAGATTTTTGGATTACTTCCTGTTTAAACACACTGTGCAGAGATTTGCTTCTGATACATTTAAGAGAGGACAGCCTTTTTATTTCTATTGGGTGATCCTTTTGATTTTGAGTTTCCCTTGGTTTTTGTTGATTTTGACTCGGGTAAAAAAGCTTTGGAAATCCAATACAGAAACCGCCGTTTTAATGTTTGGCTTTTTGGTTTCTTTGGTTTTCTTTTCGATAAGTCAATCAAAATTGATCTTGTATATTCTTCCATTGATGGCTGGGATGATTCTGGTTGCCGTGGACTCTTGGGAAGAGCTTTCTACCAACTCTAAGATGAAATGGGAAAAAGCACAATTAATACTTCATTTGTTGATTTGGGGAGGTTTCTGTTTGGTTCCTTGGATCGAACCAAGAGCAGTTTTGTCTATGAAGTTTTGGTTGATTTGGTTTTTGACGATCTCGATTTTGTTGGCTTTATGGAAAACAGGAATCCAGGTTAAAAACCGGGCTATTTTTTCCTCATTGGTATTTACTGTTGGCTTGACCCTGATTGCCTCCTATTTTTTCTCTGCTAACCCAGGCTTGGTCAATGATACCAAAAGGGTAGTAGAGCTAATCGATGAAGTATCTCCTTCAGATGAGAGAGTTGTCATCTTTGACAAAAGACTTCCATCCATTTTGTTCAATTCTGATAGGGATGTTATATCTATTTACGATGGGGATGATGGCTTGAATCGAGAAGTTCAATTTGAACCGGATGAAAGATGGAAAGAGTACTTGATCAATCTCAAAGAAGATCCTAATTGGATTCAAGATCCAAGTCATCAAAAAGGAATTTGGCTTGCGAAAGAAAGGAGGGAAATGCCTGAATTACAGAGTGGAAAAATTTGGAAAGAGCTGGGAAGAATTGATGGTTATAAGCTGTTGAGGATAGAATAAAAAACGCAGACCTAGACCTGCGTTTTTTACTCTTATTCGAATGACTCTAATCAATCCACTCTAAAGGACACTTTACAAATAGCTCCATAGGAAATTACTTTTCCATCCTTTACATGGGCTTTGATATCTTTGACATATACTGAATCAATATTTCTGACAGTTTTGGAAACCTCAGTTACTGCTTTTTGAATAGAATCCTCAATGCTTTTTTCCGATGAGGCAATTACCTCGATTACTTTTACAATTGACATAAAATTTTGGGTTGTTAGTGAAACATAATCCTAACAATTCAAATCCGAAGCCAATTGAAGAAACTTCAATTAGCGGATGTTTTAAAGAATTAGGATTACTAAAAAGTAAGAAAATTTACCCAAAATGTGGAATATGTTGCCGATAAATACTTAAAGGAAAGGATATTAGTATATAAGTTCTTATTATTCCAAAACATCTATTGTATAGCATTTAACCTCTGTTTGGTTTGGAGAAAGCTTTCTGATTCCGTCTTTTTCTGATAGGATTCCAGAATGATCAGCAGCATCACCAACGCCAAGCCAGGGTTCAATACATACAAAAGCCGCTCCAGGCTTTGCCCAAATTCCCAAATAGTCAAAGTCATTGAATTCCATGGCTACTAAAGGTCCTCGATCTTTATGGTTCAGGGTAATGCTTCTGGATTTTAGATGTTTGAATATCAAAGCATCTCCATCAAAAATATGTTCGTGAAGCTGAATTGTCGAACTATTGTCCAAGACTTTGTCGCTTTTATCTCCAATCAATCCTCCTGGAAGAATATGATAAGTGCAATCATTTTCCACCTCCGGAAACCCCAGGGAATATTCGCTTAAAGTGGTTTCACCCTCGATAGGACAAATGAATGCCGGATGTGCTCCAATTGAATAATACATATCCTCACTTCCGGAATTTGTGACAGAATGGGATACTTTCAGGCATTTATGCTTCAGCTCAAAACTTACTTCAAAAATGAATTCGAAAGGATAAACAGCTAAGGTTTCATTATCTGATTTCAATTGGAAAACAATGGAATTCTTATCCTGCTTGACAACTTTCGCTTTTTCATTGTTTCGGATAAATCCATGTTTGTCAAGATGATATTCTTTACCCAAATGGCTGGTTTTACCATCTTTTAGAGCTCCGACTATCGGAAAAAGTATTGGGGCTTGACCAGCCCAAACTGCAGGATCTCCCTGCCATAGATACTCGAATTCGTTTTCTTTGTTTTTGATGGAGCTTATCTCCATTCCGCGATGATTGATTTGTATTTGAAGAGAATCTGATTCTAGTGTATAGGTCATAGGTTAATTAATAAAGCCCCGAAAATAATGGAGAATTGAGAAATTCGAAAAGAGAAATTAGAATTTGGAAAACGATCAATCCCGATGATTATCGTGGATCAGGATTCAATATTGAAGGAGATAAGTAAGTCTTGGTTTATGTCAGGCCTTTTTCGCATTTATATTCGAAATTTTATATCTTGATTCTCAGATATTTTTAGAACAGGTTTCGTTCAAAATCTTGATATATGCGATCATTTTTAATTCTTAAAAACCTACTATTTCTATTAGCGCCTTTTTCAATATTCTCTTGTGTCAATTTGAAAACAGTTCAGGGTTTCTCAAACACCTCATCCACGGGTCTTCAGCAGTTTGAAGAAATTCACTATACCTTTTTGGATCACTGTCAGGATAGATGCTTTGAAATTGCCGTACATGAATTTCAGTTAGAACGTGAATTGGAATGCGAGTGTGGAGATTTCATTTCAGCGGATAGTGTGACTCAGGTGATTTATTCTACCATCAATGGCTACCTATTGGGTTTAGGTGAATTGGCTCAGAATAATCTGACCACTTATCGAACCAATGATTTGACTGGGGCCCTGACAGCTCAACAGCTAGGGCCTGTATCCATTGATGAATCTGTTGTAGGCGCTTTTTCAGCCCTTTCAAACACACTACTTCGCTCCACAACGGACTTTTACCGTCGTCGGAAAATTGCCTCCTATATTGAGAAGGCCAATGATCCTCTTCAAGTTTTATTGAAGAAGTTTGAACAGATTGTTCAGGCTAATTTGAAAGGAGAACTGCAGTTCAAAAAAGAGCGACTTTATGGAAATTTCATTGAGTTGAAATTGAACAATACCCTGGAATCAGACTTTGAAAAGCGAAAAGCAGGGGAGGATTATTACAATGCTCTTTTGGAAATAAACCGACTAGAAAAGATGATTGATATCTACGCAAAAAGCCTTCATGAAATAGCTGATGGTCATCAGGTTTTGTATGATAAAAGAGATAAACTTTCTCTCAAAGACCTTGCGGTAGATCTGATGGATTATTCCTCAGAAATTCAAGTTTTGAACACTGAGTTTAATAAACTAAATCAATGAAAGTATGGCTAATTTGACATCAGAACAGGCTAAACAACTTTCGGATAACTTTTTCATGCTTTCCACGGCTTTGCTGGATTTTAGAGTTGCCAATTGGGATTCTTTAAGTAAGGAAAATCACCAGGTTTTAAGTGATGCAAGGTCCAAAAGTTTGGAGTTCGGGGAGCAAATCCTGGCCTTTGCCACAAGTCTGATCATGAATGAAGTTACCGAATCGTTAGATACCATCAATCAGGTAACAAGTGATATAAAGGGGACGATCAAAAACCTCAAGAATATCCAGAAAGGCCTCAATATTGCTGCAGCTATTTTGGTTTTGGGAATAGCGGTCTTGGAAAAGGATCCTGGAAAAATAGGAGAATCCATCAAAGGAATGGTAGTTACTTGGGGAGAAGGGTGAAATGATCAATGACCAATGATCAATAGACAATCCCGATGAATATCGTGGATCAATCATGAATATCTCTAGGGTCTCTGCGGCAAAAACGGATTTAGGATTTACGATATCCGATCTACGAGCAAGAATACCTTTGTGAAACCTCCGAGTTCTCTGTGGCTCTGTGGTAAAAATGGATTTACGTTTTGCAAATTCCGATTTAAGGGCATCAAATCTCCTGACTACAATAAAATTATCAGAATCTCTAATCCTTAGATTTAAAGATCCGTGAGGACAGGGATCGGGCGGGAAATTATCAGAATCTCGAATCTCTCCCGGTATTCTTATCGGGATCTCTATTCACTGTTATTCGCATATTTGAATTTGGGGCAGAATTCCTTCTTGCTAAAAATTTGGACTAACCATCAATCCAAATGATATTAGCTTCCCATTTGAAAATTAAAGTCCATGAACCCAACTTTTACTGTTAAGTCCTTTTCTGAATTGAGCAATGTGGAACTATATGAATTGCTTCGATTGAGATCAGAAGTCTTTGTGGTGGAACAAAACTGCGTTTTCCTGGATCAGGATAATAAGGACCAGAAATGCCATCATTTGATGCTTTGGGAAGGAGAAGAAATGGTCGGTTATACCCGTTTGGTGCCAACAGGTTTATCTTATCAAGAAATTGCGATAGGAAGAGTAGTGACTTCTCCGGCTGCAAGAGGAAAAGGGTATGGTAGAGTTTTGATGGAAAAATCCATTGAACAATGTCAAGCTATTTTTGGATCTGGCCCCATTCGAATTGGAGCTCAAACCTATGCCTTAGGCTTTTATTCTTCCTTGGGTTTTGTGGCAGAGGGAGACACATATGATGAGGATGGGATTGAGCATATTGAGATGGTCTGGAAGCCTTAAAACTCTTTCAAATAGCCTGCAAAAATGAATACTCAGGCAATTCATCTAGTAGATTGTAGATATATCCCTTTCCTGTAGAAGTCAGGTAATATTCGGAATCATAAAGGGAAGCGAGACGGACAGGAATTTCTAGTTGATTTTCTACGATAAAGAAATTCCAATTATCATTTTGGATCTTTTCAATTGCTTGGTCTAAGGACAAATTCCAAATCTCGCCTGAAGGAGTTACTCCCCCAAAGGATTTCAGCTCACCATGATTCTTTCCTCCTTTATATCTCATTGCCCAAAAAATCTGATATCTTTTCATAGCTTGGTTTAGTTTTATTTTTAACTCTTAAAACAATATTTTATTGTGAAATTGGATAAATCACAAAATAAATTCTGAACTGAATATCTACAAAGGTTAAGTAACTTCAAATTTCGTTAAGAAGATTTAAGGAAAGGAGAATGTTGGAAGTGGGATGTCTGGCAGTAGGATGATATAGAGATTGAGAGAACGAAGATTTAGAGATTTGGCGGAAGACGAAAATCTGAAATCAGAAAGCTAAAGTCAGAATGTCAATCCCTAATATCAAATCTCCAATTCCGACCATCATAAACAGCCGAAAGAAAACTATTTTCGAAGACCTCCTGTTTTAAAATCATTAAATCAACTTTTCTAATCAAAAACAACCCTAAAAATGAAGTACAATTATGTTGGAGATACGGGGCTTCGTGTTTCCGAGCTTTGCTTTGGTACCATGACTTTTGGAGGCCAAAATGGTGGCATCTGGGAAAACATTGGAAAACTGCAGCAGCAAGAAGTCAATGAGATGCTTTCCGCCGTAATAGAATCCGGGATCAACTTTATAGATACGGCAAATGTCTATTCCTTTGGACAATCTGAAATGCTGTTGGGACAAGGACTTCAAGATTTGCAAGTCCCAAGAGATGAACTAGTCATTGCAACCAAAGTCTTGGCGAAGATGAATGATAAACCCAATAGTACAGGCCTCTCTCGATATCATATTTTCAATTCCGTAGAAGCTAGTTTAAAGCGTCTTCAGCTCGATTACATCGATATTCTGTATGTGCATGGAGTAGATCCTGCAACTTCCCTGGAGGAGATCGTCCGTTCGCTAAATGATATAGTGGAGTCCGGAAAGGTTCGCTATATCTCTATTTGCAACTGGCCTGCTTGGATGGTGGCAAAGGCTCAGGCGATTGCACAATACAAAGGCTATCATAAGTTTATCGGCCTGCAATATTACTACTCTGCAGTAAGCCGAGATATCGAGCATGAGCTCGTTCCTATGGCACAGGATCACAAATTGGCTATCTTCCCATGGAGTCCATTGGCAGGAGGATTTTTGACAGGTAAGTTTACCAGAGAAGGAGAGGATTCTGGTTCCAGGAGAGCCAATTTCGATTTCCCACCGATCAATAAGGACAAGGCTTATGATCTAGTAGAGGAGATGGGTAGAATGGCCAAAGATCATGATGCCACAATCGCTCAGGTGGCATTGGCATGGGTGAGGCAGCAGCCGGGAGTTACAAGTACGATTATCGGTGCGAAAAACCTGGATCAGCTACATGCCAATATTGCTTCTACTGAACTGGTATTAAATCCTCATGATCTGGCTATGATCGATGATATCAGCCCTTTGCCTAAACAATATCCAGGCTGGATGGTCGAGAGACAGGCTTTGTATAGGAAATAAATTATTCGATAACGATTGGAATAGCCTTTAGCTTTAGCTAGAGGCTTTTTTGTTTTTTAATTCCCTCCAATGGGCTAGCTTGTAATGAGTAGCGATAATATACCTGGACTCCCCACTAAACTGCTCGTTAATCTGGTTGAACTTTTTATACTTTAAACAAAGTATATTATTAATCTAAAAGCTCCTTTATTAAATTATCCAGAACTTTAACTTCTTCAATTCTATCTTCCATATTTTCTTTTGAATCTGTTTCCCTAAGCCAACTCCCTTAAATCCACAGGAACTACTCTAGAAACTCCTGCTTCGATCATGGTAATACCATAGATAATATCGGTGCTGGCCATGGTTCGCTTGTTATGGGTCACGATAATAAACTGGGACTCTCCACTAAAGCGCTGGATAATTGTATTGAACTTATCAATATTGGCATCATCCAAAGGTGCATCCACCTCATCAAAAATACAGAATGGGGCAGGCTTCAGCAGGTAGATGGAGAAGAGTAGGGAAGTGGCTGTCAAGGTCTTCTCACCACCGGAAAGCTGATTGATCGTCAAAGGTCTTTTGCCCTTCGGCTTGGCCATAATCTCAATGGTAGATTCCAAAGGATTGTCCGGATCGGTCAGTTTGAGATCACAATCATCCTGCTCGGTAAAGAGGGAACGGAATACCTTCACAAAATTCTCCTTAATCTGATCGAATGCCGATAGGAAGGTCTCCTTAGCCACATCATCGATCTCCTGAATCGTAGTCAATAGAGATTGCTTGGCCTTTTCCAGGTCTTCTTTCTGTCCCTGGATAAAGTCATGTCTCTCCTTTATCTCATCGTAGGCTTCCATAGCCATCGGATTGATCGGGCCGATCTTTTCCAGTTTCTCCTTCTGCTTATTGACCATATGGCGAAGATCCTCTTCGGAGAACTCCAAGAATGGTTCGTCCAGCCCCGGATTTTCCTCCATCAGCTGATCCAGATCCAATTCAAACTCCACACTAAGGCGTTCCTTCATGGAAGTCATCTTCAGCTTGATCTCATTGATCGCATTCTGGAGCTCATGCACCAAGGTATCATGGCTTTCTTTGGATTTTTGAAGGGAACGGATCTTCTGATCAGTCTCATCGATTAGCCCACGACTTCCATAATAATCCTTTTCCGCCTCTGTAACGCCTACTTCTATGGTTTCCTTCTCCGAATACAACTCAATCAATTCATCATCCTTGACCTCATTGTTTTCTAACAAAGACTTGATCTCCGAATCCAGAGAAGCTAATTCTGCTTGGGATTTTTCAATTCTCTCTTTGGAACCCTCATATGCATTCTGCTTGAATTCAATTTCCTGCTCCAGGCTATTGACCCTGTTGAGCTGCTGATGATATAGAATGTTTTCCTGATTGAAGGCCTGGGATTTCTCTGTTAAAAGTGCCGATTCCGTTTCCAAAACCTCATTCAATACTTCCAAATCCTGAGCTGCGGATTCATACTCTCCACGATTGTCCAAGAGTTCCGGCTGGATATAAGCCAGGCTTTCTTCCAGCTCTGCAATTCGATCCAGAATATCCTCCCGCTTATTGGCATTGGAGGAAAGCAATTCTGCCAGCTGCTCCTTTTTGGTTCGGATGGAAACGTATTGTTGATTGATCTCAGAAATCTGTGCCTGCTTTTCTTCCAGAGATTTTTTGTAGGAAATCTCCCTCAGCTTCATCAGGTCAGAAAGCTTCTGATCCAAGTTGGAACGAGTAGCTGAAACCTTCTTGTTTAAGTCTTTAATTTCCTTATCAAGCTTTTCCAGGTTTTTGGCTCTACCGATTCTTTTTCCTTCGAAAAGCCCCACAGAACCCCCGGAAATAGAGAATTTACGCTTGGTATACTTTCCACTTTCAGAAATAAAGATGGCATCGGTATCCTCTGGAAACTCCTTGTAATCTCCCTGCACGATGTAGACATTGTCCAGGATATGATTGATCAGTCGGGAGTATTTGACATCAAATTCGATGATCTCCGTTGCCGCAATGGCATTGGCAAATAACTTGGATTGACTGGATTTGAAGCGCTCAAAATGCTCCAACACGAAGAAATTGGCCTTGCCTCGGGAAGCATCAGAAAGCAGAGAAATAGCAGCGATGGCCTGGGCTTCTGTTTCTACCACATAGTAGTTCATATATCCCTCCAGATAATTCTCAATTGTCACCCGGTATTTCTCATCCGTAGTCAAAAGATCCGAAAGGAGAGGAGTGTCCTTTCCCCAGGAATTATTCTTTTTCAGGAATTTGATAGCCTCTGGGAAACCTTCCAGATTCTCCACCAAAGACTTGGTTAGGTTGTATTCGTTTTGCTTGGAATCCAACTTTCTGGCAGACTGAGTCAGTTCCTCCCGGATCATCTCAATCACCCGGTTGGATTCTTCGATCTTTTGATCCAAGTCTTCCTGTTTCTTTTTCAGGTTTTCATATTCAGCGGTCGCATCATCCAGCTCTGTTTTGAAATCAATAATCTTCGCCTCAAAATCCACCAAAGAAGCTTCCTGATGGGAATCATCAGAGGAGGTTCTTTCCAGTTCCTGTTTCAAAGTAGAAAGCTGAATCTGCTTCACTTCCAGATCTTTGGTCAATTGATAGACCTTTTCTTTCAGGGATTCAAAAGCCTGATGCTGGCTTTTTTGTTGAAGCTGCTTATCGGATTGGATTTGTTTTTGGGATTCATAAGCTTCCCTCAAATCAGTGATGATATGTTCCTTTTCTGCCAAAATCTTGGCGGCTGATTCCATTTCCTGTTGAAGGGAACGAATGGAAAAACCAGCCCTATCATTGGATTTGCGGTCTGCATCGATCTGCTCCCTTAGTTTTTGGGAACGGTCCTCCAAAAAGCGAAGGCGCTCGTTTTTTATCTTTTTCTCCGATTCAAAAGATCGGATTTTATTCACATGTTCGTTGAGAGTCTTCTGACGGGATGCCAGGAGTTTTTCCTTCGAAATCAAATCCGTCTTCAGCTGAGTCAACAAAGCCTCTTGGTCGGTAATCTGAGTTTGGAAGGAAAGCTTTCGATCCGATTCATCCTGGATTTTCTGGTTGGTTTGCAGGAGAGAATTGGTGTATTTCTCTATGCTTTTCTTCGCCAAATTGATGGAAGCGGCCTTGTATTCCTTTTTGATATCAAAATATTTGGCTGCCTGCTTGGCTTGCTTTTCCAGCGATTTAAGGTTTTTCTCGATCTCAAAAAGCAAGTCTTCCACACGATCCAGATCTGCATCGGTATCTTCCAGCTTTCGAAGGGTTTCTTTCTTTCGGGTCTTGAACTTGGAGATCCCCGCAGCTTCCTCAAATAGATCTCTTCTGGAGTTATTTTTATCATTGAGCAACTCATCGATCATCTTCAACTCAATGATGGCGTAGGAATTGGAATTAATCCCCGTGTCCATAAAGAGGTTGGTGATGTCTTTTAGCCGACATGTCACACCATTGATCTGATATTCACTTTCCCCGGAACGATAATACCGGCGAGTGATGGTCACATGGGTGTATTCGGTAGGAAGGAGGTTTTTAGTGTTTTCAAAGGTCAGGGAAACCTCAGCAAGGTTGGAAGGCTTCCGGTTTTTGGTACCATTGAAGATCACATTCTCCATCTTGTCGGAGCGCAGCATACGGGTTTTTTGCTCTCCCAGCACCCATCGGATGGCATCGACTACATTTGACTTTCCACAACCATTTGGCCCAACTACTCCGGTAATCCCCTTGTCAAAGTTGATCACCATTTTATCTCCAAAACTCTTAAAGCCCTTGATCTCCAGTTTACTAAGCAGCATGCGTTTTTATCTCCTTCTAAAAGGAAACAAAATAGTACCATTATTGGAAAATTGAAAGATTTGGAAGATTGAAAAATTGCTCACCTTGAATTATTAACTCCCCATTACCCCCTTTTAGAAAGGGAGATTTGTAGCAATCTAATATTCAATTTTCTATTTCAAATTTGATTTCCACGGATTCGAAAAATATGATTCTTAGGTGAGGTTTGAATATTTCAAGAGACAATTCCCCCTTGGTCCGCGTGGTTATCGGGAGGGGGGGGAGGGGGATTGAATTAATTAATTCAACATTCGTTATTCAAAATATTTCCTACTTAATTCTCTTTTTTCCCTTAACTTAAAGTCATGGATATCGGAAATATCATTTACATCGTCGCATTGATCGCCTATTTCATTTATCAGGCAACTAAGAAGAAGAAAGGTGCAGAGGATATGGATATGCCTGATTCTGAACCGTCTCAACCTGAGAAAGGGGTGTCTTTTGAAGATCTATTGAAGGAAATACGAGATGCTCAACAAGGTAAAAGAAGACCTTCACAACCTGTTCCAGCTCCTCCTGTTCAGGAGAAAAGAAGAGAAGAACAATTTGAGCCAGTAAAAGCTGAGCCCATCAAAAGAACTCGGTATAGAAGCCTAGAAGAGCAAGATGATGAGATCAGCTATTACGAAGGAGCATTTGAAAAGACCGAATCTGAACTTCTGAAAACCTCCAAAGGAATGCCGGCTATTCCATCTGTGGTGGAGAAGGAATATGAAAAAAAGCCAAAAGCAAAGAATCCCTATGCCTCCTTACTCAAAGATCCCAAAACCGTCAAAGACGCGGTAGTTTTGAAGGAGATCTTGGATAGGAAACATTTTTAAAAATAGGAAATACGAGTTTCGAAATACGCCTTTGGAGAAATACTTTTTGATTATAAAATTCAATAAATCTGTGTTAATCTGTGGGAAAAATTTAATGGATATAAGCCTTCGGAGAAATAGATCAAATAGATGAGTAAGTTTTCTGAATATTTCACGACCGAAGGGAGTGTATTTCAAATTATTTCCACTGTATTTCAATTTCTAATTGAATGTATTTCTCATATGGTAGAAAAGAAATATTGATTCTACTTTTTCCTAAACTCCCTTATCATCACCAATCCCTTTTCTCTTTCCTCTTCCAACTCATATTTGCTCTTTAACAAACCTTCCATGTTATCAATATCTTCTTGTTCTTGAGGATAGGCATGTTGGTAATAGTTGTAGATCAGAACTCGGATTTTGTTTGGATTAGACTGTAGAATAGAATCAGCTTTCTCAATGGGAATCAATAAGTTCTTGGTATTCTGACTTTCATTCAAAAGCACATCCTTGCTGAAATAAACAAAGTTATTGACCAGAATAGGAGAGTCCGCAGCTTCTTCCACTTCTGTTTCTAGGCTATGAGTAAAAGAACTGTATCGCTTCGTTTCCAAATGGTATATAGCTGAAGCAATGGCCGGAATGAACAGCAGGATTGCAAAGTATTTTAACTGGTGATTTCTCTGGAAATTCGACCAAATCAAGTAAATAAATGCCACTGAAAAGCTAACCATTTTTCTATCCCCTATAACCAGGGAATATATGGCTCCTATGCCCAAAAGAATGCTTAATATCCATTTCCAATTTTTTGATTCATTCCAGGTTTTCCAGCCCTTTGCTATCAAACATGCCATTATCGGAACCAAGATGATCAAATGTCTTGGATTCAGATAAATAGGGTTGTAAAACTCCAATGTCGAAGTCATAAACCAAAAGCCAATCAATAGGCATAAGAAGGAGATGGAAAACTCAAAAATAACATCCTCCCTCTTCTTAAATCCACGGTAAATCCCCGGTAATGCAAAAACCAACCAAGGCCAATAGGCTCTTTCAATAAAAGTCAAAATAGGGGTGATCGTAATCCTTTTTAGAATAGATGAGATTCCTTTATCCGCATAGGTGAATTCTGAAACATAATGTCCTGCATTGATGCTGGATATGCGGTATAGAGGATCTCCAAACTTTGCCCAGAAATATCCCAAATAGAGCAATCCTGCCAAAATGGAGAATATGAAAAATGTGAGGTAAAATGACTTTTGGAGTTTGTTTGACTTCCAGTCAATCCACATCAGAATGAAAGGTAAAGGAAATAGGAAAATGATTGTTTCCTTGGTGATAAAGCCCAAAGTAAGCCCGACCATCATTAGTTTTCCTCCTCCAACTGGATGGGTTTTTCTAATACTTGCCCCAAATACTCCCAAGACCACACAAAAGACCAAGAGGCTATCCGGGTAAACTTTGGTCAAGAAGTGAAGGAGATAAACCTGCGTCAAAAACCATAAAGAGAAAATGATCTTTTGCTTTTGATCTGTAATTAATTTGAGAATCAATAAATAGGAGCCAATGTAGGCTAGCAGAGAAATCAAAGAAAACCATCGGGCGTCAAACCCGAAAATCATACCCATCAAACCTGCTGGAATATAAGCTCCCCAACGACTGGAAAAATGATAGGAATTGACTTCCATTTCACCATTCCAAAAATCCCTTCCTGCTAAAATATAATAGACATCATCGCTAAAAGTTATCCCATCAAATGCGAATAGCCAGAATAGAACCAAAAACAGGATTCCAAATAGTGGGATATGTTGATTGAATTTAGAGTTGGCTTGAAAAATCTCAGTCATGGGCTGGATAAAAATAGGGAATTAATCAGGACCTATTGTTACCAAATTGATATGAATGGTTAGGGAAATAAATTCATGGATTTTTTTTTTACCTACTTCCTGATTTGAGACTTCACTTAGGCTAGTTTCATCGCATAAAAAGAGGTTTAAGTCGCCCTAAACCTCCTTCAATTATTTTCAAATTGATTAGAATACCTCATTTACGCTAAGGTAGAAGCCGCTTGCTCCATAGTTGCCCCAAGCATAATCCAGTGCCAGATTTTGTCTTTTTTGCTTATCCAACATAAATCTAACTCCAAGTCCAACTCCTGTGTTGATATAGTCCAGCATTTTTATCTCGGCATCTTTGTTGGTTGCTGAGGTGAAGTTTGCAAAAACTACGCCTCCCCAGCGATCATTATTTTGTTGTAAAGGAAATCTCCATTCCAATTCAGAATAGACCATGGACTGACCTCTGAATCTTCCTTGAGGATATGCTCTTCCAGATCTACCGAATTGGTCCCAACCCAATGCCGGCAAATCCAAATAAGGAAGAGCTCCGCCTGTTTGGAAATTTCCATAAGCCCAAAAAGCGATCAAATTTCTAGGACGATTAGGATTGAGAGTGAAGTAATCTCTGTATTCTGCCCATAGTGAAGAAGAACCTACCGTACTTCCCAACCAAGTTGGATTTCCTTTCAATGAAAGAAAAGCATAGCGGCCGTGATAGGCATTGACTGTATTGTCACGCGTATCGTAGATTACATTTCCGGATATTCCCGATAAAGTATATTTCTCAGGGTTTATATCGTATTTAGTACTGTATGCATAGTGGCTTGTGATCACAGCTGGTTCGGCTTCCAAATCAAACAATTGATCTTCGATCTTGGAATGAATATCTAAATGGTAACCGATACCGGCATAAAGCCCATTAGAATTCACTTTTTTCAATAAGGTCTGATGCAATCTCAGAAAATTGAATTTCATGAATTGAGCCTCATCAATGGACTGGCTAGTCAATCCATCCTCATATTCGATCCCTGTACTAACCAATCTTGCTGATTGAGGCCCAGTACCCAATCCAAATGTCGGCTGGGAAGTGATAAAATATCTCCAATCATTCATCAATAGCCATTCATTGTTTTCAAAGAAAAGGTTTCCCTTAAAAGTCAATAAAAGTTGCTTTTGGGTAGTATATACTGCTGATCCTAAGTATGATGAAATTGCCGTTGTTTTAGGGTCTCCTTGGATAAAAGTAATCGCAGGAGCAACTCCAAACATAAAACCTGTTGCAGGAGAAGAGGCCAATACAGGGATGAGTAGCAACTTCATGTTTTTCTCTTCTTTCACTTTTACGCTATCAGAATCCTGAGCAAAAAGTGAAATGGATAAAAAGCAGATCAATCCCAAACTCAATATGATCTTTTTCATAATCTTTAGTTTTAAAAACTGAGGTTTAGTAATTAGAATAAATAAATCTACTATATAATTCATTAATCAATTTATGTTTTAGATAAATTTAAGCCAAACCTGATTTTATTCCTGTGACAAATAGTGTCATAAGAGTACGTTTTGTAAGGGATTGTCTCTATTTTTGAACTGTTATAAATTTTGAAATCATGGCTCAGGCAGGTAAAGTAGAACAGCAAAAAATCCTTCGCGTATTTAAATTGATTAACCTTCTTCAGGGAAATATCGGGAAGCCTGTGCACCGACTGGCCGAGCTATTAGAAACAGATGAACGCACGATCTACCGCTATTTCAAATTGCTGGAAGCATTGGGATTTGAGGTCATCAAAGAGTTTAGCAAGTACAAGCTGAAAGAACCTGCTGGTCAAGATCCAACGATGAATTACAGTACTTTTTCTGCAGAGGAAAGTCAGTGGCTTCAGTCAATGATTGAATCTCAAGGGAAAAAGAACTTGTTGAAGGACTCAGTATTGCAAAAGCTTCAGCTTCGATCCGAATTGAAGCAGGGAACTGCTGAGTTGTTTAAAGCTAATTTAGGAAGATTGGTGGATGAGATTGGAAAGGCTATCCAAGACCGGAAGCAAATTTTGCTCAGAGACTATTATTCTTTGAGTAGTGATACGACTAGCGATCGCTTGGTTGAGCCCGTGGCTTTTTCAAGTAATTACGAGTCTATCCATGCTTTTGAAGTGGAAAGCAAATCCATGAAGATTTTTAAAATCGAACGAATTGGTGAGGTTTTGATTACTTCTGATTCCTGGAAATATGCTAGCAAACATGAATTGCCACAAGAATCACTTTTTGGATTTACTGGTAAGAATCGTTTCAAGATAAAATTGAAATTGAGTAAGAAGGCTTATCAATTGATGTTGGAGGAGCATCCTAATGCGAAGCCTTTCCTTTTCATTAAAAATAGAAATCAATACTTTTTTGAAGGAGAGGTACCACATCTCCCAGGGATAGGAAGGTTTATCATGGGACTACCAGGCGAAATCAAAGTGGAAGAAGGAGAGGAGATCAAAGCCTATTTGCAGGAGCAATTGGAGAAGGCAGTGTTTTGATTATAGGTTTGAAATACGATTGAATTACAATAGGAATACGGGAAATATAGTAGAAACACTCCCCCCTTCGTTCCTGAAATTTTCTAATTCTCATCACCTTTTAAATCCATTTATTTAGCGAAGCAAATTTCTCTTTTTTATTTCGACGAAGTGTATATCCAACTTATTTAATCAGGCACTGTCCTCCTGAATTTTTAATTAATTGTATTTTTTAAGGAAATCACGTAAATTCCTCATTATCATTAACCTAAACCCATTTTTACGATGAAGATTACTTTTAAAGTTCTTTCAATGCTATTTTTTCTAGCGTTGATATTTCAAGCTTGTAAAGAAGACGAGCAGCCAATGGTATCTGATCAGGATCAGATGAAGACTCAAGATTCCATCATTCCCCAGGATGAAATCAACCAATTGATTTTGAAGTCTCTTAATGAAACAGGAGATTTTATCTGGGCAGATCAATCTGACCGCTTGGTTTGGTCAGCTCTGATGCATTCTGACTCAACTTTGACAATCGGGTATCAACCTTCGGATGAAACCTCCGCAAGTTCAAGGATTGGATTAGAGGAAGTTTCTGATCCACGTTGGCAAAATGCTGCTAGCAAAGTTTTGGAGATGGTGGAGCAAATCCAAACGCAAAATCAGAGTCCTAGATTTAGGATAGCAGGAGAAGCAGCTGTGGTACATGAAGATTTGCCATTCATTGAAGTCAAAATCACAGATATAGAAGTATTGGCCAATCTCCGTCAGATGGGAGAGGTGAGATATCTTGAGCCTAGAGCTTATGAATTTAATTATGCCTTATTGGATACAGCGGATCCTGATGCTCGGTATCTCAGTGATTCTGGTTGTGAAAATGCCCCGGAAAATGTTTCCTCTTCTGATTATGTTGTGATTAATCCTTCCGCTAAGTCATCTTGGAACTATGAGGATATGGGAATCCAAAATGCTTGGTCCCAAAGTACTGGACAAGGAATCACTGTAGGCTTGATTGATACAGGTCTGTCACCAGATCAGCCATTATTGAATGCTTCATTTAATTCAGGTTATTCTTCAGGAAGAACTGTTCAAAAATATGGCACTTATCAAACTGGTTATTGGTGGTGGAAGAAATATGATGGTCCCAATGATCAATGCGGTCATGGAACAGCTATGGCAGGTGTAATTGCCTCTCCACGAAATGCCGTGGGCAATGCTGTAGGGGTGGCATACAACTCTAATTTGGTTTCAGTACGTGGCACAAGCGATGTGATCGTGAATAGTGGGAATGAAAAAGATGGTGTTTCTGAGGCATTGGTATTATTAGGAAAGAGATCAGATGTTAAAATTATTTCCATGTCTATTGGAGATGTGTTTTCCAACTCCAAAGTTGCTGATGCAGTACGCTATGCTTATAACCGTGGAAAATTGATTTTTGCAGCAGCAGGTACATCCACTTCCTTTACCAATTGGTTTGGAGTGATTTTTCCTGCAACAATGGCTGAAACAGTCGCTGTAACAGGGGTGAAAGAAGGAACTGGATATCAGAGATGTGATACTTGTCATTCTGGTTCCAAAGTTGAGTTTACTGTGGTGATGGAACGGTCTGGTACAAATACCAAACCTTTGACAACGGCCTTGTATAGCAATACTCCATCAACCGTGGGAGGTTCTTCGGTAGCTACTTCTACAGCCTCCGGGATTGCTGCTTTGGTTTGGTCTAAAAATCCCGGTTGGAGCAGGGATCAGGTTTTGCAAAAGATGAAAGAAACCTCAGATTTATATCCTTCTAAAAGTTCTGAATATGGCTATGGAAATCTAAATGCAGCTGCAGCTGTGAATTGAGAAATTTCTCCTAATAAATAAAAGAGGTCCAATTCTGCATTGAATTGGACCTCTTTTTCAATTTCTTCTAGCCTTTGTTCGTGTCTTCACGAACAAAACATTCCTTACATAAATCTGGGAGTGAAGACACTCATAGATCTCACCTGCTAATACAAAAAAAATGCCCATTTGAATAATTCAACTGGGCTTTTTTTGTTCTCTGAAGAATCAGGCTTCGACTTCGCTCAGCCTGACACTAAAAGAATTTTTTTAAAGTTGCTTTGTGATTTGTTCGATTTTCTTTGCTAAAGAAGAAATAGCTTTAGCATATCTGCCATCCCATTCTTCTAGTTTTTCTGTTCGATTGATTGCCACTTCATATTGGATACCAGGAAGGATCCAAGATGCATATCCTGAGAATGGATCATTACAAACGTAAAGTGATTTGTACCATTCTCCATAATACATTCCCTTCGGATCGATCCAGCTTTTTTCCAATCCAATCAATTCTTCATTGATCTTCTTCAAGGTTTTATCAGAGATGGAACCACTCTTCAATGCCGCATCCAAAGCTGTTTGGTAAGCTGTAGAGCTTGCTTCTAGTTGAGCCAAAGCGGCATTTGATTGATCAAACTCCGTGAAACCTGGAGCAATTGTTTTTACATTCTTCACAGCGTTTTCAAAGTGACCTTTCAAATCTTGAGCATAGCGAGGAACATCGTATGGAATCACGTCACCATTGGCCATTCGCAAAGCTACCAAACCAAATACCTGAGCAACCATTCCGCCCATTTTGAAGCTTGGGTCAACGAATTTGCTGTAATAATGGAAGTTGTCATAGTTGGAATGATACGGCGTCAAACCGCCTGTTCCACCACCTAAACTTGGTACACCTACATGCATATAGAATGCAATGTGATCAGATCCACCACCTAGATTTCCCATTCTTGGCTCAGCATTTTTACCTGCCCAAACTTGATAAACAGATTTAGCAGAATCAGGATAGGAAACATCCTTAGCAGCATCCATGATGATTTTTTTCAAGGAAGGAGCAGCAGAAGCACCAAAGTTTCTACCATTCACACCACCGTCAAAGTTCATATAAGCTATGGCATTGGCTTTCAATTGATCTCTCATTTCTTCTACCCATTCAGTAGAACCAATTACACCTTGCTCTTCAGCATCCCAATGTCCAATCATAATGGATCTTTCTGGTCCTTTTCCGTCTTTCACCAATTCTCCTATTGCTTCAGCCAATGTTAAAAGCATGGCAGTTCCTGAGTTAGGATCAGTTGCACCAAAGCTCCAGGCATCAAAGTGAGCTCCCAAAATGATCCACTCATCAGGGTATTTCGAGCCTTTAAAAGTACCCACCACATTGTTTGCACGGATGAAGTCAACCGGCTGCTCCACCATTACACGAACTTTCAAATCCGCTCCTCCTTCGATTTTGTAATCGAAAGGAAGGCCTCCTTGCCAAGCTTCAGGAACAGCCTGTCCAGTCATTCTAGAAAGGATTTCTTTTGCAGCTCCATATCCAACAGGAGTCACTGGAATTTTGTGTAGAGCTACATCTTTTGGATCTAGTCTTTTTACCTTTTTATCCCCATCTAGTGGCAAAGCAGGTTCATTTGGAGTCAATGGGTCACCAGTCCAATCCAAGGTCAACATAGAGCCTCTTTGGATGGTGGTTTCATTGTAGTATGGTCCATCAGGATAAACATCTCCTTTTGTGAATCCATTGTCTTTAGGATCTGTATAAACTACCAAGCCAATCGCTCCTGCTTGTTCTGCATATTTTGCTTTGTAGCCTCTGAAATTTCCTCCATATCTGGCAATAACTACTTTTCCTGTCAAGTCAATGCCCATTTCTTTGAGCTTCGCAAAGTCTTCACGAGTTCCATAGTTCGCATAAACCACTTCTGCAGTGACATCTCCAGAACCAGAGAAAGCATTAAAGCCAAGGTACAATCGATCATCAGCTGTAAATGGATCTTCATCCAAAATCGCCTCTTGTTGGGAAAGGGTCATTTTAACAGGAGAAACGATCTCTAAATGTGACTCACCTGGGTGATTAGGAAGGAACACATCGTAAGGATACAATTTCACATCCATTCCTGCATCGGACATGACTTTTGCCATGTATTGCTGTACCAATTCGTTTTCTGGAGTACCAGCAATGTGTGGGTTTTTGGTGATTTCTTTCAAATGAACTTTGAAACTTCCAAAGTCTACGGCATCAAGGTATTCTTTCTCAATAGCCTTTTGTTTTGCGAGATGGCTTTGGAAGAAACCATCCTGAGCCTGGGCAGATAATGCCAAAGCCAAAGTCCCTAAAACAAGGGATTTCCTGGGATTGAAATTTAGTTTACTCATTTGTTAAAAGTTCGGAGACGGAAATTACTCCGTCAGATTGTTTGTTGATGATTCGTTTGGTTCTTAGGTATCGATTGAGTTCATACTCATCGAAATTAGGGCTATCCGGGTCAAAACTTGATATTCTTACTCTTCCTCTGGAGTGGATAAATTCATTGTTTCCGATCCACATTCCAACATGGACTACACGCTCTTTTTTCTCATCCGTGGCTTTTTCACCAAAGAAAAGAAGATCTCCAACTTCCAGGTTGTCCCAGTTTTTATCTACATCCACTTGTTCTCCTTCATTGATTTGCTGAGAGGCATCCCGAGGAATTACTTTTCCATTGAGATAATAGATGGTTTTGGTAAATCCGCTACAGTCCACACCTTTGATAGATGTGCCTCCCCATAAATAGGGGATTCCCATCATGGATTTGGCGGTGGTGATTAATTTATCTGCACTGGTTTCTCTGGTAGCTATCCATTGTTCCCAAGGCATTAGGGTTTCATCCTCAACCCATCCTGTTCTGCCATCTGGAAGACTTACTTTCACCCATTTTCCATTGCTTTCTTCAGCTACAAGGATATTTCCAGCTACCAAGTCAGAAACCATCATTTCTTCTTTAGGGCTATCCCAAATATGGCCAGAAAGGGAAGTGAAGACTACCTTTGGTTTGGTAAACCAAGAAGCCAATTCCTCATCGGTCATCAACTGGATTCCAGCTGCATCTACCCATGAAAGGTAGCCATCTGGTGTTTGTACCAAGAACCATGAGCCTTCTTTTTTCAAAACTTTCAATGGGGTGCCCAAAAGAGCTTGGGTAGCTAATTCTGCTGAATGTCTTGGATTGCTTCTGATGTTTGCTACTGAAATGGTTACCAAAGCACGGGTTTGATCTCCTAAGGAGGCCTGAGGTAATTCTTCGACTGCATTGATATAGTCAATTCCATCAGCTTTTAAACTTGAAGTTAAAGTCTCTAAAGCTTGAGGCTGGTCAGTTTCACCTTTTAATGAATCATTTTCGAAGGAAATATTCCAAAGTGCTACTCTTTTATCAGGAGCAACTTCCAGTCTTAATTCTTCGATTTTTTGAGTAATCCGTGGATCCTCAGATTTTTCTGAGCATCCAAAAATCAGAGGTAGTAATAGGAGAGGGTAATAGTTAAATCTGAGTTTCATGTTCTCAATATAATCAAGACAAAAACCACAAGAAACCCTTCCCGAGAGAAGGATTTACTTGTGGTCATTTTAATTTGGGTTAGGAAAGATTAGTTTTTGTTTAATCCAGGAGATCTTTCCAAAAATTCCTGATACAATCTGATATGTCTGTTACTCAAAGGTATTCTGTATCCATTGATGAATACATGCATTACCTGAGAACTAGTTTCAAATGGATCTTTTGTAGCTACGATCAAATTGGCAACTTTTCCTTGCTCAACAGATCCCAATTGATCAGCTAAACCAAAGATTTCAGCAGGAGTGATAGTTACTGCTTTCCATGCTTCTTCTTTACCCATTCCATAAGCCGCAGCAAATGCAGCATGGAAAGGAAGGTTTCTTACGTTTTCTTGGTCATCTGTACGGATTGCTACTTTCACACCAGCTTTGGACATTTTACCAGCATTGGAATAGGCTGCATCATAGCGGTCAGATTGACGAGTTGGAAGGGCCTGAACAGGTCCAGTGATCACTGGTACACCTGCTTTGGCAATCTCATCAGCAACTCTCCAGCCTTCAGAAACTCCACTCAAAATGAATTTGGCATTTTTACCTTCAATCCATTTCAGAGCTCCTTGAATATCAGAAGCAGTATTTACTTCGATCATCAAAGGAAGTTCACCTGAGATTACTTTAGCCAATTGAGCCATTTCTGGATAGTACTCCAATTCTGCTCCTTTTTCAGTTAGTTCGTAATAGGATTTTGCATTGTCCCAAAGCTCATTCGCTTCTTTCAAAGCTTTTTCACTTTCCTTTTTGATGTCATCATCACTACGGCGATCCCATCTTCCTCTTCTTCCAGAGCTAGGAAAGTTCATTACCACAGCTTTGGCACCTGCATACATTTGATCAGGAGTATAACCGACCAAATTAATCAATGCGGCCGTTCCGGGGAAAAGTCCTCCCTGAGGAACTGTAAGTACTGTTGTCACACCAGATACTCTTGTTACAGGCACTGCTTCCGAATTAGGATTCACCGCAGTCAATGCCTGCATGTTAGGAGTGAAGTTTCCGATTTCCTGAGAATCAACAGTTTCTGGAACAGAATTCACTTCTACCAGACCCAGGGTAGTTCCTCCATCAATCATTCCTGGATAGATTACTAGTCCAGTGCAATCAAAAACTTCTGCATCTCCTGCAGAAATACCAGAACCGATCTGAGCGATTTTACCATTTTCAATCAATACAGAAGTGTTTTCCAACACTCCTTTGGTGATCGTATGTACTGTTGCATTTTGCAACAAAAACTTTCCTGAACGAGGTTTAACAAATTCCCCGTCGATCTGAGCCATTGCAAACATAGGTAGCAAAGTCAGTAGGAAGGCGAAAAAGCTTTTATTCAATCTTTTCATGTCTTCTTTTTTTCGGGGTTATTAATGTTGGTTCAAAGAGAATAATGCCTCTGCAGTTTCGAACAAATATTCGGTATCCTGCATACACTTATGAGCTGTCTCTTCATGTAAATAAATTGGCTCTACCATTTCAGTTGCAGAAACCAATTGCCTTTGATCATCTTCGTCGGAATTGATATCAAAGTACTTTACTCCATCCACAAAAGTCATCTGTGGGATAGCATAGGAGGAGAGAGGATGACCTTCGAAAATCACCAAATCAGCCTGTTTGCCTTCTTCAATAGATCCAACTTTGTCAGATACCCCCAATTGTTTAGCTGGATTGATAGTGATCATAGCCAAAGCTTCATCATCAGTCATTCCACCATATCTCTGAGTCTTAGCGGCTTCATGATACAAGTGTCTGATCAATTCTGCATCATCAGAATTGATGGAAGTGATTACACCATTTTTCTGAAGAATTGCTGCGTTGAAGGCTGTTGAATAATATACTTCAAACTTGTATGCCCACCAGTCAGCAAAAACAGATGCACCCATAGTGTATTCTGCGATTTCTGGAGCTACTTTGAAACCTTCATTGGTATGTTGGAATACCAATTTTTTGATTCCAAAATCTTTAGCAACATTGATCAGCATGTAAATTTCATCTGCCCTGTAAGAGTGACAATGGATGATGATCTTTCCATCCAAAATATCCGCCAAAGTCTGTAGCCTTTCATTGTATTGAGGAGCTACAGCTGTGCTTCCTTTTTGAGAGCTAGCAGCATTGAAATCAGCCCAAGCTTTTTTGTATTGAAGAGCTTCATTGAACCCATTTCTCAAAATAGCCTCAACACCCATTCTACTTCTAGGCTGGATACCGCGACCACGACCATGAACACGAGTAGGGTTTTCACCCAAAGCGAATTTGATGGTACGAGGTGCATCTTGCATAATGATGTCAGCAGGATCAGTAGATCCCCATCTGTGTTTCAGTGTCGCATTTTGTCCACCCACCACGTTTGCAGAACCGTGCATTGCATGAGACATGGTCACTCCACCAGCCAATGCTCTGTAGATTCCGATTTCGTATGGATTAACCACATCTTTCATCCTCACTTCAGCAACAATAGGAGCAGTCGCTTCATTGACAACATCCAATGCAATGTGAGAGTGAGCATCGATGATGCCCGGCATTAGATATTTGCCACTAGCATCGATAGTTTCCACTCCATTTGGAGCCTTTATATCCGGTGCGATTTTCTTAACGATACCATCCTGAACCAAAACATCGGTGTTTTCATGAGTTCCGTTGGTAACCGTAATCACAGTCGCATTTTTTATCAAAACACTGCCCTTAGGGGTCTGAGCCATAGCATATTGCATACTCAGTCCTACCAGTGCAGCAAGAAAATAGCTTAATTTTTTCATGGCTTACTTGTTTGCGATTAAGGATGGATTGAGTGTGCCTGAGATAGGGAATGATCCAAAATCTCCTATGACCATGCTACCATCCATGGTATTGCCTGAAATCTCAGTATTCACATTTACTTTTAAATTCATTCCACCGGCACTAACACCAAATGAAAATGTCAAGGAAGAGCCCTCATAAGAAATTTCTTCCAAATCAGATGCAGCAGAACCGGATCCTGATGGATCGTCATAGGTGATAGTTCCGTTATATGAACTGCCATCTTTTGCGATAGTAATTTTTCCGCCTGAAGAGCCTGCAGGAGTTTCAGAAGTGTAATCCCAAGTTCCAGCTATTGCTCCACCTGATCCTTCAGTACCTTCTTTTTTCTTTTTAGTTTTTGTCTCGTATTCGAAGATTTTTCCATCTACAACTACATGTTTGATTTGACTGTCTTCTTCGAAAATAGGTCCTGTTGCAAGTACCAAATTTGCCATTTTACCAGATTCTATAGAGCCAGCAAATTTTGAAACTCCAAGAATGTCAGCTGCATTGGTAGTCAAAGCCGCTAGCGCTGCTTCTTCGCTTAATCCAGCTTCAATCATCGTTTTCAATGATTTCATCAAATCATTTGGTTTTGCACCTATAGTTGTAAATGCGAAAGGAACACCGGCAGCTTCTAGTTTTCCAGCTTGAGCTATAGCTTTATCATAAGATGCTTTTACTCTAGCTTTCAAAGCTTTTACCTCTTCACTTTCATCTTCACCTTCTTTGGCTTTGATTGCTTTGTCATCTGGAACAGCCAATTGAATAAGGACTTTAGTTCCGCTTGACTTTAGAAGATCGATTACATTTTCATACTCTTCCAATCCTGTCAAAATCAATTGGAAACCCAATTCATTTTTAAGGCTTAGAGCTCTTCTAACTTCTAGATCATTACCAACTTCAAATAGAACTGGTACTTGTCCACTGATCACATCCATCATCGCTTGATAGGTAGGAGTGATTTCAGGTCTCACTACTCCATTATTGGAGGCAAAAGTTGCTGTTCTATTTTTGGTTAATTCGGTGTTCTTATATACATCTCTGAATTTGGCCATGACACCAACTGTGGTGCCAGGGTACATACCTCTTGCTCCATTTAGATTTGAAGAAAGAGAAGTGTTTTCCTTAACCACATTGGTAGACTTATCATCTCCAAGAATTACCAATGCAGATTTTCCAGCAATCATTCCACCTTCAGGAACAATTTGGATCAATGTGAATCCAGCCTGTCTCATGGCATCGACTTGAGATCCATCTATACTAAACTGATCTACAGCAGATCTCCAGGGAGTAATTCCAGCTATTTCATCAGATGGCTTTGATGAATCAAAATTGTCAGGTCTTTTAGGATCTTCAGGTCTGGTGATACCTGCTTGGCTGGCGCCGTCGATAAATCCTGGGTAGATAAACAAGGAATCACCAGCAATAACTTTCGCTTCAACTGGAAGAGACAAATTGGAGCCAACTCCTTTGATCACTCCATCTTTGATCAAAATAGTAGCCTTACTTCCTTCACTTCCTGGTTTTGCGAATACTGTGGCATTGGTAATTGCAAATGTTGAAGTAATTGGTTTTTTACCAGTAGGATCACTTTGTGCAAATAGACTCGCTCTACTAATAAACCCACTCAACAATAAGCAAAGAACACTTGCCTTCAGAAGTGTTTTTCTCATAGGGTTTGATGGTTTGTTATGATTGAGCAAGCTAATAAAAGCTTCTTCGGAATCCATTTAGATTTATTTTTTGAATATTTTTTTTTGATCAGTGGCAAAGTATTAACTATGAAATGCGATTTTCCTTGATCAATCAGCACAGTAAAAAAAACAGATTTCCTTGAATGGCTTTTTACTAACAATTTATTATTTGATACTGTTATATTTAAAGCCAGAATCACCCACATTATGAAAAAAATCCTGATTATCGAGGATGATTTATTAATCTCTAGTCTTGTCCAGTTCCGTCTAAAAAAGGATGGTTATGAGACAGTTCTGGTAAAAGATGGCAATGAAGGTATTGATGCAATAGATCATCAAAATCCAGATTTGATCATTACAGATGTTATGATGCCTTTCAGAAGTGGAATTGAGATTATCCACCATGCAAAAAAGAATCATCCAGATGTTCCGATTATTGTTTTGAGCTCATTGGGAGAAGAGGAGGAAGTGGTTTTAGAGGCGTTTAATTTAGGAGTGGTGGACTTCATTCCTAAACCCTTTAACCCCAACGAGCTAGCCATTCGGGTGAAGCGCGTTCTCCGTTAATTTTATGCTCAAAAAAACAATTATTTCCTGGTGCATTTGTCTTCTAGTTTTTGAAGGTTTCGGCCAAGGAATTTCTGTACGGTTTCAGGATTCAACATCTTTGATTAATGAAATCAAAGAGCAGGAGTCCATCCCTAATTTGTTCTTTCGATTCGAATTTCCTTTTACTGAAGCAAGAGGTTTATTTCTTAGTGATTCTTCTTTCTCTTGGAGCAAAACCGATAGTAGTTATATATCTAAACCATTTACAAATGGGAAGGAAATTGATTCTTTGTTTTTGACACTTCCTGCGGATAGTATTGATCTTAAGTTTTTTGTTTTTGAAGAAAAGTCTGATATCAAGGGAGTAGCTTCCTATTTGGAAACATTACATGATACAGGTGATTTTATTTTGTCAGAAGATCAACAAAGACCTGAAAAGGATTTGGTCTTGATGGCGTCGAGAAATCATTATGAGCCTCTGGATGAATATCGAAATAAATTAATGTCTGATAAGGGATTATTTAGCGTGACATTAATTAATATCTTATTTATCATCCTCTCTATTTTCATGATCATTTTTATGGTGATCTTCAAAAAGAAGAGAAACCAAAGAGAGTACAATATTAAAGCTTTTGAGAATGAAATAATTGAACCATTAACCACTATTTTATTTGAGAAATCATTGGATGAAATCAAAGAAATGACCCCTGAAATGATTTCTTCGATTTACCCAAAACAGATTTTCCAAAAGAGACTTTTTAAGAAAGTCCTGATTGATAAAATCATCGGCCTCAACAAGAAGATGAAGGGTGACTTTAAGGATAAATTGAAAGTTTTATATAAAAAGTTTGGCCTAGTTGAAATCACCAAATCCAATTTGAAACATAGACATTGGGACAATGTTGTTTCGGGGTTGGTACAGGTTAATGAAATGGATTTGACGGACTTACTTCCATTAGTTAAAGAACATTCTCAATCATCCAATTTTCATGTTCGTTCTCAGGCTGGTGCCACCTTATTAAATCTTTCTGAAAAGGTTGATTTGAAGTTTTTGAGAGATCAATCTTATCCGCTATCGGATTGGCAACAGATGCATTATTTGAGGATAATCAAGTTCGTTTCTTCTAGTAAGTCTCTGAATATTCCAATTTTATTTTCCTCAGAAAACCAATCTGTTAGAGAATTTGGGATAAAGCTTGTTCGAATGCTTGGGAGAGTGGATTTGATTGAAGAGTTACATAAAATAAATAAGCAGGTTTTAGAGGAGGAAAAGGCTGAATTAATTAAGACCTATGATGTCCTTGGGGCTCATATGGAGGTTGATTTTATCAATCAATGTATGACTTCTGATAATTCTGAATTGCAAAAAGAAGCTATAAAATCTGCTGGTAATTTAGGAAACGAAGAGTCAGAGAAAATAATCTTGGATTTACTCAATCAAGATCCAGATTTCCCAACGAGAAAGATTCTATTGAGGAGTCTTTTTAAGTTGAACAAGCAAACGTTTGAAGAGTATATTTTGACTCATGCTAGCCATGAAAACCTAAGCATTCAAGCTCACCTTTTAGACCCGGTATTGAATCATGTATAATTTTCTGTTTTACTTTCTGATTGAGCTTTTCGGAGTCGCATTTATGATTCTGAGTTTTTCTGTGGTGATCATTTACCTCACTATCATGGTGCTTAGTGCTTTGGAAATGAGAGATTTTCGGAAGAAAAACCAATATGCTGACTATCAGGACATCATTACTTCTCCTATAGCACCGGGGGTTTCGATTATCGCCCCAGCTTTTAATGAAGGATCCAACATTGTTCAGAATGCCAAAAGTTTACTTTCACTGCATTATGGGAGGTTTGAGGTGATCATTGTCAATGATGGATCTAAAGATGATACTCTCCAAAAGTTGATTGATGCATTTGAGCTCAAGAAAACTGATTATGCTTTTCATCCAGAAATCGAAAGTCAGCCAGTAAGGGGCATCTATAAGTCTCCAAATAAATCTTATAGAAGGTTAGTGGTAGTAGATAAGGAAAATGGAGGAAAAGCAGATGCGTTGAATGCGGGAATAAATATTTCTCAAATGGAAATATTGGCTTGTATTGATGTGGATTGTATTCTTTCTAGTGATTCCATTACACGAATGGTTCGCCCATTTATGGAGGAAACCAATCGTAAAGTGATTGCGGTTGGCGGTGCTATTGGTATTGCCAATAACTGCGATGTAAAAGATGGAACAGTTACCAAATATCGTGCTCCAGAAACAACCCTTGGGAGATTTCAGGTAATAGAGTATTGTCGGGCTTTTCTTATGGGGAGAATGGCTTGGAGCAGAATCAACGGTTTAATGCTAATATCAGGAGCTTTTGGGTTCTTTAAAAGAGACTTAGTAATGGCCGTGGGTGGATATTTCCCCAAAACAGTAGGAGAGGATATGGAACTGGTAGTAAGAATGAGGCGATATATGGAAGAGAAAAGGATTCCATATAAAGTAAGTTTTATTCCAGATCCCCTTTGTTGGACGGAGGTACCGGAAGATCAGGATGTCTTGGCAAGGCAGAGAAACCGATGGATGCGAGGAACAATAGAAACGCTTCAACTCCATCGAAAAATCGGATTTAATCCTCGTTATGGGATTTTAGGAATGATCTCTTATCCATTTTGGGCACTTTTCGAAAAATTTGCTCCAATTATAGAAATCATTGGTCTCATATATACTTTGATCTTGATGATAATAGGAGATTTCTCTGCGATTTATTTCTTAGGGCTATTGCTGATGGTTTACCTATTATCCCTCATGGTTTCATCATTTAGTTTGCTATATGAGCAAATAGCTTTTAATAATTACAAGGATAAAAAAGATCTCAATCGACTGATTTGGATTATCCTTTTAGAACCTATTTTGATTCACCCTAAAGTCGTTTTATGGGCCATCAAAGGTCATATTGACTTCATCATTGGAAAAGGTGGCTGGGGTAAAATGATCCGCACTGGTTTTAAAACTGCTGAGGATCGAAAAAACATTGAAACTCAATCCAATAGTATATGAGAAAGTCTTTGTTCATTCTTTTATTTTCTGCAATTACCATTGGAAAATTGGCTGCCCAGGACAATTTCGATCCCGATGAATTGTTTTATGAAGCTCGAGAATTGATTTTGGATGGAAAATATCAACAAGGTAGAAAAATAGCCTTTCGAGCTTTGGATAAATACCCAGAGTATGCGGATATCCTGATTTTGGTTGGAAGAAGCTATGCTTGGGAAGGCAAAAATGATTCTGCTAGTATATATTTGGACCGCGCGATCTTAGCATCTCCAACTTATGCGGATGCTTATTCTGCAAACTTGGACAACCTTTTTTGGTCTGAACAATATTCAAAAGCAGGAGAAGTTTTGGCCAAAGCAAAAGCAAATTTTGAGGATCAGCTTCCACCAGTTATAAAATATAAAGAGTCAAGGCTGCTGTATTATCAAGAATCCTATGACGAAGCTTATGAAATTGCAGAGAAGCTATTCGACAATGGATATAAGCAAGAAGGCTTTTTAGGCTATTTGCAGAACCTTCAACGATTGAGGAGGAATTCGGCAGTAGGAGTTACCTATGATTACGATAATTTCCGTGGAGAAATAGATCCCTGGCATACTTGGTCATTCTACGGAAGAACTCGAACCAATTTAACAGGCTCTTTAATTGCCAGAGTCACTCAAAGTTCAAGATTTGACAGTTTTGGAACCTTGTATGAATTGGATGCCTATCCTTCTTTGGGGAAAAATTCATATGCCTATCTTAATATTGGTGGTTCAGGAGCATCATTTTTCCCTAAACTAAGAATGGGAGCTTCGGTCTATTTCAACTTACCTAAAGCCTGGGAAATCGAAGGAGGATATCGCTATCTCGGATTTACTGAAGTCACACACATAGCCACTGCTTCTTTGGGAAAATATGTGGGAAATTGGTGGTTTAATTTCAGGCTGAATTTCATTCCTTCGGCAAATGATGGAACAAGTACTTCGGGAAATATTCAGGCTAGATACTATTTTAAAACTGCTGAGGATTTCTTCTCTTTTCAGTTGAGTTCAGGAGTTTCTCCTGATGAAGAAAACCGGGATCAATCCCAATTATTGAATTCCTACAGATTTAGATTGGGCTATCAGCAATTGGTAAGTCCTCGGTTTATGATTTATGGTTATACTGGATACAGCTGGGACGAACTGTCCTCAACCAATACAAGAAATGATCTGAATATTTCAATTGGTACAGAATACCGCTTTTGAAGACTATGGGACAAGAATTAAAAGTTTTCATCAGCAAATTATGGCCTTTATTGGTTGTGCTTTTTGTGATTCCTGCCTTAAGTTTTGGGATCTGGTGGATTTCACCTGATCAGTCTTTGGATGTTCTGATATTGGATAAAACTGTTCCAAGAACTAATTATAGGGAGCATTCAGGGATTTTTTGGGCATTGGATTATGATAAGTTTATCAAAACAAATGGGGAAGAATATTTTAAGGAAAAAGATTATTTAGGCTTCTTCCCCTCAGAAGACAAAAAAGAAAATGGAACGATTGATGATTTTTCGACTTTAGATCCAAAAGATCTGGATCAGTTAGCTTCAGGAGCCGATCTTATTTATGTTGCTGACACCTACGGTGTATATGAAAGGGATTTCACAGGAGGGGAAAATGAAATAGAGATCAATGAGAAAATTTATGGAGGACTAAGTCAAACGGATATTGATTTTCTCACTTTGGCAAAAGAAAAAGAGAAAACTATCATCGCCGAATACAATACTATGGCTTCCCCAACACCTAAATCAATTCGTACCCAATTTGAGATGTTGATGGGTTTGAAATGGACTGGATGGATTGCTCGCTTTTTTGATGAGCTGGATCCTGTGAAAAATGGTGACTTACCTCAGTGGCTAATTCAGAATTATCTATCACAAAATCCTGGAGAATGGGCTTTTTGGGGTCCAGGCTTGGTTTTCATTCATGAATCAGGAGAGATTCAAATCATGAAATATGATGAAGATTTCAATAATGAAACGCCATTAATCAGGACTCCCAGATTCAATAAATTAGGCTATGATCTGCCAGAAGTAGTACCCTATCCCGATTGGTTTGATATAGTTCTAATCGAGCGAGAATATGAAGTTATATCCTATTTTGATATAGGAGTCACCAGCCAAGGTTTAGAACGCCTTCGGGCAATGGGATTACCTAGATTTTTCCCTGCTGCTGTTGTTAAAAATAATGGAGATGGTAAAATGTTCTATTTTTCTGGAGATTTCTCCGATATGAGAGGCAATCTAGGTTCAGCAAAATTCAAAGGTTTACCATTTCTTTATCGAGGGCTTTATGTTCCTTCAAATTATCGAGATAGACAAAGCTTTTTCTGGAACTATTACCTTCCATTGACTAGACAGCTTCTGGCAAATACTTATCAGGAAAAAAATTAATCTATCTTGGATTTGGGTTCAGGGTATAGTTTCCTCGTTTGCACCATGTAGTTGTTTTTGTTTTTAAAGTCTTCGAATTCTCCTTTCAATTGAGTCAAATCATCAGGTGAATTGATTGGGTCAATACTCAAATTATCAGAAACTTTAAAAAGCTGACCATCAGAATAAAATAAATCACCATGGATATAATCAATCAATTGATTTTTGTTTCTCATTAAAGGCATTGCAATCCTAGACTGAAAAGTTCTCGCAGTATCCAAAACCTGCCCTAACCAAGTCTTTTGTTCAGGTAGCTGGATTCCTGCCTGATTTTTCAAAAATGACAAAAGACTAGGAGTGATTTCAAAGTGGCTGCTTACACCTCTGAAATATTCCTGCTTTTTCAATAAAGGAGAATAAATAATAAGAGGTACATGAAAACGATCTAACCTGTCTGACATTGGTATTTCGGGAAGTCTATGATCGCCGGTTATTATGAAAATTGTATTCTCAAATTCTGGCCTTTCCTTGTATTTGGTTATGAATTCTTTGACAGCATCATCTGCATACAAGACCGTCATATAGATATCCTCATAGGCCATGTAATCTGGAATTTCAGAACTTGGAATTTTGAGTGTTTGCTCCAAATGGTTCTTTAATTTTTCCTCATAAAAAGGCCTTTCAGGTACAATATAAGGGTCATGAGAGGTTTGAGTCTGAAAAGTAATTACCTGTGGCTTTGAATAACTCTGAGGCAATTTTTCTAGTCCATTTCTAAAAAGCTCTTTATCTGCAAATCCCCAAGTAAAATTGCCAGAAGCTGAAGGAGCCTTGGAATATTTGGAGTCAAAATCTTTTTCATCCACCAATTGAACAGGATTCTGATATTCAATAAAATCCCCAACATGGTCAAAGTTTTTATCTGAACCAATGAAATAACGGATCTCATACTCATTATCTCTGAGAATACTTAAAAAGGACTTATGATAGGGGAAGTTTTGATATAATTCCAGAAATCCCTTTTCACCAAAAGGGAATCCTCCAAATACTCCTGGTTGAAGACCAAAAGTTCTACCAGTAGATGAGATAGCATTCAACCAAACGAGGCTGTGCTGCTCTAATGAATCCAAAAAAGGCGTAAAGCTTCCTAAATAAGCATCTTTCCCAGAATAGGCTTTCCCAAAACTTTCCAAGAAGATGAAAACAATATCTGGAGCCTGTTGAAGACTGTCAAAATAGGGGCTTAAAACATCTGGATATTCGGCAGTATGGAGAAAGGGATATGCATCACTGGTGTAAGTTTTCTGCACCACCATATCATCATTTCCGGATCGTAAGTAAAAATCAAAATAATACTCTCCTCCATACATGAAATAATCAAAGGATTGCTCAGTTAGAAACCTTGATTTATTGGTGATAATATTTTCTTCAGTTTCATTAAGAACTCTTGGTTTTCCCCATCCAAAATATGAAAAAGACAAAATTCCAATGACTAAGAAACCTGACATAATTCCATAGGTGGTCAATGAAAATCGAAAAAGTCTTGTTCCAAGATGAAGAAGAAAATTAAGGAGAATAAACAAAAATATTACACCCATTAAATTGAAAATATTCCATTGACCTGAGGCTTTTACTGTCAATAATAAGTCATCTACACTGTAGGCAAATAGGTCTTTACCTAAGGGTAATAATGTTTTGTAAAAATAAAATACCAGACCAGTATGAATGAGAATCAAAATTGTTAAAACAGCCTGAAAAGTGATTTTAGCAACTTTTCTCGATAGGAGAGATATTAAAATAAAAAGGATTAATAATATGCCCAAAAGATATAAATGCCATCCAAAGTCCGACAAAAAACTATCCCAAAGAATCTCCTTGAAAGAGAAATTTAAGGCGTGATTTTTAAAGACTAAATATATCTCCACCAATCTAATGCAACTCATTAAAATCATAAAAATCAGGGATATACCCCAGAAGCTATTGAGTAAAGAGCGTAATCTAAATGGTAATGTGGAGCGTATCGCTGCCTTTTGGGACATAATTTATTAGTAAGTTTTAAGGATGAAGCGGAAAATATAGGTTAAAATCGGGTATCTTCAAGTATCAAAGATTGATATATGAGTAAATCCAACCTGTTGATCGAGTTGTATTCGAATTTAAGTACAACCGGAGCACTGACTTTTAGTTCAAAAGCCCTTGTTAAAAAAATGATATCCCAAGCTGATCTTTCTCACGCCAAATTGTTGGTGGAAATGGGAGGAGGAGATGGAAGTATTACACAGGGAATTATTAACAAAATGCAACCTGATGCTGAATTGTTAGTTTTTGAAATCAATGAATCTTTCTGCGAAGCCATGAGACTTCAATTCTCCCAAAAAAACATTAAAATAATCAACGATTCCGCAGGAAATTTGGAGAATTATTTAGAGGGCAGAAAGGTAGATTATATATTCTCCTCATTACCTTTTTCTTTCCTCTCTAAAGAAGTGACTGATGCCATTCTTTCACAGTCTAAGAAGGCTTTGGGAACCAGTGGGGCTTTTATCCAAATCTGCTATTCCTACCTTTTGAAAAATCTATTTAAAAAGTATTTTGCTCAGGTAGACGCCAGTTTTACCCTTAAAAACCTACCACCCGCATTCGTAATGGTTTGTAAATAAGGGTTCACAAAAATATCGGGATAAATCGAATCTTTTTTCCGTGACTTTTGGTTTCTAATTCATATTAAAACCTATTCTCTTGGATATTTTAGAAACAGCCATTTTAGAGATGTGTAGAAAATATCAAGCAAAAAGATTTTCTCCTTCAGAGGTAGTCCAATCGATGTATCCTGTGGATTGGAAATACTTTATTGAGGATGTGAATCAAAAAGCTTGGGAACTATACCAAAAAGGGGTTGTTTGTCTAACTCAAGATGGCAAGGCTGTGGATAAAAACCATTTCCCAAAAGCTGAGTTTTTGATTTACAAACCCAAGGATTCGAAGAAATGAATGAATTGAAATTTCCCAAGACAAAGGTGGAAATCCCACAAGGATTGGATTTGATCACTTTAGGTGCAGGATGCTTTTGGTGTACTGAAGCTGTTTTTCAGAGATTGAAAGGAGTGGAGAAAGTAGTTTCCGGATATGCAGGTGGTCATATTGATTATCCAAGCTACGAGGCTATTTGTACAGGTACTACTGGACATGCAGAGGTCATTCAAGTGTATTATGATCCTAAAAGGATCAATTTGGTAGAGCTATTGGAAGTGTTTTGGATGACTCATGATCCTACTACCATCAATAGACAGGGAGCTGATGTAGGACCACAATACAGATCAGTGATATTTTATAATTCTGATATCCAGAAAGAAATTTCATCTGATCTCAAGAAAAAATTAAATGATGCTCAAGTATTTCCCAATCCAATCGTGACGGAAATTACTGAGTTCAGCAATTTCTATCCTGCTGAGAATTTCCATCAAGATTACTACAATTTGAATGGTCACCAACCCTATTGTCAAATAGTAATCAAACCGAAAGTAGATAAGCTTAAGAAATTTTTTGGGGAGAAATTAAAATAAAATACGATAAAAATAGTTCTAAGTTTTAAAATGTAATTTTTCTAAAATTTTATTTTAAAACTCATGAAAAAATTTTGTAGGCTTTTCACTGTAATTGCAACGGTTCTTTTTGTTTTTACTTTCCGATTGGAAACCATAGCCCAATCAGCCCCAGTAAATAAACTTGGGCTTAGTTTGTTAGGGGAATCATTTTCATATAAAAATGGAATTTCACCCTCGATTGGATTTATATGGGATAGAAAAGTGAAGGGACACAATGGATTCGAGACTGGTTTGTTTTTCAGGACTTCATTAGATAGAGAAAGGTTATTTACCAATTGGGATTATAACAATACTACAATCTATGATGTAAGAGAGAATTATATTACCATTCCAATTTTGTATAAATATTCTTCAGATATCCTCAATGTTTCTGGAGGGTTGAGTATGGAGTATTATCTAGGTTGGAAACAAACTGGTGGTGAGCCTATTGGATTTATGAGATTTTCGGATGCTATTTTTGATTTGGGTCCTATAATCAAAATAGGTAGAACCATTTCGATGGGAGGTAATTTGGTAATAGAACCTGAAATTCGATTAGGAAATTACGCTGTAGATGGAGGGTTTTTCTATGGAGCTGGTCTCCAAATAAAAAATATTCTGACCAATTAATCCAAATCTATTTACATTTTCAAAATCCACAATAGTCCACTCCAATGTGGACTTTTTTTATTGGTTTATAGGCTATAATTCATGTTTTGATATTGATTCTATAACTATAATCTGAATATTTTTTAGAAACTTTCGACGAGAATATAGTTTCAGATCCAGAGAAAAGAGGTAATTTTGCTGAATTTAACCTATTCCAAATAGCATGATAAGAACCAGAGCACAAGAGTCCAGAGCAGCGATTGAACGCTTGTACATCACCATGAGACACCTATTTACCAGAGGTAGTTATAAGCCAATGGGAGTCTCAGGAGAGAGTCTAGTACAGGCATTGATGGTATTGAGCCCAGAGATTTATGGGACGATCACAGATACTGAAAAAGTAGAATTGGATGGACTGTTGTATGTGATGGAAAGATTGCCAAAAGGGATTGAAGAATGCCGGTTTGTAAGGCTAATCAGTCGAGAAGGCTATGAAACCTCACATTTGACTCCATTGGTTCCACCGAAGAGAAAGAGGAACTGCTACCGATTGGATGAGCAAGTGATGTATGTGGAGATGACAAGAGGAAGATCTGATATCTATGATATTTTGACTCACTTGACATTTTTGTACATTGAATCAAACAAAATCTACCACAATAGTACCGACCCAAAAAGCAAGATTTCTTTGAATTGGACCATGCTGGAAGAAGTTGTGCTGAAAGAAGCTCGAGGTGAAGAATTTGACAAAGAAGCTGCATCAGCTTATTTGAGCCACCTTATCGGCAGAACTTATGAAGAAACAATTCGTGCTGTAGACAAATTCGAAAAAAGCAGTAATTCCAATAGCTTGTTTTCAATTGTTTACAACATGGGGAAATTGGCTCTAGAAGAAGCCAAACACCATATGGATCGGGAGATTTCATTTTCAGCCACCTTGCGAGAGAGGATAGGCCACCACGTTTATGGGGAACTTTGGGCCAAAAGAATCAAATCAACTTTGGATGAATTGGGACTGATCAAACGACCAATTCATATCATTTCGGCTAATCTCCACTCTGTCCTGAACACGATTTACGCGCCTCAAAAATTAGGTTCAAATACCTATGAAGAAATTGAGCAAGTGGCCATGGATATATCTGTAAAGTCCAAAGGAAATCATGGAAAAGGAATTTATGATTATGCCTTGAAACATGGCTTTGTGGATCTTCCGGATGAGTCCGGGACCAATATTGGAGCACAGATCATTGATACCGCCAAATTGGAAAAGAATGAAATTCTCCCTGGAATGATCCTTCCAAAAGAAGATGAAAAGAAGCCAGTTTTTGTGGTAATGGATTATGCATTTGGGGAGCAAGCATACGAATGCTTTGACGAGTTGCTAAAGCCTTATAAAAAAGATGGCAAATCAATTCCATTGAATGTGGTATCTACTTCCATTATGGGGAAAGCAGGGATTCTTTATGGTGGAAAAGGAGATTTGATGATTCCGGATGCCCATGTCTTTGAAGGAACAGCAGATAATTATCCTTTCAAAAATGAACTGAAGAAATCTGACTTCGAAGGGTTTGGATTAGGAGTTTATTCGGGAAGTATGGTGACCGTTTTGGGTACCTCACTTCAAAATAAAGACATCCTGAGTTATTTCATGGAATCTTCCTGGAACGCAATAGGGTTGGAAATGGAGGGGGCTCATTATCAAAAAGCCATCCAATCTGCTTCAAAAATCAGAAAGAGCATCAGATCCAATGTAAAAGTCTTATATGCTTACTATGCTTCCGATAATCCACTGGAAACAGGAAGCACTCTTGCTTCTGGTGCTTTGGGAATGGATGGAGTAAGACCTACTTACCTAATTACCTATAAAATTCTGGAGAAGCTCTTCAAAAAAGCCTAATTCAAGATGAAAAAGACTGGTTGTAGCAGCCGGTCTTTTTTTTTCGTTTTCGGAGAAAGTTGTTTTATGAAAAAGAAGTTAATTCTCGGTCTTTCTCTGTTGGTGATTGGATTTATTTGGTCTTGCCAAGACAATGAAAACCCTAATGTTATTGAATTCTATTGGGAGCAAACTGGATGTGCTGACCCTTGGGCTGTCAATTCAAACCTTTCTAATAAAACCTTGAAATCGGCGGTTGAAGAATACCTTCGAAATGAAGGAGTGGTTGGTGCTAGATTTACATCCATTGATGTTGAATGGTCAGGTGCCGTTTGTTTAGCTTGTCATTGTAAAACAGGGCGCTGGATCTATATATCCGCACCATTGAGCCAGAAAGAGAAGTTGTTGGAACTTGGATTTCAGCAAAAGTAAAATCCAAGTTCAATTTATTCTTTCACAATCCGTGTGGAATGAAGCATATCCAATCTCCATCCAACTGGAGTTTTGATAGCGGTGGCACTTTCAAGCCAATGAATTTCTCGAATTACTTCACCATTTCTTGATATGGTAGCAAAGTTATGATAGGCCACCCATCCTCGATTTCCTTCTACTTTCGTTTCAATAAATTCAAATCTATTCGTTCTGGTTGGCCTGTTTTCATTTTGTAAAGCCTTTTCGAAATACCCTCGGATAATTTCATTGTCCCAGACCTCTCCGTTTTCTAAAAGGATAAAATCTTCAGTATAAAAATCTGATAATTTTCCAGAATCAAAATTGGAAAAAAGGTGATCAAATGAGTTTTGTATAAGTTCCTGAATAGCTTTTTCATCAGATTTGTTTTGGGAAAAAGCACCAAAAGAAATCGACATCAAGATTGTAAGAAAAAAGGTTGATTTAATTGGGTTCATATTTTCTAGTTTATTAAAAAAGCGCATGGTTAAAGATACCATGCGCTTCCAGTTTATTGCAAATTAGATTTCAATGGGGGAGGTCCATCAGGAACCATTCCTTCATAGACATAATCACCCAAATGTTCTTTAAAGTCAGCTTTTACTGCTTCAACCAATTCTGGATTTTTAAATAGATCAACCATGGTCATGGATAATGCTTTTGCTGCATAAGCCATTCCTTTATGTCCAATTGACATACCACCGGCAGCAACTACCGCCCAGGAGTGCCAAGGAGTACCATTTGGAGCAGTTGTGGCAGAAAGTCTAATAGTAGGAACGACATAACTTACATCACCCACATCGGTACTTCCACCCATACTGTGCTCAGCAGTTTCTTCCATTGGCTCGATTACTGAAACCAGTCCAATTTGAGGTTTTCCAGTAGCTTCTTGGATCTTTTTAGCAAAATCTTGCTCTTCCTCTGTGTAGGAAATGGCTCCTAAAGTTTCTAGGTTTTTCTGAAGGGCAGCGGAGCCGGTTCTATTCACCAATACTTCATGAATCCCTGAAATCAAGCTTACCTTATAATCTACATTGGCCAAAATAGCAGCTCCTTCTGCCATCGCTTTGACTCTTTCATATACTGGCATCAAGCCTTCACGACTACTATCTCTTACTCGAACCCAAATTCTACTGTAATCAGGAACTACGTTTACAACTTGCCCAGCATCTTGGATATGATAGTGAATCCTAACAGTTGGTTTGATATGTTCTCTGTAGTAGTTGATCCCATTAGAATACAATTCCAAAGCATCACTAGCGCTTCTACCGTTCCAAGGATCAGCAGCCGCATGCGCAGCCTGACCAAAGAATTCAACTTGGAAATCAACCAAAGCCAATCCTTTTTGAACCGCAGCTTTGGTTTCAGCAGCTGGATGCCAGTCCATCACCACATCCACATCATCAAATAATCCTGCACGAATCATCCAAAGCTTTCCAAAGAACTTCTCTTCAGCTGGTGTGCCATAAAAACGAACTGTTCCTTGAATTTTACCTTCATCGATTAAGTCTTTGATAGAAGCTGCCGCTCCTAAAGAAGCTACACCAAATAGGTTGTGACCGCATCCGTGGCCAGGTGAACCTTCATGTAGTGGGCTTTTGAAAGGCACTTTATTTTGTGAAAGACCTGGCAATGCATCAAACTCGCCTAATATCCCGATTACGGGTTTTCCGGATCCATATTCAGCTACAAAGGCAGTAGGGATTTCGCCAACTCCTCTAGTCACTTTGAAACCCAAAGATTCAGCATAATCAGATAATGCAGCTGCAGATTGAGTTTCTTGGAATGCAATTTCTTCAAAAGACCAGATTTGATCACTCAAATTGGTCAGTTCAGCAAAGCGTTTATCAACCGATGCTTGAACCACTTCCTTAAGTGGATCAGGTTTTGATTTTTTTTGAGCATGTAGGGGCAATACAGCTCCAAGTCCTAGGGCCATTCCTAGGATAGATAAGTAAATTTTTCTCATTTGGTTGGTTGTTTTTACTGCCTTTAAAGTAAGAAAAAGACTTGGGTTTTGTCGAAGGAATTTGAAGTATTGGTTCTAAATCAAACAGTATCTTTTGAAAATTCATAGGAAATCAAAAAAGGCAGCTCTAAAGCTGCCTTTTATATAGATTTCTTCGTCTTGATTTCGAAAATTGGTTTTACCAAGCTATTCCGTAATCATCTCCATAATCGCTGGATCCACCCCAGAAACTTCCATGCTTCCAGTCAAACCAAATGGCATTCAAGGGGCCAGATGTTTTGTTCCATAACTCAATTTTATAGCCTCTTCCTGCCAATTCCTTGGAGATCCAAGATGGTGTATCCTCTCTCAAAACGATAGCACCTGGACGAATTTCATGGTCACCAAATGAACTTTGCATTTGATATGAATTGAAATTGGCTGCTTCAGTAGCTTCTTGAATATCCATCCCAAATTCTACCACATTTAAGAATAATTGCAATAGATTCTGATCTTGGGAATCCCCACCCTGTACAGCGAATGCCAAGAATGGTTTTCCATCTTTCATCGCTAAGCTTGGAGTTAATGTCACTCTAGGTCTTTTTCCAGGTTCAGGTAAGTTGTAAGGGTTTAGGTTTTCGTCCAAAACGAAACTTTGCATTCTTTGAGAAAGTCCAACTCCGGTATTTCCCGCAACAACAGCTGGGGTCCATCCTCCGCTTGGAGTCACAGATACCACCCAACCTTCTGCATCTGCAGTTTCCACTGAAGTAGTTCCACTCTGAAAGTCTTGAATGAATTTTGGATCCAATGTTTGATTGAAATCTTCAGGATTTAAAGCTGCGATTTCCTGTTGATTCTTTTTTAGAATATCCAAATAAGGGTTGGTTCCATTTTGATAGGGATAGGGATCACCTGGACCGATTTTGGGATCATTCTTTTCACTGATCAGTTTTGCCCTGTCTTTCGCATAGGCTTTTGAAAGCAATCCTTCCATGGGTGAATCAACGTAGGCAGGATCACCATAATAAAAATCCCTGTCTGCAAATGCCAAACTCATGGCTTGATAGACAGTATGGATATAATTGGCAGAATTGTAACCCATTGACTTAAGGTCAAAATTTTCAAGAATATTCAGAGACTGTAAAAGGGCAGGACCTTGAGTCCATTCCTGAAGTTTATATACATCAATCCCTTTGTAGTTGACATGAAGTGGTTCTTCGATCTTCACTTTCCAGTTAGCCAAATCTGATTCCGTAAATAATCCCCCTTGTTCACGGGTTCCTCTTACTATTTCTTTTGCAATATCACCTTTGTAGAAGCGATCATATGCTGCATAAATGGCCTCTTTTCTAGTTTTTCCAGCTGCTAAAGCATCCTTTTCAGCTTGTACCATTTTGGAAAGTGTCTGATACAAATCTTCCTGAACAAAGATTTCACCAGCCTCAGGAGCTTCTCTTTCCTCTCCTAAATGCGGTAGAAATATTTTTTTGGAATAGGGCCACTGTTTGATTCTAGCCTTTTGAGCTTCCATTGCATTGGCCGTTTGGGCCTCCATGGGATAACCTTTCGCCAAATCCATAGATGGCTTCAGAACTTGCTCTAAGCTTAAGGTTCCATACTCTGCAAGCATGGTCATTATCCCTCCTGGTGTTCCTGGAGTGGTCGCTGCCAAAGGTCCAAATTGAGGAGGATAATCCATTCCTTCCGACTTGTAGAATTCCACTGTGGCACCGGTAGGAGCATAGCCCAAAGCATTGATCGCGATGACCTTTTTAGTATGTGGGTTATATATCAATGCTTGTGTTTCACCTCCCCAAGAAAGGACGTCCCACATGGTACTTGTAGCTGCTATCATGGCACAAGCTGCATCGACTGCATTGCCTCCCTGTTGGAATATTGCTGCTCCTGCGGTGGCGGCTAATGGTTTTCCTGTGATGGCAACCCAATTTTTACCATGGAGAATAGGTTTGTTGTTGGGGGTTGTTCCTGCTCCTAATCCTGGTAAACCTTGGCCATATAAATTCCAGGAAACGAAAAAGGTAGCAATCAAGTAAAGTTTTTTCATAATGGGGTAATGGTTTAATTGGTGGTTTCATCAAGTAATTGGCTCATGATAGGTTCAAAGCCCGGAAACTGTGAATTATAATAGGTGAAAACCTTGAAGATATCGCTGGGTTGTTTGACATCTAGGTTATTATTATCAGCATAATCCTCCATTTCTTGGGCTTTTTCTCCAAAAATCAAGTGAAATTTCTTCCTGTTTTTCGGGATTTCTATCAGATCTTTTCCAATAAGGTAATAATAATAATTCCTTTTGATGATTTGATCATTTCTTTCACCAACCATTAATGCAGCATTATAATTGGATTCTTTTAGGACAGCCATCGTCCTTCTCATCAATGGAAGCTCTCCCTCAACCAATACTTCGAAAAATCCCGAAATAGGCACTCCTTCATCCAAAAAGTCCATTCCATTGACAAAATAACGAGGCACTTTGTATGTGGAATCCACCCAGACGATGTTTTGACTTCGGAGACCAGGCATCACTGATACCAGATTGTTTTCAGGCTCCATCAACTCAAACATATTGGAAACAATATTATATCGTACTCTGAAACCTTCCAGCATTTGTTGATCACGATAAAGTAGGATAGAGGCTGCGTTCCATTTTGTGTCTAAATAGTTATTCCCTTCAACTTTTTTAGGCTCTGGCGGAATACCCATGATCATATTTCCTCCAACGAAATTGGGACGATCATTCATCAAGGCCACTATGTTATTGGAGCGAATGGATTTTTGCAGAGCAGATCCGGATCCCTCAGCACCAAATCGAGTCAGGATGACTTCTCCTAACTCTATATCTTCTTTTATGTCAATTACTTTTTCCAGCTTATTATATCCGTCCAAATTGAAGCTAATGGTGTACCTACCTTCTGGAATTTCTGAAAACTGAAACAAACCTCCTGCAGCGCTGATTCGGCCATAGGGAGTCCCCTTTAATGTGATAGAGACCTCATCCAAAAAATTTCTTGACTCTGAGTCAATCACTTTCCCAGAGAGATTGTGAACCTGTCCAAATAATTGAATTGAAGCTAAAAAGAAGCCAAAACAAAATAAAAAACGAATTGAGAGTCCAGATTGCATAGGAGGATGTATTTGGGTATAAAGAAAAGCTCTTTAAAAGTTACATAGATAATCCTGTGAAAGCAATGCTCGTAAAATCTAGAATTCGCAGACTAAACTTTTGCAAATTCGCTTTGTGAACGAATTCCCACTATATTTGAAAAGGCTGATGCCGTAAGCTTTTCATTTTAAAATTATCCCAATTTGGATTTCTCTTCATTTAACTTTGAATCTGCTCTTCAAGAAGGACTTGATGCTATGGGATTCGAACAACCTACACCTATTCAGGAAAAGGCTATCCCAGTAATCCTTCAAAACAAAGATTTGATTGCATGTGCTCAAACAGGAACAGGTAAGACAGCTGCCTTTATACTTCCTGTTTTGAATAAGATCTGTCAATCCGGATCAAGTTCTCTCAATACCTTGATACTAGCACCTACAAGAGAATTGGCTATTCAAATTGATCAGCAAATTCAAGGTTTTGCTTATTTCTTAGGTATTAGTTCAATTCCAGTTTATGGAGGTGGTGATGGTGTAGTTTGGGAGCAACAAAAAAGAGCTTTGGAGACAGGTGCTGAAATTGTAGTAGCCACACCGGGTAGATTAATTGCCTTATTGGCTGGAGGAAAGATCAATTTGAAAAGCTTAAAACATCTTATTTTGGATGAGGCTGATAGGATGATGGATATGGGATTCTCAGACGATATTTTGAAAATCGTCAATTACCTACCCAAAAACCGCCAAACCATTTTGTTTTCAGCTACAATGCCACCTAAAATCAGGCAGTTTAGTATGAAGATATTAAATCAGCCTGAAGAGATTTCTATTGCAATTGGGAAGACTGCTGAAGGGGTTACACAATCTTTCTATTCGGTTTATGATACTCAGAAGGAGGATTTGGTTGCTAATATTCTTTCGCAAAAACCTTATGAAGCAGTTATCATTTTTGCTTCAACAAAGGAAAAAGTCAAGAACCTCTATAGGGCTTTAAGGAAGAAATTTGATATTGAGGCATTTCACTCAGATTTGGACCAGGTAGAGCGTGAAAAGATCATGTCTGCTTTCAAAAATAAATCTGTAAAAATTCTGATAGGAACTGATATCATTTCAAGAGGAATCGATGTGGTGGGTATAGAGTTGGTCATCAATTTTGACACACCAAGTGATCCTGAGGATTATGTACATAGAGTGGGTAGAACAGCCAGAGCTGATAAAGAAGGAGAGGCTATTACTTTTGTAAATCCTAAAGACCAGCATAAGTTTAGCAGGATTGAAAATCTAATCGGAATGGAAGTGAATCAATTGCCATTGCCAGAAGGATTTGAAACTGGGCCTTCCTATAGTCGTGAAGCCAAAAAATCAAAATCTGGAAATAAGGGGAATTTCAAAAAGAAGCCTTTTAACCAAAAGAATAAAGGTAACTTCAAGAAAAGAAGTAACGAACAAGGCCTTTCCCAAAACAAGCAACCCAAGCCTGTTCAAGAGCAGAAGCCAAGTGGAACATCCAAAAAATCAGGTAGGTTTGGTCCCAGAAAGAATGTCGTAGACAAAGGGGAATAAGGTTCAATTATTGGAAATGTCCAAGGCTTGAGGTAACTTTTAGAAGAATACTAAAATTTTTCATGTCATGGACTTTATCAAGTATCGTAGCCGTGGCTCCAGCGTTGCATTTTTACAGGAGCTCCTGGCAAAATTAGGCTATCAAATCACAGCTTCAGGTTATTTTGGAAAAAACACAGAATCAGCTGTCATCGACTTTCAGACTAAAAGTCATCTTGTCGTAGATGGAAAGGTTGGGATAAAAACCTGGACAGTAATCATTGAAAGAACCAATCCTGCTGATGCCTTTGGAGGCAAATTTTTGGAAGAGCAAGATTTGATCAACTTCGCAAATCAGCATGGCCTTGAGCTGGCAGCAGTGAAAGCTGTCAATGAGGTAGAAAGTAGTGGCAAAGGTTTTTTAATAGATGGAAGACCCAAGATTCTTTTTGAAGGCCATATTTTTTGGAAAGAATTGAAAAAAAGGGGAGTGGACCCAATCACTCTATCCAATTTTAACAATGCTGACATTCTCTATCCAAAATGGACAAAACAACATTATTTAGGTGGAACCAGAGAATATGAAAGACTTGAAAAAGCTCTTTCCCTAGGTGGCAATCCAATGATCAAAGATGCGGCTTTAGCTTCCTGCTCCTGGGGAAGCTACCAAATTATGGGGTTTCATTATGAATCTTTAGGTTATGAATCCATTTCAGAGTTCGTTGATGAAATGGAAAAACATGAGAGAAATCACCTGGAGGCCTTTGGGAAATATTTAGTAAAATTCGGATGTTTAGTTCACCTAAAATCTTTGAATTGGACTAAGTTTGCTCTTTGCTATAATGGACCTTCTCAAGCGCAAAACAAATACGATGAGAAAATGGCAAAAGCTTATCAACATTATTCATAATAAAAACCCAAATTTAAAGTTTATCACCAATCATGTTAAAATCATTAATTGAACTTTTTGAACGCGATCTACAACGCTTGCAAAAGGAATTGGAATCTTTTCAATCCGAAGAAAATCTTTGGAAAACCACAGGTGTAATCACCAATTCATCTGGCAATTTGGCACTTCATTTAATAGGTAACATCAGGACTTTTGTATGCAACGATATGGGCGGATTCGATTATACCAGAGATCGTGACTTTGAATTTAATGGCAAAGGAGTCAGTCGAGATAAAATGCTGGAAGAAATCGATTTGGTCATCAAGCAAGTGACCAGTAGCTTGGAAGGGTTATCTGATCAAAAATTGGATGAATTGTATCCAGATGAAAAATTTGGAAGGCCTATGACATATGCCTTCTTTTTAAATCATCTTTATGGTCATTTTAATTATCATTTGGGGCAGATCAACTATCTGAGAAGAGCATTGGAGGCTTAATGATTAAGGCTTCCAAGAATCAAAAAAAAAGCTCCAATTGGAGCTTTTTCTATTAATAAAGAATTCTAAATCTTATCGTACCCGGTATAGCTTTTAAAGCTTCGATTGCTTCTTCAGTATAGGCCTTATCAATATCTGTAATTACGTAACCGATTTTCTCATTGGTCTTCAGATACTGACCATTGATATTGATTTCATAATTAGCTAAAACCTGATTGATTTTTGCCAAAACGCCTGGTTCATTCTGGTGAATATGAATCAATCTATGGGCATCTTTCAAGAATGGAAGTTGAATGTTAGGGAAGTTCACGGAGTTGAACGTGTTTCCTGTATTTACATATTCCATGATCTTACCTGGAACAAATCGAGCAATATTTTGCTGTGCTTCCAAGGTACTTCCTCCGATGTGTGGGGTTAGGATTGTATTTGGAAGACCGATCAATTCTGAAACAAATGGTTCTGAATTGTTTTTAGGCTCTTCTGGGAATACATCCACAGCACAACCCGCCAAATGACCAGAAAGGATCGCTTCTTTCAATGCTGGGATTTCTACCACATGCCCACGGCTTAAGTTTACTAAGTAAGCACCCTTTTTCATTTTATTGATCTTGTCAGCATCAATCAGGCACTTATTGTCTTTCCTACCATCCACGTGGAGTGAAATAACATCACATGTACTTAATAGCTCATCCAAAGAATCTAGCTTCGTCGCATTTCCAAGAGCTAACTTTTCAACTACATCGTAGTAGAAAACATTCATCCCCATGTTTTCAGCCAAAACTGAAAGTTGAGCACCAATATTTCCGTATCCTATGATTCCTAGTTTTTTACCTCGGATTTCAAAACTTCCAGTAGCTGATTTATCCCATTTGGTCTGGTGCATACTCAAAGACTTATCATGGAAGTTCCTCATCAAGAAAATGATTTCCGCGATTGCCATTTCCACCACAGATCTAGTGTTGCTAAAAGGAGCATTGAATACCGCAATTCCTTTTTCCTGACAGGTCTCTAAGTCAATTTGATTCGTTCCAATACAAAATGCACCAATTGAGATCAATCGATTCGCATTATCAAGTACCTTCTTGGTCACATTGGTTTTGGAACGGATACCAAGAATCGAAACATTCTTGATCTTTTCACAAAGCTCATCTTCGTTCATGGCAGAAGCCACTACTTCAACTTGATACCCTTCCTCTTTCAACAGTTCAACCCCAATTGGATGAACATTTTCAAGGAGAAGAACTTTGATTCGGCTTTTTGGGTAAGAGAATTTCTTGTTCAAATTATTGATATATAATATTTCGTCTAAACTAAGAGCTACATGGTCTGCTTTGGAAGTTACTTTCGGTCTGTGAATATTTTCTGTGAAAGCATAAAATTTATTAGCAAGACCTGAAGCCTTGATTTCATAATCTGTGTATCCGTCTCCAATTACATAAATGTCACCATCTAAATTGATTTGTTTGATGGTTTCAGCTTTTCCGTTGTTTTTAGAAAGAGGGTTTTCTCGATTGAAATCTACAATATTGCCAGCTTCGTCGTAGACAAAGTCATTAGCAAAAACATTTTCTTTCTTGATGCCAAATTCACCGACAATAGGAATGATGAAATCTTTAAATCCATTGGAAACAATAAATATATCTTCAGCATTCTCTTGAAGAAACTCTTTATTTCTCTCAAATGATTTGGATACTTTTTGCTTCAACGCACTTATCAAATCAGAAATCTGAGCCTGAGTAGCTTGTAGAATTTCCAATCGTTGCTCTAGACTTTCACGAAATGTCAGCGAGCCTTCCATTCCCTTATCGGTAATATCCTTTATGGCTTGAAGTTTTTCACTTGCTTTAGGGTCACCTTGAAGGGAAATCTCTCCGAGGATATCCAAAGCTTCTACCTGAGTAAAGGTACTGTCAAAATCAATGATGAACTTTTTGGTTTGAGGCATGAGTAGGGTCTATTTATAAGAATCTCCTGTAAAATTACAGCATTGTTAAAGAATTGGAAGATTTGTTAGCAAAATTGTTTCAAATAGTTTTCTAAGCCTAAATTTTCGCAATCGATTGTGTGGTCTATCTTAAAAATTAGGCCTATTTTTGATTTAAGAAACTTCGGTGAAAATTACTTCAGTTAATTCCTATTACATTATTTTTAAGAAAAAAATCACAATGAAAAAGGCACTTTCGATATACACGCTATTACTTTCAGGATTTATTCTGTTTTCTTGTTCTTCTAAATCACAAGATCCTTTTGCAGATTTAGAAACCCATAAAATGGGAAAAGTAGTAGGTGAAATAGAAACAGTTCCAGGCAAGTATGGTGAAGATTTTGCTGAGCCAAAGATTCTTTTAACCCAAATTCCAAATTTAATTAAAGAAGTAGAGGAGAAAGGTTCTGTTGAAGCAACGATTCAGGGAGAAATCCAGGAAGTCTGCACCAACAAGGGTTGTTGGTTTACTATGGATTTGCCAAATGGTGAAAGTATGAGAGTGACTTTCAAGGATTATGGATTTTTTGTTCCTACCAATAGCCAAGGATTCCCAATCATTTTGAAAGGTGTGGCTACTATGACTGAGACAGATGTTGATACCCAACGTCATTATGCAGAAGATCAAGGTAAGTCTAAGGAAGAAATTGAAATGATTACTGAGCCAAAAAGAGAAATCACTTTTGAGGCTACGGGAGTTATCATTGAAGGAAAAGAAGCTTAATCTATGGCAATAGCTCTTGACAATCTCCGTGTAGGTAGGAGGTATTTACTCGTCAATCAGGGAGAGGTTCGTAAATTGGAAATCATGTCTAGACTCAGTGGAGACAATTTCAAAGTAAAAGACCTAGAGACTCTGGAATATTATACAATCGAAGAGCTTTTGAGATGGGGGAAAGGGAAAGATTACGAGTTGGATGAATTGGGATCTTAAGTCAGTTTCCAAACCTTGCCTTAAGGAGTTTTAAAATCATTTTCATTTGTGAATAAAGTCACTTTCGAAGGAATGGATTATCTATACTTTCGGAAAAAAAATTAAGATATGGCCAAAGGAATCGTTTCGTCTATATTAGGCGCTAAATGTCCACAATGTAGAAAAGGGAATTTGTTTCCGGTTTCAGTTTTTAGTTTCAACAAGCTCACAGAGATGAACAAATCCTGTGATTGTTGCAATGCAAACTTCCAACCAGAACCTCGGTTTTATGATGGAGCCATGTACATCAGTTATGGGTTTTCAGTGGCTTTGGTAATTACTGTCTTTGTTGCCATCAATATCTTAGTGGCTGATCCGGAACTCTGGATGTATCTCACGACAATAGTGGTGATCAATTTATTTTTACTTCCTGTAATGCTCCGATACTCCAAGGTCCTTTATCTCTATGGAATGGGAAAATTGAAATTCAAAGAGGAAAATTCAATCTAAATATTTCGAAGGATTGATTGAAAGTAATATTAAGCTCAAAGTGATTAGGATTAGGAATAAAAATGCAGGAAAACCTCCGATAGCAGATAAAATTCTTACTCCATCTATTCCCGAGTAAAAAATCATTACAAAAGCTATAGCACCAACCAAAAGTCCCCAGATTATTTTGATTCCAGATGGTACTTTAAAAACATCTTTCGTTTTACCTTTCATAGATAAACTTGCCATAGCTTCAGTACTGGAATCTGCAGCAGTCACATAAGAAATAAACATTCCTACAAGGAATAGGAATGTCAATAGATTTTCAAAACCTATATCCTGAAAAAGAAGATATATAATTGATTCAGGGCCATTTTCAGTAAAACTTTTTTCATAGGCTGATGGATTCAGACTTGCAAATTCCAGAGTACTTCCTCCAAAAACCGCCATCCAAATCAAACAAAAAATCGCGGGTAGAACGCAATTCACCAAAATGAATTCCCGGACAGTTCTTCCTTTGGCTATTTTCCCTAAAAATAAAGCTGCCATAGGTGCCCAAGCCATCCACATTGCAAAATTAAAAACTGACCAGTCATAGGTCCATTGATTACCTTTCCCAGATAATTGAAGACTCAGATCTAGAAACTCTTTTCCATAATTTTCAATTCCAAGAAATATCGATTGGATGAAATTCCCGCCTTTTGAAAGTATTAAGAAGATTAGAACAAAGACCAAGAAAAAGAATAAGTTGAAAAGGGATAACCTTTTGATTCCTTTTTCAATTCCTGTACTGGCAGAAAGGATAAACGTGGAAACAATTCCGAAGGTCACAAAAACCTGTACTAAAACTTGCGATAAATTGGGAATTAAATGAAGAATACCTCCTGAAAGACTTAAAATTCCTGCTCCTAGAGCTCCAGCCATTCCTGAAACCATTGCAAAAAGGCTAAACATATCCAATCCATTATTCAATTCCCTTGGCAATTTTTGCCCAAAAAGAGGCCGAAGCATCAAGCCCAATTCAAAAGAGTTTTTGCCATTATAATAAAGCAAACCAAATGCGAGGGCCGGAATCGTATAAATTGCATAAGGGGTAAATCCCCAATGGAAAAACAAAGCTCCTAATGCAAAAGCTTGGGATTCAGAACTGGCAGATTCTATATTTTTAAAAGAAGGTGGAAATAGAAAATGGGATAAAGGTTCGGCACTTCCCCAAAACAATATTCCTACAGCAATGGTGGTACATAATACGATTGCAAACCAAGAAAGAAAGCTTAACCTAGGTTGGGTATTTTTACCTCCAATTTTATAATTCCCAAGAGGTGAAATAATAACCCATAAAACCAGAATAAGCATGAAAAATGAAAGCCAGCTATACCCAAGGGAAAAGTGTTGGAGCAGCCAAGCTTGAATACCTTTCATTTTTTCTTCGAAAATTCCCGAATATAAAATGGAAGCAAAAAGTGTAAGAACCAATATTAATATTGGTGGCCAAAAAACTGATTTTCGGATGGGTAATCGGAAATTCTGAATAAAATTCATGGAATTGAAAAAACTTTTATACTCGATACAAACTCAAAGTGATGAGTTAATAATATAGGTATTAAATATTAATAATGAGGATTTTATGAATTTCTATTCTTGTTTTTTCCAATAAATAAAAACCTTTATTTTATTTATTTGTTAATAATACTAACAATAAAAGAAGCTATACTAAACCTATCAGCTGAAAATCCGTAAAAAATCAAAACCAAAAAAGACAATGGAGGCAATTTTGAGCAAAATCAAAGTTGACGTCAGTAATAGTTTATATCAAAAGGAACCCTTCAGTTCAGAACTTGGCACTTCAATAGTGCAAGAGGGATCCAAAATGATTCTAGAACTAGGACTGGAACACTTTACTTTTAAAAAGCTATCTCAGGTAATTGGTAGTACAGAAGCGGCTATTTACAGGTATTTTGATAATAAACATAAACTATTGCTCTATTTATCCGCGTGGTATTGGGGATGGATGGAGCACAATCTGGTTTATGGAACAGCCAATATGATTGACCCGGGGGAAAGACTTTCCATGGCTATTAGATTAATGTCAGATGGCCCCATATTTCTTAAAAATGAATACCTAAACCCGGAAACATTAAGAGATATCGTAGTGAATGAAGCATTGAAAGGGTTTCTTACAAAAGAAGTAGATTTAGAACATGAAACCGGGCTTTTTACTCAAGTTTATAAATTCAGTGACAGGATAGCCAATATTATTTCCGAAATTAATCCTGGATACAATTACCCAAAGACCTTAGTTTCAACAGTTTTAGAATCCAGTCTAATGCAGGCATTTCATTCTCAACATTTACCTGGAATGACTGAGAATGGGCTGGAATCAGCCTCTAGGTATCAATTCTTTCATCAATTGGTTGCTAACACCATTCAACATGACTAATAATTCTGGTATCACGCCTCTCAAACGCTTTTTTAGGCTTTTGAGGGAAGAAAAAAGCCAAGTATATTCCATTTACTTTTACGCTATCCTGAATGGATTGATTACCCTGACACTGCCTTTGGGAATTCAGGCCATTTTGAATTTCATCTTGGGAGGGAGAATTTCAACCTCTTGGATCATTTTGGTATTGATTGTAGCTGCAGGCGTAGCATTTGGAGGCTTTCTTCAAATTTCCCAGCTCCAAATCATGGAGAAATTGCAACAAAGGATTTTCACTAAATCTGGCTTATCCATTGCTTACCGTCTTCCAAGGGTAAAAGCAGAAATCCTTCATGGAAAATACGGTCCCGAAATCGTCAATAGATTTTTCGACACGGTCAATCTACAAAAGGGACTTTCTAAAATTCTGATAGATTTTTCCACGGCATTACTCCAAGTAGTATTCGGATTGCTTTTACTTTCAATTTATCATCCGACATTTATTCTATTCGGGTTAGGCTTAGTGTTTATCCTTGGGTTGATTTTTTATATCACAGGTCCCAAAGGAATGGAAACTGCCTTGAAAGAGTCTTCCTATAAATATGACACCGCTTATTGGTTGGAAGAAATCGGCAGAACTCTCAATACATTCAAACTGGTTGGGAATAGTCGTTTGCCGATCCTAAGAGCCGATAAGTTGCTACAGTATTACGTTGATTTCAGATCCAAGCACTTTGCCGTCCTGATTTTTCAATACAAAATCATGATTGTTTTTAAAGTCCTGATAGTTTCTAGTCTCTTAGTAGCAGGGAGTTTATTATTGATCAATGATCAAATCAGTATCGGCCAGTTCGTAGCGGCTGAGGTAATTATTGTTTTGGTAGTAAACTCTGTAGAAAAACTGATTCTTTCACTAGAAACAGTTTATGACACCTTGGTGGCAACTGAGAAATTGGGTCATATTATGGATTTGGAATTGGAAAACCCGAAAGGAAATGAAAAGGTAATTACTTCTGAACCTAAAGGGCTAAAGTTTGGAATGGAAAACGTGACCTTCCAGCCTTTAGATGCTAAAAAACCAATTCTAAAGGATATTTCTATACAAATTAATCCAGGTCAAAAAGTCGTGGTAACAGGCAAAAGCGGAAGTGGTAAATCAGCATTTTTGGCTCTTTTATCAGGCCTCTATGAGGAATACAAGGGGAAAATCCTGGTAAACGATCTTTCAATTGACATGATTCAATTGGATAAGTTTAGATCTATGGTTGGAGATTGTTTGGAAATGGAGCAGATTTTCCATGGAACCATCCAAGAAAATATCATTGTAGGAAGAGAATTTGATGAAAAGCAATTGGAATTCATTTTGGATTTGGTGGATTTGAAAGACTACATCTACCAATTGCCAGATGATCTGAATACCGAACTTCAGCCAGAAGGGAAGGGACTTTCCAAACGCCTAGTCCAGAGTATCTTAGTTGCTAGATCATTGATGGGTAAACCAAAAGCGATGATAATGGAAAATGCCCTTTTGCACCTGTATGAAGATGTCAAATTGCGTATCCTAAGTTACCTCATGGCAGGAGATTGGACCTTGATTGTGGTTACCAAAGATGAAAATGCCATTTCAATGGCAGATGAAATTATCGTATTGGATGAAGGAAATCTAGCCTTCAAAGGAGATCAGGCATCCTATCAATCTTTTCAAAATAAAGGGCAATAAGTCATGCTGAATATTTCCAGAACAAAAATAAAGGAATCAATTCCATTTAGTGGAGCCAAAAGTTTGGTTATGACACTTCCTGTCAAGGAGGCACAGAAAAGAGTAAGGATTTTAACCGCTGTTGTTTTAGTCTTTTTCTTAATCTTGTTCCTCCCTTGGACTCAAAACATTAGATCTAAGGGATATGTCACTGCTTTAAGACCAGATCAAAGACCTCAGACCATTCATTCTATCATAGCTGGTAGAATAGAAAAATGGTATGTGAGTGAAGGAGCTTTTGTGGCAAAAGGAGATACAATCCTGCGTATATCTGAAATCAAAGATGAATATTTTGATTCTTTGCTTTTGCCAAGAACGCAACAACAGGTTAATTCGAAAGCCTTATCTGCACAATCTTATAGTGGAAAAGTAGATGCTCTAAAAACCCAAATCGAGGCTTTAAAGAGAAATAATATACTTAAGATCCAGCAAGCTGAAAACAAGCTTAGGATGTCGGAGCTAAAAGTTGAGTCAGATAGCATCAAATACCAACAGGCTCAGATCAATTATGATATCGGAGCACAACGATTGGCAAGATGGGAAGCTTTGTATAAGGAAGGCTTACGTTCATTGTCAGATTTAGAAAGCAGAAGATTGACATTTCAAGATGTGCAAACCAAAGTCATTGCTGCAGAAAATGAATATCTAAGCAGTCAAAATGCTTTGATTTCCGCCAAGATTGAGTTGGAAACGATAGACAATGAATTCAAGGATAAATTAGCAAAGGCAGAATCAGATATGTATTCCGCGATGTCCTCCCAATTTGATGCTGAAGCGACAGTTTCGAAGTTGGAGAACCAGTATTCCAATTATGAGGCTAGAACTGGCTTCCGGTATATTCTAGCTCCACAAGATGGATACTTGGCTAGAGCATTACAAGTTGGTATTGGAGAGACAATCAAAGAAGGAGATGCCATATTGAATATTGTTCCTGCCGATGCTTCGTTGGCGGTAGAAATGTATGTACAACCTGTTGATTTGCCTTTAATCAAGGTTGGAAATAAAGTCAGATTTATATTCGATGGCTGGCCTGCGATTGTATTTTCAGGTTGGCCTCAGATTTCGAATGGAACATTTGGGGGAGTTGTTGTAGCTATGGATCAATTTGCAGGATCCAATAATCAATACCGCGTCTTGGTAATTGAAGATCCTGAAGAAGAACCATGGCCAGAAATGCTTAGAATGGGTTCTGGAGCGGATGGAATTGCTCTGTTAAATGATGTGCCTGTCTGGTATGAAATCTGGAGACAACTCAATGGTTTCCCGGCTGATTACTATACACAGGAACAAAAAGATCAATTGGCAAAAGAGAAAAAATGAAATACCTATTAACCCTTATTTTTTCTGTTTTTCTGATCTTCAACATTCATGGCCAGGGGACAGACACTTTGCAATTTGAGGTGTTTATGGAGTGGATTCAAAATTACCACCCCTTGGCCAGACAAGCGGATATCCAGTTGAGGCTGGGAGATATGCAGGTTAGAACTGCTCGAGGCGGTTTTGACCCATTGCTTTATGGAAACTTAGATAAGAAAGACTATAAGGAGACCCTTTATTATGATAAAAGAGAAGCCGGCTTAACTATTCCAACTTGGGCTGGAATCGAACTTAATGGGACTTTTGAACAAAATTCAGGATATTATTTAAACCCTGAAAGCACAGTTCCCAATGGGGGCTTATTTGCTGCTGGGGCTTCTGTCAATGTGGGGCAAGGGTTGATTATGGATGAAAGAAGGGCAGCTTTGAGACAGGCCCAAATTTATCAAGACGCAACTCAGGTAGAGCGCCAGAAGATGCTGAATGAGCTTTATTTGAAGGGATTTGAAGCATATTGGAATTGGTCCTTGACCTATGCAAACCTCATAGCTATTCAGGAAGCAGTTGAATTGACCCAATTTCGATATGAGGGAATTATCAAAAGCTTTGAACAAGGTGATGTTGCAGCTATTGATACAGTAGAAGCATATACTCAGTTATTAAATCGTCAGTATAGACTTGAAAATGCTCAAAACCAGTATTTTTCAGCTGGGCAAATTCTGAATTCATTTTTGTGGAATGAAGAAGAAGAACCCATGATTTTGGATCCACTTCTGATCCCTTCAGAACTAACAGAAGATATCGATCATACCATAGATCCTGAAGAATTAAGAAATGCTGTCGGCTCTCATCCAGACTTGCAATTGGTGAATTATGAGATTGCGGGATTGGAAATAGATAAAAAACTCAAGGGACAATCCATCTTACCGGTTGTCAAGCTGAAATATAATTTCTTGGTGGAAAGTATGGATGGATTTGAACAATCCCAGTTTTTTGAAAATAATTACAAATTTGGAGTTTCTGTTTACACACCACTTCTCTGGAGAAAAGCAAGAGGTTCATTGGGGATGACTAAAGCAAAAATTGATTTAAAGGAAAATAGCAGAGAATTGAAAGAATTGCAATTGCGAACCAAATTGGAATCTGAAATCAATAACTTAAGGACAGTTGGAAATCAGGTTTCAATTTATGATACTAATGTTGAAAGCTTGGAAAGACTTCTAGCAGGAGAAATGAGAAAATTTGAAATTGGAGAAAGTAGTCTTTTCCTTGTGAATGCCAGAGAGGTTTCTGTATTTGATTCCAGATTGACTTTAAATGAACTTTTAGCCAAATATCAGATTGCCATAGCCAAGACTAGAGTTGCAGCTGGTTTGGGCTTTCAAAATTAAATCCAAAATCCGATGCCAGCATTTGTTATAGTTGAAGTAGATATCCAAGATCCAGTTGCCTATGAAGAATACAAAAAACACACTCCAGCAACAGTCGAAAAGTATGGTGGTAAATTTATTTTAAGAGGAAACCCTGTGGAAGCTTTAGAAGGGGAATGGAATCACGATCGTTTGGTTATGCTAGAGTTCCCAGATAAAAATAGTGCAAGGGATTGGTATTATTCCAAGGATTATCAAAAAGCTAAAGAAATAAGAGCAAAAGGTAGTAATGCAAAATTTTTATTGATTGAATTTTAATTTTTTGGCATTTTTATTGGTTTGAAATACAAATTATAGAATTTTAGAATATTGTATTCTGAAATTAAGAATTTAGTATTTTTAAATCAAATCACCATTTAATTCAATCACCCTTAAAATTATTAAAATGAGAAAAAATCACTTTATGGGTAGGACAGGTTTATTTTTATCTGTCTTATCGATTCTGGTATCTTCCTGTATATCAGAAAACGAAGGTCCTCTAATCGAGGAGGTTTCCATTGAGAAAGAGCTGTCAGGAGGGATAGTATCTGGAGGTGAGAATCTAAGAAAGGGCGACTTCTATCGCTATCAGGAGAAGTTTTCTAATTCAATTTTCCAAGTCGATTCTCCGAATGGATTTATGCTTCCTGGTACAGGTGTTGGAAATGCCACATTTATGGGAAAGTCAATTTCATTTATCAATCAAGTAGTAACAGGTGAAACAACAACTGAAGGAGTACCTGTTACTTTGATTTTTGGAGATGCGCTTGCCGAAATGGGTTTAATAGGCATCCCAGACTACGTTCATTCAATTACGATGGATAAGAAAGGGAACGCGCTTTTCTTTTCTTCAGGAACCAATTACGCAACCCCAATATCAGAAACAAGAACTGAATTTGAAGCTGAAGTAACCATCGTAGGTGGAATTGGTCTTTTTGAAAATGCCTCAGGAACTGGTAAGGTTACTGGCTTCTATAATCCCACAAATGGAAAAGGAAAATCAGCAATCGTAGCAGACCTGATGTTTAAATAATCCGAATCCTAATTCGATATAATAGGGAATGATTGATCGTTCCCTTTTCTTTTTGCATTCGATTCCGCTAATTTTTTCTCACATTATTTCTAAGATTCTACCTTGATTTTCTAATTTGAGAACAATTAGAATCAATGGAATTATCATGAAGAAAATTATCACCCTTGGAGAGGTGATGTTGAGACTTTCTCCTCCTGGAAATAGCCGGTTTGCACAAACAGATGAGTTTCATGTTGAATTTGGTGGATCTGAGGCAAATGTTGGAGCTGCTTTGGCCTATTGGGGAAAAGCGGTAAGTCATATAACAGCGTTCCCAGATCATGAACTTGGTAAACGAGCCGATGCTCAACTTCGTCAAAATGGCATTTCAACAGAATTCGTAAAGTTTATCCCAGGCAGACTCGGTGTTTATTTTCTGGAAAATGGGGCATTACAAAGAAGTTCCAAGATTATTTACGATAGATTTGATTCTAGTTTTTCCATGTATGATGGGAATGATACAGATTGGGATGAAGCCATGAGGTCAGTTTCATGGGTACATTGGTCAGGTATATCTCCAGCTATTTCCCAACAATCTGCAGATCTTACTAAGCGAATCTTAAAAGCAGCAAGGGGTCAAAATATCCCCGTTTCGGGTGATTTGAATTATAGAAGTAATCTTTGGCAATATGGGAAGAAGGCCCATGAAATTATGCCAGAGTTAATGGAATTGACCACAGTCATGATAGCTGGAGCTAGAGATTTTAGTCAATGTCTAAACAAGGATTTCGATAATTTTGAGGTAGCCAAAACCTATGCTTTTGAAACTTTCAAAGATTTGAAATATATCAGCAAGACCAATCGGATTACGAGAAGCGCAACAGACAATACTATGTCAGGTGAACTTTATTCTAAAAATGAAGTCTTTTCCAGTCAGTCCTATGATGTCAACCCAATCATTGACCGGGTCGGAACAGGAGACGCTTATGCTGCTGGTTTGATCTATGGATTACAACATTTGGAGCCACAAGAAGCAATAGAATTTGCTTTGGCTTCAGGTGTTTTAAAACATTCAGTTCCAGGAGATATCCTATTATCAAGTAAAGAAGAAGTAGAAGAAGTTGCTGCGGGAACTTCCGGAAAAATCAAACGATAAAATGAGAAACCCATCAAGTCCTTTTATACAAAAAATGAACGCCGCTGGCGTCATGCCGATTTTTTTTAACCCAGATGAAAGTCTATGCCTAAAAATGCTTGAGACTGCCTATGAGGGAGGAATCAGGGTCATAGAGATGGTGAACAGAGGAAAAGAAGCTCCTGGAATTTTTCCTGCCCTAAGGAAAATGGCCGATCAAATGCCTGGTTTAAGCTTAGGTATTGGAACCATTTATCATCCAAGAGAAGCGGAAGAGTTTTTGGATATGGGAGCTGAATTCATTGTAGCGCCTGTTATGAATCCGAAACTGGGAGAGTACTGTGCTAGTAATGATGTTCCTTGGATCCCGGGATGTGGAAGTGTAACAGAGGTTTGGAATGCCCAAGAATTGGGAGCTGAATTGGTAAAAATCTATCCAGCAAATATCTTAACCCCAGCTTTTGTAAAAGCAATTCATGCAGTATTGCCAAAAATAGAAATCATCCCAACTGGTGGAGTTGAGCCAAGTTTGGAAAGTATTAAACCTTGGTTTGATGCTGGAGTTCTTTGTGTGGGTATGGGATCACAGCTTTTCAGAAAAGACCTCGTCCAAGAAGGCAAATTCAAAGAAATTGCCGAATCTATTAAGGTGGTGATGGAAACTGTAAAGCAGTTAAAAGGGAATTAAAAAAAGGGGCCTTAAAAAGCCCCTTTTTTTTATAAATCCGGTTGTGGAGTAGTTCTTAAATAAGGCTTGATCACCTTATGTCCTTTTGGAAACTTCGTAGGTATGTCTTCATTTTTGATGGCCGGAGCGATTACCACATCCTCACCTTTTTTCCAGTTTGCCGGCGTAGCTACAGAATAGTTTGCTGTTAATTGAAGCGAATCGATTACACGGAGCAATTCATCAAAGTTTCTACCTGTACTTGCTGGATAGGTAATGATCAATTTGATTTTCTTGTCATTCCCAATCACAAAAACAGATCTTACTGTGAAGTTTTCATTGGAGTTAGGATGAATCATATCATAGAGTTGTGAAATCTTCTTGTCTTCATCAGCTATGATTGGAAAATTCACTTCAGTTTGCTGAGTTTCATTAATATCCGAAATCCAGCCTTTGTGACTTTCTAATCCATCCACGGACAGAGCCATTACTTTTGTATTCCTTTTCGCGAATTCATCCTTTAGTTTCGCAACAGTACCTAATTCTGTGGTGCAGACCGGAGTATAATCGGCAGGGTGGGAGAAAAGAACTCCCCAACCGTCTCCTAAATACTCATAAAAATCAATTTTTCCTTCTGTTGTTTCCGCTTGAAAATTTGGTGCAAGGTCACCTAATCTTAGTGTCATAATTTAAATAGTTAAAGTCTATAGGGATAATAGGAAATAAAGTAGAATTGTTCCCAAAATCTTAGATTTTATTTTTAATAATTCATTCATTATTTAGATTCAACTACCTTTCGAATAATCAATTCGCCCCAAACTATTCATTAATCCTTGAATCAGAATAAATACGCAATCATTGTTTTTGAAAAGAATCCAAGACTAGGGAAAGTTAAAACTAGATTGGCTGAAACAATCGGAGATCAGAAAGCCTTAGAAATCTATCAATTCCTTTTAGGCTTGACACACTCTGTGGTAGATATCACTCCTTTTCATAAAGTCATTTATTATTCGGATTTCATTCCTAAAGAAGTCAAAAAAGGAAATTATAGCTTTGGATTACAGGAAGACGGGGATTTAGGAAATAAAATGAGCCATTCATTCTTGGAAACCTTTGAAAAAGGATTTGAAAAAGTCCTAATCATTGGAACAGATTGTCCTGAAATTACTCCAGAATTACTGCATGAAGCATTTGAAGTATTAGAAGAAAATGATGCTGTAATTGGCCCAGCTTTAGATGGAGGTTATTATTTGTTGGGAATGAAGTCCTATCACCCGGAACTATTCCTGAACATGAAATGGAGTACCTCAAGCGTTTATGAAGAAACAATTAAAAAGCTTTTAGAGTCCGATATAAGCTATGGTGTTTTGCATGTTTTAAATGATATTGACACAGAAGAGGATTGGAAAGACTATTTAAATAAAAATTCCAAAGAAGGTTTTTCAAAATAATTTAAAACAAGAATTTTAAAAAAATGAATAACCCAAAACTGATCATATCCATAATTCTAATAGGTTTTTTTGTCTTTTTTCAAAAGGAATCATTTGGTCAATCAATGGATTCTGCAGCTTTTTCAATTAAAGTTCTGGGGATATCGATTGGGGAAATGAAAGTTTCAAAAACTAGCTCCTTAGATCAAAAAGAGATTTATAACCTTCATAGCCAGGTAAGTTTCTGGTTTTTTGGAAAAATCTATCTAGATCATCAGATCAATTGCATTTTTCAAGAGGGTCAATATGTTTTTTCAACAGTAGATTCCAAAACCAACAAAGGGGATTTTTTATCGAAAATCGAATGGAAGGAGGACCATTACCAAGTGAACGCAAACACCTACAAATATGAAAATCAAAAGCCTATTGATTACTCTATTTATAGCAGTATAAGTGAATTATATTTTCAGAAACCCAAAGTTGGAGATGTGATCATTTCGGAAACTTATGGGCTGACGAGCCCAGTGAAAGAAATCGAACCTGATGTCTTCGAAATCACCATTAATGGTCACAAAAACCACTTCTATTACCTCGATGGAGTTCTTGACAAAGTCATGATAGAAAACCCTATCAAGAATTTCATCATGCAAAGGATTTATTAATTCTTAACCTAAATGACTTGCCAATAAACCTGCTAATTGAACTAGACGGTTTGCATATCCTGCTTCATTATCATACCAGCCTACAATCTTCACCATATTTCCTTTTGAAGAGGTCAAAGAAGAATCAATTATGCAAGAGTAGGGGTTGCCAATAATATCCATAGAAACGATCGGATCATTTTCTACCTGGATAATGCCCTTTAATTCATTTTCTGATGCATCGATATAGGCTTGATTGATTTGTTCAACTGAAGCCTCTGTTTTTAGCTCAATGATCAAATCGGTCAAGGAACCGTCAGGAACGGGTACACGCATTGCAGAGGCTTCAATCTTCCCTTCGATTTCAGGCATAACTCTATCCAATGCTTTACCCGCATTGGTTGTGGTCGGAATGATGGAATAAGCAGCCGCTCTAGCCCTTCTCAGATCTCTGTGGGGTGCATCATGAAGGTTTTGATCATTCGTGTAAGAATGGACTGTGGAAGCGTATCCTTTTTCAATCCCAAAGTGCTTTTCCAAGACCTGAATCATAGGCGCCAGGCAATTGGTCGTACAGGAGGCATTGGAAACTATTTTTTCATCTCCATTTAAGATTTCTTCATTTACCCCCAGAACAACCATTTTGATACTTGGATCTTGAGAAGGGGCAGAGATGATTACTTTTTTGGCTCCTGCGGTGATATGTTTTTCTGAACCGGTACGATCAGTAAACCTTCCTGTGCTTTCTATCACTACATCGATATCCAATTCTTTCCAAGGAAGCTTTTCAGGATCTGATTGACTCAAAAGCTGGATCGTGTTTTTACCAACATTCAATTTTCCTTCCGAAACAGAAATACTTGCATCCATCTTTCCATGGATAGAATCATATTTCAAAAGATGAGCAATTGCATGATCATCCGCAAGATCATTGATGGCTACCAATTCAAATTCTGGATGCTCCAAAATTAACTTAGTAGTGAATCTTCCAATTCTTCCAAATCCATTGATGGCAATGCGTGTCGGTTGGTTCATATTCGGGCTTTTCAATGAGTAAACAAAAGTAGGAAAAAGGAATTCAAGTCCAGAAAAGAAATTTTAATTGCTTTGGTTCAGCTTTTTAGCTCTCAAACCAAATAAATTTTTGTGACCATTTTGTTATTGTAAAATGAACCCTCTATATTTGCACAACCTTACGGAAAAGCACGTTTTCTGAGGCAAATAATGGTCCGTTCGTCTAGGGGTTAGGACGCATCCCTTTCACGGATGAAACACGGGTTCGATTCCCGTACGGACTACCATTATATTGATTTTCAAGGGGTTATAATTCCTCATTATAACTCTCTTGAAATCAGAAAAAGTACTTCTAAGTAAAATACCCCATGGTCCGTTCGTCTAGGGGTTAGGACGCATCCCTTTCACGGATGAAACACGGGTTCGATTCCCGTACGGACTACAAGACGTAAGCTCAATCACCGAGCGTCACCCAATTTTTGTTTTATGGTTGTTAGTGGTTAAAGTGAACAAAATCCCGATTTCTGATCGGGATTTTTGTTTTATAGACCTTTTTGATCAACGGAAATTTCACCTCAGATCATTTTTCTTAATTTGCATTTGTCAAACGAATAAATTGCCAAAATGCACCAAACCCGTAACCTATTTTCCAAGTCGCTATTTGCGATTATGTTTGGGGGAATTCTAATCACCACTTCTTGTAAAAAAGAAGAACCTGTAGATCCCCGAATCCAAACTTTTACAGCTGAAGAACTACAACCCCAAGCTACTGCTGCCAATTCCCAAGTCAACCCTGTGCTTAAAGAAGGATTGAAACTTGCAGTCTGGGGGGTCGACTCTTTGGTTTTTGATCCAATCTCAATCAATATCACCAATGAAGGAGATCTTTATTATACCCGAACCAACCGCCAGAAAAACTCAGAATTTGATATCCGAGGTCATCAGGACTGGGAAATCAGGTCAATAGGACTTCAATCTATTGAAGATAAAAGGGCTTTCCTTCATTCTGAGCTTTCTCCAGAGAGAAGTGATGTCAATACTTGGTTGACGGATGTCAACGGAGACGGTTCTCATGATTGGAAGGATATGACTGTTGAAAAAGAGCAAATCTATAAGTTAAAAGATACCGATGGAGATGGCTTGGCTGACTTCTTACAGCTAGTGGTGGAAGACTTTAATGATGAAGTCACCGATGTAGCAGGAGCAGTGATGAAGGGTGAAGATGCTCTTTATGTTGGGGTAGGTCCAGATATGTGGAGAATGGTAGACAAGAATGGGGATGGGATCATGGATGAGAAAACCTCCATATCTCACGGCTACGGTGTTCATATTGGTTTTGGAGGTCATGGGATGTCTGGCTTGGAAATGGGCCCTGATGGACGTGTTTATTGGGGAATTGGGGATATTGGTTTTCATGGCAAAGGTCCTGATGGAAAGGATTGGAATTATCCGAACAGAGGAGTAATTGCCAGAGCTAATCCTGATGGATCGGATTTTGAAATCTTTGCTATGGGTGTGAGAAATACCCATGAGTTTGTTTTTGATGCACATACCAACCTAATTTCTGCAGACAATGATGGAGATCACGCAGGTGAAAAAGAACGATTGGTTTACATCACCAATGGATCTGATTCGGGATGGAGAACCAACTGGCAGTTTGGTAAGTATCGTGATCCGGATAACAATACCTATAAGGTTTGGATGGATGAACTTTATTTCAAACCACGTTGGGATAAGCAAGCTGCATTTATTACGCCTCCAATCATGAATTATGTTTCTGGTCCAACAGGTATGCTGTATAACCCAGGAACAGCCTTAGGAGATCGATGGAAAGAAAATTTCTTCTTAGTTGAGTTTGTAGGAAATCCTACTAATTCAGGGATTCATGCTTTCACTTTGGAGCCTAAAGGGGCAAGTTTTGAATTGAAGTCAACTGAGAAAATCTTATCAGGAGTATTAGCAACAGGGATGGATTTTGGACCTGATGGAGCTCTTTATTTCGCAGATTGGATCAATGGATGGGATACCAAAAACTATGGTAGAATCTGGAAATTGACAGACCCAGAAACTGAAAATAAAGCAGCTCAAGCAGACACAGAAAAAGAATTAAAGGCTGATTATAAGATACTTTCAGAAACTGACCTTCAGTCAAAATTATATCATGATGATATGAGGGTTAGGAGGAAAGCTCAATTTGAATTGGCTAAAAGGGGAGATAAAGGAACTGTGGTGTTCCAAAAAGTCCTGGCAGACCCTTCCAATCAATATGCAAGAGTTCATGCTATTGTAGGAATAAGTCAGCAAGCCAGAATGGAGTCTATGGAAATTGCCGATGCTTTGATTCCTTTCCTAAAAGATTCAGATCCTGAAATCCGTGCACTTTCTGCCAAATGGTTGGGAGATATCAAATTCAAAAATGCGAGTGTAGACTTAATTGCTAATCTGAAAGATGAAAATTCCCGTGTAAGATTTTTTGCAGCAGAAGCCTTGGGAAGAGCTGAAGACAAAAATGCTACTCAACCATTAATTGACCTTTTAGAAGCCAACAATGATGAAGATGCTTATATCCGTCATGCCGCAAGTTTGGCTTTGTCAAGAATTGGAGATGAGAAAACTTTAGCTGGATTAAATACCAATCCATCTGATGCAGTAAGAATGGGAGCTGTACTAGCTTTAAGAAGACTTTCTAGCCCTTTATTGTCTGGTTTCCTAAATGATTCCAATGAATTGATCGTGACGGAAGCAGCCAGAGCTATTCATGATGATTATTCTGTTCCAGAAGCATTACCCGCTTTGGCAGGTATCCTGAATTCAACCACTTTCAGCAATGAGCCTTTGATCCGTCGAATTCTAAGTGCAAATCAGCGCGTAGGAGGAGAGGAGCAATTGAATCAGGTTTTGGCTTACATTTCCAAAAACAGTGCTCCAGAAGCCCTCAAATTGGAAGCAATTGCCATAATTGGAACCTGGGCTAAACCATCATTAGTGGATCGTGTAGATGGAAGATTCAGGGGAGAAGTAACTAGAGAAGCAGGGTTAATTAAGGAAAGAAGTAAATCCGCTTTGGTTTCCGCTTTGAACAACTCTAATGCAGCTGTGAGGGAGGAAGCAGCAAAAGCTATAGGAAAATTAGGCATGGAAGAAGGTGGAGACGCATTATTAGCTCATGTGAAGACAGATCCTTCAGCAGAAGTGAAAGTTGAATCTTTGAGAGCTTTGGATAGAATGAAAGCGACTCAACTTCCCGATGCAATTTCATCAGCCCTGAATGATGCAAGCCAAGAAGTTCGTGTTGGCGGTTTGGCTTTACTTTCAGAAACCTCAATTCCAACAGAGCAAAAGGTAAGTCTTTTGATGGATATTATTCAAAAGAGAACCAATCCTGAAAAGCAAACAGCATTGTTGACTTTGGGAGGAATTGAAAACAGTGCTTCTCTGACTGAATGGAATACCATTTTAGAGGATTTTGAAGCGAATAAGCTTCCAACTGCCACTTGGGTGGAATTGGAAGAAGCAATAGATGGAACAGGTTCAGAAGACTTAAAAACACGCTTCAACGCTTTGCTAGATGCAAAAGCAGGTAATGAACCTTGGAAAAAATTCTCCGGGGCATTGGCAGAAGGAAGTGTAAGAGCAGGAAGAGGAACTTTCTTCCAAAATCAAACTGCTCAATGTATCAGATGTCATGCCTATGATGATATGGGTGGAAATGCAGGGCCAAGATTGAATGGAATTGCTAATAAACTTAGTCGTGAGGATTTATTAATTGCTTTGGTAGATCCAAGTCAGCGATTGTCTCCAGGTTTTGGGTTTGTGACTCTTGAGTTGAATAATGGAGAAACGATCACTGGAACTGTGATGGCTAATTCGGATGAAAGAGTCACCGTCAAAGTCGGTTCGAATCCAGAAAAAACTTATCAAGCTTCCGAAATCAAATCCAAGAAATTGGCCCCTTCCAGCATGCCAAATATGGGTGATATTTTAAGTAAAAGGGAGATCAGGAATTTGGTAAGTTTCTTAAGTACATTGAATAGGGACGAATAATGAAAACATTCCTTTGGGTGATAGGAGTGCTACTTTTGTTGGTACTCTTATCACCCTTTTTTTTGATTCAGATTGGAAAAGGAACTCTGCACAATCCTGAGATTCCAAGTAGGGATTTGCCTTTTTCTTCAGAATCTAAATTGAAAGTTTTAGCATTTTTTCCTCATCCAGATGATGAAGTCACTGTCTCTGGAACCTTGATGAAATTAATTGAGGAAGGACATGAGGTTCATCTTCTTTGTTTGACAAGGGGAGAAGCTGGTAATTCTGGAGAAGGATATTCGAAAAATGAACTTGCAGAAATCAGAACCTTGGAAATGACCCAAGCTGCCGATCTGATTGGCGCTAAGCAATTACATTTGCTTGAATATGCAGATAGTGGATTAAGTGAATTGGGTTTGGATAGTCTTAAATCCATTGCCTTAGATCGAATCAATGCCATTCAACCTGACATTCTATTTTCTTATGATTCAAAAGTAGGTCTTTATGGCCATCCTGATCATCAGCTGAGTGGTTTGGCGGTTGAGCAGGTATTTCAAGAGAATAAAGGAAATACCTTTTTTAAGCCTCAGCAGCTATTTCAGGTAACCCTCTCACCCAATCAAATAGAAATCGCTTTGGAACTTTCAGAAGGCTTTAAAAACAACTATCCAAAAGAGGAAGGAGAGGGCTTACCCCTTCCTGATTTTTCTATCAAAACTCAAGCTTATTTTTCTCGGGTACTTGAAGTAATGCAAGCCCACCAAAGTCAACAAGCAGTTTTAAAGGATTTAATGCCATACCATGATCAAGTTCCAGCTTGGATTTATTCAAGGATTTTTGATAGAGAATATTTTCATGAAGTGAAATAAAAAATGAGGCCGTCTCAAAACAAGAGTTAAAAAAGAGAGACAGCCGATTTTAGCCAATAGAGGTCGATTTTCATAAATCGACCTCTATTTTTTTTGACTACAGGTCAGTTTATCTCTAGATACTTTGCTTTGAAGGAGTTGATAGAATATGAGTGATCTGGAGGGTTCTGACCTTGAAAGCAGCCCAAACCACTTCTTATCCTGCCATTTTTGCCAGGTAGTGGGCAATGGCTATCAATCCGGTTTCAATGGCTACTTTTTCGG
>NZ_JAPPSQ010000018.1 GCF_026652115.1 Algoriphagus sp. PAP.12 | reverse complement strand
TTCTTTGCGCCTTTTGTTTTTTTAGACCTAGTAAAGACAAAATGAAAAATTAACTTAGAGTAACTAACATTGAAATATGAATATTGACGTAGCACTTTTAAAACAGATTTGTGAAATAGCTGGAGCTCCGGGATTTGAAAAAAGAGTTCGTGACTTGGTTGTTGATTTGGTGACTCCAATTGCAGATGAGGTCAAGACTGATAATTTGGGGAATGTAATTGCCATCAAGCGAGGTAAAAACAATCCTGATGGCAAAAGAGTCATGGTTGCCGCCCACATGGATGAGATTGGTTTTATCGTTACACATATTGATGATAACGGATTTTTGCGTTTCCATACTTTGGGGGGATTTGATCCCAAAACCTTGACTGCCCAACGTGTCATTGTTCATGGAAAAAAGGATTTGGTAGGAGTGATGGGCTCCAAACCTATCCATGTCATGAGTCCTGAGGAGAGACAAAAATTACCTAAGACTACAGATTTCTTTATCGATTTGGGGATGCCTAAGTCGGAAGTGGAAAAATATATTTCTATCGGAGATCCTGTTACGCGTGATAGAGAATTGATAGAAATGGGAGATTGTGTCAATTGTAAATCAATAGACAATCGGGTGGCAGTATTCATCTTGATTGAAGCGTTGAAAAAGTTGGAAAATCCTCCATACGATGTGTATGCGACATTTACCGTGCAAGAAGAAGTAGGCATTCGTGGAGCAAATGTAGCTGCCCATAGCATAAATCCTGATTTTGGAATCGCCTTGGATACTACCATTGCTTTTGATGTGCCTGGGGCTCAGCCACATGAAAAAGTTACCGAATTAGGAAAAGGAACCGCCATCAAGATCATGGATGCAAGTACCATTTGTGATTATAGAATGGTGGAGTTTATGAAGCAAACAGCTAATGAAGCTGATATCACTTGGCAACCAGAAATTTTGACTGCTGGTGGGACTGATACAGCTGGAGTTCAGAGAATGGGGAAACAAGGTGCAATAGCAGGAGCTATTTCTATCCCAACCCGACACCTTCATCAAGTGATTGAAATGGCTCACAAAAAAGATATTGCCGATTCGATTTCACTTCTTGTAGCCTGTTTGGAACAAGTTGATAAATTTGATTGGAAACATTAAATGAGATTGAAAGCCCTGAAACATATTCAGGGTTTTTTTGTTTCTTTTATTCCTATTACCTTTTTAGTATGTCTTTTTTAAATCCTCTCTCCAGCTTATTCGGAACAACCTCAAAGATTGAAATCGAGCCATTTTTGGCTATTTCCAATGGGAAAGAGGTCTTTGTCAAAGGGAGAGTAATCACCTTGCAAAAGCAAAGTTTACCCAAAGCCAAAAACAATTCCCTGTCAAATATTTGGGCGGCAATTCGAAGGTATTCTGTGACTAGCATCCAGGGAATTCAAGTTATTGTTTCCTCTAGTGGGAAGGAATCGAAGGTAATGACTGATCAAGACGGGGTTTTTGAATGTCTTTTACCTTATGATGGGGAAAGGAATGTCAATTTTCGGATTGATTCAAAAAAAGATAAATACCAAGCCGGTCCTGCCCAGCTAAGAATTGATTTGATAGAAGCCAGCCATGGATTGATTTCAGATATCGATGATACGATTTTGATTTCCCATGCTACGGAGGTTGGGAAAAAGTTTTGGCTTTCCATTTCCAAAAACGCCTATACACGGAGGCCCTTTCCCGGTGTTTCCGAATTTTATCATCGATTGAAAGTGGATGGAGGCAATGAAGTGTTTTATGTCTCTAGCAGCGATTGGTCTTTGTTCGACTTGATACAGGATTTTTTGAAGTATAGGAATATCCCCATTGGTCCAATTTTGCTCAAAGACAAACACATCAATCTCAAAAATATCTGGAAATCAGGTGGAGGGAGCCATCATCATAAATCTGAGAAAATCCGTTTTCTATTGGATTTTTTTCCTGAGATGAAATTCATTCTTATAGGCGATAGTGGCCAGCATGATCCGGAGATTTATTCGGAGATCAAACAGGAGTTTTCCCAAAGGATAAAAGCTGTATTTATCAGGCAAGTTGATAAAAAATCAGCCGATATCCCCGGACGTCAACAAATGAAAGGTGAGCTTGGCTTTCATTTTGTCCAATCAACTGAAGAAGCTATAAAAATAGCAGAGTCATTAAATCTATTCCATCCATGAGTAAACAAGCATTATTAGTGTATAATCCCAAATCAGGGGATGAGCATATCCCTGTTGAGGAATTGAGGGAGCGAATTTTATTGAATCTGAAAGGGTTTGATTTAGTGGTGTTTGAAACGACTGGGGAAAATGATTCCCAAAAGATCCAAGAAAAGTTACAGGAGGTTGAACCGGAATTGGTTCTTACCGGAGGAGGAGATGGTACAGTGAAAATTGTAGCGGAAGTATTACCACAAGAAATAACATTGGCAATATTACCCATGGGATCAGCCAATGGATTGGCCAAATGTCTTGGGATTGACCTGCTTGAAGATGGCTTGGAAGCGCTTCGCTATTTGAAGACAAGTCCAATTGATGGAGTTGAAATCAATGGCGAGCTTTGCCTCCATCTTTCGGATTTCGGCTTGAATGCTGATATGATTCACCAATTCGAAGAAGAGGGGACACGTGGGATGTTTGGTTATATCAAAAGCTCTATGAAGCAGATTTTTAAAGCTGAACCTCAACCTTTCAGGATTAAATCAGGGGGTCAGGTTTGGGAAACGAAATCCAGAATGCTTTTGGTTGCCAATGGAGACCGCTACGGAACAGGTGCTATCATCAATCCGAAGGGGAAAATGAATGATGGAAAATTTGAAGTGGTAGCCCATGATGTCGAAACCTGGGAGGACTTTCTGAAAATGACCAAAAGTATGGTGGATGGGGTAGTTCCTGAAGGAAATACAGTTCAAACATGGTCTTTTGAGTCTTGTGAAATTGAAAACCTGAATCATGTGAATTTTCAGATCGATGGGGAATTAAAAGGGAAGCCGGATAAAATTTCAGTAAAAATCCTTCCTGGACGGTTTAAAATGGTGGTTAGTAAAAATGAACTCAACCGCTGATCTTATTTTTTCTTCATGGGAAAAATGATTTGCCTATTTTCCTTTTTTAAAAATTGACCTATGAAGAAAAGTAACCTATTGCCGATTATTTGTTCTGTTTTGATTTTTCAATCCTGTCAGAAAAAAGAAGTCGAAAATCAAGAAGTAGCATCAGAGCCTGTTCAAGAAGAATGGGTTGAATTATTCAACGGAAAAGACCTCACCGGATGGACTCCCAAGATCCATCATCATGAAACCGGCGACAATTATGCCAATACATTTCGGGTTGTGGATGGTGTCATCGAAGTGAATTACGATGGGTATGACAAGTTTGAGAATAGATTTGGACACTTGTTTTATGAAAAGCCATTTTCCTCTTATCAGCTGACTTGGATGTATAGGTTTACAGATGAGTTTATGGAAGATGCACCAAGCTATACATTTAGGAACTCTGGTGTCATGTTCCATTCACAGGCCCCTGAGACAATTTTGAAAGAGCAAGATTGGCCGATTTCTGTGGAGTGGCAAATGTATGCTGAAGAGGAAGAAGGAGTGCCTAGACCCACAGGGAATATGTGTTCTCCGGGAACAGATGTAGTGTTTGAAGGAAAAATCGATCCGAGACATTGCATCAATGCAACTGGCCCTACATTCAAGTGGGATGAATGGGTAAAAGCTGATCTGATCGTTTATGAAGATTCCATTGTGCATCATTTGGTCAATGGAGATACAGTGTTGACATATAAGTTTCCACAAATTGGTGGTGGAACTGCCAATCGGTTTGATCCTGCCATCAAAGTGGATGGCACTCCCTTGAAATCTGGCTATATCGCGCTGCAAAGTGAAGGGCAGGGAGTTTTGTTTAAGGAGATAAAGATTAAAGAATTGAAATAAAAAAAAACCGAAGCTGAAAGGCTTCGGTTTTTTGCTTTTAAGTAATTATTTACCCCAATTTTGAAAGGCTTTCTTCCAAAGCTTTGATTTTTGCTTCAGCATCTGCCTGCTTTTTCTTTTCATTTTCCACAACCTGAGCAGGAGCCCCTACTACAAATCGCTCATTGCTCAACTTCTTCATCACTGAGTTCAAGAAGCCTCTGGTATAATCTAGTTCCTTTTGAATATTGGCTTTTTCCTCTTCGATATCGATAGATTCACCCATTGGAACGAAGCATTCATCAGATTTCACCACAAAGCTCATGGCATTTTCTACTTTCTCTGCGAAAGCAAGATTGGATAGGTTCGCCAACTTGTATAATACTGCTTCGAATCTGCTATAAAGCTCAGGGTTTTTGGCATTGATGGTCAATTCCAACGATTCTTTTGGAGACATTCCTTTGGACGCTCTTAGATTTCTCACCTGTGAAACAACCTCAAATACTTGAGCTGCTTCTTCGATAATGGTTGTATCAAAAGAGATTGATTCAGGCCATGCCGCCAAGATCAAAGATTCTTCCACACTTCTTTCTTTGATCTGATGCCAGATTTCTTCGGAAAGGAAAGGCATAAATGGATGTAAAATCTTCAAAATAGCTTCGAAGAATTTGATCGTCTTGTCATAGGTCGCCTGATCAATTGGCTGCTGGTAAGCAGGCTTAATCATTTCTAGGTACCAAGAGCAGAAGTCATCCCAAACCAACTTATATGTTGACATCAATGCATCAGAAATCCTGAATTTCTCGAAGTGATCATTGATTTCTGATAGCGCTTGTTGGAATCTGTTTTCAAACCATTCCAAACTTGCCGCATTTGCAGATCCATCCAAGCTAGGGTCGATTTCCCATCCCTTTACCAGTCGAAAAGCATTCCAGATTTTGTTGGAGAAATTACGTCCTTGCTCAACCAATTTTTCATCGAATGGTAAGTCATTTCCAGCAGGAGAGGAGAATAGCATCCCCGTTCTCACACCGTCAGCACCATATTGGGCCATCAAGTCCAATGGATCAGGGGAGTTTCCCAAAGATTTGGACATTTTTCTACCCAATTTATCACGAACGATCCCAGTCAAATAGACATTTTTGAAAGGTTTCTCACCCATGTATTCGTATCCTGCAATGATCATTCGAGCTACCCAGAAGAAAAGAATCTCAGGAGCAGTCACCAAATCATTGGTAGGATAGTAATACTTTAATTCCTCATTGGGCTGACCTGTTGTAAATACATCCGTGTCAAAAACAGAAATCGGCCACAACCACGAGCTGAACCAGGTATCCAATACATCCTCGTCTTGCGTCAGATCTTCCAAAGTATAAGAAGCATCATGCTTCTCTTTGGCAATTTCCAAGGCTTCTTCTTTGGTCTTTGCAACTACAAATTCCCCATTTGGAAGATAGAATGCCGGAATTTGATGTCCCCACCAAAGCTGACGGGAGATACACCAATCTCGTACATTTTCCATCCACGCGCGGTACATGTTCTTGAACTTTGGCGGATGCAATTGGATCACATCTTCCATCACAGAACTTAAAGCAGGCTTCGTAATGTCCTCCATTTTTAGGAACCATTGCAAAGAAAGCTTCGGCTCTATTACCGCATCCGTTCTTTCAGAATGACCCACATTGGATTTGTAGTCTTCTATTTTATCCAATTGACCGATTTGGTCAATCAATTTTCCGATTTTCTTACGTGCTACAAAACGATCTTCTCCGATCAGAATTTGAGCTTTTTCATTCAAAGTACCGTCATCATTCAGGATGTCTATTACTTCCAGCTTATGCTTGATCCCCAATTCATAATCGTTGATATCATGGGCTGGGGTTACTTTTAGACAGCCGGTACCAAACTCCATATCGACATACTCATCTTCAATGATAGGGATTGCTCGATTGATCAATGGAACAATTGCTTTTTTGCCTTTGAGATGGGTGAATCGAGGATCATTTGGATTGACACAGATCGCGACATCGGCCATGATTGTTTCTGGTCGAGTTGTAGCGATAGTCAAGAACTCATTCTCAGTTCCTTCGATTTTGTATTTGATGTAGTACAGCTTTGAAGCTACTTCCTTAGTGATTACTTCATCATCGGAAAGGGCTGTTTTTCCTTTCGGATCCCAGTTGACCATTCTTACACCACGGTAGATTTTGCCTTTGTTGTACAAGTCAACGAAAACAGAAATCACTGCATCGCTCAATCCAGGGTCCATGGTGAAGGAGGTCCTGTCCCAATCGCAAGAAGCACCCAGTTTTTTCAGCTGCTCCAATATGATTCCACCATACTTTTCTTTCCATTCCCAAGCGTATGTCAAGAATTCATCCCGAGTCAAGGATTTCTTGTCGATTCCCTTGTCTTTAAGCATAGCAACGACTTTGGCTTCAGTAGCGATGGAAGCATGGTCTGTTCCAGGAACCCAGCAAGCGTTTTTGCCTTGCATTCTAGCTCTTCTCACCAAAACATCCTGAATGGTATTGTTGAGCATATGTCCCATGTGAAGGACGCCTGTGACGTTTGGTGGAGGAATTACAATGGTGTATGGTTCCTTTTCAGGGTCAACTTTGGAGGAGAAAAGTTTATGCTCCATCCAGTAGGCGTACCATTTGGCTTCAGCTGCTGCAGGGTCGTATTTGCTGGCAATCGTAGACATGTGCTCTGGTGATTTTAATGAAGGTGCAAAAGTACAAGAAAAAGAGGAAAAGGCATTGGAAAAAGGGTGAGGAAAGATCGAAGTGCCTTGTTTCTATGGTTTTGACGAATGCGCAGTTTTTTATCTTTTTTAACCCTTGGAGTTTCTATTCAATTCGGTGATGAATTGAGTTAAATCATCCTCTTTTTCAAGTTTTAGTTTTTGCTTGATTCGATATTTGGCCATTCGGATACTTTTGGGATCGATATTGAGCTTATTTGCAATCTCTTTATTGGAAAGCCCCATCAGAATGTAGGAACAGTATTTTAAGTCCAACCTTGTGAGATTATTTTCGGATTTCTCCTGTAGTCTGGAAACAAATTCAGGTTGAACTTCCTCAATTTCAGTTTTTATTTCATCGTAACCTTGATCAATCTTGGCGTTTTGAGCAATCAATTTTTCCAATTGGGAAAATAAAGGGTCATTTTTCCCATGGGTAGAAAGCCTTTCTTTTAGCATATCTACCAATTTGTTTTTTTCTTCCACCTGAAGATTACCTGCAAGCAATTCTTTCTCCATCCTTCCAAATCTTTCCTGAAGAAGTTCGCTTTCGGCTTGAAGTCTTGCTCTTTCCTCTTCTTTATAATCTGCCCTTAGTTGGGCCGCATTTTTCTCGGTTTCTAAAATGACTTGTTTTTGGTGAGAAGATTTGAGTTTGAGTCTATAGGATCTGAAAAAGAAGAAGATCACCAAGGCACCAAGAATCATAATAAGAATGTAGATCATGTTAAGCGTCCTGTTGAAAGCTGCTTCTTTTTCTGCGGAATCCAAGGCCAATGCGTTTTTCTCAGATTGGTATTTGGCCTCCAGACTCTGAATGCTTTTTACTTTTTCATTATCAAATATTTCACGGTAAAACCCTTGCTGTTTTTTGAAATAAGTCAGCGCTTTTTCTGGATTATTTTCCTTTTCAGCCAAACCCGCTAAAGCATTGTAAATTCTGAAATTTAGAATTGGATTTTTTTTGGGGCTTTTTTCTACTTCCAAAAGGGCAGTATTAAGCATTTTTTCTGCTTCAGAATAATTTCCCTGTGAAGAAGGGATTTCGCTCATTATCCCATAGCCATTGACAATCACATCAGTGTATTCAATCTTCTTAGCGATTGAGATTGCTTTTTCTGCATAATAGATTACACTGTCTTGAAAATCTGATCTAAAAAACTCTAAGTAAATATTGGATAAATTTAGAGAAGCTGCGGCTTGAGTACTACTGATGGATGTCCCTTTGGATTGAGATTTAGCATAGGCAGTTTGGGTAAAAATAATCGCTGAATCCAGGTATTTTTTTGTTTCGCGATCAGCTCGATATCTATTTAAGTATGAATTCCCCATGATTAAATTGGCATTGGAAATTGCATCAATATCATTACTTTTTTGGGCTGTTTCTAAGCATAGTTTAGTGTAATAGAACTGCATTTTTGGATCTTTCCACTGACTATAAATAGATGAAAGATAATGGTAGATGTTGCTCTCAGTGTCATATTCTTCAAGACCGTCCAATAACTGAAGAGCCTGTAGCATCTCATCATAGGACTTTTCTATATCATTTTCCATAAAATGGAGCCAACCAGTTCTAAAAATGACCATTGCTTTGGTCTTTTTATCGGTTGTCCGAGAAGCATACCATGTTGCACTGTCCACGGATTGGTAGGCCAAAGAAATACTGTCCATTCGATAGTAGATATATCCATAGATGGAATGGATATTGGCTAAGTATTTTTTATCATTTTCCTTCCAGCTCAGTAAAAGTGCCTGTTGAGCATAATCCTTCGATTCTGTAAGCTTTCTTTCAGAGGAAAGGGTCTTGGCAATCTCCCCCAAAATTTCAATTTTTTGACCCTCTGAGATCGTATTGTCAGCCGTCAAATTTTTTAAAGAATCAATAAAGGCATTTTGTCCCCTTGACTCTGATAGAAATAAAAATGTACAAATAATAAAAGTGCTAAGGGTACAAAGTCTTAATCTCATAGAATAAAATTAGAGAAAGCTCAGTGAGATTCTAAGCAAAACAGAAATCTGTAGACGTTTTGTAGACGCTTATTGTGAATTAAGTAGACAATAAGTAGCTAAAAGGGCCTTGCAGGCCATTTTTTTGGGTTTTAATCTTGTAAAAGTAATTGAGAGAGAGAAAAGCCTGCATGTTGAGCTTAGCTAAAAGAGAGGTTAAATGGTAGAGAAAGGGTGTTAAGTAAGAAGCTCTGCGATTGATTTTTGAATTTTGTTCGGCTCAAACATGCAGATCTCTTTCAATAAGACTTTACCCCACAAGCCCATTACGAAGGTGTTTTCTGCTTTAAGATTTCCTCCTGAGTATCATGAAGAGTATTTATTTGACATTGATCCTGATTTTGGGGATCAATACTGTTTTTGCACAAACTACCCCAATTCCAGATTCAAATTTTGAGAATTTTTTAATAGCCCAAGGGATTGATTCCAATGGTGCCAATGGAATTATTCTGAATTCAGATGCCGCAGGAGTTACGACTTTGAATGTGACCAATGGAAGTATTGTGGATTTTTCAGGATTGGAAGCTTTTGTGGATTTAGAAAATTTTTCGTTTAGTGGGAATGAGGTAGTTACTACCTTGGACTTTTCAGGAAATCCATTATTAAGAGATTTGAATATAGATGGAGGAGGATACCCATTGGATAATTCAAGTTTATTGTCTCTGGATCTTTCAAATAATAATAATCTCGAATCTATACGTATCCTTCGTTTTGGTTCTTTAAACAGTCTGACCCTACCAAATACACCTGATCAAGTAATCTACATCAGTTTAAGGGATTTGTCTATTAATGATTTGGACTTGACTCATTTTGATAGTCTGGAGACTTTATTGTTAAGCGATCTAGTCGATGGGACGAACATCAATTCGCCTTCAGAGCAAAATAGTCTAAGGGTTGTCAATATTCAGGGTTTTGTTTTGGGGAATGTAGATCTTTCCAATTACCCAAATCTTGAAAGTGTTTACCTTTTTTTGATATATGTTCAAAATTTAACCTTGCCAAATTCTAGTACCTTAACTGATTTGACTGTTTCATGGCATCGCTTGCAACATTCCATAAATCTTTCAAATGTTCCTAATCTTGTCAATCTTGAAATTTCAACCAATCTAGGGGCTGTTCCATTGGTCATAGATCTTACCGGGAATATGGAATTGGTTAATGTAGATTTGTCAGATAATGATTTGAACTCTATTGATCTCACTCAAAATACACTTATAGAAGATTTAAGAATTGGATCAAATAATTTGACAAGTCTTGACTTGTCGCAGAATCCATCTTTGAGCTATTTGACGGCTTCTAGAAATCAGCTTCCGGGATTAGACGTTACCCAAAATCTAAACCTCGAGATGTTATCAATAGATAATAATTTATTTACTGGTACGGGATTGGATTTATCTCAAAACCCGGAACTGTTTTATATCAATTGCTCCAATAATCAAATTGAGTCCTTAGATATTTCTCATAATCTCAAATTGGATAGTTTTGATGGTCACCATAATTTATTTTCTGGAACGGATATTATGGATCAATTTTTCACCATCAAATCCAATAATGGAGGCTTGTATGCTTCTGACCGATTCGATATCAGTTTTAATAACCTGTCAGGAACGATCCCAGATTTCGCAAGTCTGGTCAACTCCAGTACAAATTATTTTAGGTTTCGCTTTAATGATAATAATTTCCATTTTGGTGATTTTGAGCTAGATCATGAAGATTATCTCTGGGCCATGTCCAATGATAATTTATTTGGAGGGTATCCTTTGCCTATAATGACGGAATATCTCTATGCACCGCAAGGAAAGGTGGAAGCAGTAGAAAATATCAGTCATGCAGTAGGAACCCTGGTAACCTTAACCACCACAGTTAGGGGTTCGCAAAATCACTATCAATGGTATAAGGATGGGGTTGCCATTCCTTCCGCTCCTGATAGCCCTGATTATGTTTTTTATGCATCTCCTTGTGATGGGGGAGTTTATCATTGCGTGGTCACCAGTGATTTGGTGCCTTTTGAAAATGGAGACCCTCCAGGAACCCAAGGAAAAAATCTGGAAATCGTACGGAATGATATTACGCTAAATGTAACAGGGTCTTATACCAAACAATGCGTTGATCTAACCGACCCCTTGCATAATGCATCAAATGTACCGATTACTTCCAATATTACTTGGGAAGTGGCTACCGGAGCATGTGGCTATAAAATTAGTTTAGGGACCAATGCTGCGGCAAACAACATACTTGCCAATGTGGATTTGGGCAATACAACCACCTATGATCCAACAACCGACTTAACCCCTAATACAACGTACTTTGTTAGGGTTATCCCTTATTATACCGATGGAGATCAAACAGGATGTGCGATTCAGCAATTTAGTACCGGTGCTGGTGGGGTTGCTCCTGGTTGTACTTCAGGATTTTTGCCTGCTGATGGAGATACTGATGTTCCTGTCGATTCTTCAATTCAATGGGATATTCTTTCTGATGCAATGGGTTACTATATCACTATTGGAACTAGTCCAGGCGGTAATGATATCTTGGATGCCTTGGATATCAATAGTCATGTATACGTTTATCCGGACGATTTTGAAGAAAATACCACCTACTATGTTACCGTTAATCCTTATAATTCTTGGGGAACAGCTTCATGTTCTGAGTTTAGCTTTACCACAGGAGTGATTCCTGTAGAGCCGGTTTGTACGACCATCACTTCCCCTGCCAACGGAGCTCCTAATGTGGCCTTGGACGCTTCCATCACTTGGACAGCCGTAGCAGATGCTGATGGATACTATGTGACCATCGGGACTACTTTTGGTGGAAATGAGCTTGTGGATGCTTTGGATGTAACAGGAACCAGCTATACGCATACATCAGATTTTGCGGAAAACACGACTTATTACGTTTCGGTTGTTCCTTACAATGCTGTAGGAGAAGCAACGGGATGTGCGGAGATTTCTTTTACTACAGAAACCCTGGCTACCGTTCCAAACTGTACGACCATCACTTCCCTTGGCAACGGAGCGACAGATGTTGCTTTGGACGCTGCCATTCAATGGACAGCAGCTGCAGAGGCGGACGGCTATCATCTCACCATCGGGACGACCTCGGGAGGAACAGAGTTGGTGGATACAGATGTGCCGGGAACGAGCTATTCGCATCCATCTGATTTTGCTGAAAACACCACTTATTACGTAATCGTAGTTCCTTTCAATTCAGTTGGGGACGCTTCTGGGTGTTCTGAAATATCCTTTACAACCGCAGCAGCGAATGTTCCTACTCCACCTAGCTGCACAAGCATTACTTCTCCTGGCAACGGAGCAACGGATGTGGCTTTGGATGCAGCTATTCAATGGACAGCAGCTTCTGAGGCGGACGACTATCATCTCACCATCGGTACGACTTCTGGAGGAACAGAGTTGGTGGATACAGATGTAACTGGAACGAGCTATACGCATTCTTCGGACTTTGCAGAAAACACCACTTATTACGTAACTGTAGTTCCTTTCAATGCAGTAGGAGATGCATCTGGATGTGCCGAGATATCGTTTACAACCGAAACATTACCAGTTGCACCTACCTGTACCCCAATCACATCTCCGGGAAATGGAGCAACCGATGTGGCTTTGGACGCTGCCAGTCAATGGACGGCAGCTGCAGGAGCAGTTGGCTATCATCTGACCATCGGGACGACCTCGGGAGGAACAGAGTTGGTGGATACAGATGTAACAGGAACGAGCTATACCCATCCTTCAGATTTTGCAGAAAACACCACTTATTACGTAAATGTGGTTCCATTCAATGCGGTTGGGAATGCCACGGGATGTTCCGACATATCGTTTACAACCGAAACATTACCAGTTGCACCTGCCTGTACCACAATCACATCTCCGGGAAATGGAGCAACCGATGTGGCTTTGGACGCTGCCATTCAATGGACGGCAGCTGCAGGAGCAGATGACTACCATCTGACCATCGGGACGACCTCGGGAGGAACAGAGTTGGTGGACACAGACGTAACAGGAACGAGCTATACCCATCCTTCAGATTTTGCGGAAAACACGACTTATTACGTTTCAGTTGTCCCTTACAATGTAGTTGGAGAAGCAACGGGATGTGCGGAAAGTTCCTTTACCACAGAAACCCTGGCTACAGTTCCAAGCTGTACCGCCATCACTTTCCCTGGAAATGGAGCTGCCGATGTGGCTTTGGACGCTTCCATTACTTGGACAGCTGTAGCAGATGCGGATGGATATTATCTGACAATCGGGACTACTTCTGGAGGCAATGAGCTTGTGGATGCTTTGGATATAACAGGTACCAGTTATTCGTATACATCGGATTTTGCGGAAAACACGACCTATTACGTTTCAGTTGTTCCATACAATGCTGTAGGAGAAGCAACGGGATGTGCGGAAAGTTCCTTTACCACAGAAACCCTGGCTACAGTTCCAAGCTGTACCACTATCACTTCCCCTGGCAACGGAGGGGCAGATGTTGCTTTGGACGCTGCCATTCAATGGATGGCAGCTGGAGGAGCAGATGGCTATCATCTGACCATCGGGACGTCTTCTGGAGGAACAGAGTTGGTGGACATAGATGTAACTGGAACGAGCTATACGCATCCTTCTGATTTTGCAGAAAACACCACTTACTTCGTGACTGTGGTTCCTTTCAATTCAGTTGGGGACGCTTCTGGGTGTTCGGAAATTTCATTTACCACAGCTGTTGCAAATACTCCGACACCACCAGCTTGTACCACGATCACATCACCCGGCGATGGAGCGACAGATGTTGCTTTGGATGCCGCTTTCCAATGGACAGCAGCTGCCGAGGCAGATGGCTATCATCTGACCATCGGAACGAACTCGGGAGGAACTGAATTCATAGATACAGATGTAACAGGAACCAGCTATACGAATCCTTCAGATTTTGTAGAAAACACCACTTATTTCGTGACTGTAGTTCCATTCAATGCTGTCGGGGATGCTTCTGGATGTGCCGAGATATCGTTTACTACCGAAACTCTTCCAGTTGCTCCAGCTTGTACCACGATCACATCACCCGGAAATGGGGCTACGGATATTGCTTTAGATGCTGCCATTCAATGGACGGCAGCTGCTGGAGCAGATGGCTATCATCTGACCATTGGGACGACTTCAGGAGGAACGGAACTACTCAATACCGATGTGACAGCAACGAGCTATACTCATCCTTCTGACTTTGCAGAAAACACCACTTATTACGTAACCGTGGTTCCATTCAATGCTGTAGGAGATGCTGCAGGTTGCGCTGAGGTTTCATTTACCACAGCTGTTGCAAATGCTCCTACACCACCTTCTTGTACGACTATCACTTCTCCAGGCAATGGAGCAACGGATATTGATTTGAACGCTACCATTCAATGGACAGCAGCTGCTGAGGCGGATGGCTATCATCTGACAATCGGGACTACTTCTGGAGGCAATGAGCTTGTGGATGCTATGGATGTAACAGGTACCAGTTATTCGTATACATCGGATTTTGCGGAAAACACGACCTATTACGTTTCAGTTGTTCCTTACAATGCTGTTGGGGATGCTTCTGGATGTGCCGAGATATCCTTTACTACCGAAACCTTTCCGGTTGTACCAGTCTGTACCACAGTAACTTCCCCAGGAAATGGGGCTACGGATGTGGCTTTGGACGCTGCCATTCAATGGACAGCAGCTTCAGGAGCAGATGGGTATCACCTAAGGATCGGAACGACTTCGGGAGGATCGCAACTTGTAAACACCGATGTTACGGGAACCAGCTATACGCATCCTTCAGATTTTGCAGAAAACACAACTTATTACGTGGCCGTGGTTCCATTCAATACTGTCGGAGATGCTGCAGGTTGCGCTGAGATTTCATTTACCACAGCTGTTGCAAATACTCCGACGCCTCCAGCTTGTACCACGATCACATCACCCGGCGATGGAGCGACGGATATTGCATTGGACGCTGCCATTCAATGGACGGCAGCTTCAGGAGCAAATGGCTACCATCTGACCATCGGGACGACTTCAGGAGGAACAGAGTTGGTGGATACAGATGTTACGGGAGCGAGCTATTCGCATCCTTATGACTTTGCAGAAAACACCACTTATTACGTAACTGTGGTTCCATTCAATGCTGTTGGGGATGCTTCTGGATGTACCGAGATTTCATTTACCACAGCTGTTGCAAATACTCCGACACCACCAACTTGTACGACTATCACTTCCCCTGGCAACGAAGCGACAGATATTGCTTTGAACGCAGCCATTCAATGGACGGCAGCTGGAGGAGCAGATGGCTATCATCTGACAATTGGGACGACTTCAGGAGGAACAGAGTTGGTGGATACAGACGTAGCGGGGACTAGCTATACACATTCTTCTGATTTTGCGGAAAACACCACTTATTACGTAACCGTAGTTCCATTCAATGCAGTTGGGGATGCTTTTGGATGTGCCGAGATATCGTTTACTACCGAAACTCTTCCAGTTCCACCTGAATGTGTCAGCATAACTTTTCCAACCAATCAAAGTCAAGGCGTTTCTACCAATACAAATGTGAATTGGGAAGCGTCTGACCTTGCTGATGGTTATTATTTATTTCTTTTTGACCTGACAAGCCAAAGTGTGCTGATCAACAACCAAATTGTATTCGGTAATGAATTTGATTTATCTGGATCGCTCGAATATGGTCATGAGTATGAATTGAATGTAATATCCTTCAATGGAGCGGGAGAAGCTTCGGACTGTGGAGGAATCACATTTAGTACTGAGGTTTTGGAATTTCATATGAATACCAAATATGGTATTTCTCCAAATGGAGATGGAATTAATGATGTCTGGGTAATAGAAGGGATAGAGAACTTTCCTCAAAACCATGTTTCAATTTTTAATAGATGGGGTGATCAGATATTTGAAACCCAGTCTTATGACAATCAAGAAAAAGTTTTTGACGGGGAGGCGAATAGACTTGGCTGGCTAGGGGCCAAAACTTTACCTGAAGGAACTTACTTCTTTGAAGTCGTGGTCAATTCCGGAGAAAAGAGAGAGAAGTTTAGAGGGTTTTTGGTGATAAAGAGATAGAAAAATGAGACGATTTGGAATTATTATTTGCCAACTCTTACTAGTCTTTCTGGTTCCAAAGTTGGGTTTTTCGCAGCAATCTCCACTTTTTTCGGAGTATAATTACGTGCCTTTTTATATAAACCCTGCATTTGCCGGATTGACCTATGGTCCAGAAATCTCCATCTCTAATCATGGGTTTATTAGAGCAATAGAAGGAAGCCCAAAGACCTATTCATTGGGTTTTAATGCTCCTTTGGAAATGCAAAACATTGGTGTTGGCGCAGTGATTCGTAGGGATAAAATTGGGGTGACCACTTCAACAAATGCCTATGCGGCTTTGTCTTATAAAATTAATTTTGGTGCGGGAAATAATAGATCCTACATGAGAACCCCTTATTGGCGGGCATATAATCAAAAAGTTTTCTCTTTTGGGATGACTGCGGGGTTTCAGCAATATGAGGAAAATCTATTGGAACTTGGTTTAGATGGAGATCCTGAATTTTCTGAAAATCTAAGAGCATCAAGCCCAACAATCGGGGTAGGCTTTCTATATAATACTGCTGATTTCTTTATTGGGCTTTCTTCTCCCAATCTCCTCAGCGGATTTGTGGCCAAGGATTCGAATATCAACTTATCTAACCCAATCTATGGATATATAGGGTACAAATATCTTTTTGGAAATTTTTCACCTATGATGTTGAAGCCTTCTCTTCTATTAAAATACGAAAATGGAGCACCCATGCAGTTGGATACCAATTTGTCTTTAAGTATTGCGGATAAATTTGAAATTGGTGCAGGATACAGAAGTACCTCATCAATAAATTTTATGGCAGGTGTCTATGCACTGAACCACCTCAGACTGATTTATCAGCATAATGCAGGCGTGAAAAACTCATTTCTGGGAAATAGTCACGGAGTTACTTTGACTTATTTTTTCAATGGAATAGAACAATAGGAGTTTCAAAACTCCTATTGAACTTAGGTACCTAAAGAAGGACTAGGTTGCTGTCTACTGATAGAACCTGGAATGTGTTGGTCTGACTTTAGGATAATAAAACCGGCCAGTGCACATGCAGCCATCCCTACTACCATTGGGAAGGCAGTTCCATCGTGGAAGAAACTGACGATTGCGGTAACCACTCCGCCCATTGCCATTCTCAAACTTCCCAAAAGTGCTGATGCACTTCCTGCATTCCTTGAGAAGGGCTCCATGGATAATGCTGCGGTGTTGGGGCTATTCAGACCATGAGCTGTCAAAAACAAGAACATCAATCCAACCAATGCATAGACATTGAATAGTTGAAAATAGGTTCCGATAACTAAAATCAATCCCGTAATTACTTGGTAGTGAAGGGAAAAATTGATGATTTGTTGGCTTTTATACTTTCTTAACAAGACGTGGTTCAGTTGGGTTGATCCAATCATAGCAAATGCCAAAAGACCAAAAATCCAACCGTATGTTTGTTCGCTTACTTGGTAGATATTCATAAAAACATCCGCTGAACTTGCGATATAGGCAAATGGTGCTGCTCCTGCCAATCCTCCAACAAGCATGTAAACCAAGAACTGACGATTTTGCATTACTTCCACGTAATTCCCCCATACTTTTTGAGGTCTTAGAGAAATCGCTCTGTCAGGTTCGGCTCCGTCAGGAAGAACATAAATTGCAGCTATCCAAATAATCACGGTCAGGATTGCCAAAATGATAAATACCCAGTGCCAGTTGTAAAAAGCAGTTACATAACCTCCCAAGGTCGGAGCGATCATAGGAGAGACCGCAATTACCAAGGTCAAAAGGGCCAAAACCTGAGCAGTTTTTTGAATAGGGAAGATATCCCTAACCATTGCTTGGGCACAAACCATCCCCACACATCCACCCAATGCTTGGAAAAGGCGCATGATGATCAAGTTTTCAACAGATTGAGAAAAAGCACAGCCTATCGAAGCAAGAACATAGATTCCCAAACCGATATAAAGTGGTTTTTTTCGGCCGTATTTGTCCAATAGTGGACCATAGAATAATTGACCTATAGCGATTCCAACAAGATATGCCGTTAGGGAAAGTTGGATCTGCGAAATTGGAGTGCCGAGGTCTCGGGACATTTCCGGAAAACCAGGCAGATACATGTCAATAGAAAAGGGGCTGATGGTACACAATGCTCCTAATACTAAGACAATCTTAAAGTACGTACGCTTGTTAAAAGTGCTTTCCAAAACTAAAATAGGCTTAAATTCTTACTCGTGTAATCCTCTGCCAACAGGAGAAATCATTTCAAAGTTCGTAAAAATCAGAAAAATAAATAATTAAGATTTCAATGAAACTGCTTGAAAATTAGCGTTTTGCGAAATGGGTTTCTTATTATATCGATTGCGCTGGCTTTAAAGCAAGATCCTTTGGCCAATTAAATTTTTGTCGAGGGGAAAAATTAAATAAAAAGAGCCATCCCAAATAAGACGGCTCTTTCATGAAGTTTAAAATTAGGTTGTTTTCTAGTTATCACCTTTATATTCATCCCAGCTCAGCTCCGCTTGAGGATGAGGGAACTGGGTGAAAATTGCCCCACCGTCATAGCTTGTTGGGATTTCATCCAATTTATCATACCTTCTTGCATCTATCCACCGATGTCCCCAAGGCTCCGCCCATAGGGAATACCGTCTTTGGTAAAGTATTTCATCGATCAAGGCCTCTGTGGTGGAAGCTCCGGTATAAGGACCGATTTCTGCTGCATTTCGGATAATATTGATTGCGGCTATTGCCTCATTTGTTTCTCCCAAATTGGCATGAGCTTCTGCCTTAAGCAAGATCAATTCCTCATTTCTGATGAAAGGAATAGACTCTGTATTGGAGCTCCATCTGCCATCTTGATGGGTTCCGACCAATGCCCCTGCGTCAGTAGTTACTGTCACTGGCGTTGAACGTTCGTAAAATTTGGTTTGAACTCTCAAATCACCATCCGTTGCATCATCCAAGACAGAGGGATGAACTACAACAATCGTGTTAATTGCGGCATCAGGGACATAATACAAAGGGTTAAACGTATCGGGAGCCGCCCCGTAGGGATGGGATGGGCCTGCATTTAAATCTCCATTAAGGTCTATAAATGACTCATCCAAAGCGGTTAATACTCCTTGCCAATCTTTTCTGTAGGCATTTAACCGGGCAGTAATAGCTCGGTTGACCATTTTCAGCCTGTCTATAGAATTAAAACCATCAAAGCCTCTGGTTAAAGTAAATGGGAAATCGCCTGACCCCGCTGAATTAAAATTTTGGTATCCTTCATCCAAAATTGATTTAATGGACTCCAGAGCCTGTTCATAGGAAACAAATGGACCTGGGTTTAAAGGATCCTTGACATCTGTTCTAATACCATTTTCATAAACAAAATTAGCTGGAATCATAAATTGATATCCCTGAATGGTTTTGGCAAAACCAGAAACAGCACTTTTAGACGATTCTGTGATATTGCTCGTGTTTTCCGATGCTGTTAAAAGTACATCTGCTTGTTTTATGGCCTGGTAGGGTGAAGCCCATGAACCCCCTCCAGTATTTCCAAATCCAAAATAGGACCTGTCCGGTACCCTTCCGTTTTGACCTAGCCAATCTGTTTGAAATCTAGGGTCGGATGCATTCAGGTACCATATTTCCCTGCCAAAGGTATTCCAAGACCTGGCTACACTAGTGACATAATCTCGGTGCCTAGATTCCAATCCCGTAATTAGAAACTGGATTTGTTCGCGGCTGGCATTCTCTGATACGGAACCTACAGAGGGATTGTTTGGGTCCTGGATTTCATCTAATTGAAGTGGATTGCAAGCTGATACCATCACTGCGAAAACCACAATTTTTCCAATATTTTTAATTTTCAAATTCATTTCACTGCTAGTTTAGAAGTCAATTGTTACGTGAAAAAATACCCTTCTCGGGGTAGGATAAGGTGCTATATCCACATTATTGGCTACTGCCTGTGATCCAAATGTGGAGGTCTCAGGATCGTATCCTTGGTAATCTGTAAAAAGAAAAGCATTGTTTACAGATCCACCGACCCGAAGGTTTTGCACTGAGTTGCCAAACCAATTGTTAATGGTTGCTTTTGGTACTGTGTAGAAAAGTCCGATCTCTCGAATTTTCACGAAAGAAGCATCCTGTACCCATCTACCGGCATTATTATAGGGTTCTGGTTCTCGCTGACGTCCATTAGGAATGCCATCCCCGTTATCATCATCAAACCATCCATTTGTAGTTCCTCCTCCGTCTGTCAGGAAAGAAGTCAGGTTGATGTTGTCTCCACCTTTTCTCCAATCCACTAGAAATGAAAACTCTAAACCTTTGAAGATATTGAATGAGTTGTAAAATGAGAGGTTAAAATCAGGTTGAGAATTTCCCCAAATCGTAAAGCCTCCGGGTATGTTTGGATCAGCAGGAGTTCCTACGATGGTAGTAGGAGAGTACCCCTCTGCATAAAGGAAAGTGCCTAACCCAGATCCAAACCCACCTGAAATGTAAGTAGGGATTCCCAGTTTGGTCATTTCAATTTTGTTTTTCCAAAAAAGAACTCTCGAAAACCATTTGAAATTAGAATTCTCAATCACATTTCCGGAAAGTCCTAGTTCAATGCCTTTGTTCTGAAGTTCTGCCTCATTACTAGGTGTGGTGGTTACTCCGGTAGAAGGTGAAAGGTTCAGGTTTTGGATATTATTTTGTGTGTTTTTAATGTAATAAGTGGCTTCAATACTAATTCTGTTATCAAAGAAACCTGCATCAATTCCAAACTCTAATTCTGTTGCTGTTTCAGGTCTTATGAGCGTGTTTCCAATTTGGGTAGAAACTACTGAGCCAAGCAATCCTCCGATATTGGTGCCACCTAGGGGAGTAAACGTGGCTCCGAAATTTACAGGACCGGCTGTTTCGCCATAAGCGATTCTTGGCTTTAACTGATTGATGACAGAACTGGACCAAAAATCGAAATTCCCTAAGTTTATGGCCATGGATGCTCTTGGAAAGGCATAATACTGATTTGCATCTCCGTTAAGAGTTGATTTGTCCCATCTAACACCCAAAGTTCCGATGATCTTATCCTCAAAATTTGCTTCTTGTTGTAGGAAGACTCCGGCCTCTTGGACCTTTTGAAGAAATTCTTGATTAATTTCTTGGATTGCTGCCTGTCTTAAATTCATTTGTCCAGGAACTAGTCCACGGCCCCTGTTGAATAGAGCATTGTCCTGAAAATCCAATCTAACCAGTCCTGCCTGGGAGTTCATGTTGACTTTTCCAAGATTCCAATTGTAAACTAATGCTGCCTGAAGGTTCGTATTAAAGCTTTCCTGCTTTCCTTTTAAAATGTCTCCAGGGTTGGCTTGTGCCCGCTGGTACTGAAGAAATTCAGGTAAGTAAACCAACGTACTGTTTTGAAGATAATCCAATCCTCCTGAGACCTGTGCCTTTAAGAAACTATTGGATGTTTTTAGAATATCTATATCCAAGGTGAAAGCCTGGATAAATCGATTGACGAGTGAGTTGTTTATCCCATGGTCTGTGACAGCAACAGGATTTTCTGAAAAATATGGGTTGGTTGGATAAGATCCATCTTCATTTCTTCTCAAATCAAAATAATTAGGAACATAGGCAATACTGTAACCAATACTTGCACCTGAATTATTTTGGTTCCCGGTAAAACCTCGATCAGTGTTCGATCTGATGTAATTGGAAGATACTCCAAGCTTAATCCCTTTCGTGATTTTCTGATCAATATTTGCTCTCACCGAATATCTTTTAAATCCAGTGTTTCGGATCGTGCCGTCTTCGTTTACAATGTTGCCGGACACAAAGAACTTGGTGTTCTCGTTTCCTCCGGAGATATTTATTCTTGTATTTAAGAGTGTCGCTTTATTGTTATAGAAGTAATCCTCATAATCAATAAAATTTCCACTTGTTCTTGCTGAATTATACCTTTCCAGCTCCAATGGTCTCCTTGCCTCTGGAAAAAAATAATTGATTTTATCTTCGTTCCAATCATCTACCCCTAAAAGTCTCAAAGGTTCTGCGAACCCAATATCCTGTGACAAGGAAACCGTTGTTCGGCCTTCAGCCCCACGTTTGGTTGTAATTATGATTACCCCTGCATTAGCTCGCGTTCCATAGATTGCTGCCGCAGACGGGCCCTTTAACACTTCAATTGATTCAATGTCTGCGGGGTTCAAATCTGCAAGTCTATTGGAACCATCATCTTGATTACTTCCTCCAGCGCCGGAAATTGTGGCTCTACCAGTTCGTTGACTTGCATTGGAAATATATACTCCGTCAACAATTATTAATGGCTGAGATGAACCGGTTAAGCTGGATATTCCTCTCAATTGAATTGATAATCCACCGCCTGGAGCTCCACCGTTTGATCGGATGGTGGCGCCTGCTACTTTCCCGTAAAGGGCACCATCCGTAGTTTGGATTGTGGTGGTCCCTGTTAGATCTTTAGAGGATACAGTTGAAACAGCATTGGCCAGGTTACTTCTTTTGACTGAAGAGGCCAAACCGGTTACAACAACCTCTTCCAGGTTAGTAGCATCTTGCTTTAACCGTACATTCACATTATTGGAATTTGGAGTGACTTGAATTTCTTGGCTCAAATAACCAATTGATGAAAAAACCAAAGTTGTTTCATTTCCGGAATCAATTAGGATACTGAAATTTCCATCTATGTCGGAAATAGTTCCTGTTACTGACCCCTTTACCAAAATGTTTACACCGATCATGGGTTCTCCTGTTCGGTCATCCAATACAGATCCTGAGACAGTGTATTGGGCCATAGCCCAGCCAACATTTCCCCAGAGGAAAAAAAGTGTCAATAAAAATTTGTTGATTTTTCTCATTGAGTTTAAAGTTTAGTTTCCTAGAATTTCAATAAAAAAAACCAATATTTTCCCTGAATAAGTTTTAATGAGTTAAAAACATTATAAAAGGGTGTAAAACCTGATGTTTTGTAATTTTTTCTTCTTTTATTATAAGTATAACAATAAAAAAAGAGGGGATAGCCCCTCTTTTAAGAAATTTTTATCTTTTGATTATTTAATCATCGGAAGGACGATTCTACTCGGATGAATCCCTCCATGATGAATGGAATTCGTTGCGATTACTCCTTCTGATTCATCGTAATTGTTTCCTCCGGTATTCAAGTTTCTATCGAATCTTGGGAAGTTGGAAGATGTGATTTCTATTCGAATTTGATGACCTTTTTCAAAGTAATTGGAAGTACTCATTGGAGTCATTTTTACTTCATATACTTTTCCGTCTTCCATAAATACCTCCTTGTCATATCCTTCTCTGTATCTCACCCTTTGGATAGTCTCATCCAAATTATAAGCTTTTCCATCAGGATAAACATCAATGAGTTTGATCGTCACATCTGTGTCTTTGGCATCTGAAGAAAAGTAAAGGTAGCTTTCAATGAAACCAGAGATTTCAACTCCTTCCTCCAATGGCTCTGAAGTATAGACCAAAATATCATCTCTCAATTCCATTTCAGATTGGTCAAAAGATCCACCTTGTACGGCGTTCCCAGTACAGCAAACGTTGCCCCCATAAGAATTGACAGGGTTCATTGGATCATATTTGAAGGTGTCCTGATTCTGCTTTTTTGGAAGTTTACCAATCAATTTACCATCTCCATTTCTAGTGTTTGCTTTGCCATCTGAATCCAAGAAGAAGCTGGTCATTTTAGCATTTGCTGGTGGCCAAACGTCTGAAGTCTGCCATTCATTGGTTCCCATTGTATAATAGGTCACTTTTGGCATTTTGGAGATTTTTCCCTTGTCTTCGCTTTTTAGCCAAAGATCAAACCATGCAGTGATGATATCGTCGTAGTCAAATCTTGCATCACCCACACTTCTTTCACCTACAATCGTATTTTCGGTAGCTCTGGTATAGGAACAGTGAAGAACGGGAGCAATGATCAGGTATTGATTGTCACGAGCGGATTGAGAAAGAGCATTTTCTCTGACGTGATTGTAAAGGGCCAAATTTGGACTGGTAGATACATCATACCAAGAAACGAACCAAAAACTCGGCTTATCAAAAGGCATGTCATCATGATACAATCCGCCCTGATACCATCTGGCATCATTCGGTTTTCTGGTGATCATTTCCTCATAAATTCCTTGTGGGCCATTGACATTTTTGATAATGTCCTGAAGAGGAAGGTGAGAAAGTCCTTCTTTCCAGTCCACACGTGGATATTCCGGAGCCATGTCATAGAATCTTTGCAGCCTCAAAAGATCCTCTTGAGCAATTCCCTTAGGTAATTTTGGGGCCAATGGATCATGTTGGGTTCCATAAAGCCAAGCTGTGAAAAGCATCTGTCCGGCACCGCCGCGATACCAGTTCCCTTGCTCATAAAATTCTCCGATTCTACCTACGCCTGCACCAAATCCCTGAGGAACCATTGCGGCATGAGCTGGATGGTTTAGAGACGCTGCTGCCATCTGCCATTCTGCAGTGGAAGAACAGCCCAAAGTTCCGATTTTACCGTTACTCCAGGCTTGCTTAGACATCCAGTCAAAAGCGTCGTAGCTATCTGTCAACGGAGTTCCTAAAATATCCCATTCCCCTTCAGAAAAGAATCTTCCTCGTTCATTTTGAACAACGTATGCATATCCTTTCTTTACCCAGTCTAAGGCTGTTTGAAGTGTTCTTGTTCTCAATTCTCCATCTCCATAGGTATTGAAGTTATAGGGAGTTCTGGAAAATACGATTGGAACTTTTGCATCACCTTTTGGTCTGTAGATATCCGTGGCTAATCGGTTTCCATCCCGCATAGGCATCATGACTTTCTGGTCGACAATAGCGACTTCCTCCAGCTGGTCAAGGAGAGATTTTTCCTGAGCCAATACCTGAAATGAAATCAGGATTAGGAGTGAGAGAAAAAGAAACTTTGAAAAGTTTTTTATCATAATATTCGAGTTTAGAATCGGAAATTAATGACAAAGAAGGGGATTTCCACAGTTTATTTGTTTGCGGAGAATTTTATCTTTTAAAGGCAATTTCCTTCAAAATCAGAGAGAAAAGTTCTATTACTTGGGAATAAAGTGTATTTGTTTGATAATCCTTTTTTGGATGAATGGGCGAATTCCTTTTGAATTCATCACTAAAGAGTACCTTTGCAGTTGAATAAATTTTACCATGAGTGAAAGCAATATGAGTCCTATGGAAACATGGGTTGAGGTATCGAAAAATTCAGATTTTACCATCTACAATCTACCATTTGGTGTCTTTAAGAACAAAAGACTTACTCCCAGAATCGGAGTGGCAATCGGAGATAAAATTGTTGACTTGAGTGTCTTGGATCAAGAGGGTTTCTTTTCGGATATGTTTTTGCCGGAAGGGATTTTTCTTCACGATTGTTTGAATGATCTAATCGACTTGGGTAAAACGCAGACCAAAAAGATTCGTGAGAGGGTGCAGGAGCTTTTACTCGCTGATAATGAAAAGCTAAGAGATCATTCTATCAGAGGAAAAGTAATGGTAAATAGGAGAGAAGCTGAAATGCTTCTTCCTGTGAAAATCGGAGATTACACGGATTTTTACAGTTCTATGGAGCATGCTACGAACGTTGGTAAGATGTTTCGAGATCCGGAAAATGCACTTTTGCCAAACTGGAAACATCTACCAGTAGGATATCACGGTAGAGCCTCTTCTATTATTCCTTCTGGAGTCCCGATTTACCGACCAAAAGGACAATTCAAAGATCCCGATATGGAAACTCCAGGATTTGGACCTTCAAAAAGATTGGATTTTGAATTGGAATTGGCCTTTATCACTGGTAAATCAACCAAATTGGGAGACTCGATTTCAACGGAGGATGCAGAAGATTATATTTTTGGGTTTGTATTGTTCAATGATTGGTCTGCCCGAGATATTCAAGCATGGGAATATGTTCCTTTGGGACCATTCCTTGGAAAGAACTTTGCCTCTTCAATTTCTCCTTGGGTTGTTACTTTGGAGGCCTTGGATCAATTCCGAATGGAAGGTCCTGTTCAGGATCCAGAGGTGTTGCCTTATTTGAAATGTGAAACTCCCCATAGCTTTGATATCAAACTTGAAGCTTACATTCAGCCGGAGGATGTCAAGCAAGCTACTAAGGTTAGTGCTTCCAATTTCAAATACATGTATTGGAATATTGCCCAGCAATTGGCTCACCACACTGTCAATGGCTGTAATATCAATGTTGGAGATATGTTGGCTTCAGGTACAATTTCTGGCCCAACTGAAGATTCTTTCGGTTCCATGCTGGAGTTGAGCTGGAAGGGGACAAAGCCTGTAAGGTTGGATAGTGGAGAGGAAAGGAAATTTATTGAAGATGGAGATACGGTAATCCTAAAAGGCTTTTCTGAAAAAGATGGAATCAGAGTTGGGTTTGGGGAAGTCAAAGCTAAAGTGTTGCCTGCTAAATAATTATTGAAATAATTCAATTCCAAGCCCCGAAATTGTAATGTTCGGGGCTTTTTTTGTTTCTCTTTTTATTTGCTGAATTTAATCTGTAAATTAATGATCGTATTGATTTACAGGATGTTGTGATTTGAATAACTCCTGATTTTCTTAGGTTCTCTATCACACTTTATAGAGATTTTATTAGCGTTGCTCTTTTCAGAGCCATTTTTATTCTTTTTTCAAAATAACCCAATTTCGTCATGGCAAAACTCAGGAATTTGTCCATAACCACTCCTTTGCTATTTGCTTTTCCTTTGAAAAGTGAATGGGCTACCACACCAATTGATCCTGCAGCTCCAGTCAATTCTGGAGCATGGGAGAATGCAGGAAAGCTTAAATTTTCGAGAGGCTATATTTTAGCTAAAAATGATGCAAAGTTTTTATACTTGGCATTGGATGTCCTAGAAGATACTGGGAATGACCCAAGTACCAACGATTACTTTTGGTTGAGTTTTGATTCCAATAGGGACAGGGCAATTACTGCCAATGTTGATATTAATTATGGTCTTTATCCCGGTAATCCCAACAAACTCGGGCTTCAGAAATATCTGGGTCCAGCGAGATGGACAGGATTATCCATTCCTCCATTGTCTGAGGTGGTACAGGAGTTTGGCCCCAGTCCTAATTCTGATACCAGTCATAGAATCTGGAAGTTTAAAATAGAATTGAAGGAAATCAATGTTGCCATTTCCTGGCCATTGAGTACTCCTTATACCTATTTTGGTTTTCGGGTAAAATCAAGTAGCCCGGGTTTCACTACTGATTTTCCCGGAAGTTTTTATAAGGATTTCACCAAGCTGAGACAATTGATTTTGTCCAGAAAACCAAGCATTCCAAGTTCTACATTAGGTCCCTTGGTAGGAAGTGTTGGTTTGATTCCTACTACAAAAATTAATTCAAGTACAGGAAGAGCGACTACTGATGCGGGGTATTATGTTCATGTTGAAAACGCAGCTTTTGGAGGTACATTGAACCTGATTGGGAATAGAACAAAGCTTCAGCAACTTTGGGCGGCAGGGAACCGAAAATATAAAGTTGAAATTGCTGCACCGGGAGGTTCGTTTACGAAGTTGATTTCCAATTGGTCTAATTACAGATGGACAGGTAGTACCTATGCTTTGGAATCTTTTGCTGCATCCTATTACGGCTATTACCAAATGGCAAATCCAGGTGTTGATTATTCAATAGATGATTTATTGATCCAGTTTCCAACCACTGCCTTGTTACCTGGGTTGTATCGGATCAAGGTAACCTTCTTTGTGGGAAGTAGTACATCAAACGTGGCGGCTACTCAAGAATTGAGATTATATATTGATAATCAAGTACCATCAGCAATTATTGAAAGTGTAAGGCATGGAAGCAGTGAAGTTTCTGCTTGTGCCATTGAAACAATAGGACCTTCGCCTGATGGCGTTAATTTTAGAATTACAGCACATGATCCTGAAGGGAATCTGCGAGCGGTGAGTTTCCGGGCAACCTATGGAGCAGGCTTGGCAACATCTATTTATAGCGAAAACTATTCTCCTTCAAGTGGGAATTGGCAGGGTTTTACCAATAAACTGATTCCAGCTTCTGGAAATTGGAGGCCACCACAATCTTGTGCTTATAGTTTTGTATTAACAGCTTGGGCCAGAACTACGAATGGATACAGTTACATCGGGCACAATTCCACTCATCGAAATCTAACTTTATTATTAAGTTGATATCGCCCCGAGTGACAAGCCCTCTTTTTTGAAAAGGGGGCTTTTTTCATGCGTTTTAGATAGTTTTGAGGATGGATTTAAAAAGAAATGATGGAATGATTCCAGTGTCCATGAGTTGGTCGGGAGGGAAGGATAGTGCGATGGCTCTTTGGGAATTGATAAAAAGTGATGAGTATCAGGTAGTCCGACTTCATACAACTTTTGGTGAGGAGACAAGGCGTGTGGGAATGCATGGGATACCAGAAGAATTGATTGAAAAGCAGGCGGAGTCAATAGGTCTGCCTTTGGATAAACTTTATTACCCAGCTAGTGGGGATAATACGGCTTATGAAAAAACAATCAATGTCTATTTGAACGAACTCGAAGATGCCGGTATCAAACATATTGGATATGGAGATATTTTATTAGAAGACCTTCGGGATTATCGAGAGGAAAAATTAGCTCAAAGAGGATTTTTGGGTGTTTTTCCACTTTGGAAAAAGGATACTAGAGAATTGATTGAAGGCTTTTTTTCAAATGGTTTCGAAACCAAAATTTGCGCTGCAGACTCGGATTTGATTTCAAAAAAATGGATTGGGAATTCAATTTCTAATGAGTTTTTAAACGATCTGAATGCGAGAGTCGATCCCTGTGGAGAAAACGGTGAGTTCCATTCCTATTGTTATGCAGGTCCAATTTTTCAGTCTCCAATTGAGGTTTTGGTAGGAGAGATTACCCAAAAAAGTTATGATATTGTATTGGATAATGGAGAAAAAGGGAAGAAGCATTTCTGGTTTGCGGATATTAAAAAAGCCTAGCATTTCATCTGCTAGGCTTTAGAAAGTGTTACCCTTTTGTATAGTGCTTTTTCATGGCTTCGAAGTCGTAATCAGGATCTTTTCCTGCTTTCCGTTGTTTTGCGAAATCTTTCAAAGCATCCAAGGCTGGTTTTCTCAATAGGAGAATAGCAATCATATTTAGCCAAGCCATAAGTCCGACACCGATATCACCAAAAGTCCAAGCTAGTTCAGCAGTTCGAATCGATCCATAGAATGTGGCAATAAGGATGACTACTCTAAGAATATTCACCTGCCAATGCTTTTGATTGTCTTTTTGGAGATAGCTAAGATTGGTTTCAGCAATGTAGTAGTAGGCCATGATGGTTGTAAAAGAAAAGAACATCAAGGCGACTGCCACGAACCCTGCTCCAATGGTAGGGAAATGGGTTGCGATCGCACTCTGTGTATATTCCGGTCCTATGCTGACTCCCGGGAGATTTTCTACAATAAAGCCTCCATTGGGATCTACTACATTGTATTGACCAGTGAAAAGAATCATAAATGCGGTGGCAGTACATACAAACAACGTATCAATGTATACAGAGAAAGCCTGTACCAATCCTTGCTTCGCCGGGTGGCTTACTTCAGCAGCAGCTGCAGCATGAGGAGCAGTACCTTGGCCGGCTTCATTGGAGTAGATTCCTCTTTTTACTCCCCAGGCGATTGCTGAACCGAATACCCCAGAAAATGCAGCTTCTAGGTTGAAAGCTGAATTGATGATGAGCTTAAACATGTCCGGGATTTCACCAATGTTCATTGCTAAAATGATGGTGGCAAGCAATACATATCCGATTGCCATAAAAGGAACCACGATCTCGGCAACTTTCCCGATTCGTTTGATTCCCCCAAAAATGATCAATGCCAAAAGAAGGCAAACAAACCCTCCTGTATATTCAACAGGGATATCAAATGCATTGTTGACACTCAAAGCAATACTGTTACTCTGAACACCAGGAAGTAGGAAGGCCATACTTCCCATGGTTACAAAGGCAAAAAGCATAGCGTACCATTTTACGCCAAGTCCTTTTTCGATATAGTAAGCAGGACCACCTCGATATTGGCCATCTTTTACTTCTTTGAAAATCTGACCCAAGGTAGCTTCAATATAGGCTGAAGCCGAACCTAGGAAAGCAATAACCCACATCCAGAAAATGGATCCCGGTCCACCCATTCCGATAGCAGTTGCTACACCAGCGATGTTACCTGTCCCGATTCTTCCAGAAAGGGCTAATGCGAATGCCTGAAAAGAAGAAACTCCTTTTTCCGAGGATTTACCTGAAAAAAGGAGTGAAATCATTTCTTTGAAATATCTAAGTTGAACTAGCTTCGTGACCACCGAAAAATAAATCCCCGCTCCAAGGCAAAGGATAATCAGTGCATTACTCCAGACTAGGTCATTAATTGTGTAAATAATTTGCTCCATGGGCTAAATATTCTGTGTATTTGTGGGAACTCAGGATATGCTTTTTTTGCTTGCTTGAGAAATTTCCCGTTGAAGCGTCCAAAGATATAGGCTTGAATGGATTATGCATATTTTTTTAGCATAAATGGGTGTTTTTTAATGCAGATATTCAATATTTTGAATTAAATCAAAAAGAAGTGGTTCAAAGCATTTTTGAAAAAAGAAAACCACAACCCTGAGAAGAATTGTGGTTTTGAAATTTTGTTGGGGATTCTTATTTGAAACCGAATTTTTCTAGTCCAGCATGAGAAGTTTTAATAGCTTCCATCGGATCTACACCAAAAGTGTTGTCTTGCTCAACTAGGTAGAAAATCATTCCTGATTTGTCTTTTTCAGCCAAGATTCTTGCAAAATCAATTGTTCCAGTTCCAACTGGTGCAAAGTTGCCTTCGTCGTTCATGTCTTTCACATGCCAAGCTTTGAATCTTCCTGGATATTTTTCAAAGTATGTCAATGGATCAACTCCAGCTTTGGTTACCCAAAATAGGTCCATTTGGAAGTTAACAAACTCAGGATTACACTTTTCCAAAAGCAAGTCTTCGATGACTGTACCGTCTTCCAAAGCTTTGAATTCGAAATCATGGTTATGGTATAATAATTTGATGCCGGCAGCATTACATTTCTCACCCAAAGAATCCATGATGCTTACCAAATCTTCTGGTTTGCCTTTTAGCCCCATGGATCTCGTTTCTTGATTGAATGTAAACATGCCCATTGGTGGAACAGGAATTACAAAATATTCTATGCCTGCAGCTTTTACATCAGCGATTAACTGATCAGCATTTTCCATATTGACCATGCCCATGTGAGCACTTTTAGCAGTCAATCCAAGGGAAGCTAGATAGTCTTTGAACTCAGTTGGTGTCATGCCATAAAACTTACCATCTGCATAGTTCGCGGCTTCAACATAGGCATATCCAGCATCGGCAACAGCCTGAAGTGTTCCTTTTGGATCACTTGCCATTGAGTCTCTTACAGTATAAAGTGCCAGACCGCCAAAATTTGAAGGCTCAACACTTACTTCTTCTACTACCTCGACAGTTTCTGCGGGTTTGTTTCCACAGGCATTTAGTCCAATCATCAAGGAAAGAACTAAAGCGAGGTTTAAGCTGATTTTTTTCATAGGGTAAACTGGTTTTTTGAGCTTGAAAGATATCCAATTCCTATTACTTTTTAGAAAATTGGTCCATGAATGTATGGAATTTTCTGGAGGATTGATTCAATATATAATGGGTCTTTTCAAATAAACTCTCCCTACCATTCGTATAATGGGGAAGTGATTTCACATACTGTAGAAGGTCAATTTATTTTAAAGTATCAGGATTGCTGTTTGAGTTTGAAATTGAGGTGATTTGGCTGTTTTATAGGCGAAATGGATTTATAAATCAATAGAATGACCTTGGCTTGGACTTTGGTTTGATTAGGGGGTAGAGTTTATAATTAACTAAACAAAATGAATGATGATGAAAGTAGAAATAGTAAATATTCAGACCCTTACACACGATGTTAACCGATTTAAAGTGGAAAAACCTTCAGGTTACACTTTTGTACCTGGACAGGCTACTGAAGTTTCGATTGATAAAGAAGGATGGAGAGAGGAAAAAAGACCTTTTACATTTACCTCACTGCCAGAAGATGATCATTTGGAATTTGTAATAAAATCTTATCGGAATCATGATGGTGTAACCAATCAAATAGATCATTTGAAACGTGGCGATCATCTTTTGATCGATGAATCTTGGGGAGCAATTGAGTATAAGGGGAAAGGTGTGTTTTTAGCTGGTGGAGCAGGTGTTACGCCTTTTATTTCAATTCTAAAATCTCAAAAAGCAAATGGAAAGCTGAAAGGAAATCAGCTGATTTTTGCTAATAAAACATCTAAAGACGTGATTATGGAGAACTGGTTTCGTCAGGAATTGGGAAGTGATTTTATATCGATTTTAGATCAAGAAAAGAAAGAAGGTCATGAATATGGAAGAATTGATAAAGAGTTTCTGGAGAAACATATTTCGGATTTCAAACAGAAATTTTATGTCTGTGGACCAGAGCCAATGATTGAATCGGTGAAAAAGGACTTAGAGAAATTAGGAGCGGAACTGGAAGAAATTGTTTTTGAAAAATAAAGACAGGTGGGGATCCCCACCTCTCTTTATTTAAATCCAAATAGAATCGGGAATAAGAAAATAATCACCAAAGTCCAGATGAAATAAATCGGAAGATAGGAAGCGATTGAAATCCCTACTTTTTCGACTTCTAATTTCTTGCTAACTACCCCAAATAAGGACCTTGATACAATCAACAAGTGAATTAGCATGAGGATATTCACTCCCAAAACAGCTAACCTGTTTGGCGTGATTCCCCACTCTGATATCCTAAAAATAATGGCGGAAAGGGCGATTCCATTGACGATAATGGTTACTAGGGATAGGGCTAATAGAATCCAATTGCCTGAACTTTTATTTTTATCAGAGTTTTCTGCAATGGAGAAGAAAATCAAAGCCATTACACCCACTAAAAGCAAGTTGAACATCAAAAGGAATTCCCTGTCATTGTAGGGGTCTTTTCCCGTAAAAATGATTGCAAAGAGATAAATGATCAGCATCACAAGCACTAAGGGGCTGAAGATTTTAGCAATCACAGGCGAGACTTTATTGACTAATTGAGGGTTTGTTTGTGTCAAGAAAGTAGCAAGCGGTGGAATTGCAGCTGCTCCGAAAATAAGGATGTACTTGGTGTAGAATTCGACGATATTTAATCCTATCAATTCAAAAAGCCCAATAGTCAAACCAGTCAATGCCATTCCGGAAAGAACTAATACAGCTCCCATGACGATGGCGTCACCATTGAATCTCAAATAAGCCAATCGATTTTTGAGATTTAACCAATCATTGCCCGAGAAAGAAGCTCCTAAAACTCCCCATAGAAGAAGAGGAAGGTGAATACAGGCCAAAATCAAGGTGTCACTTTCTTTGTTATTAGGAAGGAGGTTGACATAAATCCATGTCAAGATCGTAACAAGTCCTAATATCAAGACTTTTCGCTGGGTTAGTTGATTTCTCCAAGCGAAGAATGCCCCAAGTCCGGGGAAAACGATAAAGCCAATATTCCTAGGGTAAAAGAATTCTTCGTCGATAGAGAATAATTCTGGGATTTTGGCTATTAGTCCGGCCAACAAAGCAATGATGATTATAAATGTGAATTCTTTTCTGGTGCCCCAAGAAATGCCGTCTGATTCATAGTTTAGACGCTCGTTCCAAACATTTGCCAATACTGAATTGCTTGACTGAATCTGAGGGAAAAGTTCGGTAAAGGCAGTTTTAAAACTGCCTCTATTTTTTCGATAGAGTTTTTCCAACTCGGAGGGAGAATTTAAGTGGGAAAGGATTTGATCTTTCATATTATTGAGTGTTAGAGTAATTTAACGAATTGGTTTTTATGATGCCTGCGTCAATGCAGGAGAATTATTGTTCCAGTTGATTTTTCTGGATATATACATCGTGGTTGCTAGGGCGACAAAAAGACCAATACTTCCCAATAGCAAAGCGAAATCTTGTTGCTTTATAATCACAAAAATGAAGGTGTAGAATACAGCAAGTATGACCGTGAAAATGGCTGTTTGCTTGAATTTTGGAAAAAGAGTTTTGGCATAAAGTCCAAGCAATCCTACAGTTGCAATCGTCGCTGTCAAATAGGCAAGACCAAAACCGATGTGTTCGGAGAGAGCTATCAGTAGAGTATAATAGAGAACCAAGGCAAAGCCTATCAATGTGTATTGGACCGGATGAATGCTCTTTTTGGTGAGAATTTCCATCATAAAAAGTGACAGAAAACTTAAGACAATAATCAATAATGCATACTTAGTGGTGCGGATACTTTGCTGGTATTGATCTGCAGGATTGACCAATGAAAGTCCGAATGTACTGGACTCAAAGTTGGGGATGGAGCCTATAAACTCCTGTCCAAAAGGTCTGTTGAAGTGAAGAACCTTCCAACTACTTTCAAAACCGGTTTCTGTGATATTTCTGGATTCAGGTAAAAACTCACCTTGAAAGCTTGGATTGGGCCAATTGCCTGATAGACTCAGATTGGTTGTTTTTCCCACAGGTGCAATGAAGAAATCCTTGCTGCCTTTGATATCCAAGGTCCCTGAGAAAATTAAATCAGAATTGTTTTCAGGATTTAGAGCCAGACTGACAAGTAATCCTTTTTGACTGGTTTTGAAATCAGTGAAAGGTTCTGGAGATAATTCTTCATTGTTCACCAGCAGTTTAGTATCTCCACTGATTCCTCTTAAATCACTAATTCCAATGAGGATACTAGCTTGATCCCATTGTACATTTTCTGGTAGAATGTTCAGTTTCTCTAATGTCACAGGGAGGAATTTGGCCGAGAAATTTATCTTATTTGTATAGACTGCGACATCAAAAATTCCTCTATGTAGAGATTCCGTTTCCAGGTTTCCATTGATTTCCAATTGATCAGGTAGGAAATAGGCGGTATTGAGCTCCTTGATGACTTTCTTTTCATCCTTAGTTTCGATTTCACTCAATTCAAAATAAGGTAAACTGATAAATGGGCCCGTAATGGTTTGGTCTCTTGACCATTTTTCTCGGATCTCATGTTCAGCTTCTTCCAGTCTAAATTGCCTTTCTACAATGAGATTGGTGGTATAAGATTGTGGAATGAGGAGAATCAGCACAATGAATCCAATTACTAAAAGCTTGATGCTTGAGGAATTGGATATCCAATCCTGAAAATTTTTAAAAGCGGAGTTGTTAGATGGTCTTTCCATTTTTTGTTGTTGAAAATGTATAAAGTGGTTTAGTTAAAGTTTTTTTAATCCCAATGTCCGGTGAGATTGAAGGCCATGACCGAGAAAAACCAAATGATGAAAATGTAGATGAAGCAGCTAAAAATCAACGCCATGAGTTTTTGGTTGCCTTTCGGAAACCAGTGGAAACCCATTAAGTAGAAAAATATACCTCCTAGTGCTCCTCCAAATGGGATAATGAGCAATGGAAAAAACATCCAAACTTCATAGCACTCGGAATTGGCGACCATTAGGAAAATAAGTAAGGATGTTGGGATAATTGCCCCTAAAATGGAGGGAAGGAAGAGGGACTTGGCTTCAAGCCCCAGCAAAGATTTCAGTTGATTTTTCATATTGCTAATTGGAAAGTACTTTGTGTTTCAAAGTGAATGGGTAAATTTTTTTAAGTTTTGTTTTCTTTGATCAAATTTTCAAGGAAGTCCAAATGTGCTTGAAAGGCTGTTTTTCCTTCACCTGTAGCCTCATATTTTGTCATTGGTTTTCTTCCTACAAAAGATTTCTCTACTTGGATGTATTCCTGTTTTTCCAAGTTCTTGAGATGAGAAGCGAGATTGCCATCAGTTACCTCCAATAGATCCTTCAGCGTATTGAAGTCTACCTGATCATTGACCATCAAAATGGACATGACCCGAAGTCTGACGACGTTCTCAAATGCTTTATCGTAACTACCTTTCACGCTTATCTGTCGTATTTGTAGTACATCATGGCGCCATAAATAATATGGGCCATTCCAAATCCTGCAGCCCAGCAATAGAGGCCGATTTCGGGATGAAATGCCGCAACCAGCCCAATAATCAATTCAATTAATCCAAGATTTTTCAATTCATTGATAGTGAAATGGGAAGCATTGATCAATCCCAGACCATAGAAAATCAAAGTAGCTGCCGGAATCATAGAGAAGTACCCTTCATGGATTAATCCAAAGGAGAATAAACCACCTGCAATCACTGGGATAAACAAGGCGCTCATGAATCTTTTGCTCGCTGAGGTCCAGAGTTTATGTGCGTTTTTTTGACTTTTCTTTCTACTAAAAATGAAAGCCGTACCAATAGCAAGTATCAAAACAACCGATCCTAAAATCAACAGACGGTTCAAAAGATCAAAATGATTTGATATTGGGGAAGCACCAAGGCTTTGACTTCCCTCTATCCAGTACCAGGCCATTCCGGATCCGATCAAAGCATATATTCCTGCCATGACACCGGAAAGTCCACTTAGAGAAAGAAAGCGGGTGCTCCGCTCCATCATGGACTTGATGTCCGCTAATTCTTGTTCGGGTTTTCTCATTTTTAAAAGTACTTTGAATTACAAAGTAAATAAAGATTTTAATTCAAAATCAAATTCTTAGAAAATTTTTACAAAAATTAAATAAAAGTAGAAAAGTGAGTTTCCTCAGGGATTAAAAAGATTCTCCAATTCTGAAGTAGATTCCCCAATCGTCTTTTCCCACAGCTGCATCAAGACCGATATTAAATTTGACAGATTTGAACGCCCCATATCTATACCCAACTCCAGCTCCGGGGTAGAGTTTCCAATTAAAGTCTTCCGTATCAGAACCATAGATGGTGCCGAGGCCAAAAAATCCTACCAAGCCCATTCCTTCTTTGAAATTGTATCGGTATTCTCCTTGCACGGCAATCAAGCCATCTCCTCTGAATTTTCCTTGAGAATAACCTCGGATGTCTTTTCCTCCCAAAGTAACTTGCTGCTCAAAGGCGATATCGCCCAATCCGAATTTTCCTGCAAATCTGGCTGCTAGGACGTCATGACCATTCCTCATAGGAAAATACTCATTAAATTCTGCCGTGATTTTTTGGGCTTGAACTTCATTGCCAAACCAAGTTGGAAATGAAATTAATTTTAGGTTGGATTTTACTCCGGAGGTCGGATAGTAGACTGAATTCCGATTGTCGTATAGAGTGGTAAATTGAAGTCCATTTGTTTTGACGGTACTTGGTTCTTGGACATCATCTTCATATACGGTATAATGATGAGTATAGGAATAATTGAATCCTGCATAAAAATCCGAGAAAACCTGCCTCTGAAATCCAACCATGGCATAGGTGGTTTCTGTTCCAAAATCATAGAATCCGGGATCTTCCATGTCATCTATATAGAATTGGGAGTTCCTATCTCCGGTCATCGCAAAGGCTGTAATTCTCCATTTATCTTCATCCAGATAGATTTTGTTAAAAACAGAGATGAAATAAGAGCCATTCGTAGTATAAACAGCGGCTAAGCCAGAAAGCGATTTCGGAGAAATAGTATCAGAAGGATTGATCCGATACATTCCCATGGGAATGACACCGATCATAAAGTCTAAGTTTCTGTTGTAGCTCATATAGGGCATGACGCTTACCTCCACTTTTTTCTGCTTGGGAAGGCTATCTGTCTCCTGAGAATAAGAGAAGTTTGAAATAGAAATGAGGAGTAAAATAGGTATGAAAAATAAGCGCATGGCATTTTTTAATAAAAAGGTGGATTTGGTTTTCTCTTAAAAATAAGAATATTATCTGAAGCCTTAGTTTCTTATAAATCCCCTCTTCCTTGAAATTGAAATTAACTAATCAATCACAAACATTTATCTAGATCATATGTTGTTGTAATTAGTTTTGAATTTCAATTGCCGGTCTTTAAATAGCTTGATTGTTAGTTGAATAACGTGAATATTATCTTTCAATTTCCGAATTGGAATAGGTAAATTACGCTACGAGTGAATTTCTAAAATATTCTAAAACATATTTAAGATGAATCGATTTTTAAGTTTCCTATTGTTGATTTTATTGTCTTTTTTTTCAAACCAAGCGATAGCTCAATTTGATGAAGCTCCCAAAAAATTGGAAAAGAATACAGGATATGTAGGCCTCCTTTTTTCATATTCTCAGAATTCTAAAGAAAATTCGAAGGTCCTCCTCGATAATGTAAAATATAGCAAGTCATCTTCAACTTCGGTCAATACAGGTGGAGGCTATTTTTTCAAAGAAAATTTTGCAGTCGGAATGGGTGTAACTTATGATTCTAACCTTTCTGAAGCTGAGTCAATCAATACTTTCGGGCCAAATACTCTCTCTGATTCAGAGGTCTTTTCTTGGTTTTTCAACCCGTTCATCAGGAATTATTTCCCGATAGGCCAAACAAACCAGTTCTATATTTTCACTCAGACAGGCCTCGAGTATGGATTTGGTAATGGGACTGAGACTGCCGAAACTGGAAACAGTAAGGAAGATTATGATATTAGTGAAAGGAGCTATGGGATAGCCTTCACGCCTGGAATGATTTTTTTAGTCAAACAAGGCTTTGCTTTTGAGTTAAATGTAGGGGTAGTCGGGATAGAGAGAACCGAAAAAAAGAAAATTTCATCAGATCCGGACGTCTTGCCAGAAATACAAAATTCGACCAAAGCAAATCTGAATATTAACTTGCTTCAATTGAACTTAGGCTTGTCTTATTACTTTTAAAAAAAGAGACACGATCCTTTTACGAACCGTGCCTCGATAGGTAGATTGGTTAATTGTTTCTTATTTGAATAGCATTGGTGAGAAAATAGCTAAGTAATCTCTCCAGTTTGCCCAGGTATGACCTCCGGCACTTTCATGATAGTCATGCTCAAAACCCGTTTCATCCAATACGCTCAATAGACGCTTATTGGATTCCATGACGAAATCATCGACTCCACAACCTACCCAGTATTCTTTTACACCTGAGTCTTTCAATGCGATGAACTTGTTTTTCATTTCGTCCATATTCGTATTTGGGTCAAAAATCCCACTGCTGAATACACCGATATAGCCAAATGTCCCTGGATAAGTGGTGGAGGCAGTAATAGTATGGCCACCTCCCATAGAAAGGCCTGCAATTGCTCTAGAATCTTTCTCTTTTATTACTTGGTAATTATCCTCGATATATGGAACTACATCCTCAACCAGACTTTTTTCAAATTTACCAGACCATTGAGCATAGGTTTCTCGAGTTGGAGGCGTTACTCCAGGAGCCATAGTCAGGGTTGAACTTTGCCAAGCATTTCCATTGGTCATCACCACCAGCATAGGTTTAGCCTTTCCTGAAGCGATCAAATTATCCAAGATTAAATTGGCTCTACCAAGGGAAGACCAAGCGTCTTCATCACCTCCTGCACCATGCAATAGATACAGAACGGGGTAAGATTCATTGCTCGAATCATATCCTGGAGGAGTATAAACATACATTCTTCGTTTCATTCCCAAGGAAGGGGAATCATACCAAACCTTAGAAAGACTTCCATGAGGAACATCGTTTTGTTGGAATACCTTGGCTCCCTCACCTGGAATCATCAATAGGCTGGCATATCTAGTCCCATCTCTTAAAGCGTGAGGATTGGTTACATCGATTGCGGCTACTCCATCGATGAAGAAATTATAATGATACATCGTTGATGGAAGTGGGTCGACGGTTACCTCCCAGACTCCATTTTCAGCTTTGGTCAGGGGTAATGTTTCTCGAAAACCCATCCAGCTTCCATTGACGGAAACTTCATTTGCATTGGGAGAAAAAACTCGAAAAGTGACAGATCCGTTATCGGCAATATCAGGCGAAACTACCTGAGGTGCTTGCATAGCACTGATTTCTTGCGCTTGAGAAAACTGGAAAGTCCCTGAAAAAAGTATCAGGCAAATTCCCATTGAAAGTTGTTTTAGGTTCATGTTGTGATTGGTTTATTATTGGAAAAGCATAGGGACGACCTCACTCAAATAAACTCGCCAGTTTCTCCAAGTGTGGCCTCCCTCGGTCTCCATGTATTCGTATTTCATCCCCATGTTGTCCAATTTATCTCTGAAGTCTTTGTTCGCATTGTAAAGGAAATCAGTTTTTCCTATTCCGATCCAATAGAGCTTGTAGCCATTGTCCATTTGGGTTTGAAGGGTTTCATCAATATTGCTATACACTTTTCCTGTTGCGTCTTCACGAGGCATCAATGCTGCTGAGAATAGCCCAACATAATCAAAAGTGTTTGGGTAAAACCGTGAGATATGCATGGTGTGAAAACCACCCATTGAAAGGCCTGCAATGGCTCTATGGGCTTTGTCAGGGATTACTCGATAATTACTCTCAACGAATTTTACGATATCCATAAAATTTGCTTCATATCGTCCATTCATAGTCTGAGGCACCATAAATTGTGGTTTATAATACCCCATGCTGCCTTCTCCTGGAGCGGCGTCTTGAATTACATTTCCATTGGGCATCACGACGATCATAGGTTTTGCTTTACCCTCAGCTATCAAGTTGTCCATGATCTGAGAGGCTCTTCCTAAATTGATCCAAGCTTCTTCGTCGCCTCCAGCACCATGAAGAAGATAAAGGACTGGAAGTTTCTCATTGGAGTTTTCATATCCGGGAGGGGTGTATATAGTCACCCGACGGTCCATCTCTAAACCTGGAGAATCATACCATCTTCTGGAAACAGTTCCATGAGGTACATCTTTCACTTCGAAAAGATCTGCGTGTCCTCCTCCAATTATAAAAATATTGGTGGCGGAAGCTACGTCGCGAATCAAAAAAGGATTGTTGGGGTCGGTCGTGTTGAAACCATCAATTATGAAGGAATAATTATATAACTCTGGTTTCAATATTTTTGACTTGTAAACCCAGGCTCCATTTTCATCTTTTATCAGATCCGCTTTGCCAGGCCCGTCCATGGTGCCACGAGGAGTTTCAACTTTCACAGTTGGTAAAAAGTCGCCTGTGATTTGGACAGAATTTGCATTTGGTGCGAAAAGTCGAAAAGTCACTGAGGAATCCTCATGAATCTCGGGAGAAATAATTTGTTGAGCGTTAAATAATGCTTCCTGAGCTTGGATAGAAAGACTCAAAAAAAAGAAAGCAATCAAAAGGTGAAACTTATTTTTATTCATTGGGTTAGGTCTATTGTGTCAAGGTGGAAAAATAGAAAAAAGGATTTTCAATTCCTATTAGAATCGAGATCATTTCTGCAAAAATAAAGCTCCAGTTATTCACTGGAGCTTGGATTAAATAGCAAGGGATAGATTATCTCGAGCCAACTTTTTCTATAAACAAGTGCTCTGCTCGAAACTGCCAATCTGTAAACTTAATGCCTTGGTTTGCTAAATGTTGGTGATGATCTTGATCCAAAATGTAATCTTTCGGTTTGTTCAATTGTCTAGTTTTACCATAGACTGATTCTACTTTGGATTCAATCGCTTTCCATTCAGAAGCCAATCCATTGAGTTTGGCTTCGGCTTGATTTCTTTTTTCACCACTTGGTTCGTCCAGTTCAGCCAAAGTTAAGAGGGTTCGGTTGGAGAACTGTGCAATTTGTGCCACTTGTTCGTAGACCTCCAATTTGTATGTATTCCTTTTAGCTAGCCTTTTTGATTTCTCAATTTGTACCAAAATTGACTCAATTCGTCTTTGATTTTCAGCTGCTTTTTGAAGTTTTTCCGAATACTTTACAGTCCAAGCACCCACAGAATCCAAATCGGGCATTTCTATCATAGAATTGATCGCATTGTCACCTTGCATATAAAGCCTGTTTCTGTCTTGCTTTGGTTGAATCAATGCATTTTTCCAGAATGCCACTGACAATTCTAAAGAGTCGATAAATTCAAAAGAATCATCAGCCAACTCATTTCCAAAAGTTCTTTGTCTAAAAGCTTTTTGAATTTCTTCGATTGATCTTTTTTCACCAGCCCAAGTATATTCTGCGAAATTGGTGATGCCTCTATCGTATAATTCAAAGTGAGGAGAATCATCATCCCAAAGTGTCAAGAGCAATCCATCGGCTCCATTTCTGATAGAAATCAAAGCAAAATCTCTTATGTTTTTGGCATTACTTCTTTCCAAAGGCATCAAATTCCAACGAGTCTGTCCCGCAGTGGCTCCCATCACTTGGAAACCATTATCTGTAAACCATTTCATGGCTCTTTCATTTCCCGGTGATTCTGGAATGCTGTAGTTCCATCTCATGTAAACACAGTTTTTTGGAAACATGTCTACATATTTATTAAGCTCGGGTTCATGTTTTGTCCAGATACTATCCACTTGTGATTCTGTCAAATTTCCATTGAAAATAGACTGATACACTCCGGCATTTTTTAGAGGCATATCATCCCAAAAGATAGGAGTAAGGCCATTTTGGTCTGCGTATTCACTGACTCTATTCAACCAGATCAATTGAAGTTCCAAAGCAGATTTGCCACTATTTCTCCCGGTTGTATGAACTTCATCACCTCCGACATGTAGATAGGTAGCGTATGGAAATGCTTTCAGAGCATCTTCATACAGATCAAATTGAACTTCGTAGGTTTTTTCATCTAATGGATTGAAAGCCCAGTCACTTTCAGGATTATCTCTCAGGTCCATGTATTCTTCATGTTTGAGGATGAAAGAAGCATGCCCAAGCCCTTGAACCAATGGACTCAATTCTATATTTCTTGCTTTTGCGTAGTCACTGATTGCTTTCCATTCCTCGATACTAAATGCGTCAGAGGAGCCTACTTTGGGCTTTAGTTTATAGGCTAATTTATCCTCAATTTCGACGATAACTGCATTGATTTTTTGTTCGGCAAGCTTATCCAACATTTCATAGTAATAGTCTTTTGTTTCCAGATGGTGCTTGACATCCCAATGAATGGCTCTATAAGAAAGTGAAGGTTCGTCTGAAATTTGAACTAACGGCAAACTGGCGTTTTGGTCTTGGGAATCTTCCAAGATTTGTCCCAAAGTCATCAAACCATACCAAAGACCTTCTTGAGAACTGGCGATGACAGAAACCTGATCACTTGAAATTTCCAATTCATAGGCTTCTTCTTTTAGGTTTTTTCCAAGGTCTAAGTTGAAAGAAATTGATTCATTATTCCAGGTGTCCAGATTACCTTCTGAAACAAAATAGTTATAGGCATCTAGATAGGCTTTCTGGATATCAGATACATCCAGGTCTGAATTTCCGGAAATTGTTAGGGATGTTGGACTTGGTAAAATTTGGAGTTCAACAGGAGTGCCTTCATTTTTCTGACATGAAAAAGCCAAAAAAGAGAAACAGACTAAAACAATAAGTTTTTTCATAGAAAGGGTTATTTGAGTAGTCGAAAATAAGTAAAACAAAACAAGATTCGGGGTAAATCAGAAAACTAAATAGAAATTTTTACGAAACTGATTTCGAATTCTTCTATTTAATTGAGTAATTAAAATGTTTTGATCTAAAAAATAATCTTAACCTTTTACTAAGCTAAAGCTGAATGACATTGAAATCAGAGGGGTTCCATTATTACTAAACCTTGATTATTGTATATTGACAAAGATTTATCTGACCCAAACCCATCCTTTTATGAAAAAGCATTTTTTGATCAATTTGATCTTCTTTTTTGTGTGCAATTCAGTTTTTTCTCAACATCAAATCTTAACTGGAGGATGGGTTTTTGATACTGATACCAAGACCTTCAAAAAGAATAGAGCGATTTATATAGTCAATGGAAAGTTCGGGACCGGGAATGAAAAAGTGATGAATTGGCAGGTGAAAAGTCTGTCAGAGGATGATTACATTTTACCTGGATTGATTGATTTGCACGCCCATTATCGGGTAAGTTATGATGGGAAAGCCTATGATGATACTTTGGCCATGCCTAAGATTTTTTTGGCAAATGGGGTGACCAGTACATTTCCTGCCGGAGAAATAGAGCCCGAAAAAATGTGGGATTTACAGGAAAGGATTGATGCAGGGCAGGTTCCTGGGCCAAGAATTTTGCATTCAGGACCTTATTTCGGTACAGCTGCGCCAGATTGGAATCTGGATTTTACAGAGCAGGATATCCGCAAAAGAGTAGACGAATGGGCTGGAAAGGGAGCCTATGGCTTTAAGGCGAAAGGTATCACAGGAGAAGATCTTGAAGTCTTGATTGATCAGGCTCATAAGCATGACTTGACTGTGACGGGACATTTGAACTCTGGTTTTCGAAACTCAGTGAACCCACAGGAAGCTATTGAAATGGGGATAGATCGTGTGGAACATTTTCTTGGAGGAAGGCTATTTGCGGATTCTATTGATGCTTATCAAAGCTTGAAGCAGATCGATCCACAAGATCCTCGCTTGAATGAAATCATTCAATTATACATTGATAAGGGAGTTTATTTTGATGCAACCTTGGCAACCTACGGAGCAATAGGAATGATTGATTCGCCAGCCTTGTTTGATTTTGCATTTGAAGACCTTTATTTCACCCCATTTACTTTAGAAATTATTAAATCAAAGAAGCCTTCAAGTTTCAATGAACTGGGTGCTTTGATTTATCCGGTGAAGCAACAAATTCTCAAGCGGTATTATGATGCCGGTGGTTTGATCACCGTGGGCACAGATCGCCCACTTTTATTGGATAATTATCTGGGAGCAGGAATCGGCGGATTTTTTATCCATAAAGAGATGGCAGCGATGGTGGAGGTCGGAATCCCTGAAGGGGATGTGCTATATTTTGCCACTCAACAGAATGCTGAAGCTTTGGGTATAGAAGATAAAACAGGGAGTATCAAGCCTGGAAACTGGGCGGATTTGATTATCATAAAGAAAAACCCTTTAGAAGACATCACCCGAACAAGGTCCGTTCATACAGTCATCAAAGGAGGGAAGTTTTATAATTCCCAAGATTTAAAAAATCAAGCAAAGGGGAAATTAGGCCCTGAAAATTGATGATTAAGATGAAATAGAACGCCTACACTAATTGAATATTGATCCAAGTATAGAGTTTCATATTTTTTCGAGGAGATCTCATTTTTTTTGATTTTCTGCTGATTTACTTAAACCTCCCTTTTCTTATAGATTATCCTTAAGGGTATAATTATTTTTAGATTGAAACTGTATTATTGGTAGGATTGCTTGTATGAAAATTTAACTTTATATTGATAAGACCTATTTATTTGAAGTCAAAATAGGATGTTCTTCATATTCCGATGGTAATCTGAACGTGAATGGCTGAAAACATCTAGATTTTAGTTTTGGTCAGTGAGTTGGGGAATAGAAGCAATAATTATGACTCAGCTTGTTTTTTGAATTTTAACTTAGTTATAGATATAAACAGGTCTATATGAAGCAAAACGCTATAACTTTTCTGGTTCCCATCATCCCGGAAAAAATCCATGAATTGTTAGATCAGCTCAAGGCAATCAAAAAGGATTCTAGGAATGGTATTTCAAAGGAATTAGATGCGACGGCAATTATCCATTATGCTCGCTGGGTGGTAATCGATCATGGTAAATCTTGGATCGGCGATACTGTCAAAAGGGAACCGAAATTATTGTTTGTAGTGGATTATGATGGAAATAAAAATGAAATGCTTCAAAAGCTATTTGACAATTCAGGTATGCTCATCGACCTTGTTTATGTTTTTTGTAAAGATTATCCAACCTTGAACTCAATAACTACTGAAGACAGAATCGCATTTTTCAATAGGCATATCATCAAAGATGCTGCAGTTTATATAGGTGCTCCGGGCAGGACTGTAGATCAAATTCAAAAGGAAAAGAAACTTCGAAATTACATTAGAGAATATATTGATTCGCAGTCTTGGAAGGGGGTTCCCGCTCAGACTATACACAGTCGAATTAAAGATCAAGTCCTTTCAAACCCAGATTTTGGCTTTCTGAATGAACAAAGTGTTTCTATGCCTAGGATCAATTACGTAGGGATGTTCTTTCTGGGAATTGTTCTCTTAGCCCTATTGCCTTTATTGATTATTTGGGCCTTGATTGTTCATTTTTTCTATGAGAGAAAAGATGAAAACTTCACCAGAAAAAGGAGTCAGTTAAGCAATGAGCTCTTAAAAGAGCTAGAAATTGCGGAGGATTGGCAACATCAAAACCAATTTAGTCAACTGGTTGATATGAAAGAGGGGAATGTGCGCTTGATATCTATCAAATTCATGTTTTTGCTGTCCAATTTCTTGATTAAATTTATTTTTAACCAAGGTAAATTAATGGGGATTCCTACGATTCACTTTGCCAAATGGGTGATGTTTGAAAAGAATTCCAGAGTATTATTTTTCTCAAATTTTGATGGAAGCTGGCAGCAATATTTGGGTGATTTCATTGATAACAGTGGTTGGGGTTTGACGGGGATTTTTTCGAATACCAAGGTTTTCCCCAAAACCAATTTTCTGATCACTGGAGGGGCGTACCTAGAGGAATATTTTCTAGCCTGGAGCCGTAATTCTGAAGTGGTTACCAATTATTGGTATTCAGCGTATCCTGATCTTTCTATTAAAAATATCAACAACAATACCCGGATAAGGGTCCAGTTGATGAAAACTCTTTCAGAACGAAGGGCTGCCAAATTTCTTAAACTCTTTTAGCCGATTTCTATGACACTGCTCGAACTTGATAATATCCAAGGTTACCTGATCCGTGGGTATGCACATATGTTATACTCTAGGTTTGTTTACCTGCGGATTACAGATGCCAAAGCTACTAAAGCATGGCTATCCAATGCTTGGAAAGAAATGACCTCAGCGAAGCATTTTCATGATAAATCAAAAATCTCTTCAACTCACTTGAATTTGTCTTTTACTCATGACGGATTAAAGGCTCTTGGATTAAATGAAGAAAATTTAGATGCCTTTTCCAGGGAGTTTCGTCAAGGAATGGTTGCTCCACACAGGTCTCGATTATTGGGAGATATGGATGGCAGTAGCCCTGAGAATTGGAATTGGGGTGCCCCACAGAATGAACCCATCCATCTTTGTTTGATGATTTTCGGGAATGATAAGAAATTCGAAAATAACTTAGAAAAGGATAAAGATGTCTGCTTAAACTATTACAGGGAGCTTGCCTCAGAATTTGAGATAAATGGAATGAAAGAGCTCTTTTTTATAGATGGAAAGACACAACCAAATAATAAGGAACATTTCGGATTCAGAGATGGGATTTCTCAGCCGATTATCGAAGGCTCAGGTAGAGTAGGTGATAAAGATGATGTCATCAAGACTGGAGAGTTTTTGTTTGGATATAAGAATGAATTTGGAGTCTATCCCGACACACCGCTGATAGTAAAAGATCAAGGGGATCTGAATTTGCTCTCGTCGGATGCAGGGGGATCCGGTCTTAAAGACTTGGGACGTGACGGAACATTTATGGTCATGAGACAGCTCGATCAGGATGTTAAAAAATTCTGGAGTTTTATGAATGAAAACTCCATAAACCCAGATGGTACAGTCAACGTGGAAGAAAGTCTAAAGCTCGGGGCTAAATTTATGGGACGTTGGCAAAATGGCGCTCCTATTACACTTTTTCCGGATAAAGACCCGGGTATTTCCAGTTTGGTCAATGATTTTGGCTATGCAAAATTCGATAAAGATGGCTTAAAATGTCCCTTTGGATCTCATCTGAGAAGGCAAAATCCAAGAGATAATGTGGATGATCACGGCAAAAAAGAATCTCTAAAATTGAGTAAACAGCATAGAATTATCAGAAGAGCACGCCTTTATGGGGAGATTTACGAAGGGTCTCCTACGAATTTGACACCAAATGGTGAAGTAGGGCTGCTTTTTGTATGCTTTAATGCAGATATCAGTCGTCAATTTGAATTTCTTCAGTACACCTGGTCAAACCTTCCTAAAAACAAGGAACTATATAATGATCCGGATCCTATAATCGGAGCTAGGGAAAAACTAGAAGCTGGGGAAGAACAGAATTTTACTATTCAGGACTTGCCCGTAAGCAAAACAGTGAAAAATATCCCAAGAGTCATTACTGTCAAAGGCGGTGGATATTTTTTCCTGCCTTCCATTAATGTGCTGAGATATCTCTCGACTATTTAAGAATTTCTTCCACTAATCTTCCAGAAACTCTTTGGCATTATTGAGGCCATTTTGAAGGTATTTTTTCAAAAATATAGGGACAAATAAAGACAAGAAGATCCTTGATAAAAGGTTTTTGTAGGTGAAAGTATAGACCCATCGAAGTCTAGTCTTATCATCAACCGTATCAAACCACATGTGTCCATAGGTCTTCTTGGTGAAATGCTTGAAAATGTCACTGAATTCAGTTGTTTGATAGGCATAGTTTGAATAGGGATGAACTGAAATCAATTCCTCAACCAAGGTGGCTGAGTCTCCTCTCTCGACTAGTCTATTGTCTCCTACTTTTTCCCAATGGCCACGTAGTTTCGTTACTTTGATAACACCATAGATTGGGCCTGCTTTCAAAAGCCAACTCGAAAGTTTATTTACACTAGCCACAAATTCATAAGCCTTCTTTTTATCACAGTTGACTATAACTTCCGCAGTGGTAAACAAAATTCCTTTGGAAGGAACTTGCTGATCAAGAGTGACCTTTGTGTTTATTTCGTTGATGTCTTTTAGGAAATCGTCACTGTCTTTTGGTTCTGCATCAGGTAGTTTATTGTATTGATGCCGGAATTTTGACATTGCCTCATAAACTCTTTTTCTCACTCTGTTAAATGCGCCCAAGGGACGGTGTTCTGGTAGGGAATGCCAGGGATTGAAGGATAAATTGTCACCAAATTCGATTTGTGCATTGGTGTCAAAAATTTGAGGTGGAATAGTTAATGTGGCCACCTTGATGTATTGGGAGCTCCAGGCAACAGTTGGGTCCTCGATGGGCATTGCGTCCGCATCAGTCTGCAATTGAATGAAAAAATCAAATTTTGCCTCATTGTCATGCAGGGTTTGAGCAAGGTTATACCTCAAATAGTTCTCATCAGTCGTATTTTCGACCACTACAGTATTACATGGGCTGGGGCGAAGATGATATTTTACTGCATGATCAATGTCTCCAAATTGATAAGGCTGAGTACTCCAATAAGGAATATCTATTGGGTTTTTACAGGCCACTTTACTCTTTGTAGCTCGAACGATTATTGGCCAGAGTAAAGGGTTTAGGATGAATAATTTACTTTTAAAAAAATTAGGAGAGGTCATTGCATTGAGTAAGCGACTCAGTTCTTTGATGGATTTTGCAAAAAAAGTCTCACTGCTCATCAATAAAAAATCTTGAGTTTCTGCATGTAACTCATCGTCTAATATTTTTTCACCTGGGACTCCCAGAAGTTTAATAGCAACACCCCTAATATCTTTTTTCTTATCCTTCTGGGGTTTGGTGTTTCCATTAGAAAAACGGACCCACGCATGAAATTCTTTAATCTCACCTTTAAACACTCCGATTTTTAATTCTTGAGGTAAATCTTCTACTATAGAAAAGACCGCCTTAACGCATCCATGCATTTTTGTGTGGACTTGTCGGAGCATTTTTTTGTCCTTGTACATCCTGGTGACCTGCTCTTCGAATTCCTGAAGTAATTTGTAGGCAATTTGATCTTCATCCGCCTGAACATACTCATGGCCAATTTTTTTTGGAGTTTCGTTTGTTCTTGACATTTTCCTTTAAAATGTGGTTGAAAAAAATAAAAAGATTAAGGGAATGTACTTAAAAATTTGCTCAAGGAGATAATACTTGGGAGTTTTATTTTGTATTTTATATATTGAATATTGTATTAAATTTAGCATACTGCTCCTAATAATATTCTGAATCAATGATAGGCAGTAATAATTTATTAGTTAAACTCGGCTTTTTATGAAATGGCAAATTTTGTATTCTTCCGTTGATTCTGCTGCTCAAGAGGCAGGTTCAGTAGTGGATCAAAATTTTGTAACTAAAAAAACAGCTCTTTCTAGCCTTTCCCAGATAGAGACTTTAAAAGCAAATAATGAAGTTTCATTTTTGGGTACTCCTGTTCCTGGTTTTAGAAAAGTCTTAGAATCTGAAAATAATGGAGCTGATTTGATCCTCAAACTTCAATCTATAAAAGGTGTAAGCTTGAGAGAGTATCTGTCCGAGCCCAGAAGCCTTGAAGAAAAAGTAAAAACTTGCATTAAGATTACCAAGAAACTGGTCGAGGTTCATCGGAAGGAATATGTTCATTTGAATTTAAATCCCGACCATATCCTAATCGAGGACCAAACAGAAGAAGTTTTTTTTATCAGCCTTGGTTTAGCCACCAGAATGAAAAGGAAAATCGGTCTGGAAAGAGATTTGGTGTTTTTGGAGGCAGATTATGATTTTATTGCTCCTGAGCAAACAGGTAGAATCAGTACAGAAATCGGCTTTTATTCTGATATTTATTCACTAGGCATCATTTTTTATTGGGTATTTGCTAATCAATTACCTTTTGAGTCAAAAGAAAGAGCAGCTAAAATCCATGCCCACATTGCTATTACCCCAAAGAGGCTTTCTGATTTTTTAGATATTCCACCAGTACTTTCAGATTTGATCATGAAAATGATTGAAAAGGATATTCAGTTCAGATATCATTCTGCACAAGGTGTTTTGTATGATCTTCAAATGATCTTGGAAGCCTTGCAACATGATTTCGATATTCAGGGTTTTTTGCTAGGAACTCAAGATTCATCAGGCAAACTCTTGTTTTCCGATCAATTATATGCTCGAGACAAGCAGATTAAGCAACTTATGGATGCTTTTTCCCGAGCCTCGGAAAATGAGAAAAATCTGGTATATGTTTTTGGAAACTCCGGTGTGGGCAAATCCGCTTTGGTGGAGCGTCTTTACCGTCCAGTAGTTCAATCGGGAGGTTTTTTTATATCAGGGAAGTTTGATCAGCTACGTGCTGATGTCCCTTATTCAGCATTTTCTCAGGCCTTGGGAAAATTGATCCATCAAGTATTGTTATTAAACGAAACTGAGCTAAATAAATGGAAGACCAAACTCCATAGTTTATTGATGCCTATTGGAAGAGTCCTATTTGAGGTGATTCCTGGTTTGGAAAAGTTGCTTACCAATGAGCCTGAAATTCCTCAGTTGACAGGAGCCGAAGCACAATTGAGATTTAACTATGCACTCACACGTTTTTTCATGGTGTTTGCAGAATTGGGAAAACCAGTTTTTATTTTCATCGATGACTTGCAATGGTCTGATGTTTCTTCACTGGACTTAATGAAAACCATTCTTGTCAATTCGGAACTAAATAATATTCTCATTGTAGGAGCTTATCGGGACAATGAAATAACACCAGGACATTTGTTTCAGCAATTTAAAATGGAATTGGAGGATCTTGGGATCCAACCAGAAGAGATATTGTTAGAAAACCTAAAAGAAGAAGATGTCAAGCTTTTGGTTTCTAATGTGCTAGGTAATTCTAATCGAGATTTGGATGAATTGGCAACCATAGTATTTAAGAAATCAGCTGGAAATGCACTCTTTGCAAATCAGTTTATAAAAGCAATTTATAAAAATGAAATGCTGTTTTTCGACAGTGATGAAGGTTCTTGGAAATGGGATCTTAATAAACTGATCAGCTTCAATGTTGAAGGAGATATTGTGAATTTATTTCTGGAGACAATCAACCAATTACCTGAGAGCACAAAATCTATTTTGAAAATAGCCTCATGTATAGGAAATAAATTCAACCTTCAGGATTTGGTAACTATTTCTGAAAAGGAAAAAGGAATGGTTGTCAAGGATTTCAATCTTGCACTGGATTTGGATTTAGTGATTGAGAATCTGAGTGGTAGTTATTTTTTCGTCCATGATCGCGTACAGCAGGCAATCTATTCATTGATCGATGAGGATGGAAAAAAAGAAACTCATCTAAAAATTGCCCGGACATTCCTCCATTCGGCAAAAGAAAAAAACCTGAAGGAAGGGATTTTTGAGATTGTCAATCAATACAATTTTGGGAAAGAACTGATAACTGATCCCAAAGAGTTTAAAATTCTTTGCGAGCTCAATAGTATAGCGGGTCAAAGAGCACAAAATTCGACTGCATACATCTTGGCAATGCAGTATTTTGAAAATTCCTTGGACTTACTTCCTGAAGATGCCTGGGAAAAGGATCGTGATTTTACTTATGATCTTTATCTCAAATCCGCCTCTGCTGCCTATCAATGTAATAATCAAAATCTATTTGAAAAGTATATCAGTCTGCTTGATATAAATGCGCAGAGTACTTTGGACAAATTGAAACTTGCCAACCTCAAAATCCAAAATGCCAATGTAGAAAATGATCAAAAGCGGGTTATTGAAATAGGCTTGGAAATCCTGAAGCTGGTACAGATTGACATGAAGGCGCATCCCAATCAACTGAATGTTCTTTTTGGATTTGTAAGGACCAACATTCGGCTTGCATCTTTTTCAGAAGAAAAGATCCTCAGCTTGCCAGAGATTAAAGATGAAAAGTTGTTGATAGCAATGTCGATCATGCATCACATGGCTTTGGCAGCTTATCTTACAGAACCCAATTTGCTGCCTTTATTGATGTTTGAGCTAATCCGGCTCACTTTAAGATTTGGATTAGGTCCCAAAACTCCCATGGCCTTTGTAGTCTTCGGTTACATCAATATTGCTTTCATGGGGAATACAGCCAAAGGACTCAAAATGGGTCAATTGGGTAATAGTGTTTTCGAAATCATCCAAAATGAGGATGAGTTTGTTTCTTTTAAGCAAGTATATGTGATGTTTATTTCGCATTGGTTAAAGCACCTGGCAGATAGCATCCCAGAGTTGGAAGAAGCATTGAAAAAGGGGCTTGAAACCGGTGATTTTGAGTTTACCTCCATCATTGGTCAATTGATAATTTATTGGAATTTTTATGGGGGTGAGGCCATTCCCAAAATATTAATGAGAGGGGAATTACTCGCAAAACAAATTATGCCGCTCAATCAGATCATGCAGATCAAGCGAATAGATTTGTTTCGCCAGTCAGCCCATAGCCTATTAGAGGGAGTCGAAGATTTTGAGGTGTTGAGAGGAGAGCTATTCGATGAAAGGCAAGTCGATTTTCCTGATGTACCTGCCTTCAGTTTGTATTACCACAATCTCTACTCCCAAAAGAAGATTTTGGCATTGATTTTCAATCAAAATGAAGTTGCTTGGAAATATTGTTGTTTGGAGAAAAATCACCTGATTCCTGTGAAAGGCTCCATTACTGAGATGTTGTTTTTGTTTTATGAAAACCTTTGCATTACACCAATATATGCTTCCAAAACCAAGCAAGAACAAAAGGAATTGCTTAAAATCTGCAAGAAAAACATCAGATTGATCGGAGGGATGTTGAAGCATTCCGAGGTGAATTTCCAGCACAGGCATGAATTCATGAAAGCAGAATTGGAAACTCTCAATGGGAATTTTGATTTAGCTATCAAATCGTATACCTATGCGATCAGATATGCCAGGATCCATAAATACATTCAGGATGAGGCGTTGATATGGGAGCGGGCTGGCAATTATTTTAATTCACAACAACAACCAGAAGCAGCTCAGTTTTACTTGTCGAATGCCTACAAATCTTATGAGAAATGGGGAGCAAAAGCTAAGCTTACTCAAATGAAGGAGGTTTACGATCAGTTCATTTCCCCAGAGGAAATTGGTGTGAACTCCAATATTCTTGATCTGGATACAATTCTGAAAACGATTAAGTTGATTTCAGGAGAAATGAAATTGGAGAATATTCTCACTGGGTTGATGCAGCTGGTAAGCGAAAATGCTGGAGCTGACAGAGCTTTTTTAATTACTATCGAAGAGAATAATAAGCAGATCAAAGCATCTATTGATAATTCGACAAACGATATTCAAGTCCTACAAAATATTCCATACGAGGATTTTGAAGAGATCAGTCATTCAGTAATCAATTATGTACTTCGATCCGGTGAAACTTTAGTGCTAGATGATGCAACCAAGATTTTACCTTATTCTGACGAAGATTATATAGAGGAAAACCAAGTGAAATCGATTCTTTGTATTCCCCAAAAGCATTCAGGTGTAGGTTTCTCGATTTTGTATCTGGAGAATAGATTGCTTTCAGGAGCATTTACAAAAGAAAGAGTAGAAATCCTTCAAGTGATGGCTACACAGACAGCTATTTCACTCCAAAATGCCATGCTTTTGGAAAGTACGAATCAGCTCAATAAGAAATTGATTGAAGAGGTAGAAGTCAGAAAAGGCGTAGAGGAAAGTCTAAGATTAAATGAAAAAAGGCTAGAGGAATACAATGCGAATCTAGAGTCTAAGGTCAAAGAAAGAACATTGGACCTGCAGGTCGAAAAGGAAAAGTCAGATGAACTTTTACTTAATATTCTTCCTATGGATATCGCAAGGGAATTGAAAGAAAAGGGGAAAGCTGAATCCAAAAAGTATGAAAGTGTGACTGTGATGTTTACTGATTTCAAAGGCTTTTCAATGATAGCAGAGCAAATGAATGCAGTGGATTTGGTTTCTGAAATTGATTTTTGTTTCAAAGAATTCGATCGAATCATTGAAAGAAATGGGATCGAAAAAATTAAAACCATAGGAGATTCCTACATGGCTGCAGGAGGGATTCCTATTAAAAATGATACTCACCCAATAGATGTTATCAATGCCGCTATTGAGATTCAGAAATTTATTGAATCTCAAAAAGAAAGAAGTATTCAAGAAAACAAACCGATTTTCGAATTGAGAATAGGAATTCACACAGGAAATATCGTAGCTGGAATAGTAGGACTCAATAAGTTCGCCTATGATATCTGGGGGGATACAGTGAATCTTGCATCCAGAATGGAAAGTAGCGGAGAGGCTGGGAAAATCAATATTTCAGGCTCTACCTATGAATTGGTAAAAGACCATTTTTCTTGTACTTATCGAGGAAAAGTCCAGGCTAAAAACAAAGGTGAAGTCGATATGTATTTTGTGGAAAAGTAAGCTTCTGAAAAATAATTGCTGCTAGGGAGCAGGCCTAGCTAATTCCTCTTTTTTTTATTCAACCACACGATAAATCCAGTAATTGGTAAAGAAGCTCCTATCAAAGAACCCAAAAAGGCCAATATTCTTCCTGGAAGTCCCCATACACTACCAAAGTGAACTTCATAAACTAGTCCATTTATTTTGCTAAAAGTACTTCTGTCTTGAGCTAATCCGCTTTGAAAATTCCCAGATAAAAGCTTTCCGTTATACTGGTCATGGTGGAAATGATCAACCGCATTGATTCCTTTATTTGGGTTGATGACTGATAGGTGGATGGACTCATCAGATTTGTGAGGAATACTGACTCTAATCTCTGAATCTGTGTATTTAGAATGATATTCCTGGATAAGCATATTCAAGATTTCATCATTAGCGATTTTTGGATCAGTAGAGGTAGGGATAGAAATAGGCGTTTCCCAAGTTTTTTTATTTTCACCACTGACCCCTTTCAATGTCTCTTGAACTATCGAAAATCCCCAGAAAATTCCTGTTCCAATAGTGAAAATCAGGATCCATGATGCATAAAATCCAAGGATATTATGAAGGTCATAATTCAGTTTTTTGGGTGAAATAGACCATTTGATGAGGAACATATGTTTTCCAGGTTTTCCTTTGCTCGGCCACCATACCACCAATCCAGAGATAAGCATCACCAGAGCCAACAAAGTGACCCAATGAACAAGCTCTCGTCCAAAAGGTCCCAAAAGGAAATTTCTATGCAGCTTCTTTAAATAATTGATCCAGCCTTTATTCATGTCCTGCAAATGGATCAAATCACCTGAATAGGGGTTTAGGTAAGCGTGATAATAGGTGCCCGGGACATAAAGAAGAACTTCAATTGCACTTTCGGAATTTCTGAATAAAGCAGTACGAAAATCACCTTCTGGAAATTCAGTTTTCAGAGTGTTTTTGATATCCGAAATCGAAATAAAAGGGCGGTCTTCGCTAGTTACCTTTTGATGGTAAGTGAAGTAGCTGAATTCAGGCTCCCATGTATATAATGCACCAGAAAATGCGGTGATAAAAAACAGAAAACCTATGCCTAAGCCTATGATTAGGTGTATTTTGGCTATGTGCTTTCTCAAGTTGATGTCTAACTATTTGAAAATTTTAATTTATGGAATTTAAATCACAAAGTGTTAGATCTTTCTTGTTTCGCTGAAAGTGAATGAGCTGGGTCAAAGATGGTAAGGAGAGCGTGTTTGATAGAAGAAGAAAACCAGCGATATCCCACAAATCACAAACCAAGGAATTCCAAAAATTACGCTAAGAAAAAGTATGAAAAAGGAAGCGATGAACCAGTTGGAAAGGTAAGAGCTGCTAAATTTCCAGTATTGGATTCCTAACAAAATCAGTTGATTTCCTAGAAGTAGAAAAGGTAAACTCAGGAATTCTAAGCCCTTAAATGGATAGACGCCTTTCCAAATTAAAAACAATAATTCTGGAAAGGATACGAGAATTATCGAAAGAAAATGATAGGAGAATTTTTCAATGGACCTGAAAGGAATGCTGATAAACCAACTTTGTTTGATCAGTTCGAATTCTGCCTTTTCCATCAATATTGGGATTTGGAAAAAGGAGGTGGCCAGTACTCCAAACTGCATCCATCGGATATCATAAACCCCGGAAGCAAAAGAGACGAAAAATCCATTTAGAAGGGCTAAACTTAAAATTTTGGTCAGAAGAAAGAGTAAAGGCCGATTCTGCCTTAATTCTAAAATCAACCATGAAAATCGTGGTAGGTTCCAGTTGACTTTGGGTCTTTTAAGAATGGTTTCAGGAATAGGTTTTTCTTGAGCTCGATTGATTGTCCAAAGATTCAGGCCAATTCCCAAGATGACAGAAAACCATAAAATTAAAAGGAGGATCCATGCATTTTCTTGAACTCCATAAAAACTAACAAAAAGGAAATAGAAGAGGAAAAAAGCCAGGTTGACCAAGATGATTTTTAGCCAGATTTGAAATTTGTCTCGTTGCTTAAAAAGTCCTATCTGGTGAAATATTTTGTATTCTCTTTGAGAGAGTAATGCTTTCATGATTTTCAAGTGAAAAATTGAAAATCCCAGAAAACTGAGTGGTAGAATGCTGAAAGCTAAAGGATTTCTGAATAAAAACTTGGCTAGAAGAATATGTTGCTTGACTTCCATGAAGACTCCTCCAAACACTAAAATCAAAACCCAAAAACCGAGCGTTTTTCGGTAGAAGGGAATCGTGAAGGGTTTGAAAAACAGCTTATCCATTTTCCGAAAGTCTACCTGATTCCATCTTAAATATACCTTGGATAGGCAAGTTAGCAATGGGGCTATTCTGATGTGAAGTAATTAAGAAAGTAACACCTTGTGCTGCCAGATTTTTGATCATTTCTGTCAATTGATGTTGAGTTTGGGTATCAATGGTGGTAAATGGTTCATCCAAAATCACCAACTGGGGTTTACCTAAAAAGGCCAAAATCAAAGCAGATTTTTTGAGCATTCCGGATGAGAATGTTCCAACAGGAAAGCCTGAAAATGAATCAGCTCCAAAGGTACTTTTCAACAGATTGATTTCTTCTTGATTTGCATTTTTTGCTTTAGCGACTACTTGAATCAAATCATCTAAACTCAAAAAATCAGGGAATTGAGGCTCCGCTTCTGCATATCCTATGGTCGCCCGATATTCCAGGGGTTTTTCTCCCAAATCAGTTCCATTCAATTCGATTTTTCCCTGAAATGGATGGATACCAGCCAAGGCTTTTAGGAGTGTAGATTTCCCTGAACCATTAGCTCCATGGATAAAATGTATCCCTGATTCCAACTTCAAAGTGTCAATCTGAACTTCAAATCCACTGGGGTATTTTTTAGAAAAGTTGGAAATCAAAAGCATGAGGCCGAGTTGATAGGATGGCTATCCTGAATTTTGATTGAATTAAAGGAAAATGAGGGATTCTGGAAATTGAATTAACAATAATTAATCGCAACCATCTAGTTTTCTAGATATTCCGTTTGCTCCATTGGTTGATCCTCATTGCTTAACAATTTGAATAAAATTGGGTCACTTAGAATTTGGGCTACTGAAACTACCTCTCCATCTAAAATCACTTTATTATTCATCAGCCGGATACCATGACTGTAATCGACATACCAATCCACATGTCCATTGTAAACAGGCTGTATGGGATTCCCATCCAACTTGTGCCAACCGTAAATCACCACCTTTTCAGGAAGATCTTTCAAATGATAGGAGAGGATGACATCTTTTTTTATTCCTGCGATTAGCGGCCCATTTTTTTCATTTTCTTCAGCTATTTGTTTCTCAATTTGTTCATTGTGAAGGATGAATTTTTCAATGCTTTCATTTTCTCTGCCAACTGGTTTGTAGAAAAATGGATCCAGCTTCACCTCAGCATTCTCATAAATATGGTCGCTGATTTTGGCAGTGATTAACGAGGCCCCGAATACGTTAGCAATCCGTTGTGCGGTATGTGGGTTCATGGGAATTCGGCAAAAGTCATCACTAGAACCAACAGCTAAATAATCCGGCATGACCTCATAGATTACTTCATGAATTCCACCATTTGCATCCTCAAAAGGGGCTTTTAATTGAATGGGTTTTCTCAGGAAATCAGGCAAATTCCCTTCTGCCAAAGCTTTGTAGATTTCTTCCTCCCGCTCTTCCATTGATAAGGGAATCATTCGAGTCATAAATGCGGTACCAGTCTCGGAATTGGGTTTCCTATTTGGTATTTGAAGAGGATGAATTTGACTTTGGGCAAATAGGGGAATAAGTAAAAGGATAAGGAAAAATCTAATAACCATGGACTGTTTGCTTAATACGCGATTGCATAATAATCATCCACATTGCAATCATCACAGATAAGTTTAATTAGAGTGCGGCCTTTACTCAAAACTTTGAGGTTGAGTTCCATTACATCTCCTCTTTTTTCAAAATTGACACATTTTTCATCATAAGTATATTTGACTTGAGCGATTCCTCCGGTTTGGGTTTTCAAGCAAAAGGAAGAAGGTCCGTCTTTCTTATTGATGAGCATGATGGTCCAGGAGTCATATTCTCTGATCCAATCCCGATTAATTAATTCGGATAAGTTTCCGCGGGCGAGATTTAAGTATTTAAATTTTTTTTCATTTTCCATGAAAACATATTGAATCAACTCTTCGTCAGAAAGTTTTTGAATTGTTTCATATCTGTTGGCTTCAACTAAACTGAGGTATTGTTGGTGCCATTTCTTTAAATAGGGAGTATTTATTTCTTTTTGTTTTGCAAAGATCCCTACCAATAATTCCATTGCTTCTGGGGATTCCTGAATTGCCTCAAATAGGGTACTGGTAACGGTTATGGGAACAGTCTCATCCGAAAAATAGGGGAATCCAACTCTGCCTTCTCCAAAAGGGTAAATATCGCCTTCTTCTGATTGTTTGAAAGCTCCAGTGTATTCAAATTCTCCAACTGATCGCTCTCTAATGGTTGCCGATTTACTGTCAGCTATTCCATTTTTATAGGTATAGGTTTCTAGATGGGTCTCTTTTTTTATGGTGTGAATTCCATCTACAATCCCACTTCTTCCTGAAAGACCCTTGGTAGTGCCAACATAGCTAAATGTAGGAGTGTCCACATCAAAATAAATGCTATCGTTCTTTCTTATGAAAGATGCTGTTAGATTTGGATCACTGATGTATTCCCCATTGGCTAATTGTTTAGAGTTTCCGGGGCGAAAATTGACCTTAATCTTGATACCAGAGCTTTTTTCAGTAATTATTCCCGTGGTTGCAAAGCTGTTGGCAAAAGTCCCCGTATAAGTCGTTTTGCCCATATCAACTGTCCCTTCCCCATAAATACAATTGCCATCAATGCATGGATAAATAGTGGAACTGACCATCGCATTATTTGCCTCATCAATTCCAAAAGGTCCTAATAGCTTGTATTCTGCTTTGAGTAACTCATAGTATTCGGGGACTTTTTGCTGAAATCGATAGGCTGCAACAGCTGCATCCAGATCCGGTTCTTTTTCACCTTCGATGAGAGATTTACCAGCGATTATAGGTTCTAATATCTCGCGTTCAATGCTATACTTTTCAAAGTAATCGATGTGTTTGTTAAAAAAGTAATTTGCGAAATAGCTTCGCTGCAAAGCATCCAATCGCTTCCAGTCTTTCTCTGAAAAATCCAGATTGCTTTCTTCATCATAATCCTCTCTCACAATTTTTCGGATAATATATCCGCTGATTACGTCACCGCCATCTTTGTCAAACTTGGCGCCATCCGGTCTGGTGACGGACCTGTATTCTTTGGGGTCTTCTTTGACCACTTGGAAGATAATTCCTGCCTTATCATAGCCATCCGGAAGGAAATAATGCTTTCGGTAATAGCCATAGTCCAAAGTGTTTATTTTGCGATAGCCACTTTTACTATCGAGTTCAGATACTGTATAAACATCTCCAGTATTGAAGGACTCAAAAGGTAAGGTAATGGTGGCATAATCTCCCAGAGTTCTTCCATTTACACTATTTACACTGCTTATTTGGATGCTATTGAGATGACCATATCCGGCTAATAGGTCATCCTCTTCAAAACTGAAAGAAAGATGGTATCTAGGATGATTGTCAATTGTTTTGACCCAAGGAAATCTTGCAAAGAGCTGACCGGAAAAGCCTTCTGGTGATTTTGGCTTTACAGGATAATTAAAAAGGGTTATCAAAGAGTCTTTGAAGGCCTGAGAATCCATTTGGATTGGAAAAGTTATCGTTTGAGACTGGAGGCGAAAAGTCCAAAAAAGGAGGATTAAAAAGATTATTGACTTTTTTTTCATGGGCTTGAATTATAGCTTCCTAAACTAATAAAAATCAAAGAATTATTGGAATTGATTTGATATGAAAATGAAATGTCTTTTCACCATTTAATAGTGGAAAAACTAAAAAGAATCCTCAAATTTTAAAGACTTCTGACTTAGTCTTTAAATAATCTCCTTGCTAATTTTCAAATTTTTCAATCTTTCATTTTTCAATCCAAAATCTCATTTGTCAATCCCTTTCTTCTCCTGTAACTTTACCGACTCATTCAAAACCAAAAGCCGTGGCAAATAAAAACGTCAAAGTAGGTCTGGTTCAACTCAGTTGCTCTGGGGATGTGGCCGAAAACATGAAGAAAACAATTGTAGGTATTCGTGAGGCAGCCGCTAAAGGCGCTCAGGTAGTTGTCCTGCAGGAACTTTTTAGGTCTCTTTACTTCTGTGATGTGGAGGATTATGAAAACTTCAATTTGGCTGAAGCCATTCCTGGTCCTTCAACCGATACTCTTGGGGAAATCGCCAAAGAATTGGGAGTGGTAATCGTCGCTTCTCTTTTCGAAAAGCGTGCTGAAGGATTGTATCATAATACGACGGCTGTTTTGGATGCAGATGGAAGCTATTTGGGTAAATACCGCAAGATGCATATCCCTGATGATCCGGGATATTATGAGAAATTCTACTTTACACCTGGAGACTTGGGCTACAAAGTATTCAAAACCAAATTTGCTACTATTGGTGTGTTGATCTGCTGGGATCAGTGGTATCCTGAAGCAGCTCGAATCACAGCTTTGAAAGGTGCTGATTTCTTGGTTTACCCTACGGCAATCGGTTGGGCCAAATCTCAGGATGATGCGACCAATGAGGAGCAGTATGGAGCTTGGCAGACGATTCAACGTTCTCATGCCGTTGCCAATGGTATTCCGGTAGTTTCTGTCAACAGAACAGGTGAAGAAGCGGAAATGCAGTTCTGGGGTGGTTCATTTGTAGCCAATCCATTTGGTAGAGTCGTTTACAAAGCGCCTCATTTGGAGGAAGAAATTCACGTAGAAGAATTGGATCTAACAGGTTCGGATCGATACAGAACCCACTGGCCATTCCTTCGTGACAGAAGAATTGATTCTTACGAACCTATTACCAAGCGTTTCCTCGACGAAGATTAATTGATGAAAGATATTTTCAAATTGGCTGAAACTGGAGCAGCTACTCCAGCTGAATTGGGTTATTATTTCCCCGCGGAATTTGCTCCTCAAGAATCCATGTGGTTAAGTTGGCCACATAAAGAGGAGTCTTGGCCGGGGAAAATCGATTCCATTTACGCACCTTATTCTCAGTTTATCAAAGAGGTTTCTCAAGGTCAAAAAGTAAATATTAATGTTGCTGATGAGGCAATGCAGAATTTTGCTTTGGGACATTTGGATAAAGCAGGAGTGGATTTAAGCAAGATCTCTTTTTATTTCTTCCCTACTAATGATGCTTGGTGCAGAGATCATGGTCCTGCATTTTTGATTAACCCGAAAGCTGAAGTTAAAAAGGCTTTGGTTAAGTGGAATTACAATGCTTGGGGTGAAAAGTATCCACCTCATGATTTGGATAACCAGATTCCTATTCGAATAGCCGGAGAGTTGGGCATTCCTTGCTTCAAACCGGGAATCGTCATGGAAGGAGGGTCTGTGGAATTTAATGGAAAAGGGACTCTTTTGACATCCAAAGCCTGTTTGCTAAATCAGAACCGAAACCCACATTTGAATCAGTCTCAGATCGAAAAGTATCTGTGTGATTTTTATGGGGTCAGCCATATCCTTTGGGTTGGTGACGGTATTGTGGGTGACGATACGGATGGACATATTGATGATATCACTCGTTTTGTCAATGAGGAAACAGTTGTAACTGTCATAGAAGATCACAAAGGAGATGAGAACTATGATATCCTAAAGGAAAATCTTGAGATGCTGGAACAAATGAAACTCCAGGATGGGAAGCCTTTGAATATTGTGGAATTGCCGATGCCAGGACCAGTTGTTTGGGAAGGCCAAAGACTTCCTGCGTCCTATGCCAATTTTTATATTGGAAATGATGTAGTAGTAGTTCCAGTTTTCAGAGATAAAAATGATCAGAGGGCTTTGGATATCCTTTCAGGTTGTTTCCCTGATAGAAAAGTGGTGGGAATTGATTCTACGGATATTATTTGGGGACTAGGAAGTTTCCACTGCCTAAGTCAGCAGGAACCGAAAGTCTAAAACATAAATAAGGCCCGTAATTTTACGGGCCTCTTTTTTATTTGACAATAGCTTGATAAACCATTTGTCTCATTTTATTCGAATAGAAGTTGCTGTACTGATTGTACTGGGTCATCAGGAATGAAACCATATTCTCTTTGGGGTCGATGAAAAAATAGGTGCAATAGGCTCCGCTCCAGAAATATTGTCCTTCAGATCCAATAATATCTGCTTCCGCTATATCTACCAAAATTCCAAAACCCAATCCGAAACCATATCCCGGATCATATTCCAAACCTTCAATATGATTTCTGGTCATCAAATCAATGGTCTTGGGACTCAAGAATTGTTGTCCATTCCAGCTTCCTCCATTCAAAAGCATTCTGGCAAAAATCGAATAGTCTTGGGCGGTTGAAAATAAGCCGTGTGTTCCTCCAAATACCGTGTTTCCTTTCGTTGTTGGTTGGTTTGGCATTTTGACCAATTTTCCATCTTCAGTATGTCCATGAAGGGCTACCAATCTCTTGGCTTGCTCTTCAGTTAGGTTGTAGCCAGTGTCTTTCATTCCTAGTGGATCTAAAATCTTTTTCTGTAGATATTGATCATAAGGCATATTTGAAAACACTTCAACTAGGCGCACTGCAATATCCGGCGAAGCAGAATAGTACCATTGTTCTCCCGGCTGACCTAAAAGAGGGATGCTCGCCAAAGATTTAACGCGCGATTCAATATTCTCTTGGGGTTGCATATAAAGTGCGTTTCGCACATCTTCTTCCTGCTTGCTTGGACCCAACCCATGAGAAAAGCCTGCCGTATGGCTTAATACTTGAGCTATCGTGATTTTTTGTTTGGCAGGCTCGGTATCGCCGTCTTTCCCATCTTCTGGGTTTTTCAGAACTCTTAGATTTTGAAATTCAGGAAGGTATTGCTCTACGGGATCCGAAAGGAAGAATTTCCCTTCTTCATAGAGCATCATTAGAGCAACTGTAGCAATGGGTTTGGTCATAGACTGGATAAAGAATATTTGTTCTTTTTCCATGACTTTTCCTGTTGATATATCACTTGATCCATAGGCTTTCTCATAGGCTTTTTCGCCATCCTTATAGATCAGAACTACGGCCCCAGGGATTTTTCCATCGGCGATTTCAGAATTTAAAAACTCATCATAACGGGTTAGTCTGTCCTCTGAAATTTTGTTTTGTGCCGGTGAGCTGATTGAAAAGCTCAAAATCAGTAAGAGGAATAGGTAAAGGATCTTTTTCATGGTTATGTGTTTTGGATCTTTGTTATTTCGTAATCTTTTCAATTTGTATTGAGAATGCCTAGAAAGATGGCATAAAGTTCAATTTTCGGGAACATCGGACATCGGTCATCAAGCCTCTAAATCAAAGAGGATTTTGATTGTTGCTTAAAGAAAGATAAAAAGGTAATTATTAATGTCTAATAACTCTTCCGTCCTCCATTTCGATAATTCGATCGGTTCCAGCAGCGAACTCAGGATCATGGGTTACAATCAGCATGGTCTGTTTAAATTCCTGAGCTAGTTCTTTGAATTTATTGAATACGATATCTGAATTCTTTTTGTCCAAATTGCCTGTCGGTTCATCTCCCATGATAACCAATGGATCATTGATCAAAGCTCTGGCAATTGCTACTCTCTGCTTTTGTCCTCCTGATAGCTGATTGGCTTTTTTGAGTGCATGCTCTTCCATCTCAAAAATTTTAAGCTTTTCCATGGCTCGATGCTCCAATTCATCTCTTGAGACTTTTCCCAATTTCAACCCGGGTATCATAATATTTTCCAAGACAGAAAATTCATTCAATAAATAGTGAAACTGGAAGACAAATCCGATTTTTTGATTTCGGACCTTGGCAAGGTAATCATGGGGTTTTCCAGAAATCAATTCCTCATCCAAATGTAATTTTCCCTGGTAATCTGTATCCATCGTAGAAAGGATATAGAGTAAGGTGGATTTACCACAGCCTGATTTTCCAACCACCGAAACAAACTCGCCCCGATTGATATTGAAGGAAACCTGTTTGAGGACTTGGTTTTTATTGGGACTGAAGAAAAACTTGTCGATTCCTTCAGCTCGTAAGACTGACTTTTCTTTTTCGCTCATTTTCCTCTGATAATGTCTACGGGGTCAACTCCACTAGCTTTTCTTGCAGGGAAAAAACCTGCGAAATAGGTGGTGATCAAACTGAATGAGCCTCCGATTAGATAATACTTCGGGTTGTAGTCAATTGGGAAGGTTTTGATAGTTGGCAAGGCTTCAGTTTCAAATGGAATCTGATCGATGCCTAGGCATGTCAAAAAGCCTAAAATCAAGCCTATTCCTCCTCCAATCACTCCAATGCTCAGGGCGATGGTGATGAAAATACGATTGACATCAGTGCTGTTGAAACCGATAGCTTTAAGAATGGCGATGGTATCTAGTTTTTCATAAATCATCATGTTTAGGATATTATAAATCCCAAAGCCTGAAACTACCAATAGCGTTATTCCCACAGCATAACTGATCAGCGTTCTGATATTTGTTCCTGTTTCAAATTGTGCATTGACAGTCTGGATATCGTCAGCATCAATTTCGAATATCTGTTCCAATTCTCTAGCCATGGGAGGGGCCTGATCCAAATCGTAAAGTTTTACTTGGATGTCTGTAATGTAGGAGGGCGATTCTCCCAATAATTTTTGGGAGGTGGTGATGGAGGCAAAACTATTGGCGTTGTCAAAATCACCTAGCCCAGATTGATAATAACCCACTACTTTGAGTTGAACCTGATTGCCTTGGGCAGTAGTCACTTGAATCACATCTCCTATGTCGGCGAGCATACGATCTGCAAGGCCTTTTCCCAAAAGAATGGTGTTGGTCTGATTGAGATCCTCATAGTTTCCCGATGTTACATAATCTGTAAAAGAGAATAATTGAGCTTCTTTTTCTACATCAATTCCATTGACCACCCCCGTGAGGTCGATTGTTCCAACATTGAAAAAAACCTGCGATGAAATCTTGGGACTGACTCCTAAAACTCGTGGGTCTGACTCTAATGTTTGGATGATTTTTTCGGCATTATGGATAGCCAATCTGCTTGTGCTGGGTTTGATAGACCGAATGAAATTCAGTGAGCCTGAAAATTCCGGACTCTCATCCACCGGCTGATTGGGATTGGGCTTAATCTCATTGTAAAAACGGATATGAGGTGTTCTATTCAAAACCAATCCATCCAGCATGGCATTGAGCCCATTCATAAACCCCAATAAGGCCACAAACATCGTGATACTAAACATGACACCCACAGCTGCAACTCCCGTCTGCTTAAGTCTTGCAAACATCAATGCTTTGGATAATTCAATGATGAGAGACCACTTCATGGATTCGGTTTTTTGAGAATAGTGGAATCTGTTATCCCACTTTCTATTTCCGCAAATTGATAGTTTTTAATTCCCACCGAAACCTGAATGGTGTCCTCGTCTTCAGTGATTACAAACTGATCTTTGAAAAGATAATTTCTCGGAATTACCAATACCTGATCTTTGACTGCGGTTATAATATTTGCCTCCAAAGTCAAGTTAGGATACAGGGTCGTAGGGGCTTGTGTGAATTTTGCCTCAACCTTAAAAGTTTTGGATCGGTTGTCCATCAATGGATAAATCTTGGTGATTTTTCCTTCAAAAGATTCTCCCTTGTAGCTATCCATAGAGATGATTGCTTTTTGACCCAATTCTATTTTGGAGATGTCATATTCATCAACCTGTAGCTCCAAAAGATACTCTTCGTTGCTTCCCAAAACTGCGACAACGGTTTGTGGACCGACCATTTCACCTTTCTCCTTTGGGAGTGCATAGACTTTTCCGTCTATTTTGCTTTTCAAGATATAATCACTTTCCAAGGCTTTGCTAATAGCCAGATTATTGGAGGCACTTTTGGAGTTGTATTCAATTTCTCTTTTCAAATCATCGTATCGGATTTGAGCAGATTCATATGCTGTCAATGAGTTTTCATAGTTCAGTTTTTTCTGATCAAGCTCCACTTGAGTTCCTACATTTTGATCCCAAAGATGCTTTTGCTTGACATATAAAAGTGAGTCATTGTGCATCTTGCTTTGGGCAAAATCAATTGAAAGTTGGAGGTCCCGAAGCTTGGATTGATTTTGCTGGAAATCTGCAAAAGTTTTAGCTAGCTCGGCATTTTCACGGCTTAGTTTTTCTCGTTCGCTGTAGATGGCTAAAATGGGGTCACCTTCTTTGACCAAATCCCCTTCCTGGACAAAAACTTCCTGAATCGGACCAGAACCCATTGGGTAGGCATCGTATTGATTGATTGTTTTGACGATGCCAGAAGCATAAACAGATTCAGTAATGGCTTTTGTCTCGGGACTAATGGTTTCTTCATCAGAACCCGAACAGGAATAAAAATATACACTAGCCAAAATTAGGATTGATCCTATTGATCTTTTCATCGCTTGCTGGGTTGTCTACTGCAAAAGAAATTCACTATCTCGAGAGATTCTATGATATTCCTCAACTTACTAACAAAAAAACACCTAAGCAACGGGTAGCTTTAGAAGCTAAAATCAATTGGGATCCACATCGATGATCCATCGAACAGATCGAAATTCGGGAATGGCCTGTAGGTTTTCCAAAATCTGATTGAGCTGATTTTTAAACTCAGTTTGTGTGGCACCGGATCTATCCAATTTGATCAGACTTTCAAACTGATACTGGTTTTTGATTCTGCCGATGAGCGCTTTTTCCGGTCCCAGGACAATCTTCTTGACAAGAATATGGGCCATTTCCCGATGAAGTGCCAAAGCTGCTTTTTCAGTGATTTTAAAGTCCGTATGTCGGGTAGTAATCTTTACCAATTTGACATAAGGAGGATAGTAAAAGCTTTTCCTTTCCATCATTTCATGACGAAAATATTCATAATAATCACCCTTAATTACTTTTTCAAAAACCTCATTGTCTGGATTTCGGGATTGGATGATGACTTGGCCTTTTTCTGATCTTCTTCCGGCTCTACCTGCTACTTGGGTGATTTGTTGAAAAGCACGTTCGCCTGCTCTGAAGTCAGGGAAATTCAAAATTCGGTCTCCATCCCAAATCCCAACAACTGTCACTCTTCCAAAATCCAATCCTTTGGTGATCATTTGGGTGCCTACCAAAATATCGATTTGGCCTGCCCCAAACTCATCCAGAATTCGCTGGTAGCCATATTTGTTTCGGGTGGTGTCCAGGTCCATTCTTCCCAATCTTGCTTCTGGGAACAGTAAACTTAAAGATTCCTCAATCCGCTCGGTTCCCATGCCCATTGTTGTCAGTTGCGTACTGCCACAAGCAGGGCAGGAGCTGGGTACCTTTTCCTTATAGCCACAATAATGGCAGCGCAATTCCTCTGTAAATTGATGATAAGTCAAGCACACATCACATTGGATGCATTGACCCGTCCAGCCACAATCTTCGCATTGGATATAGGGTGAATAGCCCCTTCTATTTTGGAAAATCAGAACCTGCTCGTTTTTATCCAATGCTGCCTGGATTTTTTCGCGCATCAATCTGGTCGAGTCCAGTTTCAACAAGTTTTTCTTTCGGTCCGCACTTAAATTCGCAAGGTGATACTCCGGTAAAGTTGCATCTCCATATCGGTGAGTCAATTGAACATAGCCGTATTTATCCTGTGTGGCATTAAAATAAGATTCAAAGGACGGTGTAGCCGAACCCAAAATGCATTTTGCCTGATGAAAATAGGCAAGCATGATAGCTGAATCGCGTGCTTGGAAGCGAGGAGCAGGATCAAATTGCTTGAAACTGGCCTCATGTTCCTCATCTACGATAATCAGTCCCAAGCTATCAAATGGGAGGAAAATTGAGGATCTCACACCCACTACGAAAGAGAATCTTCCACTCAAAACTCCATTCCATACCTCAACCCGTTCGTTGTCTGAATATTTGGAGTGATATACACCCATCTGGGAACCAAACACCTGTTGGAGTCTACTGACGATTTGAGTAGTCAAAGCGATTTCTGGAAGTAAAAGCAAAACTTGAGAGCCGCTTTCCAAGGTCTCACGGATCAATTGAATGTAGATCTCTGTCTTTCCACTTCCTGTTACTCCATGAAGCAGGACAGTTTGTTTCTCCTCAAAATGTTGCTTGATTTCAACAAGAGTTTGGTTTTGGGATTCAGATAGTACCGCTGGCTCTTTTTCTGGTTCCGCTTCCTCGATTCGGTTTACAACCAACTTGAATGTTTCAAAAACTCCATTTTTAATCAACGTCTTAAGTGAACTTTCTGAATCACCTTCTTCTAGTAAAGAGGTTTTTGCTAGTCCTTTTTCGTTGAGTTTGAGATTTTGAAAAACCGGGACATCGCGAAGGTATTTGAGTAAGATGGATTCTTGTTTGGCTTTTCCGGAGAGGCTTTCAAAAACTGCTCCCAAAGCTTTTCTGTCTGAAGCTATTTCTGGAACAATCCTAACTCTTGTCTCGACTTTTGGAGTGTATTTTTCCTGAACTTTCTCAAAAATCAAGACCGCTTCTTTGGCGACAAGACTTTTCAGAATTGGGTGAATGGTTTTGATGCCCAATATTTTTTCGCAGTCCTCATAGTTGAGTTCTGACTGGTTTTCCAATGCATCCAAAATCATATCTTCCCTTGGATCCATCGGGTAGGGACTGTTTTCTCGGTCAAAGTTCGGATTTGCCTGGATTTTGGACTCACTGCTCAGGCGCAAGCCAGTGGGAACCGCTGCATGCATGACTTCACCGATATGGCAACAATAGTAGTTGGCCATCCAGACCCAAAAGCGAATCTGAATCGGATTAACTGTCGGTTGATCATCGAGAACCTCCAAAATCGGCTTGGCATCATAAGCCTGAGGAGGTTTGTTGTGAACCTTTCCAATGATTCCTGTCAGAACCTTTTTCCTGCCAAATTGCACAATTACTCGGGCTCCGATTTGAATTTGGGGAGCTAGAGCAAATGGGATTTTGTAGGTAAACATCCGGGGAATGGGAACCGGCAAAATGATGTCCGCAAAGTTTTTTCCGGACTCCTGGTTTCCATATTCCTCGTCTCCAAAAAGGTTTTGCACAGAATCAGTTTAAATAGGGTAATTGGCTAATGGCCTCTTTGATCGTGCCGACAGGTTTTTGACAGGCATGATCAAAGCAAACATAAATTAAGGCATTTCCATTTTGATCTGCATGTTTTCCCGCCAAAAGTGGGGCAGTTTCTGTCATTTCTTCAGACCAAGCCACTACTAAGTTGGAAGGATGACTTTTTAAAATGCCCAAAGCCAATTCTTCTGCTCCTTTTCCTACAATCGCTATTTCAGCAGTAGGGACAATGTTTTCTAGAAGTAAGTTCGCCCAATTGCTCAGGAACCCAGGATCTTTTAAGATCAAATCCTTCATTCCGCTGATCATCTTTTTTGAAATTGACCCATAGTTCTCCTCATAAGTCAATAATGCCAAATGGTGGAGGTTTCTTGCCATCACGGAATTGGAGGCGGGAATCACATTGTCAAAAAGCTCCTTTTTGTTGGCGATCAACTTCTCAGCGTCTGGATTATTGAAAAAGAAAAAACCATCAACTTCATCGTAGAAATGATCTAGACAAAAATCAGTCAATGACTTGGCCAATTTCAGATAGTTTTCTTTACCACTTGTCTGATAGGCCATCAAAGAAGCTTTAATGACTGCGGCATAATCTTCTAAAAAGGCGGGTGTGTAAGCTTGATTGTTTTTATAAGATCTGAACAGCACTCCATTTAGTATCATTTTTTCTTGAATGAAGTCAAGGTTATCCAATGCCAATTGAAAGATAGATTTGTCTTGAGTTGAGATGAAAGCTTGAATCAAACCAGCACTCATCCAGCCATTCCATCCTGCTAAGATTTTATCATCTTTCCCAGGGAATATTCGCTGGTTTCTGATTTTAAGAAGCTTTGCTTTGATGGGATTTAGTCTTTCAAGGAGTTCGGATTCGCTCATTTTGAATTCCAAAGCGACTTCTTCATAAGACTGGGTTTGAAAAAGAATATTCACGGCATCCTCCCAATTGCCATGGATTTTTAGATTGTACAATTTGCTGAACCAAGGCATTTCATCTCCGACTATTTCTTGAAGCTCGGAATATCTCCAGGTATAGAATTTCCCCTCTATCCCTTCGCTATCCGCATCTTGGGCGGCCTCAAAAGCTCCTTCAGGAGTTAGTATTTCTGATTTGAGCCATCCGATGGTTTCGGTGATTTTTTCCAAAAAAATTGGATCTTGACTTTTTTGAAATGCTTTGGAATAGAGCTCCAGCAACTGTCCGTTGTCATAGAGCATCTTTTCAAAGTGAGGAGCAAACCATTCCCCATCTACTGAATACCGAGCAAATCCTCCTCTAAGCTGATCATATATTCCACCCATTCCGATTTTCTTCAAAGTGAAATAGGCTGAATCTAGTAGGTCCTGATTTTTGGAAATAAAGCCATAATCCAAGACGAAATTCCAAATGGCAGGCATGGGAAACTTGGGAATGCGATTCATCCCGCCCCATTCTTTGTCAAATTGAGAGCTTAGTTTAGAGCTGATTTCAATCAGGTCATCTGGATCGAAATCTGGTTCTCCTGCTTGTATTCCATATTTTTCAATTTCCGATCGATTCAGATTGTGACCAAAGCCTTCAGCGCTCTCTGCCAACTGATCATGATGGTTTTCAAAGGCATTTGCAATGTTGGCCAATAAGCCTTTCCATTGGTCATTTTTGAAATAGGTGCCTCCGTAAAATGGCTTTTGATTGGGCATCAAGAATACATTCAAGGGCCAACCCCCCTGTAATCCCATAGCCTGAACCGCATCCATGTAGATATTGTCCAAGTCTGGCCTTTCTTCCCGATCGATCTTAATGCAGACAAAATGATCATTCATCAAGTCTGCAGTAATCTCATCCTCAAAACTTTCCCGCTCCATAACATGACACCAATGGCAGGCAGAGTAGCCAATTGAAACCAAAATCGGCTTGTTTTCAATTTCAGCTTTCCTGAGAGCTTCGGGTCCCCAAGGAAACCAATCCACAGGATTATGTGCATGCTGTAGGAGGTAAGGACTTTGGGAATTGATAAGGCGGTTCATAGGGGTGATAAGTTGAAAGGTTCGAAGGTTTGACCTCCAAGGGGTTAAATCGTATTTATCTAAGATTTGTTTGTTGTTGCTACTTGGGTTTTGATAACCCTTGGAGGTCTTTGATCTCTTTTGAAAAATCAAATTCTCCATCCAATCGTTCCAGTTTAGCTAATAAGTTTTGTTGAAACTTTCTATGTGAATCCGATTCTGGATTAAGAGGTCGATGGGCTAATTCAAGCTGGATTTTAGCGATTTCTGTCACTTTTTGCTTCGTATCTGCATCGAAAATAGCCTTTTTCCATTTTTCCCAAATGTAATTTTCAGCCTCCGCTGTTGGATGGATCAAATCGGATTTATAAAACCTGTAATCCCGTAATTCATCCATCATAATTTCATATGCGGGGAAATAGCTTACAAAGTCGAATTGCTTTTCAAGGTTACCGCAAAGGACTCTCAAAAGGCTCTTACTAAGTTGATTTTCGGAAATACCATCTTTAGTATGCCTGACTGGGCTGACTGTCAAGATGATTTTGAGTTGGGGGAAGGCTCTGGATATGTTTCCAAAGACATGAGCTAGGTGACTTTGCATTTCCTCCAGTGAGGCAAGCCTTTTCTCAAAAAGCTTTTGAGGCTGCTTGTGACAATTGGCGACTCTTCCATACTCAGGAAGTTCATAGATCCATGAAGTTCCAAAAGTCAAAATCAAATGACTTCCTTTTTCTAGATATTCCTTGGTTCGCTGAATTTGTGATAAATATTTCTGACCAAGATCTACTTTGCTTTTTCCTTTTAGGTCAGAATGAACTCCATAATGAAAAAAGAGTCCATCTCTTTCTAAAATTCCTTCGATATCCAATTCATCTTTGAAAATGGCATGATCCAAAAGATCGCCCAAAATCAAAGGATGGAAAATGGTGCCGAAAGGATTGACCAAAGTGTCGAATTTGACGTTTTGCATTTTTCCTCCGATCACATCAGCGAAGCAAGAACCCATACTTAGGATTTTACTTTGATTGGTGATTTGATGGGGAAGTGGCGAAATTGGGAAGTCCAGAAACCATTGCATAATGTGAATTTAAGAGATTGTGGAGGCTCAAATCGAAATTTCTATTTAGTTTTTGAAAAAAAGTGAGAGGCTAGTGTGATTTTTTGCTTTTCCTTCAGACTAATATGTCAAAAGCTAATTCATGAAGCGAGAGGACGAATTTATTCAACTCATTCAGGAAAATCAGGGACTGATCTACAAAATCGCGACCATCTATACCCGCGATCGAGAAGAGCAGGAGGATTTGTGTCAGGAAATAGTCTATCAGACATGGAAGTCTTTTGACCAATTCAAAAAAGCCTCCAAGCCAAGTACCTGGCTATATCGGGTGGGAATGAATACTGCGATAACCAATCTAAACCGATCTAAAAAGCGGGTAACTGCAGTACCCATGGATGGTTTGGAATTGAACCTGATGGAGGACGACGATTCCCAAAAAGAAGAGCAAATCCGACAGATGTATGCTGAGATCAGGAAACTGGGACTGCTGGATCGTGGTATTGTCTTTTTATTTCTGGAAGGTAAAAACCATGAAGAAATAGCAGAAATCGTCGGAATCAGTGTTACCAATGTTGGAACGCGACTTTCCCGCATCAAAGAAAAGCTTAGAAAAGGAGTTCAAACCTATTAATTGTACATAATCATGGAACTCGAAGAAATGAAATCCATTTGGGGTGATCTCAGTGGAAAAGTTGAAAATCAAGAAAAAATCAAGAAAGAAGAACTAATGAAAATGACTAGAAAAAAATATCAGAACAGTCTGGGAAAAATCTATCTCCCAGAAATATTAGGGAGTGTTATCTCCTTTATTTACGCGGCCTATTTCATTACCCAGTTTGAAAGGTTGCAGTTGCCTGTTAACCAAGTGTTTGTTGTTTTCAACACTGCCATTATGATCATTCTTCCTACGATCAGTCTGATTACTTTATATAAGTTGAATAAACTAGATATCGTAGGAGAAAGCCCAATGGAATTGTTGCAAAAATTTAAAAAGAACAGTGTGTTTTTCAGGAATTTCCAAAAAGTAACATTGATTCTTTCAGGTATGTTTGCAATCACGATATTACCACCTTTGGCCGAGCTATTGGGAAGGGTAGATATGATTTCCAATACGAAGTTTTGGATAGTATATGTGCCAATTGGTTTGATATGCGTTTATATTTTTGGAAGTTGGGCTTTTAGGAAATATGACAAGGCACTTCAAAAAGCACAGGATCTTTTAGAGGGGATTGAATGAGTAAAGGGAGCAATCAGCTCCCCTTTTTTATGCTTTCCCAAAGTTTAAACACTTGCGTGTCACCAAACCCATAGATAGGAAGTCTTCGGTGGAATTCTCTAAAAATCTCCCCAAAATCCTCTGTGTGGAGTTCTGTTTGTATTTTCTTCAACTCTTCTTTTGGAAGACCTTCAGAGTTTTCATTTGGAATCATCTCTTTCCAAGCTTTGATCGCTGGAATTAAAAAAGGGAATTTAACTTCAACTTCAGGGCTTATTTTCAAGGCGTTTTGAGGCTCGGAATTTTGAAAATAACTCCATAAGTTTCGAAAAACTGGAATGTCTTCCGCGCCTAATTCCTGGGCGTTTTTCCAATTGGAAATCAAATTTTCATGACTTACCTGAGCAAAAGAATAAGGAGAATCTTTTCCAGGAAGAACCAAAAACGCTTGATTAAAAGCAGTTGGTAACAAAGTGCAGGCCTTCCAGAAATTCACTTGGCAAAACAGGTCTTCTTCGAACCAAAAGTAAACTTTGGATTCTGCTGGAATTTGTGTGATTTTTAAAATTTCAGCCTTGGAATAAGAATCATAGTCGGCCTCCGAAAACTCTAACTCAATAAATTCTTTTCGCTTTTTCCAAAATTCTTCCTCTGAATCAGCATGGACTGGTCCATCCACCAGGCATTCCCTAAAAATAATTTTTTCACCGGGGATGTCCTTTGGGAATTGGTAGGAAAGTGCATCGCCATTGAGGATGTGGAAAATCATTTCGTCGGATATTTATCTTTCATGTATTGATAGGCTGTTCTGATTAATTCTCTGAGTACTGTCTCGTCTACATCGGATAATTTATTGATATATACACAAGATGCCCCAGTCTTATATTTTCCTAGTCTTGCAAATAGCTCGTCAAAACTGGTTTCCATACAGCCCAAGAGATACAGAGAAATTGCAGATTTCCTTGGGGCAAACCCCGTAATCAGAAAATCGCCCTCCCTTCCTGATTCATATTTGTAATGATACTGGCCGAAACCAATGATGGAAGGTCCCCACATCACGGCTTTTTCACCGGTCTCTTCTTCCATGATTTTTTTGATGCGGAAGGCATCTTCTCGCTTTTTAGGAGATTCGGTTAGATTGATGAACTCATCAACCGATGCATCTGTAGGTTGGGTTTTGTTTTCAGCCATGTTTTAATCCATTAGGTGTTTTTTTAAGAAATCTGCTGTAGCTTGATCCACTCGGATCATATTTTCCCATTTCATCCAATGATGTGTATCTCCTGGAATCAAAATAGATTCGTATGGCTTGCCCATTTCATCAAATCTACGGATTAAATCTGTGGTTTGGCTGACTGCAACATTTCTGTCATCGTCTGCATGAATGAACAGAACAGGTGATGTCCAGGTTTTCAGATCAGGCATTGGAGAGGATTTCCAGGCAATTTCTTTGGCTTTTTCATAATCGGGTGCCACTTCATAGCCTTCCGGCAAATCGTATCTACCATCCAAGTCATGAACCCCATGAATATCAACTCCTACTTTGAAAAGTTTTGAGTCTCGTGCCAGAGTCAATGAAGTCAAATAGCCTCCATAACTTCCTCCATAGATCCCGATTTTCTCTGAATTGACCTGAGGAAGAGATGCTAAAAACTCTCCTCCAGCTTTGATGTCTTGATATTCAACCGCTCCCTGGTAATAGCCATAAGCTGGCCGGTGAAACTCATATCCATAACCAATTCCCAAGCGATAGTTGACGGAAAGAACGACAAATCCCAATTCTGCCAGATATTGATTGATTGAGTAGGTGTTGGAGTAATAGTCCATATAGCTCCACCCCAAAAGCATCTGCCTTTGAGGTCCACCATGTACGAAAACGACAGCCGGCTTTTTTGCAGGCCCACCTTCTTTTTCAAAAAGTTGGCCGTAAACAGTGGTTCCATCCGGGGCTATAAAGCTGACCTGTTTTGGAGTGACGAGTAATTTTTGAGGAAAGTCAGAAGGTATGATCTCCTCCTGTAAAAGTTGGGTTCCTTTTGAATTTTGGATTGTCACCAAATGCGATCTTTGAGCATCTGCAGAAAAATAAGCTAGTGTTCCATTATTTCCGACAGCTACTGGATAGGCTTCGATTCCTGTTCCAGAAGTTTCCCAGGTGAGTTGTTTTGTAGCTAAATCAATACTCCCGATATGCCTCCGGTCTAGGTCTTCCTTTTGAGTACCTGTATTTGCTGAGAAAAGGACTTTTTTCTTACTTGGACTTAATTTGATCTGCTCGACCATGTAATCACCAGGAGTAAGAAGCTTTGTTTCTTCAGTGTTCAAATTCAAAGAGTACAAATGTTGCCAACCATCTTGATAGGACTCGAAAATCAGCTCCTCTTCATTAGGAAAAGAGAAGAAGAAATAGCGGTAAGAACCTCTTAGTGTTTCAGGTGATTTCCAAAGCTGCTTCCCCTCACCAGATTCTACTTCAGCAATCCAAATCTCCCATGGGACATGTCTTGGCTCTAAGAGTGAAAATGCTGCTCCCTGACCACCTAGTGTTTTGATAAAAGCGATTTTGGTTCCGTCTGGAGACCATTTGGGTTGAGAATATCTGTGAAACGAAGGCTCAATCCAATGGATGGGAGTCTCTTGATTTTCATAGATTCCCAGTAATTGATGGCCTCCTCTGCTAACGGTGAAAGCCAGTTTTTTTCCATCTGGGGAAAACTCCAGTGAATTGACATTCCCTTTAACCTGAAAGAGCTGGAAGGGCTTGTTTATACCTTCCAAATCTGCAGTCCAAACCTGTCCACCTTTGAGATATAAAAGTTGATTTTGAGGTCCAAGTGTAAAATCATCTCCCTCCAAAATCGGAGTCGGATGAGGATCATCGATTGCTATTTTCCAAATTTCCACTTTGGGAAGGGTGGGTAGGTTTTGGGCATTGACTGTTGAGGATGCATTTCCTCCTCCATGGTCTCCGCCCCTTACAAAAACCAACCAGTTTCCATCAGCTGTAAATTGCAGACTGCTGATTTCCTGTCCGTCATCCTCATTGAATTGAGTCATTTTGACTGGTTTGAAATCTGGACCTTTGGCGAAATAAATGTTTCGTTTTCCTTGCTCATTCATAGCCCAGGCAATTTTTTCGCCATTAGGTGAACTGGTTAGTTCTGAGGGGAAAGAGAATTTTCCCACTTCAGCCATCGTGAACCTTTGAGCAAAGGAAGCCATGGAGAAGAATAAGAATGCTAGGAGGAAGGTGCTTTGCTTTTTCATTAATTAATAGCTGTCATGGATTTGGTACAAGGCCTTCTGCAATTCGGTTTTCAATTCACTGGAAGGGATTGCGTAATTATTGAAAATACAAGAGAAATGGAGGATTTTTCCTGACTTGGTAATCAAATATCCGCTTAGAGCATTGGTCATGCTTAATGTCCCGGTTTTGGCATAGATGTAGGGAGGTTGCCCTTCATCGGCAGGATACCAGCTTCGGATAGTGCCTGATTCTCCTCCGGCAGGGAAGTAGGCCTTGATTTTTTCCAAAGGAACTTCGGTTCTGATTTTTCCTAAAAGCGCAATAATAGAGCGAGGTGTAAACATATTTCTGGACGATAAGCCCGAACCATCATACCAAATCGGTTCATCTGGAAGGTCTTTCAATAGGTTTTCTTTCGCATAATCAATTGCATCTCTGGTGCTGAGTTTATTGTTCAGCTGGTCCGACACCAAAAGCATCAGTTGCTCTGCTAAGAAATTGTCAGAGATTTTCATCATTTGAGCATAAATACTATCCGCAGGAGCTGTTTGGAGCTTTTTTGGATCCATTTCCAGATAACGGGAGTTTTTGATCAAGTTGATTTCTTTACCGCTTTCATCAGAAAGAAACTGTGCTGTCAATTTTGCTGAAGTGATAAAAGGGATATCTGTTTCAAACTCTTTTGTATAAGCTTCGGTAGGGATTTGGAAAGTGAATTCATTATTGAGGTGATCCCTCCGAAATCTATATCCATTCCAATTTTCGGTACCTTTTCCCTCCAGCTTCGAAATGAATTTATCCGGAATTACTCTGAACTTACTTTCACCATCCTCTTGCTTAAATCGGACGACATTTCCATAAATCGGCATGGATGATCTTTCGGTAGCATAGTAGGCATTGTACCAGTCCCAAGACCAACCCGGACCAAATGCATCCACTTGGTCAAAGTTGTCCAACAAATACAGTTGCTTGTCGGATTTTTTCAGAAAATCGATCACGACATCATTTTTCAAGTCAGGATGAAGCAGACTTGGGTCACCTGTTCCCCAGAAGATCAATGAATCTCCTCTCTCCAGGTAGTTCAGACCGTTGACCAACTCATCGCCCAAAACGGTGTAGGAAGTGTAAAAAGTGAAAAGTTTAGTATTGGATGCAGGGATAAAATATTTATCAGAATTGATATCGACCAAAACTTTGTCTTTATCTGGATCCAAAAGCATAAAACCCAAATGCCCTTTGTCAAAAACATCGGATTTGGTGAAGCTTTTATTGATTTTTTGAACGGTACAGGAACTAGTCAATACCGCAAGGGCGAGTAAAAGTTTTTTCATACTGTTAAAATAAAAAAGTCTCCTGCATTTGCGCAGGAGACTTAATAGGATTGTTAAATTTTATTGATCCCACCAGATTCTATCCAAAAGGGTCACAGAAGGAACATTGTTTCCATTTCTACTGACTTCGCTGGCTGGGTAAGCCAATCTTCTGATGAATTGATTGTTCAAGTCAGGATTTAAGTTTGCAGGCAAATCCATGTCTTTGTATCCATAATCAAATCTTCTGGCATCATTCCAGGTTTCTGGATGCAAGAAAAGAGCAACCCATTTTTCTTTCATAATGTCATCGATTGTCAAAGCATCTGCACCCACACTCACGCTTGCATCTGCTAGATAGGCAGCTTTAGCTTCATTAGAAACGCCCAACATATCCATATGAGCCTCAATTCCAGCTAAATAGGCTGCATATGCTCGGTCTTTGTCGGTATCCAACGCAGCTTCAGCCTCGATAAACTTCAATTCTGCGAAAGTCGCTATCATCAATGGAGAAAGCGTAGAAGTGTAATATTGACCAGGTATCAATGTAGATCTTGCGCCTTGTTCTGGAGCATCACCTCTACCTGCCCCATTGACAGTTCCGATATATTCTCCATTATCAGTGGTGCCAATCATCAAAGGCAATCTTGGATCGACTGCTGGATATGTAGTGCCATCCAAAGCTTGAACAAACTGTTCGGATATCCAACCTCCCAATAGTAGGTTTTCATTATTGATTGCTACTTGAGCCCAAGGATTAAATCGCTGCTCAAAGAAAACTACTTTTGCATCATCATCATTAGATGTAAACCCAGCGTCTACTGCAGAAAGAATCTCTGAGGCACTGTAGGCAGAGGAACCCTTCGTGTGAAGTAAGAACCTTGCTTTTAAAGTATTGCCAAATTTGATCCAAGCATCCACATCTCCTCCATAGATAAAGTCATCTGCATCCATAGAAATAGAAGTGCTGCCTTGAAGGTTGGCGATTCCTTCATCAAGCATATTTATAATTTGGTTGTAAAGTTGCTGATCATCATCATAAGCAGGAGTTACAGTTTCAAAGTTGAAACTTTGAGAAAATGGAACATCTCCAAAGAAATCCACTGTCATCCCTAAGTTTAGGGCCATTAAGATTTGAGCAGCACCTTTGTAATGACCAGCATCCTGCTCCTCACTTTTCTTGATGATCACATCCAAATCGGTCATGACATTGTATAAGCTGAACCAGGTGCCACTGAAATCAGTGGGGTCCATGATGTCAGAGGAACTACTTGGGTTTGGAGAAGCCAAATATTGGACGTAATTGCTGATGGCACTTCCTCCTCTATAAACATTAAGAGAAGTTTCATAGGTACTGTTTGTCAGCAATCCTGTGATAGGGGCATCCTCAGGGTTGTTGGGGTTTTCATTGACATCCAAAAAGGAGTCACATGCAGAGGTCATCAGGATCACTGATGCTCCCATTATAGCCGTTAATTTATTTCTATATTTCATCGTTTTCGTGCTTTAAGGTTTACAGTCCCAAGTTCAAAGTGAAGAATACGCTTTGTACGCCTGGGAAGCCCAGACCGGTAAATCCTACGGCATTTCCGCCGGCTCCGGCAGAGAATGATTCAGGATCAAATCCATCCCATGGGGTGTAAAGGATGATATTGTTGGCAGCGACAGAAAGTCTTGCAGAACGGAAAGGAGTTCTTTCCAATACATTTTGTTGAAGACTATATGCCAAGGTTACATTTCTCAACTTGATGAAACTTGCATCATTTACGAAGTTTTCTGAAATTGCCCGATAGGCATTTCTCCAGTATCCAGCTCCATAATCGACTCCATCAGGTCCAACACCTTGACCTAACCAAACTTCTTTGGTGTTTTCAGATCCATCAGCCAAAACTCCTGGGAATACCACGATGTCATTTCTTCTTTCAGAGTCTTTCTGTTTTCCGAATGCTGCCAAGAAGTTTGCGAACTGATTGTATTGTTGTAATCCTGCTCTGAAATCTATCAGGAATGAGAATTCAAATCCTTTATAAGAGAACTCATTTCTCAATCCTCCAAAGAATTTAGGAACTGCATTTCCCAAAATAAGTTGGTTTCCTGTTCTTACTGGAAAACCGTTTGAACCGATCAACATAGGAAGGTCTCGGTCTAATTCAGTAGCCCCTTCAGCCGCTCCCGGTCTTACATAGCTAGATCCATAGATATTTCCATATGCTTCACCTTCTTTCAAAATCATGGTTACTGTACTACCTACATAACCAAACTGAGATCCAACGACGATCTGATCGATTCCTTCACGAATGGCTTTGATTTCGTTTTTATTGGTTGTCAAGTTAGCTGTAACATCCCATCTGAAATCTCCGCTTTCTACAGGAGTTCCGCCTAATACGATTTCCCAACCTCTGTTTTCAATCTCACCAGCATTGGTGATATAGGATGAAAATCCTGTTGCATCTGAAATCGGAACCGGGATGATTTGATCCACTGCATTTGACTTATAGTAAGTTACATCCAGATTTGCCTTGTTGTTGAAGAAAGCCATTTGGGTACCGAATTCAATGGAAGTGGTCAATTCAGGCTTTAATTCTGGATCTCCGAAAGTCGAATTTCTGGAGAAACCAACCTGGCCGTTCAATGGGAAGACACTTGGAGAAACGAAAGTAGCTCCCAAAATGTGAGGATTGGTGTCTTTACCTACCTGAGCCCAAGAAGCTCTCAACTTTCCAAATGTGATCCAAGAAGGAAGGTCAAAGTTTTCACTGAAAACATATCCCAAGTTCACAGAGGGATAGAAGAATGAATTGTTGGATTTAGGAAGAGTTGAGGAGATATCATTTCTTCCCGTTACGTTTAAGAACAAGAAGTTTTTATAATCAACCATCAAATCTCCATAGAAACCCACCAGTCTACGGATGCTTTTTCCTTGGCTGGCAAATACCTGAGTTGTGTTATTTACATTGTAAAAGCCAGGTATTACGAAGTTGCTACCAGAAAGAGAAACTCTGTCATATTTTCTTTCAAAGACGTCATTTCCAAGTCTTAAACTTGTATTCCAGTCGTTATTCCATTGTTTTTTCAGACTGATATAAAAGTTCGAAGTTAGGTCACGGGAAACAATTCTAGTTTCTTCAATAAAACCGGTTGAGCTTAAGGCTACCTCTCCGTCTATGCCTTTAGGTCCAGGAGTGATTTCTTCTCTGGAATCAGTATAATTATCAATACCTACTCTATAAGATAGAGTCATCCAATCTGTTGGGCTGTAATTGAAGTTCATGTTACCGATCACTCGGTTTACATCATCTTTATAGGTTGCAAATCTCGCATCATAGATCGGGTTGGTGTTTCCATAAGTTTTCATGGTACCATCTTCATTGATGTAATCTCTTACGTCAGTGGATTCTGACCAATACATCATTCTTTCCAAGAATCTGTCATGAGGAACACGGTTACCACCTGAATTGGTGTAGTTCATGGATCCAGAGAAATTGAATTTTTCACTGACTTTTACAGTTCCTGAAAACTTCGCACTTGTTCTATCCCAAGTGGAGAAAGGAATGATCCCTTTTTGATCCAATCTACCCAGAGAAGCATAGAATGTTGCTGATTCATTACCACCAGAAACACTTAAGCTATTGTCGACTTGTAATCCGGTGTCAAAAGCTCTGTTCCAATTGTCCTGATATACATAGTTAGGGTCATTTTCTTCAGCAAAACTAGCACCCCAGGAAGGCCAGAAACTAGAATCATCTCTGACACCACTAAAGCCTTGACCATATTGATTTTGGAGTTCAGGCTTTTTCACCAAGTTGTCCAAGCCAACAGAAGAATTAAAATTCACTCTTACTTGGCCTGCTTTTCCTTTTTTGGTGGTGATGATTACAGCACCGTTAGCTGCACGGACACCATAAAGTGCTGTAGCTGCAGCGCCTTTCAAGACAGACATGGATTCGATATCATTAGGGTTGATATCCGCAATTCTATTTGACATCCCTCTAGGAGTACCAGAAGCTTCAACAGTTGAATTGTCTACCGGTACGCCATCGACAACGAATAATGGTTGGTTGTCAGCAGATGGATCCAAAGAGTTGATACCTCTGATGATAATTCTTGCAGATTGACCAGGAGCACCACCAGAATTGGTGACCTGTACACCAGCAACTTGACCCTGTAAGGCATTGACAACATTGTTTTGCTTAGTTTTGGTGATTTCGTTTGCATCAATACTTTGAGCGGCATAGCCAAGGGCTTTTTTCTCCTGAGAAATACCAAAAGCAGTCACAATGAATTCATCGAGTTCCGATTCTTCGACACTGAGTGATACATTTATTTGGCTAGATGAGCCAACAGTAACCTCCTTAGTCTCATAGCCTATGAAGGAAAAAACCAAAACCGATCCTGATTCTGGTACCGAGATGGAATAATTTCCATCAATGTCTGAAACAGAACCTGTCGAGGTTCCTTTGATGAGAATACTTACTCCGGGAAGCGGAGAACCATCCTCAGATGCGGTGACTTTCCCAGATACAGTTTGTTGGGCATACAATGATATGGACGCCAAAAAACCAATCAAGAGAAGCATCGCTGATTTGTAGCAGTTTTTCATTTGAATTGAGTTTATAGATTATAAAATTGGTTTATCAATCACTTCTTGCATTATTTTACCGTTTTAGATATGAATATTTCAAGATATGCAGTCAAATACAGCACAAAAATGCGCAAAATATGCGGTTGAAGTTCCTTCGCTTTTTTCTTTGTTTGGGTTAAAAAAACCTAGTTTTCTAAGTTTTTGAGGGTTTTAAATCCTTCCTAATTTGATTGATTGCTTAATTTAAAAAGTTTGTAGACCTAAATTCAAGTTTTAAGTTAATTTTTTGATGGGAGGAGATTATTTTTTTCTCGTTCAAAATAATATTCTCTTTTGCATGTTTATGCAATAATATATATGTGAAATTTGCAATAAGCTGATAATCTGTATAAAAAATGAAAGGCTACCATTGGGCAGCCTTTTCAGTTGGGTTTATGTAATTGTTACTTAAATATCTTTTTAGTCTCGGTCACTATTTTTTTACCGTTTTCATATTTGATCTCTTTCTTTACTTCTACTTTTTCTGCCATAGCATGTCCACCGTGAACACCTTTACTTATATGTGGTGCAATTATCAAGGCTACGATTGACATCAATTTAATCAAAATATTCATGGATGGGCCTGAGGTGTCTTTAAAAGGATCACCCACGGTATCACCTGTAACGGAAGCTTTATGCGGCTCGGATTTTTTGAAGTAGGTCTCACCGTCGATTTCTACACCTTTTTCGAAGGATTTTTTAGCATTATCCCAAGCGCCTCCTGCGTTTGATTGGAACATTCCCATCAATACCCCCGATACTGTTACACCTGCCAATAAGCCTCCCAAAACCTCTGGCCCAAATGCGAAACCAACTATAATAGGAGTGATCAAGGCAATGGCTCCCGGTGCGATCATCTCGCGGATAGAAGCTTTTGTTGAGATCTCAACACACTTATCGTATTCTGGCTTGGACTTGTATTCCATGATTCCAGGGATCTCCTTGAATTGACGACGAACTTCATTGACCATGTCCATGGCAGCTCTACCTACAGCTGCAATTGCCAAGGAAGAAAAGATAAATGGAATCATACCACCTACAAATAAGCCTGCCAATACAGGCGCTTTATAAATATCAATGGCATCGATTCCTGCAATACCAACAAATGCTGCAAAAAGAGCCAAAGAAGTCAATGCAGCCGAAGCGATAGCAAATCCCTTTCCTGTGGCAGCGGTAGTATTACCTACAGCATCTAAGATGTCTGTTCTACCTCTTACTTCTTCTGGAAGTTGACTCATTTCTGCAATACCTCCGGCATTATCTGCTATCGGTCCAAATGCATCAATAGCCAATTGCATTGCTGTTGTTGCCATCATACCAGCTGCAGCGATTGCTACACCATATAAACCGGCAAATTCATAAGCGCCATAAATACCACCTGCCAATACCAATATAGGTAGTACTGTTGATTCCATTCCTACAGAAAGCCCACCAATGATATTGGTAGCGTGTCCAGTAGCTGATTGTTTTACAATAGAAGAAACAGGTCTTTTTCCCATTGCAGTATAGTATTCGGTGATGATAGACATCAAAGTTCCTACTACAAGTCCCAAAATGATAGCATAGAATACATCCATATTGGTGAATTCATATCCTCGGATCTCTAGATTTTCAGGAAGCATATGATTTACTACAAAGAAAGATGCGATACCTGTGAAAACAATAGAAGACCAATTTCCCATATTCAGGGCTTTTTGGACATCCCCTTTTTCGTCTTTTACTGTGACGAATGCCATTCCCATGATAGAAAATACGATACCCAATCCTGCCAGAACCATCGGAAGTAGAATTGGAGCTATTCCTCCAAAATTGTCTGCAGAAACGATTTCTCTGCCCAATACCATGGTGGCAAGAATGGTTGCTACATAAGAACCAAAAAGATCGGCCCCCATACCGGCAACGTCACCAACGTTGTCACCAACGTTATCAGCAATAGTGGCAGGGTTTCTTACGTCATCTTCTGGAATTCCAGCTTCCACTTTTCCAACTAAGTCAGCTCCAACGTCAGCTGCTTTAGTATAGATACCACCGCCAACTCTTGCGAAAAGGGCAATTGATTCAGCACCTAATGAAAAACCAGCTAGAACTTCCAGGGCTTTTTCCATTTCCATTCCATTGACACCGGCACCAGCACTTACTACAAACATTTGGTAGAAAACAATAAACAGAGAGCCTAACCCAAGTACAGCTAATCCTGCCACCCCAAGGCCCATTACGGAACCACCTGTAAATGAAACTTTCAAAGCTTGCTTTAAGCTGGTTCTGGCGGCTTGTGTAGTTCTTACATTGGCCTTTGTGGCGATGTTCATGCCGATGTAGCCGGCAAAAGCAGAGAATACTGCACCTATAAGAAATGAACCTGCGATGATTGGGCTGGAGGTTTCCACAGTGGTTCCGGACCAGGCCAAAAGAATTCCAGCTATGATGGCAAAATATATTAAAACCTTCCATTCTGCCTTGAGGAATGCCATAGCTCCATCGGCGATGTAGCCTGCTAATTCCATCATGTTTTTGTCGCCCGTGGCTTGCTTGCTAACCCAGGCGGATTTGATCGCCATTACGATCAATCCCAGTATGCCTAATGCAGGGACCAGATATATCACCGCTTGTTCCATAAATTTATTTACTCAGTTGTTTTGGTTAATTATTAATTGAGCAAATATATAATTTCTAAGAAACCTGCCAACTCCGAATAAAAAGTGGTTTTTATCGAGGTATTACGATGTTTATTGTCATTAAATTAAAAAATGATTTGATTTTTTAATTATTTGGCAGTGATTGATTGGGTTTGATGCGTATTCGTTTAAGTGTCTAGAAATTATCTATTTATTAAAACGGGGTAAATAGATGATAATGATCATTCATAGCCTAATCCTTCCAAATATTTTTGTGATCCAGCAGCTGGGGAATAGGGATTCTTGGGGTTGAAATGATTCCAAACAAGATGAGTGATTTTTCTGGTTAATTCCCACGCCTCATTGTTGTGACTCCAGCTTGTATCTTCATTATGATCAGTGAATATTGCTACCACAAAGTCACTTTCCGGTCCATTTACAAGAAATACCTCTGATCTGGATGCGTTTACCATCCCTTGTTTGCTCGCAACATTAACTCCCGGTGGAATTTGGCTTAGAGCATAATCATTGTAGAAAGTATTGGAAAGTAATCTATACATCATTTCTGATGCAGCTGGTGAAATCAAATCTTTTTGGTAGATACGAATCAAGATGTCAGCCATTTCTTTAGGGGAGGTTTGTCCCCAACCGTATTTTTCCCAAATTTTTTCTCTGCCTGGAGTTCGGCTATTGACCCTAGTGTGAGTATATCCTAGTTTATCCATCAATTCATTGATCTGAGCGCCTCCTCCTGCCAATGCCTGGTTCCATAAAGATGTAGTATTATCGGAATAGCTTAGCATCAAGGCAATTAATGTTCTCAAATCTGTTTGGGTTGAATCTTGGTAAAACTGCATTAACCCAGATCCACCATATTTAATAGAATCTCGGTACATCAAGGTTTGATGAAATGAGAGTTCGTCTTTTTCTATTTTATCAAAAATCCCGAGCATTATGGGTATTTTGACAATACTAGCGGTAGAGAATACTGTGTCAGAATTTATTTCGATTTTTTCATCATTGCCAAGCTTCTGGATGTAAATTCCTACATCTCCATGAAATCCTTCCACTAATTTTTTTATTTCTACCTCAAGATTTTTGGTGGATTGGCTATAAGCTGAATTCGATAACCAAAAAATGACGGAAAAAAGAATTGAGAGATGGAGAAAGCTTCGTTTATTTTTCATCTTAATTCAAAGAATTTACAATTTTGAGTGAACCTAGTATTGAATGTATTAAATCTTACTATTAAAAATGGATTTAGAAACCTTTAAAAATCTCGAAGCACCATTAAATACTTTCTCTCCGGAGTTAAAGTCTTTGTGGTACGATTTGAAAGGAAATTGGGATTTGGCTCATGATCAAGTGGACCAATTGGAAGGGAAATCAGCGGCAAGAATACACGCTTATCTGCATAGAAAAGAAGGGGACCAATGGAATGCTGATTACTGGTATCGAAGAGCTGGAGAGAAAAGACCTAGTTTGACTTTAGACCAAGAATGGCTTGAATTATTTGACAGGTATAATTCCTAGGCTTTATTAGAAAAGTTATATAATATGATTTTTGGAGCTTAAAAATTTTGAGTTTCAGCTGCAAAATACCCTGTATAGGGTATTTTCTCCTGTTAGTAAGGGGTGTATTTTTGATTATAAATTTTAACTACTCCTTATGAAATTCTTTTACCTGTCTTCAAAACCTAATCAAGAAGGAAATTTTGAAATCCATGAAAGGGATTGTGAATCCATTCCCGGATCCTTGGACAGGGATTATCTGGGTCCGTTTAATAATGGACCTGAAGCTATGAGAAAAGCGCAGGAGTTAAATCCAATGGCAAGTTTATGCCCAACTTGCTGTTCCAATACTTTTCATTCAGTTTTCTTTAAGGAGAGAAACCCCAATTGATTTTGGGGAGTGAGTGATTAGGAGTAATTCGGCTATTTGTTTTTAGGGTAAATAGCCTAAATTCATTTTTTCTACTAAGTTTGAAAATAGGAAAGGCGTTGTCATTTTTTTGTGATTCTGATGCAGATAAATGGGAGTGTTTGATTCCTGTTTTTGATGAATTACCTGATTAATATCTTAATGAACTCTTTTAAGCCTTTCTATAGCCTAGCTTTTGGTTTATCCTTATTTGCCTGCAATTCAAAAGTTGAAAAAGTAGCTCCAGAGAAACCAAATTTCCTTTTTATAGTAGTCGATGATTTGGGATATTCTGATTTGAGCGTCAATGGGAGTGAGTTTTATGAAACTCCAAATATTGACGAACTAGCGAATAAAGGAGTGAATTTTGTCAATGGATATGCAACCAGTGCCGTCTGCAGTCCTTCAAGAGCCAGCTTGTTGACAGGGAAATTTACTGCAACTCATCAAGTGACTGATTGGATTGGGGCACCAGTTGGAGAAGAGTGGAGGAAATATGGCAGGTTTACTAAGCTGCTTCCACCGGATTATCCTCATTATTTGAAAGATGAATATGTAACTATTCCTGAAGCTTTAAAAACTGTCGGGTATAAAACATTTTTTGCCGGAAAGTGGCATTTGGGAGGGGAAGAGCAATCCTCCTTGCCAACCAATCATGGATTTGACATTAATAAGGGAGGTTTTCATGCCGGAGGGCCTTATACTGGAGGGTATTTTTCTCCTTTCAATAATCCCTATCTAGAAGACCTTCCCGAGGAAAAAGGGATGACTTTGTCTATGAAATTGGCGAAAGAAACTTCTCAATTTATTACTGAAAACAAAGACTCTCAATTCTTGGCTTATTTGGCATTTTATGCGGTCCATGCACCTATCCAGACGAGTGAGGAAAAGTGGTCAAAGTATCGTGATAAAGCCGAGGCTATGGGGATTGAAAAAGAAGGTTTTGAAATGGAACGAATACTCCCTTTACGCAAAAAACAGGATAATCCAGTTTATGCTGGATTGATTGAACAGGTAGATGAAGCGGTAGGTTCAGTACTTCAAACCTTAAAGGAACAAGGTATGGATAAAAATACCATTGTGATTTTTACCTCCGATAATGGAGGAGTAGCTTCAGGAGATAATTATTCAACCAATAGCTTGTCTTTGCGAGGTGGAAAAGGATATCAGTGGGAAGGAGGAACTAAGGTTCCTTACTTTATATACATTCCTTGGAAAGGAGATAATGGAGAAGTCGTTGAAACTCCCGTTTCAGGTGCTGACTTCTTCCCAACTATCCTTGAAATAGCTGGAGTGGAAGTTGATGAAAATGAAATTGATGGTAAAAGCTTGGTTCCTTTACTGAATGGTGAGGAAATGGAATCTAGGGCGCTTTACTGGCATTACCCTCATTATGGCAATCAAGGAGGCGAGCCAAATTCTACTATTCAAAAGGAAGGGATGAAATTGATTCATTATTGGGAAGATGATAGAGTTGAGCTTTATGATTTGAGAAAAGACATTGGGGAAACGAATGATATATCAGTTGAATTTTCACAATTAGCTGAAAAGCTTGATAATGAATTGCTTCAATGGCTTAAAAGTGAAAATGCCTTGTATCCAGAGCAAGATCCTCAATTCAGTCAGGATTCATTGGACATGAAGCTGAAATCCTATAGAGAGGTTTTGAAGCCAAGATTGGAAAAGGCTAGAAAAGAGATGCTGGATAAAAACTGGAAACCAAATGAGGATTGGTGGGGGAGTAAAGTGGATAAGCAATAAACTTTTATATTCGATATGAATTGAAATTTCGGGGTGTGGCGCAGTCCGGTTAGCGTACACGTCTGGGGGGCGTGTGGTCGCAGGTTCAAATCCTGTCGCCCCGACTTGATTATCAAGGAGTTATGAGTTAAAATCTCATAACTCCTTTTTTATTTGCATATGATTTGCGTATGAAAATGATTTTTAGAAAGATATTTCTATTTTCAAATGGAACTGTTTTGCCCTAAATTGATTGATCAGATCTCCAGTTGTAGTTCGGATCGATTTAGTCACTTTATACCATTATGGTCTGGGTAAAACCTGTTTTTTGGCCATTATTGAAGCAATAAGTAGCATTGAATAA
>NZ_JAPPSQ010000017.1 GCF_026652115.1 Algoriphagus sp. PAP.12 | reverse complement strand
AGACATAAACGATAAGTGAATGTGAATATTCTACTTATACGAAAACCCCCTCTTTCATTACCGTTTGTGAAGCTCTAATTCATGAATGTTTTTATTGGTGTTCGTCTCTCAAAAGATCATTGACCGTCTTCACCGGGTTGAACGTGATCAAAGGAACTTCCACAAAAAGGGTATTCCATCCAGACATCGAACCATTCCATAGCCCAGGAAGCTCCAATGCTTTTAGATCTCTTCCACTTTTTGACTTTTCGGTGATGAAACCTGTTTTCATATCTCTATACTCCAACAGATCAAAATCTTTGCCTTTGTAATCTTTGGTTCCACAAACCAAATCCACTGGGTTAAAGTGGGTAGAGGCCATCATATGCTTTTTGGATTCAGGATCCTCCAAGTCAATTTGTGCTGTTTCCAAAATCTGCAGCGATTGACTTCCATCATCCTCCAAAATCCAAAAAGGTCCACCGCCCGGTTCACCGGTATTTTTTACCATTCCGCAAACTCTTATGGGTCTGTTTAGCTTGCTTTTAAGGAAATTGGCCTTTTCCACCATGGTTTTATCAGCAAAACCTTCAGGCAATTTAGCTCCTAAGTCTTCTGTAAAGACTTGTTGAGCTTGGTCGACTGTGTCTTGAGAAAACTCTCTGTTCAATTCTTCCAAGGCGGCAAAAACTTTGGCTTGGATTTCTAATAGAAGTCCGCCTATTGCCATTTTATACTTTTTGGTTTCAGGCTTGAGTCTATCAGGAACAACATTGTCGATGTTTTTGATGAAAATCAGATCTGCTGAAATGTCATTCAGGTTTTCCAATAAGGCACCATGTCCCGCAGGTCTGAATAATAGGGTTCCATCCTCTTCCAAGAATGGTTCATTTTCCATCGTAACGGCAATGGTATTGGTAGCTCTTTTTTGCTCGGAATATGTCACTTTGAATTTCAATCCAGTCAAGGATTCCAATTGGGCAATAATGCCATTGACTTCTTCCTTAAACTTGATTTCATGCTCTGGAGAAACTGTGAAATGGATTTGGACTGTATTTCCATGTCCTACCGCATACTGCATGCCTTCTACCAAGTGCTCATAGGCAGGAGTCCTTCTTGCATCTGGATAGGAATGGAATTTCAACAAACCTTTCGGGAGATTGCCATAGCCCAATCCATCATCTAAAAGGAGAGAGGCAACTATTTCTTTGTAATCCTTTCTATCCAGACAATCCGAAATACTGGTTCCTTTATTTTCTAAAACAGCATTCAGATCATCGTAGAAAGCGAATTTTTCTATTTTATCGATGAACTTCTGAACGAAAGCACTTTTGGACAAATCACCGTCTCCATCCAAGAAAGCAAACAAATCTTTAAACATTCGAGATGCTGCACCAGAAGCAGGGACAAATTTGACCACATCAATGGAGGCTGCATTCATGGGGTAGGTTTCCACAAAATGATTGAGCTCTTCCTCAGTCATTACTTTGATCCCGTCCACTGGTGTGGCAGGTGCTGTAATGGTCAAAAAAGGGAATCCGTTCTTAAAGTTGTTGATTTGTTCTTCAACTGGGCCTGGGCTCATGCCTTGGCCTATAATTTTTTCTTTCAACAGGGCATCCATTTGTGCTAGGGTTAATTCGTAAAAGACCTAAGTTAACAGGAGTATACCCTTGACTCAAAATTGAAGCCGCATTAATTTTAAAAAATTTGAGCGCCTCATCTAAATCCCCATTCTTTTCAAAAACTCTTCACGTCTGGAATTGGAAATACTTACTTGCTGATCTCCATTCATGACTATATAGCCCCCCTCTGACTTGACAAATTTTTTCACTTCAGAAAGATTGATCAAATAGCTATTGTGAACTCTCATGAAATTCATGTCCGAAAGCATGTTTTCATATTCCTTCAGGTTTTTACTTACCATCATTTTTCTGCCATCCGTCAAGAAAAAGTCTGTATAGGACCCGTTTGCCTCACAGTGAGAGATTTGATCAGTTGGGATGAACTCTATGCCCTCTGAAGTCGCCAAACATATCTTTTTAGCCTCTTTGCTTCCTGAACCGAGATTGTTGAGTAGGTTTTCAAACAAATTCTGTCTGGACTCCTGCTCAGCTTGTTTCAAAGCTTTCTGAACAGCCATCACCAGTTCATCGATGTCTATGGGTTTAAGTAAATAGTCAATAGAGCTGAACTTGATGGCTTTGATTGCATAATGTTCGAAAGCGGTAGTAAAGATCAGATGAAAATCCAAGTGGTTGACTTTCTGAAGGACATCGAAACCAGTACCTGTCTGGAGTTCAATGTCCAAAAATACTAGTTGTGGCCTCAATTGGGAGATTTTTTGAATGCCTTCTTCCACATTCGTAGCCATATCCAAAAGCTCCACTTCTGGGCAAAATTCCTTCAAAAAACTCTTTAATGTCTCTCTGCTATGTACTTCGTCTTCTACAATTACAGCGGTGATGGATTTCATAGTTTGGGGATTTTGATTAGAACTTTCGTTCCTGGGTGACAATCTGAGAATTGAATCAATTCTTCCCGATCGATGGATTTATGAGCCATTTTCAATCGCTCCTCAGTGAGCATCAGGCCTCTGGAAGGTCTTGAATTCGGGGTTTTATTAGCTTTGGAAGCTGTTATTCCGATTCCATTGTCCATCACTTCACAATGGATAAATAGATCACATTCGTGAAAATGGATTTTCAATTTTCTATCTCCTTCTTTTTTGGGGAGCAAGCCATGCTTGATGGCATTTTCTACAAAAGGCTGAACGATCATCATTGGCACTTCCTCTTGATCAAGATTGGAGTCTGGGTCAATCTCAATTTCGTAGGAAAAAGCATGATCAAACCGTAATGATTCCAGGTCCAAATAAACTTTAAGAAGCTCTATCTCTTTTTCCAAAGTAATATGAATGTCCAAGGAATTCTCCAAAACTTGGTGCACAAACTTGCTGAACTTGGATAGATACCGAAGTGCTGCTTGATTTTGTCCACTGCTAATCAAGTGTTGAATAGAGGCTAGGCTGTTGAAAATGAAATGGGGATTGATCTGGGCCCGGAGTGCACCGAGTTTGGTTTGATAGGCCTCGATTTCAGCTTTTTGTTTTTGTGAACTGATTGCTTTGATCTTGTAAGAAAGACCAAAGGAAAAGATGATGCTCTCTACAGCTGACCCAGCAACCATGTAGTCTAGATCAAGCAAAAACATCGTGCAAAGGGCTCCAGTAGTAAAAATGACCGTTCCTGAAATCACAAACCAAACTAGATTGTCTGGGTAATTTCTCCAGAGATAAATGACAGCGAATAAGGTGAATGTGGCCATAAAAATCCTTTCCACATTCATCAAATCAGCCTGCAGGCGGCTGTAGGGATTAATAATTACCAAAACAGCCATCAAGAGAGTGAATCCGCAAAGCCCGTAAGCAAGCCCTTTCACGATCCGATCAAACTTGGGCATCTTTTCCTTGAAATCAAGGAAGTGCCTGATAAACATCAAGTAGGTCAAATTGATGATGACTTGGGAAACGGTCGTCATCCAGAAAAAGAACTTTGAATAGTGATAGCCGAAAACCTGGGCTAGAGTTGGGCTGATCTGGGAATAATACATCAATTGGAACAGGATAAACAGTCCGTAATAGATGTATTGCCGATCCTTCATATAGGAGAAGAGAATCAGGTTAAAAACCAACAGTACAAAGGCAACTCCCAAGAAAAAATAGGCCAGTACCTGGGATTTGAAACTGTTTCTACTGACTAACTGTGAAAAAGTAGCGTGAGCCTGCGGAGTGCTGCTATAGAATACTTTATTGGTGAGATTGGGTGAAATTCGGATGTAATTAACCCGCATAAATAACTTGCTCCCATGAAATAGGTTTTGAACGGGGATGGGGACATAGTTCAAGCCTGAGAACTCAGACCGCAAGAGGACATTTTCTTCAAAGCGATTTAAGGATAGCGAATCAAAATGGTCTTGATTCCAAACAAATAGGTTTCCTTTTTCGATTCCTACCGGATAAAATATCAAACTGTCTAAATCAGGATGATTTTCTAAAAACTCAGAAAAGTCAACTTCAAACCAATAATTCGTCTTTGCACGTGCTGAACCTAGATTTTCAGAGCCATGGAAAGTCCTCAAATCTGATAGATTTTGAATTTGTTTGATTGAAGCGACTGTGTCTAAAGCAAGGACTTTAGTTGGAATTGGAATTTGATAGTTGAGAGAAATGGACTGCGAGAAGGCAAGGTTTGAAAGCAAGAATCCCAGAAAAAGCATTAAAAAAATAGTCTTTCTCATTACATCAAGTTAGGAAAAATCAGTTCAACAACTTTCAAACAATGTCCATTTTCTGACTTTTCTTGCTTCACTTGGCTTTTGATCTGGTAGGGACGGATTTCATTAATGAGTTTGACATAATCTTCCCAAGGGGTCAATTCTTTAAAATATTCTGATTTTGACTGGGATTCACATTCATTTTCAGGGATTTCCAATTGGACTTTAAAATGTACTTCAAATTCTTTGATAGAAAAGAGGGCTTTGATCTTTAGATTTCCCTGACTTTGATTGATATGTTCTTCAAGAAGGTTTTCAATTAAGCTTTGAACTACCACAGCAGGAATTTTACTGGTAGGAAGAGAATCTACTCTGTGTTCCTCGATATCGTAAACAAATTTCTCCTCATACCTCAGCTTTTGGAGCTGTAGGTACCAATCCAACATTTGGATTTCATCCCGTACCAAAACGGACTCCTGATGAATCTGCCCCAGAAAATACCTTAACAGCTTTCCAAAAATGCTCAAGAAGCGGAGAGATTTTCGCTTGTCTTCCAACAAGATATAGTGTTGAATGGCATTCAAAGAATTGAATACAAAATGAGGGCTCAATTGTGCGGAAATAGCCTCCATTTGCATTCTATAGATGCGTTGCTGGACTTTCCATCTTTCAAACTGCTCCTTTTTGGCCTTATTTTCAGCTCTAAGACGAGCTATTTGTCCTGAGTAGATAGAAGCTACCGCATTGAGTATTCGCAGATGCTGATCAGTAAAGTAGTCTACACTTGAGTTTTCACTGTCTATAACGCCGATTACTTTTCCTTCCAAAAGTATAGGGACAGCCAACTCAGAAAGGCGAAAGGTATCATCTTGAATGTATTCAGGTTCGAGCCTGGTGTCATTGATGACGATTGGAAGGCCTGTTTGGGCGACTTTTCCCGTAACTCCAGAACCCAAAGGAATCTTCAAGGCATTGATCAATTCTTTTCCGTCTGGACTTTTTGGCCCAAGGGCAGCTTTTTGAATTAAGAAATTACCGGATTCATCCATGAGATAAATGACAGCATCTTCAAAGTCCAGAATAGAGATGCAGTTTTTGACCATATCCCAAAGCAGCTCCTCCTCAGAATCTATGGTATTCATAGACTTTGAAAAGTGTAAGAGGATTTCCTCAATTTCTGAAGCTTGAATGCTTTTCACGATATGCTGTTTTAATCTCAAATCCATTAATGCTTCTGGCAAAATGCCTATTTGAAGCATGTGAAAATTAGAGAATTAGTGATGTTTTTTATGCTTGATTTTGATGAATAGGGCATTTCAATTGATGGATTGGTCTTTTCATTTGACGGATGAAATAGTCCTATTAAAAAACTGTAAATCAGTGATTTAAATTGGATTTTTGCGTCTATCAATTCAAATCCTTCATCCGTCAATTGGATCCTATTTTCAATAAATTCTCCGAGGTAAAGAATTTCGATCCATCCTAAGTTTGAATCGTCCAACAGGGGAAATGCCCCAGAGATCGAAACCAAAAATAAATTTTATAAAATCATGAAAAAGTATCTTTTAATCTTAGGTGTAGGAGTGATGATTCTCCAAAGTTCATGTGACAGCATGGAAAACGAAGTGGTTGACCCACAGGTGCAAAGTGGAGAGCTTTCAATTGCAAATGCAAGAATGGCTGAGGTAGAAATGCTAGCTACCAATAAAATTGACAAGAATTATCAATTGGCAGAATATGCCTATGAAGGTTTGGAAGTTTGTATTCCAAAAAATAAGGCTTTGGAAAAACTTTTGGGAAGCCGGGACGAAGTTCAGTTCATCAAAGAAATGATCCAGAAGTCCATGTCAGTATTTGATTCAACTTTGAAAAAAAGAGGGCAGTTTTTAAGTCCACTTTCTCAAAGAAACCATGATGAAATGGCAGGGGATGAGCATGAGATTGAATTTGATATTGCGGCCTTTATTGAGGATGAAACTGCTGCTATCGATTATTATTTGAGAATTCCCGATATACCAGGTGAATCAACCGATGGTAGAGAACCGGGATTCCATTTTTCAAAAATCATAGGCAATAGCTCCACAACTTCGGCTGCAGAACCTTGCGACAATATCTGGTGTGACAGTATTCCTCCAGTTAAAAAGCCGGAAACTGAGGAGACTGCAGCATTACTTCTAGAGCTGTCCTATCAAAGAGATCCGGCTCAATCTGCTAGGTTGATTGAATTATTGAAGGTAGGAACAGGAATGGAGCCTGTTCAGGTAAGTTTGCTTTTACCAGCGGTGCAAAGAGTTAGAGAAGCCGCTAGATTAGGTGCAACTGCCAGAGGTAAAGCAGATATTTTGATCGAATCTTTAGGTAACTATTATGGAGTGGATCTTGAAAGTAAGGAAAATAAAATCCTTGCCTATGGAGGAGCAGGATCACTGGCCGAATTAGTATCTGAAGGATATGATGATGAAGGAGATATTGATTGGGCTACGATTCAATTGAACAGGAAAAAGTTTGAGATGGAGATGTTATTTTTCTGGAAAGCGTTTTGGGAAACGTACCATGGTACCCCGACCTGGGAGTAGGTCTAATTTTTAACCAAAAGGAACCGGAGCTTTTGCCCCGGTTTTTTTTGTGCCAAAATCCTGAGATCATCCTCCATTACCTGAAGAATTCGTGGATAGCCTCCTGTCACTTGAGCGTCTTGTAAAAGACAAAGCAATTTTCCGCCTGATGTCAATTGAATAGTTCCCGGGAAAACGGGCGCAGAGGCAATCCCTGGAATTTCATTCGGAATCAATTCCTCCAATTGAACAGCCATGCTGTTTTTCATAGTGGAAATATGGAAGGATTGGCCTAGAAGGAATTCTTGAATATGGGGGGTAAGAAGATTCCATTCAGGTCCCGGAAAGACTCGGACTAACTCTTCAGAAAGATATCGACTGTTCCACTTCACTTGAGAAAGTCTATTAAACTGAGGGATTTCCTGATTGGTAAAGTAGGGGACTTCATCTCCTTTTGCTATTTGAAAGGTTTTGGTAATCCCTTTTAATTGACTTCTAGATTTCAGGATTTGCTCTGACTGAAAACCATGCTTTACACCAATGTAAACAATTGACCCTGATTCAATATTTCCGATTTCAAGAATATCTTCAAAGTTAATTTCCTGTAAACCAGTATTATTAATGAGTTTGTTGTTAAGTTTTACTTTAGATAAGGCTCCTGAGATTGAAATGAGGGTAGGTGCTAAAAATTGAATTTTAAATCCTGGTTGACTTAATTCTAGCTGAGCATCATTTTCATTATTTTGAAGCAAATGATTGTTCCATAGAAAAGCCTGCAAATCCGCTGGACCTGACAAAGGAACTCCATATTGGGCATAGCCCAATCTTCCAAGATCTCGAATACTTGTTCCAGGTCCCGTTGCCAGAATTTTAGCAAATGTCCAGTCTTTGATCATTTTGCCTTGGGAAATTTGGGGTGAGCGGACATCCTATCATATTCGGCCATTGTAATAGGAGTAAATCTGATTTGATCTCCGGGTTTTGCCCAAACAGGAGGATCACAAAAGGGATCGAAAAAAGGAGTAGGGGTTTTACCAATGACGTGCCAGCCACCGGGGCTATCATGAGGATAAATACCGGTTTGATTTCCTCCAATGGCCACAGAACCGGCTTCAATGATTCGATCAGGAACAGCTTTTCTAGGATGAGTCAAGAGTGGATTTAAACCAGAGAGGTACATGAAACCAGGTAAAAATCCGTAGAAATTCAATTGGTAGCTTGACTCAGAATGAAGACCAATGATTTCTTGGATTTGCATAGACTTAGTTTCTGATACTGCTTTTAGATCCTTTCCAAAAGTAGGATCGTAGCAAACAGGGATTTCCCAAACATTAAATTCCGGTGTTTTAGAAATGTTTTGAACTTGATTCAAAAACTTCGACAAAACTTCATTTTCGGGCTTTTCCTTCCAATGAATGCAAATTGTTTGATATCCAGCTCTTGTTTCCAGGATTTCATTGGAGAATTTTTTTTGGATTGAGCTTTCTACTTGGATACGTTTCATTAAAAGGTCTCCAACCATCCAAATAGGCCAGGAAATCTCTGTGAGTTTTGGACCTATATGTTTGATTTCTGGATTCATATCCACCATTTCTTTCTGATTTGGGGGAGAATGGTCAATGCAGCAGGGTTATCTCCATGAAAACAAATGGTTTCAGCATTTACCCGTAGCAAATTGCCATCAATAGATCTTATTGACTGATGTTCAAAAACTACTTCTAATTGTCTATTAACCTGCTCAAATGAATGGAATAGGCTGTTTTCTTCCGATCTTGGTCTTAATTTCAAATCATTACCATAAGCCCTATCTCCAAATATTTCCCTTCTGATTTTCAATCCTTTGAGAAGTGCTGCCTTTTCTGTCTCTGATTGGGGCGGAACAAATAGACAGGCATTTGGATAAGTTGAGGCAATGAAATCTACCAAGGCTTTGGCCAGCGTAGGATTCTTAGCTGCATCATTGTAAAGAGCTCCATGAAACTTGATATGATCCATTTCCATTTTCAATTCTTTTCGGATAGATTCAAAGAGCGCGATTTGCTGTTCAATTGACTCCAACAGCTTCTCAACGGGGATATTCATACTGATCCGTCCAAAATTCTCTGGATCAGGATAGGATGGATGAGCCCCCACTTTCTTTTTAGAATTTTGACAAGAAATTAGAGTTTTTCGAATGCTAGCTGCCTTCCCATAGTGACCTCCACAAGCTACACTAGCAGCGTCAATATAGGGGATAATTTGATCCTCCCATTCGACTCCTTCTCCTAAGTCACAATTGATTTCTATTCTGTTTTCAAGCATCGATGAAAATTAAAAAGAATTTTGAGCTCCTATGAAATTTTGAATAAAAAAGAGGAGAAAAGGGGTCAATTTGACATGTACTGATGTGTTTTTTATCTTAAAGGATCTTTAAACTTAAACCTGAAAAATTATGGGAAAAGGAGATTTGAAATCCAAAAGAGGAAAAATCAGCAGAGGAACTTTCGGGGCGAGTAGACCCAAAAAAGAAGCGAACCGAAGGACACAACGTGAGAAAAACGGGTCTGATTAAAGACTAGTTGCTGAAGATTCTAGCCCCGATTTATTCGGGGCTTTTTTGTTCCTATCTCTTTATTTTTTCAATCTGATAAAGTGATTCTGAACATAGTTTCCTAAATACACTTTTGAGGATTTCAATTCAAAATTGATCAATGAATTTAGCTCACCAAATAAAGAGAATCCTCCTCCAAGTAGAATAGGTATGGTAGTGATTATCAATTCATTGATTAATCCTTCTTTCAGGAATGATTGAATTGTTTTTCCTCCATCGATATATAGCCGACTAAAGCCTTTAGAATGAATGGTCTCCAAGATTTCTTTTGGTTTTCCCTGAATCAAAAAGACTTTTTCCTGACTTCGACACGGGGACACCCAAAATCAAAAATCGAACAATTTTGCCAGTTTTTGCTGACTTTCGTTCAAAAGCAAGGTTTTTCTGAGCTTTTTTCCTGAAGATTTGAGTCGTATTTCAACTGTATAAATTCCTTTTGCAATCTCTATTGCCTTCTGTGGAGATAATTTAGATCCCTTCTCTATCAATTGTCTTTCCAGCTCTTTGTAAACTTTGTAGGCCGTGAACGCGATGCTGATATGGGCTTCGATTCTACGTTGTTTATTATGGAAAACCGGCCTGACTTTGATTTCATTTTTGGTTATCCTGAAAGTCTTTTCGATTTTCCATAGGTTGTTGTAGTTCTCAATAACCTGGTCTTTTTCAAGGTTGGTGTTGGTAATATAACCTTTGAGCCCATCCCATTTCGCATCCAGTTCAAACTTTTCCATATCTAGGGCGATCTTTATCTCCCCTTCCATTTTAAGGTACTTGTTATAACCCCTGTTGTTGATATGGGTTTTGTTTAACTTTCCGGTTTTTAGTTGTTTATCGAGCTTTTTGATACCTTTTTCCCGGTTGATCCTATCCTTTTTGGCTCTCTTTTCCGAATAACTGACAACCATCCTTAGCCCATCCTCCCAGTCCAGTAATCTGCTCTCGCCGTTTTCAAGGTTAAGGGTCAATACCTGTTCTTTGTTTTTATTAGCGGAAGCTTTTAGCCTTGCTCCCAGAATAAACTCATATCCATTGTCGAGTAATTCTTTGATATTGCTTTTTGAAAGTAAGCCTGAATCAGCAACCACTATCGGGGCCGGTAAACTGTACTTCTTTCTGAAAGTTTCAATGACAGGAATCATGGTGTGGCCCTCAAACTTATTGCCCTCAAAAATCTCGTATGCAAGAGGATATCCTTCCAGACCCACCAGAAGACCCAAAACGATCTGGGGATTTTGATGCTTGCCTTCCTTGGAAAAGCCTGTCTTTCTCAGCTCATCTTCCTGATCCACCTCAAAATACAGGGTAGTGACGTCGTAAAATACGATGTTGATTGTTCCTCCAAGTATTTTCTTGGTGTGCTCAAAACTGATCAACTGGATGATCTCCTTGTAATTGTTGTAAAGCTTGTCCATGTACCTGTACAGGTCATGGACCTGGAATTCAAGACCGTGATAGGTGAGCAGATAATCACAGGTTTTCAGCTTACTGGCAGGAAAACATAGCCTGGAATAGACAAGCCATTTAAAAATATCATCTTTAATTACCCCGAATCCGATAGCGTTAAAAATCCTGTCCAAAAGCAGCTCTGTGCCTGACACAGTAATGTTGTCAACACTTTCCAAAACAGAATCGGCAATTCGCTCCTCATCATTGAAAGGGATATCCAGAGTACCTTTAAAGTTTTTGATCCAGTCTTCTGCCAAGCTAACCAGTTGTTCAACTTCTGATTCAACTGAACTGCTCCCAAGTGTTTTGGCAACCTTATACTTGCCCTTAATCTTCTCGATTACCTGGACGCTGATCTTACCACTTTTATTAGGCTTTCTACGAACAAACATGACTAAAAATACTCAAAAACACCTCCAGGACACCCAAATTAACAAACTGAAAAAAATAAACAATTAAATATCAGTCGCTTACAAAAAAATGGGACTGACGACTGTCGAAGTCAGGAGAATTTTGAGCTCCTATGAAATTTTGAATAAAAAAGAGGAGAAAAGGGGTCAATTTGACATGTACTGATGTGTTTTTTATCTTAAAGGATCTTTAAACTTAAACCTGAAAAATTATGGGAAAAGGAGATTTGAAATCCAAAAGAGGAAAAATCAGCAGAGGAACTTTCGGGGCGAGTAGACCCAAAAAAGAAGCGAACCGAAGGACACAACGTGAGAAAAACGGGTCTGATTAAAGACTAGTTGCTGAAGATTCTAGCCCCGATTTATTCGGGGCTTTTTTGTTCCTATCTCTTTATTTTTTCAATCTGATAAAGTGATTCTGAACATAGTTTCCTAAATACACTTTTGAGGATTTCAATTCAAAATTGATCAATGAATTTAGCTCACCAAATAAAGAGAATCCTCCTCCAAGTAGAATAGGTATGGTAGTGATTATCAATTCATTGATTAATCCTTCTTTCAGGAATGATTGAATTGTTTTTCCTCCATCGATATATAGCCGACTAAAGCCTTTAGAATGAATGGTCTCCAAGATTTCTTTTGGTTTTCCCTGAATCAAAAAGACTTTTTCATTTAAGTGATCTGGAATTGAATTAAGGGTATTGCTCAGGACAAACACTGGCCTTGGATAAGGCCATTCTCCTTGAAATCCCAAAACTGTTTCATAGGTCACTCTTCCCATTACCAAGGCATCAATATTTTCCATAAACGAATTATATCCCATATCATCATGGTCGGGATTGGGGACCGAAAGGAGCCAGTCTATTCCACCATTTTTATCAGCGATATATCCATCCAAGCTGGTGGCGATGAAGATTGAGTTTTTGAATTCCATGCTCAGAGATTATTATAATACTTGATCAGTTCATTGAGTTGTTTGTAGTCCAGAACACCTTTGGCTAGTTTTAGGTGATGCATGATTGCCAAGGCCTTTTTCATCCTGCTTTCTGCGCTTTTTACTTTGGTGATGATATAAACCAATCCTCTCTGATGACCCGGTGTCAAAGCTTTGAAAGAGGCAGCTCCTTCTTCATCCTGATCCATCAACACCTGAAACTCCTCGGGTAATTCATGACCATACTCACTATGATCCCGCTCCAATTTGACAGTCACTTGATCTCCCACGTCAATTCGAAGTTTTTTTCTGATATCCTGATTGACTAAGATATACCAATAGGCTTTTGCTTTCATCAAGGCCATGTGGTAGGCTTCACTATCATTGATCCAAACCAAAACCCTTCGATGATTTTTGTCCATCAATTGGGTGGAAAATTCATCTGCTACTGGGATATGAACTTGCCAGTGATTGAAATCAAACTTTTGGAGCTTTTCTTCGAATTGAACCATAGGATTAGGGAATTTCTTTAGAAACAGAATGTGGAAGTTATAGAAACTTTCATTCTTTAGAATTCTTCAAAGGCTTTGTTTCCAACAAAGCACAGGAATTGTCGCTTTTTTTGAAATAAATCGATTACTTGAAGTTTACAGTATTTTTAAACCTATGAGATCAAAATTACCTCAAGTAGGAACCACCATCTTTACGGTCATGTCCAAAATGGCCCATGAGGAAGGTGCCATCAATCTTTCACAAGGCTTTCCTGGTTTTGGAGCCGATCCTGTTTTATTGGATTTGGTGGCCCATTACACCAAAGGTGGTTATAATCAATATGCACCGATGTCTGGTATTCCTCAGTTTCGACAAAGAATGACTGAAAAGACCCTCAGGTGCTATGGGGTAGAAATAAATCCAGATGAAGAAGTGACCATCGTTTCTGGGGCGACGGAAGCTATTTTTTCAGCAATTACAGCAGTGGTTCACCCAGGTGACGAAGTGGTGATATTAGAACCAGCCTATGATTCCTATGAACCGGCAATTCAATTGGCAGGAGGAATTACCATTCATGTTCCATTGGATTCCAAGGACTTTTCTGTGGATTGGGAAAGAGTCAAGCATGCCATTACCTATAAAACCAAACTCATTGTTATTAATACTCCGCACAATCCCAGTGGATATGTCTGGACAAAAGAGGACATGAAGCAGCTAGCGGATTTGGTAAGAGATCGAAATATTTATGTGGTTAGTGATGAGGTCTATGAGCATATCACCTTTGATCAGAGGCCTCACTTATCTTTGGTTGGACATCCAGAATTAAGGAAAAAGACCTTCGTATGTGGTTCATTTGGGAAAACCTTCCATGTGACCGGTTGGAAAATCGGCTATTGCATTGCTCCACCAGAATTGACTAAAGAATTTCGAAAAGTTCATCAGTTTGTCACTTTCAGTACCGTCACGCCCCTTCAATTTGCTTTGTGTGACTATTTGGAAAAACCAGAGCGATATGAATCAATTCCCACATTTTATGAGAAAAAGAGAGACTTGTTCCTACAAGGTCTGAGAAAGACGGATTTGATTCTGCAACCCGCTCAAGGAAGTTTCTTTCAAACTGCACGGTATGGACATTTGAGTAAAATAAGAGATAAAGAACTCGCCGAAAGAATGACCAAGGAATTAAAGGTGGCTTGTATTCCTGTCTCTGCATTCTACCATGATCATCAAGATGACAAAATCATACGCTTTTGCTTTGCCAAAGAAGATCAGGAATTGGAAGAAGCTTTGAAAAGATTGGAAAGACTCAATGAGTTATTTTAAAGGGTAAATGAATTGATCTGAAAACGAATAAATTTTGAAATTAAATCATTAGCTTTATAGAGTAACATTTAAAAGTTAATACCATGTGGAATTTCATTGTTTGGATCGCTTTAGGATTAGTTGCCGGCGCATTGGCTAAATGGATCAAGCCAGGAGATCAGGGAGGTGGTTGTTTGATGACTACTATTCTGGGAGTCATCGGCGCCTTTGTGGGTGGTTGGTTAGGAAGTTTTCTGGGAATTGGGACGACAGGAGGATTTAGCTTCTCAAGTATCATCACCGCAGTTGTCGGTGCCTTGGTAGTTCTTTGGATTTATGATAAAGTTTCGAAAAAATAGTTTGAATCGCCCTCAAAATCGAAAAGCACAGGTTTTAGAATCTGTGCTTTTTTTATTTTTTGTGGAATCCATTCTACATCCTGTGCAAATGCAAAGAATAAAAACAAAAATTTCTCCAATCCACCAAAAAACCAACATCTCCTTAAGTTGTTAGTAATCAGTATATTGGTAAATAAAAGCTAAAAAGGTGGATCTCTGGCGGGATTTTTCGTTTAAGTAGTATAGAATTTTAATAAAAAGTATAACCACTAAAAACTACAGCTATGAAAACGAATAATAAATCTTGGATGTATTGGTTGGGAGGATTGGTTGCAGGTGTTGCTGCAGGAAGCCTAGTGTACCAAAACCGCGATAAAATCAACCAAAAGAATCTCGACAAAATGATCGGGAGCATGAAAAAGACCGGAAATGAAATCGGTAAGCTGGTCAAAGAGATTAGTGCTCAAGCCGCTGAAAGAAGTAAGGAATTGACTGCTCAGGCAGCTGAGAGAGGGAAGGAATTGACAGCTCAGGCCACTGAAAAAGGTAAGGAGTTGAGTAAAACAGTATTGAATGAGAATTAAGAATAGGTTCGAATAGATTGAAAAGAGACCGGGAGTGTTCCGGTCTTTTTTTTTGCTTCAAAATCTATTCTTTCTCTTTTTAATGAAAGGAATTTTTTAATTCCAGAGCTCATTCATTGCTGTTAAAATCAATGGGGAATTTTCTCTAACAACAATTGTATGTTCGTGTTGGGCCATAAATCCTCCTTTGTTTCCTACCATTGTCCAACCATCAGCAAGAGTATCTGCATAGGTTGAGTCGGTGGAAATAAAAGTCTCAATTGCTACAACTGAGTTCTTTTTAAATCTGGTTCGATTGAATTTGTCCCTGAAATTGGCGATTTCTGAAGGCTCCTCATGAAGGCTTCTACCCACACCATGTCCTGTCAAATTCCTAATGACCTTATAGCCTCGTTTTTTGGCCTCTGTTTCCATCAAATGACCAATGTCTGAGATTTTGACTCCGCCCTTAATATTTGATATGGCTTTCTGAAGGATTTCTTTGGAAGCATTTACTAGCTTTTGATATCCATGGATATCTTCTCCCAAGACAAAAGAATTCCCATTATCAGACCAGAATCCATCCAACTCAGCGGAAACATCAATATTGACCAAATCACCTTCTTGAAGAATTCTTTGGTGGGATGGGATTCCATGGCAAAATTCCTGATTCACACTGATACAAGTATATCCAGGAAATCCATATGTCAAGAAAGGAGCGGACTTGGCTCCAAAATCAGCTAATATTTTTGCTCCAAACTCATCCAATTCTTTAGTTGATATGCCTGTCTTGGCAAAAGCTGTCATTTCTTTTAAGGTACAAGCAACGGCCTCACTGGCTTTTTTCATTCCTTCTAATTCAAGATCATTGGTAATGGACATAGGTAGTGGATTAGGATATTGATTTTATTTAACCAAAAGGTCGGAGTTTTAGTTTGTGGAAGCTTCGTTTATTAATTCTGAAAGAAATTATTATGATTAAAAGAACCTTGTTTTACAGCTAATATAAAATATTAATAATGTAAAAAAATGTAAGTTACTGGTTTACAGTATTTAGAGTTGAAAGTGTGATTCGAAATGAAAATGAGATCAGTTCAGCAACTTTATTTTCTTGTAAAAAGAATACAACCTAGGAGCCACTTGATCGTTATTTACACTTCAAAACTGCTTATTTTCGCCCTCGTTCAATTCCTATCAATGTTTTTAGATCTTCTTACAGCTATGCTCTGGAGCATGTCTCCGCTTGGTGAAGCCAAAGTCGGGATTCCATATGCATTGTTAAATGGTGTAGATATTTATCTGGCTTTGATCTTTAGCTTTTTGGCAAACCTGCTGGTTTTCCCCATCATGAACTTCTTTTTTGATGTGTGCAATCGCTACTTTCTAAGATGGTACTATTACAAAAAGGCAGCGATTTTCGTTGGACGAAGAGCGAAAACAGGTGCTGGTAAAAATGTAGAGAAATATGGCTTCTGGGGCCTGATGTTTTTTGTAGCCATGCCTGTTCCGGGAACAGGGGTCTATGCAGGCACTATCGCCGGCTATTTGTTTGGCCTGGATAGAAAAAAGGCCTTTCTAGCGAATGCAATAGGAATTTTGATTTCCTGTTTGATCGTTTGGGTAGCTACCTTGACAGCGATGAAGCTTTGATTTAAAATTTGGATAAACCTAATTAGTCCCCTTTTTAATTTTCTCTATTCGGTTCAAGATTTCATTCGCTTCGGCACTCTTTTGATCGCTTTGCTTCCTATTTATATGAGAAAGCTTATAAGATTCATCGAGTAACTTCTTGTACTGGACTTCCAATTTTTCGAGCTCAGACTTCTTTTTGAATAAATTGAACATGGCTGATTATTTAAAGGAACAACTCCAAGTTTTTAGATTTGTTTAGCTTATTCTGGGACGGGACATCTCTTAAATAGCTGAAAAGTGCATCTCGGCCCAGTTTGATCCCCATTTCCTTGAATTTATCTCCCAGTAGATGATGTAGTTTCCTGGTTCCCAAACGGGACATCTTCATCCGCTTCTCCAAGATCAAAGGTTTAATTTTAGACAATTCCTCTTTTCGGTAAATGGCTCTCTGCATTCCCTGATATAAAGCTTGGCGACTGATCCCAAACACCCTATAAGTTCTAGAAATACTTATTTGTTTTTCTTGCTTGAGGTGCCAGACGGTTTGGGAGAAAACTTTTTTCTGATCGCTGTTCCGTATTGCTGATCGGAGATGTCGATCATCTTATTGAGAACCAGGTTTTTCAATCGCTCGTCTTCCAACTCTCGCTCCAGACGTTTGATCTTTTGAGCGGGGGTTTCTTCTTGCTTTTTTGGATTCATAAAATGGATGGATGGATTGGACCAATCCAAGCTACCATGTTTTCGCAACCAAACCAAAACTGTCGATCTTCCTTGTATCCCATACAATTGCTGGGCTTGCTTATAAGTCAGCTCGCCTTTTTCAACTCGGGAAACCAACGATAATTTAAAGCCCAGATTATAGTCTTTCTGACTTCGTTTTTTATGCTTTGGAGATTTGAATGATTCATTTTCCATAATAAGTCGATTTGTTGTCAACTTATTCTAGGATGAGACAGTAAAATAAAAAAAGGCAGCTTTAAAATATGCTGCCCTCAGTCGTGTTAAGTAATCAGGTATTTATGCTAAACTCTTTCTACAGAATTCCACGCATTTCTGAACTTCAGCCACTGGATTGGAATTTTCAGGAACCTGATATTCCAGCTCAATGGTTGCCGGGAACTTGTATTTATTTTTTTGTATCGTCTTCAAAACATCTCCGATTGGCGTATCACCTTCACCCCAAACGACATTTCCTTTTCCATGCGCTGGAGTCTGTCTATCCTTGGTATGCATGCTCAGGATACGTCCATGCTGCTTTTCCAATAGTGGAAACAAATCTGTATTGCCAGCAGCGATGTAATGGCCCATATCCAGGTTCAAGGCATTCTTAGGACTTTGTGCCAATGCGGTATCCCAAAAATCAAAGGTTTGCTGCTCATGACCATGGTAGGCCACAGACATGCCGTATCGCTCACCCATTTTGCCCAGCTTCAAGGTATGCTCATCGTTGGCAGGATGCTCCAAAGTCACATGGCTAGCTCCCAGGGCTTTTGCAGCTTTCATTCCATAGGCGATCTCGGCATCGGTATTATTTCTTCCAAAAGCAGAAGGTTTGAAGGCATAAATGCTTACACCGGCATCCTTATACATCTTTCGAATCTGCTCAAAAGGTTTCATATCAGCATTGGCTCTCCAAGTAGCTACAGCTTGAGAATAGGCAGCGGATTCCTTTTGAAGTTCTTCCCATTCTTTCTTCTCATCATCTGTCAATTGCCCATCTCTGGCTTTTCTCCCCAGTTGCCACATTTGACCTCGTTCAAACGTTGGCGTAGGCATACCTGCAAAAGATTCAGCAGGGTCTCCCATCAATTCGATGGCACTGAGACCAGAATCGGTTACATATTTTAATGTTGCCTCGGCACTTTGGTCTGGCAATGAACGGAAAGAGTAGGTAATACATCCGATTTGCACTCCATTGAAATTGCTATCAGGCTTGTTAAAATTCTTGATAATGGCAGGAGCCCCTTTCAACCAAGCTGGGGCTAAAGCCAATCCAGCCGCTCCAAGGGTTGATTTGATGAGGAATTCTCTTCTGTTTTTCATGATCTTGGGTCTTGTTAATCAGGTTTGAGTAATTGATTTAATTCATGACAATTTACATCATGAATTCAAATTCCCTGAATTTCTGCTTAAAAAAGGAGTTTTAGTGAACCGTTGGTGGAAAAATAAAAATTGAAAAATTTCAAAATTGAAAAATTCCTGATGGCATTGAAGGTGATATTTAGTTTACATTTGAGCTATGATTCAGTTAGAAGCTAGGATAGAACGAGGCGATTTTTTGAAAGAATTGACTTTCCAAACGGCAAGGAGTTCTGGGCCTGGGGGGCAAAACGTCAATAAAGTGGAGACGAAAGTTTTACTCTTTTTTGATGTTTCTAATTCCCAGATCCTTACTGAGGAAGAAAAAGAGAAAGTACTTTCCAAATTTCCTAATAAAGTAGATCAGACAGGCGTCCTTCAACTACAGAGTCAGGAAAAAAGGTCTCAAATCCAAAACAAGGACCTAGTCATTGGGAAGTTTTATGATCTGCTTAGAAAGTCTTTTGAAAAAAAGAAAATCAGAAAAGCCAGTAAACCCAGCAAAGGAGCCATTGAAAAGCGCTTGAAATCCAAAAAACAACAATCCGAGAAAAAGAAAGCCAGAAACTGGAAGAAAGACCTTTGAGTTTTTATTGGTTCGTGCAGAAGCAAAGAAGGGCAGAAAAGGTTTACTGCGAGCTGTCCTTTGACTCAAATATCTTGACAAGCAATTTTTCACAAACTTTCTGACTCAAGGTTTCTTTTTCTGAATCCAAAAAACTAACCACAATACTTTGATCAAAGGCTTCCTTAGAAATGATTTTCAATTCTGTTCCCAAGGTTAGTTTTCGGCTATTCAAATACTCCAGAAACTCAGTGGAAGAATCCGAAAGTGCTGCCAAAATCACTTCTTGACCTGGTTTGGCTTCAGAAAGGCTTTTAAACTGCAAATCTTGAATTCTCCCTTGTTTGTCAGGAATAGGTGAACCATGAGGATCAACCGTCGGATAACCCATCATTTCATCCATTCTTTCAAAAAACTTGCTTGCATGAATGTGTTCAACCTGTTCGGCTATTTCATGGACTTCTTCCCAACCAAATCCCATTTTGGTCACCAAAAACATCTCAGTCAACCTGTGTTTTCTGACGATTAAGGCCGCTTCCTTTTTTCCTTTGGGAGTCAGGACAACGGGTTTGTACTTCTCATAGATACAGGAGCCAGCCTTCTGCAAAGTCTTCACCATGCTATTTGCCGTTGGCATGCTTACTTCCAGTTGATTCGCTAATTCTGAGATGTTTACCTCGCCTCTCTCATTGGCTAGGTTAAATAGCGCTTTCAGGTAATTTTCTTCGGTTGTCGAGGCCATTTGAACTATTTGATTAATCAAATATGCAAAATTATTTCTTTAAAATAAATTTGTTAGAATAATCTAACAATATACTTTTGTGATAATAATAGGATAATGAAGACTAAACTATCTTTTCCGAAAAGTCTATGAAACAGCTATTTGCGGTTCTTGTTTTTTCCTTGACTAGTATTCAATCCTCATTGGGACAAGAAAAGATCTATGGAAAAGTGGAATCTAAATCTCATGCTTTGGAGTTTGCCAATGTGTTTGTACCGGAATTGGGAAGGGGAGTAGTGACGGATTCTTTGGGGCAATTTGAATTGGCTCAGCTCAACTCTGGCAAATTCAAGATTGAGGTGAGCCTGTTAGGTTTTAGAAAAGAGGTTTTGGAGGTTCAGGTTCCTCAACGTGAGCCATTGAAAATAGAATTGGAGTCCTTGGATAATAGTCTGGATGAGGTGGTGGTCAGTGGAACCATGCAGGAGGTGTCCAGACTGAATAGCCCCGTTCCGGTGGAGGTGTATAAGGATGGTTTTTTTAAGGCTAATCCTACGCCTTCCTTATTCGAATCACTTCAAAATGTCAATGGAGTCCGCCCCCAGATCAATTGCAACATTTGTAATACTGGAGACATTCATATCAATGGCTTGGAAGGGCCCTATACGATGGTTTTGATTGATGGGATGCCGATCGTAAGTGGCTTATCCACTGTATATGGTTTGACGGGTATACCACAGGCTTTAATTGACAGAATTGAAGTGGTCAAGGGACCTGCCTCTACTTTATATGGCTCTGAGGCAGTAGGAGGCTTGATCAATATCATTACCAAAAAGCCTGATTTGGCCCCTGTTTTCAATATGGATGTTTTTGGAACAGGTTGGGGAGAACTGAATCTGGATCTGGGCTTGAAAACTGAATGGGGGAAATCGGTCCAATCTCTCACTGGTATCAATGCATTTTATTATGACAATCCAATAGACAACAATGGAGATGGAATGACTGATTTGACTTTGGCGAAGCGAATTTCTGTTTTTGAAAAACTCAGTTTTTATAGGAAAAGACGGAAAAGCATGAATATCGGGATTCGCTATCTCTATGAAGATCGATGGGGCGGGCAGATGAATTGGAATAAAAGCTTTCGCGGAGGCTCACAAGTCTATGGAGAAAGTATTTATACGAGCCGATGGGAGCTTTTTGGCAATTACCAGTTGCCAGGATCCGAGAACTTCAATTTTCAATTTTCTGCCAATGGCCATGATCAAAATTCAGTGTACGGAAATGTCGAATACTTAGGACAACAAACCATTGGATTTGGGCAGTTTACCTGGACCAAAGAAGCAGGGAATCATCAGTTGCTGACCGGTTTAGCATATCGCTACACCTATTACGATGATAATACCCCAGCGACGGCAGGAATAAGCTTGGATGAAAATAAACCTTCAGAAATTCATTTACCGGGTATCTTCATTCAGGATGAAATCAGGATCTCTCCAACCCAAAGTTTGCTTTTGGGAGCCAGATCAGATTATAATTCTATTCACGGTACGATCCTTTCTCCGCGTCTCAATTACAAGCTGTCCACTTTGGATCAAACAACTGTTTTCAGGTTTTCTTTAGGAAATGGCTTTCGGGTAGCCAATGTTTTTACAGAGGATCATGCTGCTTTGACAGGGGCGAGAGAAGTGATTTTTGCCGAAGAATTAAAGCCGGAGAAATCCTGGAATGTCAATGCCAACATGGTGAAGAATTTCTATACCGATAAAGGTACTTTCTTCAATCTGGATGGATCGGTTTTTTATACTTATTTCACCAACAGAATCATTCCTGATTATGAAACCAACCCCAATCAGATAATTTATGCGAATTTGGACGGCCATGCCATTTCCAAAGGAGTTTCCTTGAATTCCAGCTTTGCATTTCCTTCAGGCTGGGAGGGGAGTCTGGGAGCCACCTTGATGGATGTGAGTTTTGAACAGGAAGGTGTGATGACAAGACAATTGCTATCCGAGCGCTTTTCTGGAGTTTGGAATGTGGCCTATACAGTTCCGGGTTGGGATCTAAAAATTGATTATACCGGAAATATTAATAGTCCCATGCGACTGCCACTTTTGGGCGAGCTAGATCAACGATCTGCCTATTCACCTTGGTGGAGTATTCAGAATATTCAGCTGACTCAAGGTTTGGGAGAGAGATGGGAGATTTTTGGAGGGATTAAGAACCTTCTGAATTATACTCCTCCAGCCAATAGCATTGCAAGGGCCTTTGATCCCTTTGATCAAGGAGTAGACTTCGCATCGGACGGTTCGGTTATTCCTACTCCTGATAACCCTCAGGCTTTGACCTTTGATCCAACTTATATGTTCGCTCCAAACCAAGGAATCCGAGGTTTTATTGGTGTCAGGTTCACAATTTTGGATTAATAGCAATTGGGAGCATTTTCTCCGCTATTGGTCCTGAAATAATGCTCTCCGTTTAAATAGAGCTTGTTTTCTGCAAATGATAAGTTGTATGACCAGGTTTCACCAGTATAAGATTTTAAGAGTAATGCAGGAGAGCCGTCTTCTCCTAACCCTATTTCCCAGCTTCCGTTTCCTTTCCCTTTGTCATTGTTCATCCCCAATCCATCCATTTGAATGCTGCTGGAATTATTCATACTAAAATACCCTTCCGAGCAGAGGTCAATCACTCGTTTTTGAGACATTCCACCGGATATACCTCCCTCTGTGGCGCTTGGAGAATAATAAGAACTCATGTAAGTCAATCTATATCCTGCCAGAAATGCTTTCCATTCTTCAAATTCCTTGCTTCGGTCAACTTCCCTGAATTCAAAAGATCGATAAAGTTCCATGCCGGCAATTTTGAGTTCTTCAGTAAACCGGTCTGAATTGGCAGCGATGGATATAGTTACCCCCAATCCTTTATAGGGATTTTCAACTCCGATGATATAGGCTTTTGCCATGGCTCCCTGCAGGTAGCCATCAAAAGTCCCAGCAACGGCAGTAGGTGATAGTTCCTCCAAAGAACCCAATAGGGTCATGTAGGTTCCTTGTTCATCCTGGATAGGCTTGAGGGCCTCAGCTTTGATTTGACTGATGTTTTGATTGTGAGTAGAGATTAGGATAATCCCTCCCAAACTTTGGTTTTGTAATAGAACTCCATGGTTGGCTTCCTGTCCTTGCCATCCATTGGGTATTAAAAAAGATATTCCCAATTGTTCGTAATTGACCCTATTGGACTCTTGAGAATGTGCCATAAGGGTAAAGGTTAGGTAAAAAGCCGATAGCAAAACAAACCTCATAAGACACTGAAAATAAGTGTATTTAAATATAAAAAAATAAACTGAGACTAGAAGCCTCAGTTTTTATGTTTTCTTTTCTTGGGAATAGTCATGAAATAAAGCGTAAATCCTGATCCGATGGTTAATAATCCGAATAAGGAGAAAGCTCTCAAGAGTAAATTGTTGAAATCATCTCTACCCGCATAATCCATCGTATGGAACATCCAAAGGAAGTCAAACCATCTCCAGCTCCGATGTCTGATAGATTGGAATGAACCACTTTTTGCATCGATGTAAGCAATCAGTTTTTCCGGATGATCATATTTTACGGCCCAGACTGGAAGAGGCTTCCCCCTGAACTCATGATGATTTCCTGTTTCTGTCAGGTATTCGGCAGATTCAATTCCATAGTCTCCCTTGATATATACTTGAGCAATTTCTTTTGCCTCCTCTTCGGTGATTTCTGGTTTGATTATGCCCGTCTGGGCATTGTAAAGGGTTTTCCCATTGACCCAATAATAGGGTTGGTGGAGGACAAATCGAAGTTCTAAAGATGAAATCTCCAAGGTTGAATCCAAAGTACTGGGCTCTACCAAATCAGTGGCTGTCATGTGCATCATATGATCCCGATGGAAATGGTCTCCATGAATCTCATCGATATCTGTCCAAGAGAAATAGAGTCCTGATAGGGTCCAAAAAAAGAATTGGATACCGATAAATACACCCAAAAAGCGGTGAATCCTTCGGGCGTAATACTGATTGTTTTTTCTCATAACTGGGTGAATTGGACTGGTGGTTTTGGGGGATTAATCGTTTTGGAAGGTAAATGAGGCCTGCGTGTCTGACCATGCAAATCGGATTTCTCCTTGGTTATTTTCTTTTGGAATGACTTCAAAGGTCAAGGATTCAACTGGCTGCTCTAATTTTGTTGGTATGGCAGAGATTCTAATGACATCTTTTTCCAGAGAATAATCATCTGCTAAGTGCATATCCCACACTTGGTTTACTATAAATGTCCATTCATTTTCACCTGGAATGGTAAACAATCCATATTTCCCTGAAGGAATTTTTTGACCGTCAATTTGGATTGGTTTATCTATTTGAATAGAAGTCGCCTTGTGTGCTCCTGTTACCCAAACTTCACCGTATGCCACTAAGCCTCCAAAAATTTGTCTACCTCTGACACTAGGGGATGAATAGTCAATGTGGATATGATTGCCATCGACTACTGCCATTGCAGCAGTTCTTGGACTTTTTGATTTTTGGTCTTCATTGGTAGGGGCTTGGTGTTCACTGTGGTCCATGACATTCGTTCCTTCTGCATGTTCATTTGAACCAGATTTACAACCAATAAATCCTACTAAAAGGAATAAGAGAGTGTAATTTTTCATCTAAATAAATTGTTTAAAGCTTTCGTCTGAGTAGCTGGGCATTCAATGCGCAAATGATGGTACTGATGCTCATCAATCCCGCACCCAAGGCCGGTTGGATCATCAATCCGGGGATAAATCCAGTAGCCAAAGGAAGTGCAATGGCATTGTAACCTACTGCCCATCCCAAGTTTTGAATCATTTTTTTATAGGTAGCCTGTCCAAATAGGATCAAATTACTAATGTCTTTGGGGTTGCTGTTGACCAAAATAATATCGGCTGTTTCTACAGCGACATCGGTTCCCGATCCCACAGCAATACCAATATCTGCTTTTGCCAAGGCTGGGGCATCATTCACTCCATCGCCGGTCATGGCAACGAATTGCCCCTTTGCTTGCAAGTCTTCGATGATTTTAACTTTCCCATCTGGCAGAACTTCGCTGAAATATCCATCCAGGCCTAGTTTTTCACTGACAGCTTTTGCGGTTTTTTCATTGTCTCCAGTGGCCATGAAAACTTGAATTTCTTTCTTCTTGAAGGTTTGAATAGCATCTGCACTTTCCTCTCTGATTCCGTCTGCCAGTGCGATAAACCCTATTAATTTTTTATCCTCCAATACATAAACAATGGTTTCTGCTTGATCGCTTGCTGCATCTTTTGGAATAGAAATGTCATTTTCTTTCAAATAACCAGGACTGATTACTTTGATCGATTTTCCTTCAATTTTCCCAGAAATCCCTTTTCCAGTGATGGATTCAAAATCCGACACCTTTGGAAACTCAAGGTTTTCTTCCTTGGCTTTATTGGTTATGCCTCTTGCGATAGGATGTTCTGAGTTTTCTTCCATCGCAGCTGCCCAAGCCAAAAGCTTTTGATCATCTGTTCCTTCCAGGCTTTCGATTCTGGTTACTCCAAATTTACCCTCGGTGAGTGTGCCTGTTTTGTCAAAAACTATCGCAGTGACCTTTCTGGAGTTTTCAAAAGCTGTTCTATTTCTGATTAAAAGGCCTTTTTCGGCTGAAATAGAGGTGGAGATCGAAACAACCAAAGGAATAGCCAAACCTAATGCATGAGGACAAGCGATCACCATGACGGTTACCATTCGGCCCAATGCGAAATCAAACTCTTTCCCTATCACAAGCCATACAACCAAGGTGATAATCCCCATGCTCAAGGAAATATAGGTGAGCCATTTAGCTGCTTTGTTAGCTAGATTTTGTGTTTTGGATTTACTTTCCTGAGCTTCTTTGACTAGTCCAATGACCTGGTTGAGGTACGATTCATCACCTGTTTTGGAGATTTCAACTTTTATGGATTGATTGCCGTTGATGGATCCTCCGATGATTTCATCTCCTTTCCTACGCTTGACAGGCTTGCTTTCCCCTGTTAGCATGCTTTCGTCCAGATAACTTTCCCCTTCTATGATTTTGCCATCGGCAGGGATTTTTTCATGGGCTTTTACTACTATTTTTTGTCCCGATTTCAATTCAGAAGCTGGAATATCCTTGGTTTGATCCCCTTCGATCAAATGTGCTTCAGAGGGCATCAAATCGGCTAGTTTTTCCAAAGCTTTGGAAGCTCCCAAAATGGATCTCATTTCCATCCAATGTCCCAATAGCATGATGACAATCAGAGTGGCGAGTTCCCAATAAAAATCCTTTCCCTCCAAGCCAAAAACTACAGCTGAACTGTATAAATATGCCACCGAAATCGCCAAAGCGATCAAAGTCATCATCCCGGGATTTTTGGCACTTAATTCTTCTTTTAATCCTTTTAAAAATGGCCAACCTCCATAAAAGAATAGAATTGTCGAAATACCAAAAACGACATAAGATTTTGATTCAAATTGGATAGAGAAACCCAGCCAATCCTGGATCATATCTGAAAAAAGTAATACCGGAATAGTCAAAATCAGAGAGACCCAAAACCTCTTTTTGAAGTCTTGGATCATATGCTGGTGGTGATTTCCATGCCCTTCATGTCCACCTTCGGAATGACTTCCATGATCCATGGATTCATGATTAGAAGGATGCTCATGCTTGTGGTCATGAGAATCATGCTTGTGAGAATGGTCTTTGTTTTCGGTAGGGTTGTGTTGAGAATGGTTCATGTTAGATGTTTTTTAACTAATTGAAAAACAATCTTCTAAATGAATTCATTTAATCTTTTGGATTAGTCTCGAAGTAAAGGTGGTAATGCTTACTGCATCCAGGGTTAAATGATGATTTACAAGATGGACAGGTATTATCGGAGGCCATGTAGTCAGAGATGCTTAGCTCTGTTCCACAGACTCCACATAGAATTGCTTTTTGATCAAATTCTATTTTGGGCCAAACGCGAGGCTCATGATCTGCATCTTCCTCATGGCATGAATAACATGGATAATATTTTTCACAGCATTTGAATTTGATCGCTATAATATCCAATTCAGAATGCCAATGGACACAGCGGGTTTGGTTATCTACCGGTTTTCCAAAGACATTAATTCCTCGGATCTGGGAAACTTTCAATGGCTCCAGCACTTTTTCCTGAGCCATCGCAGCTGATGAAATCATAGCAGTAAGGAAGAATAAAAAGAAGAATTTTTTCATGGTTAAATAACCTTTGATTTGGCGGATGTAAAAGAATCAAATCCCCCTTTTCCAAAAGGGGCAGGGGGATTTATATCCTCATTCAGATTAATTCAAAGCTAAAGTCTCCTCAACTCTTCCGCAAGTCAACATAGAGCTTCCGAAAAGCGGGTTTTTGATGTCTTCGGAAGCGCTCAACCAAATACCACCCGTGTTGTTTTTATACATCGGGCAATATTGCTGATACAAAGTTCTGTCTGTTCCGGCAATCTTGATAAAGTCTTTCATCAAAACACTTAGAGCCTGGAAGCTTTCTCTCTGGGCAGCGATATCATCTGCAGAAAGATTTTCTGCTACCATAGCAGCCTCCATTTGTAGCCTTTCTAGCTCTTCAATGTCTTCTCCCTTTGAAGAATTCAAATCAAAAGCCTTAAGAGCATTTACCAATTCTCCACTTTGAGCAGCAGCGGCTTTAGAATCGTCACTAACCAATGCATTTTTTACAGCAAGGTAAGTATCAATGATGGCTGTGGTTCCTTCTGCTTTCATCATGGTAGAATGTTCTGAATCCGAGCTTCCCATATCATGACCATCGTGCATCTCACTACCTTCCATCTCATGGTCTTCGTGCATGGAGTGATCTTCTGTTTTGGAACCTGAGCAAGAATACAATAGGATTCCGAGGGCTAGGGCAAATAAACCGGTCTTTTTCATAGTTTTTTAATTAATGATTATGTGTTGTTTGAATTGTTGTTTTCGGTAATTGGGTATCTAGAACTGGCTGGCCTTTTAAGTAAGTCTGTTTGACTTCCCCACAGGTAAGCATGGATGCTCCAAAGTAGGGATTGGTAATGTTTTTACTTTCTGAAAGCCAAAATGCTCCCTGATCTCCAAATGCCATAGGGCAATAATCTTTGTAAACCACTGCCTTGTTGAGACCAAACCTTTCTGTCATTTCCAGGACGGCAGTGGAAAGTTCGGAGAATAACTTCCGAGAACTCTCCAATTCTGTACTTTTTTCCATTTGGTCCAAATTGGACTGAATTTGTTTCATCAGCATCATCCAGTGTTCGTGGGCAGTTCCTTCCAATAGCATCATATCTACTTTAGAAAGGGTATTTTTTGCATCTCTGACTCCTTTTTGACTCTCGGTCAAATCGTCTGAAACTAAGCCGTTTTTGATTTCAAAATAGGCATCAGCCAAAGCTGTGATCTGAGTTCTAAAGGCTTCTGGAACATCCAATGATTTGGATTCAGGTCTATTCATCATGCTGTAGCTACCTGAAAGCTGAGCAGCAGCATCCACAGCAAATACTCCATTGGTGACAATTTCTTCCCCTGGCATAATCCCAGATTCAACTCTGTAATCTTCACCCACCTTGGATCCTAAATTGACCTCGCGCATTTCAAATGCCGGAACCTCTGAGTCAGGAACTTTGACATAGACAATGGACCTTTTGCCTGTCCAGAGGAGGGCTGTTCTAGGGATTGAAAGTTCAGTAGGAGTGGAGCTGCTTTTCGAGGAGATTGTTGCCGTAACAAACATTTCAGGCTTCAATTTTCCTTGGGCATTGGATATTTCTGCCCGGATAGAGGCTGCTCGCGTATTGGGATTGATCAATGGATCGATAAAGCTGACCTTTGCTTTAAAAGTCTCCCCAGGAACTCCTGCAGCAGTAAATGAAACTTCATCGCCCACTTTCATAAATGGCAAGTCAGATTCATAGGCATCCATTAAAACCCAGAGCTTGGAAAGATTGACTACCTGAAATAAGACACTACCGGTATTCACATAGTCTCCAACAGAGATATTTCTCTGGGTTACCACACCACCATGCTCAGCAATCACGTCCATTTGTTCCTGGATCTTTCCAACGGACTCAATGGAAGCGATTTGTTGTTCGCTCAATTTCCAAAGTTTCAACTTTTCCTTAGCGGCTTGGTAAAGTTCAGGGAATGTGCTTTTTGACTTGGCCGCTTCGATTAATTCCTGCTGGGCAGTCATCAATTCGGGAGAGTAAATGCTGGCCAATTTTTGTCCTGCACGAACTTGTTCACCGGTAAAAGAGACGTAGAGCTTTTCGATCCGACCTGGAAATTTGGCGGTTATTGCTGCATTTTCACGTTCGTCGGTTTGAATTTTTCCTGTTAAAACCACCTCATTTCCTGAAGTGGATCCACCTACTTTAGTGGTATGGATATTTGCCAGCGCAACTGCATCAGGGGTCATTTCATACACCAAAGGATTAGAGTTTCCAGAAGAAGAATTGCTAGAAACAGGGATTAGGTCCATTCCGCAAATCGGGCAGGATCCTGGCTCATTTAACTTGATTTGAGGATGCATGGAACAAGTCCAAAGTTGATTTTCAGCCGCTGCACTGTGGTCATGTTCATTCTCTAGGGAAGAATTGGAGCTTGGCTTGACAATCCATCCGATGACAACTCCTACTAGGAGAATAGCCACAATTTTGATCCATTTATTTTCTAATAGCTTTTGCATAGCTTGATTTTTTAATTGAGTGAGCTTTCGGAACCCAGGGATTCCAATAGCGCTAGACTTTTGTGTTGTTGTACAATCGCAATCATGCGTTGAAGTCTATAATTCAACAGCTGCTGATTGACCCGAAGGACTTCTTCCATTTCTTGACCATCTGATGAAAAGGAAGTAAGCAAAAGACTTAAAGTTTGTTCTGCCAGTTTACTTTGCTCATCATAGAGGACAATATTTCGGTTGGCATCTTCCAAATCACGAATGGCATTAGCCCATTGCATCGCCAGCATATTTTCTTCCTTTTCCTTTCGCAAAAGTGTAGCCTCTCTTAGGTAGTCGGTTTCTTTGAGTTTGGAATTGGTTTTTTTCCTATAAATAGGCAAGGTCATAGTTACCATGGGCATGACCATGTTTCTTCCACCCATAGACATACCACTTTCAAGTCGTGGCTGAAAAGGCATATAATCTACTCCGGCACCAAACATGGGTCTTCCGTCCAAACGAGCCATTTTTTCTTGCTGATCCAGAACTTCCATTTCGGTATCATACATGGCAAGCATTGGGTTTTGGCTGGTGATACTGTCCAGCAGAACCATTTTATCCCAAATTAAACTGGTACTCTCCAGTGAATCTAAATTGGAAATCGGGCTATTTATGTCTCTGTTTAGCAACTGATTGAATTTGATCTGAAGTGGTATTAACCGGTCTTTTTGACTAGCAATCGTGCTTTCGAGCTCCTTGACCTGCATCCTAATACGGAGAATATCACTCATTCCAGTTCCAGAAGAAGTCATTCCACCAACGCTTGCCATCCCTGGATTTCCAACTGGAGCGCGGTTCGCCTGAGAACCATTCATTGATCCCATCCCGGATGCAGAACTGCTTGTGCTAGCATTCATGGCGGGTTGGGGCATGGAAGAGGAAGTTGCCCCTGGAGTAGATGAACTTTTGAACTTTACCAAAGCCAAGCGCTCATATTCCTTCAAGTATTCCAGGTTTTCCTGATTAATCTCGATTTCCTCCTGTGTTTGATACAACTCGTAATAGGTGGACTTTACTTGATAGAAAAGCTTGTTTTTGGCATCCAAAAACACCTGGTATTTGGCATGGGCCATCAGGTTGGCTTCTTCTTTTTTGACACCCAAAGTTCCAAACCAAGGAAACATCTGCATCAGTTTGAGGTCTGCTACCTGATTTCCCATCCACCGCTCCATAGGGGAAAAGAAAATCCCCATCGACAATTCAGGGTCTGGTAGGCTACCTACCTGTGGCGCTTTTTCAAGAGATGCCAGATATTCATGATAATAAGCCTGCAGTTCAGGGTTGTTTTCTCCAGCCTGAATGAGGTAATCATCCAGATTTTGGCTTCTGGAGAAAGTAGAAACGGCCGTAAGCAGGAATAATAGAATTGAAATTTTTCTCATGGCCTATTGATTTTCATCTGAAGTAAATACAGCAGAATTGTTCTTTAATTTTCTTTCAGCCCACCAACAATAGAGAGTCGGCACGATGAATACGGTCGTTAGTTCCAATACCATTCCTCCCAATGAAGGAATTGCCATTGGAATCATGATATCCGATCCTCTGCCTGTGGAGGTAAGGATAGGAACCAATGCCAAAAGGGTAGTGGCTGTAGTCATCAAGCAAGGGAGTACTCTTCTTTTCCCTGCTTCAATGACTGCATTTCGAACTTCTTGAGCAGTAGTCGGTTGATGTGCTTTGAAGCTTTGATCCAAATAGGAAGCAACCACCACCCCGTCATCTGTGGCAATACCAAAGAGAGCAATAAAACCAACCCACACCGCAACTGATAGATTAATGGTCTTCATTTGGAAAAGATCACGCATCGGAACTTCGAAAACAGAGAAGTTCATAAACCAATCCTGTCCATATAGCCATAGCATCAAGAATCCACCTGAAAATGCCATGGCGATGCCCGTAAATACAAAGAGGGTAGTAGAAACTGCTCTAAATTGGAAATAGAGAATCAAGAAGATCACTATCAGAGAAAGAGGAACTACGATTGAAAGCCTTTTCTCAGCGCGAATTTGATTTTCATAGCTTCCTGAGAAGACATAGCGAACTCCTTTTGGAACGATCAACTCGCCAGAGTCTATTTTACTTTGAAGGTAGTTTTGTGCATCCTCAACCACTGAAACCTCAGCATATCCCGCTTGTTTATCCAATAACACATAACCTACTAGGAAGCTGTTTTCTCCACGGATCATGTCCGGTCCAGGTCTGTAGGTGATATCGGCCAGCTGACCTAATGGAATATAATTACCCAAAGGTGTTGGGACCTGGATATTCTCAATTGCTCCTGGATCATCACGGAACTCCCGAGCGTACCGAACGCGGATAGGATATCGCTCCCGACCTTCGACTGTGGTACTAAGTTGCATGCCGCCAATAGCTGTTTCGATAAAATCCTGAACGTCTACTACATTCATTCCATATCTGGAAATCTCATCCCGTTTGATATCCAATTCCAAATAGGGCTTACCGACAATTCTGTCTGCAAAAACGGCTTCTTTTTTGACTGAAGGAACCTCTTTGAGGTATTTCTCCAACTTTAAACCAAACTCTTCAATAGTTTGAAGATCAGGTCCATATACTTTGATTCCCATGGGTGCTCTCATCCCGGTTTGCAACATGACCAAACGGGTTTCGATAGGTTGTAATTTTGGGGAAGAGGTAACTCCCGGGATCTGGATAACTCCGACAATTTCATTCCAGATATCATCAGGATTTCTAATATGAGTCCTCCATTGTCGGAAATATTCTCCATCAGGATCTTCCACCAATTGGGAGGTTTCGATCAGATGAGGTTCCATCGTTTGAGGATCAAAAAAGCTCCCATTTTTTAATTCAAACTGGCCATCACCATTGACCTTGAACCGGACTCTATTTCCATTTTGATCACTTATAAATTCACTTTTATAATTGATCGTATTCTCAAACATGGTCAAAGGAGCAGGGTCAATAGCCGTTTCAGCTCGACCGGCTTTGCCAACTACCAACTCCACCTCCGGAATTGCTGTGACCAGCATATCCAATTTTTGGAGAACGTCCTTATTTTCCTGGACGCCGGCATGTGGCATTGTAGTGGGCATCAGAAGGAAAGAACCTTCATTCAAAGAAGGCATAAACTCCTCTCCCAAACCAGGAAATGTATGGGAAAGCCCAGACCAAAGCGAGGTAGTTCTCATATTGATACCTACTTTATCCAAAGTCTTGGGGATAAATCCAAAAACTGTGGAGAAACCCAACCAAACAGATGCACCTAGGACCAAGACCAGCATTGGGAATGCAAGGAAGGTCTTTTTATTTTCTAAACACCAATGAAGAATTTGAGGATAAACACGAATGAAAAGTGTAAATCCTCCCAAAACCAAGGTTAAGATAATGGCAATAAATCCAAAGTTAATTGCATAACTATTCGAGACTCCCAGGGGCATCCATTCTGAAGTCAGCAGAGATGCAACTGCCAAAAGAGTTACCGCAATGATTAATGCATTCTTTCTGGATTCAATTTTTTCTGGAAAATGGAATGCCAAGGAATGGATCAATCCATATCCAACTAGTACCCAACCTGCCCAAGACCAAACCGTAAAGGCGATAATCAATCCTAAAACCATGAGAGCATAGTTTCCAAATCTTGAGAATTTCCCTTTATAACTCTTGAAGGAGAAAAACCAGTGAGAAAATGCAGGCATGATCAACAAGGTGAAGATAACCGCTGAAATCAGGGCAAACGATTTGGTATAAGCCAATGGCCCGAATAGCTTTCCTTCTGCAGCCTGCAGGGTAAATACCGGTAGGAAACTGACAATGGTTGTGCTGACAGCCGTTAAAATTGCCCCACCAACTTCGGCTGTAGCTTCATAGACTATCTGAAGTTTGGACTTACCTTCTGCAGGCATTTCCAAATGACGGAGGATATTCTCATTGAGGATAATCCCCAAATCCACCATGGTTCCGATGGCGATCGCAATACCGGATAGGGCCACAATATTGGCATCAACCCCAACGTATTTCATGAAAATAAAACACATCAGAACTGCCAATGGCAAAAGGGCTGAAATCAGCAAGGAAGCCCGCAGATTGTAAACCATCACAATAATCACGATGATGGTAATCAAAATCTGTAAGGAAATGGCCTCGTATAAGGTGCCTAGAGTTTCATAAATCAGATTGGTTCTATCGTAGAAAGGAACGATAGTAACTTTAGAAAGGGTGCCGTCAGCTAGGGTTTTGCTGGGAAGGCCGTCGGAAATCTTTTCAATCTCAGCTTTTACACCTTCTATGACTTTCAGCGGATTGTCACCATATCGGGCGATGACCACACCTCCTACAGCCTCAGCTCCGGATTTGTCTAGGATTCCACCCATATTTCTAGGTTGCGGACCAATATTGACCTTGGCCACATCCTGAATTCGTATAGGAACGTTGTTGGTAACCTTGACCACCGCTTGATCTAGGTCACTTAAATTCTCCACATAACCTAAGCCTCTGATGAAGTAATCTACTTTATTGACTTCAATGGTATTGGCAGAAACATCCAAATTCGATTTTTTGACTGCGGACATGACATCCATCAAACTAACTCCGTTTGCTTTGAGGGCTGCAGGATCTACATCTACTTGGTATTCTTTGATATAGCCACCAACAGAGGCTACTTCCGAAACTCCATCTACGGCCGTGAGAGAATAGCGAACATAATAGTCCTGGATGGATCGTAACTCATGTAAGTCCCATCCCCCTGCAGGATTTCCTTCCGAATCCCTGCCTTCCAAAGTGTACCAATATACTTGACCTAATGCTGTTGCATCAGGTCCCAACTTTGGCTGAACTCCTTCCGGAAGAAGGCCAGAAGGAAGAGAATTGAGCTTTTCTAAAACGCGGGATCGACTCCAATAGAATTCAATATCCTCATTGAAAATGATGTAAATACTGGAAAAGCCGAATGCTGAACTACTTCTGACACTTTTTACTCCAGGTAGTCCCAGTAGGGAAGTAGTCAATGGGTAAGTAATCTGATCTTCTACGTCCTGCGGAGACCTTCCCATCCATTCGGTGAAAACGATTTGTTGGTTTTCGCCAATATCAGGGATGGCATCAACAGGCACTGGATCACGAGGAATGATTCCAGTCTCCCAATTGAAGGGAGCGGTCGCAATGCCCCAGGCTACAATTAAAAGCAGTAGCAGGACAGTGACTAACTTATTTTCTAAGAAATATTTAATGATTGAATTGAGCATGATTCATTCTGATTGTGCAAAAAGAAAAGCATTGGATACGAAGTATCCGGGCACGATTGACCGAAGCCATCAGAATGATTTTAAATCAAAAAACTTTGATGCAGGACACATAAATCCTGATCAAGTGGGGGAGAGAAGTAAGGTGAATAGGAATTATTGGTATCAGCTTGCTGATTCAAACCAAAAATAAAAACCTGAACAAAAGCGACCGCGAAATTGAAATCCAATTGGCTTTGCTGCTTTTTTAGAGAGGTTTCGTCATCGAGTTGGATTTGCTGACTCTGATTTTCACAGCATTTACTTTTTTCCAAATGCGCTTTTCCATCCTCATTGGAGTGGGAAGAGGTAGATTCCATTCCACAATCCAAATGGGTGGCTACAAAACCCAAAGCAGTTTCCATTTCCTCTCCCATACAGATATGGGTGGTCTTGGCCATTCCCACAGAGGAGAACAGAACCATCAAGGATAGCGCTATGGAGATCAGCTTTTTCAACTGTTCAAATTTACGGAATAAATTTATGAATGTTTATGGTTTTGTTAAAAAGCTGAATATCAGTTGTTTAAATTCTTCCATTCAGCTTTCTAAGGTCAGCTTTCTTATTTTACTTCGGTGTTGCCAAAAAGCCTGATTTCAAAACGGTTTTCTTCACTTCTTCTGGAGAGAGGCTTTCTGTTTCCACTGTCAGTGTTCTTTCGGGATCTTCCAAATCTACTTTCCAAGATTCGATATTGGATTCGGCGTTGAGAATCGGAGTTACTTTTGCAAGGCAATTCCCGCAATTGATATTGGTTTTGAATGTTAAAGTTTTCATGGTTTTAACTAATTATAATTCTTCGGCTATTTCCTGATACAAAGTTGGCAAGAATAGCTCTAGAAGATTTACAATTTATTGGATGGTTTTTATAAGATTATGACTTTCGATTTTTCAAAAGTCACCTAATCAAAAACTTCTTAAATCTTTAAATGAATATCCTTTATTTAAACTCCATGACCTCGATGGAATTCAATTCCGGACCACCACCTCTATTGGCAGAACCTGCTGCTACATAGATTTTACCTTTATAGAATACGGTTCCGGTTCCATGTCTTCCTTGGTTTAATGGAGCAAGGGTTTTCCAAGTGTGGTCTCGTGTGTCCAAAACCTCTACCTCTGCATGAGCGGATTCCTGAACGCCGCTTTCTCCGTTCATGACCACCAAATAAGGTCCTATTCCCAAATTTGAATTTCCGGCTCTTGGTGTGGGAATATCCGCTTCAATAGTTTCCCATTTTCCGGTTTCAAAGTCATAAAAATCCACTTCATCGATAGTTGTCTCCAAGACTTTCCCGATTGCCGCATGAGAAGTTCTTCCTCCTGCTAAATACAGCCTGTTGCCGACGATGGCAGCACTGACATGATCCCGTGCCCTTGGAGCATTGGGAAGAGCTGTCCATTTTCCGGTTTTTGGATCCAATACATCAAACCAAGGCACGAACCCCTCATAATGGCCATCTTGAATTCCGCAAACCATATAGATTTTATCCCCTTTGACAGCTACACCTGCAGAACCTCGGTATCTTCCTTCGGGCAGTTTGAGGCCTTTTCGCCAGGATTTTGATTCAGGGTTGAAAATCCAAAGGTCTTCGATAGGGGTTTCATGGGGATAACCTCCGGTGAAAGCGCCGACCACCCAAATTTCATTATTGTAACTGACTGCTTGAAAATGGCTGATTTCCATCGGGGCATCAGCTACTTTTTGCCAAGTATTGGAGGTAGGGTCAAATTCATCCACAGATCGATCTCCTCTTCCTCCCAAGGCATAAAACTTTCCATTGCATTCCACAAATGAGTTTTCATGGCGTTTCATAGCATCTCCTGTTGCAGGTATAACCTTCCAAGTTTCCTGAGCCAGAAGAGGGATGGAGAAAAATAGGCAAACAATAAACGTGAGTGATTTCATGGTTATGTAGGTTTAACCCGGATTATGTATTAGGATCCGTTGTGAGAGTTCAAATTACAAGAAAATCAAGCATTTAACGAATGAGGCAAAGCACCGCTCTGGTGAAAGAGTTAAATGCAGCGAAGCGATTGATTTCGAAGTGATTTGGGCTCGGAATAGGAAGTCTAATGCATATTGCGGGTTTAAGTAGTTCCAAATTACGAATCTTCGGGTTGAAAACCACAGCGATCTCAGAGACAACAAAAAAACCACGAATTGCTCCGTGGTCTTAGGTTATCGATTGGGTCTAATTATTTCCCCAAATCCAGGATGTCCCGGATTTTATTGATTTCTGAAAATTCTTCGTAGATACCTTCGCTATCTGATTTGGCTATCTTTTCTCGCATCGCAGTTAGATTGGAGATGTAGCCGTCCAAAGAAGCCAAGATGTTTTCTTTGTTTTCTGTCAAAATCGGCGCCCACATAGCAGGTGAGGACTTTGCCAATCGGACGGTAGAGGCAAAACCTGATCCAGCCATATCGAAAATGTTTTTCTCATCCTCCATTTTTTGCAGAACGGTCTTACCCAACATAAATGAGGTGATATGCGATAGATGTGATACGAATGCCAAATGCCTATCATGTTCCTCCGGATCCATGAACCTTAGTTTAAGGTTTAAAGCGTCAAAGAGCTCATAGGCTTTTTCTTTTAGATTCAAATCTGTTTTTTCCAAGTCACAGATTATCATCACCTTTCTATCCAAAAGATCTGCAAAAGCAGCCTTAGGGCCAGAGTATTCTGTTCCGGCAATAGGGTGACCGGCCAGGTATTGTTTCCTTTTGGGATGGTCTGCAATTTCTCTACAAAGCTTGGCTTTGGTAGAACCCAAATCAATGACCAAAGTATCATCTCCAATTTGGTCCAAAGTCTCTTTTAGCAAATCTCCCAAGGTATCGGCGGGAGTGGCCAAAATCACCAAATCTGTATCAGAATCAGGTTTTTCCTTTGCCTCGGTGATGATCCCCAATGTCAAAGCATCTTTTAGGTTTTGCTCAGAAATATCAGTGCCGGTTACCTGAAGCTCCGGAAATTTTCTCAAGGCTCCCAGACCAAATGAACCTCCTAAAAGGCCTAATCCAACGATATGAATTTTTTTCATGATTCTTATTTTTTGATTCTGTTAATTGCTTCCAGGATTTTGAATTCAGGCATACAAAGGGAGAATCTGACATAAGATTCCCCAACCGATCCAAAGATCTTACCCGGAGTGATAAAAATATTCTTTTCGTAAAGCAGGAAGTCTACTAATTCCTCGGCGGATTGCCCTTCTGGTACTTTGCACCAGACAAATAGCCCACCCGAGTTCTTTTGATAGGTTAAATTCAACAAATCTGCCAACTTCCAGATGAGTTTTCTACGGTTTTCGTAGTGCTCATTCATGTCCTGAAACCAGGTTTTTCCCAATTTTAAGGCTGCAATAGCCCCTTTTTGGATTCCAAGAAACATACCTGAATCCATATTGGATTTCACTTTTAGTACGGAGGCGATCCAGTCTTCTCTACCGGAAAGCATTCCCACTCTCCAACCTGGCATATTAAAGGATTTACTGAGTGAATTCAATTCCAAAGCAACATCCTTGGCGCCTTCTATTCCCAAAATGCTCAAGGGCTCAGGGTTTAGAATGTGGCTATAAGGATTGTCATTGATAAGAACCAAATCATTCTTTTTGGCAAAATCTACGAGTTTTTGGAATAAGGCTTTGCTTCCCAATGCTCCGGTCGGCATATGAGGGTAGTTGATCCACATGAGTTTAACCCGGGTCAGATCAATGGCCTCTAGAGCTTCCCAATCTGGTTCGCCTGTTTCCTTCAATGAATAATAAACAGGTTCTGCTTCTACTAAATTGGTAACCGAACTATAGGTTGGATAGCCTGGGTTCGGAATCAAAACTTGATCGCCTGGATTCAAAAAGCACATGCTGATATGCAGAATGCCTTCTTTGGAACCCATTAGTGGAAGAATTTCTTTTTGTGGATTTAGCTCAACTCCATATTCTTTGAGATAAAAATCTGCCATGGAAATCCTCAATTCCGGGATTCCCTGATAGGATTGATATCCGTGGGATTGTGAATTTTCAGCTGTGCTTTTTAAAGCTTGAATCACTTCGGGTGCAGGAGGGAGGTCTGGACTACCAATTCCCAAATTGATGATAGGTTTACCTGCTGCCACTAGTTGAGCAACTTCCCTTAATTTTGCCGAAAAGTAGTATTCTTGGACGGTTTCAATGCGTTTTGCAAAACCTTTCATTATTTCTGGCTTTTGTATTCTCCGAATATTTTTAACTCTCCAAAATTCTCCTGAACCAGCTTCATTGCTTCTTGATAGGAATCGTAATTGCTAAAGACTGCATCAATGAAAAATGCATATTCCCAAGGCTTTTGGATCACAGGAATGGATTGTATCTTACTTAAATCAAGCCCTTTTTCAGCCAGCATGGTAAGCAATTGAGCCAATCCACCTTTTTCATTTTGAATAGTTACCTTGAAAGAAACCTTGTTGACATCAGTAGGCTTTTCTGAAGACTCTTTTTCTAAAATAATGAATCGGGTAAAATTGTTTTTTACGGTTTGGATATCTTCAGCAATTATTTCCAATCCGTAGATTTCTGCTGCGATTTTAGAAGCGATTCCGGCAATTCCTTTGAGCTGATTTTCGGCAATTCTTTGAGCCACAGCGGCAGTATCCACATCATCCTTGGCATCCAAATGAGGATATTGAGCCAAAAATGGTTTACATTGGAGGATCGCCATAGGATGGGAACGAACCTCCTGAATATCTTCAATTTTCTGTCCTGGCAAAGCCATCAATTGATGGGCAATCGGCAGGTAATATTCACCCCGGACGAAAAGGCCGTTGCGGTCGATTATTTCATAATTGGGAAGAATAGCTCCTGCAATGGAATTTTCTATGGCCATTACTCCGTAATCAGCTTCACCAGTGGCAACAGACTTGGCAACTCCCTCAAAGGTATTGAAAGGCAATACGGTGGTATCTTCCCCAAAAAGATTTAAGCTGACCTGATGGTGAAAGGAACCAGGGACTCCCTGGATAGCGATTTTATGACTCATGATTGACACAGCTGATTCCAGCCAATTGACAGTGTTTCCAGAAACTTGGATAGGATTTGTTTACCACTTCAGGATCCTCAATCAAAACTTTGGTTTTGGTTAAAAGTGGCATAAAAGCCATGGCCATTCTATGGTCATCATAGGTATGGATTTGCACTTCATTCGGCATGGTTACCGATGGAATTACCTGAAAGACTTCAGGTTCAACTTCGTTGAATTCCGCATTGAATTTGGCTAACTCCTGCTGCAAGGCGTAGATCCGATCCGTTTCCTTGATTCTCAAACTTTCTAAGCCGGTGAATTTGGCATCTTGACCCAAAATGGCACAAGTCACGGCAACTGTTTGAGCTAAATCCGGGCAGTGGGTGAAATCAAATTCTTTTAAACCAGTTACCGGAATTTTTTCCAATTTGACTCCTTCCTTATTAAAGGTGCTTTTGATTCCCAAATGAGACATGATCTCCACGATTTTGGAATCTCCTTGCAAACTGTCTTCTTTTAGTCCCTTCAAAAATAGCTCTCCTGAATCAGCACAGGCTAGCAAACTAAACCAGTAACTCGCACCAGACCAGTCGCTTTCTACCATGAATTCGGTAGGTTGATAGCTTTGGTGAGCTACTTTGATGATATTTTCTTCCCAGGAGTAGTTGATACCAAATTTGGCCATCAATTCCAGAGTCATTTCAATGTAGGTTCTACTTCCTACTTTTCCTTCTAGTTCGATTTCCAGTCCTTTGGGAAGAATTGGAGCGATCATTAGCATGGCAGAAATGTATTGGCTGGAAACGTCTCCTCTGATTTTTACATTATCTGAAGTTTGTTCTGCCAATCCATGAATTGCCAATGGAGGATAACCTTCCACATTCATATAATGAATTTCTGCTCCAATTGCTCTTAATGCATCCACCAAAATACCGATAGGTCTCTGACACATTCTAGCTGTGCCAGTCATGACTTTATTTTGGTTGGTGATGGCTGCATAAGCAGTCAAAAAGCGCATCGTTGTCCCCGCATCCAATACATCATAGACTGGAGGATTCTTTCCCAGCAGTCGAATCATGGTTTGGGTATCCCGAGCCTCAGCGAGGTTGGAGATTTCATTTTTGCCCTCAGTCAAAGCATCAATGATCAGAACTCGGTTAGATTCACTTTTGGAGGAAGGAAGTGGTATGGTCGTAGGAGCGAAGGCTGATTTTTGGCTCAGTTCTAAAATCTCCATGGTTTCTGTAGACAAGGTTGAAAATTAAATAGTGCAATAATAGGAGAGTGCAGCTTCGATTTCTTTTCTGCTGACAGGGATATTGTATGTGCAATTCCCAATATTTTCAAGGAGGGAAAAGAGAATTTCCTTTCCTTCATTCTTTTTGTCCTGAAGACAAAGGTCCAATGCTGCTCCAAAGTCATCTTTGGAAAGCTGGATTTTGCCGTAGACCTGTAAAAGTTTCTCCTGAATCTGGTTCAGATCCTCTTGGGATAAACCTGTTTTTTGAACAGAAAGCCATGCTTCACAGATCATACCTGCAGCAATCGCTTCTCCGTGAAGAAGGTGCTTAGGGCCATCCAGAAAATGAGTTTCCAAGGCATGTCCAATAGTATGACCAAAATTCAAAATTTTTCGAAGTCCTGCTTCTTTTGGATCTTCTTGAACCACAGCCTTTTTGATGGCAACCGAATGTTCGATTAAGTATTCCCAATCATTGGTTTTCCAATCCTCAAAATTGAGCATTTCAAAATAGGTGTGATCCTTAATCAATCCATGCTTGATTATTTCTGCAAAACCGGACCTTAATTCATTTTCAGGAAGGGTTTTTAGAAATTCCGGACTGATTAATACAAATTCCGGTTCATTGAAAACTCCCAAATGATTTTTTAATCCTTCAAAATCAATTCCCAACTTCCCTCCAACACTGGCATCAACCTGAGAAAGTAGGGTGGTGGGCATATTGATGAATCGGATTCCTCTTTTGTAAATACTGGCACAAAATCCTCCCATGTCTCCCAATACTCCACCACCGATATTGAGGCAAAGTGCCTTTCGGTCTAGTCCGGCCTCGGTCATCTCAGACCAAATAGAAGCACAGGTTTCTAGGTTTTTGTGGGATTCCCCCGCAGGGAAAGTGAATAGGTGATGTTCTTTAGGGAGTGCTTTTTGAATCAATGGATAGCAATGTTGCTGGGTGTTTTCATCTGTCAATACGAAAAGAGAAGAAAAACTTAATCCCTCCAATAATTCGGAAAGCTTTAGGACTGGTGAGGTACTTATGTAAACAGGATTCACAGGATGTATTAAATTGGAGTGATAAAGAAAGGGAGAAGATGCCTCCCTTTCTAATTTTACTCAGCCAATTGTATTATTTTTTCAAAGCTTCAGCTTCACGGAGTTGTTTTTCTTGTCTCTTCACGGACTCTTCGTGAATACAATAAAGCAACTCCTTCATAAACTTCTCGCTCAAATGCTTTTCCATACCTTTTTTGGTACGGCTTTCCATTACGTCTTTCCATCTGTCAGATTGGAAAACTGTCAAATGGTGCTCTCTTTTGTGTGCTCCAATTTGGTCGATCACAGCGAATCTTTCTTGCAAAATATCCAACAATTGATCATCCAGATGATCGACAGCTCTTCTCAGATCCTGAAGTTTTTCGTCTGGGGCCATTTGCTCTAGCGGTTCTTTGAAATCAATTGCATTGATGATTTCTTTCAAGGCCTTAGGAGTCACTTGTTGTTTGGCATCAGACCAAGCTTTGTCAGGGTTGTGGTGAGTCTCGATCATTAAACCATCCAAACCGAAGTTCATGGCTCTTTGAGAGATTTCCAAAATACCGTCTCTTCTACCTGCGATGTGAGAAGGGTCGTTGATAACCTCCATTCCTTTCCAAACTCTCTTCAAGTGGATAGGCATAGACCAGTTTGGCTTATTTCTGAAACGCTTGTCATAAGCATCAGAGAATCCGCGGTGGATTGCTGCCAATTTATCCAGGCCTACTGCATGCATTCTTTCCAATGCACCCACCCAAAGATCCAAATCTGGGTTCATTGGGTTTTTCACCATCACTGGTACATCAGAACCACGAAGTGCTTCAGCGATTTCTTGAACAGCGAATGGGTTTACAGTGGTTCTGGCTCCGATCCAAACTACATCTACCTTGTGTTTCAAAGCCAATTCAGCATGAGCAGCATTACCAACTTCTACAGTAATTGGAATGTTAAGATGATGTCTTACGATCTCCATCCATTTCAAACCGTCTTCACCGATTCCTTCGAAAGAGCCCGGTCTTGTTCTTGGTTTCCAAATACCTGCTCTGAAAAGCTGAGGAACCATGTTTTCTTCCTTCATTTCTTTACAGATCTGCTCGATCTGCTCAGGAGTTTCAGCGGAGCAAGGTCCTGCGATAATCAGCGGGGTAGAGAGTCCTAGCCCCCAGTCTTTAATTTGTTTGTGAGATTTCATACGGCTGAGCGTGTTTAAATGAAAAAAGCCCGACTCTTTCGAATCGGGCTTTTAGTTGTTTATGTTCTTTTAGTTTTTGGCTAGACAATACACAGCTCCGATTCGATTTTGGCTTCGAAAGTAAAAGTAAAAGAAGGTAAAATAAATCGCGGCTGTGATTAACATGCCGTAAATGTAAGCTGGTAAATTCTATTTGCAAAATATTTTTTTCAAATTTTAATTAATGAATACACAATGTTAGTAACCAACATTTATAATTCTTTTAAAATTCAGGTTAAAAAATCATGAATTCATTAATTCGGGGTTAAAAATTAATTCAATTCAGAATATTATTTGGAAAATGGATGGGGAAATTTTATTTATCTCTTTTTTGAAAGAGGCAAAGGAAATATGGAGGTTGGATTCTGTGGCTTTCAAATTATTTTTCAAGGGTTAAAAACCAATTTGATAATCTTGAAAATAGAGCCAAAACCAAAGCTTGGAAAATCCCTTTTTGACTTCCTTTTATTTATAGGTAGGAATCCGGCAAAATCCCTAACAAAACATAAGCAAAAACCTTTTTATTAATATCTTTGCACCTTTATTTGAGCAAGATGCCTGTAAAACCCCAAATATCTTTCGAGAATCTGAAAGTTGCATTCGCCTCAAAAAGCGATGCGGAGCTGCGCAAAATGTATTTGATTTTTGCAACGCTGAATAATAATTTGATTTCTGACCTGGGAATCGGTCTGGCCAATTTGGCTTTTAAACTGAAACTGCCGGTAAAAGGAATCATGAAAAAAACCATGTTTGGACACTTCTGCGGTGGAGAAACTATTGCAGAAACAATCCAAGCTTGTCATAAATTGGCCAATTATGGTGTGAAGTCCATTCTGGATTTATCTATTGAAGGGAAGGGAGATGAGGAGAGCTTTGAAAAGACCACAGCTGAGATTTTGGAAACCTTGGTAGAATCAGCTAAAACAGACTACATGCCCTTTGGCGTTTTTAAAGTAACTGGATTGGGCGATTACCACATCATGACCAAGATCCAGGCTGGTGAGAAGTTAACTACTGATGAAGAGCTGGCTTTTGAAAGACTGAGAGGAAGGGTGGATAAACTTTGCAAAGCAGCCCATGATTTGGGAATCAAGATCCTATCTGATGCTGAAGAAACGTGGTTTCAGGATGTGATAGATGATTTGACTTATGAGATGATGGAGAAATACAACACCGAAAGATGCGTGGTGTATAATACCTATCAGATGTATCGTCATGATTCATTGGAGAGATTGAAAAAAGCTCAGGCCGTAGCTGCGAACAAAGGTTATTTGTTAGGAGCTAAGCCGGTTCGTGGTGCTTATATGGAAAAGGAGAGGGAGAGGGCAGAAGAAATGGGGTATCAGGATCCTATCCAACCGAATAAGGCTGCAACAGACCGCGATTACGATGCTGCTATCCAATTTGCGGTAGAAAATGGGGTTTATTTAGTCTGTGCCACGCACAATGAGAATAGTAGTCTTCAACTGACTGAGTTGATGAATTTAAATGGAATCGACCCAAAGAGCGAACGAGTTTATTTCTCACAGCTTTATGGGATGAGTGATAATATTTCCTTCAATTTGGCAAATGCTGGATACAATGTAGTGAAATATGTGCCTTATGGTCCGGTGGAAAAGGTAATGCCTTATCTGACAAGAAGAGCGGCAGAGAATACTTCCATTGCAGGACAAAGTTCAAGAGAATTTGAACTGGTCAAACGGGAGATGAAGAGAAGGAAAGCAGTGATCAGTGGTCAGTGATCAGTTTTCAGAGTACAAATGAAAATTACGAAGTAGATTCTTGATGTTTGGAGTGGGATAGAGAGGAATCATCGGACATCGGACATCGGACATCGGACATAAAACAGAAAATTTAAAAATCTCAAACCAATACAATGCAACTTTTGAGCGAACAGGAAATAGAAAGAAGAAAAGATCGGGAAGAACTGATGCGATTGGGAGTGAATCCTTATCCTGCTGAAGCTTTCCCTATCAATGTGACCGCTGAGGACATTCATAGAAATTATGAAAACCGAAAGAACGATTACAAGGGTATTTCTATTGCCGGAAGATTGATGTCCAGAAGGATCATGGGATCGGCTTCTTTTGCGGAAATCCAGGATTCAACGGGACGTTTGCAGATTTATGTCAGAAGAGATGATATCTGTCCCGGAGACGACAAGACTTTATATAATTCCGTTTTCAAGAAACTTTTGGGTATCGGAGATTTCATTGGAGTGAAGGGATATATTTTCACTACTCAGACTGGTGAGATTTCTTTGCACGTAACAGAATTGAAAGTTCTTTCTAAATCCGTGAAGCCGCTTCCCGTGGTGAAAAGAGATGAAGATGGAAATGTATTTGATGGATTCACTGATCCAGAATTGAGATACAGACAACGTTATGTGGATCTGACGGTGAACCCTGAGGTGAAACAGACATTCTTCACCAGATCCAAGATCATCTCTACCATGAGAAGATATTTTGATGATCATAACTGGCTGGAAGTTGAAACACCAATTCTTCAGGCTGTTCATGGCGGAGCTGCAGCAAGACCATTTGAAACCCATCACAACACCTTGGATATGCCTCTTTTCTTGAGGATTGCCAATGAGCTATATCTAAAAAGGCTGATTGTAGGTGGTTTTGATGGGGTTTATGAGTTTGGGAAAATGTTCCGTAATGAAGGAATGGACCGAACCCACAATCCAGAGTTTACATCTATGGAAATCTATGTGGCCTACAAGGATTATATCTGGATGATGGAGATGGTAGAGGACTTGCTTGAGAAAGTGACCTTGGCCCTTCATGAGGATACCAAAGTGACTGTCGGAGAAAATGTGATTGATTTTGCTGGTCCATACAGAAGATTGACCATGTATGATTCTATTAAAGAATATGCGGGAATCGATGTAAGCAAAATGGATGAGTCTGAACTTCTTCAGGTTTGTAAAGACATGGGTATCGAAACCGATGAGACTATGGGCAAAGGCAAATTGATTGATGAGATCTTTGGTGAGAAAGTGGAAGCGAATTTGATTCAGCCGACCTATATCACGGATTATCCGATCGAAATGACACCTTTGGCTAAAAAGCACAGAACTGAAGAAGGTTTGGTGGAGCGATTTGAGTTGTTCGTCAATGGAAAAGAGATCGCCAATGCTTATACCGAATTGAATGATCCAATTGATCAGCGTGAGAGATTCGAAGATCAGTTGAAATTGGCAGCTAGAGGAGATGATGAGGCAATGGCTATGGATGAGGACTTTTTAAGAGCCTTGGAATATGGAATGCCCCCTACATCAGGATTGGGAATCGGAATTGACCGATTGACTATGTTGATGACCAATAAGACTACGATTCAGGAAGTATTGTTCTTCCCTCAAATGAGACCTGAGAAAAAGCAGGTGGAAATGACTGAAGAAGAGAAAATGGTCTTTGATCTTGTGGCAAAAAACTCTCCTGCGGAATTACTGATTGTCAAAGATCAAGCCGGATTGAGTAATAAAAAATGGGATGTGGCGATCAAAGGCCTGACCAAAAAAGGAGCCTTGAAAGTTGCTAAAGAAGGAGAGACCTTGATGGTTTCTGTGGTGGAGTAAAAAACACACATTTAATAAAAGTTAAAACCCGAAGCTTGCTTCGGGTTTTTTGTTTTTTGAGAAAATCGAAATAGTAAATTGAATGAAAAGTCGGTTATGAAATTCATTTATCTTTTTCTGGTATTGATTTTATTAGGATGTAAATCGCAGGTTCAAAATAAGCCATCTCAAAATGGGAATGTTCTAATTTCTCAAATATTAACTGACCTAATCCATGCAGGAAGAATAAAGGATGATGTTTTTATTTATCATTCTTTAAAGCCATACGAATATTATGAAATAGATATATCTGAAGATGGCCTTATAATACCACCAAAAGACCCTTTTGTAAGAAATGAGTTAGATATTGTTGAATCTCTTCAAAATGAAAAATTCCCAAATGATAGTTCAACCTTATTGCATCTAAAAATGCAGATTTTGGATCGGCCTAAAATTAAAACTTCATTCTATTTGAATTCTCTTTTGGAAAACCTGTGGACGAATAGTGAGGATTTACCTGAAGAGTTTTATGTGTTTTATATTCCACTATACAACATAGATTCAACAGCCATGTACTTGCAATATGATTATTTCGTCGGGTTTCCAGGGGGATATGGTGAAGGAGGAGCTTTTCTTTTGGAGAAGGATAAAGATGGGACTTGGTTTGAGAAAGAGTGGAAAAGTACTTGGGAGAATTAAGAACTCTCAATTTCATTGAGTACTAAACTATCTCTTGATAATGACCATTCCATCATTCAAATCATATCTTCTCAATTGTAGACCTTCGTATTTCTTGAAACTTTCAAAGGCGATCTCCATTTCATAATAAGAGGCTTTGACCCTATATTTTTTTCTGTTTTTTAGTTCAATGACCAATTTTGAAATAGTTCCTCCTGCACTAGGGTAATAAGTTATCTTGGAAATCTCATTAATTTCAAAAAATATTCTTTCGTCTGAGAACTCTCTTTTGACGTAAAGACCAATTTCTGTAAGGATAAATTCTTCTGAAAATTTATATAGAATTCCCGTTGCCAAAACTCCTAAAATGAAAATAACAATGGTTAGGGAGATTTCAGAATTATCAAATTCCGCTAAGAACAGGCAAAAAGATATGATTGCTAGAGCTGAAAGTAAAATGTAATTTTTAACGTTTCCTCCAATTAAAATGAAGCTTCCACCAAGCTTGTCATGGTTATTTTCCAGCATACCTATTGGAATATCAAATTTGGATTTGTTTTTATGTTTTAATTTTTCTCAACCCTAAAGGAAATATGGACAAATTTAAATCCACTAACCTACAGTTAAGAATCTAAGAGCTAGTTCAAACTTGTAAAGAGAGAAAAGTCAACAAACTCTGAATACGGCTACCAGTCAATTATAAAGGTTTGATAGCTATGTATTAATCGTTTTTTGAAAACTCTCTTTTAAAACCGGGTCGATCTCCATCCTGAAGGACAAGGGATTTAAAGCTTCCTTTATGACCATCCTTATAATCAATAGAAGCGCTAATTTTTTTAAGATGTCCAACAGAGTCAAATTCCAGGTAAGTATACTCAAGGTCCACATTTTGAGACTTTAAATCCAATTGGATATCATCTAAGTCTTTTTGGGTTAGTTCATTGGTAAAACCAACATCAATAACTCCAGTTCTGGGATTGCTGCAATAGGTTAAAAATAAGACAGATAAAATCGAAAAAATGGATAGGTTTTTTTTCATATTCTTAAGGTAGGCAGAACTTGATTTTTTACACAGCCTTGTCAGGCTTATTCTTGTGAAATTCCATTGATGGCGAAATTTCAATCTTAGCTGATCAGAGGGCCACACTCGCGAGAATCAATTCTGAATTCAGCCTATTTGCTAAACGCCTCGCTTGCTCTGTTGCTTTATCTTGATTTGAATAGTTAAATGTGAATACGGGTTGGTTGGAATCTGCATATAAGAGAATGCTATAATTAGTCACTTTGCCCGATAAAGTTGGGCTTATTCCATTGGGAATATTTCTTTGGACTCTAGTGGATGAAACAACTTTTATTTCCCTGATTTTGGGTAAATCTTGCCAAGAACCCATTCGAAACCCGATAATTGAAACATACTCTTGGAATTGATTCTTTGAAGTATCAATCAAAGTTCCGCTATAAGTGAAGATGATCAAAAGGCCAATTAAACAAGAGCCCGTACCCACAGATATTATTTTTGTCATGGAACTTCCGCTGCTCAAAAATAAAGGACTAACCAAGGCAAATAGTCCAGCAAATAGTAAAAGAATTCCTAATAAATGAATTCCTGAAAAAAGGTTTCGCTTTTTATAATTGAATTTACTCATTGATTCTTGGGTTTAGGGAATTTCCGAATGGGAGAATAGCGCTTATAACTGTCGAAAATCTCCTTGTCAGGACCGACTACGCGAGGATCTTGTGATCTGGTTAACTCTGACTTCAATTCTGATTCCAAGTCATTTTTAACTTCTTCAAATTCAGGTTTTTCTGCAAGATTATTGATGCAAGATGGATCCTTAGTCACTTTGAAAAGCTCGAATTCAGGTCTTTTGGCCATGGAAAGTTCAAAGAATGGGCTAACATTCTTATCGGAATGGTGCTCAATCAAGTAGGTTTTACTTGGGCTATCATCTATATCGGTAAATGCACCATCAGGGATGAACTGATTTTGAGAATCTAATCCATACATTGGTAAGAGGGTAGTACTGTCTTTTGGATCATATTTCTGAGGTGCTCCGGATGGCCATCTTTCAGGCTTCATATTCCAAACCAAAAGGTAATCTCCTTTACGAATGGCTCTTTGAGGATAGCCCCAATTCAGATAGCGAGAAGAGGAGTGGCGTTCTCTTCCAGAATAGGCAACTCGGTGTTGGAGAGATACCTGTCCTTCTTTTTTGGATTTTAAAATGTCCAGAAAACTCTTTCCTCTGATGGGGAGCATTCCCTCAGTAGGTGTCTGGCTAATTTCAAGCAGGGTGGGAGCAATATCCGCAAAACCAATGGCGTCTTCTATCTGTCGATTTCCCGGGAATTCCTTTGGATAGCGTACAGCAAAAGGTACATGGACTCCAAATTCATAACTGTTGGCTTTGGCTCTAGGAAAAGGCATTCCATTGTCAGCGGTGACAATGACAATCGTATTTTCCAATTCCCCAATTTCCTCTAGATAATCAAGCATGCGCTCCAAATGAAGGTCAAACCATTCAATTTCTACTGCATAGTCCAGCAGATCTCCTCGAATTTCGTCATTGTCAGGTAAAAAGGCCGGAACCTCTACATCCTCTAATTTTTTCCCCATTTTCTTCCAGGAACCCTTTTCATAAGCTCTGTGGGGTTCTTTTCCTCCATACCAAAAGAAAAAGGGCTTGTTCTCAGGATTGTTTTCTATAAAAGCTTTGAAGTTCTCAAAGTAATTGGTAGGAGAGATGCCTTTGGCAAATCGTTCATCATCTCCATTTGAGTATCTGATATCTGTATGTTCGGTTCCAGCAGCATCACCTTTTCGCCAAAGGGAATCTTGCTCATTTCTTGCGTATTGGAAAGGGCCAACTCCTTTTCCTGTTCTTCCGGTTTTATATCCATTAGCTTCCAATAAATCCACAAATGGAACATACTTTTTGAGCCAGGCAGAAGCATGTTGGCCGGCTTGTTCATTCTGCCAATGATGACGACCTGTGATGATGGCACTTCTAGAAGGAGCGCAACCAGGTGAACCGGCATATACATTTTTGAAGTAAACCCCTTCCCGTGCTACTCGATCAAAGCCAGGCGTTTTTACAAAGCCGGAACCTTCAAAACTGGTATGAAAAAAACTTTGATCATCACTGATGGCAAACAGGATATTGGGACGCTTTTGGGCAAATAAATTAGCAGAAAAACTAAAGAAAAAGGTTGCAACCCAAAAGGAGTATTTGATTTTATAAAACCTAATAATTTTTCTATTGCCTATAATCATTGGATCTCCACTTCTTGAGGAACCCGAAACAGAATCACACAGCCCTTTTCCGATTTTACGGAATGCTTAAAAGTGGGAGGGGTGTAGAGGTAATCACCTTTGACAAGTTTTTGATCGTTGAAATAGGCTTCTCCTTCTAAAATAAAGGCTTCTTCCCCTGCCGGATGATTATGATAAGGGTAGGAAGATCCTGGTTCAAACTTTAATAAAAAAGTAGGTGCCCTTTTTTCCTGCTCATCATATCGAAGGACCTTAACATAAAGTTCTTGGGTGTCTACCCCTTCTTCGATTAATGGCTTCCAAGCCATAGATTCACTGGAGGTAATGTAATTTTTCATTGATTCAGTCATGGTATTGGGATTTATTGAATTCGAGGATGTTTGGCTATTAGAAATGGGATTTTTCACCATTTCATGAAGAGCTTGGGAATAAAGGCTGGCATTTTCTCTTAGATGCTGCTTGAGAATAGGGCTTTTCGACAAAGCAGTATCCAAAAACAGCTTCAAAGATGTTAGATTTTCTTCGCCTAAGCTTTTCCTCAAAACGGCAATTTGTTCCAGATAATTAAGATAAACTTCAGCAATACTGAGTACCCGATTGTAATCTTTGTTTTCCTGATTTATCAGGCAATTGTCGAAGAAGTATTTCCGTAACTCGGGATATTCAATCAAATAACCCCGAATAGATTCCGCTTGCGAGTAGATGGAGGCATGAGTACTACTCCGAAGTGAGGCTTTTAAGTCCCTTAATTGAAGGTACAAAATTGGGATACCTACAGCAGTTACTAAAATCCCCAAATTTGGAAGGAAGTATTCGATCATGGAGGGAATGGAAATTTTGAAATTCTTTTTGACTTAAGCCGAATAAAAAAAATATTCAGATATCAGGTTTTCACCTAAGATATTCTTTGTGGTTTTAGAAAACAAATTATCCCGAAAAACCTTCAAACTTCTAATTGACCTCATTATCAGAAAAATATCCTCTAATCCATATTCAACTCATTATTCTTATTTCTTAAGTCCAAGCCTCCCAAAAGAATGGATTTGAGATTCAGGAGATAAAAAGTCCAGCCAGTTTTGCAGCCAACATGAAAGTTTAGCTTGGCATCTTCCTCGAGAGGGATGTTTTCTTGCACCAGTTGTAGGATCGTTTCATCTCCTTGCTGGTAAGTTTTCAAGCTGACAATTCCGGCTTTTCCAAAAGTGAAACGAATCATCTCATTGTCTTTAACCTCCAGAATTTTACCCTTTTCTATGACCTCATCGTTCCATCCATGCCACATCCATTGATAAGTATCACCAACTTGGATTGTTTCATTTCTACCTTTTTCTATTCCTTCCGGATTTTGAAATATTGCGGATCTCAAAAACCAGCTTTCCAAACCTTGTTGAGAGCTTAGAGCCTCAGAAATCATCTCTTTTGGGACGTTCAAAGGAATAGTAACCGTAAAACTACTCCACTTTGATTTTTCTTCAGTTTCCATAAGAATTGAGGCTTTCTAGTAAATCATTGGCTCGATCAAAATCGGTTTCTTGAATCAGGATTTCAGCTTCAAAATATCCACAGGCAGGGGATTTGAATTGAACCGGACCGGAATGGTCATTTACTTGAAATCTAATTTCATGTTCAGCAAACAGATTCAATTCTTTCAAATATTGCTCCCTGTCAAAACAAGAATGATGGAAAAGATAGGTTTCACTCGCAGTCATATTTTTAAGATAATCAATTCATCTGAAACTGCCTTTAATTCAATTCTTTCAAAACTTGAATCATTGCCTGATTAAATTCCTTTGGTTCCTCTTCCAATGGGCCATGCCCAGAGTTTTCAAACCAGATGATTTTCTTTTGAGGAGCCTTTAGGTCATCGAGCCAGGATTCAGCCAAAACCGAAGGGACATTCCAATCATATCTTCCCTGGAAAAGAACTACGGGGATATCCAATTCCTTAATTTCCCTTACATCTGCCACATACAGGTCTTTTTGCAAAACGGAAGAAGAAGCATTCCACACCGCATACCAATCATAGTTTTTGTAGTCTTCATACATGGTTTCCGCTTTCTCTACCTCAGCTAAAGTCTTTTCCTGATGGACCGCACCTCCAAATTGATTAACTATTAGGTACTGGTTGAAAAACCGATCATGCTCACTTTCATAATTTGAAACGTCTTCCAAACTATCAATTTTTTGCAATGCGATTTCATCCTTGGCTTCCATTGCTTTCTCTCGTACCCAATTTCTGGAGATTTCCATTCCCTCTCGCTTATTGATAAACTGGGAGATTCCAAAATAGGCTTTATAATATTCTGGATGCTGTTCTGCCATCTCCACTCCAACCAAACTACCCCAAGAATATCCAGCTAGATATAGTTGGTTTTGACCATATTCTTGGATTAGCCATTCTACTAATTCATTTCCATCTTTTACGATTTGGTCCAAAGTTAACCCACCGGGATTGGGATTCTTTTCATAGTTTTTTCCTGCTCCACGTTGCTCCCAAATTACAACCGTGTATGCTTCAGCTAATTCAGAGTTGAAATAGCGAATTTGAGGAGTTTGAGGCCAAGCAGGACCTCCATGAACAAAAAGTAAAATCGGGTTTTCTGTTGAAGTACCAATGATTTCAATGTATTGTTCTACTCCTCCAAGCTCAAGAAATAAGCTTTTATTGATTGATTCAATTTCTAGATTAGAGGTGTTCTGTTCTTTGCTTTGGCAGGCAAAAAAAATAAAAAGGAATAGATAGGGGAAGATGTTTTTCATATTCTGAATTTAGGATTTTCCTCTGTATTCAGCTTTAATTTTTTTATTAAGGATAGATTAGAGTTGTCTAAATTGGTACCTTAATTCTACTTCCGGTTCTAAATAATAAGTAAATGAAATTGAGTCTGTTTTTTGGTAGGGTAGTTCATATAAAACAGTCAAAGATGACTCGTTTCGATTCAATTCATGATCTTTATAAATATGAACTTTGGTGTCCATTAGGAGAAGGGGAGAATTCTCAACAGGTATAGAACAAAGCTTAAAAACCTTTTCAGGGAATTTTGAAAGTTGATCTGACTTTTCGGTCAATTCAGAAATTGACTTTCGAACGTCAAAAATTACTCCCTGTTTGGTTTCTGTCCCTCCTTTTTTTAAATGCAGATCAATAGAAACATTTTCAGGAATTAATACGACCTCTTTTTTAAACTGAGGAAGCATATTCATTAGGATTGGAACGTAACATTCTCGGTATAGCAGGGCATCGAGTGTTTCCGAAATAAGGATGTCGTAGGACTCTGCATTTGGGATTTGGAAAGTGGTAGCATCTTCTAAATAAATATGGGAAACGTACCGGTTCAATCCCATTTCTTTAATCAACTTTTTTGCAGAATCGATCGAATTTCTATTGATTTCCAAAAGGGAAAATTGGATTTCATCTGGCCGAAAAAGAGGAGCAATCAGGGTCATCAACGGGGCATAGGGACCACATCCTGCATAGAAAAGGTTGATTGTTTTTCCCGGATTTGACTTCTGTTGATCCAGAATTGCCTGATGAATGGCCAAAATAAATCGGTGAGTTCGGTGGTAATCAAGGAGGCATTGGGCTGCATGATTTAAGCCTACAGCCTTGCCTTTTGATGCTGGAATAGCTGCAAGATTTTCAATTGTTACTTCAAAGCCACTGATCTGGGTTTTTTGATGGAAATAAACATGAATAGAATCGATGATTTCTTTTAGTTCTTCGAATTGAAGATTGGGGTTTAAAAGTGATTTGATTGGTTGGGTTATGAAATTTTGTTCTAATGAACCAGACATAGTTTTAAAAGTGAACTTGCACAAATATTTTGAATCGAATTTAGGAGTTTATTCTATTTTGGAAAGTGCTATACCTTTGAGCTTTAAGGTAAAAAAGACACAAGTGAATTGATGAAATAAAAAAATCCCTTTTGGAGAGTACCAAAAGGGATATAAAAGATTTTGTATAAAATTAGCTACCAGTATTTTGACTTTCTGCATAGCCAAAAACTTTCTGTAAAAGGACAGTGCTTCTAGCAGCTACATTTTCTCTTATTTTCAATTCTTCTTTTGCGATCTCATAAAACAATCCATCGATGGCTTTCTGTGTCACATAAGCTGAAAGGTCTGGATTTACTTTGGTTACTAAAGGAACTTGGTTGTATCGGTTGATGACATCTCCCCAATATTTGGTAGCACCTACTTTATCCAAACTGCTTGAAATAATCGGTTCAAATTTTCCTTCCAACTGAGAAGTTGTTTTTCCTTCAAAATAAACCGTAGCAGCGTTGTCAGCACCTAAAAGGATGTTTTTGACATCTTGTATTGTCATTTCTTTAATGGCAGCAACAAAGATCGGTTTTGCTTCAATGGCTGCATCTTCAGCAGCACGGTTGACTGAGGTGATTACTTGATCACAAAGGCTACCTAAGCCAATGGAGCGAAGTGTATTTTCAATCTTTTTTGCTTCTTCTGGAAAAGTGATTTTGATCAATTGATTCCCCAGATACCCATCTTCCTGAGAAAGTCTTTCGGATGCATATCCGGTTCCTAATTCTAAGGCCTGTTTCAGTCCAGAGTTGATTTCAGCATCGGTTGGAGTACCCAAGCCCATCTGACCAGCGATTTGATTGACTGTATCGCAGCTGGAAAAGAAAGTGAATAAAAGTCCGAGGGTTAAAATGTGTAATTTTCTCATAATAGTTGGTTGATTGCTTCAAGTTCAATTTGTTTTAGTGCAATAATAGTTCCTCCTTTATTTTGTTCATTTGAATGGAGGAATAGCTCTAATTATACTTTAGGCGAAGAAAGGATTTTCAATCCTGTATTCCATCCTGAATTTTCCTAAAAGCACAATTTTTTCAATGGGTAGTAAAAAATTGCTCTTCTGTGGATAAATGGTTAAACTAGATGTAGAAGCCTATACCTATATGAACCTAAGACTCAATTCGGAATTCGGAACTTTACGTGCGGTATTAATGCACAGACCGGGGAAAGAAATAGACAGACTAACTCCCTACAATAAGGAGTTTTTACTTTTTGAAGATGTGCCATACCTGGATGCGCTCCAGCGTGAGCATGATGCTTTTTCGAATCTGATCAAGGATGCTTCTGGGGCCAAAGTTTATCAATTGAGAGAGCTATTAATCAGGGTATTATACGATGAGAAAATGCTGCTCGGATTGATTCGAGATTCCTTGAAGCGATCAGGGTTGACCCATCTGGCAGAAGACATAGTGGAGCGGTATTCCACAGCTGAATGTGCAGGTATTTTGACAGGAGGTCTCAAAGTCCATGAGCTGAAAAGAAAGATTCCCAATTTGGATACTGGGGAAATCATGGATTTTGCCTTTGCGATAGCTCCCTGTCCCAATTTGTATTTCCAACGAGACCCGATGGCCCTGACTCCTGGAGGGATTATCTTTTCTTCAATGAAAATGGAAGGAAGACAGCGCGAGGCAGATTTGTTGAGAACCATATTTGAAAACCATCCCGAGTTTAAGGACAATGTTAATAAAATCTATCCGGTCAATGGGCACGATAATCCTCCAAGCATTGAAGGGGGAGATGTGATAGTGTTATCTCATGAAGCAGTTGCCATAGGGAATTCAGAAAGAACGGACGAGAAAGCCATCTACCATGCAGCAAAAGCTCTGTTGGCCGAAGGATCTGTTCAAAGAGTCTATGAGGTTCATCTACCTAAAAAGCGCCAATACATGCATTTGGATACGGTTTTCACAGTGTTGGATGAAAATCTCGTATTGACTTACCCAGATGCGATGAATTCGGTATTCCAAACCTCCCTTTATACCCTGAAAGAAATCAAAGATGACAAAGTTCATATCAGAAGGGAAGTACTGAATGAGTCTTTGCTGAAAGTTTTGGAAAGGGAAATCCCTCACTTGGAAGTGTTGGCAACTGCAGATGGAAACCCTGATTATTCCATGCGCGAGCAATGGTTTGACGGAGCAAATGTTTTTGCGATCGGACCAAGAAGAGTCATTTCTTATAATCGAAACGTTCATACGAATCGTGCTTTAAGAGAAATGGGTGTAGAAGTGCTTGAAATACCTTCTTCAGAACTTTCTAGGGGACTTGGAGGACCTAGATGTATGACCATGCCTTTGAGTAGAGCAAGGGTTTGATTTGAAGAAACAAGAGTCGAGAAACTAGAGCCAAGAGTTAAGAATAAAATAAAAAATGATTGGATTTTTGGGTTGAGAATTTCAATGTTTTAGAAAAAAATACCCCCAATAAGTATCAATCCTATTGGGGGCTCTTTATGAAATCAGAATCTTATTAAATTTTAATGATCCATTCATGTGGATCTGCTTCGGTGCCATATTTTATTCCATCCAGAGCAGCAAGAACTCTGTGAGAGAAAGCATCTTCAGGTTTTTCTGGAAGGATATAATCTTTTCCATCAATATTGATCTTGAAGATATGAGCAATGGTAGCTGCTGTGCCAGTTCCAAAAGCTTCTTCCAAAGTTCCCGCTTCTAAAGCTTCTTTTAGCTCCGTAACTGTCAAAAATCTTTCTTCCAAGTCCTCATTCCAATCATTGGCTAATTGAATCACAGAGTTTCTGGTAATCCCTTTCAGGATAGTTCCTCCATCAATTGGGGCTGTAATGATTTTGCCATTGATCTTGAACATGACGTTCATAGTTCCACTTTCTTCGATTTTACTGTGACTTTTGCCATCGGTCCAAAGAAGTTGATCGTATCCAGCTTTCTGAGCCTGAAGAGCAGGGTAGAGGGAGGCGGCATAGTTACCTGCTGTTTTAGCAGCACCGGTTCCTCCTTCATTGGCTCTGGTAAACTTGGTTTCTACTTTTACACTTACTGGCTTAGAATAATAATTTCCTACAGGGCAAGTGAAAATGATGAATTTATATGTTTCGGATGGTTTTACACCAATGTATTCATCCATTGCAAACATGAAAGGACGGATGTAAAGAGAAGCACCTTTGGCAGTAGGAACCCAATCTTTATCCAATTCTAATAACTGAGTCAACCCATCCATAAATACTTCTTCAGGGAGAGACGGCATACACATTCTCTCTGCAGATTCATTCATTCTTTTCCAGTTGGCATCTGCTCTAAATACGAGGACTTCACCAGCATCATTTCTGTAGGCTTTAAGGCCTTCAAAAATGGATTGTCCATAATGCAAAGTTGCATTGGAAGGAGATAATTCAAGTGGCGCATAAGGTTCGATTCTCAAATCGGACCATTCGCCATTTTTGTAATCAGCGACAAACATGTGATCGGAAATAGTTTTTCCGAAGACCAGATTCGAAAAATCGGTTTGTGAAAGTCGAGACGATTGCGTCTTTGTTACCGGGATTGCTAGCGATGTTTTCATGCCAAAGCTGGTTAAGGCAAAGCCTAAATGGATAATTTATTATGCTGAAATGCTCAGAGGCAATTTCTAAGTTATTTTTTTAATCGTGGACTCCAGGTGACTTCTTCTACCTGAAGGTCTTGGGCCATTTTTCTGCCCAAAACAAAGAAATAATCCGATAGCCGATTAAGATACTGAATGACTAAGGAATTTACATCTTCTTCAGCCCCTAATTCGACAGCTCTTCTTTCTGCCCTTCTGCATACGGTTCTTGCCAAATGTGCAAAAGAAACTGCCTGATGACCTCCTGGAAGAATAAAAGCTTTTAAAGCCGGTAATTGTTCTTCCATTTGATCCATTTCTTTTTCCAATAATTCAATATCCTCAGGGAGAAGGTCTGGCTTTTTGACCTTGTCTTTTCCTGCAGGAGTTGCCAAATCAGCACCTATTGTAAACAGTCGATCTTGAATTTCTTTGAGGATTTCACTTCTTGATTCATTGATCTGCTGATCACGAAGTAAACCTACAAATGAATTCAATTCATCTACTGTACCATAGGCATCTATTCGAAGGTGGGATTTAGGAACTCTTTCACCGCCTAAAAGTGAGGTTTTTCCCTGGTCTCCAGTCTTGGTATAGATTTTCATTGCAATTGGCTGTAATTCTTCGACAAAAATAAGAATCTATTTGATTCTTTTAGAAGAATTAGACGGGCATTGCAACTCCTCTTGTTGGGTTAGGGTTAATTGTGTCAGTTTCTACCAAACCATCTCGCAATCTGACGATTCGATGCGCATAGTGTGCAATGTCATCTTCGTGAGTTACCATGATGATGGTATTGCCTTTGGAATGCAGTTCATGGAAGAGCTCCATGATATCGTAGGAGGTCTTGGTATCCAAGTTACCAGTAGGTTCATCGGCAAGGATAATACTCGGATCATTGACCAGAGCTCTGGCAATTGCCACCCTTTGTCTTTGACCCCCAGAAAGTTCATTGGGTCTGTGTTTGGTACGCTCGCCCAAACCCACATTGTCCAGGGCTTTAAAAGCCATTTCTTCTCTTTCTGCTTTACTATATCCAGCATAAACTAGTGGAAGAGCCACATTTTCGAGGCAGCTTGCTCTTGGAAGCAAGTTGAAAGTCTGAAATACGAATCCGATTTCTTTATTTCTGATGTCAGCTAATTCATTTTCAGTCATATCACTGACATCCTTATTGTTTAGGATATAAGTTCCTGCTGTGGGAGTATCCAAACAACCAATGATATTCATCAGGGTGGACTTACCAGAACCTGAAGGCCCCATAAAAGCCACATATTCCCCTCTATCGACATTAATCGAAACAGATTTAAGAGCCTGAATGATTTCAGCTCCCATTTTATAGGTTCTATTGATATCGTGGGTTTCGATTACTCTACTCATGCTAATTGGATTAGTGGTTTTAGTTTCCTGTTAAAAATAAAGGATTTCTGTGAAAATACGAGAATCCAGCTTAATAGTTGGCCAATTGAAGTCTTTCCAGATCTTTTGGCTCAACCCATTCCTGCATTTCTACCAATGCATCTGTGGCATAATTAGCCAATCCGATTTTTCTGGCCAAATTCACTTTTTTGATCCAAATAATAGGATCCTTGCTGAATTCAGTTGCGGTATTCAGGATTTCATAGCTGGCCACATCATCCTGACCGATAGCAATTGCAGACCAAATCAAAGGATTTAAATAAGGATTTGCAGTCAATTCATCACCAATGCCTAACCAGGACATCAATGCTTTAATTGCTTCCTTATTTTTCAAATCCGGCTTTTCCAGGAATTTGCTCAGATGCTCGTTTTCTCCGTGGGCTTTATGGATGTTATCACCCAAAGTTCTGAGATCGGATTCATCCAATCCATGAGCTTTGTAAGCGACTAGACGAACTGCCAAATCAGTTTTAAGTTCTGATTCATCCAATTCTTTCCAAGCATCAAAAAGCTGCTTTGGAAGCGTACGATTAAATTTCTCAATGATTTCCAAATAGGAGAGTGTATTCGCTTCTGGCTGGAGCAGATAGGATGGAATTTCTAATCCATATTTTACCCGAAATTCTTCAGCCTTTTCATAATAGCCTCCCATGGTCAAAATATTCCAATGATGAGGAGCGATGGCCTGATACCCTTTTTCTTCTGCGGCAATCAATTCTCTAGCAGCTTTTTGAAACCCCATCTGTTGAGCCATAATAGTGGAGGAAAGCTGAAGAAAATAACCCGCATCTCCCGGATTTCTAAAGGCCAAACCATTGAGGTTTTTAACCGCTTCAGTTACTCTGCCAGCTCCCAGACTTCGAATGACACCAGTTTCCTGTAAGGGCATGATATACTGCACATTTAGGCTGTCCTTCCAAAGGCTATCCAGCATTGCTAGATCCTGAGAAACCGAATTGAAATCCTTGATCGAAAAAAGATTTCTATACCCTGCCTGAACAAGCATTGGAGTTAATTCATGCTGAAGATCTTCTTTCAAATCATCAACCACCCTTTCTTCTGGGTAATTTCCTAATGCATTTTGTTTTGCCAGTTCATTGATCAAATCAGAAATAGTTTCCGGCTCTGAAGAGTCGAAAGTCCTATTGCCTAGCTTCAGTTGGATGGCTGCAAAATTCCCTGAACTTTCTTCCTTGGATAGCTCCATCAATGCCAAAGCCTCTTGATTCCGGTTTACTTTGATATAGAACAAAGCCAAGTTATTGATCAGATAGGGATTGCCGGGAAACCATTTCAACCCTTCCTCCAAATAATAGATGGATTCCAGAATCTTATTTTCCCGATGAAGCCTTTCTGCCAATAGGAGAATATTATCAACCTGCGGAGCTTCAGCAAAACTTTCTTCCAAATGTTGCTTAGCCAAGGTCGGTTGGTTCAATTCAAAGAGTAACTGGGCCGTGGCATTTTTGGCTTTGGGATTATTTCTATAGCGAAACCAAGTGTTTTCATAAATGATACTGGCTTCCAGTTTTTGATTGCTGTTGTAATAGTAATCACCTAAAATATGATTGCTCAATGAATTCACCTGTACTCCGACAATACCATCTGCATAGGCCATCATCACCAACATGGCAATGACTCCACCAATTCTCAAATGATAGTAAGGAAGGGAATAAGGTTTGAAAAGCACTTTTTCTATCGCTTTTCCAGTATTCATTACATTCATGAAATTGGATAGAATGTAAATCAGGAAAAATAGGCTAAAGCCAATCTGAGAATAGGTTATTAGATGCTTTACTAATTCTGAAGCAGGCTGATTTCCTGAAAGCTGAAGCTTCCAAGCCAACCATAAGGAAAGTCCAAATCCCAATAGATACAATCCTTGGATTACTCTGGGAGAAGCTACCAAATCAAGATCTGCTTCGGCCTTCTCCCGAATGGTAAACCAACCCAAAATCCCCATGGGAATCAATAGTAAAATCGGATTGAAAACAGGGATAAATTGGAGAGGACTTCCAGTCAAATCCAAAAGAATATTGAAAAGTAAAAGCAAATAAATCAGTGCGATTAAACTAATCTGAAGAGATATCTTCAAACTTAGATTTCTCCCAGCTTTTGCCAGTAAGATGTAAATGCCAGATAGTACTCCATGACCATTCCAGAAAATCCAGGCAATTGAAAGTGCGATCGCCGGAATTGTGATATGTTCAACCAAAAACAAAACCGGTTCTGGGCTTTCAGCTAAGCTGATCAAGGAATACGCTGCAAGTCCTGAGCTCAAAAGATTCAAAAGTAACCTGAGTTCGAAGCGTACTTTTTTGCCGGAAATATGAAAAAATACAGGAACTGCCAGGGTTCCCACAATGAAAATGATCAAGGGGTAATTGGTGTTTAAACCGCCAATATTCAGTCCATTGAGGTTGGAAAAAGTGAGTAGGACTATCCAAGCAATTCCAAAGCCCAGGAAATAGAATTTTTTAAATTCTGAAACCAAGGTCAGTAAAGTGGAAATTACCAGCCAAACTATGATTCCAAACCAAATACTTTCCTGGATGAATTGGAGAGGAGCAAAGTCCTTAAATTCCTGAAAAACCAAGAAATTATCCACCATGATGGGGAAGGAGATTGGCCCAAACTGAGCAAAATCAAAAGGAATGGGAATAGTATCCAAAAAGTATCCTGCTTCGATATCTCTGTAAGGACTTGGGTCGAAGAGTAAATAATAAGACGCAAAAAGCCCTCCCGTGATGATCAAGAGGAGGGCCGGGATAATTGCTTTAAGATTGAGTTTCTCTAAATATTCCTGATTCATTATTCAAGTACCTTGGGAACACGGAAGTAGTCAGCATCTCTTTTGGGAGCATTTTTCAGTCCAGCTTCATGATCCAAATGCTTTCCGACTTTATCCTCTCTCATGTCATTGACTTCAGAGGACATGGTGGTCAAAGGTTCTACATTTTCAGTATCTATTTCATTTAATTGCTCCACCCAATCCAAAATCTGACTCATTTCTTTGGATAGCTTTTCAGCTCCGTTTTCGTCAAACTCCAATCTGGCCAAGTGGGCTATTTTTTTGATCGCTTCTTTATCGATTTTCATAATTCTATTTTGAATTGTCTAAATCCAACTGTTTTTGAATGACTTCAAAGCACGCTTTTTTCAGACTTTCCTCATTGTCTTGTTCTGAAGGAACGATGGCTTCATGCAAAACCATCTTCGCTCTACCCAAATTTAAGAGCAATTTTCCGTCTTCGGGCAAAATTAGGTGATTATAGGATAATGTGACAGGGATAATCGGGATTTGTTTCTCCAAGGCCAACCGAAAAGCTCCGTTTTTGAAAGGTACCATCTGTGGCGGATTTTGGGTGTAAATTCCACCTTCTGGAAATAAGACAATGCTGGAGTTTTGTTCCAAAGCCAAGCCTGCTCTTCTCATGGTTTCGGCACGACTTTTCATTCTTGAGCGATCTACAGCGATGTGTAGATTTTTGAAATAATAGCCAAAAAGAGGTACTTTTCTAATGGAAGCTTTCCCTACAAACTGGGCGTCTCCTGGTATAAATCCCATCATTGCCACATCCAAATACGAGAAGTGATTAGCGAGAAATAAGTAAGGCTTCCCTTTTTCTATTTTTCCACGAATCTCCCTGTGAACAGGCATGAAAATCAAAGTAAAATAGATTCTTGCCCAGTATTGATTGATTTTTCTTCCAAAACGTTTCCATCCTGGAATCCAGATACAGATCAGGAAGAAAGGAAAAATCAACAGGAAACTCAAAACGAATAATACACCTGCGTAAACCGTATAGATTTTGCGAAGGATCTTACTCATGATTGACCATGTGGTTTGCAACTTTGACAAAGTAGCCCAGCATCAATTCGCGAACATCAGGCTCCAGATCAATCTGATCCATTGCCGTTAGCATGGCATTCATCCAGTGATTTCTGAATTTGCCATCAATCTTCCAATTTAGATGACGCATTCTGAGACGTGGATGACCTCTTTCTTCAGAATAGGTTTGGGGTCCACCAAAAACCTGAAGCAAAAACAGGAACAAGCGTCTTTCAGCCGGCTTCAAATCTTCCTCTGGATATAGCTTTCGCAATTCCTCATTTTTGGCAACCTCTTGATAGAAATAATGGGTGAGCTCTTGGATTTTTTCCTCCCCAATAGCCTCGTAAATGCTCTGAAACGGATTCATGGCCCAAACTTAGCAAAAGCTTTGATTAAGCTTGGTGTTTTTTGACTTTCAAGGAGGTTCCTTCGGTAGAAATGACGATGATTTCTTCTCCCTGATCAATGAATTCGCCGCGGGAATAAGCATCATAAATATCCCCGTCTATTTCCACTCTGCCACTGGGTCTTAATCTGGAATGAACGACTCCTACTTTTCCCAACAATTCATTTTGATAAAAACTGGAAGTGTAGCCTTCAGATCTTTGTTGGGTGGCCGCTAGAGTGATGGTTTTGAAAGCTCCCCATTCATTCACTTTGGGAGTGAGCCAAAATATCAAAACTACAGCGACTATCGAAGAAAGGATAACCGTCAATAGGGCGGCAAATAAGTCGGCCGATGGGACGAATTGGAAGTCAAAATTCTGATTGGGAAGCATGCCCAGAACCAAACCCGCGAGAATACAGACTATTCCTAAAACTCCAAAAATGCCAAATCCCGGTATGACAAAAAGTTCTATGGCCAGCAAAATGATTCCAACAACGAAAACAATCATTTCCCAGTTTTCAGCCAATCCATTCAGATAATAGGGGATGAAATAAAGAATGGTAGCAATGATGGACGCAAAGAGAGGAAACCCAACACCGGGTGTTTGTAATTCGAAATAGATTCCGCCTATGATTACCAAAATCAAAATACCACTAATGGCCGGATTGAGAAAGTAGGATATAATAGTTTCGGTATAGGAAACTTCATAATTGGAAATCTCCGCGTTTTCAATCCCTTTGGCCTGAAGGATTGCCTCAATAGAAGCATATTCTCCCTCACAGAAACCATGTTGAATAGCTTCAGAAACTGAAAATGTCAATACAGATCCTTCGGTGGTGATTCCATCTATGGCAATATTTTCGTCCACCATGGCTTCAGCTATTTTGGGGTCTCGACCTCTTGCTTCAGCAGTACTTCGCATCATGGATCTCATGTAGGATTGGTATTTATCAGGTGCTGCCATTCCATCTGTTCCGTTTACTACTGTTGCAGCTCCAATACTGGCTCCGGGAGCCATGTAAATACTGTCAGAGGCTATGGAAATCAAAGCTCCGGCAGACGCTGCATCTTTATTGATGAAAGTATAAACCGGGATGGGGGACTCCAAAAGCATGGTACGGATATCATCAGCGTCATTTACAGCTCCACCGTAAGTATCCATTTCAATGATGATCAGGTCGACTTTTTGTTCTTCTGCATCTTCCAGAGCCAGTTTGACACGCCTGTTCATGGCAGGATCAATATCTCGGTCTATTTTAAAAGTAAAGACCTTCTCCACTTTTTTTTCCTGGGCAGAAGCCTGAATGGAAAGTAATATCAAAAAGGAAAGAAGGAGGAATTGGATTCTGGGCATGGTCTATAAAATTCGATAAGATAAGATACGTATGAATTCCATCTTCACCTCAATTTTTTAGCTTTCAGGGCAATTTTTCTTGAATTCAAAGGTTTTCAATGGAAAGGATCAGGCAATGGAAAGGATCAGGGTCTCATTTCAACTTATTTTCTAAAGAGGATTCTTTAGCATAATTATTGATAAAACTAGTGAAGAATTGATTCTTCGAACGCACCTAATTAAGCTATTACTATGATTTTCAATAAGAGAACGTTCTATTTTGTTCCAGCGTTTTTGATTTCTGTTTCCAGTTTCGCCATCACCGAGATGGATTCTGTGGGAGTTGAGAAAGTGGGAGACAAAACTTTTATTTTACATAATGTCGATGCCAAGGAAACCTTGTTTGGGATTTCCAGGCGGTATCAGACCCCGGTAGGAGAGATTGTGGAAGCCAATGCCGCTTTGAAATCAGGATTAAAAGTTGGTCAACAGATCCGTGTTCCTTATGTAACCAAAGCAGAAGTACCATCCGGTTCCACTTTGCATAAAGTATCCCCGGGAGAGACACTATTTGCGATTTCCAAAAAATACAATGTATCGGTTTCCGAAATCATGACTTGGAATGGTTTGAAAGGAAACGATCTAAGCGTAGGGCAGGCCTTGGTAATTCAGGCCCCGCAAACAGCAACTAAACCTACTGTTGCTGAAACCAAAGTTTCTGAACCAGCTCCTACTCCAGTAGAGCCTAAAAAAGAGGTGGTAGAGAAAACTGTTGCTGTGGTAGAAACACCAAAGTCTTCTCCAAGTCCGGTTAAAGAAGAAAAGGTTCAACCGAAAGCTGAAACAAAAACAGCTACTCCTGCACTACCAACTGGAAAACCGATAGTTCCGGGAGATTGGATTTCTCATGAAGTGAAAACAGGTCAAACTTTATTCTCTATTGCAGGGCAATACAATGCAAAGGTTGAGGATATCATCAATTGGAATGGATTGACATCTAATAATCTTCGCGTTGGTCAAGTTTTGAAAGTTGGAAGAGCGGAACCAGGACCTTCTCAGGTACCTATCGTAGGGGAGCCTAGAGTAGTGGCTCAAGCGGAAGACATGCATGTTGTTCCTGATGGAGCTAGCTCTGGAGGTTTTAAAAATATCAAAGAAGTGGGTCAGGCTGAGCTGATTGAAGGTACAGGCGGACATAAAAAGTACCTGGTTTTGCATAGAACAGCTCCTGTTGGGACCATCATGAGAGTAAAAAACGAAGAAAATGATGCGACAATTTTCGCCCGTGTAGTAGGGACCCTTCCTGAAACCGGTGATAATTCAAAATTGGTCATCAAGCTTTCTCAAGCAGCATTTGATCAGTTAAAGGCTGTTAATGGTCGCTTCCCAGTAGAAGTGATGTATTAATTAGTCAATAGGTTATAGTCCATTGTCCATAGATAGTTAAGGAGAAATTAGATTGGAGATTTAGAGATTTCCAAAAGCCATAGAAAGCCCTGAAGAAACTCAGGGGTTTTTTGTATTTAGGTAAATTTTTCCCCCTTGTCCGTGTCTTCACGGACATTGACGAAATAGTTTATTGAGACCTCTTTTAAGTAGGCATGGAAATTCAAAGCTTTCTTTTTTTTAAATAAACTATTTCATTTCCAGCAAGTTTATCTTTTATGAATGCATCCACTCCATTTAAGGTTTTGTGCTTAATATTTTTCCTGTTTTTGGCTTTTGAAGGCTTTTCTCAACAAATCCCTGAATTGGAATCCTTCAATGAAACCCGACTTAACTACAACCAAAAAGGAATGCTGATTTTGGGTACATGGGCTGTTGGAAATATGATCTGGGGAGGTATCGGGGCAAGTAGAACATCCGGGGAAACCAAGGCATTTCATCAAATGAATCTGTATTGGAATTCTGTCAATTTGGTCATAGCTGGCTTTGGTTATTGGCAAGCTGCCAAAGAAGTTCCTTCTTCAGATTTTTGGGCAACAATGGATGCGCAGAATTCAATAGAGAAAATATTATTGGTCAATGCCGCTTTGGACCTGGCCTACATAGGAGGTGGATTGTATCTTAAAGAAAGAGGACTGCGAAAATCCAATGAACGGTTGATCGGTTTTGGAAAATCCATCATCCTTCAGGGAGCGTTTTTGATGGTTTTCGATGGAATTATGTATGGTATCCATCATTCTCATGCAAATCAAATCTCTGAAATAGCTCAGCATATTTCACTGGGCCCCCAAAGTTTTTCTTTTACCATTCCCTTGAAGTAAAGTGGCAAAACTTCGATATGAATCATTCGATATTCAATATTTTTCAAATGCAGTAAAAAGACTTCTTATTCGCTCTGTCTGGCATTAGTTTGCCTTTCTTCCTCTTCCAAGGTACCTTTGCAAGGAAATTCAGGTAATGAACAAGGTCCAACTATTCTTCCACCACATCTTCCGTTTTATTTGGAATGCCATCTTTGTCATTTCTTATCCAATCTTGGCAAGTTTTGGTTTGATTTTTATCGGTCTAACCTGGCTATTTTCCAAATTGTCTCAACTACTGACCCGATTGAGGCCGGAGGGGTCCAAAGTTGTGATCAAGGAAAGTGATTGGGAACCTCTTCCATATTCTAATGATTTGCTGGAGGCTAAACTGGTTAAACAAATTATGTTTGGTCCTTCTGGCTTTGTTTTGAGAAGGATTGATGGGGTACCAACGGTTTTGTCTGATCATGTTTTTGGAAACAAAGTCAGAGTGATTGAAGAGGGCTTTATTTTGGAAAAATGGAACAGTACCGAATCGAAAGATTTGCCTGATTTTGATATCTGCCTTTATGATCCTGATGAGGATTCCCTGAGGCCACTCACCAATATCAAATGCTTTGATTGGCATGTGTCGGATAAGGTTGAAAATGAACTCTCTTTCAAATGGTTTGATGGAATTCAAGGGGGAGAAGTGAAAGTTGCCCTTTGATGATGGATCTGAAAGGTTTTCTTGACGAAAAAGTCGAACAATACAATCAGCCAGGATTCATTCCAAATGATCCGATTTCCATTCCACACCGGTTTTCCAAGAAACAGGACATAGAAATAACCGGTTTTTTTGCATCCATCTTGGCCTGGGGTCAAAGAAAAACCATTATCAATAAGTGCATCGAGCTTTTCGAAAGGATGGATAATGCTCCCCATGAATTTTTGATGAATCATCAGGAGTCTGATTTACAGATATTTTTAAGTTTCAAGCACCGCACTTTCAATGATATCGATACCCTTTATTTTATCCATTTTCTTTCTTGGTTTTACCAAAATCATGATTCATTGGAGGAAGCATTTCTAATTGAAAGAAAGTCAGGAGATGTGCCCATGGAAAAATTGCTGATTAGCTTTCATGAGTTCTTTTTCTCTTTGCCTGATGCACCTCAGAGAACCCGAAAACATATTGCCACTCCGGCCAGAAAGGCTGCCTGCAAGCGTATCAATATGTTCTTGCGATGGATGGTAAGGAAGGATGACAAGGGAGTGGATTTTGGGATTTGGAACAAGATTCAACCATCCCAGTTAATCTGTCCCTGTGACTTGCATGTGGATCGAGTAGGGAGGAAGCTGGGGTTGATCACCAGAAAACAGACCGATTGGTTAACCGCTTTGGAACTAACGGATAAACTGCTTGAATTTGATCCCCTTGATCCGGTCAAATACGATTTTGCTCTTTTTGGATTGGGGATAGAGGAGAAGTTTTAAGGTGTAATTTGTAAAAATTAGAATTTTAGACCGATACCCTTACTTGAATATTTTATTTTCTTATTCAGGATTACTCAAATAAGGAAGCAAAATTTCAACTGCGAGAATTCGTTTGTTTATAAGGTTTTCGAAGTCTTCGTCTTTAAAAGAATTGACGGCTCCACTCGCTGCCAGAACGGGTCCAATATCTAACCCGGACTCAATGATAGAAATATATTCTGTAATCAAATCACTGCAGCCATTTAAATTTGATAAGGCTTTGATATACTCGCTTTTCCTTTTAATCGTAATATGCCTTACGAGTAAAAGGGAATCATTCTGTATATGTCCATAATTGAATATCATGGTGTCCAGGCTGGTCAACTTCTTCATCAGATCTTTTCTTTTTTCAATTCTTTCAACAAATAATTGATCATTCCCCTCTGATAAAGGCGTTAGAAAATTTCGGCACTTTTCAGCAAAATTGGAACCGTCTGATTTCATGATGTTTCGATCAAATTCCAGCGTTAATTCCTCCAATGCAATTGCATACTCTTCTCCAATTTCATTGTTGAATTTCTCCAGACAATCTTCCTGTTTTGTAGAACAAGAAAAGAAGATTAGCAGAATTGAAAGATATTTGAACATCCTGTTAATTACTATTTTATTATAGCTGATTTAGGGATAGCGGAGAAGTTTTAATGAAACTTCTTTACCTCTGGAGCAGCAGCCGATGTCGATAGTTCAGAGGCAAAGCGTGCGGCATAATGATCCAACAGTTCCATCACCCGTTCTTGTTTTTTGCTTTTGACAATTAAGCCTGCATGGTATTCCAATGGAACTCGAAAGCAGACCTCTGGATCATCAAAGGAACTCAAATCAGGATACTCATATTTGGAAAGAGTAAGAATTATCCCTGCATAGTTTTTAGCAACTTTTGGCAATTCATAAGCCGTTTCCTTTGCCAATGAATCCTCGATTTTTGCCCATTCAGCCCATAAATTGATGTCAGTGGCGGCTTCCACCATTTCAGCCAAATGCGCTCCACCTACCCGAGATGAGGTTTCCAAAAAGTAGATTTCTCCATCTTCGTGGCATTTGATAAATTCGGTGTGTGTAGCTCCTGATTGCATCCCAAAGGCCTTCATAATGGCCAGATTCGCTTTTTTGATAGCCTTGTCATCTGCAGAACCATAAGGCAGATTGGCTGATCTGAAAATCCCCCCACCTTGGGAAATTTCCATCGGAGTGGTCAGGTATTTGGAAACAGTCAAAAACAAACTTTTGCCTTGAAGCAATAGCCCGTCAGCATGATATACATCACCGGGTTTAAATTGCTCCACTAAGTAATAGAGGCGATTGTCTCCCAATTCATTGATGTGCTTCCATAGTTCTTCTTTGTTATAAACTTTGATGATCCCATGAGCGGAAGCCTCGGACCTTGGTTTCAGAACCCAAGGAGCAGGAATATGATCTGCAAACTGATTGATGTCCTCATTGTTGAAAAGAGGAGAGAAGGCCGGAACTTTGATTCCTGAATCCTGCGCTTTGATTCGCATGGCCAATTTATCCCTGAAATAACGACCTGTTGTTTGTCCCATGCCTGGGATACGAAGGTTTTCCCGAAGGAATGTGGCTTTTTCTACATCGTAATCATCCAAAGAAATGATGGAATCGATTTTATTGTCTTTCATCAATCCACCTACGCCTTGAAGCAAGACTTGCAAATCCCAATCTAGGTCCTGGCCAGGCATATAGAAAACTTCGTCAATGGATTCAAAGGCCCAAGGTTTGTCTCTTAGGTTTTCAGAAGTCACCAAAAAGACCCTGTTTCCTTGTTTCTTGAGAGAAGTTAAAAATGCATTTCCCTTAAAAAAATTGGAAATACACAAAAAAGTCTTGCCAGCATGTTCCATAAAACTACAATTGATTTTCGATGAATTTAAGTAATAATCCCACACCAAAAGCGGTTCCGGCTTTGGTTTTTGCAAAGTCAGTATCGGCATAGGCTACACCGGCTATATCCAAATGTGCCCAAGAAGGGTGCTCATGGGTAAAAGCCTGTAAAAATTTGGCAGCTGTAATGGCTCCTGCCAATGGTTTTCCATGGTAATTTCGGATGTCTGCTACCTCAGAATCCATCTCTTTTCCATAAGATTCCCACAGTGGTAAAGGCCAGGATTTTTCTCCCATGGCCATTCCTGCCTCTTGAATTGCTTTCTGAAACTCCTCGTTATTGGAGAATAGGGCAGCGCACTCATATCCGAAAGTACCCACAGCACTTCCAGTCAGAGTTGCGAAATCTATCACCTGATCCGGTTGATATGTTTCAATTAAATAGGAGAGCCCATCTGCCAAAATCAACCTGCCTTCTGCATCTGTATCCACCACTTCTATGGAAAGTCCTGCATGGGATCCGATGATTTCCGAAGGAAGAAAAGCATCTTTATCAACCGCATTCTCCACAGCTGGTACGATCGTAGTCAAATTGATGGGAATCTGTAGGTCAGTGATCAGTTTGGTAGCTCCCAAGACCGTGGCAGCACCTCCCATGTCGGACTTCATGTAATGCATGCCTTGAGTTTTGATGTTCAGTCCTCCCGTATCGAAGGTGACACCTTTTCCCACCAAACCCAGATGTTTGGAAGCTTGGGCATTTCTATATTCAACAACAATGAATTGAGGGGCTTTGGCAGAACCTCGGCCAACCGCCAAAAAGGCCTCCAAACCCAATTCTTGGGCTTTTTTCGTGTCAAAAACCTGAACAGTAACACCTGGGTTCTTCTCCAGATTTTTGGCCCAGCCAGCCAGGTATTCAGGGATGATTTTATTAGGTGGAAGATCAACCAATTCAAAAGTCTCAATCTTTGCTACAGCAATTTTTTGGGCTCTCTTTAAAATGGATTCGATAGAATTATCCTCTGAATTAATGCTGAGGTTAAGATCCTCAAAAGTCTTTTTTCTTTCCTTTTTGTAATGATCCAAATGGTAATTCCCCAAGAAAAAGCCTACCAAAGCCGCTTCTAGAAGCCCAGTATTCAAAGTTTGACCTAGGTTCAAAACCAAATGATCTGAGATGATTTCACCATGTTTGGAAAGGATTTTTCGGAAGCTAGTTTCTACGGATTTGTAATCAGGCTTTTCTCCCAAACCTACTAGTAAAAAGAGTTGACCAGCGGACTCCAAAGTGTAGAATGAGTCCTTTTTCCCCGAAAAGAGAGAAGAGTTGACTGGAATGATTTCACCTTGAGAATTTGTGAATTGGATGCTTGAAGCCTCTAAAAATGGAAGTACGTGCACTGATCCGGCTGGTACTTGATTGGGATTGATTTGAATAGTCATATTTACTCTGATTTATCGCTGAAAAAAAGCCATTCTATTGCTTTGGGGAACTCATCGCTCCAATAGCTTTCATTGTGTTTTCCTTGTTCATTGATGGAAAGTCGGACTTTCATCTTCCCCTGAAGACTTTCCCTTTTCAATAACCTCTTTCTGAATTTGGTTACGTGTTTGACCATGGTTTCGCTTTCGTCACCACCGGCATAGAGATACAATCTGGTTTCCTGTGGATCAAAGAAATCCAAAAAGCCCAGTTTGATTTTGGGAATCACCCAAAGAGAAGGGGAGAAGACCATGAGTTTGCCAAATACTTCGGGGTAAATTAAACCGGCGAAAATACTGACCAATCCTCCCATAGAACTTCCTCCGATTCCCGTGAATTCTCGCTCGGGTTTGGTTCTAAATTTTTGATCTACAAAAGGTTTAAGCGTGTCTGTAATAAAACGGATGTATTGTTTCCCGTCTCCTTTCCCAAGGACCGTTCTTCCAACATTGTATTCCTGCAGCCTTTCAGTTTCTCCATGCTCGATGGCTATGATGATTATTTTTCCGATCCCGTAGTCAGACATGACTGCTAGCTTCTTATCAATCTGCCAGTTTCCATAATCCGCATTTTCATTGAAAAGATTTTGGGCATCTTGAAGATAAAGCACAGGATATTCCTCGGTACTTGTATCGTAGTCATGTGGGAGTAATGCCCAGACTTTGCGGGTCTTATTGAGCTGAGGAATTTCGAATTCCTCTGAGATCAGATGGATCTGCGGAAGTTGACTGGGTCTATAAGGAAGCCAGTTTTTTCTCCATTTGGCTACTTTTTCAATTCGAGAATCTTTCCCATCATCCCAAATACGGTTAGGAGTACGATTTCCATAGCGATCAATTTCTACCTCAGACCAATCGCCTTTGGTGAATTTGTAAGTAAGTTTTCCCTTGAATTTTTCTTGATCTGGAAATTCAAACTCATACTTTCCGGTTTCGATTTTATTCATTTTAAAGTGAAAATCCTGGGTGGCCCAATCGTTGAAATCCCCTGAAATATAAACAGGGCGATCATCATCGTCTGGAGTTTTCAGTATAAGCTTTCGGGTGGAAATGGCAGTCTCTTTCAAAGGGTAATAAGGTGATATGTAGGGTCAAGAAAGACTTTTAAGATTTGCAAAAATACTGCTTCTGAGAGATTTGAGAAACTTAAACTTTCTCCTTAGGACGAAAACGGATTTCATTTGGGTAAGGAAAAGCATGGATAAACTCTCCTTTGAGGATTTTTTCTTGAATTTTCTGCCAGTATTCGGGATCAAAAAGGTTTTTATTATACTCCAGAAAATGTTGCTTCAAATCAGTTCTTCCTATCATCCAGCGCCTAAAATCTTCTGGAAAAACATCATTTTTGGCGATATCATACCAGGGTTCGGAGGCATAGATTTGTTCGTAGGTTTCCGCTTTAGGTTTTGCCCGGAAATTCATATCTGTCAAAAACTCGATTTCATCATAGTCATAGAAAATCACTCTTTTCTGGCGTGTCAACCCGAAATTTTTGGTCATCATATCTCCTGGAAAAATATTTGCCTGCGCCAATTGGAGAATGGCTCTCCCGTAATCCTCAGTGACATTATTTCCTTCTTCCGTACTGCAATCTTCCAGATAGATGTTCAAAGGAACCATCTTTCTCTCTGTGTATAGGTGCTTGATAATCAATGAATCTCCTTCTATTCGGAGCAGCGAATTGGTGGTGTTTCTCAACTCTTTGAGCAATTCAGGACTTACTCGGCTTAATGGAAGTTTGAAATACTCAAATTCATGGGTGTCTGCCATTCGACCAACACGATCATGCAGAGAGACAAGCTTATATTTATCCCGCACTTCCTGCCGGGTCATATTCTTGGGTGGCTCAAAATGATCCTTGATCAATTTGAAAACCACATTGAGGGAGGGTAAGGTGAATACAGTCATCACCATTCCTTTGATTCCGGGAGCTACTATAAACTGATCCAGACTTTGATCCAATTGCAAAAGGTAATCCCGATAAAAAAGGGTTTTGCCATGTTTATTAAAGCCAATAGCATTATAAAGTTCGTGGGTTTTTTTATGGGGAATCACAGAACTTAGGAAAGAAACCACCTGAGAAGGAATGTCCGCTTCCACCATAAAGTAGGAGCGAGTAAAACTGAACATGCTACTCATCATATTTGGGTCGAAAATGAGTGTATCCACAAAAATTCCTCTTGGACCATGGAGAATTGGTATGATAAAGGGCATCCATTTATGCCCTACGTAGGTTCTCCCAATCAGGTAGGCTGCTTTATTTCTATAGAAAACTGATTTTAGGATTTGTGTTGTAGTATCTGGGCTAGGTCTATACCGAGTTAGGATGACTTTTCTTACACTATTTACCAAAAACTGGATATCCGCCTCTTTGTCCATAAAAGGGGCACCGAAGTCATAATCATCCAGCATTTTCCTCAGAATAGGTTCCAAACCCATAGAGGAAGGGTAGATGTTGATCAAATCGTCAAGTGCATAGACTTCACAAGTATTGTGGCCTTCCATGAGGTACATTAGCTCTTCATCTGCGGCTAATCCAGTATAGACTTTTCTTATCACTGAGTTAAAAAAGGTCTCAGCCAATTCAATGTCTTGTCGAGAATGGATTAGATGGTTGTAATGATTCCTGATTTCTTTCCAGATTCCTCTATTGGTGTTTTCAGCTCCCAAAACTTCTTTGAGCTCATCTACCAAAGGAAAGAGCAAGTCCTTGTAAAGTCTCAGCCTTTGTCTATGATTCAGCTGGGTTGCGGTCCAGTTTTTTTCCCGAAAATATCGCGGAGCAAGCCTGGTGTAGGTTTTAAATGAAACTACATAGCTTAGGAATCCTTGGAAAATTCTTTCGGCAAAAGAATGTGTTGAATACGGCATTCTGAAAAATAGTAAAAAGATCCTTTTTCAAACGTTAGTTTGGTAGGAATTACTAAAATAATAGGAAGGTGATTTTTTAAGAATGAGGAAGAAAACGATGAATAATTTTTGATCCAAATCAACTTAAAATCTTTCAAAAAAAAGTTTGAAAAAAAATATTCTAAAATAGTGTTGATTCTGAGCGGTTTAAGCGGAAAATGTCTTGGGAAAGAAAATTTTGAAAAAGTTTCGCAATCGATTGTTTGGTGTATATAAAAACATTTTCTACTTTTCGGTCGTATTCATGAATTGAATATCTACAATAGGTTTAATAGGTTTGAGAGCAGGAAAAGGTCGGAGTTATATTCCGGCCTTTTTTGTTTTTTTAGGGCTCTTGATTTAGCTTCATATTTTGCAACCTGAATTTCATGGGAAGATCCATTTCAAATCTCTATATAGGAGTTTTTATTTTATTGGCTTTCGCCTGCCAAAACTCGACAGAAACGGAAGAAAAATCCACTGAATCCTCAACTGGAGTGAGCTTGGATGATTTTGCTACCCGATTGGATTTAGCTTTGGCCTCAAAAAAGGATTGGTATGAACATTGGGTTTCCAAAACCGGTAGATTTACTGGAGTCGATTTCGAATTGATGTTTGCTGATTCTTTAGATGGTTTTGAAATGCCTGAGAAGAATCCGATTCTGGAAAATGATCCGCTATTTCCCTATCAAATCAAGCATCCAGGTGGAAATGGGACTGTAGATATCTATTCTTATAAGGTAGAGGAACAGGATGAAAACGGAAATCCTTACCTCAATCCCGATTCGGAGGTTGCTTGGTATAAAGCCGATGGGATGAAGGAACGGCTACTTTTTATGGGACCTTCAGGAATGTTTGAGGAAGGAATGTGGTTGAATGAAGAGGAATTTCTCGTTTTGGGTTATTTCATGGAAGAGGAAGGCTATAGACCTATGGCTTGGCTAATCAATGTGAATAAACAAATTCTGGAGCAGTTTAGGATGAAGCGAGTGGCTCAAGATTACGAGAAGGAATCCTATCTTAATCAAAAAATCAAAAAATTGGAATTGAGCTAAAATGGAGTTTGAGCAGGTCGTTCAACGATTAAAATATTCCATCAATCAACCTTTGCCTGGAAAAGAGGCACAGATGAGGATGTCTCCCAGACCCATCAATATGAGTCGTTTCGATCCGAAACTTCCTCCAAATCACCGAAAAGGAGCAGTATTAATTCTAATCTATCCTCAAAATGGTCAAGCTTTTTTTCCGTTGATCAAAAGACCTGAATACCCAGGTGTTCATAGTGGTCAAATCGCTTTCCCAGGAGGGAAAATGGAGAAAGAAGATGAAAGTTTGATTTTTACGGCTTTGCGGGAGGCACAGGAGGAAGTTTCAATTGATCCAGATAAAGTGGAAATCCTTGGCAAAATCACGGATTTATTTGTGCCTGCGAGTAATTTTTTGGTGAGTCCCATCGTAGGGATTTCAAATGAAATTCCCGATTTCGTTCCGGAAATAAGAGAAGTACAGCGAATTATTCCCACTCAAGTATCTCAATTGATTTCTCCAGAGATTAATAAGACGACGATATTGGAAATCAATGATCAACTGAAACTGGATACTCCTTATTTTGAAATAGACCAAGAAATGGTTTGGGGTGCTACAGCCATGATTTTGGGCGAATTCATCCAGTTATTAAACACCGGGAAATAATCTCCTTGGGCTTCTTAGCTTTTGTTGGTATTGTTGCAATTGAGTAAATACAGACTATGGAAGAACACAGCCCTTTGATTACCAACGATGCAGTGGTATTTGGATTATTGATGGCCGTTTTGGCAATGATTTTTTATACTGCTGCAAGCAAAAGCATATTTTTTCAGAAGTTCTACAGGGTGGTTCCCTCCGTTTTGCTCTGTTATTTTATCCCTGCTCTTTTAAACTCCTTTGGAATTATTTCAGGAGAGGATTCCAATCTGTATTTTGTTGCCTCACGGTATCTATTGCCAGCTTCTTTGGTTCTTTTCACCATTAGTATTGATCTAAAGGCTATTTTAAAATTGGGACCAAAAGCCTTGACCATGTTTCTGGCAGGGACGCTCGGAATTATGTTAGGAGGCCCTTTGGCTTTGATGACTGTTGGGTTTATCCAACCAGACTTGTTGGGGGTGGAAGGTCCAGATGCCATCTGGAGAGGATTGGCTACGATTGCCGGTTCTTGGATAGGTGGAGGAGCTAATCAAACAGCCATGTTGGAAGTTTTTGGAGCTAGCTCGGATTTGTTTGCTCAGATGATTGCTGTCGATGTTCTAGTTGCTAATATCTGGACGGGATTCCTATTATACTGGGCCGCCAAACCAGAAAAAATCGATCGGTTTTTTAAAGCTGATACCCGTGCGATTTTCGAATTGCGAGATAAAATTGCTGAATTTCGAGCAAAAGTGATGAAGATCCCAACCCTTTCTGACACTATGGTGATTTTAGGGGCGGGATTCGGTATCACAGGTATTTCCCACATTATCGCAGATTTTCTAGCCCCTTTCATTTCTGAAAATTATCCATCGCTCAAGCAATATTCATTGGATTCAACATTTTTTTGGATCGTAGTAATTGCTACTACTGCAGGCCTTTTACTTTCATTTACAAAAGCAAGAAACTTAGAAGGAGCTGGTGCTTCACGCTTTGGATCCGTATTTTTGTATGTATTGGTTGCCACTATAGGTATGCAAATGGATTTGGGGGCGGTCTTGGATAATCCGATTTTATTCCTGATTGGGATTCTATGGATGATATTCCATATTATCATTATGCTAATCGTGGCTTGGATTATCAAAGCTCCTTTCTTTTATGTGGCGGTAGGATCACAAGCCAATGTGGGTGGTGCCGCTTCAGCTCCCATTGTGGCTTCGGCATTTGATGCTTCTTTGGCTCCTGTAGGTGTTTTGCTAGCTGTATTGGGATATGCGGTAGGAACATACGGAGCTTATTTGTGCGGGTTAATGTTACAGGCAGTTTCTGGAGGATAATGAAACATAAGAGGGAGTTGGTTTTTGTTTGCGCTGGGTCTGATTGCAAAAAAGCAGGCTCAAAGCAGTTGAAAAAGAGTCTGAAAAAAGAATTTTCAGAAGGTGAATGGAAAGGGACTTGCAAGTTGATTTCCACTAAGTGTATGGATATGTGCAAATCGTCTCCTTTAGCAATCGTTGACAATCATTTCATTAAAAAAGCTGATCATCCCAAGGTAATTTCAGCCATTAAAAAAGCCCTGGATAACCAGGGCTGATAATTTATAATCTCGAGGTTTTGACTGCAGTTCCAGCTGCGGTGACCATCAGCATTCCGTCCCGGATTGTTTCGTAGTCTAGGTCAATTCCGATAATTGCATTTGCGCCAAAAGAACGGGCTTGCATTTCCATTTCGGCCATAGCAGTTGCCTTAGCTTCTCTTAATACTTGCTCATAAGCACCCGCTCTACCGCCTACGATATCGGTGATACTGGCAAAGAAATCCTTGAATACATTGGCTCCGATAATGGTTTCACCGGATACGATTCCTAGATATTCTTCGATTTTGTGGCCTTCTAAATTGTTGGTGGTTGAAATAATCATTTGAAATAGGTTAAATTAAAACTATCAATTATCACGAAGGATTTCAGGATAGGTTGCTTTGATGTGATAAAAATATTTGCAATCAAGTAGAGGGGTGTTTGTCGTCTATCTGATATTTGTCGTGGGGGATGAAGTACTGAAATAATTACTTTCTTTGCTTAGTAGAACTAAAAGAGACCAAAGCAAATTTGCTCGATTACTAATGAGTGATTTTAATCAATTCGATATTTCAAACTTTTTCAATGAAGTCAAGGAGCCATTATTCTTAATGGACTCCGATGAGATTATTTTTTGGAATGATTATGCTAAAGAAAATTACGCTAATCTTTCATACGATTGGAAGGCTTGGTTTTCCAATCCTGAAATGATTGAGATGATCACTGACTTTTTTACAAATGGTGTAGTTCCTGATGTTTATTATTTTCACTCTCTCCAAAAGAAAAATGGTGAACTAGAACGGTTTGAATGGGGATTTGTCAATCTTCCTTCTTCTTACAGTTCCAAATTTTTGATTGTTAAGGCCAATAAAATCAGAAATTCCTTCGGATTCAATTCAGATTTTTCGATTCTAAAAAGTGAAAGTGAAGCAAATCAGAAGCTAGGCTACATGCAAAGTATCATCCATCATAGCCATGATTTGATAGCTATTTTGGATGAGAATGGGAATTACAAATTTATTTCGGAGTCTGTTGGTGAAAAGCTGGGCTTTGAAGTGGATGATATCATCGGCAGAAATTTCAAAGATTTTCAAGAGGCAGGAATAATTGAATTGGTAAAAGGTGATTTTGATGATGCTTTAAAAACCAATGAAGAAGTTTCAATCGATTTTTGGATACATAGTTCTAAAGGTGAGCATGTTTACTTGGAGAGTTATGCTAAGAATCTTTTGGATCATCCTCAAATTCAAGGAATTCTTTTTTCTAGCAGAGATATTACTGATTTTATAGAGACGGATAAATCCCTTCAGAAAAGGTATGAAATAGAGAATTTGATCAACCAAATCTCTTCTCGATTTATTAATAGTCGACTTCAGAATCTGGAAGATAATTTCCAGGAATTTTTGAGTAGGTTCAGTTATTTTTTGCGAGCAAGAAAATCAGCGATTGCGGTTTTAAATAAAGAAACTGAAGGTTTTGAAATATTGAATACTTGGAGTCTTGATAAGCGGGATATTTTCCAACCTAAGGAAATTGAGCAAATAATTTCCGGAAGGAAAAGGCGCTTGGAAGCCGAAATGGTAAAGTTGGTGGATCGCGAAGAGGATGAAAATTCAGACAAGATATTGATGATACCCATGGTTTCGATTTCTAAACTACTGGGAGTGATTTTGTTTGAAATTGAATCTGAAAACTTTGAATTAATTGAGAAGGAATTACAGATTTTTCGCCAAGTAGGCGATATTCTGGCCAGTGCCTATATTGGAAATTTGATGAACCGTAAGATCGAAAGGAATGAGAACCTTTTGACAACTACGGAGCATCTTTCTAAATCGGGCTCTTGGAAATATAGCCACGCAAAAGATGTGTTTTATATGTCTGGAGGCTTGGCAAAGTTATTTGGCTTGGGGGAGCAGCCTATATCAGCTGAATTTTCTTCTCTTATTCTAAAAATTGAAAATCCCTACAGAAAGGAATTTGTAAAAAACCTAAAACAAAGCATATCCAAAAAGTCAAAAGTCTCTGGGGAGTTCACCATCAAGAATAAAGAAGGGAAGACTACCTACATTGCCTATGAGATAGAGAGTAAAAAGGATGTTTTTGGTCAGGGACTCGAAGTAAACGGTTTTTGTACGGACATCAGTCACAAAAGAGCTGCAGAGGACTATTTAAGGCTTCAATCGCAAATTTTAACGCAGGTAAATGACCCGATAATTGTAGCCAATCTGGAGTATGAAGTCATATATCTTAATGAAGCAGCACTTCAATTTTGTGATTCAGAGAAAAACAGCTGTTTATCCAAACATATAGAGTCTTTAATTAATTGGAACCTGCCAAGAAAGGCCAAATTTCAATCAATAGCCGAAAATTTGAAGGTTGGTGATGTCTGGAAGAATGAGGTTTTTATCCAAAATTACTCTAGTGATAAAATTCCATTTGAGGTTTCAATTCAAGGGATTCATGCAGATGGAAAAGATAAAATAGGATACTCTATAATTCTTAGGGATTTAACCGACAAATATGAGAATGAAAGGTTGGCGAGTAGGGCAAGAGTGATTGTTGAGAACAGTCCTGCAGTGCTATTTCAGATAGACCCAAATGACGATTACAGGATTTATTACATTTCAGAAAATATAAGTCAATTTGGCTACCAGTCAAATGAACTCATGAGTCAGAAAGTTTCATTCTTGGATTTGCTTCATCCCGATGACTCCCAGATTATTCGGGAGATGCAAAAGAAATCTAGGAGGAATAATGGAGTGGTTTCATTCTCAGGAGAATTCAGGATAATCACTCCTAAGGGTGAGGTCATTTGGGTGGAAGACAAAACCAGCGATGTCAAAAATGAATCTGGGGATATTGTTCTCCATCAAGGATTGTTTCAAGATATCACGGACCGTAAAAACTTTGAGGCTTTTAAGGAAGAAAAGGAAAAGCAATATCGAGTATTGGCTTCGAATATCCCAGGTACCAATATTTTCCTTATTGATAAAGACCGGAAATATATCGTTGCAGAAGGAACCAACTTCGACTATTGGGAAATGACTCCTGAAGATTTTGAAGGCAAATATTTAAGTGATATAGCTTTGACAGATCAGCAGGTTGTTTCCGAAATTTTAGATAAAGTTTATAATGATCAGGAAATTGTGGAATCTGAATTCTTTATCAAAGAAAGAAGGTATCACAGGATCATTCGGCCAATTTTAGAATTTGGCAAGGTTGAATATGCCTTGAGCATTATCAGGGATATTACTGAGGAACACCAAGCTAAAGAGAACCTGAAGAATTCAGAGGAGAAGTTTAGAACCCTTGTAGAAAGCTCAACAGAGGTGATTTTCTCTTTGTCAGAGGATTTTACGTTGGATTACCTTTCTCCTAATATCAATCAGTTTTTGGGTTATGAAGCTTCTGAGGTAATCGGAAAAAATATTTTTGAATATATCAATCCAGATGATCTGGAAGTTTTTCAGGGGATTTTAGAGGAAAACACAGACTTTTTGGCCAAAAACCAATACCTGGAATTCCGACTGAGGCATAAGAATGGAGATTATCGGGTGTTCAATACCAATGGTCAAATGGTTTTGGACAAGGATGGAAAAACCAGAATGTATACCGGGATAGCACGAGATATTTCCAAACTCAAAGAAGCCCAAGATGAATTGGTAAAAGCAAAAGAGCGGGCTGAGCAGGCATCTTTGATAAAGTCACAGTTTCTTTCTGTTATGAGTCATGAAATTCGAACTCCGATGAATGCGGTAATTGGATTGGCTCATTTTCTCATGGAGGATAATCCTCGGGCAGATCAACTGGAAAATCTGAAAACTTTGCAATTCTCCGCTGAGAGTTTAATGGCTCTGATCAATGATATTCTGGATTATAACAAAATTGACTCTGGTAAAGTAGAGTTGGAAAAGATGCCTTTTGATCTTAAAAATCTGATCAGAAGGATCGTTCATTCGCATAGTTTCCAGGCGAATGAAAAGTCTCTGGAACTATTTGTTGAAATTGACGAAACGATTCCAAAGAGTATTTTGGGTGATTCTGTTAGGATAGGTCAGATCGTGAATAACCTACTTTCCAACGCCATCAAGTTTACTGAAAAGGGCTTTGTGAAAATCAAACTTTCCAAAAAATCGAAACCTCAGGATGGTATTACTTCTATTCAGTTTGGATTTGAGGATACAGGAATAGGAATCCCTGATGAAAAGCTGGAAACCATCTTTGAAGCATTTACCCAGGCCTCATCTGAAACAACAAGGAAATATGGAGGGACTGGATTGGGCTTGGCAATTGTCAAACGATTGATTGAGTTGCATGGAGGAGAAATTAAATACAAGGCCAACCCTTTAGGAGGAAGTATTTTTGAGTTCACATTAGAATTTGAGGTTGAAAAAGAGCAAGTAGATCAACTCCAAGAAAACGGAAAGCCTGCTCCAAAGTCTTTGAGTGGTGCCTCTATATTGGTGGCAGAAGATAACATGGTCAATCAGATTTTGATCAAGAAATTTCTCAAAAAATGGGATACCGGAAAAGTAGTAGTAGCTTCTGATGGACAAGAGACTTTAGAATGTTTTGAAAAAGAACATTTTGATTTGATTTTGTTGGATTTGCAAATGCCTGTTTATGATGGCTTTACTGTAGCTAAAATGATCAGGGAATTTCCTGATGATCACAAAAAACAGGTGCCTATTTTAGCCTTGACTGCGTCGTCTTTTCATGAGGTAAAAGAAAGTTTGATAGAATCGGGTATAGATGGATATGTACCAAAACCATTTACTCCAGAGGTACTTTATTCCAAAATGGTGAAATTTCTAGGACTAAAAGAAAAGACCTAATGCATGTTTAGCATTAATTTTGCCTGAGAGGCAGGAATAAAAGCCAATTGCCTCAATCCCTACCATGATAAAAGCTGATTTTTTCAGAATTCCGTTTTTGCTAATCCTTTTCTTGATTTGGGGAAACCAGTCTTTTTCCCAGAAACTTTATACAAAAAGGTCGACTTTCTATACACACTTGGGAGTAAGTGGTGCAAAACTCAACCAGTTTAATCAAATGCTGGAAGAAAGGGGGCTATCAGAGTTGAGGAATAAATATCATTCAATAGGCCTGGGATACCAGAGTAGGATCAATGATTTTGTGATCGGCATGGAGTTAATTCATAACCGAGGCTCCTATAGCGAATTCGATGGTTACAAAATGGGTTTTAGAACTTCACGCGCTCTATTAAATATTGGATATGCATTTACGGAGGAGTCTAAATTCCAATTGATTCATTATATGTCCTTGGGAGTTGGATACCTGAATTTTCAAATGCTTCCTTCTGAGAGACCTTCCAGTTTAGAATCGTTTCTAGAAGATCCTGAAAAAGGATTTATCCTTCGGAAAAACGACATTCAAAAAGGATCCAGGAATTATGGAGATTTTTTGACTGAAATTGGTTTCCAGTTGAGTTATGATTTTGATATTCCCGGAAGGGAAGAAGCTCTTTCCGTCATTGCAAAAATGGGATATGCATTTAGTCCATTTGAAGGAAAATGGCAAATGAATGGTCTTTCTTTTGATAATACCCAAAGTGGTGCTTTTTTCAGAGTTGGAGCGGGGATTTCCCTTCCGGATAGAAATTTCTTCTACAAAGACGCTTCTATCTCAGCCCATCTGATTACAGGCTTTCATTTTACTTCTCCTAAAAAATTCAATTCTATTTTGTCTGATCATGGATATGATGAATTGGATGGAACCCCTTCGAACCTAGGACTTAAAATACAGGGTGAAAATGAAAAGCTACTCTATGGTGCTGAGGTTTATAACTTGGCGATGAAAGGTGATGCTTCCAGCACTCAAACTCAATCTTTGAACAGTCTGAGGATATATGCAAATTTGGGTTATAAGGCGCTTCAATATAAAAACTTTGGGTTTGGAGCTACAGGAGGAATAGGATACGGGAACTTACGTTATACTATTTTGAAAAATGATAAGCCTGATTTTCCTGAGCTTTTCGAACAGAGAAAATTTGACGGCTATTTAAAGAATTCGGGCTTAATGGCCAAACCAGAAGTTTTTGTCGAATATGCGATTCCAATGACTAAAATGAAGCTTTTTGATCTGGTTTTTACTGCCGCTGCAGGGTATGAATTAGCTTTAGCAAATTACCGCTTAGGCGAATTGGATATGGCGGATTATATGACTGCACCTTACCTGATGTTTGGCATTGGAGTGAGACCTTGATCATTTGAGCCAATCCTTTTGATAATATTGATTGAAAATTCCAATCTACGGGCTGTTTTATTCTAAAATAGCTGTTACCTTTGGTCTGCTTATCGAGAAAGACCGAGGGAAGGGCCCAAAGACGTCTTAGCAACCTGTCTTCAAGGTGCTAACTCCCATTCTGGAAAAACCGGAAACAGATGAGCGGAATAGGTACTCTGTACTTTCCTCCGTGGTTTTGCTCGATTAGCTTTTTGAAAATTACAATTATGCAAAACAGAACGGAAACTCTTCTCAAATTACTTCAGGAACGTATATTGATACTGGATGGTGCTATGGGTACTATGATCCAACGGTATACCCTGACCGAAGAGGATTTCAGAACTCCTGAATTAAAAGATCACCCAAAAGCTCTCAAAGGCAATAACGATTTACTTTCTCTAAGTCGCCCAGATATCATCAAAGCAATTCATGCTGAATATTTTGAGGCTGGAGCAGATATTATTGAAACCAATACTTTCTCGGGAACTACTATAGCCCAAGCAGATTACGGATTGGAAAAATTGGCTTATGCTATCAATTTTGAGTCTGCAAAATTGGCAAGAGAGGTGGCAGATGAATTTACCGCCAAGAACCCTGAAAAACCTCGCTTTGTAGCAGGTGCGATGGGACCAACTAACCGTACAGCTTCCATTTCTCCTGATGTCAATGATCCAGGTTATAGAGCTGTGACTTTTGATGAGCTAGCTACGGCCTATGCCGAGCAAGTTCGAGGCTTGTTGGATGGCGGAGTGGATATACTTCTGGTAGAAACCATCTTCGATACTTTGAATGCAAAGGCTGCTTTATATGCTATTCAGGATGTTTTTGAGGAAAGAGGATTGCCATTGGACCCAAGAGAAGGTGGTATTCCAATTATGATTTCTGGAACCATTACAGATGCTTCTGGAAGAACACTTTCAGGACAAACCACTGAGGCATTTTTGATTTCTGTTTCTCATGTTCCATTACTTTCTGTTGGATTGAATTGTGCTTTGGGAGCCAAAGAACTGAGACCCTATCTAAAAGTATTGTCCAACAAAGCTCCGTTCTTTGTTTCTGCATACCCCAATGCAGGCCTTCCAAATGAATTTGGCGCTTATGATCAAGGAGCCAATGAAATGGCCGATCAGGTAAGAGACTTCATGAAAGAAGGAATGCTCAATATCGTTGGAGGCTGCTGTGGAACAACCCCGGATCATATCAAGGCTTTGGCAAAAATGGCCTCAGAATATCAGCCTAGAAAAACTGAAAGTGAAGAAGTAATCGAAACAGCTGACTGAGGAAGGAGAAAATCATGGACTATTTGAAATTATCAGGCCTAGAGCCTTTGGTGTTTACTCCCAATTTGAATTTTGTCAACATTGGAGAGCGAACCAATATCACAGGATCTAAAAAATTCGCCCGACTGATCCTAAATGGGCAATACGATGAGGCATTGGAAGTCGCCTTGGATCAAGTACGAGGCGGTGCCCAGGTGCTGGATGTTTGCATGGATGAAGGGATGCTTGATGGGGAAGCAGCGATGGTTCGTTTCTTGAATCTGATTGCTTCAGAGCCTGAAATCAGCCGGATTCCGATAATGGTCGATAGCTCCAAATGGAGTATCATTTTGGCTGGATTGAAGTGTATTCAAGGGAAAGGGATTGTGAACTCCATTTCATTAAAGAATGGGGAAGAGGAGTTTATCTCTCAAGCCAAAACCATCAAGAAATTTGGAGCAGCGGTAGTTGTCATGGCTTTCGATGAAAAAGGTCAGGCAGATACCTATGATCGTCGTGTTGAAATCTGCGAAAGATCCTATAGAATATTAGTCGATCAGGTCAAATTCAATCCTCAGGATATCATTTTTGATCCGAATATCTTCCCTGTTGCTACTGGGATGGAAGAGCACAGAAGAAATGCTCTGGACTTTTTCTTGTGTACAAAATGGATCAAAGAAAATCTTCCCGGAGCAAAAGTCAGTGGTGGTGTAAGTAATGTATCATTCTCTTTCAGGGGAAATAACCCAGTGAGAGAAGCCATGCATGCTGCATTCCTGTATCATGCAATCCATCATGGAATGGATATGGGTATCGTGAATCCGACTATGTTGGAAGTATATGATGATATCCCAAAAGACCTTTTGGAGCGTGTGGAGGATGTGCTTTTTGATAGAAGAGAGGATGCAACTGAAAGGTTGCTTGATTTCGCAGAAACCGTAAAAAGTTCTGGTAAAAAAGAAGCTGTCAGTGAAGCGTGGAGAAATGAACCTGTCTCCAAAAGAATAGAACATGCGCTTGTGAAGGGGGTGCTTGACTTTATTGTGGAGGACACTGAAGAGGCTAGATTGGAGTTGGAGAACCCGTTGAAGGTGATCGAAGGTCCGTTGATGGATGGAATGAATGTGGTAGGGGATCTATTTGGTGAAGGGAAAATGTTCCTTCCTCAGGTAGTGAAATCTGCTCGGGTGATGAAGAAGGCTGTTGCCTATTTGGAACCGTTTATGCCACTGCCCGAAGAAGGTCAGGAAGGTTCTAATCTGAAGAAAATATTGCTTGCAACTGTCAAAGGAGACGTCCATGATATTGGTAAGAATATCGTGGGAGTGGTTTTGGCTTGTAATTCTTACCAAATCATTGATTTGGGCGTGATGGTGGATGCTCAGGTGATCATCGATGAGGCCATCAAAAATAAAGTAGACATCATCGGCTTGAGTGGATTGATTACACCTTCATTGGATGAGATGGTCAATGTCGCCTCTGAAATGGAGAGACAAGGATTGAAGATTCCTTTGTTGATCGGTGGTGCTACGACTTCTAGAATTCATACCGCGGTAAAAATTGATCCAGTTTATTCTGGAACAGTAGTCCATGTGACCGATGCGAGTAAGTCTGTCCCAATCGCTGGAGAGGCTATTTCTGAGGAAACCAAGGCTAGTTATCATCTCCAAATCAAGGAAACCTATCAAAAGCTTCGTGAGGATCATGAGTCCAAGCAAGCCGTAAAGCAGATGGTTTCCTATTTGGAAGCAAAAGGAAATCCAGTTGAGATAGAGTGGGAGGGATATGAACCAGTTGTTCCTGAGGTTTTGGGAAGACAGGTCTTGGACTTGGATTTGGATACGTTGAGAAAATACATTGACTGGACCCCATTTTTCCAAACATGGATGCTCAGCGGGAAGTATCCCAAGATTCTGGAAGATCCAATTGTCGGAAATGAAGCGAAAAAGCTGTTTGCAGATGCTAATACCATGCTTGATCATATTATTTCTGAAAAATGGCTGGAGGCAAAAGCTGTTTTTGGACTTTATCCAGTCAAAAGAACAGAAGATGATGCGGTGGTTTTTGAGCCAAACGATGCGAATGTAGAACTTGGTAAGTTTCACTTTTTGCGCCAGCAAGGTAAAAAAGGAAAAGGTGTGCCCAATAGATCACTTGCAGATTACCTACATCCGGATAAAACCGATTATTTGGGATGTTTTGCGGTAACGGCAGGATTGAACATGGAGGCTAAGTTGGCTGAATTCCAGAAAATTGGAGATGATTACAATGATATTCTATTCAAGGCATTAGCAGACCGGCTGGCAGAAGCAGCAGCTGAATACCTGCACGAAAAAGTAAGGAAAGAGGATTGGGGATATGCCAAAAATGAGAGTTTAGAGAATGATTCCTTGATCCGTGAAGAGTATGCTGGGATTCGACCTGCTCCAGGATATCCAGCATGTCCAGAGCACTCCGAGAAGGAGATGATTTCTGAGCTTTTGGATATGGAAAACACTGCGGGTATCAAATTGACTTCCAGTTACGCCATGATTCCTACGAGTTCCGTTTCTGGTTTCTTCTTTGGACATCCTGATTCCAAATATTTTGGTTTAGGTAAAATCTCTGAAGATCAAGTCGCCAGCTATGCTGAAAGAAAAGGAATCACATTAGAGAAAGCCGAGCGTTTGCTTTCCCCTAATCTAGCCTATCAACCTAATAAATCGAAAGAAGTAGAAAACTCATGAAAATAACCGAACATCTATCCAACGCAGACAAAACCCTGTTTTCGTTCGAGATCCTTCCGCCTTTGAAGGGCCAAAGTTTGAAAGACCTTTTGGAAGGGATAGAGCCTTTGATGGAATTCAAACCTCCCTTTGTAGATGTGACTTATCACAGAGAGGAGTTTATTTATAAGAAGCATCCGAATGGACTTTTGGAGAAAATATCTACCAAAAAACGTCCTGGAACTGTTGGTATTTGCGCAGCAATTATGAATAAATTTCATATTGATGCAGTGCCTCATTTGCTGTGTGGAGGATTCAATAAGGAGGAAACTGAAAATGCACTGATTGACCTCAATTTCATCGGTGTAGACAATGTGTTGGCGTTGAGAGGAGATGCTCCAAAAACAGAAGGAAAGTTCGTTCCTGAGTTGGATGGACATCATTATGCCAGTGAATTGGTGGAACAGATTGTAGGAATGAACAATGGGAAATACCTTCATGAGGAAACTGAAACAAGTTTCCATACAGATTTTTGTGTGGGTGTAGCAGGATATCCCGAGAAGCATTTTGAAGCACCGAGCATGAAGTTTGACTTGAAATACTTGAAGGAAAAAGTCGATAAAGGTGCCGAATACATTGTCACTCAGATGTTTTTTGACAATCAGAAGTATTTTGAATTTGTAGATAAGGTAAGAGAAGCGGGTATCGATGTGCCAATTATTCCGGGAATCAAACCGATTACCACAGTCAATCAAATCACCATGCTTCCAAGGACATTCTTCCTGGATCTTCCGGATCCATTGATGGATGAGCTTGAAAAGTGCAAGACCAATGCAGAGGTAAAAGAAGTGGGTATCGAATGGGCGATTCAGCAATGCAAAGAGCTGATTAAAGCCAATGTGCCTTCCCTTCATTTCTATACCATGAGTAAGGCAAGTGCCACCTATGCAATAGCAAAAGAGGTGTTTTAAACTCAATACCGATAATTAATAGGCTCAATTCTTTAAAAAGTATTGAGCCTTCTTTTTTTTAAATGATATCTTAGTCGAAGAATTTTAACAGATTGGAATGAGAACTGTTTTATTGCTTATTGCTTTTTTATTTACACATGATTTTTGTAAAGCTCAATATGTTCGTTTTATTGATCGGTACGATTTAGAGGTTGAAGATACAACTCAGGCTGATTTCACCTATTTTGAGCTAATCAGGGAGTTCGGGCAGGCTGTAAAAATTGAGCGGTTTGGAAAGGATTCGGTTAAAGTTTCAGAGTCAACCACGCTTTTTGATAGTCTAGGAAATGTGAAAGGCCTTCGGATAAGAGAATTATTTGAATCCGGTAAAACCGAATTTGTCTATTCAGAGGATAAGCACAAAAGAGAAATCGAAAAAATCAGATATTATGAAAGTGGTGATGTCAAAAGCCAGAAATTTTATCAGGATGGTCAGCTCGTAAATGAGGCTTATTTTGATAAAGAGGGGCAAAGTATTTCCTACCTAGAAAGTAGAGAAGCAACTCCTAGTGGCGGTCATGAAGGCTGGACTAATTACATGATTAAGAATCTATCCTATCCACAGGCCGCTAGATCCGCAAGAGCAGTGGGAACTGTCATTGTCATTTGTTTGGTGGATAAAGAGGGAAATGTGAAAGATCCCCAAGTAATAAATAAAGGTGAATGCCATCCATCTCTTGAAAAGGAGGCAATCATGTTAATCGAAAAGTATCCGGATCGATTTACTCCGGCATTGGAAGATGGGGAAGTGGTAGAGTCATTTTTTAGGTTCCCTGTTCGCTTCAAATTATCCTAGCGGTTCCTCTTTTTTCTAAGTTCTCTTTACCTTCGGGTATGATTAAACTAGTCGAATGTCCCCGAGATGCCATGCAGGGGCTTCCTGATTTTATTGACACGGCAATCAAAGCTGCCTATATCAATCAATTGTTGGAGATCGGTTTTGATACGGTTGATTTTGGAAGCTTTGTCAGCCCAAAGGCCATTCCTCAAATGCGTGATACCGAGGAAGTATTAAGCTTGCTGGATCTGCATAAATCAAAATCTAAACTCCTAGCTATCGTTGCCAATTTGAGAGGAGCGGAGGATGCTTTTCATTTTCCTGAAATTGATTATTTGGGCTTCCCTCTTTCTGTTTCGGAGACTTTTCAACAAAGAAATACCAATGCCAGTATTGCTCAGGCTTTGGAGACTGTGGAGACTATCCAGAACCTTTGTCAAACCAAGGGGAAAGAAATAGTAGTTTACCTGAGTATGGGCTTTGGGAATCCGTATGGAGATCCTTATTCCCCCGAATTGATAGCGGAGTTTGTTAAAAAATTGGATGATCTAGAAGTTAAAATTATTTCTTTAAGTGATACGGTTGGAGTTGCTGATAATAAGTTGATTAAAGAATTATTTCAAGTGCAGGTGGACACTTTCCCAGAGATAGAGTTTGGAGCGCATTTGCATAGCAGACCAGAGAGTATTTCCGATAAAGTAAAAGCAGCTTTGGAGGGTGGATGTAAAAGATTTGATGGTGCTTTGAAAGGTTTTGGTGGATGTCCCATGGCCAAAGATGAGCTGGTTGGGAATATGGATACCGAGATCATGATTGATACATTAGAGTCTCAGGGATATCAATTGGACTTGAATAAATCAGAGCTCAAAGAGGCTGTAAAATTGGCTAATTACGTTTTCCAATCCCCTTTATGAGTAAATCAGTTCAACCAAAAGTAAAAGCCCTGCGCATATACAGGACCCTTCATAAATGGATTGGGGTTCCTTTAATTATTTTCTTTTTGGTAGTGGGAGTGACCTCTATTTTGTTGGCATGGAAGAAGAAAGTCGAGCTATTGCCGCCTACTCAGAAAACCCAAGTGGAAAATGGAACCTGGATTTTGCCATCTGAGATGGTCAAAATAGGGGAAGAGGAGATGAAGAAAATAGGTGAGGATCCGCAAGTAGATCGATTGGATATCCGACCTGATAAAGGGATCGCTAAAGTGACTTTCAAAACTCATTTTACCGAAGTGCAGGTGGATGGCTTTTCTGGGGAAGTTTTATCTGTATCTACGCGTCATTCTGATTGGATAGAGAAAGTTCATGATGGTAGCATTATCGATTTTTATTGGACAGGAGAGGAAGGAGCAAAGTTAACCTATTCCACTTTGACCGCATTGGGCTTGCTTTTCTTGGCATTCAGTGGTTTTTACCTGTGGTATTATCCAAAATTGATCAGAAGATTAAAGAAGGCTTAGCGGCAGGGAAATGGGATTATCCCTTGGATTTTCTTTCCTGACGCAACCTTTTAGCTAAACCGTTCATCTTAAAAAGTAGAAGAGCTTTTTTAGAAATTGTAAGCGATTAACTGTGGAAAGAATGGTGAAATTGAAAGTGTCAGGACTATTAATCCTGATTTTTGGAAATATTTTTTGGGTTCATTCCCAAACTTCCTTGCAAGAACTCGGCCTCCAAAAAGGACTTTATCCAGTAGGTTTTAAGCACTATACGATTGTTGATAGCAGTAGAACTTACAGCAAATTCTACGACTTTTCTACTCAGAAAATTGCAAGAATTATTCCTATAAGTATTTGGTATCCAGCTGAATCAGTGGATAGATCTGAAGCTTTGAATGTATTGGATTATATGAGGGTCCTATCCCAAGAAGAAGAATGGGAGCACTTACCCGATGATCAGATACTGAATTGGTTTTATTATTCCAATACTACTGAAAATCAGGACCACCTTGAACAGATCACATCGGCTTTTGCGCATGCTCCTTTCAGAAAAGGAACGTTTCCACTAATTATTTATGCCTCAAGTTTTCAGGCATCTTCCATTGAAAATTTTGCGCTTTTTGAATATTTGGCCAGTCATGGATTTGTGGTGATCTCTAGTCCTAGCCGGGGGACCGAGACTCGCTGGTTTACTGGGAACTTACCCATGGAAATAGAAACTCAAGCAAGAGATGTGGAGTTTTTACTAAATGAGGCGAATAAAATTCCAAATGCAGATTTGGATAAAACCGCTTTGATGGGTTTTAGCTTCGCGGGACTTGCCAATATCGTTGTCCAAAATCGAAATGATCGAGTTAAGGCTGTTGTAAGTTTGGATGGAACGGAGAGGTATCAATATCAATTGCTTGATAAATCCCCTTTTTTTAGTCCAGATAAATTAGATGTTCCCTACATCCATTTTGCCCAAAAAAACATCCCTGATCAAGTCTTGAAGGAAGATGAAATTGACCCACAATTAAATACCATTTTTCAATTGTATGATAGCTTGACTAGGAGTGAAGCCTATCAACTCAAGATGCACAATCTATCGCATAGCTACTTTAGTACACTTGGTGTCCTCTTTGAGAATAGGGATGTGAGGCAGGATAAAAGTGATTTGGAGATCATGGAATCCTATCGGCTCGTTTCCAAATATGTATTGAATTTCTTGAGTTCAACCTTACAAAAGGATAGAACTGCAACAGAATTCCTTTCCATTAATCCAATTGAACATGGGATTTCAGAAAATTTGATCAGCTTCAAATCCAAAGTGGCAGAGGAAAGGGCTTTCACTTTTCAGGATTTCAACGATTTGGCTTCCGAACAGCAATATGAAGGGTTAGTTAGGTTGTATGAGTCTGTGGTAAAGGAACACCCTGATTTCAAGATCCCGGAAGCAAGTTTAAATCAATTGGCTTTGCAGCTGGTTTTCAATCCAAAAACATCCCTACAAGGAATCAACTTGTTTTTATTGGGAACTCAGCTATTTCCCCAATCAGCCAATCTTTTTGATAGTTTAGGGGAGGGGTATTACTATATGGGTGAACAAGAGCAGGCCATTGCTAGCTTTGAAAAGTCTTTGGAATTGTATCCTGATAATCAGAATGCCATCAATCGTCTCGGTGAATTAAAGAAAGGAAGGAGGAAGGATTTTTGATTTTTATTCGAAGGGGTTAAAGCAAGGACTGAATTCAAATTCAAACCAACAATCGATACTTCTTTCCCGGTAGAGATTGAATGATTCCTTCGAACTCCATCTCCAGGAGTTTGGAAGAAAGAAGCCCTATTGGGATTTCAGTTTGAATGGAAATTTGATCAATTTTCATTTCCTTTTTTTCCAATAGGAGATTAAAAATAAGCCTCTCTTCTTCATCTCTTTGAGATAAATCCAGCTGAGGATTCTTATCGTTTTTTTTCTCCTTATTGTCCCAGTAAAGTGCCTCGGCAATATCATCGATTCTGGTATAGATACCGGCTTTCATTTTTCGGATGAGATGATTACAACCTTCACTGTATGGAGAATGCAAGTTTCCAGGTACGGCAAAGACTTCTTTATCATAGCTATAGGCAATCTCGGCTGTGATAAGTCCCCTGCCTCTTGCTGCCGATTCTACCACTACCAAGGCATCAGAAAGGCCTGCAATTATTCTGTTTCGGACTGGGAAATTGCCGGGAACTATTTTAGATCCCGGAGCATATTCACTGAGGATGGCCCCGTTTTCCATCATTTGTTCAACAGTTTCTCCGTGGATTGCCGGATAGATTTGATCGATGGGAGAACCCAGGACTCCAATGGTGGGAAGGTTTGCAGCCAAGCTTTCCCGATGGGCCTGGATATCTATTCCGTATGCCAATCCTGAAATAATGCTTGGTTGATATATGGTAGAATCCGCAATCAGTTTTTTTGTGACAGCCTTTCCGTAGGATGTGGCACTTCTCGTTCCAACCACTCCGATGGTTCTTTTAGGGTTGAAATCAGCATTTCCTTTTGCAAATAGCAGGATGGGTCCATCTTCCAGGGATTTGAGTCTTTGAGGGAAGTCTGATTCAAATAATGTCAGAATTCTAAATTCCTTCTTTTCGGAGAATTGAATCAGCTCATCGGCCTTTCGAAGTAAAAAATCTTTTGAATTTAGGATTTCAAGTAAACGGTAGCCGATCCGGGGCGTTTTAAAGACTTCCCCTTTGCTTATATGAAAGAAACTTTCCGCTGAACCAGCGTAGGCTAGGATAGCTTTGAAGATACCTGGACTTACTTTGGGCGCTAATGCTAAAGCTAAAAAGTATCTAAAGGACTCATGACTGGGATTTGGATTTGAACTCATCCCTCAAATTGATTAAAAAGTCTTTGATCTCCTGGAGTTTTTGAACCGCCTCGACTTTATTGAATCCCTGCTCTTTTCCTTGAGCAATGACCTCTCTGGCGCCCTCCAAGGTGTAACCTTTTTCTTTGACCAGGTGAAAAATATATTTAATCTTTTGGATGTCGTCTTTGGTGTAGCGACGATTTCCTTTTTTATCCTTTTTCGGCCGAATGATGTCAAATTCTCCCTCCCAATATCTAATCAATGAAGGTGCAACTTTAAACTGCTGAGCTACTTCCCCAATGGAATAATATTTCTTCTCTATTTCTCTCTCTTTGTACGGCACTGGATTTTCTTTATTACTCTAAATTAATGAAAATATAGCTTTCTCCTAAAGTAAAACTTGAGGTCTTTTGGTTTTCAACGAAAAAATTATCGATTCAGTATTTGAAGCATCTGGATAGCAGCCAATCCGGCTGTTTCAGTTCTCAATCGGCTTTTTCCTAGAGAAACAGCCTGGAAGTTTTGATCCATTGCTTCCTGGATTTCTTTGGGATCAAAATCTCCTTCAGGGCCAATCAGAATCACATATTTTCTTTTCGGCTTTGCTAAGTCCATCAAATGATGAGCATGGTTTTCATCTACATAGGCGATGAACTTCTCAAAATCATCAAATTCAGAATTTGTTATAAATGATTTAAAATCAAGAGTTTGATTGATTTTTGGAGTATGATACTTTAAGCTTTGCTTGCAAGCTGAGATCATCTTCTTTTGCAACCTTTCGGTCTTCAAAAAGCTCCTTTCAGAATTCATTGTCGAAAGCAAAGTCAATTCATGAAAACCGATTTCTGTGATTTTCTCTATCATCCATTCCATCCGATCCGGACTTTTGGTGGGAGCAATGGCTAAGTGGATATAAAAATCATCTGCCGGCACTTGCTCACTTGAAAGCACCTGAAGAATGGACTTCTTTGGATTTGCATCCGTCAGTTTGCATTCATACAGATTGCCTTCCCCATCAGTGATATGAATGGTGTCGCCCTCCCGCTTGCGAAGTACTCGAGTCAAATGTTTGGATTCCTCGGGCTCCAAAATGATCGTTGGAGGACTGATATGTTGTTGAAAAAAGAGCTGCATGAAGGTCCAAAATTAAAGTTTATTCTTGTAGAAAACACTCCTTAAATCAATTTCTAAATAATTAAGTGGGATTGGATGCGCGAATCTGATGGTGTAGGTTTTATCCAGACAAAAGAAATTCGTATTTAATTTACAAATATGAATTAAATACATTAGATTCATATTTGTAAATATAATAATCTAGGTATGAAAGGCTATCATCTAGGGGAGTTGGAGGAATTGGTCTTATTGATTGTGGGGATTCTAAATCAAGAGGCATATGGAGTTTCGGTTGTGGAAGAAATCAAAGGTCAAACCGGCAGAAAAGTAAATATTAGCGCTATTCACACAGTTTTGAATCGCTTGGAAGAAAAGGGGCTCTTAACTTCTGCAATGGGAGGAGCTACCGAAGAAAGAGGAGGGAGAAGAAAACGCTTGTTCAGTCTTTCAGCAAGTGGAAGAGCTGCAATCAACGAAGTAAAAGAAGTTAGGAATCGACTTTATGATCAGTTGCCTCCATTGGCTTTAGATTTTTCCCATGGATAAGAATCGAACCTATTATCCCCCCAAGCTAGCAGATCGGTTTTTGGAGTTTTACTGCTTGCCAGAGCTTTTGGAGCAGATCCAAGGCGATGCCTACGAGATTTTCTACATGGATTTGGAAGAGAAAGGTCTGGCTTATGCCCGATGGAGATACATTTTCCATGTGTTCAGTTTTTTCAAATGGAGGAACATAAGCTTAAGTAAATTCATCAATCAGAAATCAAATCAGGGAGCTATGGTAAGAAGTTATTTTAAAATCGGTTGGAGAAATATCCTCAAGCAAAAAGGCACCACCTTTATTTCAGTTTTTGGGCTCTCATGTGCTGTGGGTTGCTGCATTGTGGCCTATTTATTCATAGCCAATATCTGGTTCAAAGGCTTGAATCAACCCTATAAGGATGAAATCTATCAGTTGGTTTATACCGCAGAAGAAGCGGATGGACCCATAACATATGGGACAGTAGCCGAACCTATAGCTGAGCTGATACCCGAAAATCTGAATCAGGTGAAAAATCAAACTCAGGTTTTACTTGAATTTCCATTGCTGATCCATAATAATGAAAGTTTTTATCAGCGCTCTCTTTTCGTGGACCCGTCTTACATGGAGATGTTTGAATATCGGATGGATTTTGGATATCCCGGAGCCTTGGAAGAGACCGATCAGGTGATTTTAACCAAGCAGCTGTCCGAAAAGCTTTTTGGAGACAAGCATCCGATTGGGCAGGAACTGGCTCTTGTAGTGAATGGAGAAGAAAGACTTTATAAGGTTGGGGGAGTAATGGCGGATTTGAAGGATATGGTCATGTTTACCTTTGACCTGCTAGTCAATGTGGAATCGCATCCGGGTATCAAGCCTGATATCCCTTTGAAGGATGCTTGGAGTAGGGAATTGTGGACCTTTATTCAGGTGGAAGAAGAGGCTGATATGGCTCGAATTGAGTCAGAAATGGCTTCTTTTACCCTAATGCAAAATCAAATAAATCCCGATAAGCCTTACGTAAAAATGAGTTTGATTGCCTATCCTGATATCATTTATAATGTGGGCAAAATCCAGAGAGGGGTGAGGGATTTCTTGGGAATCGGACCTCAAATCCTATTGGGTACGATTGGATTGTTTATCCTGCTTTTGGCAGTATTCAATTATATCAATCTCTCAGTTTTGATGGCTTCCAAAAGACTAAAAGAGATCGGTGTGAGGAAGGTGATCGGGAGTAAAAGAGAACAATTGATTTTCCAATTTTTAAGTGAAAACCTGCTGATCTGCTTTTTTGCCATATTTCTGGGTTGTCTGATGGCTGGATTTATTTTCCTTCCGGGATTCAATGAAATAGCTTCTAAAAATCTTCAAATTGATTTATTCAGGGACAAAAACATCTGGATATTCCTTGGAGGAATGCTTCTGGCAATCACCTTGATTTCAGGATTGTATCCGGCCACTTACTTGTCCTCATTTAAACCCATCAGTATTCTGAAGGGAAATCAGAAAATTGGAAGTAAAAGTGTATTTACCAGTGTTTTGCTGGCCTTCCAGTTTACCTTGGCGATCATCAGTATGGTGGCAGGAATTGCGTTTGTACAGACAAATTATATCAATTCACAAAGGGATTGGGGATATAGTTCCGCGGATAAGATTATTGTGAACGTTCCGGAATCCAAGGATTATTTTCCATTGAAAAATAAGCTTTCAGCATTGTCTACTGTGATGGAAATCAGCGGGAGTCAAGATTATGTAGGGAATTGGATCCGTGACAAAGAGGTGTTTCTGAGAGATGAAAAGTATGAGGTCGATTTCCTGACTGCGGAGGCTAATTATCCAGAAATGATGGATTTAGAATTAAGAGAGGGGAGAATGTTTAATTCTGATTTAATAACAGATACTCAGGAATCCATTTTGGTCAACCAGACATTTTTGGACCGGCTAGGTCTGGATTTTCCATACGAAGGGGAGGTTACCATAGACAGTGCAGATTATCATGTTGTCGGAGTGGTGGATGATTTTCACACGACCTTCTTTAGTAATGGCATTGAACCTATGGTAATCCGTGCCTCTCCGGATACCACATTTAATTTTTTGACTTTGAAAATGAATCCTGGATCTGCAGAGGGCTCCATGGAAGCCGTCAAAAAAATATGGCATGAAACTGTCCCTCGAGGACTTTTCGAGGGGAAATTGCAAACAGAGGTCTTTGAAAGAGAAATCGCAGATGTAAATGGGATTACTAAGCTTATTTTGTTTTCAGCAACACTTTCTGTTGTCCTTGCTTTATTGGGGTTATTTGGCTTGGTTTCTCTGAATATGGCTGCCCATATCAAGGATTATTGCATCAGGAAGGTCTTTGGAGCCAATGTGGGTGACCTGTCCAAAAAGCTACTCAAACGATATGTGATTATTTGGGGAGTAGCGGCTGTGATCGGAACTGTCGTCTCCAGTTTCCTGATTTCCTCTTTCCTGGATAGCTTCTTTGCCTTTCATTCCGGGGTGGGGATTGTTCCGATAGGTTTTTCCTTATTGATCTTGTTTGGATTGATTTTCGGTACCGTAGCATCTCAAACCTGGAAAGTAATCAAAGCCAATCCGGCGGTAATCTTAAAGTCTGAGTAGGGGGAATTAAACAATCCATCTCAATAGGTTATAAAATCTAGTTTTATTAAAAATGTTCGTGGAGATACGAACATTTTCGAATTGTCCTGATCCATGTCTCTAAGAATCAATTTGGCGCCTACATTAAAATCATCTATAGAATAAGACACAAAAAAAAGCACACTCCCTGTGGAAGTGCGCCTTTAATAACCAAATTAACCTATAAACTAAAACCTTAACCTTTTGAATGTTCTAAATTGACTGGCTTCCCTTTGATAGTGTTGTTTTTCATAGCCTTGATGACTTGATCTGCATCACCTTTAGGCACATCCACAAATGAGAAGTTGTCATAGATATCGATACCTCCGATGCTTCTTCCGGAGATTCCAGCTTCACCAGCGATAGCTCCTACGATATCATTTGGACGGATTCTGTCTTTTTTACCTAGGTTCAAGAATAGGCGAGCCATGTTGGCATCACGACCTCTTTCAGATCTTCTACCTCCATCTCTATCACCTCTTCCGCCATCACGTCTGTCGCCTCTCTCAAATCTTCCACCTCTTTCAGATCTTCCGCCTCGGTCGAATCTTCCGCCACGGTCTCCACGGCCTCCATCTCTGTCACCACGACCTCCGTCTCTTTCTCTTCTTCTTTCGTTGAATGATGGCAATCCGAAGTCCTGATCTCTCATTTCTTTCACTGCCTCACCCATATTCATTTTAAGCAATCCCAATGCAATCTGCTCTAAGCTCATTCCTTCAGCCAACATTTGGCTAATGGTGTCTTCAAAGATCTGATTATCATCTTCTTTGCTCAATTGTCTGTTCACATCTTTCACCAATTGTGCTTTTTTCAAGTCGATCAGTTCAGAAACTGAAGGAGGAGCCATTTTGGTGATGGTAGCTTTGGTGTATCTTTCAAGATCTCTGATTTTCATGAAATCTCTTCTGCCAGTCACAAAGTTGATCGCAGTTCCGGATTTGCCCGCACGACCTGTTCTACCGATTCTGTGTACGTAGTATTCTTCGTCCAAAGGCAAATCAAAGTTGAATACTGCTTCCACATTATCCACGTCGATACCTCTTGCAGCCACGTCAGTAGCTACTAGGACAGTACAAAGTCCTTTACGGAATTTGTTCATTACTTTATCTCTTTGAGCCTGAGATAGATCACCGTGAAGTGCCTCAGCAACGATTCCTCTAGAACCCAACGCTTCAGTAGCCTCATCTGTCATTCTCTTGGTGTTACAGAAAACTACAGAAAGGGCATAATTATTTACAGTCATCAAGCGAGCCATCAATTCCATTTTCAAGGAAGGCTTCACTTCATAAAATACCTGCTCGATTCTATCTACTGTCAATTCCTTCTTGGCAACCTTGATGATATGAGGATCATTTTGGTATTTTCTGGTCAAGTCCATGATGGGCTTGGCCATGGTAGCTGAGAAGAATACAGTTTGTCTTTCTTCAGGCATTTCCTGCAAGATGGCTTCGATATCATCTCTGAAGCCCATGTCAAGCATTTCATCAGCCTCATCCAATACGATGATTCCGGCATCTTCCAATTTCAACGTACCTCTGTTGATGTGATCTTGCACACGACCAGGAGTACCTACTACAATCTGAACGCCTTTTCTCAAAACGCGGATCTGCTTATCGATAGACTCACCACCGTAGATCGCTACAGAATTGATTTTTCTGTGGAATTTGGCCAATTTCTGGATTTCACCTTCTACCTGAACAGCAAGTTCACGAGTAGGGCAAAGGATAATAGCCTGTGGTCTGTTGAAGTCTGGATCAACCAGTTCAATGATTGGAATAGCAAAAGCTGCTGTTTTTCCAGTACCGGTCTGAGCCTGTCCGATGACATCTCTACCTTCTAGTACGAAAGGAATTGCTTGTTCTTGAATAGGGGAAGGTTGGGTAAAGCCCATCTCTTCCACGGCCTGTAAGATTTCTGCTGAAATCCCCAGGTCTGAGAATTTTGTGTTGTTTTCCATGATGTTTCCTTACTTTTCTTGCCATGTACTCCTAGTGTTATCCCACGACAAGCGACAGTAAAGGATTTCACGGCTCAGAAAAATGTTCTGCGTCTTATTGACGGTGCAAAAGTAGAAGTAATTTATTTGGAAACCAAATACTCTTCAAAAGTTTTTAGAATATTCTTTAAAAAATCCGCAGTTTGATAAAAATATATTTGGTTAGATGCAGATAAATAAGGTTTTGGCAGTTGGTTCTT
>NZ_JAPPSQ010000016.1 GCF_026652115.1 Algoriphagus sp. PAP.12 | reverse complement strand
TGACTATGTGGAAGTGCAGCAGGGAACCGATCCAAGTGATCCGGATGATGCCCAGGATACAGATGAGGACGGCGTACCGGACTATATCCAGGAGAGATCGATCAGTGAATTGGTAGCTCAATCCATCCAGGTGGATTGGAATACTCCTGAGGCAAGCCTGAACCTACCAACCGAAGTCTTGGCGATCACCGGCTTGGGAGAGATGGTGAATGTAGGGGTGACCTGGGATCTGACAGGCTATGATCCACTGATGAGCGGAACGACAGCCTATGCAGGAACAATCGGCACCATTCCGGGCATCTTCAATACAGGTGATCTGATGGCCGAGCTGAGCATCGAGGTACTGGCCAAGCCGGCACCGACGGATGTGACCTTGAGTGAGAATGAATTCATCGGTATACCGGATGAGTACTTCCAGGAGATCGGCTACTTCACGGTAGTTGACCCGACGGATGATCAGCATAGCCTGAGCCTTCCGGAAGGCATGGGAGACAATGAGCTCTTTGAGGTGATCGATGGCATCCTGTTCTGGAGTTCACAGGAACAGCGGGCAGGAGAGACCCAGTTTGAGGTGGTCCTTCAGGTAGAAGACCGAGGAGGCAATGTGATCCAGAAAACCTTCCTGATCACCAGACTGAGAACACCGTTGAGCCAGTTGGATGTGGTGAACACCTTTACACCTAACGCTGATGGGGTGAACGACACCTGGGGAGTACCGGCCTTGAGATACTACAGTGGCTCGAGAATCCAGGTATTCGACCGAGGAGGCAGACGTCTGTTCTACACTGAGGATCCGGATGTGAAGTGGGATGGCACTTTTGAAGGAGAAGAGATGGGAGTGGGAGCCTACTACTGGGTGATCGAGGTAGAAGAGACCGGAGAGGTAAGAAGAGGTGTACTGAACCTTTTGAGGCAATAAAGTCAAAAGAAGCAAATTGGGGTGGGACAAGATTCCCATCCCCTTATTCCAGAATCAGAAATCAGAGCAAAAGAGAATTTTTCAAAAGACGGACATGAGACGATTATATTTTACAGGACTGATCATATTGATAGGTTTAATAACCTCCCCGATAGGCTATTCCCAGTCGACCAAATACATCTCCAACTTCAGTCACTTCCAGAGTTACTTCAATCCGGGATTGACAGGCTATGAGGGGAGTACTGTGAGAGGCTTTGTGAGAAATCAGTGGTCAGGCTTTGAGGGAGCACCGAAGACCTATTTTTTCAGCACAGAGCTGGACCTTGGGGAGCTTTCGGGGGAAAGAGACCCAGAGCTGACGGGCAAGAATGCAGTCTCATTGAATCTGCTTCATGATACCTATGGAGCGTTTCGGGAAACCGAGCTGATGTTGAACTACGCCTCTAGAATCCGCTTGACCGAGAAGCATAACCTGAGACTGGGAGCAGGGGTGAGCTATCAGAGTATCCGACTGGATGGCAACTCCCTGACAACAGAGGAGCAGAATGACCAGACTTTGGGCCAGTACATCGGTCAGTTTTCCAATATGAATGTGGTAGACTTCAATCTGGGGATTGCGCTAACTCATGCAAAGTATTATATCTCTTACGGGATGCACCGGGTGAACGGAGGCAAAATCACTTCGGGGGATGAGTTTATGGATGGCTATCCGGCAGCGAAGATGATCCAGGCAGGCTTTAGAGAAGCCATCAGCCCAAATCTGGCAGTGATTACGAATGCCTTCTACAGAAGCCAAAAGGGCTTACCGGATCTGACAGAGTTTAACCTGAAGGTCTTATTGATGAACAAGATCTGGGTGGGAGGAGGCCACAGGCTGGACTTTGCGACCAATATGCAGCTGGGCGTGGTGACCAAGCGGGTGAGGATCGGCTATGTGTATGAATTCCCGATGGGAGGCTATTCCTACAATCTACCGGGGCAGATCCATGAGTTCACGGCAGTCTTCAGCCTGTTCAGAGACAATGAACCGGATGATAGTAGACCGGTGATTATGTGGTAAATCAAGAACTTAGAGCAGAGAGCCAAGAATCAAGTAGTTAGTACAAAATACAATGTGCCAAGTTTACAATCGAAGGTTCTTTGTTTATTTTACGATTTCATTTCTAAGAAATCTCAGTGCTTGGGGCCAATTGATTTGAGATTCGAATTTTGAGATTTGAAATTTAGCGTTCACTAAAGCGCTTCGTATAACAACCACAACTCTTCCAACCCTTTTTAGCTTTCTTATTTTATCTTTCTGACTTAACATCCCACTTCCCACTATGGACCATGGACTATTGTCTAGGGACTGAACACAGACCACCGACCACTGTTTACTGAATTCGTTCTCTCCTCGGCACTAGGTTAGATTGTCAATTGGAATCCCATGGCTGAGGGAAATGGCTTTTATTTCATTTTTCCCTGGGCTAAAGCCACGGGCCTGCCTACCACTGGTATGGCTATTCAACGTTGCGCCCCTTCTGGGCTAAATTGAAAAGGAATATTCTTCTAAGTAATCCCAGCCCTTCCGGCCAAGGTGCCGATTTCTACCGGTATTCATCGATATTGAGAATTGAAAATTGAGCATTGATGATTCACAAATCTCTGCTCTCTAATCGCTACTCTCTAAACCCTTCCTATTCGATTTCCCAATTTTGCAATTTTTCAATTTTCAAATTACAACAACGCAGAAGGCACACAACAATCACAACCTTCACAACCCTTGTTATCTTTCAGCTTTCTGACTTCAGCCTTTTGAATTAAACTTTAATTTCCCAATCACTTCTATCTACTTCTCAAAATCTCAAATAATAATTCCGGTTGATCAGTAGTAATAAAATCAGGATTTTGATCCAAAAGCCATTCAAGATCTTCTTTGCTATTAACAGTCCAAGCATTAACTGTTAGTCCCAAGGCTTGTGCTTCTTTAATCCATTCAGGCTTGTCTTTTAAAACTTTGATATTGTAATCAAATCCAAAAAATCCTGCATCCTTCAATTCTTGTGGGTTTTTATTTCCCGTTAGGTAAGCGACATTGGCATTTGGATCGAGCTCTATTACTTTTAGGCCAGCTTCATAGCTAAAAGTGATATAATCAACCCATTTTTCAGCTTTCAGTTTTTTCACCAAGGCCACGCATTTTGCAGCAAGCTCTTCACTTCTTTCAGTACTGATTTTAGATGGTTTTATTTCAAAAATCAGCTTTGTCCCTTGCTGTTTCATTCCCTTCTTCAGGTATTCTTCAACAGTAGGTATTTTCTCACCATTTGAAAGTCTGTGTTTTCTCAATTCTTTTAATGTAGTGGTTTCAATAGGGATACCATCATGATCTGAATCATGACTTACTACCAACTTCCCATCAGAAGTCATCCATACGTCGAATTCAGAGCCTTCGCAACCCAATTCCACTGCCTGATTTAGAGAGGCTAAAGAGTTTTGAGGTAGCCCATTTGCCTTCCAAGCTCCTCGATGGGCTATCACTTTGTTTTTGTTGAAGCTGTTTTGAGAAAAAGAAGCGAGGGATACCATGAAAAATGATAGAGCGAAAAGGAAAAACTTTGACATTGATGTTTATTGATTTATTGAAATACTGGATTCTAAATTAGGAATTTAAACGGAATTCTCTTCTTCGTTTTGGTGAATTTACAAATTCTTCATATTAGACTTTCCTAGATGATGTTTTGTTAGGTTACCTAATTTATTTGCTGATTGATTTGTAAAGAATTTATATAGGATTTAGTTAAATATATATTTTAATATTCATTTTAGTTTTAAATATTCTTTTTAGTATTATTTATTAGGTTTATTGTTTTTGATTTTATTTCTATAATTTATTATCTATAAAAACTTACCTTTTTTATTTAAGTCTCTGAAATTCAATATATTAATGTGGGTATTTTTTTTTGTATGATGAATTGTTTTGTTATGCTGTATTGGCATAAGATATGAGTTATTATAGTAGAGATTCTTTTATGTCTCTTTAAATAGCCTTAATGGTCATTTGAAGTAATTGAAATGAAAGAAAGATTGTTAGTAAGCCCAACAGATTGAGGAATATTGTACCCAAAATAACCAGTCTAATAAAGCCTATTTACAACCTATTAAAATGAGTTTTATGAAATTTCATTTCTACCGTTTCATTGTAGTGCTTTTTATTCTAGGATTCCTACATATAGTAAGTGGATGTGACCTAGTTCAGGATATTTTTCCTGAGAGTGATAAGAATGGAAAAATTGAATGTGAGGTCAATGGGGAGGATTTTGAGGCTGCTGGGAATCAGAGTTTAGCAGCGATGGATTTTATCATTGCAGAAATGCAAAGAGAAAACGGAACTTTTCTTCTCACGGTATTCGGTGTTAGTCAATATCAAGGAGGGGCTAGGGCTGTAGGTTTTAAGTTGGCAGGGAATTCATTAGAAGAGGTTCAGACTGATGATCCTATGCAAGAATGGATTTATAACGAGGAAATTGTTGGTTCCTTTGAAGGAGTTATGGGAGGGGTTGAAGAACGTACTTCGAAGAATGAAACTGATACACTTTTTAAGGCTAGTTCCAATCATGCCAATTTGATGAGTCTGACAGTAACTTCTTTTGATACTCTCAATCAATCCATTTCGGGAACCTTCCAATTTGATGCTGAAGATCAATACAATGGGACTTTTGTGGAAGTCCGAAATGGTGAATTTTCAAATGTCAAATGGAAAGAAATCGGAACGAGCGAAAATTGAAAACTATAACCCTTAAATAATTTTAATCAATACCTAATCAAACCAAAAATTATGAAAACACTCAAAAATTGGAAAACATGGATGATTGCTTCTTCTGCTGCAACCCTCATGTGGTCTTGTACAGAAAATGAAGATACACAGATAGTGGAAGGAGAAAGCCAAGTCACTATTTCTGCAACTGTAGGGAATAGTACTGATGATCCCAATGCCAGAATCAACAATCTTGTCTATGGGAACTTTGAGATTACAGATGTGACCATTTCAATTGACAATCTGAAAATGATGTTGAAGGGCCAGGATAAGGATACTGGAAAGAATAAGGATAAAGGAAAGGATAAACCTAGTGTCATCCATATCAAAGAAAAAGATCCCGTTGTATTGACTCTTGTAGAAGATGGACAAATTTATGTGGCTCCAGTTGCTTCTGGATTGGCATATAATGGAGTTTATGGCAAAGTAACTTTTGACTTGGTAAAAGCTATGGATGTTGCTGAAGAAGATGATATCTATGGTAATTCAGTAGTGACTAAAGCTACTTGGTTTGGAGTCCCCGCAGTCATGTACATCGACTTGGAAGATGAAGTGGTATTCCAGTTTAACCAAGGGCTGGAAGTGGAAGGTTCTCAAGAACTTTTGTTGACTTTCTTCATGGATAAATTCCTAGAGGGAGTGTCACCAACCCTTGTTTCAGATGGAAATATGGATGGATTGATTGAAGTGGGACCAAATAATGAGGATGGCAATGGAGAAGCCTATGAGGCTATTTTGGCCAATATCAAAGAAGCTTTGGTTTTCAAAAACGGAGATTTCAAAAAAGATAAGAAATAAAATATTTGCTAGCCCCTAGAAATAGATAGCTCTATTTCGTTTGAGAGTAAAAGCGCCACGGGATTCTGTGGTGCTTTTTTTTATCCATTTGGATCAAAACTTACCATCCATTCGATTCCATATTTATCTCTAAACATTCCAAAATAAGTTCCCCAAGGGCTATTATCCATGGGCATTTCAATCTGACCTCCTTCAGAGAGTCCATTAAAAATTCGATCGGCTTCCTCTTTACTAGTGGTGTCTATTGAAATTTTACTTCTATTTTCATTTTCATTGGTTCTTCCTAATATTTCGGGAACATCATTTCCCATCAACTTGCAGCTTCCAATAGGTAGTTCAATGTGCATAATTTTATTAGCCTCTTTCTCGGCTACTGGGAATTCTGGTCCAGCCAAATCTTTGAAGCGGATGATTTTTGAAAATTCTCCACCAAAAGCGGATTTATAAAAGGTAAAAGCTTCTTCTGCATTACCATTGAAGTTTATATGCGGGTTAATCTGAGCCATTTTATTCTGGGATTAAAATTGATTTTTAAAGGAAGAAATTTAGAGATTTCTTCTTTTATAATAGTGGTGTTTTGCGACAAATAGGAGGGAATAGGAACTCCTTTCCCTTTCAAGACTGTTTCTTTCTTAATTCTGATAAATCAATAATCACGACAGGTAACATCGATTTTTATTTCAGATCAATAAGATTTTAAACCTTAGTTAAACCAATCACAAAAACATGGATTTACAACTGACAGGAAAAAAAGCATTAGTCACAGGCTCAACAGCAGGTATAGGATATGCCATAGCCAAAGGACTAGCTGCAGAGGGTGCGAAAGTAATTTTGAATGGAAGAAAGCAAAGTGCTGTGGATGAAGCCGTGAAGGCTTTAAAAGAAGAAACTGGGAACGAGTCAATAATTGGAGTAGCAGCGGACTTTTCTAAAAAAGATGATATTCTCCAATTACTATTGGAAGTGCCTGAAGTGGATATTCTAGTAAACAACGTGGGTATTTTCAATCAAGTGGAATTTGAAGAAATCACGGACGAAGAATGGTTTGAAATGTTTGAAATCAATGTGATGAGTGGGGTTCGCCTTTCCAGACATTATTTCCCGAAAATGATGGAGAAAAATGAGGGGAGAATCATATTCATTTCCAGTGAATCTGCTTTGAATATTCCTACCGAAATGGTGCATTATGGATTTAGCAAAACGGCACAATTGGCAGTTTCAAGAGGCTTGGCCAGATTGAGTAAGGGAAGTAATGTGACAGTCAATTCGGTGCTACCAGGCCCAACTTATAGCAGAGCGAATATCAGAGAGCTGGAAAATGCGGCAAAAGAAAACAACACAACTGTTGATGCGATTCTGGAGGATTTCTTCGCGAATAGAAGACCTACTTCTTTGATCCAGCGATTTGCAGAAGCTGAGGAAGTAGCGAATATGGTGACCTATATAGCCAGTCCTTTGTCTTCAGCAACCAATGGTGCAGCCTTGAGAGTAGATGGTGGTGTCGCTAATTATATTATTTAACAGGATTTGAACTCTAACCAGAAGGGCCTACAGTTTTGTAGGCTTTTTTTCCATCTATTAAATAAAATCATTGATTATGAGCTAGGAAGAAAATTCTATGAACCCTTCCACCACTATTAGGGTTTGCATCAATAGTAAAATTTAGCACTAAAAGGTCATGACCTCTCAGATACAAAAAATTCAAGAAGCAATCGAGCCGTATAGGCAAGCAATCATCAATCATAAGGTATACGGCGCTATTCAGGATTTAGAAGACCTTCAGTTATTTATGCAGTCCCACGTTTTTGCTGTTTGGGACTTTATGTCACTTCTAAAAGTTCTACAAAATCAATTGACCTGTACCACTGTTCCTTGGTATCCTGTTGGTGATCCGGAAACACGTTTTTTGATCAATGAGATCGTGAACGGAGAAGAGTCCGATGTCGACGCATCAGGAAATAGAAAGAGTCACTATGAAATGTATCTGGATGCCATGGTGCAATGCGGTGCAGATGTAGAGCCTATAGAGAATTTCTTACATACCCTTCAGCGTTCAGGTGATTTTGAATTGGCAGGTCAAGCATCTAAAGCCCCACAGAATGCATTGGATTTTGTGAATTATACCTTTGATATCATCTCAAGAGAGAAAGATTACCTAAATGCTGCAGTATTTACTTTCGGGAGAGAAGATTTGATTCCCGGAATGTTTTTGTCTATTGTAAAAGACATGCATGCAAAATTCCCAGACCAGGTTTCTATTTTCAAATATTACCTCGAAAGACATATCGAAGTGGATGGAGATCATCACAGTCATTTGGCTTTACAGATGACAGAAAACCTTTGTGGAGACGATGAGCAAAAATGGGCGGAGGTTGAAATTGCAGTTATAAAATCCCTACAAAAAAGAATAGAATTGTGGGATGGAGTTTATGAACAATTGAATCAATCTGAATTTTCAGTTGCCCATTAAAATTTTAGGTTAAATTTAATTTATTGGCAACACCTGCATTTTTTTACCCTAAGTATTAAAATCATTTTTTTGAGTTTAGGGCTTGATATATAAGAAAGAATTAGTTTAGTTCGTAATTATCAATACAGGTCAACTAACATAATTATAAAAGAAGGTTGTAATAAATGAAATAAAAAGAGTGAATTGAGATTTAAATAAAACTCAATCAATATTTTTTCAGTACTTGTAATATAATTCACTTGTTATGTTGGGATTTCTTAGTTTGATTCTGAAAACAGTTAATAGACCATCAATCATGAAAAAAAACCTTCTTTTAATTTCATTTTTATTGATTTCCATGGGTAGTTCATTTGCTCAGGATGATGCGGCAGAGCTTGCAAAAAAACTTGCTAATCCAATAGCCTCTTTGATTTCTTTACCATTGCAAAACAATACCGATTATGGGATTGGGGATTGGCAGGGTACTAGAAATACTATGAATATTCAACCTGTCTTGCCTATCTCTATTACCAAAGACATTAATCTAATCACTAGAATGGTGCTACCTGTTGTTACGCAATATAATGTCACTGCACCTGGTGAAAAACAAGCAGGTCTTTCGGATGCAGTTGTTTCCGCATTTTTCTCACCTAAAAATTCTGAAAAAATAACTTGGGGTGTTGGTCCTGCACTTCTACTACCAACGGGAACCAATGATTTTCTTACAACCAAAAAATTTGGCGTAGGCCCCACTGCAGTTGCATTGAAACAGATGAATGGATGGACTTTGGGAGGCTTAGTCAATCAAATTTGGTCTGTTGCCGGTAATGCTGATCGTCCAGATGTCAGTCAGATGTTTGTTCAGCCTTTTTTGGTTTATAACTGGAAATCAGGTGCAGGAGTCGGAGCAAATATGGAATGGACTCAAAACTGGAGTGCATCCACTTCTACAGTCTGGTTCAATCCTACCTTTAGCGCTGTTACTTCTTTGGGGAAACAAAAAACACAATTTGTTGTCGGACCAAGGTTAAACCTTGCTGCTCCTGATGGAGGGAAAGCCGATTGGGGCTGGAGAGCCGTATTGATCTTTTTGTTTCCAAAATAATATAGCAAAATACTTGGCAAACTTTTATCAATTTCCGAGGTCCATTTCAGGACCTCGGAAATGAAATGACCCTTGAATTAATCCACTGTCTGTTCTACTTTGATGATTTTTAATCTCAAAGTTCCTCTTTGGACTTTCCATTGGATGATTTTACCTTCTTTTTCACCCAAAAGAGCTATAGCCAAGGGGGCAAATAAGGAGATTTTTTGCTCTTTGATCCGAGCTTCCTCCGGAAGTACAATGATAAGCGTATTTTTTATCATAGAATTCAGATCCAGTATTTCAACCCGGCATCCCAGGCATACTACATCCGATGGGAAATTCCTGTCTTTGATGATTCTGCTTTTTTGAATTTCCTCTTCAAGTTTCAATTTTTCATTTAGAGGGATTTGGGTTTTGGAATTAGTTATTAAGGATCGAATAATCAGGTAATCTGATTCTTTTAATTGAAGTTTCATGTTTGATATTTTTAGATAGAAAAGAGTGTACCTTTCCCATTGCGCATATACGCCGGTACACCAATTGGGAATTGGCCTTCAGAAAAAGAAGGGATGCTCTCCTTGCCTATTGACAGGAGAGCAGCTTGATAAAGGCCTTGTTACATGAAAACAAGAGAATATAGAACTTCCCTCTTTTAGAAAGACTATTGGGATTACAGAAAGGGATAGCAACGTATTCGCTCATAATTGAAAAGAAAAAATCCGAAGATCTTATCCTTGGTAGGAATAAGATTTTACAGCAAAAGAATGATAGGACCCAATTAAATTGGAAAATAAAAGCCCATCCATGAATCTAGCTAGAGCTTCAAAAAAATAGAAATGACTATATGTGAATTTGGGTTTCAATTCTGAAAATGATCGAAATGCAATTTTAAAAATGAACGGGGAAGAACAGGAAAGGTTATGGGGTTTTGAGTGAGGATTAGGAAGTAAGATGAACCTATTACTTACCTGGCATGAAGTATCACCTTCACCGTCACCAACAACTGTCCAAAATGTCGCTGCATGTGCTCGGCAGCATGAAATAGCAATCCTCCCACTGTAGAAGGTAATTGAGCTCTTCCAACCCCTCTATTTTCAGTTAATGTTTTGGGGTCTACATTTTCCAGAAAGGTCAAAAAGGAAGCAATTTGAATGTTTAGTACATTAAGAAGGTCTTGGGTTGTCACGTCTTCGTTTGGTACCCCTTCCGATTTTAGATAAGCGAATTGCTCCTCAGTCAGGGGCTCAGCTTTGGCATAGGTACACATGCGATCCAGTACCCCTCCGATATGCCTGATGTGGAAAGCAGGTGAGGCCATGCCTGCAGGCTTTTCCCAAAGTTTTTCCTTCGGAAAATTCGCCATTAACTGATGAATTTCTTCTTGAGCTTGCAATATCGCATGGGCTACTGGCTGTAGCTCCATGGGATAGGCAGGAATTGGGCCTCTCAGCCAGACTTCAGGTTGTTTTGCCATGGTTTAAAGTTAAGCCATTTGTTGAGATCCGAGTAGGTGAAAAAAAGAAAACCTCCAGATATATTTCCTGGAGGTTTTGCTAAATGAATGACCTATTTCGTTTTTTACTGCAATAATGCTTTTAATTCTTTTGCTGCTTCAGCAGGATTCTCAGCGCCATAAATCGCTGCTCCGGCAACTGCCACTACTGCTCCTGAGTTTTTAACTGCTTGGATGCTGTTTTTATTGACTCCGCCTGCAATGGATACTGGAACCCCAGCTCTGGAAGCTTCATCTATCAATACCTGAACTGAATATCCCTCTTCTGCCTGCTCGTCTAAACCAGCATGTAGTTCTACGAACTCTACACCTAATGCTATTACTTCCTGCGCTCGCTTCACTCTATCTTTGACTCCGATAGTATCTACTACCACTGCTTTTCCATAAGCTTTTGCTGCTTCTACTGCTCCTTTAATGGTTGAATCACCTGTGGCACCCAAAATGGTAATGTTATCCGCACCGGCTTTAAATGCCATTTCGGCTTCCAATCCACCAGCATCTGCAGTTTTGAAATCAGCAAAGACCAATTTATCTGGAAAAGCTTCTTTCATTGCAGTGATAGCAGAAAGTCCTTCACTTTTGATCAGGGGAGTACCCAATTCGATAATGTCGATATAGGGAGCAACTTGGGTCGCCAATGCGATAGCATCAGCTGTGTTTAATAGGTCGATTGCAACTTGTAATTTTGCCATAAGTATTTGTTGGTTTATGTAAATGTCTGTATTTGAATTTTTGCTTATTACTCTAAATTGCTGTGTCTTTTCCAGAGCTCATCTGCGCTGCTTCCCATAGATTTCCACATTACTTGAATGATCGAGTCAAAGGTCAATAGCAGGGCTTGCTCAAACAGACTTCCAGCATATTGGATAGAAACTTCCTCTTGCTGTTCTTGCTTTTGCGCAGCCTCGATTTTGATAATTTGATCGGAAAGTTCAGCCAATGGAGAGTTGGTTTGAGTGGTAAAGCAGGCGACTCGAGCGCCTACTGAAAGAGCTGTTTTGGCTGCATTGACAATGGTTTTGGTTGTGCCGCTCCCACTGCCTGCAATCAATAAATCTCCACTTTCGATTGCAGGACTTGTAGTTTCTCCTACCACATGGACTTGGTATCCCAAATGCATGAGTCGCATGGCAGCAGCTTTCATCATAAAGCCACTTCTTCCCATTCCAATCAAAAAGATGCGTCTTGCAGATTTGATTTCAGATATCAATCCTTCTAAATCTGAGAAATCCAGTTGGTTTCTGAGTCTCTCATGCTCATGAGCGATTGACTGAGATGCCTGATTGAGCTGATGGACCAAAGTATCCTTGATAGTAGCTTCCATTTCTTAAAAGGTTTGTTGAAATAGGGATTGCAAAACTAGGATCGGATTCAGGGCTTAGACGTATACAATCTGATACTTGTGTGGTATAATTTGCCCATGATCAAATCTCTCATGGTGTTATTGTCTATTATTGTGGTATTATTTGGAAAATACCCGCAAGAGTATTGTATCTAGAGAAAGTTGAATGGAATATGTTACAAGATAAAGTCATATTTATAAGAGATCTGGCAGATTGCCCTCCTGCCTACTTGGATGACCCGATCAGAAGAGAATTTTTTGAAATCGTCTGGCTTCAAAATGAAGAGGCTCTTCATGCCCTTCAACATGATTTTCAGACACTAAAGGGTGATTGGATTTACTTGATTCCTCCATACCGTGTACATCAATTGAATAAGGCAGGGAAAAAAGGAGTACTGATCTCGTTTAAAAAGGAGCTATTGGAAGACGATATAAAGGAGTTTTTACTGGATGTCTTTAGAATATTCAATATTCAGGGAGAGTTTTCCTGTTTGCAGGTGAATGAAGAAAATGCTAAAAGTTTGTCGGCCGTTTATCGTCTGATGGAGGAGGAATATCAAAAAGATGCAGCAAATCTAATAATGCTCAAAGCTCTCTTAAAAGTACTATTACTGAAGCTTATCCAATTTAAAGAACATCATTTTACTTTACAGGATTTGCATGAAAAGAGAGTTTATGAATTTATGATGCTTTTGGAGGTACAATATCTAACAGAGCGAACAGCTGATTTTTATGCTGAAAAATTGGGAATTAGTGCCAAGCGCTTAAACCAAATCCTGAAGGAAAAACTAAATAAGACAGCAGTTCAATTAATTCATGATCGGTTGATTTTGGAAGCTAAAAGACAAATAATCCATAGTGAGAATACGATGAAAGAAATTGCTTTTAAGTTAGGGTTCCAAGATAGATCTTATTTCAGTAGATTTTTCAAGCAACATACAGGACAAACTCCTCAACAATTTCAAGAAAAGGTCAAAAGCCATGTTTTGACTCATGAGAATACATTGGTAGAAGGTTGAGCTAGCGTATTCTATTGAAATAAGTTTCTAAACAAAATGTCTTGATCAGGGTTTTAAATGGATGAAAAATTACTTGATCATTGGCTGTAGTACTGGGATAGGGAATGCAATTTTCAATCGTTTGGGACAACACCATCATGTAATAGGAACTTATTACAAAAACCAGCCTGAAAGTACTCCTACTAATTCAACTATTCATTATTTGAATGTCTTGGAAGAATCATCTGAATTCTCATTTATTCCGGAGAAACTGGATGGTTTGATATACTGCCCCGGATCAATTCAACTCAAACCCTTTCATCGATTCAAGGAGGATGATTTTATCAAAGATTATCAATTGCAGGTAATAGGTGCTGTAAAAGTCATACAGGCTAGTTTAGCTGCTTTAAAGAAATCTGAACAGGCGAGTATTGTTCTTTTTAGCACTGTGGCAGTGCAAAATGGATTCAGTTTTCACAGTTTAGTAAGCAGTAGCAAAGGTGCTATTGAAGGCTTAACCCGGGCTTTATCGGCTGAATTAGCACCTAAAATAAGGGTGAATTGCATTGCACCCTCAATTACAGATACTCCTTTGGCTCAGAGTATTCTTTCTACCCCAGAAAAAAGAGAGGCCAATGCGCAAAGGCATCCTTTAAAAGCTATTGGAAGCCCAGAGGATATTGCAAATGCTGCTTTGTTTCTTTTAGGTGAAGAAAGTAAATGGATGACCGGACAAGTTCTGCATTTGGATGGTGGGATAGGTACCATACGCTAAAAAGAATAAACTAAATCATGGAATTAGAAAAGTTTAGTGAAAGTGAATTAGATAGAATCATTGAGATGGCCTGGGAGGATCGTACAACTTTTGAAGCCATTGAAACCCAGTTTGGGATTGTGGAGAAGGAAGTGATTCAATTAATGAGGAAGGTGTTGAAGTCTTCCAGTTTCAAGCGATGGAGAAAGCGGGTAAATCAAAAAATAAGTCTGAAGCATGAAAGCAAAAGGTCTGGTGAAATCCAGCGTTTTAAATGTTCTAGACAGAGGTTAATTACACATAATAAAATCTCTAAGAGATAAAATGTTTGAGACTGGCTATAAGAATATTTTAGCACAAGTAGAGGCTGTTGATCCCATAGCTTATGGAAAGACCAGGAACTATCTTGATGGAAAAGTGACCTATCTTTCTCCTTATATTTCAAGAGGGGTAATTTCTACCAAACTAATAGCTGAATCAGTATTGAGAAGGGGGTATAAGCCTGAGGAAATTGATGTTTTTTTAAAGGAACTGGCTTGGAGAGATTATTTTCAGCAGGTTTGGAAATCGCTGGGTGACGAAATTGATCGGGATATCAAGCAAGTTCAAGAAAGGGTTTCCAATCATCTGTTGCCCATAGCAGTAGTAGATGGAAAGACCGGTATTGAAGCTGTGGATCAGGGGATTGATCGTCTTTACAAAACAGGTTATATGCATAATCATACCAGGATGTTTGTTGCCAGCCTAGTTTGCAACATGGGAAGAAGTCATTGGTTGACTCCTGCAAAATGGATGTATTATCATCTGCTGGATGCTGATTGGGCAAGTAATGCTTTAAGTTGGCAATGGGTCGCAGGTTCTTTTAGCTCCAAAAAGTATTTTGTCAACCAAGAAACCATCAATAGATTTTCGGGTTTTGACCAGAAGAATACATTTCTGGATAGATCATATGAAGAAATAAAAGAAATCCCTGTTCCCGAACAATTAGAAGAAATCTCAAATTTGGAATTGAAAACTCTCCTGCCAAAGAGTCAAGCAATTAAGCTGAATTCTGATCTTCCGATTTATGTTTACAATTTTTACAATTTAGATCCTGCATGGGGTACAGAAAAACCTTCAAATCGGGTTTTGTTATTGGAACCTAGTTTTTTTCAAAAGTATCCGATTTCATCTAACACTGTGGAGTTTATTCTAAAACTCTCCAGGAATATTCCTGAAATCCAGATAATAGTTGGGGAGTTTGATGAAGTCTTTGATTCCAGATTTCAATCTCAAATTCATTACAAAGAACACCCCACTGTGTCGCATTATAATGGGAAAAAGCATAACAGGGATTGGATGTTTGAAGAAGTATCTGGTTATTTTCCATCATTTTTTAAATATTGGAAATCGGTTGGCAAAATTTATTTTGAAAGCCGAGTTTGTAAAGGTAAAGGCATTTCAAAAGATAAATGAAAGAGTCCTTTGAGATGTTTTTCTGGTAATTGAATAATTTGATTTTGACCCTCGTTTATGAACAATCAATTTTTAGGGATCGATTTGGGTGGCACCAAAATGCTATTAGTTTATGGAAAGATCCAACAAAAAATTCCAACAGGAAAGGAGTTTAATAGAGAGAATTTTAAATCTGCGATCCAAAATTTTATCAAAAAAAATCAACTCAATATTCAGGGTATTGGTTTGGCAGTGCCTGGTTTAGTCCAAAACAATAAAATCGTTGAGTGTGATGTTTTACCAAATTTGAAAGGTTGGTCTCCAGATCAAGATTGGAATGATTTACCGTTTAAAGTCTTCTTAAGCAATGATATTAAAGCAGCCTTGTCTCAGGAGTATGGGGATGTTGAAGATTCCTTTACTGGTGGTGTTATCATGGTGGGGACAGGTATAGGAGCGGCTTTGATCTCAGATAGTAAACCCATGTTGGGAGCTGATGGATGGGCTGGGGAGATGGGTTATTTTCCAATTCAATACAAAGGAGAAGTGAAGCGGTTGGATGAACTATCTGGTGGTCAATATATGGCAGATCGATTAGGAATGACTTCACAAGAAATGGTTTTGGAGGCTTCAATTGGAAATCAAAAGGTTTTAGAGGTAATCCGAGAAGGGGGATATTATCTGGGCTTAGCATTGGCAGGTTTAATCAATTTATTGAACCCCAATGAAATTTCTATTGGAGGAGGTACTATTCGATTACCCGGATATTGGGAAGCTTTGCTAGACTCCTGTCAGAAAAATGTGATTCCACAACTTTGGAAGTCAGATATGGTTCAAAAGGTGAAATCTGGAGAACAAATTGTTGCATTGGGAGCAATTAAAAGGATGCTACAGAGTTAATGAGTTCTGATTTTGAAAACTTTCTATGATTAACCATTCTAGTTTTAGTACTTTTAAAAGTATTTTATAGTTTTAAAAATAGGGTAGGGCTCTCAAATAATTTTTAAATTAAATAGTGGGAATTTAATCTTATTAAGAATAGCCTGATCTATTTACTTTTGGGTTTTAATAAGAAAATGTCATTTTACTTTTCAGAAATTAAGAATCATTTTAATTCTATCTTTTTCCTTTCACTAAGTATCAATTTTTTGATAATCGCTCAGGTCTTTGCTCAAGATGAGGCTTCAATTAAACTGAAACCACAATATCTGCCGAAAATCAATCCAGATAGAATTATCCTGAACCTGGCTGAGGATCCACTTGCAGCTGTCGGGATCAATTGGAGAACTGGGATCAGCGAAAAGGAATCTTTTTTGGAATTTGCAGTGGCAACTGACGGACCGGAACATGCTGAATCTCCTCTAAGAATAAAAGCCACCACCTCTTACCTAAAAACTCAGCAAGACGATGAGCCAGAGGTAGAAGCCCACTATCATGAGGTGGATTTGGATGGATTAAGTGCAGGAGAAACCTATGTTTATCGGGTTGGTAATGAGCGGGCTTGGAGTGAATGGTTTCAGTTTAAAATGCCTGAAAATGATCACAATGTCAGTTTTATTTACTTTGGAGATGCCCAAAATGAAGTGGCTTCGATGTGGAGTAGGGTCATTCGCGAAACCTATTTTCAGTATCCAAGAGTAGATTTTATGCTTTATGCAGGAGACTTGATCAACCATGAGGATTCTGATTATGAATGGGGAGAGTGGTTCGAAGCTGGAGGATTCATTCATTCTTCTACTCCGATCATGATGTCACCGGGAAATCATGAATATGCCAAGAACCCTGTAACCTTATCTCATCATTGGAGACCACAATTCAATCTTCCGACCAATGGTCCAAAAGGGTTGGAAGAGGTGGCTTATGAGGTCAATTATCCAGAGTTGAAAGTAATCTCTTTGGACGCGGAATTGATTGATGAAATTCCTGAGAAAAAGATGCTTCAGGTGGAATGGTTGGAAAAGATACTGACCGAAAATCCTAAGAAATGGACTGTGATTACTTTCCATTATCCGATTTTCTCAACCAAACCAGACCGGATCAATGAGGATATGATTGAGTTTATCCAGCCAATATTGGAAAAGTATAAAGTGGATTTGGTTCTTCAGGGCCATGATCATGCTTATGCTAGGGGAAGAGTCCTCAATCGTGATGGAAAAGATGTTATTGGGGAAGGCCCTATGTATGTTGTTTCAGTGGCTGGACCCAAAATGTATGATGTGGGGAATGATCCTTGGATGGACCGTAAAGCCTTCAATACACAGTTATTCCAATGGATTCAAATCAAAGAGGATAGGTTGGAATACAAGGCCTTTACAGCTAGGGGAGACCTTTATGATGCATTTGTTTTGGATAAAGATAAAGATGGAAATAATCACTTATCCAATCAGATTCCCAAGACACCAGAGCGCTTAGAGGAATAGGATAGATAAATCATTGACCATGATATGGCAGGGTAGAAGTCAAATTAAAGCTTTTTAACTTAAAGAAATAGCCCATGTAATATGACAATCGACCCTACCTCCTAATGAAAAGAATTAAGATAACTTACCTTTTAATAGTTTTTCTTGGTGTTGCTTATTCTTCTGCTTTTGCGCAGTCTGAAAAGCCCAATATCATTTACATCATATCAGATGATCAGGGATGGACAGACTTCGGGTTTATGGGGCATCCTCAAATTGAAACCCCTAATATAGATCGGCTGGCAAAAGAGTCACTTACCTTCACCCGAGGATACGTAACAGCTCCCCTTTGTAGTCCCTCATTGGCAACTTTGATTACCGGACTTTACCCTCAGCAAACAAAAATTACAGGCAATGATCCTCTCTTTGAGTCTAAAGAAAGAAGATATAGTCCTGAATGGCAGTTGGAAAGATCTAAAGAATATCAAATCTTTTTAAATGAATTTCAGAAAAGACCTACCATCCCTCAGACTCTAGGAAAGGCAGGGTATCTATCGCTTCAAACAGGGAAATGGTGGGGGAAAAGCTGGAAAGATGCCGGCTTTACCCATGGAATGACCCATGGCAATGCTGCAACCGGTGGAAGGCATGGAGACGCTGGTTTGGCAATTGGTAGGGAGGGAATGAAGCCGATTTATGATTTTATACAATTGGCGGGAAAGGAGGAAAAGCCCTTTATGGTTTGGTATGCGCCATTCTTGCCACATTCTCCACACACTCCACCGGATTCATTGTTACAAAAATATTTACCCAAAGCTCCATCTGAAGCAATTGCCAAATATTGGGCAATGTGCGAATGGCTGGATTTGACGGTGGGAGAGTTAATGAACTTTTTAAAAGAAAATTCTCTCGATAAAAATACAATGGTCGTATTTGTAGTTGATAATGGCTGGATTCAAAACCCCGATCAAACCAATCAGTTTATGCCGGGATCGAAACAAGATCCTGCCGATTTCGGGATCCGAACACCGATCATGTTTCACTGGCCTGGCCGTATTGCACCCAAAGTGGATACTACCCATTTGGTAAGTAGCGTAGATATTCCAACAACCACCTTAGCTGTTACAGGTCTGGAAGGAGTGACTCCCATGGAAGGGATAAATGTGTTGGATCAAGCTGCTTTGGAAACTCGAAAAAGTATCTATGCAGTGGATTTTTCTCATGATATGGTGGATGTACATGCCCCTGAGAAAAGTCTGGAGCATCGTGTGATCATTTCTGGTGATTGGAAGCTGATTTTAGCCGAACCGGAAAAAGGAATTGCTGTCCAACTCTATCAGATCAAAAAAGATCCATTTGAGAAAATCAATGTGGCAAACCAAAATCCTGAAGTCGTAAAGAAATTGACTCAAGAATTAGAAGACTGGTGGGAGAGGACTTCTAAATGAATACCTCTGGCTGAGGTAAGAATTCAAATTTCATTCAGAATTATTTCAATAAATTCTAAAAGTCTTCCAAATTGGGTTCCAATTTAGAATCATGAAAATCCTGCTTATTGAAGATGAAGAGAGCTTGGCAAAGGATGTGATTCAGTATTTGTCTGAAAAACAATACCTCTGCGAAATTGCCAAGGACTTTGATTCTGCTTCTGAAAAAATCCTCAATTACGAATATGATTGCATCCTTTTGGATTTGATGTTACCAGGAGGGAGTGGATTGGATTTGCTACAACTTTTGAAAAATGAGGGGAAACAAGAAGGGGTGATTATTATTTCTGCCAAGAACTCCCTTGAGGATAAAGTAAAAGGTTTAAACCTAGGAGCAGATGATTATTTGGCAAAACCATTTCACCAAGCCGAATTGGCTGCCCGAATAGAGTCATTGATTCGTCGAAGTCATTTTGATAGCCAAAATGTTAAAACCTTTGAAAACTTGAAAATTGATTTTTTGGCTAAAAAGGTTCAAGTGGATGAAATCGAAGTGGTTTTGACCAAAAAGGAGTATGATTTACTTCTGTTTTTCATAGGGAATAGAAATCGTGTTCTCTCCAAAAGTGCATTGGCAGAACATCTTTCGGGAGATTTTGCAGATATGTTTGATAGCCATGATTTTGTCTATGCACATGTCAAAAACTTGAAAAGAAAATTGAAAGATGCCGGCTGCAGTGAGATGATCAAAACTATCTATGGAACAGGGTATAAATGGGAAGCATGACCAAATTGCTACACAAGCCGCTCAAGGCATTTGCCATCTATTCACTGGTTATTTTATTGGTGAGTATCCCTGTTTACTTTCTGGTGATAGATTATATCTGGATATCAGAATTGGACGAAAACAATTGGCTTACCCTTCAACATACCCGTGAGAACCTGCAGAATAAATCCTATTCAGAAGAAGAATTGAAAGAGATTTCGTCAATCTGGGGGGATCTCCACCCGGGAGTTTCCTTGACAAAACTCAATGAGAAACCCAGTTTTCAAGACAGTGTATTTGAAGCTGTCAGACCCAATGTCTTTGATGTGGATGATGGAGAGGATAGATTTCGTGGATTGATTTCTTATATAGAATTGAATGGAAATTATTATAGAATATCTGTTGAGACTAATGTAGAGGAATCTGACGAAACAGTTTTTGCCATAGCAGTGGTTACATTCCTGTTTTTTATAGTCCTGGTAGGAGGGTTTATGGTTCTCAATAGGGCCATAGCTTCGAAAACCTGGAAACCTTTTTACCTCACTCTTGAGCGATTGAAAGACTTTAATTTATCCAAAGATCAATCTATTAATTTGCCGGAATCTGACATTCTCGAGTTTCAGGAAATGAACCATTCGTTGAGGAGCCTTTTGAATAATAATGTGGATGTATACCGACTTCAGAAATCATTCACGGAAAATGCTTCTCACGAACTACAGACTCCAATAGCCCTGCTCAAATCTAAAATGGATCTTTTATTTCAAGAAAAAGGTTTGAGCCCAGAAACACTTTCTTTATTGGAAGATATTCAAGCCCCTCTTTCTAGGCTTTCGAGGATCAATAAAAACCTTTTGGTCCTAGCCAAAGTGGAGAATTTTCAACTTTCAGAAAAAGAGGAATTGGATGTGTATGGATTTATACAAACATCCCAGATCCTTTTTGAGGATTATCTAAAGGAAAAGAATATCCTGTTGGAAGTAAAGGTTGAGAATTCCATTGAAATAGTTTCAAATTCTTTTCTACTGGAAACTTTGATTTATAACCTTTTTTCAAATGCGATCAGGCATAGTCCGAAAGATTCTTCTATTCAAATAGTACTTAAAAAAGATCTTCTTTCTTTCTCAAATTCAGGGGAGAAGGAATTGGATTCTCAGCATTTATTTGAGCGTTTTTCTACTTCTTCCGCCGAAAAAATCAGTAGTGGACTAGGACTTTCAATCGTTAAGGAAATAGTCAAACAAAACAATTGGGAAATTCACTATAAATTCTTGAAGTCTTTTCATGTTTTTGAGCTTAGGTTTCCAAATTCTAAATTTCTTCCAAATCCTTCCTGACATTGCCCGAGTAACATAAAATACTCGTAACAATGAAAAATCAATTTTATATGGGGATCCTCATCTTGGGATTTTCTTTCCAGGCATGTGATTCAGAAAAATCCAACAAAGAGGTTCCGATGACAGTAAAGGAAGCGTTTGGCTCAAGATTCCCAGAAGCAAAAAATGTAGAATGGGGACGCGAAAATGAAGAGGAGTGGGAAGCAGAATTTTCCTTGGAAGGACATGAATATTCCTCTAATTTTTCAAATTCTGGAGATTGGCTTGAAACTGAGACAGAAGTAGCTATAGATGAAATACCAGCAGATATAATTAATTTGCTTAATCAGGAATTTACTGATTATGACCTTGAATTTTCTGAAAGAGTGGAATCTCCCGAGGGAATAGCTTATGAATTTGGAATTGAAGTTGATGAAGATGAATACGAGGTGTTGATCGATTCAAGAGGCAAAATTGAGAAGAAAATTGAAAATGAATCTGATGAAGATTAATCTGAGTCTATTAGCTTTTTGTCTTTTTTTTCCTTTGTTAGCTTTTGCACAAGTCTCTGAAGTAACTATTTCTGGACTAGTAAAAGATAAAAGTTCAGGTGAGCCAATTCCTTTCGCCAATGTTGTACTTAAATCAAGCAATGATGCGGCTTTTGTATCCGGAACTATCACGCAGGAAAATGGTCAATTTACGCTTGTTGAAATCAAGCCCGGAGATTATACTCTTGAACTGACTTTTTTGGGCTTTCAAACTTTGCAATCGCCCTTGTTTGTCGGAGCCAATTCAGAATACCTGGATTTGGGTTCCTTATTTCTAGAGGAAGATGCGCAACAGCTTGATGAAGTGGTAGTACAAGCAAATGCGGAAGCCATTTCCAATGCCTTGGATAAAAAGACCTATGCTCTGGATCAAAATATTAGTCAGAGTGGAGGATCAGTTCTTCAGTCAATGAGTAATCTGCCTGGAATTACGATTCAAGATAGTCAGGTTCAGCTTCGAGGAAACTCCCAAGTGATGGTTTTAATTGATGGAAAGCAAACTGCGATTACAGGTTTCGGTAGTCAAAATGGTTTGGAAAATATTCCCTCTTCAGCAGTGGAGCGAATTGAAATCATCAATAATCCATCTGCAAAATATGATGCAAATGGAAATGCCGGAATTATCAATATTATCCTAAAAAAGGATGACCAATATGGATTGAATGGGACGTTCGGACTTACAACAGGTTTGGGTGCCCTTTGGGTGAGAAAGGAAAACCTTCCGGGAATTCGTCCTCAATACTCAGCAACCCCTAAAATCAACCCCTCGCTTTCCTTAAACTATCGAAAGAAAAAACTCAATCTTTTTCTCCAGGCAGATAATCTGTATACAAAGACTTTGAATAAGAATGAGTTTGTTACTCGTACCTACGATGATGGAACTGTTATCAATCAACAATTGAAAAGGAATAGAAATACAAATTTCTTCACTTCCAAGGCCGGACTTGATTGGTTGATTAATGATCAAAATACGTTGACAGTCTCAGGCTTTTTTAGTCAGGAGTCAATCAAGGACTATGGAGACCAGCCTTTTTTCAATGGAAACACTGGGGAAAGCTACCGACTTTGGCAATTTCTGGAAGATGAGGTATTGACAGCATATATGGGATCTGTTGCTTATGAACATAAATTCTCACAACCCGGACAAAAATTGAATATTGGATTCAATTATACTTTTGATCGGGAGGATGAGAAGTATTTCTTTTCAAATTCCACTTCAGATTTCTCAACTGAAGAATCCTTTTTTCTGATAGCGGATCAAAAAGTGGCTGATTTTACTTTAGATTACAGTAAACCTTTTAAACATGGGTTTTTAGAGACAGGGTTCAAATTTAGGAGAAGGACCATTCCCACAAATATGCAATTCAATCCTTCTCAAACTAATTCAGTCTTGGATGCAGGTGCTGATGGTTTGGCCACTTACAAGGAAACTATCCCGGCAGTGTATGGAAATTATACTTATGAGGTTCGGAAGCTTGAAGCTGAACTAGGAATGCGCTTGGAATATGTCAACTTAAAATACGAAGTAGACCCAAACCATAATACTTATCGAAGTGATGGATATGATTATTTCCAGCCTTTTCCCAATGCAAGACTGACTTATAAATTCGATAATAAAAATAAGTTGTCCGCTTTCTTCAATAGAAGGGTAGATAGACCTGACGAAGTGGACATCCGGATCTTCCCAAAATATGATGATGCAGAAATCATCAAAGTTGGAAATCCCGCCTTAAAGCCTCAATTCACAAATACTTTTGAATTGGGATATAAGAATGAATGGGAGACTGGTTCATTGTATACAGCAGCCTATCACAAGATTTCTGACGGTACTATAACAAGGATAGCTACGACGGTGGATAATTCTACCTTGATATACAATATTTCTCAAAATGCCGGTAAAAGTTATAATTCAGGAATGGAGATCGTCTTGAGTCAAGATTTATCAGATCGCATTAGCCTAAATTTGAACCTGAATGGGTATAGAAATCAGATTGATGCTTTTTCTGTTGATGTTTTATATCCCATTGAGCAAACTTTGGATATTGAAAAGCAGGAAATGTTTTCAGGAAACGTAAAACTAAATGGAAACTTTAAGTTTGGGCAAAACACTGAAGCACAATTGACCGCAGTATATTTGGCGCCAGATATTATCCCTCAGGGAAGAATCGAGGGACGCTTTTCAGTGGATGCAGGAGTGAAAAAAGCTATTCAGAATGGACGAGGAAGTCTTTTTGCCAATGCTACTGATTTATTCAATTCCCTTGTGATCAAAAAAACAATCAATGGGACAGGCTTTAACTATACCAGCTCAGATTATTATGAAACTCAAGTGATAAGATTAGGCTACTCTTATAAATTTTAAATAAATGGAATGAAGATGTGACCTTTTTCAATTTTCCTGTCTAAAGAGTAAATGATGGTTGAAATAACAGTCATTTGAATTCATCTTTTAAGGCAAATTGATCATGTTTTACGATCTTCTCTATAGTCCTAAGAAATGCAGATTTGAATTTGAGGTCGAAGACCACATTTATGCATATATCTACTTTAGAAGAAATGAGGATCTATTTGAACTGTTTTTCACTTTTGTTCCAGAAGAATTCAGAAGAAAAGGCATAGGTGAAGACTTGGTAATGAAAACCTTGGACTTCATCAAAAAATCAGGTTGGCAAGAATTTGCCACTTGTCCTTTTGTCCAGACTGTCAAGAGTAAAGTTGCAAAATCACACCCTAGAAGAAGTAATAGACAATTTCAATCGGTTTAGCATACAAAGTCTATATTTCTTCAAAACAAAAAGGACCTATTCAAACTAGGTCCTTTTTCATTTATATGGATTTGGGATTTTATTCTTCGGTCATCGGTTTCCTTGGAAGCATTTCATCTCTTTGAGCTGTGTTGTATACAAATGATGCAATAACCACGGCCATTTGTCTTAAATCATCCAACTCCAATCGTTCGAATGTATCCATGTTTGTATGGTGTGTTCTGGTTCGGTATTCAATTGGATCTTGAATAAATTGGAAACCAGGGATTCCCAAGGCATCAAAACTTTGGTGATCGGTCCCACCAGTATTGCTGATAGTAATAGTTCTATCCGCTACGATATCATCCAATGGTGCAAACCATTCATTGAAAATTGGCTCAACTTGAGCATTTCCCTGAAGATAGATACCTCTGACTCTACCGGTACCGTTATCGATATTGTAGTAAGCAGAGATTTTCTCATGTTCAGGTTTCATTTCTTTGGTTTCACGATCTCCAAAATGGTTTTTTACATACCCTCTAGATCCATGAAGACCTTGTTCTTCACCGCCCCAAAGAGCAATTCGGACTGTTCTTTTTGGTTGAAGACCTGTTGCTTGTAGAATTCTAACTGCCTCCATCATTACGATACAGCCTGCTGCATTGTCTGTTGCGCCATTTGCTCCGTGCCAAGAATCTAGGTGACCTCCAAGCATTACGACTTCCGCTTTAAGGCTTGGATCAGAACCAGGGATTTCAGCAATAACATTATAGCCTTGCATATCATCATTTAGGTACCTAGTCTTTATTTCTGCTTCAACTTCTACATCTACGCCATTTTCCATCAATCTAGCCATCAAATTCACATTTTCAGGAGCTGTTTCTAATTCCGGAATACCTTCTGGAGTGTCTTTCAAATATCCTCTAGGGCTACTTGTAAATAGTGTTCCGTGGCGTCCATTAACACCTTTGATGATCAAAGCTGCTCCTTCTTCAGCGATAAACTCATTTACTTTTTGAGCAAATGCTCGTTGTGCCATAAACTGGGCTCTCATTTCTGGAGTGAAGCTGCTTTGTCTTGGCGCAGGATGTTCCATCCCATGCAATTGCTCCACTGTGAATCGAACAGCATCCGGTTCAAAAGTAGGCTCTTGAGTCCCTGTTGGCTTGATTGCGATGATAGCTCCTTTGAGTTTGCCTTTGTATTTTTCAAAGTCCTCATCCTTTTGGATATCTAAGAAAACCACTTTGCCACTTACTTCGCCCTTAGTGCTTTCAGTCCAGGCTTTTGGAATGGCAATAAATGGCATGTAATAAGGCTTCGTCATAGCCACGTAGCTCTTTTCCATTTCCCAACCTCTACCGAATTCTCCCCAAGCCTCAGTAGTTGCATTTTGTAAGCCCCAATCCGAAAGCTGTTTTACAGCATAGTCAGTTGCTCTTTTATATCCTTCAGAATTGCTTAATCTTGGACCGGCTTTGTCAACTAATTGGAATGCAATCTCCTCGACATGGGAATTATCAAAGCCTTCCTTTTTGATTTTTTCAATTGCATCCAGGTCAATCTTCTCCTGAGCAAAGGTCAAACCTGCCAAAAGTAGTGCAGGCATGAGTAAAAGTTTTCTCTTCATAAATATTGGGTTGGTGTTGATGATTTATTTACTATTTGTAAAATAACGTTCAATTTAAGCTTAAAATCAGGACCTAAAATGCTGCTCATGTAAAAGAGGGATGAATTTACAGCTAGAAATGTCAAAAATGAGGGTAATCTGAAGGAAGAGCTTTTTTCATGAAAAGGATAGCGTTTGATCTTTTGCCAAAGCTTTCCCCTTAATTTATTATCTTCCATCACAGATTTTTTAAAACAATTAAGTCGATGGAAAACATTACTGAAACGAATTCTAAGAAGTTTGATCGGGTCAAATTGCCTTTTGAATTTGATGTGAATGCCTTGCAAAGGGATGTTGGAGCCCTAGCTCAAAGAAATTTTATTTATTATAGTGTTATACCTCTACGAGCTCCAGCTCACCAAGTAGATGCTTCTATTCCATTTCCTCCACCAGCAGAGGATTATGCTGATGGCACTTGGACGGATTGGTTGGATACTGAGGAATTGACTCAATCCCCAGCATTGTTGAGTGTGGTTGATTTCTTTAGACAAAACACCACGGTTAATTTGGTGAGGTTGCTCAGATTGGAGCCAGGTGCAATTGTAAAAGAGCATACTGATCCTACTTTGGCTTTGGAGGAAGAAAAATCTATGATTCGTTTGACGATTCCCATTTTCAATAATGATCAAGTGGAATTCATTCTAAATGATGAGCTAGTTCCCATGAAGCCAGGGGAATGCTGGTATCTAAAATTGAATGATCCTCATCGAGTGAATAATTTGGGAACTGAGGAGCGAATTAATTTGACGATCGATGTGATTCCCAATGATTGGATTCGGGATGTGATTTCGAAAAGCGTTTAGAAGATCTACGAATACCATTTTTAGAACCATTATTCGGGAGGAATAATGGTTTTTTGTTTTGAAGGGTTCAAATTCTTAGAACCCTCTTAGTAGTTTTACTGTTGAGTAACTGTAAAATCTATTTAATTAACCAACACATTTCCCTACATACATGGAAACCTACTACAATCCAGAAGACTTAAAGAAATTTGGTAAAATCGGCGACTTTCAAAAGGACTTGGCTGATAAATTTTTTGATTATTACGGAGAGGTCTTCAAGGAAGGTGCATTGACGGCTCGTGAAAAATCACTAATTGCCTTGGCTGTTGCCCATACTGTACAATGTCCTTATTGCATTGATGCGTATACTTCAGATACCTTGGAAAAAGGCTGTACTGAAGAGCAATTGATGGAAGCAGTCCATGTTGCTGGTGCGATTAGAGGTGGTGCTTCATTGGTTCATGGCGTTCAGATGATGAATCAGGCCAAAAAGAAAATGATGTAATATGAAGTCATTGAAGGCCCAAGGGCATGCATTTTCAGAAAGTACCCAACAGCTCGAGCAATTAAATAAAAATGGGTTTGAACCCTTCAAAGAGAAGCTTCAAAATATTGGATTATTCCCTTTGAAACCAACTGGCATCGATATTTTCCAGATGAATCTGGGGAAAATGTGCAATCAAACCTGTCAACATTGTCATGTGGATGCTGGTCCCGATAGAAAAGAGATCATGACCCGGGAAACCATGCAGTATTGCTTGGATATTTTGGCAAAATCCAATATCCAATCAGTGGACTTAACAGGTGGAGCCCCAGAAATGAACCCTGATTTCCGTTGGTTGGTAGAGGAAGCTGCCGGACTGGGAAAACATATCATTGACAGGTGCAATTTGACCATCATCAATGCCAATAAAAAGTACCATGATCTTCCTCGGTTTTTTGCAGATCATAAAGTGGAGGTGGTCTCTTCATTGCCCCATTACACCGCTTTTCGAACAGATAGACAGCGAGGGGACGGTGTTTTTGACCGATCCATTGATGCGATGAAAAGATTGAATGAGGTAGGGTACGGGATTGAAGGTTCTGGTTTGGAATTCAATTTGGTTTACAATCCAACGGGTGCAATTTTACCCGGGCCTCAGGCTTCTTTGGAAGCGGATTACAAGCGTGAACTCAAAAGGAAATTTGGAGTAGAGTTCAATAACCTCTTTGTCATTACCAATATGCCCATCAGCAGATTCTTGGAATATTTGCTTAGAAGTGGCAATTATGAGGAATATATGCAGACTTTGATTGATTCATTTAACCCTGTTGCTGCTTCAGGTGTGATGTGTAGAAACACCCTTTCCATTGGGTGGGACGGATATCTTTATGATTGTGATTTCAATCAGATGTTGGATTTAAAAGTGAATGGAAATGCTCAGCATGTTTCCGAGTTCGATTTGAAAGCTTTAGAGAAAAGAGAAATCGTATTGGATCAGCATTGCTATGGCTGTACAGCTGGGCTTGGCTCTAGTTGTGGAGGTCAGACCTCTTAAATTTCCGAGTTATCCATTGAGTGATGTACGAAATGGATACCTCTGAAAGAATCAACCTTTGGATAATTCCTTTTCCGCCAATGTGATATTTTCTATCCCGCTTATCAGTGCATCGGGGTTAAATGAGATACTGTCTATTTTCTGGGAGACCAGAAAACGTGTAAAATCAGGAAAATCACTTGGAGCCTGTCCACAGAGACCTATTTTAATTCCATTGGCATGTGCAGCTTCAATTAACCTTTGAATCAATTGTTCCACCGCCGAATTCTTTTCATCAAAGAGGTGATGAATGACGGTGGAATCCCTGTCCACTCCTAATGTCAGCTGGGTAAGATCATTGGATCCTATCGAAAAACCGTCAAATAGTTTAGCAAATTCATCTGCTAGAATTGCATTGCTAGGTAGCTCTGCCATCACATAGATTTCCATTCCGTTTTTGCCTCTTTCCAACCCAAAGACTTTCATAGTTTCCAGTACTTTTTCAGCTTCTTCTAGGGTGCGACAAAATGGAATCATGATTTTTATGTTGTTCATTCCCATTTCATCTCTGAGAAGTTTGATAGCTTCACATTCCAAAGCAAATCCATCTTTATAGTTCTCATGATAATACCTGGATGCTCCTCTAAAACCAATCATGGGGTTTTCCTCATCTGGTTCAAAGGAGCTTCCTCCCAATAACCGAGCATATTCATTTGTTTTAAAATCGCTCATCCGTACAATTACTTCCTTAGGATAAAAGGCAGCTGCGACCAATCCTAAATGTTGAGCTAGAGTTGAAATGAAATATTCTTTTTTATTCTTGAAAAGAGCTGTTCTTTTTTCAATGGCAATCTTTTCTGGCCCTTTTGGTATTCGGTCAAAATGGGCCAAAGCCATGGGATGAATTCCAATGACATCTGCTATTATAAATTCCATTCGAAGAAGACCTACACCTTGGTTGGGATATCGAGAGAGATGAAAAGCTTGAAAAGGGTTTGCAAGGATGAATTTGGGTTCTGTTTTGGTAGTGATTTGTCTTGAAAATGAAACCTCTTTTTCTTCCCAATTGATTTCTCCATCATAGATATAACCTGTGTCACCTTCAATGCAAGAAACGGTAATCACTTGACCGTTTTTAAGCTTTTTTGTGGCATTTTGAGTTCCAACCACAGCATGAATTCCCAATTCTCTAGCTACAATACTGGCATGACTTGTCCTTCCACCCTTATTGGTTACAATACTGACTGCTTTACGAAGCATTGGATTCCAATCAGGGCTTGTAATATCTGCTACAATAATATCTCCTTCCTTTACTTTCTTTTCATCTGCAAGACTTTTCACTATGCAAACTCTACCGGAAATGATTGACCTGCCGACTGCAGTTCCGGAGCAAATTGGTTTTGGCTTAGACAGAATTCGATATTCTTTCTCCTGAATGGTGCTATTATCTTTCTGAGAGTGGATTGTCTCTGGCCTGGCCTGAACAATATACAGATCTCCCGAATTACCGTCTTTTGCCCACTCAATATCCATGGGCATACCATAGTGTTCTTCAATTTTATTACAGTCTATTCCCAGTTTTTCCACTTCTGAATCTGTTAAGGAAAACTTATTCCTATCCTTAGCTGGAGTTGGGGTAGTTTTGATTGGCTTTGAACCCTTGTCTGTATACACCATTTTAGTCTGTTTGGCTCCCAGTTTTTTATAAAGTATTCGTGGCTTGTTTTCTTTCAGAAAAGGTTTGAATAAATAAAACTCATCAGGGTTGACCGCACCTTGGACGATGTTTTCTCCTAATCCGTAGATAGATGTGATATAAACGATGTTATCAAATCCACTTTCAGGGTCCAAAGTAAAGGCTACTCCAGCCGAGCCTAAATCAGATCTGACCATCTTTTGGACTCCAACAGATAAATAGACCTTCATTTGATCAAAGCCATTATCCAAACGGTATTTAATAGCTCTGTCATTGAAAAGTGATATGTAGCATTTTTGAATAGCATGGATCAGGTTTGTCAGTCCACTGATGTTTAAAAAACTATCATGTTGCCCGGCAAAACTTGCTGTGGGAAGGTCTTCAGCAGTGGCGCTGCTCCGAACCGCAAATGTTTCATTTTTCCTAGCTAGTGGTTCATAGAATTTTGAAATGGAATCCATGATTTCTTGGGGGAATTCCCCCTTTCCAATAATATTTCGGCAGGCTTTTCCGACTTCTGCCAGATTGCTCAGGCCTTCTTTGTCAAGTTTATCTACCTGTTCTTTCAGTGGATTGAATAGGTCATTTTGTCCCAAATATTCTTGAAAAGCCTTCGCAGTCAATGCAAAACCCTCAGGGATTTTGATTCCAAGTGGTTCTAATTTTTGTGTCATTTCACCGAGAGAGGCATTCTTTCCCCCAACTTTGTCGATATCCTCATTTGAAACTTGGGATAATGGAATGCAATAGGGATCAATTGAATTTTTCATAGGAGCAATCTGATTAGAGAGCGTTTATGTATCGGGTCAAGAGTTTCATTAAGCATGGCTTCATATGAACCAAAATGGACTAAATTGATATTAATATAGGGTTTTTAAAAATTAAGAAACCAAATAATACCCAGTAATACCACCAAATGGTGTAGCTGTGTTGTACCCGTTTTTTGACAGGAATTCCGAAACTTAAGGCTATAAAATCACTCTCATTATGGCCTCAATCAAGATTGTACTTTAAGACAAATAAAGAGAAAAAAGACGATACTTGCCCTCTTACTCTTCTGATTATCAAAGATTGAAAGACGCGCTTTATTTTTGATGCAAGTACATTCCTGAAAAAGGCGGGGACGCCAATCCAAAATAAACTTGACGTTTTTATTTAGAGAAGGCTGAACTTTTGTCCAGTTTATTATAGAAAAAACTGGACAAGTGATTATCTTTGTGATAGAATTACAAGTATGAAAGTCACCGATTTAGTCGAAACCAAAATTGACCGACTGCCCAAAGGGCATGTCTTTACCTTCTCCGATGTCAGTTCAGGACAGGAAGGGAAAGAAGCTGTCATAAAAGCCCTGAACCGAATGGTGCGTGTTGGAAAGCTTGAAAAACTGGCAAAAGGCAAATTCTATAAGCCTGAAGCAACAGTTTTCGGCAAGTTAAAGCCTGACCTAAATCAGGTAGTAAAAGACCTCTTAGAAAGAGATGGAAAGACGATTGGTTATCTTACAGGTTTGAGCATTTACAGCCAGCTTGGCCTGACTACGCAGGTCAGCAACCTCATACAAATTGGAAAGAATGATATACGCCCCAAATTGAAGCGGGGACGCTATACTATTTCTTTTATCCAGCAAAAAAACCCGATCACACAAGACAACATTCCATTGCTTCAGATTTTGGATGCAATCCGCTATATCAAAAAAATTCCTGATACGTCGGTAACCAGTGCGTTTAAGCGCATCCGTTCCATTATCGACAGCCTTTCATTTGCCGACAAGCAAAAGGCGATGAAGCTGGCCTTAAAATATCCACCATCTACACGGGCAATCCTGGGAGCTGTATTGGATACCACTCAAAACCGCATTGACACGGATTCCTTGCGTAAATCACTTAACCCCATCACTACTTATACTTTGGGAATTGCGGAGGAATGGCCAGTTGTCGAAAAATGGAATATCACATGAGATTGCACGAAAACAAACAGCTCTTCCGACAGGCTATCCAGTTTACTTCTCAACAAATGGACATTCCTGAAATCTATGTGGAGAAAGATTATCGACCAACATTCTCATAGTTCAGCTGTTTTCCTCCTTGGACACCTTCTAAATCTTTGTCGGCTTCAAGCATTTTCCAATGGTCAAGGTGTAGATACATACCTTTTGCCAACCCCTCATAAGTTGGATCAAAATCAATTCTAGGGCAAAATTTTAGAATGAAAGGATTTGGGTTTAACCGAAACCCATTGTGATGTGTATCTGGCTGAACCTTTTGGAGTTCTATTAATAAATCATCCATCCTCTTGAGTTCTTCGGAAAATTGCTTTACCATCATCTGAATCCATCATTTTGTATTGAACCATTACAAATGACCCAAAGGTCTCATTGAAATAGATCAAATCTGTTCCAGTCTGCTTTTCCAATGGTAATCGATTTGCTAAGACGACTGTCAGCTTGTTTACTCGATCATCACGAAAAACAGTGGAGCCATGGGACTGAGATTTCAAAAAATCATATCCTGGAAAGCTCTTTAGATCGTTCGCAATAACTTGATCTTCTAATAAATATACATCTTGCAAACCGTCCAAAAATGATTCGGGAGCTGAATCACTTTTTAATGACCAAGACCTAAGCCTACCTCTGTCAATACCTGCAATGGTCATTGCTGTTGCAACAGCATCTTTCTGTTGGCCTAACAATTTTTTGGTATTGGTGCTGAGTCTTTTAAATCTTTCCCTACTTCTCCTACTAAATTGAGAGAGGATGTCTTCAGTATTTGGAAATAAATCAATTACTGTATCAATAAAATATTCAGAACTCCTTGGTGGAAGAAGTCCTCCATAACTTAGCTTTTCATTTACAGTGTTCCTAACCTTTCCCGAAACCTCTTCGAGTATGGGATCCGAAGGTATCGGATTTTTTAATTTGATGGGGTCAATTATATTCAGCCGCCGCGGATTTGTACCAGCTCTCATTCCCTTTTTTGCAAAAGCAATATAGGCTATCCGATCCTGATCGTCGAAAATAAAACAAAGTAATGGAAGGCTCCTGCTTAATTCAAAATCATCGACAGGCTCGGAAAAACGGTATTCCTCATTAACAGTCTCCTCGAAAAGTGAATAACGGTTTTGATCCATTTTCAAAATGAAAACTCTAATATTTAAATCCTCCATAATTGCATTTCCAAATATTTAGGTTTGCGATAAAAATAGTACATATGATGAGCTTCAGCATAAAAAGCTCCCATAAAGAAAATCCCATCCTACCCAAAACTAAAATCTGGATAGGACAGTGATTGTTTTTTAAAAGCACCCTCAATTATTTATAGCTTCCTTCAATTATTCAAAACGATGATAAATGTCAATCTGTGATTTCCCTTTGAGACGGGGAATACTGGCCTTTATTCATTTTGGGAAAGTAGAGCACCCAAAGGGGTTACATTATTTTTCCGTTTTATTCTTAATCTGAAATTCTCTGGAATGGAAAGAAATTATCAGTTCGGTTTGGATCGGGTCGGGTTCCCCAAGGGTCCAATCCCATCCATATAGGCTGATACTCAGATTCAATCTGGATTTTTCCTTCACCAGAAAGTATTTTGACCTGGGTCTCAAGGATGATGTCTTCTATGGAAAGCTTGTCTTTGGGATGGCTTTTCAGAGCTGAAATAGTAATCAGTTCATTCATTGGGATTTCGTGAATGGATCCATCCCGATTTGTTCTGAATTTCAGGGCTTTGTAAGTGAGTTCTGTCCGGTATTTTCCACCTTTGATCCGATGGGTCTGAACGTCTTTAATTGATAGCTCATAATGAATCATATCTTCAAGACTTTCCTCTATTTGGAGTAGTTGCGAAGCATTCAGCCCCTGCTTCAACTCATGGAGAAACTGTTCCATGGTCAGGGTAGGATCAGGTGATTTTCGACTTTCATCAATTACTTTTCTCAGAGTCGAAATCACTTTTTTCCTACCTATTGCCTCTTCAATTGCCAAAAGGCTCAGCAAACTCTTTCCATAAGATAAGTAGCTTTGAGCCTCCATTTTGCTGATGGGTTTTTCCAATTCCTGAGCTGAAGCCTTTCCCCTGAAATAAACCTGATTGGCTTGATCAGTCAATCGCCACAAATCACCTTTTCCATTGAGTGATTCCATCAAAATGGCCTCTGAATATTTGGCTAGCCCTTCCACAAAAAATCCTGCACCCGGAAGATTTTTTGGAGCCAAAAGATGACCAAACCATTGATGGGCTACTTCATGGATGATCCGTTTTTTTTGGAGATCAAATTGGTTATTTCCCGAGGGTTTAATTTGAAAAAAGTTGCCTTCAACCATGCTGATGACTCCAGGATGGGCGTAGCCTCCAAATCCCCAAAAGTCAGGTATTTCTACAACTCCCAAGGTTTCATAAGGATAAGGGCCGAAATAATTTTCCAGTATATTCAATCCCTTTGAAATGGTTTCCAAATGTTGCTTGTTTTGGTCGGAATGTTCTGGGAGTGAGAAAACCTGAATGGTTTTACCATTGGTTTCCAAACTGCTTTTTTCATAATTCCCTGAGAAAAATGCAATCGCAGGAAGGATCTTTTCTTGGCTTTGAAATTGAAAATGAGATCTATTCCCGATGGAACTTTGGTTGATGAGATCTCCACTGGATATAACTATTTGAGGAGACTCAGTACTGATTATGGCTTGAAATTTTACTTTCACCAAGTTTTTTTCGATTCGGTCATGGGACTCTCTAAGAGAAAAAGAACTTGGTTTTTCTGGTAAACTCCTTCGCTTTCTTTCCTGTGGATCTTGGATTTCCCTGGATTCCGAGTAGCCAAAATAAGGAGCGAAGTCACGGAAGTTTAAATAAGTACCATTGGATTGTATGGATTTTACTGAATGAAATATCTGGGTAGAATCACCAGTTTCAAATGAAAAAGAAAGAGATTCTCCGGGTTCAATTACATGGTCGAAATGCAGAATGGAAACACCTAGTTTTTCATTTTTCTCTAGGTGATCTAAGGATTCTACCCAGAAGTCCTTCAATGGTGTTTTTTCTGTGACCATCATTTGTTTGATAGGAAGCGGTCCGGGATTTTGAAGCTTTCCGGAAACAAGTGCAAGGAATTTGCCTTCGGATGGAAAAAGATCTACGTCTATTTTCAGTTCAGAGAAGTTAAGAATGGGATTTTTCTCAAAGGATTTGTAGAAAACTTCGTACTCATAGGAGTTTTGGATCCATTCTTTTGGAGATTGATAGATTGACTTTTGATTTAATCGTATTAAGCCAAAGATCAATAAAATTGAAAAGGAGAGAATTGAAAAAGCTAGAATTAACTTTGAGATAGAAGTTCTGGTGGTTTTTTGAATTCGTTGCCAACCCCATTGTGCTTTTTGAAAAGTAAAAGTCAAAAGAATCATCGAAACAAAAATCCATAAAAAGGAATAATACCAGAATGTCTTCCATTCATGGACCCAACCAGCAAGATCACTGTAGACAGGTATAGGTATTTTTCCTAGAAATAAAAATGGATGGCTTAATCCCAAGGCTGGCCCCAAAGGACCGTGAACTAAAGCGAATAGAATCACGGAAATCCCCATTCCTACATATTTGGTAGGGGAGAAGCTTTGGATGATTAAAAACAGGATGGCATAAATCAACCAAGTGATTCCAGGATGCAGAAATAGGATCAATAAGGCAAGACTATGGTGCGAGATTTGGCCTTGAATAGCTTGGAAACCCCAGCAAAGGAATAGGGTTATAAAAATTAGAAGAGTAAGACTTAGTAATAAGCTGGAAAACCTTGCGCCAAATAGTAGTCCATTTCCTGTTGGAGTAGCACTTAGAATTTCAACAAATCGTTGTTCTTTGGTTCTCCAGGTAAGTTCCCCCGAGAAGAATAACAAAATCAGAACACCAAAAATCAGTAAGGGTTGCTGGACTCTATCCATCAAAATAGTAGAACTGGGAAGGTATTGTTCTCCATAAGCACCGCCAGCATAGATTTTATCATATATTTCCGGGAAAGCCAACAAGAACCATAATCCTACAATGGCCCAGAAAGCCCAGTTTTTAAAAATGAATTGAAGGTCCAATTGAAGTAGACTTCCAAAGGGCTTTAGAAACAAATTCTGAATTTGTTTGGGTATAGGATTAAGTTGTTTAGGCTTTTGGTAAAGTTCTTCCTTTGCTTCTTTTGTTTTCCCTTTTTCACTAAGCTCTGGTCTCAAATTGAGACGAAAATAGGCCCCAATCAAAAAAGTCGATGTAAGGACTGTCCATAAAATACGATTCCATAAGAGTAAACCTGTAAATGACACAGATTGGTTGTTTTTTTCAAAGGGAGTCCAATAGGTGGTTTGCTCAAAAAAGGCAGAAAGACCAAAAGGATCGAGTAAAGCTGCCCAATAAAGGTCTTCTGTGGATTTTGGGGTGGTGTTGGCTAATAGGGGTGAGTTGAAATAAATGGAGCAGATAATATACAGTACATAAATGAAGACCGAGGAAGCATAAATTGCCAGGCTGTTTTTACTCAAAAGTCCAGTGCAAAAAATAATACTCCCACAAATTAGAGTAGATGGAATCAATAATATTCCCATGACCGAAAGGCTGGAATTAAATGAAATTGGACCATATCGCTCAGGGTCTAAATCTGAAAAATAGATGCCCAAATAGAATCCCACCAAAGCGCAAACAACCAAAACGAGCGTCATTGCATGAATTCCGAGCCATCGAACCAGGAAGAAGTCTTTCTTTGAAAGTGGGGTGGAAAAAATCAAGCCTTCCATACCATATTTTTTCTCTCTGAGGATGGAGTGATCTACCAAAAACATCAAAGCAAAGACAATTCCAAGGCTTAAAAGTCCCATTTTGAAAAAGAGCACGTATTCGGAGGTATAATTAACTCCCGCTGGAACAGCACCTTGAAATCCCAGTAAAAATGAAAATGCAGCAAAACCTAATGCAAATGCTGGAACTGCCCAATTCTTCAACAAATACCGGAACTCAAATGAAAGTAAAGAAAGAAAAGTCATCAAGAGTTGATTTGGAGTGTGTAGAAATAAAAGTCTTCCAATTGGGGTTTTTCAGGAATAAATTCCCCTTCTAAAGGGAATTCTGAGAAAACTCGAATCCAAGTTTGACCTGCATTCAGACGCTTGGATAGGACCTTGTGATTTTCTGAGAACTTTTTAAGTTCTGATTTTTCTATTCTTTTTGACCAGATTTTTCCCTTTAGCTTTTCAACCAAGATTTGAGGATTACCCTGAGCAAATAATTTTCCTTTAAAGAGAATTGCCATTTGTGCACACAATTCTTGAACATCATCCACCAAGTGAGTGGAGAGGATGACAATTCTGTTTTCTCCTACCTCGCTGAGCAAGTTCAAAAAACGGTTTCTTTCTTCTGGATCCAGTCCTGCAGTGGGTTCATCGACTATGATCAATTGAGGGTTTCCCAAAAGGGCCTGAGCAATTCCAAACCGTTGCTTCATCCCTCCTGAGTAGGTGGAAACAGCTTTATTTCTTTCAGAATAAAGATTGGTTTGATTTAGTAAAAAATCGATTTGCTGTGTTCTCTCATGTTTATTCCCTATCCCTTTGAGTATGGCGATATGGTTTAGTAGTTCTTTGGCAGAAAGTTTTGGAAATACCCCGAATTCTTGAGGAAGGTAGCCAAGAGATGCACGTAAGAAATCGGGATGATCTGAAACGGATTTTTTATTAAAAAGAACCTTCCCTTGACTGGGTTCCTGAAGACTGGCAATAGTTCTCATCAGACTTGATTTACCGGCTCCATTGGGACCCAAAAGTCCAAACATTCCATTAGAGATTTTCAAATTGATGGAATTGAGTGCTAATGTACCGTTGGAATAGGATTTTGAGAGGTTTTGAAGCTCAAGTGTGTTCATCTTTCCGAGTTTTTTTGATGAACTAAATTTCAGGCAACTGATTAGACTAATAAAAAATAAAGGATCAGTGCCAGTAGATTGAGGATGAAGTTCAATCAGGGGTGTTTGAACCTGAAAAAATAGGTTTGGATTAAATTCATCCTCAAAATTGGACAGTTTGACATATAAATTTTCAGATGGAAATTCAGATGGTATTTTTAGAATATGATTTTAAAAAGCAAGGTTTTTAAGTCTTTGTTCTGGGGATTGCTGATTACTGGATCCACTACCTTTTTGATGGCAAGAATGGGTGCAATTAACATCGATTCTACTGCCTATCTTGAAAACGGATTGATTTTGGGGTCTTGGTGGATTGTCACCAGCTTGGTCTTTTTTTACAGTAGTGCTTTCAAAGTCAATAAAATGCTTCTTTGGAAAGTTCTAGGGTTGGCTGGTTTTCTGACATTGCTTTTGTTGATAGATCAATGGATGGCAATGCCGGATAATCCTGTCTCAATTTTACTATTAATTCTATTTTGGATGGGCATTGCTTGGGTGATTGACCCTCGATTTTTTATCCGGTTTAGGGTTTTGATTGGTGGGACCTATGGCTTGATTGCAGCACTTTTTTTAGTCCTCAGGTTTCAGTCAAATTATCATGAACAGAATCATGAGATTGCCATTCTTCTCTTGATTGCTCCCGTCCCCTTGTTTTTATTGCTTTGGGTTTTTGAGCATTGGAAAAGTGTGAAAAATCTTGAAATAGCCAAAAATGAGGCTGAATTGGAAATGCTGAAAAATCAGATAAACCCGCACTTCTTTTTTAATACCTTAAATAATTTGTATGGCCTTTGCGTTGAAAAATCAGATTTGGCAGCTCCTATGGTATTGAAGCTTTCTGAAATGATGCGGTATACCATTTACAAAGGGAAAGAAAAGGAAGTGTTGATCAGTGAGGAAGTAGAGTATTTGGAGAGTTTTTTGGATTTACATAAAATGAGGTATCACTTTGATCCGGATATTAATTTCGAAGTAGCAATCCAAGAAGATCACAGAATCAGTCCGCTTTTGTTTTTGGTTTTGGTCGAGAATGCATTTAAACATGGATTAGAGCCTCTAGCTGAAAAAGGCTGGATCCGGATATTCCTTGAATCCAAGGGGGAAAAAGTGAAGTTTAAAGTGGAAAATAACTTTGATGGAAGGTCAAAGGAGGTAGGAATAGGGCTGGAAAATCTGAAGAGGAGACTTGAATTGAGATATCCGGACCAATTCTCTCTCAATAGGGGTGAAAAAAATGGTGAATATTCAGTGGAAATGGAGATTCGATGGAAGTGATTAAGTATGTAATTGTGGACGATGAACCGATCGCCCATAGGATCATTGAGGGATATGCAGAAAACTTCCCAATCTTAGCAAAGGCAGGAAACTTTTTTAATGGTTTTGAGGCTATGGTATTTTTCAAATCAGCTTCCGTTGATCTGATCTTTCTGGATATCCAAATGCCTAAATTAACAGGCTATGAATTTCTGAAATCCCTTAAAAACCCTCCAAAAGTCATTGTCACCACAGCTTATCAGGAATTCGCATTAGAAGGCTATGAATTGGATGTGGTGGATTACCTTCTAAAACCATTTAGTCTGGACCGCTTTGCCAAATCCATTCAAAAAGTTATTCCGGATATAGGACCTATACCTATTCCAAAAGAGGAGGATTCAGGTAAAATATTTTTGAAGTCTGACAAGAAATTCGTTCAACTGGAAAAGCGCGCTATCCTTTATGTCCAGGCATTGGGGAATTATTCCAAAGTATTTCACCAGGAGGGAATGTTGATTTGCCCGGATAAGATTTCTGATCTGGAGGCGAAGTTGGGGACAAATCTGTTTCTTCGAGTCCACAAATCCTATTTGGTAAATACCGCCCAAATTAAGATGATAGAAGGGAACCGCCTTTTTGTAAAGGAGCAGGAAATTCCAATCGGTGTCACCTACAAAACGGAAGTAAACCGATTATTGGGATTTTAATCTTGCAGGACAAAGTCTGAATAACCGGCACAGAGGTTTACCCTGGCGTTTGCTAAAATATCGTTGCAAGGGTAAGAAATCGAAAAGGCAGTATTTTCTGATTTAAATTCAATCGTCCCCACCTGGATCAATCCTGAATTTTCTAAATATTTCATTAACTCCGATTGAGAAAAGCATTCGGAAAATGCAGCTGGATCCAATCCCCAATAGGAGTTGATTGTATAGGTAAATTCATTCCCCTTCAATGTGTAGTTGCCCTCACTGATGGTGTAGTAGCATCTTTGGTTTTGCTCATTCAATCGATACTCCTCAATCTTTAATTCGCCAGTACCTTGAAATGTCATTTCAACATATAGGGGATTGTCAACAGAACCCAACAAATTTCCCAAATAAGTGCCATCCAACTGTGTTAATGGAGTTTCTTCTTCAGAACTACAGGAAAATAATCCAAAAATTAGGAGCAAGGAAAGCAAAAAGTATGGTTTCATAGGCGTTGGTTGAGTTTTTAGCAAAAAGTAATCTTGTTGAAATAATTTACGAAATTTTTAGAATTGAGGATGGGGTTTTTCGGTGATTTCTTAAAATATTTAAAAATAGGGGGTTCGGGAACTTTGTTTATGCAATTATGTTGCAATAAATAATGTAATTTTTTAATTGCATTTCTTTTATTCAAAACTATTTAACATGAACCAATCCCAATTTGATGTCATCATCATCGGAGGAAGCTATGCCGGACTTTCAGCAGCTATGTCCTTAGGAAGATCGATGAGAAACGTCCTTGTTCTCGATTCAGGAAAGCCTTGTAATCGATCCACCCCTTTTAGTCATAATTTTATAACTCAAGATGGTAAAGCACCAGACTTGATTCGGTCTGAGGCCTTGGAACAAGTACTTCGGTATCCTACCGTTCAATATTTATCCGAAAAAGCTGTTTCAGCTCTAAAAAATGAATTCGGGTTTTCTCTTCAAACCGAGAATGGCCAATCATTTATCTCAAAGAAGTTAGTCTTTGCTACTGGGATAAAAGATCAATTGCTGGAAATTCCAGGATTTTCGCAATGCTGGGGTAAAACAATTATCCATTGTCCTTATTGCCATGGATATGAATTCAGGGGTAAAAAAACAGGAATCCTTGCATCAGGAGCTAAAGCTATGCATTTAACTCCCATGGTATATAACCTGACAAAGAATCTTCATCTATTCACTCAAGGTGAATCCGGGTTGGAGGGTCAAGACCTTATAAAGTTGAAGGAAAAGGGAATACAGGTGTGGGATTCTCCAATTCTGAAATTCGAAAATGAAAAAGGCATTCTTAAAGGGATCCAGTTTAAGGATGGAAGTTTTCAAGAATTTGATGCTGTATATGCTGCCATTCCATTTATCCAACATAGTCCTATTCCTCAAGCTTTAGGATGTGAACTCAATGAGCATGGCTTCATTCAAATAAACCAATTCCAGGAAACCACTGTCTCGGGTGTCTTTGCCTGTGGGGACAATTCCTCTCCATTACGATCCGTTGCCAACGCGGTTTATGCCGGAAATTTCACTGGAGCCATAATAAATAAGTTCTTGGTGGATGAAGAGTTTTAATATACAGTTCTGGAATAACATTAACCTAGGCCTGTTTTTAAAACAGGCTATTTTTTACTTTAAGATTCATATCAGAATTGGATTGGATGTAGGAGCTTGCCGGAATTTGATCCTCCTTAGAATTTGGTAAATTCAATGGAAATACCTTCTCACCCATGACAATAGCCAATAAAATTCTAAGATTTCATTCCATATTTTTGTTGCTGATTTGTATTATACAATCGAGTCCAACTAAGGCTCAAGCGCATTCAAAACCCAATATATTGATCATTTTCACCGATGATCAGGGATATCATGATGTTTCATATTATGGAACTCAAGACTTGAAAACGCCCAATATTGATGCTTTGAGAGCAGATGGGATGCGATTTGATTTTTTCTATACCAATTCCCCTGTCTGTGCTCCAACCAGAGCTTCATTGATGACTGGTAGGTATCCGGATAGGGTTGGAGTGCCCGGTTTGATCCGATTCAAGCCTGAGGATAATTGGGGTTTTTTAGATCCTTCAGCTGTTCTTTTGCCAGCTAAATTAAAAGATGCGGGATATCATACTGCTCACATTGGAAAGTGGAACCTGGGGTTGACGAGTCCAAATCTACCCAATCAGAAAGGTTTTGATCTCTTTCATGGCTGGTTGGAAGATATGATGGAGGATTATGTAGACAAAAGAAGAAATGGATTCAATTATATGAGGCTGAATGAGCTGGAAATAGATCCTTCTGGACATGCAACGGACCTATTTTCACAATGGGCTGTGAATTATATCGAATCTCGGGAAGATGAAGAAAATCCATTTTTCCTGTATTTGGCCTACAATGCACCTCATTTTCCGGTGCAGCCTCCAAAAGAATACCTTGACCGAGTAAAAGCTCGCGATCCAAACCTACCCGATAGAAGAGCGAATTTGATAGCTCTGATTGAGCATATGGATGATGGAATCGGCCAAGTAATCAAGACTCTCAAAGAAACTGGACAATATGAAAATACTTTAGTCATTTTCACCAGTGATAATGGGGGGCATTTGCCAGATATGGCCAATAATGGTGACTTGAGGGACGGGAAACAAAGTATGTATGAAGGCGGTCTTCGAGTGCCTATGGTGGCTGTATGGCCTGGGAAAATCAAAGCTGGAAGTACTAGCTCTCAGGTCAATACGACCATGGATGTCTATCCAACTTTAGTAGAATTGACAGGCTTAGATCAAAGAGATGATATGGATGGAAGGAGTTTTATGAATACTCTTTTGGGTAATGAAAGCCCTGAATCAAGAGAACTCTATTTTGTAAGAAGGGAAGGAGGTGTCAGATATGGAGGAAAGGCTTATCATGCTTTGAGAAAAGGAGATTGGAAATTACTTCAAAACAGTCCATATCAGCCTTTGGAGCTTTATAACTTGAAAGATGACCCTCGTGAGCAACATGATTTGGCAAAAGAACAACCTGAAAAAGTCCAGGAATTGAACCGTTTATTGATGAAGCATATTCAGGCAGGAGGCCAGGTGCCTTGGCAGAGGCCCAAAGAAAAATAATTAGTGGACCATGATTGTTTGTGATATATCAGCTTTGGTTTTTAATATAGCATGGATTCTTTTTTTGGATTTTGATAAGGACTCAAACCAAAAATAGAAATGGATGGAATTTCCAAGCAATAATATACTAACCAACAATGGAGGGTATTCATTTGATTTCCATAGAGTAAGAAAGGAGATTAATAAACAAACTGCCAAGATCATTCCTTTATAGGAAAGAGAAAAAATGTAAAATGTCAGATTCCATTTCTTGTTTTCTCTTAGCAAAATACTAAGGCCATCTACTAGAATAACACTCTCCATCAATCCCATTATTAATGGAAATAACATCAAATAATAATCCCATTTGAAAATTGAAAATAATAGGGAAAGAGCGATGTAAAATGCGTGATGTAATTTGACCGAGAATGGGAAAGAGTATGTATAAAGTCCCCAAATGTAAAAAGCCGAATTAAAAGAAATCATCGGTATAAAAAGGTTAGTATGACCAATTTGACCCCAAGAAGTAAATTCAGTCCAGGCGATTCCCAGACCCAATAGTAAGAAAATCGAATAAGAGACGATTTCATGTATTGTGATCAAATGAAGTTTGGAGTTTCCAGTCTTTCTCTTTATTAAACGGCCTAGTAAACCATGAAATAAGAAAAAAAGAAATGTGATACTTGTTGCAGATAGAAAAGAGGGAATGAAATTCCACGACATGAGAAAAATAGATTAACGAGTAAATTTTATTAAACCATCGATTTTTTCTGGATTGATAAAATCGTATCGATACAAGTTTGAATTAAAAAGGATTTAGGAGTTTTCGTAAAATAAACATCCGAGAAATTCAGAATTAAGGTCTAAAAACAAAGGGAAAAAATCGATCGGATTACAATTTATCAGTTATACCCCTTTTATCCAATTTTATCTTGAGCTTGAGTTTATTTTTAAAGTAAGTATAGTATTAACAGAATATAGAGAATGAAGAAAACCCAATTTGAAATTCCTAAAATGGATTGCCCCTCAGAAGAAAATCTAATTAGGTTGAAATTGGATGGCATGAAAGGAGTTCATCATTTGGATTTTGACATTCCAAATCGCCATCTCTTTGTTTTTCATGAAGGCAATTTTGAAGAAATCAATCGAGAAATTCTTTCCTTGAACTTGGGAGGGAAGGTATTAGAAACTTTAGATTCTGAAGAATTTTCCGGAGAAGATAATTCTCATCAGCGAAAGCTACTTTGGGCTGTTCTGGTCATCAATTTTGCGTTTTTTCTGATTGAAATGAGCACTGGTCTGATTTCAAAATCAATGGGTTTGGTGGCTGATAGCCTCGATATGTTGGCCGATTCATTGGTTTATGGATTGAGTCTTTTGGCGGTGGGAACCACTGTTGCTAGGAAGAAAAAAACAGCGAGAATAGCCGGGTATTTTCAGATGTCATTGGCTGTTTTGGGATTTGTTGAGGTATTGAGAAGATTTTTTGGAGTGGATCAAATTCCGGATTTTTCTACGATGATTGTGGTTTCGATTTTTGCCTTGATTGCCAATGCACTTTGCCTTTATTTATTGCAAAAATCAAAAAGTAAAGAGGAGGCCCATATGCAGGCAAGTATGATTTTCACTTCCAATGATGTGATCATTAATCTAGGAGTTATTGCTGCTGGTCTTTTGGTTAACTGGCTAGATTCCAGTTTGCCGGATTTGATTATCGGTAGTATTGTTTTCGTTTTGGTGGTGCAGGGTGCGATTAGAATCCTGAAATTGGGGAAGTAGGCTAAATAGTCTTATTTTCAATCGTTTCAGTATTAATACTAGCATAAATCCCTAAATAGACCGAAATGAAATTCAACTTTTCTGATTCTTTTTTTAAAACATCTTTATTAATAAAAGCCTTTATTTTATTCTCTGCTTTTGCTGCTTTATCCTGCACAAAATCTTCTGAAGAAAGAGTGGAGGAAACTCAAATTCCTGAAAAATCCGAATTTCAAATTGTCAAATACAATAACCCAGGAACCACATCCTTTGTAGGGGTAGGTCTTTGGGCTTGGCCACTTCCCATGGATTTTGATGGGGATGGGGATATGGATTTGTTGGTGTCCTGTCCGGATAAACCCTTTAACGGCCTGTACTTTTTTGAAAACTCTTCTGGAGATGATTTTCCAGTATTTGAACCGCCGGTTCGGCTAGGTGATGCGATTTCTCAAGTGCAAGTTTCTCACACTCCTGAGGGAGTGAAAGTGATGGGTTCAGGAACTTTGTTGACCAACTTCACTGAGCAATTGGGTGCAGAAAAGGAAGACATATTTCCAGCGGAAGAGATTCTAAAGGATTTTGGAAAGAAACCTCGGTTCAATCAATGGAAAATGGCCGACTACGATGGTGACGGTGATTTGGATATTCTGGTGGGAGTGGACGATTGGACAGATTATGGTTGGGATAATGCCTATAACCAAGATGGGGTTTGGACCAATGGCCCTCTTCATGGTTATGTCTATTGGATTGAGAATGTGGATGGAGCCTATGAAAATAAGGGCAGGATTCAGGTGCAGGGGAAAGATTTGGATGTTTATGGTGCCCCTTCACCCAATTTGGCTGATTTTGATGGAGATGGAGATCTGGATTTGATTACCGGAGAGTTTTTGGATAAAATGACCTACTTCCAAAATGTAGGAACAGCTACCCAACCTGAATTTGCAGCCGGTCAATTATTGGAGAATTCTGAAGGCCTGATCAAAATGGATCTGGAAATGATTATTCCGGTTTCCTTGGATTGGGATCAGGATGGAAAGATTGATTTGGTCGTGGGAGATGAAGATGGAAGAGTGGCCTTGGTCAGAAATACCGGTGAAGTCAAAGGGGGAATTCCGGTATTTGAATCACCGAAATACTTTAGGCAGAAGGCGGATAATTTAAAATTCGGAGCTTTAGTGACCCCGGTATCCTATGATTGGGATGAGGATGGAGATCTGGATATTATTGCTGGGAATTCCGCCGGATATATCTGTTTTATCGAGAATCTTTTAGACGGCAAAACCCCCAAATGGGCCGAGCCTGCTTTGTTGACTGTGGATGCAAGACCATTCAGGTCGCAAGCAGGGAAAAATGGCTCCATCCAAGGTCCAGCAGAGGCTAAATGGGGATATACCACGCTGTCTGTTGCTGATTGGGATGGCGATGGAAAGGGCGATATTATCTTCAACGGGATATGGGGGAAAGTGGAATGGCTGAAGAATTTGGGGAATGGAAATCTGGCAAAGCCTGAATCGGTGAAAGTAGATTGGGAAGGACAGGAAGTACCGTCACCTGCCTGGAATTGGTGGAAGCCCCAGTCCGATGAGCTGGCTCCACAGTGGAGAACTACTCCGGTGGCAATAGACTGGAATGAGGATGGATTAATGGATTTGGTGATGTTGGACCATGAAGGGTATTTGGCCTATTTTGAAAGGAAATCAAAAGATGGAGAATTAGTTCTAACTCCTGGACAACGGATTTTTTATGGGGAAAATGCTTCAGTTTTTTCCAATAAAGATCAGGTAAGAGATGAGAATCCTGGACTTTTAAGATTGAATGATAGTGATGCGGGAAGTAGCGGAAGAAGAAAACTGACTTTTCTCGATTGGGACAATGATGGGGATTTGGATATGCTCATCAATAGCGTCAATGTTTCACTTTTTGAACAAACCAAAACAGAGGATGGTAATGTCTATTTCAAGCATCATGGCCAGCTGACTGAAGATGTGTTGGCAGGGCATACCACCAGTCCGACCTTTGTAGATTGGAATGAAAATGGAATTTGGGATGTGCTAGTAGGGGCTGAAGACGGACATTTTTATTATTTGGAGAGATAGGATCGTGGAGATTCAATTCAATTTGAAAAATTGCATCGCCTTTTCATCCTTATTCATCGTATGGATTTTAACTTCGTGCCAGTCCAAGAGTCCAAATCAATCCATGGAGAAAATCCCAAATCTTAGTGCCCAAGAAAAACAATTGACATTTGAAGAAGGAGGTCACTTTCTCAATCAGCGACAGGTCTTTTCTCCCAATGATGAATGGGTAGTATTTGATGGAAGAAATGACGATTCCAAAATTGGGGAAAATGGTAATGTTGCTTTGCTCAACTTGGAAAGTGGGGAAATAATTGGCGTTTATTCTAATTCCAATCAATCCCAATTTGGACCAGGTGCTGGGGCTGTTAGCTATCATCCCCTCAAAGATGAAGTTCTTTTTATTCGAGGATTGTTGAATGCCAATCAGGGATCGCCTTATCATATCTCAAGGAGATCAGCTATAGGTCTTGATTTGACTGATAAACAAAACCCGAATTCCTTTCACGCAGATGCTCGAGATGTGAGTGCACCATTTACTATCGGTGCATTGAGAGGAGGAACACATGCCTTTAGTTACAGTGGCGATGGAGATTGGATCAGCTATACTTACAATGATGAGGTTTTGGAGATAGGATCCCAATCAAATCCAGAAGTAAAAGATCTAAGAACAATCGGAGTCATGATAGCGAATCATCCCGTCCAAGTGGATTCTGTAAATATGGAGGCTGAATTCGGGGGGACACATTTTTCTGTTTTGGCAGCAAGAGTAACTCCAAAACCTAAACCAGGCTCTGATGAAATTCAAAAAGCCTATGAAGAATGCTGGATTGGGACAGACGGGTATATCAATTCTGAAGGAAAACGAATCAAACGAGCATTGGTTTATTTGGGAGATGTGATTGATGAAAATGGAAATCTGGTAACCGAAATCTTTGTGTCTGATTTGCCTGAAGACCCTCAAGTATTGATGGAATCTCCTAACTTAAAAGGAACTAGAACTAGTCTTCCTGAAGTGCCAGAATCAATTCAGCAGCGAAGGATTACTTTCTCAACTGATCAAAAATTCCCTGGAATTCAAGGTCCTAGGCAATGGCTAAGAAGTTCTCCCAATGGGGATAGGATTTACTTTTACGCCAAAGGAGATGATGGAATAGTTCAGATATTTTTTGTTTCTCCCAATGGAGGAAAACCTATTCAAGTGACTCATTTGGCGAAATCACCCGAAACGATGTTCAGTTTAAGTCCTGATGGGGATTGGTTGGCGTTTGGGCTTGATAATCAGGTGTTAGTGGCTTCTGTTGCTTCTGGTGAGTTCTTCACTTTTGGAAGTGCCGGTGATGGAACTTCTGAGCTTTGCAATATCAATTGGTCCCATTCAGGTGATCGACTGGTTTATAATCGAAAAGTAGCTTCAGAATCAGGGTCTTATTTCCAGGTTTTTGAGTTGAAACCCTTTAATTAAATAATTCTTGTTTGTGTTTGGTTTTAGATTGTAGGTTCTACCTTTGGCGCGAAATCTAAACCAATCATTCTATGAATTTTTCAAAAATTAAAGATCAAATTTTCCTAGTCCTTTTGGTAGGTGCAGCACTATTAACTGGTTGTCAAGAAAAAAGCACGAATACTCAACTTCATTTGGATCCTTTGGCATCTTCAGATACTTTGACAACACACCTGAAGCCTTTTGATCCTGCTCTTCCAACTATTGGGCTATTGATGTACAATGGAGTCTTGCAGAGTGAAGTGGTTGCCACCTCTGATGTATTCGCTAAGCTTTCTGAGAATGGTCAGCAACTATTCAATGTGATTACCATTGCCGAAACAAAGAATCCGATCACAACTGAAGAAGGCCTTCATCTTTTGCCGGATTATACTTTTGAAAACAGTCCAAAACTGACTGCGATCTTTGTTCCAAGTGCCTATGATATGTGGTCGCAGGTTCATAATGAGAAGATTGTGAATTTTATCAAAGAGAAGAATAAGGAGGTGGATTTTGTAGTCAGCAATTGCGGTGGAGCTCAATTGATAGGAGAGTCAGGTATTGCTGATGGACATAAGATTGTTACTTGGATAGGTGGAGGTCCTGATTTGCAAAAGGAATATCCAAACTTGCTAGTTCAGGATGAAAATGAAGTGACCTATGTCAGAGATGGCCGATTTTTGTCTTCCAATGGAAATTTGGCCAGCTATGTTTCTGCATTAGAACTATTGGAAATCATGACAAGCACAGAACACAGAAAGTTTGTTGAGAGCTATTTGTATCTGGATAGACTTCAAAATTGGGAGAATTAAACTCCTTGGAATTCCTCTTGTTTTATTTCCATTAAACACCAAATTTTCCCTAAACATCCGATGAAATTTCCGATTGCTTAGGATTCATTTTTCATTTGCTGTTCTTTGTTTTAGGTTGAGGTTGAAAATTGAAGTTTTTACCACCTAAATATCAACCTTATGAGAAATAGAAATTGGATTTTGATGTCCTTTCTCTGGCTTTGGTGTCTTTCTCTCCAAGCTCAGGATAAAAAACCGATTCAGTTAAGCGATTTGACCAATATCGTAACTGTTTCGAGCCCAGAAATCACCCCTGACGGAGGGAAAGTGATTTATGTAAAGCATTACATGGAGGCTAAAAATGGAGGGGAATTTGACTATAAAAGTCAATTGATGATGATGGATTTGGCAGATCCTTCCAATGTCAAAGTTCTGAATAACCCAACCTATGAAATCTCCAATTTTTCTCTTTCTCCAGACGGAAAAAAATTGGCCTTTACCAAAGCATGGGAAGGAAAAGCACAAATTTGGATTTTACCATTGGATGGAGGAGAAGCTCAAGTTCTTACTTCGGAGAAAAATGGAGCTTCCTCTCCAATTTGGTCGCCGGATGGAACAAAGATTTTGTTCTCTTTTTCTGTTCCAGATTGGGCAATCGAAGGAGATCCTACTTGGGAAAACCCTAGACCTGGCAGAACCTATGGAGATGAACCAGATTATGCAGCTATCAAAGAAGGATTGGCAAAAGAAACAACTAAGGCTAACATGGATGGCTCTGTGGATGAGCTTCGTGCTTGGTTGGCAAAAAATGCCTCCAAAAATGATCCAAGAGTCATTGATCGATTGAATTTTTTGGGAGAAAGAGGGCTTTCCACAGATATCAGCTTTCGACATTTGGGAGTTTATGATTTGAAATCCGGTGAAACTGAAATTCTAACTTCTGGCTATCAGAGTTACGGTGGAGTCGCATGGTCTCCAGACGGATCTTTTGTCTTGGCTAACAGTGTGGAAAGTGATTTGCACCCTGATTTGAATTGGGAATTGAATTCCTCTATTTATAAAATCACTTTAGGAGATCATCAGATTTCTAAATTCCTTTCCTCCGATGATTATACGTATCGCGGAGTTACCTTCTCTCCAGATGGGAAATCTATTCTGATTTCGGCTCAGAAGACTGATGATAGATCATTTAACCAAAGTTTGTTGGGAGTTGCTAAGGCAGACGGGACAGGAATCAAATGGTTGACAGAAAAAGTGGATAGAAGATTAGGTGGAGAGCAATGGTCTGATGATAGTAAGTCCATCTATTTTGCCGGCGCTAACCAAGGAGGAGTTACCCTATACAATGCAACTGTTTCAAATGGAAAAGTAACTCCGGTAATCACAGGTCCTGTTGGAGTAGGCGGATATGATGTTCATGGAAATGAAATTGTTTATTCTTTGGTACAAGTTTCCAATCCCAATGAATTGTATCAATCTGATTTGATGGGGAAAAATGTGAGCCAATTGACCCATTATAACGAAAAATGGTTGGCAGACAGATGGGTTTCCCTTCCAGAGGCTCATCAGTTTAAGCAAGATGGTTTTACGATTGATTATTGGGTGATGCCTCCATATGGATTGGAGGAAGGCAAACAGTATCCGACTCTATTAGAAATGCATGGAGGGCCTACTGCCATGTGGGGTCCGGGTGAAGCTAGTATGTGGCATGAATTCCAGGTTTTGGCAGGTCGAGGCTATGGAATCGTCTATGCCAATCCAAGGGGAAGTGGAGGCTATGGCAAAGACTTCCAAAAGGGGAATTATCAGGATTGGGGTGATGGGCCTGCAAAGGATGTGTTGACAGCTTTGGATAAAGCGGGCGAGGAGTATCAATGGATTGATGAAGATCAATTGGTATTGACCGGTGGATCTTATGCGGGATATTTGACAGCTTGGATTGTAGGTCATGATCACCGTTTCAAGGCAGCTTTGACTCAAAGAGGAGTTTATGAATTGACCTTTTTCATGGGTGAAGGAAATGCTTGGAGATTGGTTCCAAACTATTTCGGATATCCTTGGGAAGAGGGAGCCAAGGAGATTTTGGAATACAATAGCCCACAAACCTATGTACAGGATATCCAGACCCCTTTGATGATTTTCCATGGGGATAATGATCTGAGAACAGGAGTGAGACAATCCGAATTGCTTTATAAGAGTTTGAAAATCATGGGTAAGCCTGTTGAATATATCCGATATCCTCAAGAAGGACATGAACTTTCCAGGTCTGGGGCAATCCATAGAAGATTGGATCGAATCGGAAGAATTGTGGAGTTCTTTGAGCGATATGTGACTCATCCCTGAGTCCTGGATTCTATAGTTTTGATAGGCCATTCTTTTCGGAGTGGCCTATTTTTTTCGTACACCCAACATGTGCAATAACTTTAGGGTGTAAGTCCCGAATACGTCATGGCTTTGGAAGTGTTAGCGTAAAGCGTGGGTGTCCATCCCGAGGTGCATTGGCTAAAATTCATTTAAAGAATAATTTTATCGGCTTTTTTCATATTTCTACTTCGCATAATAAATGCGATTAGCCCTTGGGCATCCAATATTCTAAGTCGAAATTTTTTAATCGTTCTACAAAAGCTTCCTGGGAAACCATAATGTCATCTATTCTGCTTACAAGTTTTTTGATAAAGGTTAAACGAACGGATTTGCCGTGTCCAAATGACCTCTTTTTGCCATTAGGTTCCTTCTCAAACTTCATTTTTGGACTACTGCAAAAAATAAAGATGTCATTGTCTTTAGCTGAAGGTTCCGACCAAATACTGTGAATGAATGAATTTCTTTCGGACTTGATGTAATTCACCTCTTCTAATATTCCTTTGAGTATTTCGTGTTCGTAGTTGTGGCGGATATTAATAGTTTTGATGAGTTTGATATTAGCATCAAGACTATTCTTTTCAAAAAGATAAGCATTAAGAACATCATCATCTGATATAAAAGCCCCAAGCATATCTCTCACAAGAACTTCCATTTTCGCAAATCTGTCAGAAAGCAGCCCTATATAGAATTAGAATTCTTGTTCAATATCCGTGTATTCTTTGTAACGTTTTGGCATTGGTTTTAATTTAATAGGTTAAGGACTTTCAGCTATTCCTCTTCATTAGATTTATCTAAATTAATTGTTACGAATAGACTCTTTTGGTATAAAGTTTAAACTCTTTCCTGTCCGTGTAAATCAAAAGGTAGCTCTCGAATGCTGGATTTTCCATAAAATGTTGCTAATTAACAACAAAAATACTAATTTTGTAGTAAATAAACAACAAATGAATTCAAGAAAGGCAGTCGTATTACCAAAGTTTCAAAAGATTTTTGACCAAATCGGTGAAAATATCAAACTGGCACGAAAGCGAAGAAAGCTCACGACAGAGCAGGTTTCCGAGCGTGCGGGCATTCACAGGGCTACCCTTTATCGAATAGAAAAAGGCGACCCGGCCGTGGCCATTGGTCTGTATTTTAATGTGCTTAGGGTACTAAATCTTCAGGATGATTTCTTGAAGCTGGCCAATGACGATGCATTTGGCAGAAAACTACAGGATTTGGATTTACTATAATAAAGATGGCAGAAGGAAAATTTGATATATACGTTTTTGCAGACTGGGTGGGCTTGGAAGGTCCGACCCTCATAGGTACGTTATCCGCACATTTTGCCAAAGGAAAGAAAGCCTTCAGTTTTAAATATGACAAAGATTGGTTAAAAACGGATACACAACGGCTTTTGGACCCCGATATTGAATTCTATTCCGGACCACAGTTCCCAGCCAACAAAGAGAATTTCGGAATATTCTTGGACAGTATGCCGGACACTTGGGGCAAGGCCTTAATGAAGCGTAGGGAAGCACAGGATGCAAGGGCAAATAATGAGAAACCGAAGACCTTATACGAGATAGATTATTTGCTAGGTGTGTTTGATGAAAGCCGTATGGGGGCCTTACGTTTTAAAACGGATTTGGATGGCCCTTTTCTGGACAATGATGCCCAATCCCCAACACCGCCTTGGTCGTCCTTGGGAGATTTGCAGGAAGCCGTCAAACAACTGGAAAGTGATGACCAAAGTGAAGCCATCAGAAAATGGATAGCTGTTTTGATTGCACCTGGTTCCTCTTTGGGTGGTGCCAGACCCAAAGCCAATATTTTTGACACACAAAAGAATCTATGGATTGCCAAGTTTCCATCAAAAACCGATACCATTGACAAAGCCTTATGGGAGTTTTTGGCCTATCGATTGGCCATAGCCTCCGGAATTGAAATGGCAGCATCCAAAGTTGAAAAGATTAGCGGCCAATACCATACTTTCCTGACCCAACGATTTGATAGAAAGGGTGAAAATCGGATACATTTTGCCTCGGCAATGACAATGACCGGTAATACCGAAAATTCAATAAAAGACGCCTCGCCAAGTTATCTTGAAATTGTCGAGTTTATAGAGAATTACGGTGTTGATGTAGAAGCTAACCTACACCAGCTTTGGCGGCGTATTGTATTCAATATTGCGATTTCCAACACGGACGACCACTTGCGTAATCACGGGTTTATTTTGACCGATAAGGGCTGGATGTTATCACCAGCTTACGATCTAAACCCGTCCATCGAAAAGGATGGACTTTCCTTAAATATTGATATGGACGATAATGCCCTGGACTTTGATTTGGCAAAAAGCGTAGGCGAATATTTTCGTTTGAGTGAAGAAGAGATGGATACTATTTTGGATGAAGTACTTTATGTAGTTAAGGACTGGAAAAATATTGCCAAGGAAATAGGTATAAAAAATGCAGAGATAGAGCTGATGGCTAAGGCGTTTAAAGAATAAAATTCAATCAGGCAAGACCATAATAAATATAATAAAATCAATAGAAGAAGGCAGAAAAGAAGAAGGTAATAGGTCAATTGCCGATAAAATAAAGAAACGATTACACGACTTAGATAAAACTGTAGAGAATATCCAGGGAAGATGGGCGTGGGAATTATTGCAAAATGCCAAAGACAGCATTGCAGATTATCCTGACAGGAAAATATCTGTATAAATAGAATTGGATGAAAACCAAGAAGTCTTTAGGCATAACGGCATTCATTTCACTGAGAAAGATATAAAGGGTTTAATTAATCAAATCTCTTCAAAAGAAGTAGAAGGTGGAGAGAAAACTAATAGAACCGGGCGATTTGGCACAGGCTTTTTAACCACACATTTACTTTCTCGTAAAAGTAATATAGAAGGAATAATAGAGACCGACAGTTTAGAAACTTTTCGATTCAAATTTCCTTTAGATAGAAGCGGCAACACAATTTCTGAGCTCGTGCCACTAGTCGAAAACGCTTGGACAGAATTACATACCTCTGTGGAACGTGTTAATTCTAATTACAATGATGAATTTGGCTATAATACTTCATTCACCTATCAACTACACACTAAAGAACAAAAAGAAATAGCAAGTATTGGTATAAGACGGAGCAAAAGGAAAAGCTGTAACGAAAACTTTAACAATTGTGGAGAATGATGAGAATTAGTAACCTGTAAAAGGAGAAAGAGGGTGTAAATCCTTTGTTGTCCAAAATCTTAGTTAAATGAAAGCAGCAAGGGATGGGAGACTATTACACACGGTGCTGGGAAAGGTTTGGGTCTCACCCGGTTTTTTGAATCGGATCCATTGATGGGGCATTTCTCCCTTTTAAATAGAGAATAAATCGTTTAGATAATTCGCTTGATTATATCCTTTTTCTAGGAATCAAATAAAGGAGCAGTCTGTTTTTTAATTGTCTTTATGGAGGCAATTTTCCAATTAAGATTTAATCATAACCAAACAAAAACCAACGTAAAATGAGTGAGTTAGTAACGATCTCCCACACAGACTTGAAAGTCGGCAGGATCAATTTGGGAGGGAATGTTTTTGGATGGACTTTAGATGAAAAAGAGTCCTTTCAAATTCTGGATGCCTTTGTAGAGGCAGGATTTAACTTTTTAGATACTGCAGATACCTATCCTTGGTGGGTCAATGGTACAGGAGGTACATCGGAAACGATCATAGGGAAATGGATGAAAGAAAGGGGAAATCGAGATCAAATTGTGGTCGCAACAAAGGTTGGTTCACAAACTGAAGAACATGGATATGATATTAGCAGAAAGCATATTCTTAAGTCGGTCGATGAATCACTGAGCAGATTGCAAACTGATAGAATTGACCTTTATTATTCGCATTTTGATGATGGAGTTACTCCTGTCGAAGAGACTCTTTCCACCTATGATGAATTGATCAAGGCAGGAAAAGTAAAATATGTCGCAGCGTCTAATCTTTCACCTGAAAGACTCCAGGAGTCCTTTGAAGTATCTGAAAAAAATAACCTTCCTAACTATGTGGCCTTACAGCCTCATTATAATTTGATGGAGCGTCAATCCTATGAGTCTACCTATTTACCAATAGTTAAAAAATATGACCTTTCGGTTTTCCCATATTGGGCTTTGGCTGCGGGATTTTTGACTGGTAAATATAGAGGTGAAAAGGATTTGGGGAAAAGTGTTAGAGGGGAAGGGGCAAAGAAATATTTGAATGAAAAAGGAGCTCAAGTAATTAAAGCGATGGATAAAATTGCTGAAAAACATGAGTGCAAGGTGGCTTCGGTTGCTTTGGCCTGGCTGATGGCACAGCCTAATATTGGAGCGCCTATTGCCAGTGCTACCAGTATTTATCAATTGGAAACTTTAGTCGAAGCTACCAAGGTCAAATTAGATCCAGTGGATTTGGAATTATTGGATTGCGTAAGTGCATAATATGAAAACCCTCCTTTTCAGACTATTAGAAAAGGAGGGTTTATTTTTTATAACTGATTTAAAGGATTGGAGTTTGGCACAAGAAAAGGATCACAGAAAGACCTATTCCCACTTTTCCTTCTTTAAATACCTCCTTAAAATCCTGGAGAGCCAAATTCAAATGATTTTCAACGGTCTTAGTTGTAATACCTAGCTGACTTGCTATTTCTTTATTGGAAAGTCCATGAATTCTTGATAGTTCAAAAACCTCTCTTCTCCTTTCGGGAAGTTTTGTCAAAGCCTCCTCCACAGTACTTTGGAGCTCGGATAGGTTCATGTTTTGCTCCACATTATTCACAGGCTTCATGAAATTCATTTGATATTCTTTGGCTGCCTGATATTTGATTTTCGCTTTGAAGCTATCTATGATGATATTTTTACTGATTGTCAGGATATAGGAGTAAAGTTGCTTTTCCGGATTGATTTTACTTCGATTTTCCCAGACTTTAATAAAAACAACCTGAGTAATTTCTTCAGCTTCTGATGCATTGAGACCATACTTGATGCAAAAACCAAAAATCTTTTTATGGTATTGGGTATACACCTCTTCGAATGCCTTTTGACACCCGTTCTGAAGATTTTGAGCTATTTCTGGTCCTAAACAGTTCATTCGAGAGGAGGACTTTTTCTAATTATATCGACAAAATATTTTACAAAATTAAACCAAGATAGTATAAAATTTTATAAAAGCTATAAAGATTCAAGTTAATTATAGGTTAAAAATATAATTGCAGAAAAAAATCATTTTTTTTTTAAAAGTGCTTGGGGGGAATGGAGCCTTTTTCAGTATCTATTATTAAAAGCACAAGAAATGAATTCTGATATCCTGAAAAAATTCTTTAGTGGGAAGGCAAATCCAGACGAAGTCCATCAGATTTTGATTTGGATTAATAGCCCTGAAGGTCAAAAGGAAATGGAGCAGTTAATGGAGGATTTTCAGGATGAAATTGATCTGGACGAACATACAAGTGAAAGAATAAAGGAAAGTGTTTTTGAGAAAATCAATCTCCCTAATCTTGCAGAGGAAAATGATTCTAGGAAGGTAGATGACATTGCTAAAATTTCTAAAAGAGGAAGAAATTCCGGGTTGAAAATTGCTATCGCTGCCTGTTTTACTTTTTGCGCTCTATGGTTCTTTTCCTCCAAAATGAATGTTTTTGAGAATAAGGTAGAGGATAAGCAAGTTTCTCAAGCAGTTAATTTTATTGAAAGATCTGTATCAAAAGGACAAAAGCTAAAGATAAAATTGGGAGATGGGAGCGAAGTTCACTTGAATACTGAAAGCTCTATTCGATTCCCTGAGAAATTTTCCTCTGACCAAAGAGAAGTGTTTTTGGAAGGGGAGGCATTTTTTGATGTAAAACCTGATCCAAACCGACCATTCATAGTCCATACAAAAAGCCTTCAAACCAGAGTGCTGGGGACCTCATTTACAGTAAAAGAAATAGAAGGGAATCCCGCTGGTTTGGTGGCTGTATTGACAGGTAAAGTTCAAGTTTCCATTCAAGATGCCGCAACTGGTTTTGATGTCAGGAAAGTTGATTTGGAACCAATGGACGCAGCGTCTTTTGATTTTAAGAATAAGTCAATGCTGAAAAAGAGGATTGATTATGATGATGTCTTTGCCTGGAAAGACAATGTGATCAGTTTCAAAAATGCCACTTTTCAAGAGATTATTTCACGCCTAGAAACTTGGTATGGGGTTGAATTTTCAATTCCAAAAAACTTTAACGCCGAAAAAGATTATTCTGGAAAATTTGAAAACCAGACACTTGAGGAGGTCCTTATTGGGCTTTCTTTCATTTATGATTTCAATTATAAAATAGAAAAAAACCGAATTGCCATCCTTAAAAACTAAAGCCTATGAAAAATGAAAAAATGACTTGAAAGCAAAAAGATCATCGATCAAAGCTGGATTTGGCCGTGCAGCAATGACCAATGATCTAAATGATTACAGACAATAAAATATTATCCATAAACAGCATTATTATGAACACAAAGTTACTGAAAAAAGTTGTAACAATGGGAAAATACACCTTGTTCGGTATGATTCTTCAGTGCTTTTTCTATAGCACTATGTTAGCCGAGACGGGGAAGGCTCAATCCAAATTGGATGAGACTTTTATTTCGATCAACAAGGGTAGTCTTCAGGTAATTGATCTTTTTAAGAAGGTTGAAAAAGAGACTGATTTTGATTTTTCGTATAGAAGCTCCGATGTAAAAGGACAGGTTTTACAAGCCTCCGAAAACCTCAACCGGATTTCGATTGAACGCCTTCTTGAAGATATTTCTAGAAGCACAAATTTAAAGTTCAGACAGGTCAACAATTTGATCCATGTTGGAGTCAAGTCTGTTGAAACAAAGTCTGAAAATTGGCAAGCGGAAGTTACCGTGACAGGAACCGTATTGGATGAAAATCAGGAACCCATGCCTGGGGTTACGATCACGGTTTCTGGAACTACCAAAGGAACTGTAACTGATGTAGATGGAAAATACACCATCTCCGTAGAAGAAAATGCCACTTTGGTATTTTCCTTTATTGGTTATGAAAGCCAGACAGTAGAGGTAGGAAATAGAAGTGAGATCAATATTTCCATGGGTGAGGACACCAAGTCATTGGATGAAATCGTCATCGTTGGGTATGGTACTCAGAAAAAAGTCAATTTGACCGGGGCGATTACTCCAGTGAATTCTGAAGAGATCAATGAAATTCCGACGACCAATCTATCCAATACCTTGGCAGGTAGGGCACCAGGTGTAAATGTAACGGGCACCTCTGGACTTTCAGGTTCTTCATCCTCAATCCGGATTCGAGGAAGCTTTGGGGATCCGCTATATGTCATCGATGGGATCGTAAGAGACAAAGAGGCCTTTGATGCTTTGAATGCCAATGAGGTAGATCAAATATCCTTTTTGAAAGATGCAGCCTCTGCGTCAATTTATGGTTCCCGAGCTGGTAATGGGGTTGTTTTGGTGACAACCAAAACAGGTGAAAAGCAAAAAATGACGGTCAATCTGCTTTCAACATTTACTACCATGAGACCGACTCAGGAATTGCTTTCAGATAAAACCACTGCGACAGATGAGTTGATTTACCAAAATAGAGTTGCTGAATATTTGGGAACAACTCCTCCGAATGGCCCTGAAGAATTCGAATATTTTGCAAACAGAAGTTATAACGTAAATGATTTCATCTGGCAGAATCCTTTCAATCAGAATTATGCTTTGAGTGTAACGGGTGGAAATGATCAAGTGACCTATTACTCTTTATTGAGTTATTTGGGTGAAAAAGGATCCTATAAATCTGTGGATCATGGAAAGTTTAATTTAAGAACTAACGTTTCGGCAAAAATCACCAATCGAATCACGATTGATTTGAATGTTTCTGCTACTCAACAGAACCATGATCGTTTCTACTGGCCATTCTCAGGGGATGATGATTACGATGTCTCCGATTTGTATCGTGTGAGTTTCAACTGGCCTAAAGTTTACCCTTATTATTTGGAAGCAGATGGTACTCCCGCTGATTATGTAACGGATTATCCGGTTCAGACACCTATGGGTAGCTGGCAAGCATGGAGTGTGATTGATCAGATCGTTGGTGATCGCTATATCAAAACCCGAAAGAGACAAGTGAATACAATCTTGGGATTGAATTTTGACCTGAGTGACTTGGTAGAGGGACTTTCTACAAAAGTGACAGGTAATTACCTGGCAAAAGATTACATGAGAAAGAAGTACTTGACCTATCAAAAGAATTATGTCTTTATTCAGGCTGATCCTGATGGGAACAGATTTTTGCCGGCAGCTCCTGATCCAAATCGAACCAATATTTTCAGTTTTAGCCAGAATCAGGAGTTTCTAAGCTATGAATTGCAAACGGCCTGGAGCTATCAGTTCGACTGGTTTTTAAATTACAATAGAACTTTTGACAAGCATGGAATTAATGCCATGGTTGTGTATGAAGAGGCTCAAAGCGGTCTTTATGGAGCCTTTGCAAAAGCTGAGGATCCTTTGACAAACTATGATCAGGACTTTGTTTACTCTCAGGATGCGGAAAGAAGATACGGGAGAGGTTATGAATCCATTGGAGCGAGAAGATCTTTGATCGGTCGTGCCAATTACAACTTCAATGAAAAGTATATCGCAGAGTTTTCATTCCGATATGATGGAAATACCTTATTCCCTAAAGAAAGCCGTTGGGGCTTTTTCCCTTCTGTTTCGGCAGCATGGAGAATAGGAGATGAAGACTTTATGTCTGGTACGTCAAGCTGGTTGGATGATTTGAAAATCAGAGCTTCATACGGGACTACGGGTAATGACTTGGATGTAAATAACAATCGAATTTCTCCGTTCTCTTATGTTTACACTTACAGAAATAGCGGTAATTATATTTTCGGGGATGACCTATATAGTGGAATTGCGCCAGGTTCAACTCCAAATCCTAATTTGACCTGGGCTACTTCTACCACATACAATGCCGGATTGGATTTCGAATTGATGAATACCAAGCTTTCCGGTTCCTTGGATGTTTTCTACAAAAAAGAAGTAGATATTCTAGGTTCTCGAATTGTAACGCTTCCGGATAATTATGGTCAATCTTTGGCACCGGAAAATTATGCCGAAAGATCCTGGAGAGGTGGAGAGTTTTCTTTGCTTTACAGAGACCAGGCAAATGCCGGAAAGATTAACTACTCTGTCTATGGAAACATCGGTTTGGCTAAAGACCAATGGGATGTTTTGGATCAAAACCCAATCTATTTGGAAGGTGGAAACAGAGAAAATGAATCCATCATTGGGCAGCCAAGCAATAGGATTTTTGGATTAAGAGCTTTGGGTATTGTTAGAACTCAGGAGCAATTGAATGAATTGTTGGAGGCTGGATTCAAGCAGTACGGTAGAGATCCATATTTGGGAGGTCTCTATTTTGAGGATATCCGAGGAGATGGTTACTCTCCGGGTCCTGATGGCAAAATCGATGGAAATGACTTTCAGTTACTTTCTACCAATGCTACTCCTAGATTGAACTATGGCTTTGGCTTCAACTTGGATTGGAGTAATTTCTCAGTAGATGCTCACTTCCAAGGTGTCGGTGTATATGATAGAATCATCAGTAATCAAGAAGGTGCAGGGATGCGTCAGCATGGTGGTGCGATTCGTCCTTACTATCCACTTTGGGCTGATGATGTTTGGACACCTGAAAATCCAGATGCAAAATATCCAAGACCTATCGGTAGAAACTGGTATGAGTCAGGTACAGGTTCCACGTCCTTTTGGATAAGAAATGGCGCTTACCTTAGATTGAAAAACCTCAATATCGGCTATAAATTACCAGCAGGACTTCTTTCTAAACTCAATATGTCCAGTGCCAAACTTTTCTTCAATGGCACCAATTTGTTCGCCATTTCCGATATGAAGGAATTCCACGATCCTGAGCAGAAGAACTACGATTCTTTTCCTCTGATGAGATCATTTACACTTGGTTTGGATGTTAAATTTTAATGTGATGAAGAAGATGAAGAACTATATATATCCCCTTTTGATGGTGCTTCTTTTTGTGAGATGTACTGATGTATTGGATATTGATGATATCAATAATTATAGCCCAGATTTGGTTTGGAATGATGCAAATCTTGCCAATGCCTATATGACAAACTTGTATCCTATGTTTGGAAACTGGAATACAGGTGCAGATAGAACCAGTCAACAAATTGCAGGTATTTATTGGTACGCGGATCGAATCACTATTTCCAATGGTGAATACAAGAACTGGAATTACAGTAGAATCAGATTGATCAACCAGGCACTCATCGATGTGAATGCAGGTTCACTTGAGCAAGAGGTGAAGGATAACATCACCGGTCAAGCTTTGTTCATGAGAGCATTCACCTATTTTGGAATGATTAATTACCATGGAGGTGTGCCTTATATCAAAGAGCCTCAGGATCGCTATGAAGATGATTTGTATGTAGCAAGAAATACTACTGAAGAATGCTTTGACTTTCTAATCGAAGATTTGGATCAAGCGATTGCATTGCTGCCAGAGTCTATTGGAACAGCTTCTGGTGACTATGGTAGAATTGATGCCGCATTTGCGAAGGCTTTCAAAGCAAAAGTTTTGCTGTATAAAGCTTCTCCACAATTCAATCCTTCCAATCCTTGGAACAATGCTTATTGGCAAGAAGCTTATCAGGCAAATAAAGATGCCTATGAGTCATTGAAAGGACTTGGATATGGATTAGTGGATGACTACAGTGATATCGCTCTATCAGAGAGAAATCCTGAAGTCGTTTTCTCAGTGATCAATTCCTATCCAAACAAAACTGCGGCATGGGATCATGGTGTCAGACCGGGTTCTGAAAGTAGAGGTCCAGCTTCTGCATGTCCGACTTGGGAATATGTACAGGAGTTTCCAATGATAGATGGGAAAATGTACAATGACCCAAGCAGTGAGTATTATATGACTGAAGAAGAGTTTCTGCAGAACTATTGGGAAAATAGAGATCCTCGATTTGAGAAATCCATCGTTTGGAACGGTAAAATTTATGAAGTTTCTGGTAAAGCAGGTAAGAGACAATACACCTCTTTAGGTATTGCTCATGAATTGGATGACTTTGGAATCAATCCAAAAGCTGCTACCAATTCGACCAACCTGGATCGGTATACTGGGTTCTTTATCTTGAAAAACAGTCTATTGAATCTAGCTCAGCCGGAAGTTCAGCAGTATGATGTTGACTATGTGGTGATGCGATTTGCAGAGGTCATGTTAAATTACGCTGAAGCAGCCAATGAAACCGGAGATCAAGCAGCAGCTATTAGCATCCTCAAAGAAATTCGCGAAAGAGCCGGTATTATGCCTGGTGAGGATGGACTATTCGGAATGTCTGTTGGTTCTAGAGAAGAAGTTCGAGAAGCAATCTTAGCAGAAAGAAACATCGAATTTAGCTTTGAAGGGCATCGTTTCTGGGACTTGAGAAGATTGAGAATGCTGGATCGTCTGGATGGAACCTCCAAACATGGTGTAGAAGCGATTGCTATTGAAGCTGATGGAGAAGAGCAACCACTTTCCGAAGCGAGAGAATTGGCAAATACCTATAGTCTTGTAGAAGAGAATTTCAAGTATTCTTTGTTGCAGGTGCCTCGTTCTGGGGTTCAAGTAAGTGTCTTACCTGAAACATATTATTTCTTCCCTATCCAGCAATCCATTATCGATAAGAATAATAATATCGAGCAAAATATGAATTGGGGTGGGACTTTTAATCCGACACTAGAGTAAACGTAGCTGGTTTTTGGATTTGAAAGGTTCCGGGTTTTGCCTGGAACCTTTTTTTATAAGTTCTCCAGAACCTTCAGGTCAAACTTTTTCATCTTTAAAAAAGCATCGATCACAGGCTGCCCTTTTTCTTGGATTAATTTTCCTAGATTCTGGGGAACTACCTGCCATGAAACCCCATATTTATCTTTCAACCAACCGCATTGGCTTTCATCACCTTCTTGGGTCAAAGAATGCCAATAATGGTCTATTTCCTCTTGATTTTGGCAGGGAATGACCATAGAAATGCCTTCAGAAAAGGTGAATTGATGATCCATATTGCTCTCCATAATGACAAAAAGCTGTCCATTTAGAAAAAATTGGGCATGGTTGATTTTACCTCTTTGGCTACCAGCTTCCTCTCCATATCGGGAGATAAATTTAACAGAAGAATCGGGGAATATTGAAGTGTAATATTGAATGGCTTCTTCAGCATTTCCAAAATTGTCACCTGTCAACATGAAAGCGGGAGCAAAACGGTCTTCAATTGCTTCTGGACAAAAATTATCCAATTGCCAACTCACTCCAAATCGATCTTTCACCCAACCGTAAAGATTGGACCAGGGATAAGCACCCAAATCCATCAAGATTTCACCATCTTCTTTTAGCTTTTCCCAAACTCTGTTGATCTCCTGTTCATTGGGAAGTAATGTGTAAAATGAAATACTCGGATTAGGTTGAAACATAGGGCCTCCGTTCAAACACATGAATGTTTGTCCATAAGATGACCAAATGCTCGTCATATCATTGCTTTCCAGAATCTTGGAATCAGGAAAAACCTGAGTATAAAATTCGGCGGCATCTCGAGCCTGATTAGTTGTCCAAACGCAAGGGTAGATGGGTTTCATGTTTATCTGGTTTTTTTAGTATTCAAATTTAGCTCAAACCGAGGGCTATGAGCGGGGGGTGAAAAGACAAGAAAAAGGTGAATTCCGACAATTCTCATTTTCTCAAGAACAAGTAAAAAGTGTTCTCAATAGAAAATCCAAAATGGCCTATTCTGAATTTCAAAAAAGCTCAATTATCAGGATTGTCTTTTGAGCTTAAAAAAGTATCTTGATTTCCATGAAAAACGCTGCAAAATCTTGGCTTTTTGGCCTTTCTCTACTTTTGATAACCGGGGTTCAAGTATTTTCCCAATCTTCTAAACCCAATTTTATAATCATTTTCACCGATGATCAAGGCTATGGTGATGTGGGGGTTTTTGGACATCCTACTATCAAAACCCCAAATTTGGACCAGATGGCATTTGAAGGTCAAAAATGGACCTGTTTCTATGTTGCTGCCAATGTCTGCACCCCTAGCAGATCGGCGATTATGACAGGTAGACTTCCGGTTCGAACAGGGATGTATAGTAACAAAAGAAGAGTATTGTTTCCAGATTCAGATGGAGGGCTTCCTGCTTATGAGAAAACCATTGCAAGTCTTCTAAAAGAATCTGGCTATGCTACTGCGGCAATAGGAAAATGGCATTTGGGGCATTTACCACAATACCTGCCAACAGCCCATGGCTTTGATTCCTATTTTGGAATTCCCTATAGCAATGACATGGACCGAGTGAATGACGTCACAGCCAAAGTTGCTTTTGCAGACCCAAAATTTGAGTATTTCAATGTTCCTCTCATGCGAGACACCGAGATTATTGAAAGACCAGCAGATCAAAATACGATTACCAAACGATACACTCAGGAGGCAGTCAAATTCATTGAAAGCCATCAAGATGAGCCTTTCTTTTTGTATTTGGCACATTCTTTACCTCATGTCCCTCTTTTTGCAAGTCCTGACTTTTTGAATACAAGTGCGAGAGGACTATATGGTGATGTGATCGAGGAGATTGATTGGAGTGTAGGCCAAATCCTTTCAAGCCTTAAAGAGAATGGATTGGATCGAAACACCTATGTTGTTTTCACCTCGGATAATGGCCCATGGCTGGTTTACAACGAACAGGGTGGAAGTAGTGGAGGGCTATTTGGAGGAAAAGGAACAAGCTATGAAGGTGGTGTTCGGGTGCCAACTATTGTATGGGGACCTGGAAATGTACAGCCAGGAGTAATTTCTGAAATGGGTAGTACACTGGACCTTTTACCTACCTTTTGTAGTCTTTCTGGTACTGCAATTCCATCAGACAGAGTTTATGATGGATTTGATTTGAGTGAGACCTGGAATAGACAATCCAAAAGCAAAAGAGATGAAATGTTCTACTACCATGGAGATAGACTTTTTGCAGTGAGAAAAGGGGAGTATAAGCTCTATTTCTTTAAAAATAATCCATTCGGCTATCCTGCCAAAGTAGAAAAGTTGGATACACCGACTTTGTTTAATTTAAATACCGACCCTTCAGAACGTTTTGATTTGGCGGAAAGCCATCCAGAAGTAGTTGCTCAAATTATGAAAGTGGCCGAATCACATCAGTCAAATATGGTGTTTGGCGAGACTCAGCTAGAAAAAATCATAGGACAAGAATAAAAGCTAGAATCCATATTTACCATGGTCTGGTACCATTTCAAAGGATTCGCTGGCTCGATATTCTCTTCCCAGCCAATCAGTCACTCTGACCTCTAAAATATGCTCTCCCAGACTGTAATGGGAGGGCATTTGTTTGCTCCAAATGTGATTGGAGATGAGCGGGGTAGATAGTCGAGTACCTTCTGGAAGCTGCTCAGCATGATCCCATTCGTATTCCAGTTCCAATAAATATTTGTCCATTTTTGGGGTCAATTTCAATTCCTGCCATTCTCCATCATCTACACGGAACTCTACTTTATCTCTGGGACTTCCCTGAAAGAAATTCACAACGATTTCGCCCCTGTATTTCTTGGCTTGAGGAACGATTTTGGGAATGTGGATGCTCATTTTATAGTTCTCTGACTCTCCTGAAGATTTATACTCGTAGGAATAAGTATTCCCTACGATATTGAGAAAAGCATAGCCTTTGGGTGTGCCATCTCGCATAAAAGCTGCAGGAGTTCCGTATTTGTCTTTGGGACCTTTGTAAACATCTCCAGAAACTGCTCCGGGGTTATAATGATGATGAAACCCAGAGCCTTTCCAGCCTTCCTCTTCTATATAGAAATGATGATTTTGAGAGTGGGTGTGTCCCGAAATAGAAAGCGTGTGAGGATAATCTTTGAGAAGGTCAAAAAGTGTCATCCGATCTTCAACACGGAATGGATCCGGTTCCTCAAATTGTGCCAGTGGAATATGGAAGCCTAAAACAATCAACTTGTCTTTAGGTACAAACTGGAGATCGTTTTTGATAAATTCTAAAATATCTGGTCTTAAGCCTCCATAGTAAGACCCTTCTCCTCTTGGATCTGGGAAAATCACATCATCCAGCATGATAAAATGGACATCTGCCACATTGAATGAATAGTTGGGCGGGCCATAGGTTCTTTCAAATGTTTCATCCGAAAGTAAATCTTCCCCGCCATCGGAATTCATGTCATGATTGCCAAAAACATTGTACCATGGTATTCCCACTTTAGCCACAGCCTCATTGTATGCAGGCCATAGGTCTAATTTTCCCAAATCCCCTAAACTCAGGCCAAACAAGGCTCCAGAATTTCCATTCAATTCAGAAACAATGGCTTTTTCAAAGGAATGTACATCCTCCAATTCATCTGGCTGTGGGTCCCCAAAGAGTAATGCTGTGAAATTACTGGGCTCTGGATTTGGGAAAAGCCCAAAATTAACCCAGTCTGGGAGAGGTCCAGTGGGAGAGACCCCTGGGTGTAGTAATTGCGGAGATCCTTTTGGTTTATGAATGTAATGGAACTGAGGTTGATTTAAGTCGTTGACTGGAACTTGGAAATGACTGGGCTTGATGACAAAAATGATGACATCTTCTGAAATCGGAAGTTCATAAAAACCTTTGGAATCGGTTTGTACCACATCCACTCCATTGCTTACAGAGACAGTAGGGATTCCTTTTTCATTGGGATCTTGGATCTGGTTCTTATTTAGGTCTTCATAGACATATCCACGAGCCTGAAGCTGGGCTTGGGCTGGATTCATGAAAGTCAAAAAAAGCAGGAGGCCTATGATACAGCCTGCCAATATCTGTTTGTAAATTGAATTACTTATTGGAGTAAGTCCCATTTGGAAAAGTGTTTTCTGGAGTGGATTCAGAATTGATGTGTTCTTTGAAGAAGTTAAAGCCTTTTGGGTTTTTGATCAAATCGAAAGAATCATATAGTTCCCCTTCAACTGTAAATGCTCGAAATTCAAGTTTGTTATTTTCAATACTTATTTCCTGAAATAGCTGGGTATTGACTGCTGCACGCTCCATCCATCGCTCTCCCTTTCTGATCCCGTACATTTTGGGACCGGCAACGGAAACAATATAAACCGGACCCGCCTGTCCTGTTGGGATCTCCAGTGTTTTGGATAGTTTGCTGGATCTGCCATACATGTGGTCATGCCCTTGAAGTACCAAGTCTACTCCATACTTCTCAAATTTCGGTTGCCAAGCATCTCTTAATTCAGGGTATTGTCCATGTTTCCCATCTCTTGAAGAAAACAAAGGATGGTGATAGGAAATGATGGTCCATTCCTGTGGATTTTCCTGAAGTACTTTTTCAAGCCATTCGGTTTGATAGCTTAAATCTTCTTCGGATTGAAGAGCCATCAAACTGTTTAAAATGATGATTCTGGTGGATTGAATGTCGTAGTAATAAACGCTTTCCTCCAGTCCTTTGGGGCCGTTAAGAGGTAATTCAAACTGGCTTTGCCAAAACGCCGAAAGAGATTCTTCATCGCTTCCAGGAAGTTCATCATACTCATGATTACCCGTCACTGGCACTATTGGCATTTGGGTTGGGATAAAACCCAATGCATCAAACCACTCTTCCCATTGTGAATTCTGATGGCCATCGTTGACACAGTCACCAGCAAAAAGCATAAATGCGGAATGTGGGGAATGTTGATAGGCTGCACGGATGGTTCTAGTTCCCCAATTGGAGATTTCATTTTGAATGTCTCCCAAGTAAAGAAATCGAAGCCCGCCTTTTTTTTTAGGAGTTTTAAAATCCACCCATGGACTCATTTCTGAGTTTAAATCACCGACTCTGTAGGAATAAGTAATTCCAGCATTCAATGATTCAAAATTTGCTGAATAATAATACCAAGTACCTTGATCAGCTAATGAAACCTTGCTTGAGTCAAGACTGAACGGAATTTTGACAGAAGATTCAATTGGGCTAGAACTTGACTTGTAAAGTTCAACGATTGGATGATCTAGCGGTTTTTCCGATCGCCAAGTGATTGCCTGTGAGGATTCGGGGTCATTTTTCCAAGTAAGGATGATGTGTTCTGGATTGTTCTGGGCAAAAACCGGAAAGAAATGGATGAGGATCCAAAGGTTGAAAAATAAGATTGATTTTTTCATGAAATAGATTTCTCTTCATTCCATTATAGTACCTGAGCTCTTTGAATTGAGACTAGAATTGGTACTCGAAATTCTCTTTTTTCACTATTTCTTAAACTGTTTGCCCCAAAGCTTCATGGAAATTTAAAGGATCGGATAGCCCTTTCCTTCTTAATTTGGGTTCTTTAATAAACATGATTTTATGAAGCGTACCATCCCGATTATTTTATCTGTCAGTTTTGTTTTTATTTCATTTTTCTCCTTTTCTCAAAGACTGAATGATGAAAAAGCCCAATTGTTTGCAACGTATCTTCAGAATTTTGATCGCTTAAATCAGCCTGAAGAATGCTTTAAAAATTTGAAAGGAATCAAGAAGTCCTTTAGGAAAAAAGCCGGAAAACAAGTTTTGATTGCTTCCCATCGAGGAGATCATATGGAAGCTCCAGAAAATTCAATTTTGGCTTTTAAACACGCCATTGACAATGGAACCAATATCGTGGAATTTGATATTCGCAATTCGATTGACGATTCCTTGATGATCATTCATGATGGAACGATCAACCGAACCACATTTGGAACAGGGAAAGTGGAGGAGATGACTTATGCGCAGCTTAGGTCTTTCCCTCTGGTCAATGACTATACGCAGGAATTGACTGATTCGAGGATGCCGACCCTGTATGAGGCGTTATCGGCTTTGAAAGGGGAGTTGATGATCGATTTGGATATCAAATGTGATAAAATCGGAGAGATCTATGCGACTGTGGAGCAATTGAAGATGTTTGACCAGACGATTTTCTTTTGTGACGAAGCGGATATGGACTATGTATTGGGCAAGAATCCTAAAGCATATGTGATGCCTCGGGCCAGATCCATGGAGGAGTTAGAGCATTTGTTGCGAAAGTACAGTCCTAAAATTGTTCATATAGATGATTCCAATTTTGATATTCCCGAAGCTGTGAAATTAATCAGATCTATAGAGCCAAAATGTAGAATTTGGGCCAACACTTTAGGAAATCGCGATATTATGGCGATCAACGGAAATGATGCAGGAATTTGGGAGTTGAAGGAGTTGGGTATTGATGTGATCCAAACAGATTTGCCCAGACATCTGAGTCATCTGTTTTGTGAGGAGTAAAAAGAAGAAAAAATGAAGGTTAAAAAATCCAATTACTTATATCACCCAATTCAATTCTAAAAATAGTTTGGCTGGTCCATTCAACCAGTCCTTAAAAATGTTATCTATCTATGTTAAGTAGTTTCTCAGGCTTAATCTTGCCTTGATTAAATGATTCTTGACAGTGTTTTTGGATATCAGCATTTGGTCGGCTATCTCCTGATAAGATAAGTTTTCAAAATAGGAGAGCCGGACCACCTTTTTTCTTTGGTCTGTAAGGGACTCGATCGCCTCCTCCAATCGGATCATCAATGCTTCTTCTTCCAACTTCATATCAACGGAACTTTCAATTCTGTTTTTGTAATACTCGTCTGTCTTTTTCCTGTTGGAGTTGAGATGGTTGAAGTAATCAATCACCTCATTTTTAGAAATCGTAAAAATGTAAGAGCGAATACCTTTTTCAGAGTCTAGGTCCTTCTTCTTTCTCAAAATCTTTAGGAAAACATTATGAAAAATTACTTCTGCTTCCTCAGCATCTTTGATCAAAGATAAAATGAACCTCACTACAGTAGGCTTGTAGAAGTAGTAAACTTCCTCAATCGCCTCCTGATCCCCCTTTTTGAAGTTTTCAATCGTTTGTGTAGATGGTGCTGTCATATGGGCTGGGTTACTTTGCTCAATAAATTTTGAAAAAATAAACCCAACCTTGTACGTAAATCACGCATTTAAATCCTCAATTTGCGAAAATCTAGGGCAGATTACCAATTAATAATCAGTTCGTTATGAAATTGTTATCGATTAATTAAGGAAAGAGAAGAAAAGGCCCAGATTCAAGATTATGAATCTGGGCCTTAAAAAAGTGGAGTTTGTTTTTTATTTATTGAATGACTTCCAAATAGCGTCCCATCCAATAAGGAAGGAGCCAAATATCGCCAGGACTATACATTGATCGACCATTTCCATTGCTGTCTAGACCAAATCTATTGGCATTGTGTCGTGCCACTCTTATTTCTGATGGAGGCAAAACCTGAGAGGTAGTTTGTCTTCTGAAATTTGGCTCCAGCATTTGAAGATCTTTCCTATGGCTATTTTGAATATTCCAATTTATAAGATCAATTGGATGCTTTTGTAAAAACCAGATGGATTCCTCAAGATCAAATTTTTCAGGCTGTACCAATGCCGTCATGATGTCCCATAGACCATCTTTCTCTGGTCTTTCTGCTTGCCAGTGATCGACGATGGATTGTTTGAATTTCGCTTTTAGCTCCTCATTGAAGGCGTACCTATATAGGCCCCAATAGCCAACAAAATACATTTCATCATCAGAGTGATTCCAGGCTTCAGAAAGCATTTGGCTGTAGGAATCACTTCCGTCTCCGGCTTGACCTATTATCTCCATTGGACGCATCAGGTTTTCCAAATACCCATATTCATCCATTAGCTCGAAAGCTTTCTCTTTAAATTTCTCCTTACCGGTAAAATGATACGCTGTCTGAAGCATGCTGACGATGTTGGAGGAATTAAGCTTCCTGTCACCAACTTGAATTGGGAAGTTATTGACATAGTCTGGATTCCATTTTCCCCAAAGTGTTGGCTTTCCGTCAAAATCTATCAGGTACATGTCATTGTCCACGATATGAGTCATCAAAGTATCAATCAATTCAATTGATTTGTTTTTTACCCAATCATCTTCGACCAACTCAGCCAAAACAGCATAAACAAAAACATGCCCTATTACCTCATCACTACTGGTCGTCGATTTCCAATCCCATTCAGGATCTGTTGCATGTTGCCATCTTTCAGGATCGGATAGCTTTTCGATATATCCTGATCTTTCAAAAGACCTGGAAGGAAAACCTTCCACCGGATTCACTGTGAACAAACGATCCATAGCCATCAACGACTGTTTGATTTGAACCAGAGTTTCAGGGTCTTTGGTAACCGCATATTTAAATCCCTGCGAAGCCAAATACATAGAAGTCCAAAGTCCATCATTGTCTGAATCGTCCAGTCTTCCCGTTTCGATTTTACCCGGAGTGTTTAAATTCAACGTGGAATTGAAGCCGTTTCTCAGGTGATATTTCTGAGTGTATTCGTCAAAGTATTCTGCTTTTTCTGCCAAAGTCATTTCCTTTTGGACAATGGTGGATAGGCCCTTATCGGTCAAAAGAAATACCTCGTCTTTGCCGAATGAAATATCGAGGACATCCTCTCCTGGTAGCCATCTTTCCAAAAAGTAATAGCTGATTTCACCATCTGGATTCAAAGCAAATGCACCTTTTGAAGTTCCAAACCAGATTTGATTGTCTTTAGTATCCACGACATTGATATCTGTCCAGGGGATTTTAGTGATCAGTGGCGATTGGGTTTTCGAAGCAATGTCAAAAGTGAAATAGCCTGAATCAGAACCGATAACCAATTGATTTTTGGGAGAATAGAATGCTATTGAAGTTAAGTTTTTTCCACTCGCTACTTCAATTAGTTTCTTCCCTCTTTGGTCAAATTGGAAAAGCTTTGAAGGACTCAATACCCAGAATTTCTCTTGAATAGGATCATACTGAATTGCCAAAATCTCTTGAGGTGCCGAAAGTTTAACCACTTCCTCGCTATCAGGAGAAATGTATTGAAGCTGCTTTCCATCAGAGATCAAAAAGTCAAAATTCCTTCCTCCTTCGAAAATGTGGGCTGTAGGAAGTTGATGTTTTAAGAAGAGAGTTCCTGCCCAAGCATTGGCGAAAACTGATTTGTCATCCAAGTAAACTATTTCACCTTGATAGCTATCAATTGCCTGAACTTTTTTTGCAGCCATTGGCAAATAGGTTTGGTCGCTAGCTAATGTACCCCAAACCTGAAATTGAGCTCCTGCCGGGTGTAATAGTTGATTGTTTTCCAAAACCTGTACATAACTGGAGCGGTTGCTTGCCAGGCTTTGCTGAGAAAGTCCTGAAAGTGCTTTGGTATTGATAATCGCGTATTCTTGAATAAAAGGTGTGTCGTAATAGGTGCCTCCGCTGCCAGATTGGCCCAATACTGTGGACTGAACCCATACTGCTAAGAGCAAGGTCAATCCATAAAAATTTGATTTCGTCATTAGTTGATTTGATTTGGATCCAATATTCGGTATTGGATGGTTTTACCTTCTTTTAAGTGTTTGGAATAGGTGAGATGAACGAGGCCTTGGTTATCTTGAATAATTGCGGGATAGGAGAACCCTCCTTGCTTGCTTGGGTCCAATTCGAGGTATTGTGGCTGAGACCAGGATTTCCCCTCGTCCGAAGAAATCCATAAAGCCAATTGATACCTTCCATCGTGGATGTCATTTCCAACCATCCACCATCTTCCATCTTTCAATTTCAGAAGTTCTACGCTGGCCGTATTTGGGAAATTTGTCTTTTGGGCTGCAGACCAGGATTGTCCCTGATCTTTTGAAATACTTTCTTGAATCATCGTAGGAGAATCGCCAGAATCTCTCAGCATGGCGATAATGTCTCCATTTTCTTTTTGGATCAAAGCTGGTTGAATGGGCCCTTTCCCTACCAAAGGCAGACTGTGTTTCCAAGTTTCCCCTTGGTCATCAGAAATCGCCATCATGGAGAAATTGAATCCATCAGAGTAGAGCGGAAGAATGATTTTATCTGAAGTAACCAAAGGTTTGATTCGGGTCATCCAGCCGACACTTGTCTTTTTGGAATCCATGGATGCTTCCAAAATCAATTTTTCATATTCTGGAGCATAAGCAGACCAGCCCAGGTGTGAGTCAGGAAGGTCTTTGAATTTCTTTTCTACTTCTTCGGCAAATTCTTTTCCTGGCTTGAGTAAAATATTGTCCTGCCAGTTCCAGATGGGAGCTCCTTCTGAATTGAATGATTTGCTTCTTTTCAGGCGAAGAATGGAGTTTTCCCATTCGTTGGCCATTACAGCTATCCAAACGAGGAATAATTCATTTTTCTTATTAAGGAATAGGACTGGGTTACAATCCGGGATGCCAGGAGTATCGGCCATCAAAAATGGCTCTGACCACTGATCTTGTCCTTTCTTTTTTCTGGCTCCCATCAAAAGGACATCATCGGATTTTCTCTCTCCGGATCCATGAAACCAGACTGTGAGTAAATCTCCATTGGGAAGGGCTACGATGCTACTGGCATGAGTATGCTTTCCCTGGATTGGGAAAATGGACTCATTGGCCAAACTCGGAACGAGTTTTCCTTGTGCCGCTACAAAGGAGGGGAAAATCAATATTCCCAAAAAAAAGGATAGAACGGTTTTTAAAGATGTATTCAGGCTCATTAGTTTAGATTTTTTCTTCTTTCCATTACTTCTCTCCAGGTAGTCAGAATAATGCCCTCTTTTTCGATATAGGCTTTCAGCTCAGGAGATACCATGGCTTCCAAGTCAGCTTGTCTAGACCTGCCTGATCCGGAAAACCGTTGAAAATTCTCTGTATTTTCACTGCAATGGACGATGATCATCGCCAGTCCAGGCTCCATTTTGTCCAAGGTTTCTTGGAACATCTTGATTTTATGCTGAGTTAATTCTTCTTGTGTAAATGAGCTTTTTTCAGGTCTCCAATCACCACTGTTTTTATGTAAATCATCCAATACAGGAAGTCCCAGACTCCAGATTTTTTCACCCATTGGGCCGGCTTCTTGAAGAATATCCGGTTCAGGTAGTTCCATCCCTTCCGAGTATTTACCCGCTTTTTTGAGTTGTTTGATGATGTCTTCTTGAAATGCTTCAGTAATCAACTTATTGTTGCCACCAGGGAACATGATCGGGATGCCGTATTCAACCCCCACTTTTAAATAAGCCTGCAGAAATTCAGGAGTGGCAAAAAGAGTCCCCATATGAGAATCTAGATGTGTGGGTTGAATTCCATTCTGTAACGCGCGATCTACCTGAGCCTTTATTTCCAAATACACCTCTTCTGGACTAGCATGAGCGACTACTTCTTCCACACTAGGCCACATAGAGCCCTCAGGGTCCAACAGTCCCGGTACTACAGTTCTTCCAGCCAATGGCTCCCATCGATAGGTTTTCCATTCTGAGGTCAAAGTCAAGTGCAGGCCGATATCCATTCCCGGTGTGTCTTTGCTCAATCTCAAGAAGGTTCCAGCCCAAGGGCAAGGCATCATGACACTGCAAGAACTAGCCACCCCATCATGCATCGCTTGAAAAGTTCCTTCATTTGATTCGAAAGACATCCCGGCATCATCTACATGAAAGATGACAACCTTTTTGCCTTTTGGGTAACCTAACTTTTCTGCATAAGTAAGACTTTGGGAGAAAGAATTACTGCAGACATAGGAGCAAAAAAGCAGGAGAAAAAGTGGCTTTTTGAAAGAATGCATATGATTTAAGGTGGGATGTTACCACTGGTTTGATTTACTGATGTTACCTTCCTATTTTGGAAATGGACTAACAGATTGTTTTTATTTCTATTTCATGAAGAATCTGTTAATAATTTAGTTTTTAGTAGTCTTTTTTATAGAATTGAGAATATAATTTTAAAAATTAATATGCCCGGACCTAATTTAGATTTTGACAGGAAGAAGCAAACCAAAATCCTTTTACTGATTTTCTTGATCTTTTTTGTCATTTCCCTGATGTCCAATATCCTTGGCCCAATCATTCCGGGAATCATTGAAAGTTTCTCCCTAAGTTATGGTCTGGCGGGGTTTTTACCCTTTGCATTTTTTGTAGCTTATGGAGTGATGTCTTTACCATCCGGCTTATTGGTTGAGAGATGGAGAGAAAAGCCAGTTCTTTTATTGGCGTTTAGCTTGGCGGCAATTGGCGCTTTGTTATTTGGATTCAATCCTCGTTTTGGATCGGCATTGAGTTCCTTGTTCATCATTGGAATGGGAATGGCCATGCTTCAGGTAGTCATTAATCCTCTTTTGCGGGTTACTGGAGGAGAAGAGCATTTCGCATTCAATTCAGTTTTGGGGCAACTGGCATTTGGAGCAGCTTCTTTCCTAAGCCCGATGCTTTATAGCTATATGGATCAATCCTTATTTACAGCAGGAGCTCCTTCTTGGATTCAAATACTTGAGCAATGGGTTCCTCAGGATATGAAATGGGTGTCTGTATATTTTGTTTTTGCATTACTTGCATGCGTGATGCTGATACTGATTGGTTTGACCAACTTTCCAAAGGTGGAATTAAAGGAAGATGAGAAAGTTGAATTGGGCAAAACACTGAAAAGCCTTTTGAGCAAAAGAATGGTCTGGTTGTATTTCTTAGGTATATTTTCTTATGTGGGAACTGAGCAGGGGATAGCCAATTGGGTAAGCCAATTTTTACAAGATTATCATGGAGTAGACCCAAGCACGGGAGGGGCACAAGTCATTTCCTATTTCTGGGGGCTTTTGACTTTAGGCTGTTTGCTTGGTCTGGTTTTGTTGAAATTCATGGATAGTAAATTAGTGCTGGTCCTATTTACAATTGGTGGCATTATTTCATTGTTGACAGGCTTATTGGGACAAGGGAATCTGGTTTTGATTGCTTTTGCATTTTCAGGATTTTGTCTTTCAGTGATGTGGTCTATTTTGATCTCTTTGGCTCTGAATTCAGTAGATTTTGCACATGGTACATTCGCAGGATTACTATGTTCAGGAATCATAGGCGGAGCTATTGTGCCTTTAATTATCGGAGCTTTGGCAGATATAGTTGGTTTGCAAACAGCCATGTTTTTCTTATTCATCCCTCTTGGATACATTCTATTCATAGGGATTTGGGCAAAGCCTTTGGTCAGTAATTCAAGAGTTAAATCATTCAAAGAATTATTTAGCTAATCAGATGCATCGGGTAATATTACTGTTAGATTTTGCGGAAGAGTATAGCAAGTCCCTTTTGAAAGGAATCAGTGCCTATTCCAGTAAAAATGGGCAATGGACATTTTGCCGGATGCCTTTGTATTATCGTGAAATGATGGGTGTGAAGGGTATTCTGAAATGGGCTAAAGAATGGAAAGCAGACGGAATCATCGGGCAACTTTACAACGAAATGGAGGAGGAGTTCTTTGAAGGAGAGTTACCAGTAATTGCACAGGATTTCAAAGAACGGTTTTCTAAAATCCCTAATATCACGGGATCCTATTGGGAAACAGGTGTACTTGGTGCCGAGTATTTTTTAAACAAGGGATACTACAATTTTGCTTTTTATGGCTTCAATAATATCGTATGGTCAAGGGAACGGGCCGAAGGATTTGAAGATACTATTCGCAAGGCCGGATATGAAGTGAATTATTTTGAACACAAGAAATCCAGATCAACCGATATCTGGTATTATAAAAGTAAATCTCTGAGTAAGTGGCTTCGAAACCTGCCAAAGCCGGTAGCTTTGATGGCCTGCGATGACAATCAAGGAGTCCATATTGTAGAAGCTTGCATTCACAACAAAATCAGAGTACCTCAGGATGTGGCAATTTTGGGAGTTGATAATGATGTGACGCTTTGTGAACTTTCTGACCCTAGATTATCGAGCATTGATTTGGATATCGAGCGAGCAGGCTTTGAATCTGCTCAGGTATTGGATGAGATGATTCGGACAGGGAAAAAGGATAATAGGGATATTGTTGTTGGTCCGGTCAAAGTGATCACAAGATCTTCAACAGATATGTTTGCATCTGCCGATGCATATGTGGCTGAAGCATTAACGTATATTCATAAAAATATTGATAGAAACCTGGTGGTGGATCAGGTTGTAAAGGAAGTTCCACTTTCTAGAAGAGCTTTGGAAAAGCGGTTTTTGCAAATAACGGGACAGCCGGTTTACAAGTACATTACAAAGGTGAGAATGGAAAAGCTCGCCCAGAAACTTTTGGATACGGATCAGAGTGTTTTTGAAATAGCCGTGGACCTGGGGTTTCAGGATAGTAAAAATCTAGCCAGACAATTCAAACAAATGACAGGCTATGCTCCCGGTGAGTACAGGAAGAAATTCGGCAATAGTTCTCTTATTGGCTAAGGGTATATTTAAGTTTTAGTTCCCCAAATAGTCCTATTTATATCCCTTAGGGTATAGTAGGAAATGAGCAAAAACAAAATCATCATCTTACTGACGGCCCTAACCTTAGGTACTACCTGGGCCATTCGAGGTCAATTCGGTCATGAGCAGGGAGCTGCTTGGGCTGGAGGGATAGCCTGTTTATTATTGATTTTCAGTATAGGAAATCCCAAATGGATGATAGTCGGGGTGAAAGCTTCTTTGATGGGAGCGATCGGTTGGGGTATGGGGGGTATGATGAGCTATGGAGTAGTCGTTGGATATGGTCGATCTGAGGATTGGCTAAATGCAACCTATGGCCTTTTGATGTTGGGAGTGATTGGTGGTTTGTATGGATTGCTGGGAGGAGGCTTGTTCGGATTAGGCCTTGAAGAAGGAAGTTCTGGAAAGAAAATAGCCTGGCCTCAACTGGTTGTTGAAATGACAGCAGGAGCCTTGATTTTTTATTTTTTCATAATAGAGCAATTGGGAATCTTGATGACACCTCCAAGATCTGAGGCCTGGGGAGTTTGTGCAGGAGCAGGGATAGCCATGCTTTATTATATGGTACGAAACCATCACGCAGGTGCCTTGAGAACTGCTTTGTTTTCAGCTATTGGTGGAGGGTTGGGATTTGCTTTTGGAGATTTCCTTCAAGTGATGGGTTTTCTATCGAAGATCCACTTCAACTTTTGGAATGTCATGGAGTATAGTTTGGGATTCTTTGGAGGTTTGGGAATGGCCTATGGAACCTTGACTGGTTTTAAGAATTCAGGTAAAACAGAAGCTTCCGAACAGAACCAATTCAATCCGCGATTAAAGTGGTCCTTGATCGGATTAGTTGGAATCATTCCTCTGATAGTCTTTCATCAGTCATTCGTGGAAAGAGATCTTCTTCCAACTTTTGAAAATTTTGGACTTTCCAATCCATCTTATTGGGCGAGTTTCACCCTGATCCTGGCTTTTATTATTTGGGTTCTGATGCAAATGATCTCTTTTGGTAGCTATAAAAAATTGAATAAAGGCTTGATCGGAGATGGTCCCTTTTTGAAGCAGATAGGTTTGACTTTGTTTCTGGCCTATATGTGTTATTCTATTTTAATAACGGGTGCATTTATTAGCATTGGTAGAATAGAGCAATATCTCTACCTCTTGAATTTCATAGTTATTGTTTATTTGATGTCAAGGTTAAAAAATAAACCTGAAGATAGTCCACTGTCTATGTATTCACCTTCGAAGGTTGGATTGATAGCCTTCTTAGTGATTTTGGTTGTGGCGACCATTGCGGCTTTTTCTCATGGTCCGATTCCAGGGGCACAGATGAGGTTTTAAAATGATTTTTATAAAAAAGAGCCAGTGGAATTCAGAATTCGATGATTTTGAGGTCCTTAGTAAAATGCTAAAAAACTAATATTTCCTAATTGTTAAGCCTGATTTGTTTTTATGGAATTCAAAATAACAATCTGGTAATCAGTAATTAGGTAGTCCATTTTTAAAAGTATAGGGTATTGAATTTGAAGGTGCAGCCTATGAAAAATCCAACTATCAAGGAATTGCTTGGAAAGTTGTCCAAGGGAGAAATATCCAGAGATGAATTTGATCTTTTTTTACAAGAAGTGAAAAAAGCAAAAGGATCATCTGAGTTGGACCATGCTTTTCTGGAATTTTTTGATTCAGTGGAAAAGCAAGTAAAAAACGAATCTTCCAACCAAAAACCAATAGAGTAAATCTGAAAACTCGATTAACAATTGTTTGCTTATGAAACATTTTTCCAAAAACAGAAAGACCAAGATTTTGTGGGGAGTACCCATGATTTTTGGAATGGCCATGATCCCTCTCTTTGAGGCATCAGCCATGATTTCGCCTACCCTCACTCCGATGGAAGAAGCCATGCAGGCCCAGCAGGTGAGAGGTAAAATTGTCTCCAGCGTGGATGGACTTCCTCTTCCTGGGGTTACAGTACTTGAAAAAGGTACTACCAATGGTACAGTAACAGAAATTGATGGGACTTTCTCTATCAATGTATCTGGTCCGACTTCAGTCCTTGTTTTTTCTTATGTAGGGTTTGATCCTCAAGAAATTACGGTAGGAAATCAGTCCTCTATCGATGTGACCATGTCGGAAACTGCTACAGATATGTCTGAGGTGGTTGTGACAGCTTTTGGTATCAAAAGAGATCAGCGTTCCTTAGGATATGATGTGTCGAGTGTAAAAGGTGAAGAATTGACTCAAGTATCTCAAGAAAACGTTTTGGGTTCTTTGGCAGGTAGAATGCCAGGTGTACAGATTAATCAGACTTCAGGCCCGGGATCTTCCATTAGCATGGTAATCCGTGGTGCTACTTCATTGACTACTGATAATCAGCCGCTATTTGTAGTAGATGGGATTCCAATGTCCAACTCCCTGAATAACGTAAGACAAAATGGGGATGGTAATCAAGTCGATTATGGTAATGCTATTTCGGATATAAGTCCCGATGATATTGAAAGTATTTCCGTATTGAAAGGGCCTAGTGCTGCGGCATTGTATGGTACTCGAGCAGGTAATGGTGTGGTAATCATTACTACCAAATCCGGTGGTAATAAAAAATCCCTTGGAGTTTCATTTTCCACAAGTAACGTATTTGAGCAAGCTACCAAATTGTTAGACTTTCATTACAAATATGCCAATGGTAATAGAGAAGGTGTGTTTAATGAAGGGTCTGCCTATTGGGGTGGTCCAGAATTGAATGCAGGAAATACAGCGATTCAGTGGAATAGCCCTTTAGATGCAAACGGAAACCCAATAGCCACTGAATTGATTGCATATCCTAATGCAATGAGAGACTTTATGCAAACTGGAATCACTTCTTCCAATAATGTCTCAGTAGATGGAGGAAATGATCGGGGTTCATTTAGAGCTTCCTACTCTAATATGTTGAACAGAGGTATCATTCCAGGTTCTGATTTGTTTAGAAATAGTTTTGGAACCTCTTTATCCTATAAAATCACAGATAAGTTGACTTTCAATTCAAATATTAATTATGTGAATAGTAAGTCAAATAACAGACCAAGTACCGGTGATAGAAGGGCGAATCCTCTGGAAGCAGTTTATGGTTCTCCATATATCGACTATGAGCAAATGAAAGATTATTGGGTTCCAGGTCAGGAAGAGATTCAGCAAGTTCGAACAGAACAAGGTGATAATCCATATTTTATTGCTTTGGGAATTAGAAATGGCTTTGTCAGAGATAGAATTTATGGAAATGCTTCATTGGATTACCAATTCTCTGAATCTTTCAATGTGAGAGCTAGATATTCGTTGGATCGTTCAGACGAGACCTTGGAAACCAAGATTCCTTTTAGTTATAGTAGAATGGCAAGAGGGGGATATTATGTTTCAGATATTTCCACTCAAGAATCAAATGCAGATATTCTGGGTTCTTGGAATCAAGATTTTGGAAAGCTAGATGTCAATGCCTCAGTAGGGGGTAACATCATGACAAGACATGGTTTTGGAACCAATGTTGGTGTAGGTGGAAATAGAAATAACGGCTTGGTGATTCCGGGTATATATAACGTTCAGAATATTCCTGCTGACAACAGATCAATTTCAAATTCCTATTATAAAAGAGCAATTTATTCAATCTATGGATTAGCCTCTTTTGGATATGCTGATCAATTGTACTTGGATTTGACAGCTAGAAATGACTGGTCTTCTACCTTGCCAAGAGAAAATCGATCCTATTTCTACCCTTCAGCCTCTTTGAGCTGGTTGGCAAATTATACATTGGGTATGTCTGATAAAATTGACATGTTCAAATTTAGATTTGGTTGGGCTCAAGTAGGTAACGATACTGGACCTTACAACTTGGTTCCAAACTTAAATACAGGGCTTTATAATAGCATCAATACCGCAAGTATGCAGTCTGGTTTATTGAATCCAGATTTGAAACCGGAACAAGCTACTTCCTATGAAGGGGGTATTGATTTGAATATGTTCAATAACAGAGTAAGATTCTCAGGGACTTATTACATCATTGATAACAGGAATCAGATTTTCTCAGTAAATCTTCCAGCCTCTTCAGGCTATACCGGAAGATTGATTAACGCCGGTCTGATCCAAAGTAAAGGTTTGGAATTGGCTTTAGGGGGTACTGTTTTGCAAAAGCAAGATTTGACTTGGGATGTGAACTTTAACTGGAGTAGAAACAGAACTACCGTAAAGGAACTGACGGATGGTTTGGATAGAATCACCCTTTGGGGTGAAAACGGAGGTGGTGCTATCACTTTTGTAGGTGAGCAAATCGGTGATATGTACAGTCGAGGCTTTGCGCAGGTAGAAGATCCTAGCTCTCCTTATTATAAGTGGCCGATCCTTTCAAATAATGGAGAATGGCAAAGCCTTTCCAATACCGAGGATTTAAGAAAAGTTGGGAATTTCAATCCTGATTTTATGCTGGGCTTCCAGTCTACATTGAATATCAAAAGATTTGTAATCAGTGCCAGCATCGATTGGAGACAAGGTGGTGAATTCATGTCATTTACCTATAGGTATGGTGAATCTGATTGGAAATCTCAAAGACAATTGGATATGTTGATCCCTGGTTCTCTTTATTCACAAGATGAGCTGATCGCTTTGCTAAAGTCAGATCCAGATAGATATATCATACCAGGACCGGGAGATTTCCCAAGAGTTGGTGGGCATACAGCCGAAACAGGAGGTTACTATATAGATGAGAATGGAAATGACGGAGCATTCGTACCAGGTGTAATTCAGACAGCTGGACAGGATACTCCTGATGATTATTCAGATGACGTGTACGAGGAGCATTTGGGTGGTGAAGGCACGAACTTTTATCCAATCACTGATACCTATCCTTGGAGTTTCAATGAGCAAGTGACTTTTGATGCCACTTTTATCAAGCTGAGAGAATTGTCTTTGGGATATAGACTTCCAAATATGGGAGCATTCAAAAACATCACATTCTCTGTTTACACTAGAAACTTGATGATTTGGACCAAAGCTCAAGTAGGTATCGACCCTGAAAGAGCATTCTGGGCGAATAGCGGAAATCAAGGAAATACATCTTCCCAGTTCCGTCAAGGAATCGAAAGACAAAATGTGATGCCTTGGACAGCTCCTGTAGGCTTCAAATTGAACTTTAATCTTTAATACCTCAAATCAACGAATCATGAAAAATTCATCTAAACTATATAAAAGTTTGTTTCTGGGTTTGGTTTGCTGGGTTGGGTTTACCGCCTGTGACGATAAACTCGATGAGTTAAATATCAATCCATATGGTATTGATCCAACAGAAGTAAATCCAAATCTGTTATTACCGGGTATCCTAGCTTCCTCTGCTCAGTCCTACACTGATTTGGGAGTAAATAATCTGGCTGGAGCAGTTCAGCATACCCAGAAGAATGGCTGGTTTGATGGCCATAACTATTATTCATGGGAAAACTCAGGATGGGGAGGCTGGTACAGTATCCTTAGAGACAACAATCTGCTTTATGAAAGAGCAGTCGCATTGGATAATGATTTCTTCCAAGGAATTTCATTGACTATGAAATCATTTGTATTTGGAAATATTACAGATCTATGGGGAGATGCACCTTATACAAATGCACTTCAAGGAGATCAGCCGGATTTAGAACTTCAATTTCCTTCTTTTGATAATCAAGAGGTAATTTATGATGGGGTAATCGCGGATCTTAAAAGTGCAGTAGCCTTGTTTGAAAATGCCTCGAATGTCGGTGTATTACCAGAAAATGACTTGTATTTTAATGGAGATGTTAATCAGTGGAAGCGTTTTGCCAATTCTTTGCTACTTCGATATTACATGAGAATTTCTAGCAAGAAGCCAGATGTTGCCAAAGCTGGGATTGAGGCTATCTACTCATCAGGTGATTTTATCCAAAGCTCTTCTCAGGATGCAGTATTGGATTATACAGGTGGGGCTAGTGATATCTGGATTACCAGACACGTTCCTTTGAACCCAGATGATTTCCAAAGGTATCAGGCATGTCAGACCTTCATTGATCAATTGATGGGAACTAGTGACCCTAGACTTTCTACCTTCTTTGCTCCAGTGAGAGTACGTTGGGTTGCAGATGAGTCTTTGGCTACAGCTTCTGAAGATTTTATCCGATTGGATGGAGAGCCTTTAGAAGTAGTTACTTATGCTTTTGATGATTTTGTAGACAATTATTCAGGCTATGATTTCACCAGAAAATTCAATCCGAATGAAGTGGAGTACAATGACGATATGTATGTAGGTCTTCCTCCAGCTATCGCTGTTCCTTCTTCCTATAATGGGAACCCTTCACCTGGACAGGGTACTCAAAACCAACACGTATCTCAATTGGCTGATACCTATATGAATGAAGGTGGAGGTATTTTGAAATCCCGATTGATTTCCGCGGCTGAGGTTCATTTTATCTTGGCAGAAGCGGCCTTAAAAGGATGGAGTGTAGGTTCTGCGGAAGATCATTACTATGCTGGAATTTTGAGTTCTCTTGAGACTTGGGGTAATGAAGATGGTTACGATGAGTTTATTGCTCAGGATGATGTTGTCTTCGATAATTCTGTGGAGCAAGTGATTACTCAGAAATGGGTAGCTAGCTGGACTGCTGCTGCCGAATCATTTGCTGATTACAAAAGAACAGGTTATCCAGCCCTTCAAGCAGGTCCTCTTTCACCTCAGCCGGTTGTTGCGTTGAGATTCCAATATGGAAATGATGAGTATAACAATAACTCTTCAAGTATTAACGGGGCCTTGGATAGATTGGAATTGACCGAGTATTCCGGAAACTTTGGAAAGGATAGTCAGTGGTCGAAATCCTGGTTGTATCAAGGCACGACAGTTCCTTGGTAAAATAATATTGTTGATAGATAAGAAAAGCTGGCTTCAGAAATGGAGTCAGCTTTTTTGTTGAGTAAAAGTTAAAACAGCTCAAGATCACCCAAACTCCAGGACCATGGGAGATCCAGTGGGGATGCTTTACTGTTTAGATTTCTTAATGTCACCAAAGGACCTTGATTAATAATTGGTAAAATACCCAATTTCAAATGTGAATTTGGAAACTGTAACCCAGAGAAGCTTATGAAATTTGCTCCTGTTTCCGTGATTTTGTTTTTAAGTCGTTGATTTACTTGTTCGATTCCAAATTCAGAAAATTCGGGAGTTTTATAAAATTCAACTATTCTAAATTCTGTCCCAACCCGACTTTTTTTAAGGCGAAAAATCATTAAATAGGTGCTTTGATCACTGATCCAAAAATAATCAACGATTGGACAGTGTTCATATCTCCAATTGATGAATCCCTTTTCAAGTTTGGTTTGAATTTCAGACTCTAAACCTTGTGAATTTTCTATATTCTCAATTAGGGGATCCAACAGTCTCCAATCTGGTTTACTTAGACCTTTATTTTTTTTTGGAAAAGGGTTCAATTGAATTTTTAGAGGTAATTTTCCCCATCTTTCCCAACCCATTTTTAGATAACCCGGAAGGCTTTGATTGTTTGGTGAATTGAAGATAAATTGAAAGCCATCTTGCTCAACTTGGTCCAAAAGTTTTTTAGTCAATTTCGTAAATAGACCTTTTCCTTGATAAGAAGGATGAATCGCAGTATCGACAGCCCTTCCAGCTAACATGTTTTCCCCATTAATCAAATATCTCCATTGGAGGAAAGCTCTTACTCCAACAATTTTTCCATTCTCCTCCAAAAGGAGAACAGGAGACTTTCCAAAAGGATTTTCGAGATGTTTCCATTTCCAAAAAGAGATGGTTTTTGGAGTTAAACTCTCTCCCAAGGATAATTTTAATAAGTCAACAATAGCAGGAATATCTTCTTCTTTGGCTTGACGTGGGGTCATATATTTTTTTTGGGATTTCCTAAATTATAATACCAGTTTTAAAAACATTCTTTTTATTTAGATTTTCTTAAAAATTCAATTTATCAGCGAGACTTCCTTTTTTAACAAGCACAATTGAAGGTTTTTTATTGAGTTTCAACCTGATTCAAATGCGAATCTATTGTCGATGTCAGATTGGATTTTAGATTTCTTCAACTAAAAATATCCCTCCTCAACATTTTGTATATATTTGAATTGGTTTTTCCTTTTAATTTATGAGAATTCTCCCCGCATTCTTTTTACTTCTGCTGATGGCTTCAAGCTGTATTAGTAATAAGCGGATTACCTATTTACAAAACTTGACAGATAGTACATCTTACGAACTAAATGAATTTATCCCATTTGCGGAAGTAGACTATGAGTATATTCTTCAGCCATATGATATGGTTGAAATAGATTTTGCTTCATCTGATGAAGAGTTGACAAAGGCATTTTCTTTTCAAAACTCTGGGTCCAATACGAATATGGCAAGGTCAGGTGGTGGTGGTGGACAAGGGTCAGATCCATTGTATTTTAGAGGGTATAAGATAGACCAGAATGGAGAAGTGGAGGTTCCGAAACTGGGTAAGACTAAGATTGCGGGATTGACCGAGGAGGATGCGAAAAATTTGATCCAGAATAAAATCAATGAATTTTTTAAAGAAGAAGTTTATGTTAAGCTGAGAATTGCCGGGATTCGGTATACTACCTTAGGTGAATTTAATAACGTTGGAGTTCAAATTATTTATAAAAATAGAGCTACGGTATTCGATGCTCTTGCCAACTCCGGTGAAACGACGATTTTGGGTAAAAAGAATAAATTATTTGTGGTAAGGCAATATGATGGAGGATCAAAGATCCACCAAATAAATTTGAATGATCGGGCGATCTTGGCTAGCCCCTTTTATTTTATCCAACCAAATGATATCTTGTATATGGAGCCTATGAAAATCCGACAAATTGGAACAGCCGATAATTTGACTGCTTCAATGGCACTTTTTGCAGGTTTGTTGGCCTCAACTTTATTGATAATTAATTTGGTCACTCAAGGGAATTAACCTTTATGGAAAAGTTAGATCTCAGTCAGTTAGATAATGAGGAGAAGGCATTAGAGATTCGTTATGTCGTGGCCAAATATATTCGTTATTGGCCTTGGTATGTATTATTCACGCTGATTTTTCTCATAGCAACTTTTTTGTTTCATCGCTATACAGTAGATGAGTATGAAGTGACTGGTTCAATGGTAATTAAAACCAATACTTCTCCTGAAGCGAGAATTTTAGACCGATCCAATATTTTCAATTCGGGAATTAACCTAGAAAATGATATCCTGAGACTTCGGTCAAAAAATTTGGCGAGGGAGGCATTGAAAAAGGTTCATTTTGATGTTGAATATTTTGCGAAAACTAATATCAAAGCAATTGAGCTTTATGATAGATCTCCAATCAGAATCAAAGTAGATTGGGATCATTTGCAGGTTGCTGATACTCAAGTGGAACTTCAGATCCTTTCTGAGGATAATTTTAAACTAGTACCATTCTCAGAAAGCTTATTGGATATCAATTCTGCGCAGGCAGCAGGGGACGAATCCATTTATGATAAAACATATACTTTCGGAGAAGAAATTGAATCAGCTAGATCAAAATTCACAGTCTACTTAGTAAATCCTGGTAGGGTTGGTGATGAAGTTGTTTTTCAATTGAAAAATCCGTCTGCTTTAGAAGAAAGCTGGGCTAGAGCAGTCAATGTGAATACAGAAAATGAATATAGTTCAGTCCTTCGATTAAGCACTACCACCAAGGTGGTGGAAAAAGGTAGAGATTATATTAATGCCCTGATGGAGTCGTATATTGATTATGACTTAAATGAAAAGAATAAAATCCAGGAGAATACAATAGCATTTATTGAGGAACAATTAGGTTTTTTGGAGGACTCTTTGAAAAACAAAGAGCGTGAGCTACAGGAGTTCAAAGTTGAAAATAAATTATTGGATGTTTCAGCAGAGTTTTCCAACATTCTATCAAAGATGAATGCACTTGATGAACAAAATGCCCAGCTGGATTACCAATTGAAGTATTTTGAAGAGATTCGGGATTATATGGAGCGAAAGAGTAAGGATTTCTCCGATGTAATCGCACCCTCTGTAATTGGAGTTCCGGATCCATTATTAAACGGATTGATTCAAACCTTGGTAGGACTTTCTCAAGAGAGACGAAAACTTCTTGCAACAGTCAATGAAAACCATCCTGAAGTCATCAAAATAGATGTCCAGATGGAGAAAGTTCAAGATGGCTTGTTTGAAAATGTGGTCAACCTTATTGAAAATACAAGAAAACAACAACAGGGAATTCAAAGAGAAATTAGAACTTATGATGCTCAGTTTTCAACATTGCCAGAATCAGAATCTGAATACACCGGGATTTTCAGAGAATTCAAACTAAGAGAATCTCTTTATACTTATCTTTTAGAGAAGCGTGCGGAGGCGGGAATTGCAAGAGCATCAAATGTTTCTGATAATGCCATTTTGGATGCAGCTAAAAGAGGTACTTTGGTATTTCCCAAAAAGCAACAAAACTATGCGCTGGCCATCATTTTGGGACTGTTTTTACCTTTTGGTTTTATTGTAGTCAGAGATATGTTTGACGATAGCATTAAGGACCAAAGGGATCTTAAAAAACATTTCATGATTCCTCAATTGGGTGTGATTGGTTTTTCTCAAAAGGAAACCAACAAAGTTGTTTTAGAACATCCAAAATCTGCTGTGGCAGAATCTTTTAGATCTTTACGATCAGCTATCACATATTTAGCAAGTGGAAAAAACACAAAAAGAATTCTAGTAACCTCTTCGGTTTCTGGAGAGGGTAAAACATTTACTTCCTTGAATTTGGCATCAGCTATGGCTTTGGGATCCAAAAGAACGGTAGTAGTCGGAGGGGATTTAAGAAGACCAAAATTAGCCACTTATTTTGGTGATTCAGAAAAAGTTGGATTGTCAACTTATTTGATCGGAAAAGTTGAAGCACAGGATATTGTAAAGGAGACCGATCAGGAATTTTTATCTTATGTTCCTTCAGGGATAATTCCCCCCAATCCAGCGGAGTTATTACAAACCCAGAGATTGAAAGATTTCTTGCAATACTTAGATGAAAGATTTGATGTAATCATTTTTGATACCCCACCTATGGGATTGGTTTCTGAAACCATCGATTTGATGAGATTGTTTGATATCAATTTATATGTAGTTAGGCAGAATTATACAGTAAAGGACCACTTGGTTATGATCAATGACTTGTTTAATAATAAACAAGTGAAAAATGTCTATGGCGTATTTAATGGAATCATCAATTCTGGATACCATTATGAAGGATATAATTATGGTTATGGAAACACCTATTTGTATTCTCAGAACAATAAATACATGTACAATTATTACGGGGATGATTTGGAGGAGAAGAAAAAGAAAATAAAAAAGAAGGAGACTTCTTATTTGAAAAAAATCAAAAAGCTCTTCCGTACCCGGTAAAAAATACAGATGAAAATAGCAGCCCTTATTCCGGCAAGATTTGCTTCCACTAGATTGCCTGAAAAATTGATTCAGGACCTTCATGGAAAATCCGTTATCCAACGAACCTATCAGAGTACCTTAGAAACGGGACTGTTCGATGAAGTATGGGTAGTCACGGATCATGATCAAATTCAGGCTCAGGTTGATGCAATTGGTGGAAATGTATTCCGGTCCCAAAAGGAACATGAAAGTGGCTCAGATCGAATCGCAGAGGCTCTTTCAAAGGTGGATGCAGATGTAGTCATCAATGTGCAGGGAGATGAACCTTTTCAGGACAAACAATCTCTAGAGGATTTGGTGAAGGTATTTCAGAATTCCTCTATTCGAGTAGCTTCCTTGAAGACAAAGATTTCTGAGGATGAGGCGCACAATCCCAATTTTGTCAAAGTGGTAACGGACAAAAATGGGGATGCCTTATATTTTTCCAGGTCTCCGATTCCTTATAACCGAGATAAAATCAGGGATCTTTTCTATTGGAAGCACATCGGAATTTATGCATACAGAAGAGAAACCCTATTGGAATATACTGGCATGGGTAAAAGTGAGTTGGAGGGGATAGAAATGCTCGAACAGCTAAGAATGCTCGAATCTGGAATAAAAATTCGAATGGTTGAAACTCAGCATCAGCCTATCGCCATAGATACAGCAGAGGACTTAGCGAGGGCTAGGAGATTATTGGATATGGATTAATAGAAAAAAGGAAGCATCGCTTCCCTTTTTTATTTCTCTATTACCGGTCGAAGAAGCTTCTTCTTCTTGATACTTTCAAATCTTGAAGTATGCTTGATTTCACCCGGATATCAATGTTGTAAGACGTAAATCGACCAAAAGGTACCCAATTGACATTCATCTGCCAGCAATGTAAATCTCGGGCAATCCCAATCATGGATTGAGTTATATTTCTTGCTTGCAAATCAATACCTGTATTGAAATTGATCTTCCATTTTTCAGAAAGAGATAAGTCACCCGATAGTTGAATTGCCTGAGTAATATTGGTAGTCCCAGAGGGAGCTTTGCTGTATGCTAAATTGTATCCGAAAGATAAGTTCCAAGGAATATTCCAATCAATGTATTGGCTAGGGTCATTGACAATTTGATTGATTTGACTCTCTACAAAATCATCCATTATACCTCCTTGCTGAAGGAATTGATTTGTCAACTCATCCCTGACTTCATTCGGGTTTTGAGCACTATTACTCGGATTGATAGAGGCATTTAGGTTTAAGGATGCATTTCGAATAGTACCAATTCCCTGGCCATTTTTCCAAGCAAATTCATTGATCCTTCTGATCACTTCCGTTCCCGATGAATTTAGGGAAGGAGCTGTGGCATAGGGATCCAATGTGGTGCTTAAAGCCATAGAGAGCTTCCTCTGGAAAAAGCTCGTTCTAGCAGAAATTCGAATTGGCGCCAACTGGAAAGAGTCTGCCGCCATGTTGTAGGAGGAACTCATATCCAAGTTTTCCAGGATAGGTACCTTTTTAGTGGGGTTATCTCCTGTGCTATCTTTGGCATTTTTTACTTTTGCCTCCAATACAGTCCTCAAACTCATCGTCAAAGATCTAGACTCTCCAGAAGGAGCACCTCCATAGATGAATCCAGAATGTCTACTGTAAAGTCTAGTGTCACCTTCTTCATTGATCTGAACATTCTGATAATAGCCGTAGGACTCACCAGTGAAATCAGGTGTATAACTAAAGCCAAATGATGGCTGAATATGCTGTCTGATGGTTTCAATTTTCCCCTTTTTGAAGTTGAAGAAACCATAGATGTTGGTGTTCATGTTGAATGAACTGGTATAGGTGGAGATTCTATTAAATCCATTCTCTACCACTTGATCCACTCGCTCAGAAACCGGATTATAGAAATATTTCAATTTCTGGAAATACCATTTTTCATCTATGTTGAAGGAGCCAGTACCAGTAAAATATTTGAAAAGGGTAAAGTTGGAACTGATAGGGATTCGGTGCTGAAAACCATTATTCGCATTTTTTAGCAAAAGTGCAAAGTTACTAGGTGTAAATGGAATCAACTCTGAACTGGTTGTTCCTCCTAGCTCTTCATCGATAGGCGAGGTGTTTTGAATTTTATTATTGATGGAATTCTGGAAATCAAATGTCCAAGCAATATTCAATGTTCGTAAAGGCTCAAATCTGGTTAGTTTTTCAAATGGCTTCTGGCGATTCATGCTCACATTCATAGACGGTAATCTCAACCGAACCTCACCTGTTGAAATGGATTGCGAATGCTGTGCCGCAAAAGACATGGAAAAAGGAGTGCCTGAAAATGTCTTGGAATAATTGACACTGGACTGCAAATCCGAAGTGATATTATTCTGGAAATTTTGGTTGACTACTGTGTTGAAATAGCTGGTACTACCCACATTGACTGAGGCTGAAAATCTTCCTGTTCCTCTGGTTTCAGGAGTATGATTCCAAGTAACCCTAAATGTGTTGTAATCAACAGGATTTAATTCTGTCTCTGGAGATTTGAATTTTTGAAAGTCAATATTAAAACCCCCGCTGAACCTATATCTCTTTTTATAGACAGATTGGGATTTGACTCCCCAACCACCTTTTGAATAAATATCACCGGTAATTCTAGCGTGTATGTAGTCGTTTAAGGCGAAATAATATCCGAAATCTCTTAAATAAATACCCCTTACCTTTTCTTGTCCATAACTTGGGAAAATGATTCCCGAAGCTTTTTCTTCAGGTGTATTCGGTATGATTCCAAAGGGTAATCCCAATGGTGTTGGAATTCCATTGAAATATAAATTGAAAGGCCCTGAAACTACCTGCTTTCCTTCTATGGACTTCAGTTTATTGGATGAAATATGCCAATGCGGTTCGGTGAGTTTACAGGTTGTATAATATCCATGATCAAGATAAATACTACCATCCTTGGTCTTTTTGATCGTTTCCCCTCTCAGGATTCCATCTTGCTGTTCTGTCACAACATCCTTAATGATTGCCTTTTGGGTTTTGAAATTGTAGCGCATTTCCTTACGGATTTCATAGACAGCTTCACCGTCCTTGAAAAATGGATTTCCGCTAATCGTTCCAGTACTATCAGTTACACCTGAGGCGTAGATTTCATTATTTTCCCAATCGATTACAATCCGGTCGGCGTCCAATCTCATTTGACCGTATTCAAACCAGGCTTGATTGTAAAGGTATACTTTGTTGGTTTCGAAGTCAGTAACGATACTGTCTTCAGCGTAATAATCAATTTCTGTGGTAATCGGACCAGAAGGCACAATTTTTGTCGAATCTTGTATAGCAAGTGTATCTGCAGTAATGGGAATAGTGTCCAAGTTTGCTACAGGAGGAACTTGGAGCGTGTCAGGAGGTGTCAATCGACGTTCCTGAACTCTACCAGATTGCTGAGCATTAGCCATCAAAGGCATAATCAGCGAAATGAAAATACTTAAAAAAAGGAGTCTACTTCCCTGCACAGCTACTTGCGCTTTATTTATATTGAGTGAAATTTCGCGTAAAGTTAATTTTATTGCCCTCATGGAACGGTCCAAAAACAAAAAAATTCTTCTTTCTCTAATTATCCTAATTCCTTTTGTGTTTGGTGGCTTTATTCCCAACGAAACAATGATGCCTTCTTTTCGAATGAAAAAGATCGTATTGGATGCCGGACACGGTGGGAAAGACCCTGGGAATTTAGGTTCGAGATCAAGAGAGAAGAATATTAATTTAGCTGTGACTCTGTTAGTCGGTAAATATATCGAAGAAAATTTACCAGATGTGGAAGTTATTTACACCAGAAAGGATGATAGCTTCCCAACCTTAGAAAAACGTCCTCAGATTGCCAACGTGAACAAAGCTGATTTGTTTGTGTCAATCCATTCCAACTCAGCTCCTAGTAAGTCTGCATATGGCACTGAAACTTTTGTAATGGGGATGAAGCATTTCGAAGGAAACTTTGATATCGTCAAAAGAGAAAACTCTGTGATGATGCTAGAGGAAGATTACAAAGAAAGATATGAAGGCTTCGATCCATCTTCTCCAGAGTCTTATATCATGTTTAATTTGATGTCCAAAGCCTTTGTAGATAACTCAATTTCTTTGGCTGACAACATTGAAACGCAGTTTAAGGACCGTGTAGGCCGAAAAAGTAGAGGAGTGAAACAAGGTCCCTTTTATGTGTTATGGACCCCATCTATGCCTTCAGTATTGGTGGAGTTAGGTTTCCTTTCTAACACCAATGAAGAGACTTTTTTGATGAGTCAGAAAGGGCAAGAGTATATGGCTTCTGCGATTTTTAGATCAATTCGCGACTATAAAAATGAGATTGAGGGAACGAATTAAACTTTGTTAAATTTAGTTATACCCAATTCAAGGATATGAAATTTTGGCCCAAATGGGCCATTTTTTATTTGATCAAAATCGAAATCTTAGTTTTTCAAGAAGCGTTCTTTATTGGATTTTCTTTGAGCTATTGTAGATTGGGAATAGAATATCATAAACCCAATAGTATCCATGAGTTCAAATTCAGAAAAGATTCAAGACTTATTAATCGATTTAGAGCAAAAGTACAATGCTGTCAAATTGGGAGGTGGCCCCAAAAGAAATAAAAAAGAACACGATAAAGGCAAACTGACAGCTAGAGAAAGGATCGCTTATCTGTTGGATAGTGATTCTGAATTTTTGGAGATAGGGGCATTTGCTGCAGATGGAATGTACGAGGAGGAGGGAGGATGCCCATCTGCCGGAGTGGTTACAGGGATTGGTTTTGTGCAGGGAAGAATGTGTATCGTAGTGGCCAATGATGCGACCGTAAAGGCAGGTGCTTGGTTTCCTATGACAGCGAAGAAAAACTTAAGAGCTCAGGAAATTTCCATGGAGAACAGGCTTCCAATCATTTATCTGGTGGATAGTGCAGGAGTTTTCTTGCCAATGCAAAATGAAATTTTTCCGGATAAGGAGCATTTTGGAAGGCAGTTTCGAAACAATGCGAAAATGTCGGCAATGGGGATTGTTCAAATTGCAGCAATTATGGGTTCATGTGTTGCAGGAGGAGCTTATTTACCCATCATGTCTGATGAAGCTATGATCGTGGATAAAACAGGATCCATCTTTTTGGCAGGATCCTACTTGGTAAAAGCTGCAATCGGGGAAGTTATCGACAATGAAACCTTGGGAGGAGCGACAACTCATTGTGAGATTTCTGGAGTGACAGATAATAAATATGATTCGGATCAAGATTGTCTGGATGCAATCAAGAAGATTTTTGATAAAATCGGAGCCTCTGAAAAGGCGGGATTTGATCGGGTAGGGCCTAAAGACCCAGGGATTTCGAGTGCACAGCTGTTGGAAGCATTTCCTGTCGAAAGAGTCAAACCCTATGATATGCTGGAGGTGTTAGCTGGTATTGTGGATGAGGGTGTTGTGGAAGAATATAAGCCTGACTATGGTAAAACATTGATTTGTGGCTTTGCACGTATTGATGGTTGGGCTGTAGGGATTGTGGCCAACCAACGGAAAGTAGTCAAAACTGCCAAAGGGGAAATGCAAATGGGAGGAGTGATCTATTCTGATTCCGCAGATAAAGCGGCCCGATTCATCATGAATTGCAATCAGAGGAAAATCCCATTGGTCTTTTTCCAGGATGTCAGTGGCTTTATGGTTGGTAGCAAAGCCGAACACGGAGGGATCATCAAAGACGGAGCGAAGATGGTGAATGCAATGGCTAATTCTGTAGTTCCAAAATTTACCATCATTGTTGGGAATTCCTATGGTGCTGGAAATTATGCCATGTGTGGAAAAGCCTATGATCCGAGATTGATTTACTCTTGGCCCACTGCTCAAATGGCGGTAATGTCGGGTGCTTCAGCTGCCCAAACTTTATTGCAAATCAAAGTTTCCTCTTTGAAAAAAGCCGGAAAAGACATCAGTGCTGAGGAAGAAAAGCAGCTTCTGGAAGAGATTACTTCGAAGTATGAAGAAGAACTATCACCCTATTACGCTGCAGCGAGGCTTTGGGTGGACGGAGTGATTAGACCTGAAGAAACAAGGATGGTCATTTCGATGGGGATTCAGGCTGCAAATCATTCTCCGATCACCGAAAAATTCAATGTGGGAGTAATCCAGACCTGATTCAATCTTTGAATGGTAATGATCGGTTCAATCATTCCTATTAATTTCAAACGTTAAATTATTTTTCAATCATCCCCCAAAAAGATCCAGGATGAAAAAACACATTGCCCCAAATTCTTCCCATAAACAAGAGTCAAATGGAAGAAGAAATTTTCTGAAAAAATCTAGCATGGCAGTCATGGCAGCCTCTTTGGGTATTGAAATTGTTCATGCAGCCAAACTCCCAACTAACTATGTTCCTTTAGCTTTTCAGGATTCAGATCCTTTTAAGCTTTTTAATAAGAATAAAGAGCTAATTGTATTAAACAATAAGCCTTGGAACCTAGAAACTCCTCCGCATTTGTTGGATGATAAAATCACTCCAGCAGATAAGATGTTCGTCAGAAACAATGGGTTGATTCCCGAAAATGTTGATGTAAATACTTGGACTTTAACCGTAGATGGGGAGTCAGTCTCCCAATCGAAGACTTATTCTCTGTCAGATTTAAAAAGTAAATTCAAGAATTACACGTATCAACTTACTTTAGAATGTGGAGGAAATGGGAGAAGCGAATTTTTCCCACCCGCAAGTGGTAATCAATGGAAAGTGGGGGCTGTTTCCTGTGCAAATTGGACTGGGATCAGGTTGAAAGATCTTTTGAAAGATGTAGGCCTTAAGCCAGATGCGGTTTATATAGGGTACCATTCGGCTGATTCTCATTTAAGCAATGACCCAAATAAAGAGCCAATTTCTAGGGGAGTTCCGATTGCTAAGGCCCTTCAAGATGAAACTTTAATTGCTTTTGAAATGAACGGGTCACCTATCCCAATTGCACATGGTTTTCCTCTCCGCCTTGTTGCTGGAGGATTTCCTGCTTCAGCATCAGGGAAATGGCTCAATAGAATCTCTGTGAGAAATATAATTCATGATGGAGCAAAGATGGAGGCTCCATCTTACAGGGTTCCTTGTAATCCAGTGGCTCCAGGTACTGAGGTGTCTAATGAGGATATGTGTATCATCGAATCCATGCCAGTCAAATCATTGATTACTTATCCAAAATCTGGAGCAATGATCCCGATGAATAAGAAATTAGAGATTCGAGGACATGCTTGGGCAGGTGAGCTTGAAGTCAAAAAAGTTCAAGTTTCTATTGATTTTGGGGCGACTTGGCAGGATTGCCTGCTAGACCCTCCCGTAAATAGATTGGCTTGGCAGCATTTTAAAACCATTCTGAATTTTCCAAAAGAGGGGTATTACGAGGTCTGGGCCAAAGCAACAGATACAAACGGAACGTCTCAGCCCATGCTTGTGCCTGGTTGGAACCCCAAAGGCTACCTCAATAATGCCTGTCACCGCATAGCAGTAAAAGTAGGCTGATATGGATGATTTATTGAAAGCGTTCAGACTGCTGATGATTGGATTAGCAAGCATTGCAGTCCTTTTATTGATTTTGGTGATAGGGTTGTTTTTTTGGAACCAAAATCCGGAAATTTTCAGTTGGGAGTCAGACTCAGTTGAATTATCTGAATCTGAAGAGTTAGAACCAGAATCAGGGATAACTGAGGAAGGAATTCATTTGGAGTCTGGCCTAGTTGCCGATGATGGTTACCAATTGATCATTGCAAATTGTACCAAATGCCATTCTGCTAATCTGGTGACTCAGAACCGTGGAAATCGTGATTATTGGAAGAGTTTGATTATCTGGATGCAGACCACCCAGGGACTGTGGGAATTAGGGGATAGTGAGGAAAAAATTCTGGATTATTTGTCTAAAAACTACGCTCCTGTCCAAGAAGGAAGGAGAGCTAATCTCAGCGGTGTGCAGTGGTATGAGTTGGAAGATTGATTACCCGGGTTCCTGAAGAATAAAATTGGAAGTTAAATCCATTGAATTTGGGTATATTGAATAAAGATTGATTTTGAATGGCTGAGTTAACAGAAGGTGAATTAAATGCGCTAGTTTCTCTTTTGGATGATACAGATGAAGAAGTGAGAAATCATGTTCGTGATCGAATCAGCTCATTAGGTACAGAAATAATCCCTTTTTTAGAGGAAAAGTGGGAGCATAGTTTTAATCCCGAGATCCAGAAAGAAATAGAGATTCTTGTTCATGACCTTCAATTTTCCCTCCTAAAAACTAGATTGGAAAATTGGAAGAAATCCGAAGATCAGGATCTATTAACAGGACTTTGGATCATCAATACCTACCAATATCCAGACTTAGATTTTGAAAAGCTCAATGCCGAAATGCACCAAATCTATTTTGAGGTTTGGACGGCTTTCAACAATGATTTGGCACCTTACGATCAAATACGGATCATAAACAACGTTCTGTTTAATTCCTTACGGTTTTCTGCCAATACCAAAAACTTTCATTCTCCGGCCAATAGCATGCTTTCAACGGTTTTGGATACAAAAAAGGGAAATCCAATCTCTCTTTGTGCTATTTATATGCTGGTGGCTAAAAAATTAGGATTACCAATCTTTGGGGTTAATCTGCCCAATTTATTTGTCTTGACTTATAAATCGGAGGAAAGTACTTTCTACATCAATGCCTTTAATAAAGGTTTGGTTTTCAGTAGAAAAGATGTGAGTAATTATCTCAATCATTTAAAGATAGAACCCAAAGAGGAATACTTTGAGCCTACAACCCACCTTCAGATTATTTTGAGATCTCTTCGAAATCTGACGAACTCATTTGAAAAACTGGGCGAGGCTGAGAAAGTTGAGGAAATCAAAGAATTGATAGCAATTCTGAGTGATTAGAAACTTTTGACATTACATCCTGTGGCCCTGATTTGAGCAGGACTTGGTTTTTCACCCCTCAAAATCTGATTGATGGCTCTTTCCAAACTTCTTTCCGAAACAGAGTTGGCAGCTTGGGGATTGTTGTCAATGGCACCTTTGTAGACTATTTCTAGTCCGTTTTCGCCTGGAACAAGAATAATTGTTTCAGGGATTTTTGTAATTCCCAATTGCTTGACTAGAGATTGCTCTTCGTCAATTAGATAGCTGGTATTTACACCGGAATCATCTATGAATTTTCTCAATTCCGCTGCTTGATCTTTTGTAACTTCTGGATTTACCAGGGCAAAAACTACCCCTTTGCTTGAGTAATTGTTTTTCAAATCAATGATTCGGTCTTGGTACATGTTGGCAAATGGGCATTTCAGGCTATGAAAAACCAAAACCAGGGCTTTGTCTCGAATTAAAGATTCTACCTGAACACTTTTTCCGGTCACCGCATCAATTCTTTCCAGGGACTGGAATATCTGTGCCTGCGAAATGGAAATAGAAGCAATGAATAGAAATAAAGCGAGTAGGTTTTTCATTTTACCAAATTGTGTAGGTGAGCACTACGTCTCCGAGTAACTGACTCTCGACCTGATAGTGATGATCTGCAAAATCTGTTCCTCGAATTTTTCCTCGTATTATTTTATCCCCAACACAAAATGGCTCTAAAAGAATATTGTCCCTGAAGGAAACACCTCTTTTACCTTGGCATTTAAAAATAGATTCTTTCGCAGACCATGCCATTGTATAATGTAAAGGATCTTGAGAAAGGAAATCCAACTCAGAAGAATCTAAAAACCTAAAGCCTATTCTCAGGATTTTTTCTCTGATCAAATCCATGTCCATGCCTACGGGGTTTTCTCTATGGTAAATGGCACCAGCATAACCCATGGTATGACTCAAGGATACATATCCGTTACCATTCATTGAATGAGATTTGCCATGCTCGTCTTTGAAAAATCCTGGGTAGGGGATGGATAAAGAGTCCAGAGTTTCTTTGATTGCCAATCTTGCCGTAATCCATTCTTGTTTTTTCTCGGGGTGAGAAATATTTGCTAAAGAGAGTTTTTCTCTAAAGCTCAAGAAATCAAGATTCTGCCGGGACTGGTTACTAATTATCTTTATGGCTAAAGCCGATGAAGAGTCAATTTTTTCTATTTTTGTTTGCATGGGCCAAAAGTGCATCCTTAAGCAAATGGCAATATATGGTAAAAATCCAAGTAAATAAATCTCATACGCTCACAGGTCATAATGATTGCATATATGCACTGACCGAAGGATCGGACCCTCGGTTCTTTTATACAGGTGCTGGGGATGGTATGGTAGTAGAATGGGACTTAGATGCTCCCAAAGACGGTAAATTAATCGCAAAATTGCCTCATTCAGTCTATGCACTGGCTGTGGACAGTCTTCGTAATCTATTGATCATCGGTCATAATTTTGAAGGAGTTCATGTCATCGATTTGCATGACAATAAAGAAATTTGGTCTTTGAAAGTGACTGATCAGGCCATATTTGATATTAAAGTTTGGGGAGATCAATTATTCGTTGGGACTGGAGATGGAGTGCTGATTGTGATCGATATTCCTACCCAATCCATCAAGAAACATGTGAAATTATCTTCCAAAAGTATCCGGGTGATGGATATTGCTTTACAGAAAATGCACCTTGCGATTGGACTATCTGATCATTCGATCAAAATTTTGGATTTGAACAATGATTTTCAGCCAATAGCTAATTTGGTTGGACACCGCAATTCAGTTTTTGGGTTGGCCTATTCACCTGATGAAAGCGTTCTCTCCAGTGGCTCCAGAGATGCCCACTTGAAATTCTGGAATACTGAAAATTATGAACTGGAAGAAGATGTGGTGGCGCATATGTATGCCATCAATTATATATCTTTCAAGGAGGATGGAAAATACCTCGTTTCTTGCTCCATGGACAAATCCATCAAGATTTGGGATGTAGAAAACAAAAAATTGCTTAAAGTCATCGACAAAGCGAGAAATGCCGGGCATGGTACCAGCATCAACAAGGTTGTTTGGAGTAGTTATTCACAAGAAGTGATCTCTGTTTCAGACGACCGAACTATTTCAATTTGGAAAATAACCGAACCTCAACATACATGAAATTAACACCTGCAGCTATTCGTTCCCAGTCATTTGAAACCGCTTTTCGTGGTTATGAAAAAAAAGATGTAACCGCTTTTCTGGATGAGGTAAGCCAGGTCGTGGAGGCATTGAATCAGGAAAACCTTGAATTGAAAAGCAAGCTTCAGCAGGTAGGAGATGAGGCAAAAAGGCTCAAAGATGTAGAGGATTCATTGTTTAGAACATTAAAAACTGCTGAAGATACGGGAGCGAGTATCATTGAAGAAGCGAATGAAGCAGCAGATCAGATTATTTCTGAGGCAAACCAGACTGCTGAAAATGCAACTGCCCATGCCGATAAATTGATGGCTGAAGCGAAGCAAAAAGCTGAATCTGAAGCAGCTATTATCATTGGAGCTGCTGAGGCAAAAGCTAAAGACACTATCGTTGAGTTGAGGGAAAGTATGCAAGGATTGGTTAGGTCTTATGAAAGCCTTGTGGAACAAAGAGAAGCTTTGGTGAAAAGTCTGAGGAGGATTTCTCAGGATACCTTGAATCAAATAGATCTCTCAGATGCCCATTTTGCCAGAATCGATGCAAAATCCCATCAGCGGGCCATTGAAGAATTGAGTAGATCACAAAAATTCACCTTTGCAAATTTAGCTGCGTTGGCAGAGGAGGTTGGAGAGGTACCAGCTCCTCAATTGCAAGAAGAATTTGCTCCAGAGCCAGCGGCTGAAGATCCTATGGCAGAGATGGAAGTGATTGAAGAGGATATCGAGCTGGAAGTTCATGATTCCACACCTGATATACAAGAAGAGGTACAGGAGGAAGTTCAAGAGGAAATAATTGCAGAAGAACCTCCTTTCGAAGAGAAACAGGAAGAGGTAGTAGCCGAAGAAGAGAATATCAAACCGGAGGTTCCTGAAACGCCTGCAGCTTCTCATCCTGAGCCTTCTAAAGAAGAAGACCCGAAGAAGCAATCAGGATCCTTTTTTGACCAGTTTGACTAATGGGCAAAGTAGCACTTGAAGGAATTGAGTTTCATGCTTACCATGGAGCTTATCCAGAAGAAAGCATTTTAGGAAATAGGTTTACCTTGGATCTGGAATTGGAAACCGATTTCAAGGATGCCATGATTCATGATGATTTGAATGCGACTGTTGATTACTCAAGATTGTATCAAATCATCAAAGCTCGAATGGACGTCAAAGTCAAACTGTTGGAACATTTGGGGCATATGATTGTTTCTGACATCTTGGAAGTATATCCAGATACCAAACAAATTAGACTTACTCTAAAAAAACACGGGCCGGCCTTAGGTGGTTTGGTGAAATATTCTGCTGTGCAGATCCAGTATCCCGAAGATTATCAATAAAACATGTATTCAAGAGCTGAGACGGCAAGGATTCGCAAGGAATTTTGGATCAAGTTTGGCCAATTTATGAAGCCCGTTCCGAATGCAGAAGGAAGAAAAATCAATTGGCCCAATTATAAAACAGGGATTAAGGATATTTACTTTCGGATGAAAGCTGAAAGAGGTTTTGTTTCAGTAGGGATCGAAATAGCTCATAAAGATGCCGAATATCAAGAACTGATTTTTGATCATTTTACCCAGCTCACAAAGATTTTGGAGTCCTGTACCCAAGAAGAATGGGATTGGGTATTGCATCATGAAAATGAAGTAGGGCAAATTGTCTCCAAGATTGAAAAAGTGAAGAAGGGTCTCAATGTGATGGAAGAAAAGGACTGGGCCTCCATTATTTCATTTTTGAAACCTAGAATTATTGCCCTGGATCAATTTTGGGACTTGGTTAAACCAGGATTTGAGGATCTGTAGTTTACTTAGGAGATGATAGGATAGCTCTATTTCAATTTTTTTCCATTAGACATTTCTTTCTGATAAATTCGAAAATAACTCCTGTCAAAGACAGGGAAAGAAGACCATTTTATGAGTAATAAACAAAAGATAAAAAGGAAACACGATACGAGATAACTAGGGCCTGCTTAGAAAATAAAAAACATTGAAATAGATACAAGTAGTAGTTAAAATTCAGAAATTATAGGGAGCCAAGTGCAAGGAACTATGCAAAAGACTTCCAAAAGGCGTGCACCACGCACCGAATATACCTCTCAAAATCAGTTATCCTTTACCGGATTTGAGACTCCTTTTTATAATGGTCTGGATCCGGAGAACCGTTGGGTTGTCCTCAGCTCTCAGATTCCCTGGGATGAACTGGTCCTGTTGTTCAACAAACGAAATCCTCCCAAAAAAACGGGGAGGCCCGGGCTGAATCCTCGGGTGTTGATCGGAGCAGTGATCATCAAGCATCTACTGAATCTGGATGATCGGGAAACAGTCTTGCAGATTGGAGAGAACATGTATCTTCAATATTTTTTGGGCTACAGTTCCTATATCAAAAGAGCTCCTTTCGATGCCTCTCTTTTCGTGGATATCCGCAAACGACTGGGAGAGGAATTGATCCATGAGATGAATGAGAAGATCCATGAGTTCTCCAAATCGGCACCATCAAAAAAAAAGATAAAACCACTTCCGATTCCTCTGGAGATCTGGTAGCAGTCCCTAACCAGGGAGAAGTGATCTATGATGCCACGGCTTGTCCCCAGGACATCGCTTATCCCACCGATATCGGTTTACTGAATAAATCCAGAGAGATCACAGAAGCAATCATTGATGAATTGCATGCGAAGAGCCCTCAGGGGAAGAAGCCAAGGACTTACCGAAAAGTAGCCCGAAAACGCTACCTGAAGGTAGCCCAAAACAAGAATCCATCCAGAAAAACCATCCGGAAGGGCATCAAGTCCCAGCTTCAATACCTGAGAAGGAACTTCAAAACGATTGAAAAACAACTCAATGGTTTCAGCGTTTTTCCTCTCGCTCACCGACTGCAGCGCAAGTATTGGATCATCCAGACGGTTTATGACCAGCAGCAGACCATGTATAAAGCCAGAACCCACCAGGTCGAGGATCGGATCGTCAGTATTGACCAACCTCATGTCCGTCCCATCGTCAGGGGAAAAGCCCGGGCAAAGACCGAGTTTGGGGCCAAGATCCATCTGAGCCTGGTGGATGGGTTTTCGTTTCTGGACACCATTTCCTGGGATGCCTTCAATGAAGGAAGCCATCTGAAGGAATACGTGGAGAACTACAGAAAACGCTTTGGTTTCTACCCTGCAAAAGTATTGGCAGACCAGATCTACTGCACCAGAGAGAACAGGAAGTGGCTTACAGACCACGGGATCAAACTGGCAGCCAAACCTTTGGGACGTCCATCGGCAAAGGCAGTGGCAAACCACGTAAGACCCGGAGAGAGGAACCCGATTGAAGGGAAATTTGGTCAGGCCAAAAACGGATACGGAATGAACCGGATCAGAGCAAGACTTAAGAATACCAGTCAATCGTGGATCGCCTCCATTATCCTAGTGCTGAACCTGGTCAAATTGGCCGGGATGGCACCGGTGTGCCTAAGTTTTTCAGCATGGGAGAAGTGGAATGAATGCCTAAAATGCATCTTGAAGTCATTCATACAACCTCTAAAACATAAAACCAGTCCAATAATCGAATATGGACTGGTTTTTTCAATGAAAATTGCCTGAGTTTTTCAGCAGACCCTAACTAGGTTTTCTTTGCGCGGGTAAGATTCTTTTTCCGCTGAAACGGGTAGATGAAACTGCCGTAAAATCTCATAATACTCCACAATCAGCTTTAAAATTAGGGTTCTAGGTGTTTAGGTTTCTGAGACTATCTCATATTTGAGCTTGTCAAACGTAAGAGTTGGGATTTGTAGGGAGTAGATTATTACCTCTTTGGGATGGAACTCCTTGCTAGAGGTTTTTCTTATTGCTGTGATTCTGGTTCTGAGTTGATGAGAATAACTAGGCCTCATTTTGTTGTTCCTAGGTTTTGTTTCCCTTGCTTGGGTCGTTTAGTTTTTTGCCTTTTTGCTTTCCCTTTAGGAAAGATTTTCTCAACCAGCATTTCAAAGTTACTTGATCCTAATATTTTAGGTGATTAACCGAAGGTTTTTGTCCTATATGAGGGTCTTTAAAAAAAAATATGTTCCAATTAACCATTATAGGATGGACGAAATCCTAAATTTGGTATCGAGGACCTCCGAAAGACTTGTGGACTATGCAAATATAAACGCAATAAGAAGTCAGGTCTTGGGTTTAGCGAGGTTAGGCAACATTATCTTAGCCTTAGCTTCCTTTTTCAATCATTTTCGTATTTTTGAGATATGGGTATAGTAAAAAACAATATTGATAAAATTATCCAATTGTGCTCTTCGCACGAAGTGGATAAGCTATACCTTTTTGGTTCTGCTGAAACTGATGCTTTTACAGAATCAAGTGATGTGGACTTGCTTGTTAGCTTCCGTAAATTTGATTTAGGTCGTTATTTTGAAAACTACATGGACTTTAAAAATAAGCTTGAGGGCTTATTGAAACGGAAAGTCGATTTAGTTGAAGAACAAACTTTAAAAAACCCTGTTTTGATCCGCTCTATAGAAAGAACAAAACAATTGATCTATGGATGAGAGAATTGAAAAGTGGTTGTTTGACATCAAACTTTCAATTGAGGAAATTGAATCATTTTTTCCAGAAGAAGAGTTTAACTTTTTCGATTATAAGGAAAATACAATGTTGAAAAGGGCGGTTGAACGTAACCTTGAAATCATTGGAGAAGCAGTTAATCGAATCTTAAAAAGGGATGATTCATTTGAAGAGAAAATAAAAGATGCTCGTGCAATTGTGGGGTTAAGAAATCAAGTGATTCACGCTTACGATAGTATATCTGATGAAAACATTTGGTCGATTTTGATCAATCATCTACCGAAATTAAAAGCGGAAGTGGATTTACTCTTAAAATAACACGTTGCCTGGCAAAAACTATGCTTCAGGAGGGCTGACGGAAATCCGCTAGGTTTTGGCTTTTCTGCTTTCTTCGTCAATAGCCCATCAAAACCTAGTCGAAATTTAATGGGAAGGCATGGTCATTTTCGTGTAGGCGAATTTTTCGATTTGAGTCTGCCCATCCTCGCCTAAATTGACATAGACATTCATTTTGTCCCCTATTCTTTCCATCGTCAATCCATCCAGATACAGGATGTTTTCGCCCATCTCCACAAGTCTGAATTCAACCCATTCATCTTTTTCTTCCCAGGCTGAAAGATCTCCGCTAAAGTGTTTGAGTTTAAGCGTCAGGCTTTCTCCATCCTGAATCAAATGGAAGAATTCGGAAAAGAGTAATTTTCCTTGGTTCCAAAAACGGAAGGTTCCCATCATCTGCCCGTCTTTGGCCGGTAACCAGACTTCCTCGCATTCTCCTCCTAATCCGGGTCCTGCCCAATAGCCTGGGATCCAAGCAAGGTCTTCAATGTTTCCATTTCCAGGTTTTTCATCCTGTTTTAGGGTTTTAACTTCCTGAGAAAACAGGAACGCTCCATTTAGGAGGAATAGTGTTAAAAGCATCAGTTTCTTCATGGCTTGGGAATTTATCCTAAGCTAAGAAAAAATCACTGATCATGTCTTTTGGGAAGGTCAGGATTGATGAAGGTAAATCCTCTGGCCTCATCCCCCTCAAAAAAATCTATCTGCATCCCCATCAGAAACATGAAATGTCTTTTTTCAATCAAGACAGGGATTCCCGCTACTTCAAATTGCTGATCGTCTTCTTTGGGTTTATCAAATCCCAAAGCATAAGACATTCCACCGCAGCCACCACCTTTGACACCCACTCTAAGATGATATTCTTGAGGAATATTTTTGTGAGCGATGATGTTTTTGATCTCAGCTTCAGCTTTTTCTGTAATAGTAATTGGTACTAGCATGCAATTCGAATGAATTTGGCAGGAAATTGGTTCGTTTTGAAACCAAATTTACATCATCTTCCGTTTCGAGGGATGGATAAATTTTAGATATTCGGCTTTATTTAAATTTTATGGACTACATAGTTGACTTATTGAAAATCTTACTTCCTGCTGCAGCAGTATTATATGGGATGTATCTGGTGGTAGTTTCTTTTATTTCCAAAGAGCGTGAAAAAATGCTAGTGGAACTTAAGACCCAAAATTCCAAAACAATTCTGCCTGTTAGACTTCAGGCAGGAGAGAGACTTTGTCTTTTGCTGGAAAGAATTACTCCAAACAATTTGGTGAGGAGATCCAATGCAGGTGGAATAAGTGCGAATGAACTTCACGGGATTCTTCTTCACGAAGTTAGAGAGGAGTTCAATCACAATTTTTCTCAGCAAGTTTATTTCTCAGATGAAACCTGGGAGGCAGTAAAACGTGCAGTAGAAGAAGTAACTACAATTATAAATCTCAGTAGGCAGACTTTGGGAGAAGAGGCTTCTGGTTTGGAATTGGCTAAAGCTATATTCACTCAGTCCTTGGAAAGAAAAAACGATGCATTAGCTTTTGCCTTAAAAAAGGTCAAGTCTGAGATTCAAATTTATTTCTAAGAATATGGGAAAAGAGAAATCCAAAAGTGCCAAAATTCTAGATCGAGCCAAAGAGTTCTATGGTGAAAAAGTAGAGGCTATTTCCAGACAGGAAAGCAAGGTGAAGGAACTTCTTTCCGGCGTGGTGAACAAGCTTTCAAGTCTGAAAACAAATTCTAGAATTCAAAAGCTCATAGAACCCATTACCATTTTCATTAGGATGGTCAAGGCCCATTTTTCTGGAAAACATAAGATGGCCAATACAACCTTAGGCTTGATTCTATTAGCTCTGTTTTATTTTCTTTCACCTATAGATTTCATTCCAGACTTCCTTGGTTTTTTTGGTTTTGCGGATGATTTGTCTGTGATTTTGGCTGTTTATGCCAAAGTGAAAGATGAAATTGACGATTTTTTAGATTGGGAACGAACTCAATTGTAGGTTAGACTGTTGTTGCCCAAAGTTTCCGAGTAATGACAGAAAATTTAAACCAAACTATCACCCCCCAGATCATTGCCATTTCCCAGACTTATACTGAATATCGAGAAATGGTGCAAACGTTTGTCCAAGAAGGAAAAACGACAGGACCATTTCAAACTGATGCATATCTGGAATATACAAAAATGGCCAACCAGCGAATGAACCGTTGGGATAAAACAGCTCAAGTTTCAGAGGAAATGAAAGAGCTAGTACAAAGCCTTCCATCTCAAACTTGGCTTGTAATCACCGAAGCCTGGTGTGGAGATGCAGGACAAAGTCTTCCCTATATCAATAAATTAGCTGAGCTAAATCCCGGAATTCAATTACGAATTATCCTTCGAGATGAAAATCTTGACGTAATGGATCGATACTTGACAAATGGTGCAAGATCTATCCCTAAATTAATCTCATTGAGTCCAGATTTGGAAACTGAGTATTTTGTTTGGGGACCAAAACCACAGTTTCTGATCGATAAATTCAAAGCTTTCAAAGCAGATCCTCAAGGTCAAACTTCGAAAGAATACAATGAAAGTGTTCAGCTTTGGTATGCTCGTGATAAAAACCAATCTTTAGAGAAAGAAATGAAAGATAAAATCAACGAAGCATTCGTAGGATGAAAATAGCCCTGATCTCAGGTACCTCAGGATTGGTGGGGATGCAACTTCTCCACCAATTACTTCAAGCCGATAGATATGAGTATGTATTGAGTATCGGTCGAAGAAAGCTGGCTCTGAAACATCCAAAATTAATTCAACTTTCAGGAGATATGACTCAATTGGAGTTCTGGAATTATTCCGAATTGATCAATGAGCAGTCGTTGGGAGGAGAATATTATAGCTTGGTAGAAAATCTGGAAAATGGAAATGCTACCATTCATGCTTTTTCAAGCTTAGGGACTACCATCAAACAGGCTGGTTCCCAAGAGAAGTTTTTTGCAGTGGATCATGACTTGGTTCTCTATTTTGCCAAATCAGTCAAAAAAATGGGTGCATCTGGGTTTTTCTATGTTTCCTCGATGGGAGCAAGCACTAGCTCCAATGTCTTTTATTCCAAAGTAAAAGGTCAAACTGAAGAGGATTTAAAATCCTTGGGTTTTGATCATTTGGGGATTTTTAGACCTTCTTTATTGCTTGGAAACCGCCACGAATTCCGTTTTGGAGAAAAGGTAGCCACTATTGTGATGAAGCCTTTGGTCTGGTTGAAATTGTTTAAGAATCTTCGGCCAATCTATGATTATCAGGTGGCGAAAGCCATGGTTTCTGTAGCTTTAGATCAAGGCAGAAAAGGGATTGAAATAATCTCCTCTGGAGAAATGCAAGATTTAAGTAAATGATAGTAGTAATTCAAAGAGCTTCTGAAGCTTCAGTAAAAATCGAAGGAAAAATCAAAGCTTTAATCGGTAATGGATTGATGATTTTATTGGGAATTGAGGAAGCAGATGGGCAAGAAGATATTGATTGGCTGACCCGTAAAATCATCAATTTGCGAATTTTTCCAGACGAGGCCGGTGTGATGAATAAAAGCCTTTTGGATGCTGATGGAGAGATTTTGTTGATTTCTCAGTTTACACTGCATGCCAGTACCAAAAAGGGAAACCGTCCATCCTATATTAAAGCAGCAAGGCCAGAAACGGCAATCCCTCTGTACAATCAAATGATCTCAAGTCTTGAAAAAGAATTGGGAAAAAGCATTGGAACCGGCGAGTTTGGAGCGGATATGAAAGTCTCCTTGGTCAATGATGGCCCGGTAACCATAATAATTGATTCGAAGAATAAGGTGTAGGACATTTGCGCTCCTAATTTTCCTTTTATTTTTGTCGAATGCCTCAAAACCTCTTACTAATCCAGAATTCAAAAGTATTGTTCAAAGGAAATCATGCCTTTGAAAATCTTAATTTTTCACTGAATCAAAACGAGAATTGGGCTATCATTGCTGAGTCAGGTTGGTTGCAAACTGCTTTTTTGGAGACGATTCGAGGCAATACCGTCATTCCAGAAGGCCATGTAGAAAGACCTTTCGCATCTACATATATTCAAGAAAAAAGTGCTCAAAAAGAGATGCATAGCTTTCGTGACTTGATTGCCTACGTTTCTCAGAAGTACGAGTTTAGAAATAAATTCAATCAACAGAATTTTTACTTTCAGCAGCGCTTTAATTCTTCGGAGTCCGGTGAAACATTGACCGTGGAAGAATACCTTCAGGCAATTGAATCCAAGATTCCAGGTCCATGGACGGTGTCTGGAGTGATGGATTTATTGGATTTGAAAAGGTTGAAAGAAGAATCCCTCCTGAAGTTGTCCAATGGAGAAACCCGCCGTCTTGCTATAGCTTCAGGCCTTCTAAGACAGCCCAAATTGTTTTTGATGGATCATCCCACTACAGGTTTGGATGTGGCTAGTAGAATCAATTTTGGCAAAGTTCTCAAAGAAATCATTTCCCAAGGAGTCCATGTAATTTTGACCTGTGCGGCAGGTGAGGTTCCAGAAGGGATTACAGATGTGGCTTTACTTAATTCCCAAGGGGTTGAAAAGACTTTTTCTTCAACATCTTTTTCTGATCAGCAGGAGGTAATTGTCAAAAAAGAATGGAAATGGGACTTGTTGATAAGCCTCTTGTCAAATGGCGACTTGCCAGTGGTTTCACCGGTTCGCTTGGAAAAGGTGACCATTACCTATGATCATAAGCCAATCTTGAATCAAGTGAACTGGGAGGTGAAGGCAGGTGAAAAATGGCAGCTAAAGGGGCCAAATGGTTCTGGTAAGTCTACTTTGATTTCCTTATTGATTGGGGAAAATCCTCAGGCATATTCCCAAAACTTCTGGCTTTTTGGAAGGAAAAGGGGGACAGGGGAAAGTATTTGGGATGTGAAGCGTCCTACTGGCTTTGTGGCCCCTGAATTAGCTCGTTTCTTTCCTGCAAATCAGACAGTAAGAAAGGTGATTTTATCAGGATTGTTTGATACGATGGGTTTGTTCAAGAAGGTCAATACAGAACAAGATGAGTTAGCTGATAAATGGATTGAATTGTTCGAATTGGAAAGGGAAGCAAATCAATTACTTTCTAGAGTATCCATGGAAAAGCAACGATGGGCACTTTTGGCTAGGGCAATGATTAAAAAGCCTCAATTATTGATTTTGGATGAGGCCTCGCAAGGAATGGATGAAATTCAGAGAACACTTTTTAAGGATACCGTACAAAAAATCTGTGAAAATTCTGCGATTTCGCTGATTTATGTGAGTCATTACGATGAAGATGTCCCAGATGAGGTTAACCAGAAGTTCTCTTTGGTTAATTGATGATTTTAAGAAAAAAGATAGTGGAATCTTTATAAAATTTTATTTATCAATTGAATGAATTTAATATTCATCATAGATTTTTTAAATTTTTTCCATTTTATGTCTAAAATTATTCACAAAGCCTTAATTTTCGTATTTCGAAATCAGTTAGGAATTTGAATTTTGTTAATGCATGACTTCTAGAAGGTCTTTTATTCAAAAGTTAGGACTTGGGGCTTTATCACCATCACTTATTAAACTTGCCAATGATTCTGAATCATTGAATTTTTCGAAAGATTCTTTAGCAGATAAATCTTGGGATGATATCCGCAAATTATTCCCCTTAACTCATAATAGAGTTTATATGAATAATGGAACTTTTGGGCCTTGTCCTCAGGTAGTTATCGATGCTGTAAGTGAGGGACTTCAAAAAACTTGCGCAAGTGGTGAATACGGAAACTATGATGCAGTAAGGCCTAAAATTGCAGAATTTTTGGGTATTGAAGAGAAGGAGCTTTGTCTTACACATAATACCACCGAAGGGATTAATATCATGGCTTGGGGGATAGACTTGAAGCAAGGAGATGAGGTGATTTTATGTTCTCATGATCATTCCGGAAATGCGTTCCCATGGTTGAATAGAGAGAAGCTTGATGGGATAAAATTGGTGGTTTTTGATCCTAAACTAACTGCAAAAGAGAATTTAAAACTGATCAAAAGCTTAGTCAGCAAAAGGACCAAAGTGATCGCTATTCCTCATATAACCTGCACAACGGGGTTAGTTTTTCCCATTAAAGAAATAGCAGAATTTGCAAAAAGCAAAGGAATTATTACAGCCATAGACGGGGCCCATGGAGCAGGTACATTTGATTTGGATTTACATGATTTAGGTTGTGATATGTATGCTGGATGCTTTCATAAATGGATGTTGGGTCCTGCTGGGACAGGTTTTCTCTATGTAAGAGAAAATATGATTGATAAAGTCCAGGCAATTCAAATCGGAGCGCATTCGAGCGATGGATGGACTTTAGAACCCAATTATCAACATTTGGAACCCTTAGTAAATTCAGCTCATCGCTACGATTATGGTACTCAGAGTACACCACAACGATTGGGGATGGGCGCAGCAGTGGATTTTCATTTGGCAATAGGCAAGGAGAGGGTTGAAAAAAGAGTCCGAGAATTGTCTTCCTACTTATGGAAAGGATTGGATTCATTCAAGGAGGTTGAAATTCTGACACCTAAAGAAGAAGAGTCTAGAATCTCTGTAGTGACTTTTAAGGTGAATGGGATAGATTATTTAGAGCTACAAAGAAAACTCGGCACTGCTAGATTTAGAACGCGAGGGATCTATGAGGCTGGACTGGATGCTGTTCGGGTTTCTACCCATATTTATAATTCCAAAAAGGAGATAGATAAGTTCGTCTCTGAGGTCAAAAAGATTATTTCTTCGATTTCTTAGCCTTTCGATCCTCCGCTTCAGCTTTTCTGAATTGAGCAATATCACTGATTAGCTTTTCAGGCAAAGGAGAATCATATGGAATTTGAATAGCCCCTTTGCTGGTTACGTAATCCTTTAATTCTTCTTTGAATTCGCTGACTCCCGAATTGGTCGGATAGAAGCCTAGGTGATTTTTCATAGCTGCATAATACACCAGAACTTCAGAAGTCTTAAATGCAGGCATATGATAACTGATCACCTCTTTTGCGTCTGGTAATGCCTTTTGAAGAATTCTTCTAATCTCCTGAAGCTTTGATTGTACTTCCGGACTAAACCAGCTGAAATATTCTTCGATTGAGGATGGTTTTGGGTTCATGCGTTTAGGTTATTTATTCTTCAAGTAAACTTTCTAAAACCTTTATTTTCTTTAGAGTACCATCGTATTGCCAATCCATTCTACCACCAGCTATCTTAAACTGAGAAGTTGGTGTGCAACTATTAACTTCTATCTGGTCCTGGTCATTATTTATATTTCCAAAAATCAACCACTCTTCTCCTGTATCAATTCCTTGGTCGCAGGAGGTGAAGTATCCAAACTTCCTTTTTCCCTGTATGATTTTAAGACTTGTAACAGAGGAACCTTTGAATACTTGGAGCTCCTGGATCTCGGCTGTAAAAAACCAAGGCCTTTCATGTGAAATTCCACCGGTAGTATCCATTGGAGAGCTGTTGTTTATTTTTACCAAAGCGACATAATCAAAATTATCGACTTCTTTGATAGTAAATTCTCCTTTTAGAGTACAATGGCAGGCAAAACCCTTTATAGAGATAAAAAGTAAACAGAGAATTAGCGTTATTTTGAAAAATGGAGGTTTCATTATACAACTAGAATTTAACTTTTAGGGCTAATATCAAAAGCAAGCTTGATCCCGTCAATAATCATTGAGGTCCCGATAATAGCAATGATCAATCCCATGATTTTACCGACGACGGTTATGACATTGTTCCCTAGTTTTTGAATGACTCGATCACTGATACGAAAAGCCCAGTGAGTCAAAATACACATCAAAGCGAAAGTAAAGACTACAATACCAATATGGATATAGGAACCCGTTGCGAAGTTCATGGCTGTTACAATAGTACCGGGTCCAGCTAAGATTGGGATCGCCAATGGTGAAATGGCAATGTCCTCATCGAAGACAGGTTTTTCAATTGTTTTGACCTTTGACTTTTTGGATTGAAGCATTTCAAAACCTACAAAAAAGATTAGGATACCTCCTGTGATTTTGAATGCAGGAATAGTGATTCCAAAGAGTTCAAAAATGAATTTTCCCAAAATCACAAAAACAGTGACAATCAAGAAAGCCACCCAGGTAGCCTTGCGGCTGATCTCTCTTTTAGTCTGTTTATCTGCGTCTTCTACTAAAGAAGAAAATATTGGAATATTCGCTATGGGGTTCATGATGGCAAAAAAGCCCGTAAAAACAGAGAGAGCAAATGGTAGTAAGTCTGGACTCAAATGGTTGGAATTAGAATAAAAACTTGTTTATCCGCAATCAATTTTAATAAGTTTACAATAGATTTTTAGAAACTAGAATAATTGCATTTCCAAAATGCTAAAAAGCTAACAAAAGCTCAAATGAAAAATGAAATCACTATATCTGAAGCTCAAGAATTGGTAGATCGTTGGATCAAAACCGTGGGAGTTCGCTATTTCAATGAGTTGACCAATATGACCATTTTGATGGAGGAAGTGGGAGAGTTGGCTAGATTGATGGCAAGAACTTACGGTGAGCAATCCTTCAAAGAGTCCGATAAAGGAAAGGACTTAGGAGATGAGATGGCCGATATCCTATGGGTATTGATTTGTTTGGCAAATCAGACAGGAGTGGATTTAACAGAAGCTCTAAGAAATAATATGGATAAGAAAAATATCAGAGATGCCACCCGACATAAAGACAATGAAAAGCTGAAATAAAAAATGCCCGGTCTAAACCGGGCATTTTG
>NZ_JAPPSQ010000015.1 GCF_026652115.1 Algoriphagus sp. PAP.12 | reverse complement strand
TTTAATCAAGAATATTAAGCTTTTACCGCTTTCAATTCCTGAATAAAATCCTTGAGATGTTCCACTTCAACGTGATCCATCAAAACGATCTTGTACCATTCATTATCAGAAGTATGTGATTCTGGAACTAGGCTATATTTTTTCGCCAAGTCTTTAGGGACTGCATGTGATCTAATCGTTACAATATTCATCTCAGGCTCTCTGAAATAAGGAACATTCATCTCATCCAAACTCTTGCACAAGTAGTTTGTTCTCATTTTCAAAATGGAGATTTTCTCAAACCATTTGTGAGGTCCATAGGTAGTTAGGATCACCCAAACAGCGACAGCATTGGCTCCAGAACGGCTTCCGCAAAGGGTTAAGTCCATACCCTCTACATATTGAGCTTCTGTAGTTAATACATTTTCAATTAATCCTTTTCTTGAAATAAAAATCCCAGTTCCATAAGGAGCTTGAAGCATCTTGTGTGCGTCAATTGTAATAGAGGAAATATCTGGATTCTGGAAATTGATCTGGCTTTCATTTTCCGAAAAAGGAAACACAAAGCCTCCATAAGCTCCATCAATATGCATTCTAAATGGAACATCAAATGACTTCAAAACCGTAGAATAAAGATTGGGATCGTCTACCGAACCAAACATGGTAGTCCCCATATTAGAAACAGCAATAAAATACTTCTTTCCCTCCTCAATTGCTTTGGACACCTGTGCTTCCAAATCTTCTTTTGCTATCTGACGAGTGTTAGAATCTACCGGGATTTTAATCCAATCTAGGGTAAGCAAATTTGCTCCTTTGGGAATTGAATAATGCGTGTCTTCAGAGGCCAAAATTGCAATCTCATCCAGCTTGGCATTAAACTTCTTTTTGAATTCATTTCTGTAAATCCAAAGTGCCTGAATATTAGCTTCAGTTCCTCCCGGGGAGATATATCCGTCGTATTCACCTTCTTCCGCTTTGAACAAATCCACTGCTATCATATCAAGCACATCTCGTTCAATTTCATGGGTCCCTTTAAAGGCCGATTCTGAAGTCCCAAATGTATGGCAACCTATATGGTTTGGATTGGCTACAAAAGTAGAAAGTACAGGCGCATCCTTGAGAAATGGAGCATCTACAGGAAAGACCTTTTCATCCAACCTGGAAGCTGGATAACCTAGGCTCGCATCATTATAAAAATCTACATTTCCTTTTAAGGCCTGCTGGACCCTCTGGAGTCTTTGCTCTGTACTTAACTTTTTCCAGAACTTCATATCAATTTTCATTTGTTACTAATTGGGTTTCTTATTCTTTTCCAAAAGCTTTTGGAGGTGCAAAGATAGAATGAAGCCCGAAAAGAGCCTTATATAAGCCCAATATTCCTCTTTTAGAGAATTATTCCGCCATTCGCATAAATGAAATGCAATTAGAATAATCCAGACACATGTCATCTCTTTTTTGTGAACTGATTTGCAAAGTTGTAGAGCAGGGCAATATTCCATACAAAGTCATCTCCGGCGATGGTGGAGTTTAACTTTTGGTTCAAGGTCGAAGCAATCCCAAATGGCAACTTTTGATGGGTGAATGTAAAGGTGGAAGTCACATATACCCCGTCATTTTCATCAACTTTTAGGTAATAAAACTGAGGAGTCATCTTAAAACTTAAATTCTCTCCTATTGGCACATTCTTCAGCGTCCAATTAAAACCAACGAAGGTAGAATTCACAGGAGGATCAGGATCAAAGCCATGTCCTTTTAGGAAATAAATTCCCAGGCTTGATTTCGGTGTCAACTGAAAAGAAGGGGAAAGCTCCATTGCCAAATACCGTTTTGATACCATCATTTTCTCTGGTTTCCCATCTACCAGCACTTCCATTTCTTTAAACAAAAATGCCGGATGAGCTCCAGCAGTCAAAGAAAAACGCTTATCCTTTATTATTTTATACCTCCACCACAGGACAAAGGACCAAGGTTTGCCATCCATTCCAAACCGAAACATGGGCTCGAAAGTCAACCTCTCTCCACCTATATTCAAATCAAAAAAAACAGCAGGCCTACCCAAAGTAAAAGAGGGAATAATTGAAACCCCATTATTTGTTGCTGTGATTGTTCCGTTGAAATGTTTGATTAAAGATTGATTTTCGGTGGGATTTTGGGCATTGGATTCCAAGGAAAGAGTTACGCTGATCAATAAACAGATCAACACAATTCTCATAGTAGATTGAGTATTCATTAGATTGGGCAATTGCAGATTTATAAAGGAAAAAAGCGATTCTTTTCCAATTTATTTTACAAAAATAGATTCTAACAAAATATTATACCTCTATTTTTCAAACCTAATATTACGAAATTCAAACAATGGATTTTCAATTAGACCCAAACTCCTCAGATATTCAAGATGAATAGATTCCCCAGTGCAAAAAATCTTGAGGTAATCTGACTTTTATTTTTTGTACCTTCTGGAAACAAAAACCAGAAAAAAATGAAAGCCTTAACAACACTACTATTCTTCATTGGGATTAGTACCGTAGCTTTTTCCCAAACTCTTACTGATGAAATGGTCAAAGACTGGGAAAGAGCGAAAGCCTACACGCTAGAATATTTGGAAGCCATGCCTGCTGACAAATATGACCTGAAACCAACCCCCGAGATGCGGTCCTTTGCGCAACAAATGTTGCATTTAAATGATGCCAATTATGGGTTTATTGCCACCGCAACGGGAGCTGCTATGCCTGAAGGAGCTGGTGGATCAGAAAAATCCACAGACCAATCCAAAGACACGGTCATCAAATTGGTAAGCGATGGATATGATTTTGTTATCGAAAGCATTAAAAAACTTCCTTCAGGCCAGTTTAATGAAGAAATTCAACTATTCGGAAGATTTGACATGAGCAGAATGAAAGCCATCGAAAAGGCCTTTGAACATCAAACTCATCACAGAGGGCAAACTACTGTTTATCTCAGATTGGGTGGAGTTACGCCTCCACAAGAGAAGTTGTTTTAAAGAATTTCTTTAAAAACGTGAGGCTGATGACGGAATGAGGTCAACAAGCGTTAAAAAAATCGCCTAGTTCCGAATTTGTTCGGAAATCCGGCGATTTTTAGCGGTTGAACCAATCCGGCAGAAAATGTCCGAGGGCATTTTTCAAGCCAATGCAGGCAAAAGATCCCGATTGCCACCTTAGGTTTGGGAACTTCTTGTCTTAAAAAAGTTCCATAATTATTAAACAAGAGAGATAATAGTAAAATTAAAAAAGGTTTGAATTTGGGATAAACTCCAATTTCAAACCTTTTTTATTGATGTACTTTCCTTAGCTACTTTTCAATGATTCTCCATGCTGAGAAAGATCCAGGCCAATTTCCTCATATTCTTCCCTTACTCTCAGAGTCACAAACTTATTCAAGACGAAGAAAATCAGATACGAAGCTCCAAAAGAAAATGCTGCAACGGCGATCAACACCATCATGTGTGATGCAAATACTCCCCAACCACCATGCAGAAGACTAGCTCCTTCTTTATTGGCAAAAATCGCAGTTAATATCATCCCCATGATCCCTCCGATACCGTGACATGCAAACACATCAAGTGTATCATCTATTCTTTTTAGGAACTTGGCATTCATTAGAACATTAGAAACCATGGCCCCAATAAATCCGAACATAAAACTCTGAGGAACTGTAATATAACCTGCTGCAGGGGTAATCACGACCAAACCCACTACCGCTCCTATACATGCTTGCATTGCTGAGATTTTTCTTCCCTGAATCCTATCAAATAGCACCCAAGTCATCATGGCTGTTGCAGAACTAATAGTCGTAGTCGCAAATGCCATAGCAGCTGTGCCATTTGCTGCCAATGAGGATCCCGCATTAAAGCCAAACCAGCCAAACCAAAGCATCCCTGTACCCAAAATTACATAGGTTACATTTGAAGGATTATGATTCGGGCTTTTTCTCTTTCCAATGAAAAGTGCTCCTGCGAGTGATGCTAATCCAGCACTGATATGTACCACCGTTCCACCGGCAAAATCCACCACTCCAAAATATGCTCCAATCAACCCATCTGGGTGCCACACCATATGACACAAGGGAGCGTAAACTAAAACCGTGAATATTCCGATAAAAAATAAGTATCCGATAAATCGCACTCTTTCAGCAAAAGAACCGGTGATAATTGCAGGGGTAATGACTGCAAATTTCATCTGAAATAGAGCAAAGAGAACAAATGGAATTGTAGAGCCCAAAGCCAAATGAGGCAAGGTAGCTACCTGATCAAAAAACATAAATTGGAAAGGATTTCCCAAAATACCATATCTGGTACCATCGATTGTTATTCCCAACCAGGCATCTCCAAATGAAAGGCTAAATGCCACAACCACCCAAAGCATACTCACTACTCCCAGGGAAATAAAGCTTTGAAGCATGGTCGAAATCAAATTCTTTTTACCTACCATTCCACCATAGAACAAGGATAAGCCGGGAGTCATCAAAAGAACCAAACAGGATGCAGTCAATAGCCAGGCTATATCTGCAAATACCAATTGATCTTCAGTTCCAAAATGGTCAATAACAGGGTCTTTTACTTTCCAAAAGAAACTTACTACTGGCGCTGCTATGGTAATCAGAAACGCCAATTTCCATTTGTTTTTCATTTTACTTTTTCTTTAATCAGCAAAATTACTTTGCCTTTTTAATAAAAATTCAGGCAAAAATTGAAATTATTATCGTCTGAACAAAATTTTATTAAAAAGAATCAAAATCAGGATTATCATGTTTTCAAAAAATCTACCTTAATGCAAATTTAAAATCCAATGAAAACTAGAATAACCCTCCTACTCCTATTTTTAGGTTTAAGTCTTTCACCTGTATTTTCTCAATCCAATCCAGTGATGAAACTTTTTCCCGAAGGAACAATCCTTCATGGAAATATTCCCTACATGCAAGACACATTAAAAAAACACCTTCTTGATATATACCTGCCACCTAACACTAAAGGAAAAGTACCTTTGGTGATTTGGGTGCATGGTGGAGGATGGCTCAGCAATGACAAATATGCAGATATGGGATATATGAAAGAGACTATAGCAGAAATCATCAATCAAGGCTATGCTTTGGCATCCATAGACTACAGATTCAGTACACAGGCAACTTTTCCTGCTCAAATGCTGGACTGTAATGCAGGAATCTCCTATTTGTATGATCATGCCAAAGAATATGGTTTTGATACAGATCGCTTTGCTCTGATGGGATTTTCTGCAGGTGGTCATTTGGCCTCGATGCTGGGTCTTTCAATCAATCAAAAAGTGGACACATTTTTTGTCCCGGGTACTAGTCGGGATTTCAAATTCAAGGCGGTAGTGGATTTCTATGGACCAGCGGATTTGACCTTGTTTCCAGGGGCAACAGACCCAAAATCACCCGAAGGATTATTGATTGGAGCAGCACCATTGGATAGACCGGATTTAGCAAAAATGGCCAGTCCTGTAAGCTTTGTAGATGAAAATGACCCTCCTTTTTTGATTATTCATGGTGAAAAAGATGATTTGGTTTCACCTAGGCAATCTCATTTATTGAATGCATGGTTGAAAGTAAAAGGGGTGCAGACTGATTTAATCGTTGTCCCTGGGGCGCCACATTTTGGACCGATGTTCGATGCTCCGGAAATCAGAAAACGTGTGTTAGAGTTCCTTAAGATTAATCTTAACTAGAATTTATAAATCAGCTTTAACTAGTAACAATCCCATGACCCTACATGATTGTTGGAAAAGTCTTTTAAGTTGATTTTTAGAACATTATGCGCTGAAAAAAATCCCCTATGAAAAAATCACTCCTTTCATGCCTTATAATTCTCTTGGTTGCTTTCAGCTCCAGATCGCAAACCAATAAAATCATGCATCTATTCCCAGAAGGAACAACTCTTCACGGGAATATCCCCTATTTCCAAGACACTTTAAAAAAACATTTGCTGGATATTTATTTACCACCGAAAGCGAATGAAAAAACACCTTTGATCATTTGGATGCATGGAGGAGGATGGCTTCAAAATGACAAGTATGCAGCTTTTGGTTATTTGAAAGAAACAGTATCGGAAATCATCAATCATGGCTACGCAATTGCCTCGATTGATTATCGATTTAGCACTCAAGCTGTATTTCCTGCTCAGATGCAAGATTGTAATGCTGCAATTTCTTACCTATTCGAAAACGCTGAAAAATACAATTTTGACACAGATCGATTTATCGTGATGGGGTTTTCGGCAGGTGGACATTTGGCAGCTTTGCTAGGTCTGTCAAAAAACAATCAAGTGGATAAATTCTTTTTTTCAAATAGTAATAAAGGATTCAAATTCAGAGGAGTTGTAGACTACTACGGGCCGGCAGACTTAACCTTATTTCCAGGAGCAGATGACCCCAAATCCCCTGAAGGCTTACTAATTGGTGCAGCCCCATTAGATAGACCAGATTTGGCAAAAATGGCAAGCCCAGTCAGTTTTGTGGATGAGAAAGATCCCCCATTTATCATCATACATGGAGAAAAAGATGATCAAGTCTCCCCTCGTCAATCCCATTTATTAAACTCTTGGCTCAAAGTTTCTAAAGTACCAACTGAGCTCCATATAGTTCCGGGCGCTCCACATTTTGGGCCTATGTTTGACGCTTCGGAAGTCAGAAAAAAAGTAATTGGATTTATGGAAACTCATTTGAAATAAGCCCGCTTTCATTTTCCTTCCATCAATCCTATCTAGTGCTTGTTTTTAATATTCCTTATATTAATCAAGTATTTCATATCCAATCAATTACAAAAACACCTTGATTCATTTATGATTTTGGAATCAAAAAAAATAAATCGTCGATCTTTTCTGAAAGTCTCGGCCCTTACCGGAGGAGGCTTGCTCTTAAGTTTTAATATGTTAACAGGCTGTAAACCTGATGAAATTGAAAAACTTGGTGCGCCGGATGAATGGTTTAGGTTAAATGGATTTATCAAAATTGGGGAAAACGGACTGATAACAATTATGTCTCCAAATCCAGAAGGCGGGCAAAATGTAAAAACATCCATGCCCATGCTCGTAGCAGAAGAGCTGGATGCCGTTTGGAAAAATGTAGTGGTGGAGCAAGCTCCTTTGGACACTGATAATTTCACTCGACAATTCATCGGCGGAAGTCAGGCAATCCGAACAAGTTGGATTCCCCTGAGAACAGCAGGTGCTACTGCAAGACAATTATTGATCCTAGCTGCTGCTCAAACTTGGAACGTACCCCAAAACGAAATCAAAACAGAGTCTGGGTACTTAACCCATGAATCCTCTGGAAAGAAAGCACATTATGGTGAAATGGCGTCCATAGCAGCTACACTACCAATTCCGGAACAAATTCCACTCAAGGAGATATCAGATTTCAAATTGATAGGAAAATCCCATCAAAATGTGGACATCAAAAAAATCGTGACGGGAAAACCCTTGTTTGGGATAGACTACAAAAAGGAAGGGATGAAATATGCGATGATCATCCATCCCCCGGCATTTGGTCTAAGGCTTAAATCATTCGATGCAGAAAAAGCCAAGGTTTTACCTGGGATTCAAGATGTATTTCGGATTAAATCTTTACAGGATGATTATCCAAGAACCTTTTTTGATACTGTTCAATTCACCGATTTAATCGCTATCGTTGGAGATAGTACATGGCAGGTACTTCAGGCAAAAAAAGCAATTACAGCTGAATGGGAAGAAATTGACTCTTATGTAGAGGAAAGAGATATGTTTGGACGCCCTGGATCTCGGGAAGTTCCTGCTGGACTGGAAAGTGAAAGCACCCAAGAAGCAAAAATGCTTAAAGCGACTCAATCTCCAAGTCAACTAAGGAGGGATGGAAATCCTGAAAAAGCTTTTGCTGAGGCATACAAAATCATTGAAAAAACCTATACAGCTCCTTTTTTGGTTCATAATTGCATGGAGCCGATGAATTTCTTCGCCGACGTAAGAGATAATAAAGTTCTTGCAGCAGGACCTCTACAAAAACCTGAATTAACGGAACAAGCTTTATCGCAAAGGTTGGGAATTCCTATAGAAAATATAGAAATAGAAATGACGCGATTGGGAGGAGGATATGGTAGAAGATCCTATGCTCATTGGCTAATCGAAGCTGCAGTAATTTCCCAACAGGTCGGTAGTCCTGTAAAACTCACCTACACCAGAGAAGACGATATGTCCGCAGGAATTTATCGTTCTCGATACCAGTTAATCTACCGGGCGGCTTTGGATGACAACAATCAATTGATTGGATTCCATGTAATCGGAGGTGGATTGCCTGAAAACCCTCTTCATGCCAATCGATTCCCTGCAGGAGCAATAGACAATTATTTGGCCGAAGGCTGGGAAGTTCCTTCAAATGTCACAACAGGTTCGTTCCGAGCTCCTAGATCCAATTTTAATGCCTCTGCCGAACAGTCCTTTTTGGATGAATTGGCAGAAGAAATGGGAAAGGATCCCATTGAATTCAGATTGGAACTTTTGAAAAAGGCAAAAGACAAACCTGTTGGCGAAAGAAATGACTATGATGCTGATCGATATATCGGAGTTTTAGAGTTAGTCAAAACCAAATCCAATTGGAATACTGATAATCCTGAAATATCAAAAGGAGTTTCGGCCTATTTTTGCCATAACAGTTATGCTGCCCAAGTGGTAGAGTTGAAAAAAGAGAATGGGACCCCAAAAATAAATAAGGTGATCAGTGCAATAGATTGTGGAATCGTAGTCAATCCTGATGCTGCAAAAAACCTCTGTGAAGGAGCAGTTGTAGATGGAATTGGAACCGCCCTTTTTGGAAAGCAATCATTTGAAAATGGAATCCCTCAAAGTCAAAACTTCGACACCTATCGCATGATTAGAATGTCTGAAGCTCCGGAAAAAGTAGAAACTTACTTTGTTGAAAACTCAATTGATCCAACTGGATTAGGTGAACCTGCCTATCCCCCTGTTTTTGCAGCTTTGGCCAATGCCCTTTACCAAAATACGGGACAGCGGTTTTATGACCAACCTTATATAGACCAACTCAACACTCTATCAAATACCTGATATCAATTTGATTTAGAAGGCTTTCTGTTTGAATTTCGTAAGCAGGCCTTTATTCTTATCCCTATCTTTATATAAACAGAAAATACTATGGCTACATACAATCTTAAAATCAATGGTAAATCCCTACAAGTAGATGTAGATCCAAATACACCAATGCTTTGGGTATTGCGTGATCACCTGGATCTTGTGGGTACTAAATTCGGTTGCGGAATTGCCCAATGTGGCGCTTGTACAGTCCATATGGATGGAAATGCAGTCAGATCATGTCAGCTGCCCGTTTCTGCAGTGGAATCTTCAGAAATCACCACTATTGAAGGGCTTTCAGAAGAAGGAGACCATCCCGTTCAAAAAGCATGGATCGAGCATGATGTTCCTCAGTGCGGTTATTGCCAAGCAGGTCAAATCATGTCTGCTGCAGCCCTATTGAAAAGTAATCCAAGTCCAAGCGACGCGGATATCGAAAATGCGATGAATGGGAATATTTGCCGTTGCGGAACCTACACTAGAATAAAAGCTGCTGTTAAGACCGCATCCCAAAACCTATAAATCTGACACCATGAAAAGCGCAAACACAAAAATTAATAGAAGATCGTTTTTAAAGGTTTCTGCATTAGCTGGAGGTGGTATGGTTTTGAGTTTTAGCTGGCTTGCCGGTTGCAAACCTACCGCTAAAGAAATGCTTGCCATGCCTAAGGAATGGTTTGAATTGAATAGCTACATCAAAATTGGTGACAATGGATTAATCACTCTTTTCTCTCCAAATCCGGAATTTGGCTCAAATGTCAAAACATCTATGCCCATGCTTATTGCAGAGGAATTGGATGTGGACTGGAAAAATGTGATGGTAGAACAAGCAGATTTTTATCCGGAACGATACGACAGACAGTTTACAGGAGGTAGTCAGGGAATCCGTCAGGGTTGGGTACCTATGAGAACCGCAGGTGCTACAGCCAGAGCCTTATTGGTAGCTGCTGCAGCCCAGACATGGAGTGTACCATCCTCTGAAATCACCACTTCTAATGGAGAAATAAGCCATGCAGAATCAGGTAAAAAAGCCGGATATGGCGAAATGGCTTCTTTAGCAGCCAAGATGGAAATTCCAGAGGATATCGCTCTAAAAGAAATCAAAGATTTTAAAATCATCGGTAACTCCAAAAAGAATGTAGACGGAAAAAATATCGTAACGGGAAAACCGATGTATGCCTTGGACAAGAAGGTAGAAGGAATGAAATACGCTGCCATTGTCCATCCACCGGCATTTGGAATGAAATTGAAATCCTTTGATAAGGAGTCAGTAAGTGGAATGTCAGGCATAATTGATGCTTTTTCTATTAATCTTTTCAAGGATGATTATAGAAGGAACTTTTTCGACACCACTACTTTCCCCGAAATAATAGCAATCGTCGGTAATTCGACCTGGGAAGTAATGCAAGCCAAAAAGAATTTGAAAGCTGAATGGGAAGAAGCTCCCAAAACAGAGTTCATGGCAGCAGGATTTGGTGGAAATGCCACCGAAGTTACAATTCCCGCAGGCTTGGAAAATACCAGCAGTCACAAGGCTAGAATGGCTGAATACATCAATAAGCCAGGAAATGTGCTTAGAAGAGATGGTGATCCAGAAGGTCAATTCAAAAATGCGCATAAAGTAATCGAAAGAACTTATTCTGCTCCTTTTTTGGCTCATAACACCATGGAGCCGATGAATGCATTCGCTGATGTCAAAGGAGATAAAGCAGAAATCTACGGCCCTACTCAGGCGCCTGATCTGATAAGAGGTACCATTGAACAAGCTTTGGGAATCCCCAAAGAAAATATCCAAATCAATCTAGCCAGAATGGGTGGAGGTTTTGGACGAAGAGCCTATAGCCATCATTTGGTAGAAGCAGCTTTGATTTCTCAAAAAATCCAAGCTCCAGTTAAAATGGTCTATACAAGAGAAGATGATATGTCCGCCGGGGTTTATAGACCTACTTATTCGGCAACCTATCGAGCAGCTCTTGATGAAAATAACAACCTATTGGCTTTCCATGTCAAGGCTGGAGGGATCCCTGAATCACCTTTGCATGCCAACCGATTTCCGGCAGGTGCCATTGATAACTATCTTGCTGAAGGCTGGGATATTCCATCAAACATTACCATCGGAGCTTTCCGAGCACCGAGATCCAACTTCATCGCAGGTGCAGAACAAAGTTTTTTGGATGAATTAGCGGAAGAAATGGGAAAAGACCCAATTGAATTCAGACTGGAACTTTTGAAAAGAGCGGAAACTGATCCCGTAGGTGAAAACAACGACTATGTCCCAGCTAGATATGCCGGGGTTTTGGAAATGGTAAGAGATAAATCAAACTGGAAAAGCCCCCAAGCAAATGTTCACCGAGGAGTCTCCGCTTATTTCTGTCACAATTCCTATGTAGCTGAGGTGGTAGACACAGTAGTCAAAGACAATCAACCAGTGGTAGAAAATGTCTATGCCGCGGTGGATTGTGGAATCGTGGTAAATCCAGATGCTGCAGCCAATATGGGAGAAGGCGCAATAGTCGACGGAATCGGAAATGCCTACTTCGGAGAAATGGCTTTTGAAAATGGAGCTCCTACCAAAACCAATTTTGATAAATATAGAATGATCAGGCATAAAGAGGCCCCAAAAAAAATCGAGGTGCACTTTGTACAAAACAATGAAGATCCTACCGGATTGGGAGAGCCGCTCTTCCCACCTGTATTTGCTGCATTGGCCAATTCATTATATAAAGCAACAGGCAAACGATATTACGAACAGCCATTTGCCCCTCAATTAGAGATGCAAAACTTGAAAATGTAATTCTCATTCAATTTCTGGAAAGCCAACCCAAATCATTCTTAACTTGGGTTGGTTTTTTATTTTCACCCAACTTACACTATCAAACTTCATGTCCATTGAATTTCTCCCTGTTCTATTTTTTATTATTGCCCTGTTTTACAGTTCTGTAGGCTTTGGAGGAGGATCAAGCTACCTGGCCATCATGAGCCTTTTTATCAGCAATTTCTATGAAATTCGATCCACAGCATTGATTTTAAACCTTTGCGTAGTTTCAATTGGGACTTTCGTATTTGTCAAAAACAAAGTATTTGATCTGAAGCTTTTTTGGCCTTTTCTAGTCAGCAGCATCCCTCTCTCCTATTTTGGAGCGCAATTGCGCCTTTCTCAAACTACCTTTTTCCTTATTTTGGGAACCTCTTTGATACTTTCCGGAGGGTTTATGCTATTGAGATATGTCAAAGCCAAATTAGTTTCCAAGGAATTTCAACTCCCTAAAAAATTAGCTTTAGGTGGTAGTGTTGGATTCTTGGCTGGTATTTCAGGAATCGGTGGAGGAATATTTCTTTCTCCAGTACTGAACCTTCTAAATTGGGCCAATCCAAGAACAGTTGCAGCTTTGGCATCCGTTTTTATCCTGGTCAATTCGGTTGCAGGCCTTTTGGGGTTATCGGTTGCAGGAACACTTGAAATCGACCTAAGTTTACTTTGGAAATTGGTAATTGCCGTCTTATTAGGAGGAGGAATAGGTTCTTACCTTTCCAACAAAAAATTTAATCTCAGAATCTTAGGAGGTCTCACAGCGATTTTGGTGATTTATGTGGGTCTGAGATTGGTATTATTGCATGCTTTTGGGATAAAAATCTGACATGCATCTATACCGAAGTCTCATTTACAATCACATAGGCGTTTGGATGCAACCAGAGCATTGAAGCAGGTAATTCAGGATTGATTTCTTTTGTCATCAATTGATCAAAAGCCTCCTTTTTGCCTTTCCCTGTAATTAGCAAAATCACCATATTAGAAGCCATAATTCCTCCTAATCCGATTGTCATACCTTCCTTCAAAGGAATTCCAACTTTTTCTATCATCCCGCTGGACAAAGTTCTCTCGGATAAAGCCGCCACGTGACAATCCAATTGCAATTTTGAATTAGGTTCATTCAAGGCTATATGCCCATTTTGACCGATTCCCAAGATGCAAATATCAATGGGCCCGGATTGCTCAATTTCTGTCTGGATTCTTTTGCATTCCCCATCAGGATCAGAAGTCTGATCATCGAAAGCAATATATCTGGAGGCTGGAATATCAATTTGTTGAAGCAATTTTTGTTGCACATCATACTCTGAAGAAAACTCAGATCCTGCTGGTAGCCCCACCCATTCATCCAGTTTGATCATTCTGATTTTATTGAAAAACTCCGGGTTTTTGAGATGCTTCTTTACCATTAACTCATATAAGCCTGCTGGCGAACCTCCACTGGCAACACAAAATAGCAAATTGGGCTTTTTCCCGATTTCCAAATGAACCAAATCAGCAGCTTTTTGGCTCATCGCCTTATAATCAGGACAAACGTGAATTTTCATATTCAATTATTTAAAGGCTCATTTCTTACTGCATTGATTCCATCCAGATCCACAATATATCCACTTCCCCTTTCGGACAAAACTGACTCAAATTTTTTCCCCCATAAAAATTCATTGTATAGGTAAGAAGTGCGAACGTGAACAGGATCTGCATAAGCATCATTCATACCCTCAACGGCTATCAAAATCTCCGTATCAGTTGCGGCCAAACTTTCTTGGTTTTGTTGATAAAAAGGACTGTCCGGCGTTATGGGATGCACGATGGTCCAGCTAGTGGAAAAAAACTGAATCATTTCCCTTTCCAACGCCAGTGTATAATATTTCCTTGTCACTTTACCTGCTACATCCTTTTCATTTCGGCTCATCATGACGCTCACCCTCACATTGATCAACTGGCTATTCCTTTCATTAATCATCCGAAACATCAAGCCATTAATATCCAAATAAGGTGAAACCAGGATGTTTTTACTGAAGACAATTTTGGGACTTGGAGTACTGAATCGACCATAAACCAACCCTGTGATCAAGGCAAACATCATTAGACCTATTAATGCCTCGACTGCAGCTACTGCATTTGTCAGGCTTCCCAGAGGGCTGATGTGTCCATAACCTACAGTCGTTAAAGTTTGACTACTGAAAAAGAATGCCCCCCAAAACTCAGATAGGTACTTGGTCTGTTCCTCAATACCATTCAAATGCTCCACACCGATCAGGTAATAGAACAGTGCAAAAACCAAATTGACAATAAAGTAGGCTGAGGCTATCACAAAAACGAATTCAAAAACTGACATGGTGATCATTCGGTGATATAAATTGAGCCAAGCTGAAAATGATTGACCTTTCCTTTTCACATTAAAGGAACCATCAGGCAAAATTAATCTTGCTTTAGTACTGGTCGTGGTGGTCCCAAAGCCTGAATCTTTCCGACTTCTCTCCTGCTCTAATCTTGAATTATTGGACCCGTATTTTATGCTCATTAACTCTATTTTTATAACCGAGGAAATCCAATCTCGCTACAAAATTGAATTTTTAGTAAAGATTGGATTCTACCAGTTTTAAAATAGGAATTTATTGACAATTGAAAAAAAATAATATCTCCCGGAAAATTAAAATAAACGGTTTCTTTTGAAGCTATCAAATGAAGGCTTTAGCCTGCCATCTCACAGAGGCCTATTTACTTCATTTCGAGATTTGATCAATTTTATATACGCATCGAGTTCCCTCACCGAGAATGTATTCAACTCTCTGAATCTGATAATCTGGCCCTAGCAATTCTCTGAAATTCTTCAATTCAGATCTGCAGAATAATTGACATTCCTTTGCCGCTGCACAGATTGGACAATGGTTTTCTATTAAAAAGTAGCTTCCATTCTCTTTTTTCCATTCTGCCATGTACCCTTCTTTACTTCGTTTTTCGGCCAAAACTGAAAGCTTTCTTTCCAAAGTTTTCTCCTGATTCATCTGTTGAGAGTATATCTGATAGGTAAATGTCTCTCTATCATTGATCAAAAGGTCCAGCGCATTTTCTCCTAAGAGATTTTTGATTGATTTGAGAAGTTGAACTGTAATCATTGCATGGGAATCAGGAAATCTAGAAAAGCCCTTTTCAGTAAGGGAGAATAAAACTACCGGTCTTCCCACTCCCTCTTTTTTAATTTCCTGTTTCAAAAGGCCTTCAGCCTCCATTTTCATTAAATGTTTTCGAGCGCCCTCCTTAGTAATAGAGAACTCATCAGAGATTTGCTGGGCATTTCCCTGACCTTTCATTTTCAGAAACATCAATATCCGATCTTGAATTTCTTTCTTCATAAATCAATAAAATGTTGGTTTTCACTACCTATTCAAAGGTATATAATTTCTATAAGATATAGAAAATATCAATAAATACTGATTTTCAATGCATTACAAATGTAATAGAAAAATATTTAAACAACCAAAAGGTTGTTTTATTATTAACAAGCTACTACATTTGTATCAGTAATCATTCTAAACCAAAACAAAAATGAGCAAGTTTGAACTACCGGCATTACCCTATGCCTATGAGGCTCTAGAGCCACATTTCGATCAAGAAACAATGACTATCCACCATACCAAGCATCATCAGGCATATGTTAATAACCTGAACAATGCATTGGAAGGAAAAGAAGGTGCAGACAAATCATTGGAGGAAATTTTAGTATCTGTGAGCACTTATGGACCAGCTGTAAGAAATAACGGAGGAGGTCACTACAATCACAGTCTATTTTGGTCAATCCTTTCTCCAACTCCACAATCTGAGCCTTCCGGAGATTTGGCTGACGCCATCAACAAGACTTTTGGTTCTTTGGAAGAATTTAAAGCAGAAGTTAAAAAAGCAGGAATGGGTCAGTTTGGATCAGGTTGGGCATGGCTGATCGTGAAACATAGCGGATCATTGGCAGTAACCGCAACACCAAATCAAGACAATCCATTGATGGATACCCAAACTACAGACAAAGGATTCCCAATCTTAGGAATTGACGTTTGGGAGCACGCTTATTATTTGAAATATCAAAACAAAAGACCTGACTACCTAGATGCATTCTGGTCTGTTTTGGATTGGAAAGCAGTAGAGAAAAACTACACAGAAGCCTTAGCAAAAATTTAAATTCATTGCGGCGTTGGTGAATCATGGTTACCAAACCTTGACATATTGATGGACTCAGAAGAATTGATTCGGGATCCTGCAAACAGGGGTCTACTTTCTATTGATTTATTGGATTTCTTTCCTTCCCTAAAAGTGATTGAGTTGGACGTTTCATCGCTTTTCTATCTTGGATTGATTGCAAAGGAGAAAGAATTCAAAGAAGAATTAGCAAAGCTAGACCCCACTAGTTTCAAACAGCAGGCTGTTGCTTTAATTTGTAGTGCAGACACCATTATCCCTACATGGGTCTATATGATGCTTTCTGAAAAACTGCACACCAATGCCGCATATTTTGATTGGAAAGAAAAATTCCAAATCGAACTAGATCTTTGGAAACAAAACCTACAGCAACATGATTTTGAATGCTATAGAAATCAAAAAGTAGTAGTAAAAGCAAACCCAAACATCCCGGCATCTATTTATATTGAAGCAGGAAGACTTCTTTCACCTGTCGTACAATCTTTGATGATGGGAGATATTGGCCTTCCAAAAGTGATATTCAAGAGAAAAATCAATTCAAAATGAGTGTATTAATATTCAACGGAACAATGGATTCAAGACCTGAATCTATTGCTGGAATTATCGGAAACTACCTGACCCAAAAACTGGATCAAAAAGGAATCCCTTCACAAATTTTCCATTTATCCGATAGCGGCATTCCCCTGTTTGACCCAACTCTGAACAGAACTCCGAAAGGCGTTGAAATCATGAATGCAAAGTTTCAGGAGGCAGATGCTCATATTTGGTTATCACCTTTATACCATGGAAGTATTCCAGGAGTAATGAAAAACTGTCTCGATTGGCTGGAGCTTACATCAAAAAATATCACTCCTTATTTGAGTGACAAAATTATTGGGATGGTTTGCTGGGCAGATGGAGTTCAGGCTATGCAAGGAATCAATGCCATGGAAGCTATTGCAAAGTCACTTCGTGCCTGGCCCGTTCCCTATTCAGTTCCTTTACAAAGAGCAAGTTTGATTCATCCAGAATTACCCGATTCCCTTTCTCTGGAAACTGAAAACAAATTAAATCTGCTGCTAGATTTAACTGTAGGCCGAAAGATCCAAATCAATAAATAGAACTAACAAAACCCCCTGTTTGATTTCATTACTCCTCTTCTAGCATCATTAGAAAAGGAGTTTTTATTTTAAGGCCCTTATAGAATCCTTGTTCCTAATAAAGCTCGTTTATAAATCATTATACATCAACGATTTAGAATCAAATCGATAAAGTAAATACCTATTTCATAAAAGGAACCCTAACTGAACCTGAGATTATATAATCATGCGACTTGTTTGATTTTATTAATTTTCAGATTGAAATGTTTTATTTAGGCATTTACCCACACCCTACCTTTGTATCATCAAAATAAGTCAAACCTAAAATTGATATTAAAATGATACTTCAAGAAAATTATACATTATCAAATGGAGTCGAAATCCCAAAATTGGGATTGGGAACATGGTTTATAAGTGATGAGGACTCTGTGCAAGCGGTGGTTGATGCCCTAAAAATCGGTTACAGACATATCGATACAGCTCAGGCATATCAAAACGAATCAGGAATCGGAAGGGGAATTGTGGCAAGTGGAATTGATAGAAAAGAATTGTTTATCACTACCAAACTGGCAGCTGAGGTAAAATCTTATGAAGAAGCAGTTCAATCCATCGAAGGATCTTTAGAAAGAATGGGGTTGGATTACATCGATCTTATGATCATCCATAGCCCAAAACCTTGGGCGGACTTCCTCGGAGACGAAAGTTTTGCTAAAGGAAACCAAGAGGCTTGGAAAGCTTTGGAAGAAGCATATAAAGCAGGAAAAATCAGATCAATTGGAGTTTCCAATTTTGAAAAATCCGATATAGAAAACATTCTGGAAACAGCTACGGTAAAACCAATGGTCAACCAAATCCTAGCTCATATCAGCAATACTCCTCAGGATTTAATTGATTATTGCAATGCCCAGGACATCTTGGTCGAAGCCTATTCACCGATTGGACATGGAGAAATCCTAAAAAATGAAGAAATCAAAGCTATTGCTGATAAATACGAGGTATCTATTCCTCAGTTAGCGATCCGCTATTGTGTCGAATTAGGACTTCTTCCTATTCCTAAAACAGCCAATCCAAAACACATGAAATCTAACGCGGCTATTGATTTCACTATATCGACTGAAGATTTGGAGAAATTAATAAGCATGGAGAAAATCGAACATTATGGGGACGCCAGCATGTTTCCAGTTTATGCGAAGTAATTATTAACCGATCACTCTATTTAGGAGTCAACCCAAAGCCTGATCTGACAAAGTCATTTCAGGCTTTTAAGCTAAAACTATATTTGAGGCCAAATCCTTTGTTTTCTTGATCATGACCTCACCTCCGATCATAAAAATTGAATTTCATGAGCACAAAAAGAACAATGGATGATTTGAATTCCTTAACTTTAGATATGCTTTCAAAATCAGACCGATCTCTCTCAGAATACAACAATCAACTCAAATTGAAAGGATTTAACGCTTTTCAGATAGAGAGTGATGGTGCCGCCACGCGGGTTTATAGCCGAAAGGACTTTTACAAAATCTGCCTGACAACTGGGAAAAGCATCATTAATTATTCGGATAAAAGCTACCACGAGGAAGAGACGATTTTATTTTTTGGCAATCCGCACATCCCCTATTCCTGGGAAACGCTTTCCACCAAATACGTGGGTTATACCTGTTTATTTTCTGAGGAATTTCTGAACCAGACCGAAAGAAATGAAAGCTTACTACAATCCCCTCTTTTTAAAATAGACGGAACTCCGATTTTACGAATCAGCGAAGAGCAGAGAGTCTACCTCAATAGCATTTTTGAAAAAATGATTGAAGAGCAGGAATCTGATTATGCATTTAAAGATGATTTGATTAGAAATTACATTCATCTAATTTTCCATGAAGCGCTAAAAATGAAGCCTTCAGAAAATTTTGTCAACCACAAAAGCGGAGCATCACGATTGACTTCCGTATTTCTGGAACTTTTGGAAAGACAGTTTCCAATAGAAACTCCCGATAGCCCACTCCAACTTAGCACCCCACAAGATTATGCAAAGGTTCTTTCTGTTCATGTCAATTCACTAAATAGGGCAGTAAAGGAAATCACAGGAAAACCAACATCCGCACACATTGCAGATAGGATTTTGATTGAAGCTAAAGCAATGCTGCAGCATACCGACTGGAATATCAGCGAGATTGCGTATGCATTAGGATTTGAGTACCCAACCTACTTTAATAATTTCTTCAAAAAGCATGTAGGAACCAATCCAAAATCTCTACGAGAAAGTATTGCTTAGCTGCATTATTGCTCCAAATTGAAACTATAAAAAGAGCATGTTTGATTTTCTTAAGTTCTGATTTGAATAGTTTTATTCAAATGATTTGATAGGAAGTACCTTTGTTTTAGTTCAAAATGATAAAGGTAAAATCTATGAAGAATCAATTTGAATACGGTGAATTTCAAAATGTCTATAAAAAACTAACTTCAGGAACGGTTCTACCGATTTCTGACCCGGCATTCACAATAATCAATAAAGAATGTGTTCAATCACTTAAGTGGGTGGCAGAATTGAACAACTCCGGAGACATAGATTTAGCACGGGTAATTTTAGGCAAGATATTCAATTCACCTGTAGATGAATCTACTACCCTATTCCCACCATTTACTATCAATTTTGGAAAGTTCACCAGATTAGGGAAGCATGTTTTCATCAATCATGGCTGCTCATTTTTGGACTTGGGAGGAATCACAATCGAAGATCATGTTCTCATCGGTCCTCAAGTCAAATTAGTGACAGAAAATCATCCTACAGATCCTGCAACCAGAAGAGGGATGATCGCAGCTCCAATTCTTATCCGTGAAAATGCTTGGATTGGTGCAGGGGTAACTATCCTACCGGGAATTACCATTGGAAAAAACTCAATTGTCGCAGCAGGAGCAGTAGTCTCCAAAGATGTTCCTGACAACACCATTGTCGGTGGTATTCCTGCCAAAACTCTAAAAAGCATTTCCCAATAATTGTTTAACCAATCATACACTCAATTTGAATAACCTATGAAAATCGCCTTAAAACTATTCCTTCTTTTCGCAATAGTAGGATTTTCTTTTTCTGCCTTTGCTCAGAAAAGCACCCAGAATGAAGTGGATGCCATATTTCCTCAAGGACAAAAAGGCTCCGAAAGGTTTTTTACCGGAAATGCCTACAACTACGGACTCGTACCCAGTGACACTTCTTTGACCACCTTGATCGGCAATGTCTATTTCGAACCTGGTGCCAGAAGTAATTGGCACAGTCATCCAGCCGGACAAATCCTGATCATCACATCCGGTGAAGGCTATCATCAAATCGAAGGACAACCCAAAGAATTATTGAAAAAAGGAAGCGTGGCCATTTGTCCACCTAATGTCAGACATTGGCATGGTGCGAGTCATGAAGTGGGGATGCAGCAACTTTATGTTCTTCCAAACACTGAAAAAGGTATTGTAGAATGGATGGAAGCTGTCACCGATGAACAATACAACAAATAAATCAAACCTTTTGAACCAAGCATGGAACCTGAAAATCTAAGGAGAAAATTTCTTCAAAAATCTGCTCTTGCAGGCGCAGCATTGACTTTGGGAAACCCCATTGACTTGATTGCTAAACCAACTAGTAACCAAAACTCTACCCTTATGAATGAAAACATTAAAACCCGTGGCTATGCCGCTACCGATGAATCGGGAAAATTGAGTCCTTTTGAATTTGAACGACGCCCTGTAGGGGATGATGACATCTTAATCGATATCAAGTTCGCAAGTATTTGTCATTCGGACATTCACCAGGAAAAAGGACATTGGGGAAAACAAATCTACCCTCAAGTTCCGGGACATGAGATTGTTGGAATCGTTTCTGCCGTCGGGAAAAATGTAACCAGATTTAAAGTTGGTGATAGAGCTGGAGTGGGATGCATGGTAGATAGTTGTATGGAATGTGACAGCTGTACCCACGGTGAAGAACAATTCTGTGAAAGAGGACAAACCGTCTTTACATATGGTTACCCTACCAAGGATGAACCAACTGGAATTTCTCAAGGTGGATATTCTGACAAAATCGTTGTTAGAGATCATTTTGCAGTCCACATACCAGAAAATATCAGCTTTGAGGAAGCAGCTCCTTTGCTTTGCGCTGGGATTACCACCTATTCTCCTCTGATGAAAGCAGATTTCAAAATTGGTGACAAAGTGGGAGTTGCAGGAATCGGTGGATTGGGTCACCTTGCTGTGAAAATTGCAGTTTCTAAAGGTGCTGAAGTTTACGCGTTCACTACCACTGCTGACAAAGTAGAAGATATCAAGTCTTGGGGTGTGAAGGAAGTGATTGTTGTGGATGAAGAATACAAGTCTATGCAAGGCTATGGAAAGACATTGGATTATATGATTTGCACCATTCCATACCAATTCAACGTGACTCCTTACATCATGTGCTTGAAGCCTTATGGAACCTTTACTTTGGTTGGAATGCCTATCAATTCCGAGATCAAAATCAATAACTTGATGCTATCTTTTGCCAGAGTAAACTTCAATGCCTCTTTGATCGGAGGGGTTCCAGAAACACAGGAAGTAGTACATTATTGTGCAGATAACAATATTCGTCCAAACATTGAAATTATTTCCGGAGAGGAGATCAATGAGGCTTGGGAAAAAGTAGTGAACAAGGAAGCACGATACAGATATGTGATCGATGCTGCCACATTCTAAAATGTAAAATGAAACCTCTTTGGATTTTGGCTATTGTCCTCACCGGGGCTTTTATTTTGACAAGTTCAATCCCATTTTCTGAAGAGGTTTTTTCCTTTCAAAAACCAATGAAATCATCTTTGAAACTTCTAATTCAAGTTGGAGACCAAAAGTTTGAAATCAAATTAGACTCCAACCCTACTTCCCAAAGTTTGTTGGATCAGGCTCCTTTCTCAGTAGAATTCGAAGATTTTGCCGGATTGGAGAAGATCTTTTATCCGCCGAAAAAGCTTTCAAAAGAAAATGCACCCTCAGGTGCAAAACCTTCAAAAGGGGACATCATGTATTATGCACCTTGGGGTGATGTGGCGCTTTTTTATAAGGACGCCGGATATGCATCAGGATTGATCCCTATGGGAAAAATCGAAGATATTGACGGCTTAGTCAAAGCTCTTTCCAAGTCGGAAAAAGCAACTATTATTAAAATCTAAATCTCATAACCATGGAAATCTTAAAGAATGGAACTCGCGGATCTTTCAAAGGACCAGAAGCATGGTTTACAGGACAAGTAAGAGTGGAACCTGTATTCCCAAAACAACCTAAAACAGTAGCCCAGGGAGCTTTGGTTACTTTCGAACCAGGAGCAAGAACTGCTTGGCATACGCATCCTGCAGGACAGACCATCATTATCCAAACCGGTTTGGGCTGGGTCCAAAAAGAAAATGGACCGATCATCGAGGTGGGACCAGGAGATGTCGTGTATTTCGAACCCGATGAAAAACACTGGCATGGTGCCTCAGCAAATTGTGCGATGAGCCATATTGCTGTTCAAGAAGAAGTAAATGGTGAGGTAGTCACTTGGATGGAACAGGTAAGCGAAGAGCAGTACAATGCTAAATAAGCTTTCAACGATCTGAGAATAATTGAACTTGGTTCTTTTTCTTAAATCCAAGCTAACCATAAAGGGGAGTTACTTTAAGTTGTTAATCACCATTAATTCTTAAAAGGAAATTGAACCAAGTTCAAACCTCTTGAATCAAATTAAGCTATGCCACATTTTCAAATAAAAATACTTGAAGGTAAAAGCCAAGAGCAAAAAGAACGGCTGACAAAAGAAATCATCCAAGCTGCTCAAAAAGTGATTGGAATGGGAGATGAATCCTATTCAGTCTCTATTGAAGAATTCAGCATGGATGAATGGAGAAATGATTTGTATCCAAACTCAATCATGTCCAACAAAGAAATTTTAATCAAAGAGCCAGGGTATTCATTTGATTAGGCTCCGGAGCAACCTGATTTTCATAAAACAACCTATTGGTGGAATATAGACCATAAGTACATTTTTTTGTAATTTATTCTGTAAACACAAACCCATTTAACCATGAAAAAGACCCTTTACATCCTATTCATAGTATTTGGATTTTTGATTTCAGCTATCAATTCTAATGCTCAAAATGACACCAAAGAAGCTCCAGATCAAAATCCTGAGTTTCCTAACCAAACTAGGGCACCATCCATTTCTACCCAAGCAGACTATCAAGTTTCAATGGTAACTGACGAACTTAGTTTTCCTTGGGGAATGGACTTCCTACCGAATGGGAACTAGATTATCAGTGAGAAACCGGGTAGAATTAGGATAATTTCCCAAGAAGGGAATGTAGGTCCTCCATTGCTGGGAATAGCTCCTGTAAGATATGAGGGATCAGGAGGCCTATTTGACGTAAAACTATCTCCATCATTTGAAAAAGATCGAAAAGTATTCTGGACTTATGTTTCTACCAAAAATGGCGAGGCAATGAATCAGGTAGCCTCCGGAACACTTTCTCCCAATCAATCAAAAATTGAAAATGTGAAAGTGATCTATGAGATTGAGCCTATTTCCGGAGGCCGCTTCCATTTTGGCTCAAGGCTTCTTTTTGACTCAGAAGGCATGCTTTTAGTCACTTTTGGTGACAGGTTTAGAAATGGAAGAGAAAAAGTCCAACAGGTAGACTCTGCTTTGGGCAAGATCATCCGAATCACACCAGAAGGTAATCCAGCACCAGGAAATCCATTTGAAGGACAAGCTGGAGCTCTTCCAGAAATCTGGTCTGTTGGACATAGAAATCCCCAAGGTTTAGCTTTTCACCCAGAAACCCATGAACTATGGGAAGCAGAACATGGACCCTGGGCAGGAGATGAAATCAATCAAATAAAAAAGGGGTCAAACTATGGTTGGCCAATCGTATCCTATGGAATAGAATCCAATGGTTCTCCAGTTAACGGAACAGAAATTACTCAACAAGTAGGAATGGTTTCTCCGGTCTATTACTACGATCCTGCTACAGCCCCAAGTGGAATTTCATTTTACTCAGGAAAGCTTATTCCGGAATGGAAAAACAATCTTTTTGTGGCAATGTTACGCGGCATGTATGTCGCACGTTTGGAATTAGACCCAAAAACTGGAAGAGTCATGGGAGAAGAAAAACTATTAACAGACGAAAAACAAAGATTTAGGAATATCACCGAAGGGCCCGATGGAGTTATTTACCTATTGACAGATGACGAAAAGGGAAGACTCTATAAAATCACTAAAAAGCCAATTTAATATACCATGTCAGACTTATCTACTACACTAACTCAACAAGAAATCCAGAAAATATCCCAACAAGACAATTTTCACATTGCTCCTTTTCGAGAAGATGGGAAAACCTTCGGCACATTAACATGGATCTGGAATGTATCTGTAAACAACCAGCTTTTTGTCAGAGCATATTATGGTAAAAAATCCCGTTGGTACCAATCTGCATTGAAACAAAAAGCTGGTAAAATCTCCGCTGCTGGAATGGAGAAAAAGGTCAGATTTGAACCTATCGAAGGAAATATCAATGAAGAAATTGATCAGGCGTATCGAAAAAAATATGCTGGTAGTCCCTATCTTAATTCAATGATCAGTGACCGATCTAAGGCGGCAACAGTTCAAATTCTTCCAGGAGTATAATTAATGGACCAGGAGAAAAAGCAGGGCCTGATAGCCATTCTTTCAGCTAACACCATTTTTGGCCTGAATATTCCTATTACAAAAGCATTAATGGAAGAATGGATGAATCCAATTGGATATACTGTTACCAGGATGTTCTTTGGAGCCGCTATTTTTTGGTTGATTGGATCATTTTTTAAAGACCGCACACTTGACAAAAAAGACTATTTATCCATTTTAGCAGGTGGTTTAATGGGATTCATAGGAACGCAATTCTTGTTTTCACAGGCCTTGCTTTATACCACTCCTGTCATTTTTTCTTTATTAATGGCTTTGACTCCAGTTGTTGTATTATTGTTGTCTGCTTTGATTTTAAAGGAATCATTACCGGCTAGAAAGTTGATAGGCGTATTTATTAGTATTTCGGGAGCATTTTTGATTATTCTTTTGAGTCAAACTCAAACTAGCTCTGGAAGAAATAACCTGCTAGGAATTGGATTTGCTCTAATGTGTGTCCTCTCCTATGCTGGATATTTGGTTATTACTCGAAAAGTATCAATTAAATACCAACCGGTTACTATCGCAAAATGGATGTTTCTAGTTTCTGCTATCGCAGCTTTCCCTTTTAGTTTTCAATCTTTACCAGAGCAGGTAATTTACTCAGAATCAGCTACATTAAAAGCTTATTTATTCTTGGGATTTGCATTGATTTTCTCAACCACATTCGCGTTCTTTCTCATGCCCTACTCCTTAAAAAGATTGGAGGCTAGTACTGTAAGCATATTTATGAACCTCCAGCCAATTGTGGCTTCCATTGTCGCAATTATAGCAGGACAAGACATTTTTACCTGGGACAAGCCTTTGGCAACAATTCTTGTTATAATTGGAGTGTATTTAGTGACTGTTTCTTCGAAAAATAAAAATATTGAATCAACTAAAGTAAGGCTATGATTTCTGCCTATTTGAATGAAATCCTTTCATTTTCAAAAACTATTTTTTAATCCTGTATAGATAAGGTGCTTTGTTTGCCGCACCTGTAAATTTCTTTTCTAGTCTCTCCAGTGTATTCAGTGCAAGAATCTTCTTTTGGAAGTTGTTCATGGGGAAACTTTTCTCATAGACAGCCTCATAAAGATGCTGAACCTCCTTCATTGTGAATTTTTCAGGAAGTAGGTTAAACCCTATTAATTTGATATCCAAATCTCTTTTCAATGCTTCCAATGCTTGATTTAGAATGAAAGAATGATCGTAGGTCAATTCCGGGATTTCTTTAAGAGAATACCAAACCAGTGAATCTTCCAAAAAACCAGTTTGAGGTTTGACCTTTTTTATGTCTACTAAAGCATAAAAACCAATGCTGATAAACCTCTCTGTCATCCAAGAAACCACCTCTTCATCAAATATATCTGCGTCCAAATCCTTGAGACCAGCTTTGATCAATTCCTTTTGCTCATTTTCGATATTCCTTTCCCTAGAACCAAACACTTTAAATTGTTCCAAATAAATGTTTTTCAACTGGGTTCTTTCTGTCAAAATTCTCGACGCAGCTTGCTCTATTCCTTCAGTTTTCAGAATGTAACCTCCAGGAAGAGACCAAAACCCTTTCACATAAGTAGGTTTGGATAGCAACACTTTTATCTCTCCCTTTTCATATCCAAATACTACACAGTCAATGGACAGGTGGGCGATAAAAAGGTTGATATCAAATTTGGGCATGTTAGTAAATTCTAAATTTCAATATGTTAAAATCTAAATTAAAAACTCCTTATAAATCACAAGTAATATTATTATCTATTTTTTAGATAATAAGAAAAATTGATTAAATTTTCAAGCAATTAACTCCTAAACCCTTCAAAACCATGAAACTCCAAGTCAATTTAAATCTGGTATTATTCTTTATCATTTCATTCACACCTTTGATGTCCTACTCCCAGCAGGATATGGACACCACAAGCTACATTCATACGGTGGATATTTTTTCAGGGGAAATCGACACTTTGGCAACTATTGAGAAGCATTTTGAAGCACCCAACTGGCATCCAGACAATTATTTAATTCTGAATAGTCTAGGCAGCCTTTACACTTTTGATTTGGCTACCAAATCCATGAAACATTTGGATTCAGGATTTGCAAACGCTTGCAATAATGATCACGGTATTTCTCCTGATGGAAAATGGCTTGCAATAAGTCACAACGATAAAAATGACCCCTCCCCCAAATCCTATAAATCTTTGGTTTACGTCATGCCAATTACGGGTGGAAATCCGCGAAAAATAACATCTGAAGTAATGTCATTCTGGCATGGATGGAGTCCAGATGGAAATAGATTAGCCTATACGGGTGAGCGAAATGGGAATTATGACATTTATACCATCAGTATCAATGGTGGAGAAGAGACTAGATTGACTGAAACCGAAGGCCTAGATGATGGACCAGATTATTCTCCGGATGGAAAGTACATTTATATTAATTCCTATCGTACTGGCAAAATGCAAATCTGGAGAATTGATGCAGATGGAAGCAATCCAGAACAATTGACTTTTGATCAATATTCTAATTGGTTTGCTCACCCTTCTCCTGACGGGAAATGGATTGCCTACATTTCATATATGGAAGACCAAGAGCAGGGTCACCCATTTGGAAAACAGGTAAGACTCAGACTAATGAACCTTCAAACAAGAGAAATAAAAGATTTAACTCCACAGTTTTTTGGAGGTCAAGGAACAATCAATGTCCCTTCTTGGAGTCCAGACAGCAAAAAAATCGCATTTGTAAGCTATAAATTAGAATAGAATTTTTTCAAAAATTCCCTCTTCGAAAATCAGAAAGTCTAATAAATGGACCCTGCAAGTACAGGACAGAGTTATCATTCACTATTTTCTATCTTATGAAGTATTATCTAAAAATAAGATAATACCTCTTACTTATTTTATATGAAAAAAATTTCATCCAGCAGGAGAGACTTTATCCATAAAATCTCAGCCTCAGCAGTTCTTTTAGCACTTCCGTTTTCAGGCTTTTCCCGTTCTAAAGAGTGGGATGAATTTGTAACTTCAGACACGATTTATGGATTGGTTCGGGGATCCAGAATTGATGGAGTAAATACATTCAAAGGTATTCCCTACGGTGGAAAAGTCTCAGGTGACAACAGATTCAAAAAAGCTGGACCTCCTGAATCATGGACTGGAATCAAAGATACATTAGAACTAGGACCTCCGGCCATTCAAGCAGCCCGACGAGGTGAACCGGCTCCTTCTGAGGATTGTCTTTTCTTAAATGTTTGGACTCCTGCCAATGATGGAAAGAAAAGAGCGGTAATGTTCTATAGTCATGGTGGAGGATATGTCATCGGATCGGGAGGATCGGGGGGACAGGACGGTGCTAATCTGGCCAGAAACTTTGACGTAGTCGTAGTCCAAACCAATCATCGATTAGGCTTATTAGGCTTTCTCTACCTAGATGAAATAGCTGGAGGAGAATATATAGGATCGGGTAATCGAGGAGTCCAGGATATTGCCTTAGGTTTAAAATGGGTTCACGAAAACATTTCCAATTTTGGAGGAGATCCCAACAATGTGATGATTTTTGGAGAATCCGGAGGAGGAGGAAAGACAGCATGTCTCTATGCTATGCCTGAGGCAGCTCCCTATTTCAACAAAACCTCCATAGAAAGCGGTCCGGGAGCGAGAATGTTGAGCAAAAAGCAGGCACAAAAAACCACGTTAACCGTCCTTGGAAAGCTGGAAATTGTTCAAAGTGACTGGAAAAAACTGCTGGATATCCCTGCTGAAAAATTGTTGGAAATCCAAAACGCCATCCCGACAGTTCCTCCTTTCCAACCCAAGTTCAATGGACCTGTTTCTGAGTCACCGATATGGGGTTTTGGACCGGTGGTAGATGGTGGAGTATTGCCTCACCATCCATTCGACCCCAAAGCGGTCGAAATCTCGAAAAACAAACCTCTTTTGGTAGGATGGAATGAAGACGAGTACAATTTCTTCGTTTGGCAAAGCCGTGATGTAGCTCCATTTTCAATGAATTTTGAAGAAATCACCGAAAGACTTCAAGGGTCTATCGGTGAAAATGCTATTGAGCTTGTAGAAACTTACAGAAAGGCAAATCCTCAAGCTTCGGCCCCCGAGATATTTATTGCCATTTCATCAATCAATATGATGGGCTTAGGCTCCATTGAGATTGCAGAGAAAAAAGCAAAACAAGGCGGAGCCCCCGTTTATCTCTATAATTTCGGTTACAAGTCCGACATGAAAATCCCCGGAACTGACTACGAAATGGGGACACCTCATGCCATGGATATTTCTTTTAAATTCAACAATGAAGTGCCTCCGAAAGAAGGTGAGGCACCTCGAATGGGATTTGGAGGTAGTAAACCAGACCGATATAAAGCCTCCCACAATTTCGCAGCCTACTGGACCAATTTTGCCAAAACAGGAATCCCATTTGCCAAAGGCGAACCCACTTGGCCTGCTTACAATTTGGAAACTCGTCGAACATTGCGAATCGATGCTCATTGTGAAGTCATTGAAGATCGATTTCATGAGGAATTGGATGTCTGGAGAAAAATCGGAAAGCTTGTTACAAGTTGATTTTATCAAATAAACCCAAAACCTAAACTCAATATGATTTCATTTAAACAAATCAAAGAAAAAATCCTCCTCTTGTCGGGGTTGATTTTGCTTGGGATTTTGCCATTCAATATTCAGTATGGAAATGCCCAAGAAATCAGTACGGATTTTTTGACAAAAAACTGGAATGCAAGATGGATTTCTGCAGCTGAGAGCAATCCCACAGATTATGGTGTTTATGTTTTTAGGAAAAATTTCGACCTAGGTAACAAGCCCTCTAAGTACATCATTCATGTCTCTGCAGATAACAAATATCGCCTCTTTGTCAATGGACAATTCATAGGCGTTGGCCCAGCCAGAAACGATGTGGAACATTGGTTTTTTGATACCTATGACATCTCCAAGTATTTGAAAGCAGGGAAAAATACCATTGCAGCAAAAGTTTGGAATGAAGGACCTCGAAAAGCTGAAGCCCAAATTTCCCTAAGAACAGGCTTCATTTTGGATGGAGAGGGAGAAGCCTCGGCTATTGCTACAAATGATACCTGGAAAGCCATGAAAGACGGAGCCTACTCTCCTATTCAAGTAAGGGTTTATGGATATTATGCTGCTGGACCAGGCGAAGACATCAAAATGGAGAACTATATTAAAGATTGGCAATCTCCTGATCTAAATGATGAATCTTGGCCTGCAGCTCAAGCATCTTTCCCAGGTGTACCCAAATCCAAAGTGGGGGCTTTCGGAGCCCCCATGGGCTGGATGTTGATCCCATCCGGTATCCCAACCTTTGAGTTTTCTCCCGAGAAAAACCCAGAAATCAGAAAAGCAGAGGGTATTGAAGTAGCCACTGGAACTTTCGGGAATTCACCCATTGAAATCCCTTCCAATAAAACAGTTAGTATTCTTTTAGATCAAACTTATCTCACCAATGCTTACCCCACCTTTAAGTTCGCAAAAGGCAAAGATGCCACTGTGAAAATCACGTATGGGGAGGCTTTGTATGGAGAAGAAAGATCCAAGGGAAACCGGGATGAAATCGAAGGAAAAACGATGGTTGGAAGATTTGATGAAATCACTACAGATGGTAGTGACAACCAAGAATTCACCAGCCTCAACTATAGAACTTACCGCTATATTCAACTGGATATTGAGACCAAAGAGGAGCCTTTGACTCTCAAAGGGATGGAAGCAATGTTTACAGGTTTCCCTTTCGAAATGAAAGCTGAGTTCGGTTCGGATGATCAGGAACTCCAAAAAATCTTGGAAATCGGATGGAGAACTGCCCGGCTTTGCGCAGTTGACTCCTATTTGGACTGCCCTTATTATGAGCAACTTCAATACATCGGCGATGGTAGAATCCAGATGGTGATTTCCTACTACAATGCAGGTGATGACAGACTTGCCAAAAACTCTATCAACCAGATTTCTTATTCCCAGCAACCGGAAGGTGTGACTTTCAGTCGCTATCCATCTGCGAGCCCCCAATATATTCCTCCCTTCTCCATGTGGTATGTGGGAATGCTTCATGATTACCTAATGTATGGAACCGATTTGGAATTTTTGAAAACCAAATTGAATTCTGCCAGATCTGTGATCCAGTATTTCCAAAGCGTACAGGGTGATGATGGTTCCTTGGGAACCCTTCCCTTTTGGTCCTTTGTAGACTGGGCAACAGGTCCGGAATGGGGCCCCGGCATTCCTCCTATTGGAGCTGATGGCAATTCAGCAATTTTGGATCTTCAAATGGTCTTGGCGCTACAATACGCCGCAGATCTTGAAAAGCATTTGGGAATCCAAGAATTGAGCATTACCTACTTAGAGGAAGCTGAAAAACTGAAGGCAACTATCCGTAGAAAATATTGGGATGCAGGTAAGAGATTATTTGCAGACAGATCAGAAAAAGATGTCTATTCACAACATGCGAATGGATTAGCTATTCTTGCCGGTTTGGTTGAAGGAAATGAAGCCAGATCTATAGGTGATAAAATGCTTGCTTTGGAAAACGAAATGGTGGAAGCTACCATTTACTTTAAGTATTACATCCATCAGGCGATGGTAGAAGTTGGCAAAGGGGATGAATATCTTTCCTATTTGGATGTCTGGAGAAAAGCAATTGACTTAGGATTGACCACTTGGGCAGAAACATCCGACCTAGACAAAACTAGATCAGACAGTCATGCCTGGGGTTCCAGTCCAAATATTGAATTCTACAGAACGATTTTGGGAATTGACAGTGATGGACCAGGTTTTAGCAAAGTAATCATTGAACCACATTTGGGTGAATTCACCAAAATTTCAGGTAAAATGCCACATCCAAATGGAGAAATTGAGGTTTCCTATGATTTGGAATCTGCTAAATCTGCCACCATTAATTTACCAACCGGGATAGGTGGAACATTTGTATTCAAAGGAAAAAGGCACTCATTAAATGGAGGAGCCAATACAATCTCTTTGGAAGAATAGGACTTAATACTTAACTTCTTTACCCCAATTGGTTTTTATCAATTGTGGTATTTTTTTAATGAAAACAACCATTTATTTCCTATTGAACCTTTTAACCCAGAGTTCAAGCACTCTGGGTTTAATTTTGATTTTTTGTAATTTGAAACATGGATATAAAAAGCTCTACACTTTTTGAAATCCCTCTCAGTGAGGAGGACGCAAAGGCTATTGATGAATTGATACCTATCAAGACCTTTCCAAAAGGAACTGTTTTGTTGAAACAAGGTCAAATTGCCAAAGACTCATACTTCAACTTAAAAGGACTGGTCAGACTTTATTACCTAATCGATGGAGAAGAAAAGACCATTCAGTTTTTTACCGAAGGAGATCCTATCGCTTCCCTATCCAGCTACCACCATCAGACACCTTCCCCTCATTATTTAGAATGCGTTGAAGAGTGCACCTTGACTATTCTCAACTTTGAAAAGGAGCAAGAATTAATCAAAAGGGTACCGGCATTTGAATCAATTTGCAGGATTTCGATTGAACAGGAATTTGGTAAAAACCAGGAAGTTCTGGCCAATTATATGATCAAATCACCGGAACAGAGATATCTCGATCTTCAAAACGAAAGACCAGGATTATTGAATCGAGTTCCCCAATACATTCTAGCCTCTTACCTCGGTGTCAAGCCCGAATCCTTGAGCAGAATTAGAAAACGACTGGCTGAAAAAAGGGGCTGAATTCTCAACTCGAATTGCCACATTACCAGCTTTTCTTCCTTTTTGCACATAATCATGGGCGGCAGGTAATTCCTCGAAAGAATAAATTCTATCTAAATGAGGACGAATGGATCCTTTTGCCATAAGCCTTTGAATCCGAGTCAAATCTTCTTGATATTGATTTCCTACTCCTAAAATGATCTTTCTGCTATCCTTTAGCATTTTTCCTTTTGCCCAATCTATGTAATCAGAACCAGCAGCATCAATGGCGATATAAATTCCAGTTGAAACCAAGCAGTGTTTTAACTCTTGAAAAGAGGTTTTTCCAACAGCATTGACAATCAAATCATAGCTTTCCAAGTTTCTTTCTATGTCTTCTAGATCATAGGCAATCACTTTGTCCGCTCCCATTCTTTTCACCCAATTAGCATTCTTGGAGCTACAAACTCCCGTAACATGAGTTTTTTCCAATTTTAATAATTGAAGCATTGCTGATCCAACAGAACCTGAAATCCCATGGATCAAAACCTTCATATTGGGTTTTATATCTACTTTTTTCAAAAAATCATAGGCTGTCATAAAACCAACGGGAACTACGGCCGCTTCCTCAAAACTGACTCCTTCAGGAATCTTCTCCTTCGCTTTTTCAGAATCAATCAACATATATTCCGAATAAGTACCTGACTCCAATCCGGTTCCTCCAAAAATATTATCTCCCGGTTTCCATCCTTTTACTTCCTCTCCCACTTGTTCTACCACACCTGCATATTCATGACCCAAAACAGGATTCTTTGGTTTGAACAAACCCGCAAACAAACGAATTGCAAAAGGCTTTCCACTCCTGGTTCTCCAATCCCCTGCAGTTACAGAGGTTGCTATAACTCTTACCAGTATCTCATTTGATTTAGGTGTTGGCTTTGGAAGTTCCTGCATATTCAACACTGAAGCTTCCCCGTATTTTTTAAAAGTAAATGCTTTCATGATGTTTTTGTTTTTGATTGATGACTCAAAACTAGAAAGCACAAGAATCTCAAAAATTGACTTGGGTTAAGATCGTGAAAAAGTCAAAAAAGAAGATCAAATCACTTCTTAACCGAAGTCAATGTGAGCGAAGCAAATCCCCTCTAAACTTGTACAAAAATCAACAAGCTATGAAATCATTAAGTCGTAAAAATCAATGTTTAACTGCTGGAATATTATATCTCATAGTAATATTTACCGGACTTTTCAGCGAATTGGGGGTTAGAGAAGCATTTTTCAGCCCAGATCAAATTTCAAATACTATTCAAAATTGGGAATCAAGTTCATTCTTTCTTCGAATAGGAATCGCTTCTGACATGGTCATGGTATTGGCAGATATCGGATTGGCTTGGGTATTTTGGGTTTTGTTTAAAAACGACTTCCCAGAGCTTTCCCTGTTAACCGCAGCCTTCAGAATTGTTCAAGCTGCGATGATCGGCACCAATCTGAATAATCTCATCGAGGGTATCCTAGTACCAATAGATTCAATCACTCAAAACACTCTGTTTTCTAGCTTGGAAGCTCATAGACTTGGATATCTTATGTCAGGAATTCCTTTTGGGGTGTGTTGTATTTTATTGGCATTTATGATGGTAAAAAGCTCATGGTTTTCAAAAATCCTTGGTTGGACGGTAGGAATTGCTGGAATCGCCTACCTTGTAGACTCTTTCACTCAATTCCTATTTCCAGCTTATGGGAATCTCACCGAAATCTTACTATTGAGCACTGCAGTAATTACTGAACTTACTTTATGTATTTATCTGCTTTGGAACGGGATAAAAAAGTGCAGGAATGAAATTTCATCCTTTGAACCAACAATATGACTTTAGCGGCCTATATACTCAAAAGAAATGGTGTACCTATGGGTGCTCCAAACTCTTTGCGAAATATGCTTAAGCGTTCATTGGGGGCAAAAGATTTTCGAACTTTCTGGAATCATTGGAATCCTATTTTCGGCTACTTCTTAGCCTACAAAATATTTAAACCTTTAAAAAAGGCAAGCCCTGAAGGGATTGCATTGCTTCTAACCTTTGTTTTTTGCGGTGGTATCCATGATTTGGTCACATTCCTTTATCGGGGAGAAACAAGGTTTCTATTCTCTTGGTGGTTTGCCTTTATGGGGCTGGCTATTCTATTTACAGATTTCTTAGGAGTAAATTTTGCTAGCAAAGCCTGGTGGATACGAGCAACTAGCAACCTCTTGTTGATTGGGATTTGCTACTTGGGAGCCTATGCAATCAAAAATTATTTCGGGGTAAGCATACAGTTGAACAACCTATTTTAGTGGTTCAGACTTTGATCCAATTGATTTAAAAATTCACCAGCGATTCTCAAAGGTCTGAAGGTCAACCTATTCTTCATTTTTAACGAATGTGTTCTTATAGCAATTTCTTTGAGGGAATTCAGAACCTCCAAAGTATGATCTCCTTTATTAATCATGACACATTCAGCCATCACAGCATGTCCAGCATCTGTAATTTCTGCTCTAGAAGCCACTCCTGATTTATGGAGGTTTTCCAAGACTTGAGTGGCCCAAATAGTAGGCACATGTGCTGCCTCACAAAGCCATGTAATCTCTTCCTGAATCTCAACCATTCGTTCAAAACCAATTTCTACAGCCAGATCCCCACGAGCAATCATGACTCCAAACCAAGGAGATTTCATCCCTTCAAGCAATAATTCAGGAAGATGATTGACAGCATCTTTTGTCTCTATTTTTAAAATTATAGCTGGAGTAACTGTGGAAATCTTCTCCATTTCATTTCTTAATAACTGAAGGTCCCTTGGCCTCTGAACAAAGGAAAAACCGACCGTATCGGCATGTTTCATCACAAAAGGCAGGCATTCTCGATCAAACTCAGTTAATGCAGGAATTGAGAGGACAGAATCAGGAAAATTAATTCCTTTCTCAGCTTTGAGTCGACTCTTTTTGGAAGAGTTCCTGAGAATAAGCAATTGAGCATTCCCATCTTCTAATTTTTCAACTTTAGCCTCAATCAAACCATCATCAATGAAAACTAAGTCTCCGATTTTAAGTGCTTGAACCACTCCTTTTTCATTTGGACTGATTACAATATCATTTTCAGAAAATCCTTTTCCAGAATCCGACAACCAGATTTTATCGCCGGTTTTACATTTCACCCTTCCCTTTTCTTTTCCCTTTTTCAACAAATTGGTTCTAATTTTTGGCCCTGCGAGATCCATGTGGATTTTACAAGAAATTCCTGATTGCTCGGATTCCTCCCGAATTAATTCGATGATTTTCTCCCACTTTTTCTCATCATCATGAGCGCAATTGATTCTTGCTATCCCCATTCCTTTTTCCAGCAATTTTCGAATCAATTTTCTCTCCCCTAAAAAAGCTGAATCTATCGTAACCATTACAGAAGAAGGCCAACCTATTTGTGGCTTTCCAAACAACTCCTTGCTTGCATTTTTTATTTTCGATTGTCCAGATTCTATTGTTCCCTTTTGATTTTCCAGAAAATCTTGTCCAATTCTTTCTAGGGTAACCTGAATTTGGCGATGGATATGACTTTCGCTACTAGCCAAAGAGGAGAGTCCATTTTTGTGCAAGAGCAATTGAAGGTGTTGAATATCTGTTTTTCGAAGAATCAGATATTTCAAAAAATTTTCAGCAGAACTTTTGTGATTGGGATGTATAGTTTTCAATAGCTCTTCGTAGACCTGATCTACATGACTCATTTCACTTTCAAGCTTGATTAAACCTTCTCTAATTTCATCCAAATCTTGATTCATGAGAATTTTATCTTCCGGTATACGTTATCCTTTAAAACAATTAACTGCAGGTATTTAGATCTCCATATTTATCCTTGTTCATCAGAAAGTTAAAAACTCTTTCTTAGAAAATTCATACTGATTTGAAGCGCTTTTAAAAAATGTTACGTCTCGGAGAGGAATTAAAACTTATACCAACAAAATGCTTAAAAGTTTAACTTCTTTGAAAAAGCTAAAATCCAAAAGCCTAATGGCCGCAGGGATTTTGAGTACCACAGTACTGATGACAGGATGCTTAGATGATCTGGAAACTCCTGAGACTCCACCCGCTGCCTACATCTCAATCTATCAAGGATCACCAGATGCTCCCGCCATGGACATCTACGCAAATGCAAACAAGGTCAACAATTATCCTCTGAATTATTCGGAAGTTTTGGCTTACAGTCCATTTTACATTGGTGAGAGAACCTTCAAATTTTCCACTTTCAATTCTGCAACTTCTCTTTTGGAGAAGGACTTTACCTTAGAAGAAGATGCTGTTTACTCCATGTATGTCATGGATGAAGTTGACAACTTGAATGCGATTCTAGTCGAAGATAGCTGGAATGATCCTGTGGCAGATTCGGCTCAGGTCAGATTGATTCATCTTTCTCCAGATACCGACGAGGTCTATTTGAAAATCACTGAGGTTGAAGACCCAATAACTGGTTCGGTTGCCTTCGGAAGTGCTACAGAATTCTCGGATGTGATTTCAGACATTTATACTGTAGAGGTAAAATCTGTTGAAACCGATGAAACCTTATTGACGGCAAATAGTATAGAACTTAGAGGAAATAGAGTTTACACTTTTGTTTTGAAAGGACTAAGCACCAGCACTGAAGCCACTACAAAAAGAGACTTACAATTAATTACCAACTATATTAACTACTACTAATCAAGTAGATCCAAAAAAATCCCGAGCCTATGGTTCGGGATTTTTTTTGTCCATTTTTTTTGGAGTCTACGTTTTATTAAACTTCCATTCCTAACCTAATCATCCTAGGCCAAACCAAAATTTCCATATCAAAAATAGGGTGATTAAGCTCCTCTCCATTATTAAGGATACTTTGATTCAAATGTAAAGTGATTTGATCCAGCTAATTCATTAAAAGGGAAAACGATTGGCCAGAATAGAAAAAGGCTGCCTCATTTCAGAAACAGCCATTGGTACTTTAGAATAGTTGGTCTTGCAATTTCTTTCAATAGAACTAAATCACTTATTTCCACCTCCAAAATTCACTTTGAAAGAAGCACCCACAAATCCAGGATTATCCCCAAAACCAGTGAACTGAGTTAAAGGATAATTGTAAAATGGCATTAGGAAGTAGCTCGTTTTTTCCGATTGCAAAAGTCTAAGATTCAAACCAAAATTCATGGTTGCAAAAGGATAGAATTTACTTTCTACAGCATCTAAAGATCTACTTTGAACTACATTTTCATTCATTGTTGTATAGGTACTATATCCACTAGAGCTAATCTGATTCAATGTAACTTGTCGGGAAAAAGTAGTCTTTAGCTCAGCTTTTTGTTTAAAAGCATAGAAATTCGAAAATCCAGCTTGAATAGCTATGGATTGAGACCGAGTTATTGGGTACTTCACATAAATCGGAATTTCCACTTGAGACTGTCGAACCACAACAGTTTCTGTGCTTGGAGGAGCCACATTTGCTGCAAATGCATTCGAATAGTCAGCATTGAGTACCATAGAGGCTTCATTTTGTTGATTTAGCAAATTGTACCCCAAACCTGATCCCAATGTTATTTTACCAGGCAATTCTAAATCCACAGAAAGTCCCAAGCCCAAAGATGAACTTGAAACATTGGCTCCATTTTGTTGACTCGCTCCATAACCAGGTGCTAAGCCCACTCCAAAAGTCCAATCCGATTTTTCTTTCGGAATTTCCTTAATTTCTGATTCTTCTTTCCAAGCAATCAAAGGGGTTGTCTCTTCTGTTTTTGGCTTTTCAGGAACTAATGATGTTTGAAGTTCTCCGCTAGTTACCTCTGTTTTTTCCTGAACTGGCTTCTCTTCTATTTGAGCAATCGCTTTTTCAACTTCCAACACTTCTTCCTTCTCAGTATTGTTAGAATTGACATTTTCCTCCTTACCAGAGTTCACTGCCGTTTGATTTTTGGCTTTACCCATATCCTCTTTTTTGGATGGAATCGCAGGTGCTTCTTCCAAAGAGTTGGTTCCATTTTCTGATTTAGATTTTAAGTTTTCTGCAACTGTGTTTTCAAACACCTTTGAGTTGGCTTCACTTTTTTGACTTTCAAATGGCAACGAAATTTCATCTCCCTTATCATTTTGATAGGAAGGTTCAGTTGGGGATCCTTTTGATTTCTGTGAAGAAGGACTCTCCTCCTTAGCAGTGTCACTTTGAGTTTGTCCAATTTCCTCTGTCAACAATTGATCTTCCTGTAGTCTTTCTGTGGTATCAGCAATAAAATATACCGCAGCCAAGAGTAATAGCGTCGCCGCTACTCCACTTGCCCATCGAAAGAACACCTGCCTATTTCCTGCCTTTCGACTTCGATCAAAGTTCTCCCATGCTCCTTCATCGTAGGGTTGGGACTGGCTTTCCTGATATTTTTTCAGGGAGTCGGCTATCTGTTTGCTTAGCTTATCTTCCTGCATATTCTTTTAAATGAGTATGAACTAGCTTGCGAAGTTTTGCTTTTGCACGAGCTAGGTACACGCGGGAGGAACTTTCGGTGATATTGAGTTTTCCCGCTATTTCTTTATGACTGTAACCCTCTACTTCGTAGAGGTTGAATACCAGCTTCTGATCATCAGGCAGCTGATCCAAGATTGCTATCAGATTTTCATAAGCCAAATCCCCTAGGGCATTGACTTCATGAAAAACTTCCGTTTGTTCGTTGATTTCTAATTGTTCTCGGATTTTTTTATTCTTCCTATAGAAATCAATGGCTGTATTGACTGTGATCCTCCGAAGCCAAGACTTGACAGACTGAAACTCCTCAAAGGATTTTATCGAACCGAAAAACTTCATGAATGAATCGTTGACAATTTCCTGAGCCAAATCTCTGTCCTTTGCATAGGACAGACTTATCCCCATGACATAGCCATAGTATTTTTTGAAAAAATATTCCTCATGTTTGGCAGACCGACGTTTGCAACCGTCGATCAGTTCTTTGTCAGACCAATTCAATACTGTAGAATTACTTAATTCCTGGTTTGTCTGTATTCAAACGCTTCATCCCTTGAAGCAGGTTTCGATTTTCTATTTCAGAACAAGGTTTACTATCCTTCAAGGGATGCATTACACTATCCTTTTCTTTCGTATCCAGACTCAACTCTTTGCCTGCCTGGATGGCGAAGCTGCAAAAGAACAGTAATAATATCCCTCGAAAAAATAATCCCATGTTTCTTTTTTAAGGGAGACGAGAGGAAAATTCAGAGCGCTACAGGAAAAATTAAAATAAACCTGAATTATTTAATAGAGCCATCCCAATCAATCGGAATCGAAAAAGGGTCCAAAATGCTATCCAATAAAACAGAAACTTCTTCCCTGGTCAATTTTCTATCCGCAGAAAAATCAATAACCAAACCTTCTGAGTCTGCAATTTTCAACAAACCCTCCCAAGTCAATTTAGGGTCAATTATTTTCAAAAACTGCTCAAGCTTTTCCAAAGTCAAATAATCTCCAGAAGCACCCCAATTTCCATCCAATTGGGAATAATAAGTTTTCAAACCGGAAACCAGTTCGTATTCAGTTACCAATCTTTCAGGATAAAACCAAGTTTGGTTTGCCCAGAGATAAGGGACCCCTTCACCTTTTAGAATTCCTGTGGCACCAATCTTTTGCATGGCCTGAAAATGCTTGTCAGTTGGATTCATATCCAAAAATGGCATGATAAATCCTTTTTGGTCCAAAAGGATCTGCTGAACATCGCGTATGGAAACCTGGTCTAAAGGTAGTTTTTTGGAAGAAGCCAAAGCTCCCAAAACTCCTGCAGCCTGCCCAATTCCCAAAACAACAGGCTGAAGCCGTGATGCCCCATTGACAATATTGGAAACTGAAATACTTTTCTCTGCAAGTATTAATGCGGGATGATTTGCTGGAATTAAAGCCCCTAATGGAACATTATAGGAAGGAACCCGAATTTTGATAAAATCGATTGCCGGGGCATCCAGATTTTTCTTATGATGGTGATCAATCGTATAATCCCCGACCACTACACCTGTTCTATACAGAGGGCTTTGAGCTTCATATGGAGTTCTTACAAAAGGTAATGTGAAATCAACTAAGCCATGAAATCTCCGAGACTCACGGTGATATGGAATCATAGGGAGATGATCCTCAGTTGGAAATTCTTCTTCGGCGATTCCCAAGTTTTTATATCCCAGCTCATGTTGGATATAATACACGAATCGCAAACTGGCTTGTTTTGCTTTTTCTAATTCAATCTCTCTTTCCTCAGGACTCAGCTCCACCAAATTCACATAATAATCATTCCCGCAATTCGGCCAATTAATCATGTATTTACCATTGGGAAGTTTACCATAGTCGATCATTTTCCCACAATCCAAAGTGGGATCATTATCAGAGATGGGATCGGCGTGTGCACAGGCACAGGCGAATTCCGCCGGATCGTAATTTTCAGGTCTCGGAATTGTCTTATCAGAGCCCATTCCAAAATCCTGAAGAGTCACCACATAAGTCAAGTCCTGAATAATATCATTGGAAATTTCAGGTGCAAACTCCTCTCCTACCTCATCCCTTGCATCCATCCCAAGGCGATATGGTAGTCCAACTGAGGCAGCTACATCTCCCATTTCTGTGGCGTCAATTAGAATAGGAGCTGATACATTAATTATTTTCCCATCCTTATGAAAAGTAATATTCCAAATCCCTTCAGAATATTTTGCCTCTTTCCACTCACTTTGAAAAGAAACCGTCAGACTAGAAACTGATTGGCTGATAGATTGAAAAATTTCATTCCCTACATGTGGTTCAAAAAGTGTATTAGAAACCCAACCTGTAGCCATGGCTTGTTGAGAACCATAATGTGCAACCAAACTATCTCTAAATTCTCCCCAAATCCCAGAAGGAAGTCTGTGGTTTCCATCAATGGCAGAAACACCAGCTGAAGTAAGCATTCCTCCAAGCCAAGGGGTAGATTCTACGATCAAAGTTTTTGCTCCCATTCTACCTGCTGTTATCCCGGCTGCAGTTCCACTTGCTCCTCCTCCTATGATGATCAAATCAAACTTTTCTTGAGCAATAAGGGACTGACCAATTACCATGGCCAAAAAGAACATGAGTTTAAATTTCATTGAGATTAATTATCATTTTTAAAAAGGGTTCACATGCACCTATTAAAGCTGAATCCTCACCTAAAGAGGATTTTTTTAAGGAAAGATTTACTCCATTATTTTTCAAATAATCAATGGTAGAAGGTAAAAACAAGGAGCTTGCATTTGATATTTTCCCACCTAGAACTACTAGCTGAGTTTGGAGTCTTATCACATAAGGAAACAAAAACTCTCCTAAAGTTTTACCAAATTCTTCAAATACTTGGGAAGAGATATTTTGATCAAAATCGGGTGAAGTTAGGTCTTTTACACCTTTTATAACTAAATCAAACTCCATTTGGACAAATTCTAAAAACCAAGCAGTACCTAGGTAATCTTCCGCAATTCCTTCCCGAAAAGGAGCAGTCCAAAGTTTGGCATCTTTCACCACATCATCTACATGAATTGCAGACCCAAGGCCTGTTCCTAAGGTCAAACCAAGCGTATTTGTAAATCCCTTTCCTACACCTGAAAAAACTTCCCCTTTCAAAAATGCCTCAGCATCATTGGTAAAACTGATTTGATTTAAAGGAATGCAGAGAGATTCAGCCAATAATTTTTTAACTGAAAGACCATATAAGGCCTTCATTTTCCCCTGTTCGGAGATCAAGGAAATTCCATTTTCATAATCATAGGGGCCTGGCATGGCTATTCCTATTTGAAGGTCTTTAGAACCAAGCGAAACTGCTCGAATCACCTCGACCCAATCTTTGATTATATCAATTGCATCTTTGGCTGTGTCAACTGAATCATCTGCTCTCCTACCAAGAGAAACCCCAGTTTCATTAACTAAAATTTCAGCTGCAGAAATATGAGATCCCCCGATATCAACTCCTATGATCATTTGTATAAAGTTAAGATCATAAAAATAGGGCTTTGGAAAATTCCAAAGCCCTATTTATTAGATATTGTTTAGGCGAAATTATTTATCCCACCACATTTTTGTAGTCCAAGTATCTCCACCCATAGAAGAAACACCACCTGCAAGTCCATTTGGATTTGTGGTACTTTCAGAAGCAGGATACAATTGTCTGGTTGGGATTTGACCTCCTGAGAAATTACCAGTATAATTTACTGGAGTCAATTCAGGATAGCCGGATCTTTTCCAGTTATTCCAAGATTCAACAAAATTTGCAAATAAACCAGTAGTTGCCCAGATCTGCTCGTTGATCATTTTCAAAGAAGCGGCTTCACTGCTAGTATCCAACGGATTTGCAGAAGCAAAAGCAGAAGCAGCAGAAGCAGATACGCTTCCTCCTCCAAATTTACCAATAGAAACTAAAGCTCCCTCAACACCAGCTGCATAATAGCTAGATGCGGATCCTGGGACGCTATAACCTCTTGCTGCAGCATCTGCCAATAGCAATTGGATCTCTGCATAAGTCAAAATGAATACAGGAGCGTTTCTATCTCTATAGATTGCTGTAGGTCTTGAATACGCACCAATTGGAGCAACATCATCACCAGAACCGGTAGGACCTGGATAATTAGGCTCATTAGAAACATCAGTACTTCCTCCTTTTAAATCATATCCGTTTGGCAAACCAATTTGAACTGAAGGGTCATTATTTCCAGAAGCAGCACTTCTGTTTGCAGCAAGACCTGCAGCAGGAACTTCTGCCACAATAGACAATCTTGGATCATCTGTCGATTTCAAGAAATCAATCAAATGATTCGACCATCTTACTTCGTAAACGTCATCAGTAACATTTAATGCATTTGCACTTGAATTAGAATATCCATTATTCTGATCAGAAACCAATACCGCTTCATCAGCTGGAGATGCGAAAACACCCCCTGCAATTGCTTTGGAAACATAAGTTTGAGCAGTAGAAGGATCAACATCCACTAACCTCATGGCCATTCTCAACATAAGTGAATAACCCAATTTTCTCCATTTGCTCTTATCCCCGCCATACAAAACATCATTTTTGATAGCATCACCTGAATCAGTAATTGAAGAAATAGCATTTTCCAAATCAGAAAGCATAGCAGAATAAGCAGCTGACTGAGAATCATAAACTGGTGTTGTAATTCCATCTTCAGCTTTTAGTGCTTCAGAGTAAGGAATATCTCCATAAACATCAGACACGAATGAAAGTGTCAAAACCTTCCAAATTGTACCTACTGCTTGAAGGTTGGAGAAACCTTTTTCACCAGCCAACTTTTGCATCTGATAAGTTCGAGATGCTGAAGAAAACCCATCATTCCAAACACTTTGGATATAGCTGTTTGTACTTCCTGATGCCACATATTTATCTGCATTGGAATAGTAGTTTGCACCGCCAGTAGAGGTGGAAGCCATCACCTGAACCCACATACTTTGGAATAAGATAGCACCGGTATATCCAGTCATCATATTTCCGTAGTTATAGGAAACAGTTGGTAAAATCAGATTCGGATCAAATACATTTGAACCTGCACTATTTGGGTTGGTATTGATATCAGCAAAGTCTCCATCACAACTGGAAGCAGTCAGAAGCAATCCTGATAACAATATGCTTATATATTTTTTCATAATTAGTTCAGTTTAAAGTTCAGGTTGAAACCGAAAGATCTTGTACTTGGAAGGGAAGTTCCTTCAATACCCGTATAGTTGATATTTGAACCAAAGCTTGCTTCTGGATCAATGTTCTTAGCTTTTCTCATCAAAATAGCCAAGTTTCTAGCTACAAAAGAGATATCCAACCCTTTGATCACTGGAGTATTTCCAAACCAGCTAGCTGGAAGAGAATATCCTAAAGTCAATTGTCTCAATTTGATAAAATCACCATCAACAACAGAAGTTCTTGTGATATTTTGAGCCAATGCTTTATAGTAGTCTTCAGCAGGTGCTGTTACTCCACCATTTGTAACACCAGACTCTCTTCCTTCCAAAGTCACTTGGTTCAAACCTCTGAAAGTAGAGTAGAATTCAGTTGCAGAAAGTACCTTGTTACCATAGTTGTAATCAATCAAGAATGAGAAAGAAACACCTTTGTAGTTAAATTCGTTATTCCAACCTCCATATAGAGTAGGAAGAACTGTACCCATATTGATCAAATCACCTCTAACTGGAAGGCCAGCTTCATCAACAACAATACTTCCATCAGCATTATACTGATAATCATAAGCTCTGATTTGAGGACCAGGCTCTCCTACTACATAAGCAGTAACAGCATTACCAAGAGTCGCTCTATTCTGTCCCAAATTCACAGGGTTGTTATTCTCATCTGTGCTAAGTACTTCATTTTTCACTTTTGTCAAGTTGAAAGAAGTAGTCCAGGTGAAGTCTGCAGTTTGAATTGGCTTACCAGTTAATAATACTTCCAAACCTTTGTTCTGGATGGAGCCAGTTGCCACAACAGCACTGTTAAAACCAGAAGCAATACTCAAACTTGCATTCATAATCTCGTTGTGAGTAGTCTTGGTATAATAAGCCATATCCAAACCTAATCTATTGTTGAAGAAATTCATGTCCAAACCGATTTCAATTTCATCAGTAGTAAATGGCTTCAAGAACAAGTTAGGAAGAGAGGTTGGAGAAGAACCAGCTGGCACTCCAGCATAAGAGTTTGCAGAAGAATAATAGAATTGATTACTATATGCCACTCCTGGGTCACCACTTGTTACAGCATAAGATGCTCTCAACTTACCAAAATCCATAGCAGGCATATTCAAGAATTGATCAAACAAGAATGCCATAGATACAGATGGAGAGAAAATGCTGTTGTCACTAGAAACCGGACTAGTCAAAGTACTATAAACATCATATCGACCTGTGGTAGATAGTGTCAAGAAATCCTTGATTCCAAAATCCAATGAGTAGAATCCAGAATGAACTTCTAATTGAGAATAAGAATATCCTCTTGAGAATGCTTCAACGTTGAATGGAGAATATAAGTAAGGCAACACAAATCGGCTACCACCTACACTTACTGATTCAAATTTATTTTTACGGATGTTACCGCCTACCAATGCGTCTAGTACCAATCCTTCAGTCAAATCAACTTTTGCTCCAAAAATACCATCAATATTTAATTCAGATCTAGCAGATTGACCTCTAGAGTTTAAGTTACCTTGAAGGTTTGCAGAATAAGCCAATCCATAAGGATCAATGCTATAGAAATCATCATTAGAAACGTCATTACCGATTCTAACCATTGCATAGATATCTTTGGTAAAGCTATACTTGGTAGATAATGCTGAAATTGTTCTCTTTCTACCCAAATCATTGATTCCTTGATTTACAATGAAATAAGGGTTAGTCACATAAATATCATCACTAAATACAGTCTCAGCTCCAGTGTCAGTATTGTAACCTGGTGCAAAAATGCTCTGAGAAATATTTGGTGCCAAGAACAAGAAGTTGTTTGGGTTCTTAGGACCATCACTCAAGAATGGAATGTTAGTTGACTTCTGATCAATGTAATTAACCATAGCAGTCACATTCAATTTATCAGTGATGTTTTGATCTACATTCAAGTTCAAACTCAATCGATCCATTCCACTGTTAGGAACAATTGATTTTGAATCTAGATTCGAAACGGACATTCTGAAAGAACCATCTGTTCCCAAACCTTTAGAGACAGAAACTGTGTTTGTAAAATTGGAACCTGTTCTATAAAAATCAAGGTAACCATCACTAGTCGGCTCATATGGATACTGATTTCCATCAAATCCAATCACTGTACCTCCCATTCTTTCACCCCAAGCCAATCGACCTGTAGTTTGAGCATCCGTTGCAGTAGTTGGTCTCTGACCGCCGGTACCTTGACCATATTGATTTTGGAAATCAGTAAAATCAACTGGATTTTCCACCATATAGTTCAAGTTATAACTAGCTGACCATTCGCCACCTTTTTTACCTGATTTGGTAGTGATCAAAATCACACCATTTGAAGCTCTTGTACCATACAAAGCAGAAGCCGCCTGGCCTTTCAATACGGTCATAGTTTCAATATCATCAGGAGAAAGGTTACCGATACCATCACCGTTATCACTACCACCCCACTGACCAGCAGATCCTCTTTGGGTGTTATCCATTGGCACTCCATTGATTACGTATAAAGGAGACCCTGTACCATTGATACTTGGAGTACCTCTCAAAGTGATTTTAGAAGTTCCACCTGGACCAGAGTTAGTACCTTTCACAACCAAACCAGCTACACGGCCAGCTAAGGAGTTTGCTACGTTGGTTTCACGAGCTTTAGTCATGGTTTCGCTCCCTACTTCAGTAAGCGAGTATCCCAATTTTTCTTTTTCTTTACTGATACCCAATGCAGTCACCACAACTTCTGAAAGTTCACTTGCATCTTCTTCCAGATTAATGTTGATTTCAGATTGGTTACCTACAGTTACTTCCTGAGAGGAATAACCGATAAACGAAAAAACCAAAACAGAATTTGGTCCCACAGTAATGGAATACTCACCGTCCACATTGGTGGTAGTCCCTGTCTGGTTGGATTTGTCCAAGATTGTAACTCCCGGCATTGGCAAGCCATCCGGAGAGGCAGTTACAACACCTTTGACAATCCTAGTCTGAGCCTGTGTCAAATTGACAACACAGATCAGCATAACCAGAGTAAAAGCAATTGATAAAACTTTTCTCATAGCTGGTAAATAAAGGTTTGAATTGAATTAAAATTTGTTTCCAAGGTCTTGGAAACTTGAGCTTGAATTGGGTGTAAAATTTCCCTCATAGAAAATAAATTACAAAGAATAATTGGTCTCAAAATTATCTCGAAAGACTTACCGATTTACCATGAATAATCCTGAAAATCGGACCGTTTACAATATCTGATTTGGTAAATCTAAAAATTCCTAAAATCAATCAAAAGATATTTAATATTTTTTTCTCATTGAAAATTAAACTTTTTTAATTTTTTTAAAAAAGATATAATCATTAGTACTTTATTTTGATTAAATAAAAATTACTAATTCTAAAAAATAATTTTTAGGATTTTTAAAGCAACAAAAAAAGTTATTGACAGAATCACTTCATCTATTTTAATTCGACACCAACTAGAAATCTAAGGAATTAATTCAAAAATTTCAAACTATGTATTTTGTTTTTTACAATAAAAAAAAGCCACCCCATTTTGGAGTGGCTTTCATTAAATTTCTAGCGGTATTTTTATCGGATAAAAAGCATCTCACGATACTTCACTAATGGCCAAGACTCATCGTCTACCAATAGCTCCAATTTATCTACAGCATATCTGATTTTGTCGAAGTAAGCCTCTTTCACCTCTTTTTGGTAACCTTTAGCTCTCTTAACAACATCTTCTTCTTTATTCAATTTCTTTCTAGCATCAATCATTGCTGTCACATTGGATTTCAATGATTCAATATGCTTTGAAACTTCCTTGATAGTCTCAACTGCCGCAGAATGATCCAAACCAAGTCCCTTCAATCCGTTAGCGTTTTGGATTACTTTGTTTTGATAAAGAATCGCAGTAGGAATCACATGATTCAAAGCCAAATCACCCATAACGCGAGCTTCAATCTGAACCTTCATGATGAAGTTTTCCAACTGGATTTCATGACGAGCATGTACTTCCAATCCATTCATCACATTGTGCCTTTCGAAAATCTCTTTCGTAGCTTTTGTTGCATATACATCCAAAGCTTCTGGAGTGGACTTCAAGTTGGAAAGACCTCTTTTAGCAGCCTCTTTTTCCCATTCTTCAGAATAACCATCTCCTTCGAATCTTACTTTTTTAGAATCCTTGATGTATTTTCTCAATACATTAACAATGGCGATTTTCTTTTCCTTACCAGCTTCGATTTCTTTCTCGATATCTTTGGCCATAATTCTCAATGCCTCTGCAACGATCACGTTCAAAGTTGACATTGGTCCTGCACAGTTTGAATTAGAACCTACGGCTCTGAATTCGAATTTATTACCTGTGAAAGCAAAAGGAGAAGTTCTATTTCTATCAGTGTTATCCAAAATGATTTCAGGAATCTTAGAGATACCCAATTTCATATACATGTTATCACCTTTTTCGATTTTGATGTTTCCATTTTTCTCCAACTCATCCAATACTCCAGTCAAAGTTTCGCCCAAGAATACTGAGATAATTGCTGGAGGAGCTTCGTTAGCACCCAATCTGAAATCATTGCCAGCAGATGCGATACTTGCTCTAAGCAAATCAGCGTTATCATAAACCGCCTTGATAGTAGCAACCAAGAAAGTCAAGAACTGAAGATTTTCTCTTGCAGAATTGCTAGGCTGGAAAAGGTTAACACCAGTATCAGTGATCAAAGACCAGTTGTTGTGCTTACCCGATCCGTTAACTCCAGCGAAAGGCTTTTCGTGGAACAACACTTTCAATCCATGTCTTTCAGCCACTTTATCCATCATGTCCATCAACAATTGGTTGTGGTCAACCGCTTTGTTGATTTCTTCGAATACCGGAGCTACTTCAAATTGACCAGGAGCTACCTCGTTGTGACGAGTAGAAACTGGAATACCCAATTTATGTGCTTCGATTTCAAAATCTACCATGAAATCTTTTACTCTGGTAGGAATAGAACCAAAGTAATGATCTTCCAATTGCTGGCCTCTCGCAGGATTGTGACCAAAAACTGATCTACCCGCCATTACCAAGTCAGGACGAGCATTGAAAAGAGCTTTATCAATCACAAAGTATTCTTGCTCAACACCAAGAGACGGAGTCACTTTGCGAACATTTCTATCAAATAATTGACAAATTTGAACAGCCGCATCATTCACAGCTTCCAAAGATTTCAACAATGGAGTTTTGTAATCCAATGCCTCTCCCGTATAGGAAACGAAGATAGTTGGAATACAAAGTGTATTGTCAAAAATAAAGATTGGTGAAGAAGGATCCCAAGCAGTATAACCTCTAGCCTCAAAAGTGGAACGAATCCCACCGTTAGGGAAAGAAGATGCATCTGGTTCTTGCTGAACCAATGCAGAACCTTTGAATTTCTCTAACCCTGCATGCGCATCGAAGAATGAATCGTGCTTTTCTGCAGTAGAACCCGTCAATGGTTGGAACCAGTGTGTGTAATGGGTTACACCTTTAGACAAAGCCCAAGTTTTCACTGCAGATGCTACCTCCTCTGCTGTCTGTACATCAATCTTGCTACCCTTATCGATAGCTTCCATCACCTTTTTAAAAACTGAAGGCGCCAAAGACTGCTTCATTTGGTCAGTACCAAATACGTTAGTACCGAAGAAGTCTGAAATTTTTGGAGAAGGCGGAGTGACTTTCACTCGCGGTCTAGCCTGAACAATTCCCAAGGCTTGCTGTCTTAGTGTTGCCATATCTACAATTTGCGGTTTAAATTTACACTAGCAAAAATAGAAAAATACTTGTTTTAAAAAGCTTTTGATCGATTTTTGAGCTATTTTTTTCAAATTTTTACACTTTTTTCAAAAAAACATAGTGTTTTTCGACCCATCTACCGAAAAAAGTAGCCTTTTCACCTTGATTATTGGAAAATTGAAAACAAAACAAGTTTGATTACCTTTGCAATCTCAAAATCAGAAGGAAATTTGTGAAAAAGGTAGCCTTTTATACGCTCGGTTGTAAGCTGAACTTCTCAGAAACATCCACCATTAGCAGACAATTTGAAGAAAAAGGGTTTCAGAAAGTCGATTTTCAGGAAAATCCAGACATCTTCATCATAAACACCTGCTCGGTAACCGAAAATGCTGATAAAAAATGTAAGAAGATCGTCAAGGAGGCCAAAAAGATCTCCCCTAATTCTTATGTCGCTATTATTGGCTGCTATGCTCAACTCAAGCCAAAAGAGATTTCCGATATCAAAGGAGTTGATGCGGTCTTGGGAGCTGCTGAAAAATTCCGACTGATCGAACTTTTGGGAGACTTTGCAAAGGAGCAAGAATCCAAAGTCCTTGCCAGTGAAATTACCGAAGCCAAATCTTTTAATAATGCATATTCAATTAATGACAGAACCAGGACATTTCTAAAAGTTCAGGATGGCTGTAATTATGGATGTGCATTCTGTACTATTCCTTTGGCTAGAGGCAAAAGCCGAAGTAACACCATTGAGTCAGTATTGGAGTCAGCAAGAGAAATCGCTGCAACAGATGTTAAAGAAGTGGTGTTGACCGGAGTAAACATCGGGGACTTTGGAATTGTGGAAGGAAAAAGAAATGAGCGTTTTGCTGATTTGGTATTCGCGTTAGATAATGTAGAAGGTATTGATCGATTCAGAATCTCTTCTATCGAACCAAATTTGCTTACAAACGAAATCATCACTTTCGCATCCCAGTCCCAAAGATTTGTACCTCACTTCCACGTTCCTCTTCAATCTGGATCCAATACTATATTAAGGAGAATGGGAAGAAGATACTTGAGGGAGCTTTATGAAGATAGAGTTTCCAAGATCAAAACCTTGATGCCTCAGGCTTGTATCGGAGTAGATGTGATTGTTGGTTTCCCAGGTGAAACAGATGAGCTTTTCTTGGAGACTTACAATTTCCTCAATGAACTTGACATTTCTTATCTCCACGTCTTTACCTATTCTGAAAGAGCCAATACCCGAGCAACTGAAATGGATGGAGTCGTTCCTATGAAAAAGCGAAACGAAAGATCCAAAATGCTGAGAATCCTTTCTGAAAAGAAAAGAAGGAAGTTTTATGAAGAGAATCTTGGCAAAACCTACACGGTCTTATTTGAGGAAGATGTCGAAGATGGCAAAATGCACGGCTTTACAGAAAATTACATCAGAGTGGCTGCCAAATATGACCCCATGCTAATCAACGAAACGAAGCAGGTCACCTTGGATTATATCAATGATTCAGGAAATGTTGAGGTTTTAGAACCAGAATTCATCTACGAGAAACACTGAAATAATCTAAATCAATAAGAAAAGGAAATGGAATTGACTCTGTTTCCTTTTTTCATTTAATCCTGTTTATTGTATTGAGAAAAGAATCTTTTAAAGATTTAAGACTACTCGATTTCATTCCTGTCAATTTTTCATAAATTCAACAGAGGTAAAATTCAATTTTTGTGAGTAAAAAAAACATTCCTGTTTTAATTAAAGACGAACCTTGGCTGGAGGGCTTTGAAAAGGCTGTCCAGGCAAGAATCGACCGATTCCACTCTGCTAAATTTCATATTGAAAATGAGTTTGGGAGTATTTTGGAATTTGCCAATTTCCATCAATACTATGGTGTGCACTATGAGCCTATCCGAAAAGGTTGGACATATCGTGAATGGGCTCCCGCAGCCCAGCAACTTTTTCTCATGGGAGATTTCAATAATTGGGACCGGTACTCACATCCTTTGAAAAAAAATCGAAGAGGAGATTGGGAAATTTTCCTCCCCTATCATGATTACAAAGACAGCTTTATCCATGAAAGCAAGATCAAAGTTCATGTAGTTGGGGAAAACGGATCAGCTTTGGACAGGATCCCAGCCTACATTACCCGAGTAGTCCAGGATGAAACATCCCACGACTTTTCAGGTCAGCTTTGGTTTCCTGAAACTCCCTATCAATGGAAAGATCAAAACTTTGATCCATCCCCCTCTACCCAGATGCCTTTAATATATGAGTGTCATGTGGGAATGGCATTAGAAAAAGAAGGCGTCGGAACCTATCAAGAATTCACTGACGAAATTTTGCCCAGAATCAAAGCTGGTGGATACAATGCCATTCAGCTCATGGCAGTAATGGAACATCCCTATTATGGCTCTTTTGGATATCATGTCTCCAACTTTTTTGCGCCTTCTTCCCGATTTGGGACACCTGAGGAATTAAAAGCCCTGATTGACACAGCACATTCCATGGGGATAGCTGTCATCATGGATATAGTTCATTCTCACGCTGTGAAAAATGTCAATGAAGGTCTTAATGAATTTGATGGAAGCAATCATCAATATTTTCATCCAGGTGAAAGAGGATACCATGAAGGCTGGGATTCCAAATTGTTTGATTACGGCAAATGGGAAGTTCAGCAATTCTTGCTTTCCAATATCCGGTATTGGTTGGACGAGTTTCATTTTGACGGTTTTCGCTTTGATGGAGCCACATCCATGCTTTATAAGCATCATGGTCATGCAGGATTTGACAGGGCTGAAAGTTACTTCAATGAGGGAGTAGATGAAGATGCTTTATTATATTTCCAATTGGCAAACACTGTTATCCATGAAGTGAAGCCAGAGGCAATTTCGATCGCAGAAGAAGTGAGCGGAATGCCTGGACTTTGCCGCCAAGTTGATGATGGAGGGCTAGGTTTTGACTTCAGGCTAGCCATGGGGATTCCGGACTTTTGGATTAAAACTCTCAAGCATAAAAAAGATGAGGAATGGGACATGTTTGAAATCTGGCATGAACTCACCAATCGTCCAGCCAAGGAAAAATCAATCGCTTATGCCGAAAGTCATGATCAGGCACTTGTAGGAGACAAAAGCATTGCCTTCTGGTTGATGGACAAAGAAATGTACTTTTCAATGTCTGTTCTTCAGCAAAATCTGACGATTGACCGAGGAATCTCTCTTCATAAAATAATTAGACTGATCACTCTCACTTTAGGTGGTGAAGGCTACCTAAATTTCATCGGAAATGAATTTGGCCATCCAGAATGGGTAGATTTTCCTCGAGAAGGAAATAACTGGAGCTATCAATATGCCCGAAGACAATGGTCATTGGTAGATACTGAGCACCTACGATACCAACAGTTGAATGCGTGGGATAAGGCGATGATTCAGTTGGCGATGGAATATAAAATCCCGGCTTCATCTCCGGCAATTCAATTGTATTTGGATCCAGACAAAAAAATATTGGCCTATCAAAGGGCCGATCTGGTTTTTGTTTTTTCCTTTCACCCTACTGAATCTTATTTCGGGTTTCCTATTCCATTACCAAACCAAGGAGATTACAAAATCATCTTAGAATCTGATGATAAAAAATTTGGTGGATTCGAAAGACTGGACAAGAAAACAACCTATTCAACGGACGAAAAATCGAACATCCATATATATGTCCCGAATAGAGTAGCCATTGTCTTGAAAAAAACGGATTGATCCATGTTTGATTTTGACTTCAACAAAGAATATATCCTTGAAGATGATAGAGTCAGATTAAGCCCTTTAAAAATAGAGCATGTCGCTGATTTATTAGAAATCGCAAATGAACCGGATATCTGGAAATACTCCTTTATTAAAGGAGATGGAGAGCAAAATCTGAGAGTCTATATCGCAGGAGCTATCAACCAAAGGCATAATCAAAAGGAGTATCCCTTCATTGTCTTTGACAAACTGACCGGCCAATTTGCGGGATGTACAAGGTATTGTGAAATCTCACCCAACATCCAATCTATACGATTGGGCTATACCTGGTATGGTGAAAAATTTAGAGGAACGGGTATCAACAAACATTGCAAATATTTACTTTTTCAATTTGCTTTCGAAATAATGGGAGCCGAACGAATCGGTCTTGCTGCCTATTCTGAAAATCTCAGAAGCATCACTGCGATGCAAAGTGTTGGCTGCAAAAAAGAAGGAGTTTTCCGCGGGATATTCCCTTCCCTGAACGGAAATGGAAGAACCGATGCTGTCCTTTTGAGTATTTTGAAAAATGAATGGGAAAATCAGGTAAAATCAGAATTGGGGAATAAATTAACGTAGACTAAAAATCAATAAATCAACTCTATTTTGGTCTTCCATCCACTGAAAGAGCCTATTTTTCTCATCATTTCAACCCAAACCCAAGAAAGATGAGACTCCATATTATCGAACCATCAATTGACTCTCAATCTGAAATTTTTAATAATCCGAAAGGAAGACAACTTTTGGAAATCTATGCAGGCTACTATCCTATCATTGGATTTAATCCACCATGGGTCGGATATGCAATTTTGGATCAGCAAAAATTGGTAGGTAGTTGCGGTTTTACAGGTAAACCTCAAGATAGAACAGTGGAACTGGCCTATTGGACTTTTGAAGAATTTGAAGGAAAAGGAATTGCCACATTTGCTTGTAAAAGCCTAATTGAAATCGCTTTAGAAGAGAATCCCGAAATTAATATCATTGCTAAAACAGCCCCTGATAAAAACGCTTCCACGCGCATTTTGGAAAAGAATGGTTTTGTCTTTACCGAAATTGTCCAAGACCATGAAATCGGAGATGCTTGGCTTTGGACAAAAACTCCTTAAGATCAAATTATAAAAAAGGTTAAAAATCAACAGGTTACCCCAATAGAATAATAGACTTTACGTTTGCTTGATATTCAACAATCTGGGTGCCCATGATCTATTTTGCAAAAAATTTTTACGTCATTTTCCTATTTACGATTCTGAGTTGTTCAGGGAATTCAGGTTCATTCAATTATGCTAGCGAAGAGGGAGTCTCTGACTACTCTGAAGCGCCGGTAATGGCGCCAAGTCCAGAATCAGAAGAACCTGAACCTGATCAAATTGAAAGAAAACTCATCACGGAAGGTCGTGTAAGCTTTGAAACATCTAACATAAATGCTTCCAGGGACAAGATTTTACAGGCAGTCACCAAGTACAAAGCCTACATCTCTTTGGATGAAGAATTCAATTATTCAGAAGAATTTAGAAATACTATTACAGTTAGAATCCCATCAGAAAATTTTGATGCATTCCTCAATGAGGCCACACAGGGTGTAGAAAAATTCGAATCCAAAGAGATCAATGTTAAAGATGTAACGGAGGAGTTTTTGGATGTCCAAGCAAGACTAAAGACCAAAAAAGAATTGGAAACACGTTATTTGGAGCTTTTGAAAAAGGCCAATAGCGTCAGTGACATGCTAGAAATTGAGCGACAAATTGCCCAACTCAGATCAGAAATAGAATCCATCGAAGGAAGATTAAATTATCTGAAAAACAGAGTTACTTTTTCAACTCTGACTCTCACATTAATTCAGAGGTCAGCTAGAGAAAATGAGTTTGGGAAAAAATTTAAGAATGGCTTCGTCAATGGCTGGAATAATTTCATCTACTTCTTTGTAATCTTGACCAATATTTGGCCTTTTATTTTGATTCTCATCGGGATGGTTTTAGGTATATTCTGGTATTCAAAAAAGAAGAAAAAGTAATTGATTTAATAAAATGCTGTCAACCTTGGATTGATGTCGGAATTGTTGGCTAAATTCAAGAGAACTCTAAAAATCGGTCCAGAATGAAAATCAATATTCCTTCAGATTGCGGAAATTCACCTAAAAATCAACTAATACTTGACCTAACAGCAGCTTTTGTAAGCTACGATCTTAAGACTGTTGAACCATACCTTGCAGAAGATATCAGTTGGACTTTGGTTGGAGATGATGCGATAGTTGGAAAGAAGGAATTCTTAGATGCACTCAGACAAATGATTTCGAATTCTGCATCTGAACTTGAAATATTTCAGGTAATCACACACGGTAAAACCGCAGCTGTGAATGGCAAAATGAAAATGAAAGATGGAGTCATTTATGGATTTGCAGATTTCTACATTTTCTCTAGTGCTTCATTTAAAAAAGTACAGTCGATCAGCTCCTATGTTCAAAAAATTTAACTAAGTATGGGCTATTTATTGTTTTTAAAGTAACTAATCATGCTCAAACGTTCATACGATTGGTCCATTCATCCATTTTTTTCGCCGAAAAGGAAAAGCAATCCCCAATAATTAGTCTCTTGCCCTAGGATTCCGATATATTTGTTGATAGACAATTCAATATTTATTCAATTACTTTTCTGTTTCAATGCTTAAGTTCAAACCTAACACCCTTCTGGCCGGAGCAGCATTACTTGCTTTTGCTTGTACGGGTAACAACAAACCTAAAACAGCAGATTTTACTGAATTGAAGTCCTATTTCAATTCAGACATCACCTCAACCACAGATAGTACCGATTTGGTATTTACCAATCTCGCAGGACCTGATTTGGTACCAAGCCCAGCTGCTTTGGCAGTTTCAGCCAATGGAGAAGTCTTCGTGGGTGTAGATATGATTGGCTCTTTGGGAAAAACTCCAGGAAAAGGAAGCATCGTTAAATTGATTGATGCTGATAATGATGGAACACTAGACTCCCACACCACTTTTGCCAAAGTGGATAATCCTCGAGGTATTATTGCCATGAGAGATCAAGTCTTTGTTTTGCATACTGTCTTCTCTGAAGAAACCGGTATCGCGACAGGAATGGACTTGGTTGTTTTTGAAGACAAAGACAATGACGGAGTTGCGGACGGCCCATCTCAGCCATTGATTAAAAATATTTGCTCTTTAGAGCCATTGACTTCCAGAGGAACTGACCATGCAACCAATGGAATCAGAATGGGGATAGATGGTTGGATTTATATCGCTGTTGGAGACTTTGGTTTCCATGAAGCAACCGACCGAACTGGTAAAAAAATGACCATGCTGGGCGGAGGAATCGTGAGAGTTCGTCCTGATGGAACAGAAATGGAAGTCTATGCGCATGGAACAAGAAACATCTATGATGTGGCGATTGATCCATTTATGAACATCTATACCAGAGGGAATACCAATGACGGTGGTGGATGGAATGTTAGATTTATCCATTACACGCAGTCTGGTGAATTCGGATATCCAAACTATTTCAAAAACTTCACCAATGAAATCATCCCTGCATTAGTTGATGTCGGAGGTGGTTCAGGTACCGGTAGTTACTTCATGGATGATTACAGATGGCCGGCCAAATACAACCACACGCCAATGATGGCAGATTGGGGTAGAAGTCAACTGTATATCCACCGTGTTACCATGGATGGACCAAGCTTTACTCAGGACGTTGAGGAGTTTATCAAATTGCCTCAAATCACCGATATCGATGTAGATGCAAGTGGTAGAATGTTCCTTGCTGCTTGGGATGGAGCTGGATATAATGGTTCTCCAGACAAAGGATATGTAGTCAAAGTAGAGCCAAAAGGATTTGTTTTTGAGCCTTTCATCGATTTGAAAGCTGCAAGTGCCGAAGAATTAGGCGAACAGTTGAAAACGCAAAGCTCTGTGGCAAGATTGGCAGCTCAGCAAGAACTATTGGCTAGATTCCCTCAAGAAGCAGGTAAAATTGCCTTGAGAGTTGCTTTGGATAAAAACTTGCCTCTGGAAGCACGAGTTGCTGGTATTTATACGTATGCTCAGGCGACTTGTACTGACGGAAATGGTGAACTTTTAAGCTTAACCGAAGAGGATAAAATCAGAGAATTCGCATTACGTGCTTTGGCTGATCGTAAGACATGTCTTCAAGGTGTTCCTTTAGACCCATTTGTAGAAGGCGTCACTGACCCTAATGATCGAGTGAAATCCGCAGCAATCGTTGGTTTAGGTAGAATCGGTAACCCAGAAGCAGCTGAAGCGCTTCTTGCAGTGGCAGTTCCAAGCTCCTTCGTAGAACCAGAAAAAGGAACAGAAGGACCACATGCTACTCCAAATTCAGCAATTGTACTTCCTCATATCGCAGTTCAATCATTGGTAGAAATCGGCGCTGTAGATGCAGCTGTAGATGCAATTGGCTCTGACCATTCCAAATTGGCTCTTTGGGCATTGAAATACATGCATGATCCAAAAGCTGTGGATGGTTTGATCGAGGCCTATAAAAACACAGAGGACAAGGCATTGAAAGTTGAAATCCTTTCAACTATTTCAAGATTATATAAAGAAGAAGCTCCTTACGCTGGCGATTGGTGGTGGGGAACTCGTCCTGACACACATGGTCCTTACTATAAGGCTGTAGATTGGTCTGAGTCTCCAAAAATCAAGGCATTCTTGATGGAAGAATGGAATGGTTTGGAAGATGCTGCCGGCAAAATGTACTTCGCAGATTTGAATGAGAAAAACAGAATGGATATTACCGAATTCGGTGATGGAGCCTCTGAATTGACTGTTGTAGAAAATACCATTGACCTTGAGTCCATCAAAAACAAAAAAGGTCAGGTGGGTGAAGCATCAATCGAAGATGTGATCATTGCGGTAGAAAACATCCAAGGTGATCCAGTGAAAGGAAAAGCGCTATTCACCAGCCAAGGATGCGTGGCTTGCCATAGTGTCGAAAAAGGTCAGCCATTGAAAGGTCCATTCATGGGTCAGATTGGATCCATCATGAACCGTTCTCAGATAACAGAATCTATCTTGAAGCCTAATGCTTCCATTTCTCAAGGTTTTGCAACAGTTCAAGTTCAAACAAATGATGGTAAAACCTACATGGGCTTTGTAACCGGAGAAAATGCAAATGAAATTGTTCTTCAAGACATTGCAGGTAACCCGACCAAATTGAGCAAAAGTGACATCAAGGAAAGAAAAGAGTTGGAAAACTCTATGATGCCTCCGGGATTGGCAAATTCTCTTTCTTATGAGGAGTTAGCTTCCTTGGTTTCTTACCTTCAGTCTCAGAAATAATTAAATTAGAAATTGTTTAAAAAGGCCTTCCAAATGGGAAGGCCTTTTTGCTTAGTACCAAGTCCACCTTCTTTTATTTTTGGTAAATTGGTATGTAAAGTCTTTTATTTTTCACCCCTCTTTTCAAAACAAGATCATGAGACATTCAACTTATTTAAGTCCAATTATACTTGGGATTTTAATAGCATGCAGTTCTCCTACTGAGAATTTGGAAGCAGAGAGTCCTGCTACAGTTTATTTCGGAGGAGACATCATTACTATGGAGGGAGATTCTCCGGAATATGTAGAAGCTTTGGTTGAAAAAGATGGAAAAATCCTTTTTGTTGGATCTAGTGCTGAGGCTATGAAAGAAGCTGGCCAAGGACATCAAATGGTAAATTTGGGAGGGAAAACACTAGTTCCTGGATTTATTGACGGACATGCCCATTTTTACAATTTCGGAGCTCAGGCCATTACTGCCAATTTATTAGCAAGTCCTGATGGAAATGTCAATGATATTCCTTCTCTGATCGAAACCCTAAAAAACTGGTATTCCAAATCTGGAATCGATAAAACAAATGGATGGATATTTGGATTAGGCTTTGATGATGCTGCATTGAAAGAAAACCGATTCCCTACAAGACATGATTTGGATTTGGTCAATGATACTCTTCCTGTGATGGTTTCTCATATTTCAGGTCATTTTGCAGTAGTCAATACAAAAGGCTTAGAAATTCTTGAAATCAATGCATCTACTCCCAATCCGGAAGGTGGAGTCATCAGAAGAGAAGCAGATGGAGAGTCGCCCAATGGAGTTCTTGAGGAATTGGCAGCAATACCAAGTATGCTTAAAGTCTTAACTCCATCCTCCTCGGATATTGCTGACTTTTATTTGGATAAGGGCCAAGAAATGGCAGCAAGTTATGGATACACCACAGCCCAAGAAGGAAGAGCTATGAGCAATCATGAATTATTGGCAAGTTATGCCGATCGAGGGAATCTCAAGCTTGATGTCGTAAGCTATATCGATTATGCATTCCCTCAATACATGGAATCTAAATGGAACAGCAAGGACTACAATAACCATTATAGAATTGGCGGGTTGAAGCTTACGCTTGATGGTTCACCACAGGGAAGAACAGCTTGGCGAACTACTCCATACCTACTTCCTCCAGATGGGCAAAAAGAAGGATACAGCGGTTACCCCGCTATTCCAGAGGATTCAGAGGTTCAACGAATCGTTGATTTGGCTTATAAGAATAACTGGCAACTTCTGGCCCATACCAATGGAGATGCTGCTGCAGATCAATTGATCAAAGCCGTTGGGAATTCCTCCCAAAAATTCGGAAATGAGAATAGAAGAACTGTTTTGATCCATGGACAACTCATTCGACAAGATCAACTTGACAGCCTTGCCAAATATGACATGGTAGCCTCTCTCTTCCCAATGCATACTTTTTATTGGGGAGATTGGTACAAGGAAATCATCGGAGCGGAAGCAGCTCAAAAAATCAGTCCGATTAAATCAGCTTTAAACAAGGGAATTCATGTCACTAGTCACACGGATGCACCAGTTGCATTACCAAATTTAATGATGATCCTTTGGACCACGGTAAATAGACTCAGCCGTAGTGGAACGGTGATGGGAGAAAATGAAAGATTATCTCCCTATGAAGCCTTACAATGTATCACCTCCTGGAGTGCTTGGCAGCATTTCGAAGAGGATAAGAAAGGAACTTTAAGTCCTGGAAAATTGGCAGATTTAGTGATTTTGGACAAAAATCCATTAAAAGTAGATCCATTAACAATTAAGGAAATTCAAGTGATGGAAACCATCAAAGAAGGACATAGCATTTTCAAAAGAGAATAGAACAAACTATCACTTTTCAAATTCATTAGACAGAAGGAAATGTCAATGTACATTTCCTTCTGTCCATTCTTTATAAATTTTTGATTGCTTCTCATTAGTATCTGAGCTCCGAACAATGGTGAATCTATCTTTCCCATCCCCTATGGATTTTTCTAGTTCCAAACCTGCCATTAGAAGGTATTTCTGATAATCCAGCGGCTTTGTAGTTTGTAAATAGTCAAAAAGCTCTCCCAGAGGCATCCCAGCTGCAGTTTCACAGGCTTCGCGGATCTCAGCATCTGTAAACCCTCTTCCCAAATCCTTGTAATAATGATTGTACATGAAGCGCATCACATCATCCAAGGATTGTTGGTTATTAGAAGCATTTCTGATTGCAAAATCAATCAAAAGACCTACTACTGGACCTTTTTCATAATAGGTGATTGTTGTATCCTGAGTTGTCCCCTGCTGACCAAAAGGTCCTTCATCCCAGGTTCTGTAGCTTGATTCTTCTAAAGATTGAAAATTCTTCCCCTCATCATTTTCATAGCGAGTGATCAAATCTGCGAAATAAGATAGAAACTGCTCGTCGTTGATGACTCCAGAGCGTCTCATCAAAATGTACTCGTAATAAACTGTCAACCCCTCACTCACCCACAATTGAGTGGTTCTGTTTGCTTTTTGATAATCAAATGGACCTAATTCTACAGGTCTGATTCGCTTTGCATTGTAATGGTGATAATACTCATGAGTCAAAAAAGCAATGGCCCCATTGACAGCACCTTCAGTTTGAAGTTGGTTTCCATCTAAACTGAATGTCGTATTATTCAAATGCTCGATCCCTCCTCTTCCCGGTCCAATTGAGATAAAAGTATATTCATCAAAAGGGATATCCCCCATCAATTCAACTGATTCCTCCAAAGAATTTTTAAGTCGATTGATAAAATCCTGCTTGTCAAACTCCCCTATCTGATGAGCTAAAAACCGATGCTTCACTCCTGCTACTTCAAAGCTTGGTAGCTCTTCCAAATTCCCAATCAACAAGGGACTATCAAACAAAACATCCATATCAACTGCAGAAAAGGTCAAGTCCCCTTCTACCTTCAATCCAGTTGCAACATCTTCCCAGGCATTTGGCAAATTCACTTTCACTTTTGGAGACAGATCCAATCTACCATTTGGATACAACCAAGAATTAGTTGGAACGATGTAGGCATGTTCTTGATCGACAAAACTCGTTGCCACGAACTTTCTGGTTGTTTGAATTTGGTAGGTAACTATCACAGATTTTGATCCAATTCCAGAAATCCCCCAAGTTGAAAAGTCTTTTTGAACGACAAGCAATTCATCTCCTTCTAATGATAAGGCTTTGAGATTTCTTATATTCTTGCCGTAGTCCATGAGTTGATAGTATCCTGGCATCCAGCGAGGCATTTGCAAAGTCAGGTCGCTTTCCGAAAGTCCACCAATTTCCATTTCAACCTGATAGGCTCCCGAACTCGGATCAGGAAATGAAATCGTATAGCTCAACTCAGTCTGGGCATAAAGACTAATTGAGGTTAAAAACAGAAAAAGGAAGGCAAATAGACCTTGTAATTGAAATTTATTCTGGTAGTTCATAGGTAGAGATTCAAACACAAAACTAAACCTACCAAAACTTTGGAACCATTGCTGTTTTTTAAAAGGCAAATTGCGGATTCAAGGAGAATCAAAAGCCCAAATTCAAATTCCCTCCCCTTCTAAATGCTTTTTCATTAAAAGCAGGAAAGGATTTATCTGCAAAATACTTTTTTCGAGCTTGCCGAAACAATTGTTGGATCATGGTCGCAACGGGACCATCTCCCCTCATCCTTCTTCCAAACTGACTATCATTGATTGATCCACCATGCATTTCGGCTACCTGATTCATTACTTTTTGATGCCGATCTGGAAAATTCTTTTTCAACCAATCTGAAAAAACCTCCCCAACTTTCCCATTCAGCCGGACAGCGGTCATTCCTGCTCCCAAGGCTCCATTTTCGGATGCCATTTTCAAAATAGAAGGAATCTCATGGTGATTCAATCCGGGAATAATTGGAGCATTCATCACCCCCACAGGAATATTTGCTTTCGATAGTTCTTCAATGGTTCGCATCCTTTTGATCGCGCTGGCAGTTCTGGGTTCCATTCTTCTCCTCAGATCTTCATTTAGGGTCGTTATGGATATAAAAACCTGGACCAGACCATCTTTTGCCAGATCCTGCAAAAGATCCAAATCACGGAGTATCAGACTGTTTTTGGTAATCAACCCAACAGGATGTCTATATTTGACAAAGACCTCCAAAAGTCTACGTGTTATACCCATTTCCCGTTCCAGTGGTTGATAACAATCGGTATTTCCAGACAATGAAATCGGCGCCACTTTCCATCTCGGATTCAAAAGAAACTTTTCCAAAAGCCCAGGAGCATCAGGCTTTGCCATTAGTTTGGTTTCAAAATCCAAACCTGCGGTAAACCCATAAAATTCATGGGTATTCCTTGCATAGCAATAACTGCAACCATGCTCACAACCCTGGTAGGGATTTAGAGAAAAGGCCAAAGGGATATCAGGGCTTTTGACAGGATTGACGATTGTCTTGGGATGCTCAAAAAACACCTCTGTTTTTGGTATAGATATCAACTCTTCATCCAAACCTTCTATATGTTCAGAAACCACTCGCCTTTCCAAAAACCTGTTTCCAGTCTGGACCTGAGATCCCCTTCCTTTGAAATAACCCTCTTCCATGTCAATAATATTGTCAAATGCTTCACATATAGTTTAAGGAAGTTTTTGCAAAAATGAACCAGCAACGACAAAAACTGTCAACTCAAACTTTAGGAAAAATGTAATTCAATGTTTATTTATTGTTTTTCAATAAATTTTTACTTTTTTTTGAAAAAAACATTCGAAAATGAACGCTGAAAAAACACTACCTCTCCTCAAGGTCTTTTCCTGGATTATTTACATTGGAATCAGTATCAAAACAGGAACAATCATCATTTCTTATTTGGTCAGTATTTTTGTAAACCCTCAAGCGTCGGCTGACTTAGGATTAAGTTTGGACCTTTCTTCCTTGATGGAATTCAACCCACTTTATTATCATTTTATGCTATCCTAGGTGATAGTGATCTGGATGCTTAAAGCAAGCATCATGTACCAGGTTATTCACATTTTCAATAAGCTAAAATTGGTACAACCATTTACAGAGGAAGTATATTCTCATATTTACAAAATGAGCCAATTAGCCTTGTCAACAGGTCTACTCTCCTATGGGGCATACATATATAGTCGATGGATTTCCAAATTTGAAGTTGACCTCGCTAACCTTCAGGAGTTTATAAGCGGAAGAGCAGAGTTTCTTTTTATGGCTGCCATCTTATTTGTTATTTCTCAGGTCTTCAAAAGAGGAATTGAAATTCAAGCTGAAAGCGAATTAACCATTTGAGCCATGCCTATTATTGTCAATTTGGATGTCATGATGGCCAAAAGAAAAATGTCTCTCAATGAACTATCCGAAAAAGTAGAAGTCACACTTTCCAATCTTTCAATTTTAAAAACCGGAAAAGCCAAAGCTGTTAGATTCAGTACTTTAGAATCAATTTGCAAAGCCTTGGATTGCCAACCTGGAGACATTTTGGAATTCAGAGATGAATAAAAAAAGAGGAGCTTTTAACTCCTCTTTTCAATTTATTTCTCCTGCTCTGAAAGCCATTCCATGATAGTTACTGGCCTATCTTCTGAGTAAACTTGTTTCCCATCAAAATCCAGCCTTGCCTTATTGGCATGGGAATAAATCCAAGACCAATGCCCGGGATAGTAATAATCCTCTCCCCCATAAAACCCGGTAATATCTGTCACATGTTTATAGTAGGAAAAATGGACACTTTTTGCTCCTGCATCCTTTAATCTATGGTATAATGGAACTACCGTTTCATCAGGCTTTGTAGTACCGTCATCCTCAGAATGTACAAACCAAATCGGAACGTTCTTGATAGATTTGACTTGTTCATCAGAAACAAACTCATTGCTGTAGGCCAAGGCAGAAATATAGCCAGCTGCGAAATAATCAGGGTGCTCCAAAATCAGTTTCAGAGACATATAGCCTCCATTTGAGCAGCCGCCGACATAAATTCTGTTTGTATCTATCTGTGGATTCTTAGCTACAAAATCTTCAAATAAGGCGAATAAAGCCTCGTGGTAAATATCTTCCGCATTCCCTCGAGTCATTCCGTCGGCAGCTTGCATCCAGAAGGTTGGAGCTTGAGGAGCCAGGACATAGGCACCACTCTCTCCAAACAAGGCCTGAATCTCAGGTGAAGCATAATTTGCCGCTCTATTTCCCAAAAGAGGGATCGTAGGGTCTGTTCCTCCTTCACCACCTCCATGTAGCCAGATGATCAATGGAACTTTAGCCTGAATGGATTTTGGGGTAAAAGCAGCATAGGACATGGTTATGCTTCCATTTGAAAACTTCCCATTGAGATCATAATCATCAACCAATGGCATTTTCTTTCCTATTTTCTGATCCCAAACCTGATTGTTCTTTTTATGGACAATAGTTAGAGAATAATTCACCCAAAAGTTTCCTCCTCTACCTCCAGATCTCATGTATTGAAAAGGGGATCCAATTGGTAAAATCGGACTGACCTCTAGAACCAAGGTGATAAACATTCCCGCTTCTACTCGATTTCCATCAGCATCGGAAGTATAGGCAAAGACTACATTTCTTTCTCCATTGGTTTGGCTGGCAGGAATTTCTCCTTCATCGGTACTTCTGGTTGCAAAAACTTTAAAGTCAGTCGGTGAAAAATCTTTAATTTCCTGCTCATTTCTCAAGATTACCTTGCTAACAGCAGGTCCCCAATCAAAGCCTTCGACCACCAGCTTATATTCTCGATTTGGGTCAAAATCTTCATTAATAACTTCAGCCCAGGTAAACTGGAATGCCAGCAACAAGGCCAAAAAAAGAGTGATTTTTTTCATGGTTATGTTAGGTTTATAGATAAGTGATTTTCAATCTATTTAAACAAAACCTAAGAACAAAACAGCTACTATTTGATAAGTGGGATTTGAATTCGATTTATCTTATTTCACTTAATATTCCCTTTTTTCAATTCCTTCACAGCATGGTCCACTGCTCTTGCGGTCAATGCCATGTAAGTAATCGAAGGGTTTTGGGTTCCAGTAGAAGTCATGCATGCTCCGTCAGTAACAAAGACATTGGGGGCCAAATGCATTTGATTAAATCCATTCAAAAGAGATGTTTTTGGATCTCTACCCATTCTTACCCCTCCCATTTCATGGATATCCAATCCGGGAGCCTGTTTACTGTCTGAAGTTCTAATATTTTCACATCCCCCAACTTTCAGCATCTCTTGCCCTTGTTCAAAGAAGTCTTTCAGAATCTTTTCATCATTATCATCATAACTAACATTGATTTTAAGCTGAGGAATTCCCCATGGATCTCTTTGATCCGAACTCAAACTAACTTGATTACTTTCCTTTGGGATGGTTTCAGCCTGAATCATCATATACACCCCCCAAGGTCCCGGTTTGGTATTCGCTTCTTTGAATTCAGCTCCAAAGCCTTCCGTTTGAGCATGTCCAAAACCTGCTCTTCCTGCTGAATAGAAAGTCATATACCCCCTCAAAAAGTCCATTTCCTGCTTTTTTACATTTCGGAAATTAGGCATCATGATAGCTGTAGGCCTTCTGCCGAAATAGTATTTATCCTCAAATCCTTCAAAATTGGCAGAGATTGTACCTCTGTAATTATGGAAAGCAATGTATTTCCCCAAAATCCCAAAGTCGTTCCCAAGACCGTTTGGAAATCGCTTAGAGGTACTGTTCAAAAGAATCAAATTAGTATTCAAAGCCGCAGCATTGAGGAAAATAACTTTAGCAAAATATTCCCGCTCTTCTTTGGTAATTCTATCAATCACGCGAACCCCCGTGGCTTTTCCTTTCTCCTCATCCCAAATCACCGAATGAACCACCGAATCAGGTCTCACAGTCAAGTTTCCCGTTTTTGCAGCCCAAGGCAAAGTCGCAGAATTGGAGCTGAAATATCCACCAAAAGGACACCCTCTGTAGCATTGATTTCTAGCCATACATTGACCTCTTCCCTGTGCTAAATGCTCTTCTTTGGGTGAGGTCAAATGAGCACATCGGCCAATGATAAATTTTCTATCCTTGTAATGAGCATTGATTCTGTCTTTCACTTCCTTTTCTACACAGTTCATCTCCCAAGCTTTGAGAAACTCTCCATCGGGCAAAGTATCTAATCCTTCGTAACTTCCTGAAATACCAACAAATCTCTCCACATGGCTATACCAAGGAGCTACATCCTCATATCGAATTGGCCAATCTACAGCGAAGCCATCTCTACCGGGTCCCTCAAAATCATACTTGCTCCATCGCTGAGTTTGTCTTGCCCAAATCAACGATTTCCCACCAACTTGATAGCCACGAACCCAATCAAAGGGCTTTTCCTGAACATAGGGATGCTCCGAATCTTTTACAAAAAAATGTTCTGTATCCTCTTTGTAGGCATAACATCGATTGACAACTGGATTCTCCAATTTATCAGCTCTTGGAATCTGATTATGATGAGGCATCTCCCAAGGAGCAGAAGTCATGGTTGGATAATCTTTGAGATGCTGCACATCCCTTCCTCTTTCCAAGACCAAAGTTTTTAAGCCTTTCTCACATAGTTCCTTTGCTGCCCATCCACCGGAAATTCCCGAACCGACAACAATCGCATCATATTGATTTGATTCCATTTCAAAAATTGGATTTTCTATTTTCAAAAAGATGGATTAAGAAATCTTCATCTACATCTTTCTCAAATGTCATTTTATAAACTTAAGTTTAGTCTGAATTTGATAGATTTTTATGAAAAAGTTATTCCTATTGTCCTCGTTTTTTATAATCGGTATCTTCTTTTCCGGCTTTTCGCAAGAAAGAATTCAAATGCCTGAAAAAGGCCTATGTGCACATCGAGGTGCAATGGATAATCGACCTGAAAATACGATTCCCGCCTTCGAATATTCCATAGATAAAGGTGTCCAAATGATCGAATTTGATGTCCAATTTACCAAAGACAGTGCCTTGGTCATCATGCATGACGGTACCGTTGACAGAACCACCGATGGAAGCGGAAAAGTGGAAGAACTGAAGTTTGCTCAAATCCGAGCATTGGATGCAGGAGCTTGGTTTGATACAAAATTTACAGGAACCAAAGTCCCAACATTAGAAGAAACTCTTCAATTGATGCCCAAAAATATTTGGATCAATTGTCATTTGAAAGGTGGAGCTGAATTGGGAATTGCTGTAGCCAAAGAGATTTTGAAGCAAAATAGAGAACACCAGGTTCTTTTGACTGCTGAAGAAGACGCGATCGAAGCTGCCAGAGATTTTAACCCAAAAATTCTTATCTCCAATGTCGAAAGTTCATACAGAAACGAACCAATTTCCTATGCAGAATCGACTGTTTCTTTGGGAGCAAATGGACTTCAATTTCGGATTCCTTCAGAAGGGAAAATTCCTCAAAAGGCAATTCAGATGCTCAAAGAAAAAGGAATTATCATCAATTACTTTTACGCCAAAACCTCTGAGGAATTGGAATCTCTATGGGATCAAGGGATCGATTTTATTTTGGTAAATGAACTGGAGGAATTTATGGAAGAGGCAAAAAAAATGGGTATCACTCCCGCAATACCCATCTATTAATTTAAAATCTCTTATTCATATCTCAAGGATTCAATTGGATCCATTTTGCTAGCTTTGTAGGCAGGAACTACACCTGAAAGAAGTCCTACCACCACACAAATCATAAAGGCAACGAACATCCATAGCCAAGGTACCAAGAAACCACCAGGCCCAATCGCATTGGCAATGATATTCCCGATAGCCATCCCGAGGATCACTCCGAATATTCCTCCCAAGACACAGATCATAATTGCCTCGATCAAAAACTGCTGACGAATTCTAAGTGGGGTTGCTCCCAAGGCTTTTCTGATACCTATCTCACGGGTTCTCTCTGTAACGGATACGAGCATGATATTCATCAAGCCAATCGACGCTCCCAAAAGGGTGATAAAACCGATTCCAAACCCACCAATTCTCAAATATCCGGCTACTTCTTCCAAGCTTTCAGCTACAGATCTGCTTTTAGTCAAATCAAAAGAATCTTCTTGGGCAACTCTATCCTGACGGATTTTACGCATCATACCGATCGCTTGGCCCATTTCATAATCTATCCTTTCTGGACCGGAAGCAATTGCAGTAACACTATAATTAAACACACCTCTTTTATCTAATCTTGCAGCGTTTTCGATTGGAATTAAAATCTGTCTATCGGCACCTTGATCCTGCCCCACTCCACCTTGCTCTTCCAATACCCCAACAATAGTGTAAGGTCTACCAAGGAAACTAATTTTCTGATTGATAGGATCTTCATTGGCTTCGAAAAGCGTCTCCTTGATCTCTTTTCCTATAATGCAGACATTATTTCCATATCGAACTTCGAGGTTGGAAAAATTCCTTCCACTTGCCAGTTTCATGGCTTTAATGTTCATATAATTTTCATCACCGCCTCTGATTCTTGTATTCGGGTTGGTAGTTTCAGAACCTCTTTTGATCTCGGCTGCCCCTGTGACACTGGCATAAACTGTAGAAATACCCAGCGCAGTATAAGCCTGCTTAAAATCCTGAACTTCACGGAATGTTAGTTTTGGATAGGTTTTCTCTTCCTTACCATCTTGGATTGCCCTACCACCACTAAATCCTTTATTTCGGATATCAAATGAATTGGCACCGAGCCCTGAAAAACTTTCTGCAATCTGACTTTTGATCCCATCAATAGCAGTCAGCATCCCTACCAAAGAGGAAATCCCCACAGCAATGATAGCTCCAGTCAAAATGGTTCTCAGAATATTTACTTGAACAGACTTTAAAGCCTCTCTTACATTTTCGATCAAATTCATGGAATGTCCGTATTAGAACAGGTTTTTTAAAAATTCCTTTCTCTCAACCTTAATAATAAACAAATACGAAGGATATGGCTATAGGATTAATAAAAATTTCAAATACCACCAGAAGTTTAAGTTCAAAAAAAACTTTAATGCATCCGATCTCCTCGGATTTCCATTTTCTTTAGTACCTCCGCCTCAAAATCCAACCATTCTTGCCAACGCTTATTGACGATTTCTGGATCTTGATATTTTCTAGCCATTTCAATGAAAGTCACATAATGACCAGCTTCTGAAATCATCAGCTCATAGTAAAATTTTTGAAGCTCATCATCCTGAATATTCTGAGACAAAAGCTTAAAACGCTCACAACTTCTCGCTTCGATTAGTGCATTCAAAAGCAAATGCTCAGTAAGCTGTGACATACGACTCCCGCCTTTTCTCACAAAAGCGTTAAGTTGGGTCACATACTCATCTTTTCTTGCCATTCCGAATTTCATATCACGCTTTCGGATTTGATCCATCACCCGCTCAAAATGCCCCCATTCCTCAGCTACAATTGGAGTCAAGGTATCCACCAACTCGTCTAAATCATTGAATCGAACAATCAAAGAAATACAAGAAGAAGCGGCCTTCTGCTCACAATAAGCATGATCAGTCAAAATGTCTTCTATTTGCATTTCTGCAATCCCAACCCATCTAGGATCAGTCGGTAATTTCAGATGAAGCATTTTCTGTCTCGTACTCTCTTCCCAACTCATAATCAATCAAATAAATACCAGGTAATTCCTAAATCCAGAAATGATTTGATACCCGTATAATCAGGAGTCACGAAGTAACCTTCCTGCTCCATAAACCCTGCATTCAAGTGATTGTACTTCAACAATACCCGAGTTCTATTGATTCGGAAATCCAAGAAGAAATCAGCTACAGGATAAGCATAAACATCAAATCTGTCTTGTAAATAGAACTGTTGAGTCCCTGCATAATAGGCATTGGCGTAATAGCTCGATTTATACCGAACATCCACTCCCATTTGGATAAAAACATTGTCATTGAAAGCTGGGCTATCAAAATAGAATCGTGTATTTCCATAGACTCTTGGAATACGAAATACATCCGAAGCCTCTCCTGAAATATTGGTCAAAACCACTTCAGTATCCCATTGGAACTTCCTTCCTACAGGTATGGATGCTTTCAACCCAGGCATTAACATATATGCTTCTCCACTGGCTTGAGCTGGCATCCTATTCTCATCAAAATAAACGTAATTATTTACTCGATTAATGGTAAGAGATGGCCTAAGATGAATTCTATTCAGATCTAATTTCAAAGTTGCTTTGATCTGATCGACTCCAATATTGCCAAAGTTATTGGACCATTCGTATTGATTCCCAGCATATAGCTGCTGCATGGAAGTGGGTTTATAGACGGCTTTGGTATATTCTCCATCGAGCCAAGGAGATTGGAATTTTCCATGAATTCGAAATGCTCCAGGAATCAAATATTCTCCATCAGCGCTCAAACTCCATTTTTCAGAAAGTTTTCCGATCAGTTCACCACCTAGATAAACCTCATTGAAGGCATTGTTGGACTCAAAAAATGTACTCCTCATTCTTCCGTTTCTCAAGCGAGTAAATGCATTGTAATAAAACCCTCCAAAGGTTCCTTTGAAACCAAACTCATTTCGCCATTCAGAGAAATTGTTGAAATTTCTTGTGGTGTCTTGGTGATGAAGCCGAGTCGAAGGGTAATAGGATGAGTCGCTAGTCGTCAAATCTGCATCCACAACAACTTCCTGCTTTCTTTTATCAAAAATATGATAAATCTGCAGCCCATCTCGCACCTTATACTCATGGTATATGTGATAGTCTTGCCTTAAATCCCGCGCTTGTGTGTAGCGAAGCCAAACCTTGGCATCTTCATAGGTAAAGTAAACCGAAGTACTGTCTTCCTCAGGAGGAATGATCCCACCGATCTCATTTACAACATGGCGCATTCTGGAGAATGTTCCCAAAATCCAATATCTCCCATTTTCAGATCGATAATTAGAATGGAGAGAATAGCTCGTCTGATTAACCATGTTATCATCCCTGGCTGTCGGATTCAATGTTTTTCTCGACTTTATAGTGTGGAAATCGAAGCCTACATTCCATCTGGAATTGATATTTCTGGCAAACTTGATGTCCAACATATTTCGGTTTCCCCCTCCAAAAAAAGCAGACATTTCTGTGAATGGAGATTTGGTATCAAAATACTTATTGTCAGAAGGGTCTCTGAAATAAATATCGTAAGCACTAAAGCCTGAAGTAGTCCCGATTATTTTTGGAACTTGATAAAAAACTGGTGTAGCAGCACTACCAATATTTCCCAAATCCTGATATTTCCAACCACTTTTAGCTACTGGATCATAATTATGAAAATTAGTCAAGGAAGTATCCTGAGGATATAAAACGAGACTATTTCTCTTGATATCTTTTTCGAAATAATAGAGGGCGGTTTTAGGTCCAAAGACCATTTTGGTACTATCATCCAACAAAGATTTTCTAAGATTTTGCTCTCCTTCTTCACCTTCTTCCGGATCGACTTCCCTTACGGTTTTGGGCCCATTTCCCCCACGGGTATTGGTCGTGGTACGCTGAGCCACAGCGAATTCAGCAATTCCCATCAAGACCAGGAAACATATTCCAAATAGAGCTTTATTCACAGGATTTGTCTTAGGTAAAGACTTTTTGTTGGATTAGATCAATTAGTTTTTGCTCATCCTCAGGAGAAAAGACCACCTGAATTGGCAGGACAAAAATCGGAATTTCTCCCAAAAAACCATTTGGAAGCAAGTTTTTTACTTTGACTCCATCTTTTTCTGTGGTCAGAAAAACGACTTCATCTTTTGGATAGCTTTCCGATTCTCTTTTCAATTTGGCTAAATCCTCTTCAGTATAGTCGTGGTGATCCGGAAATTTATGAAAGTTTAATACTTCAAAATTTTCTCTACAATACCTTTCTAAAATTTCAGTCTGAGCTATTCCGCTAAATAAAATCACTTTTTTGGAAAACAGATCTTGTTCTGAAATGGGAACTGGACCTCCATAACCGATGGAAGAAAACAAAACTGGTTTTTCAGAGCCAGCATACTTGCCTACCTCACGGATAATTTCATTCTTTTGATCAGTTTCAATTCTTTCAGGGCTTTTAGAAATCACCACAACGTCTGCTCTTTTTGCCCCTTTTCGGCTTTCTCTCAAGCGTCCCATTGGCATTAGGTAATCTTTGAAAAACGGATCATCCCAAGTGCTCAGCAAAATAGAGAAATGGGCTTTGAAAGAACGATGCTGAAAGGCATCATCCAAAATCAATAATTCTGGCCGATCGGGAAATTGATGAATTATATTTTCTGCCTGAACTCTGTCCTCTCCTACAAATACGTTGATTTCATTTCCGAATTTTTGATAAATCTGGAAAGGTTCATCTCCTATGTAGCCAGGACTCGAATCAGGTATAGCTTGCAAAAAGCCTTTGGTTTTCCGGCCGTATCCTCTAGAAAGAGTCGCTAATTTTTTTTCATCCTTAAATGCTCGAATCAAAAATTCCACCATGGGAGTCTTCCCTGTCCCTCCGACTCTCAGGTTCCCCACTAGGATGCTGGGAGTTTGGGATTGATGAGATTTTAGAATACCCTGATCATAAAGGAAATTCCTGAGGCGAGTGATCCCTCCGAATAAAAGAGCAAATGGATAAAGTAAAAATGCCAAAGGATGCATTCCTTAGATTTTGTATTTTTGACCAAATAAACCAAAAATTTATGGGATATAAGATTCGGGAAGTAATTTCATTTTTAGAACAGCAGGCTCCTCCTGCCTATCAGGAATCCTACGACAATGCAACTTTGATCACGGGCAACCGAGAAGCCGAGATTACTGGGGTCCTTTGCAGCTTAGATTGTACAGAAGCTATTGTAGAGGAAGCCATTAAACTGGGAGCTAACCTGATTGTAGCACATCACCCCATCGTTTTCAAGGGTTTAAAAAGCTTTACTGGAAAAAATTACGTCGAAAGAACTGTCATCAAAGCCCTTAAAAATGATATCGCAATCTACGCAATCCACACGAATTTGGACCATGTAACTCATGGAGTAAATAAGAGAATTTCCGATCGATTGGACCTAACCAATACCCAGATCCTCCAACCCAAAAAACAATTGCTTCAAAAGCTAGTGTTTTTTGTGCCTGAAGAAAACAAACAAGAGGTATTGGATGCTGTATATGCTGCCGGAGCAGGTCAAATTGGTGAATACAAGGATTGCTCATTTCAAATCAAAGGAATGGGGACTTTCACTCCTTCCGAGAAAGCCAACCCTCATATTGGCAAGAAAGGAACTCCTGAATATGTAGCTGAAATTAGAGCAGAAGTCATTCTTCCATCCTATCTCAGCAGCAAAGTGATCAATGCCATGAAAACAGCCCATCCTTATGAGGAAGTAGCATACTATCTTCAAAATCTTGAGAACCTAAACCAAGAAGTCGGAGCTGGAATGGTAGGAAGTCTTTCTGAAGAAATGACTGAAGACCAATTCATGGATCACCTTCAAGCAAAAATGAACTTGAAAACATTCAAACACACGTCTTTTTTAGGTAAAAAGATTAAAAAAGTCGCTGTTTGTGGAGGTGCAGGAATTTTTCTTTTGAATGATGCAAAAAGAGCCCGAGCTGATGTATTTATTACCTCTGACGTGAAATACCACGAGTTTTTTGATGCCGACAGCCAATTAATTCTTTGTGATATCGGACATTATGAGAGCGAAATTTTCACAAAAGAATTACTTGGCGAACTATTGTCACAAAATTTTCCTAATATTGCACTCTATTTGACAAAAGTAGTTACAAATCCCACATCCTACCGATAGTACATGGAAAGTACAGTAGCACAAAAACTCGAGGCAATTCATAACCTTCAGCTTATAGATTCAAGATTAGATTCCATAATTAAAGTCCGTGGAGCACTTCCTGAGGAAGTTCAGGATCTAGAAGATGAAATCGCTGGCTACGAAACTAGACTTGAAAAATTCAACAACGAGATCCAATCTTTCGAAGATGAGATCAAAGCTTTGAAGGATAGCATTAAAGAATCTGAAAAACTGATTAAGAAATATCAGGAACAGCAGATGAATGTACGAAACAACCGTGAGTACGATGCGATCACTAAAGAGTTGGAACTTCAAGATCTTGAGATTCAAGTTGCCAAGAAGAAAATTGGAGAAGCTGGCGTTAGAATTGACACCAAAAAGCACGATTTGGATGAGTTAACAGAAGTAATGAAGGATAGACAGAAAGACCTTGATTTGAAAAAGGACGAGCTATCTACCATCATCTCTGAAAGCGAAAACGAAGAGGCTAAATTAAATGCAGATCGTGAGAAGGCTGTGAAAAAGGTGGAAGAAAGGTTATTGAAATCTTACACCAAAATCAGAGCGAATGCCAAAAACGGTTTGGCAGTTGTTATGGTCAAAAGAGGGGCTTGTGGCGGATGTTTCAACACTGTTCCACCACAAAGACAAGCAGACATTCGTGAAAAGAAAAAATTGATCGTTTGTGAGCACTGTGGAAGAATCCTTGCAGGAGTTGAAGACGAAATCGTCGAAGAACCAGCACCAAAGAGAAAAAGAACCGCAAGGTCTTAATTTCATACCTAGAAAAAGAAACCCCGAATCTTCGGGGTTTTTTATTGCACTTTTTTTAGAGGCTCTTTTGGATTTCAAGCTTTTTAATTTTTATATTGAAAGCTATGAGAGTACTGTTAATCACCCTGTTCACTCTGATAACCTTTAATTTATCTTGGGCCAATGAAGACGATACCAAAACATTTTTGGTTCTTTTCAAATCCAAAGAATTAAAGTCACATCAGACCAATTTAAAAGAGATTGAATCCCAATTTTCTTTGTTTGATACGAAAACCTATTCTGGTAATTCGGAGCTAGCTTTATTGATCGAAATCCCATCTTGTGATTTTGATGAGTGCTTTCTCGGGGACTTCTTGATTGATACTGGTAAAAATTCAGCTATTAAATTGCAAGAAATTGCATTTAGACTTTTTGATATTACTGAAAGCAAAAAGACCATGGAGGTTTATTTGGAAGCACACCAAAATCAAGAGAATTCCAAAAGAAATCAAAAAGCCCAGTAACCTTAGCTAGGTTTATCCAAGGCTTTTTAAATGCTCTCTATCATTCCCTTTTTTGAGGACGAAGGTTCCGTCTTCCAATTGATCCAATAAATACAGGCAAAGGTTGCTATGCTCGAATTGATCCATGAATCGCAGGTCATAGTTGAAAATCAAACTAAGGAAGATTCTCATAGCCCTACCGTGCATACACACCAAAACCGTTTCGCCTGGACCATCTAAGATTTTTTGTATCCCTTTGCTCATTCTCTCGGCAACAGTATTGGGACTTTCCCCACCTGCAATCGCATAATCCAAATTACCCTGCTGCCATTGGTGAAGCATGTGCTGATAGTACTGACTTTCCTCAGGTGTCATTGGTGTCCCTTCATAATCTCCCCAAGAAATCTCATTCAATTCAGGCAATGTTTCTGTAGGAATTCCCTTTTCAATGAATGATTCAATCGACTGTCTGGTTCTAATCAATGCCGTATGATACGCTTGGTCAAAAGGCACGTTTTGATACGCTTCAAAAAATGCTTTTGCTTGCGCTCTTCCTGTATCATTGATAGGTGCATCTATGCCTGAGCCTTGGACGACACCTTTCAAATTAAAATCAGTCTGTCCGTGGCGTACTAAGTAAATTTTTTTTCGATTCAAGATTCTTTATTTTTGTCTCAAGCCCAAAGAAAAACAAATCCCGTCAAAATTCATGGTCTTTCGTTCAAAGCCTTCTCTAGACCAACTAAATAAAATGGGGACCAATAATATGGTCCAGTTCATTGGAATCAAATTCACCGAGATAGGTAATGATTTCATTGAAGCGACCATGCCTGTCGATCATCGAACCAAACAGCCTATGGGCTTGTTACATGGAGGTGCAAACGTTGTACTTGCCGAAACACTGGGTTCTATCGCGGGAACATTGACTTTAGATTTAGAAAAGCAGGTCTGTGTAGGGTTGGAAATCAACGCAAACCATCTTAAATCTGCCAAAGAAGGTCACGTTACTGGTCGGGTAAGTCCCATTCATGTAGGCAAATCAACTCAAGTTTGGGAAATAAAAATTTATAATGAAGCAAAAGACCTTTGCTGCATCAGTAGAATCACCCTTGCAATTTTAGATAGAAAATGATCGAATCTATCGTTTCAAAGTCGCTTTCCATTACTCAAGTATTAGACCAAATCCTCAATGCAGGATTTGCATCAGGCGGCTCATTTGCCATCTGGAGAAAACCTAAATCCAATACCTTAGAATTAATTTTCGATGGACAGGAAACCCCCAGAAAAGTCAATTTACAACTAGAGCAGTTACCTTCAGGATTCATAGTACATCCATTTGAGGACCAAGAAGATAAGCAAGCTTTTTTCATTGAAGCTACTCACTATTGGAATTGGAAGCTGGATCAGCAAATTCAAAAAGAAGACCTTCCTGAATGGACAAAAGTAGCAACAGACATTTCTCATCAGGAATATTTAAAATCTGTCCAGAGAATCAATGTGCTTTCTAACTCTTATCCAAAAAATAAGGATGGTGAGTCTCAAGAGCATTTCATTGAATTGGTAGAGAAAAGTATCCAATCCATTCAGGATGGTTACTTAGAAAAGGTTGTTCCTGCGAGAACAAAAAGTTTTGAAATCCCTGAGAATTTTGATTTGGCCATCGCCATCAAAAATCTTCTTCAATCTTCTCCTAACTCCTTTGTCAACTTCTTCCACATTCCAAAAATCGGCACTTGGCTTGGAGCAAGCCCAGAGGTTTTGATAGAAACCAAAGGCGATGAGTTTTTTACCATGTCATTGGCAGGAACACAGGCTGCAAAAGGAGAAAACCCGCTTAAAACAGCCGCTTGGACTCAAAAAGAAATCGAAGAACAAGCTTTGGTTTGCCGATACATAGTGGATTGCTTCAAAAGAATCCGCCTAAGAGAATACGAGGAACATGGACCTAAAACTGTGATGGCAGGAAGCCTACTTCATTTGCGTTCAGATTTCCGAGTGAATATGAAAGCAACCAACTTCCCACAATTGGGGTCAATCATGTTGGAATTGCTTCATCCCACTTCAGCAGTTTGTGGCATGCCTCGTAAAGAAGCTCATGATTTCTTGAAAAAATTCGAGGGTTTTGATCGCTCATTTTATGCTGGCTTTATTGGTCCGGTAAATATTCAAGATGAAACTTCCATTTTTGTCAATTTGAGAACAGCTTCCTTCCAAGATGGAAAAGTCACTCTTTATGCAGGCGCTGGAGTTACCGAAGAATCAGATCCACAAAAAGAATGGGAAGAGACTGAAATGAAATGCGAAATCATCGGTAAATTCATTCAAAAATCCCAAGCTTGATCTTACAACCCATTATCGATCTAGTGGCTATTTGTGCCAAAAAAGGCATCAAAAACGTCATTTTATCCCCTGGATCACGTTGTGCTCCTTTGACTTTAGCCTTTGCAAGGCATCCTGAAATACACGCAAGAACTATATCTGATGAGCGTTCCGCGGCTTTTATAGCAATGGGTATGGCTCAGCAATTGGATGAGCCAGTCGTGTTGGTTTGCACCTCGGGATCTGCCGCACTGAATTACTTTCCTGCTGTGGCAGAAGCTTTTTTCCAGAATATCCCATTGCTTATTCTAACGGCAGATCGACCTCCAGAATGGATTGATCAATGGGATGGACAGACGATTTTCCAACCGGAAGTCTATGGAAAGCATGTAAAAGGGAGCTTTCAGTTTCCGGATTCTTATTCACATCCAGATCAAATAGCCTGGGCAAGCAGAATCAGTAATGAGGCGATCAATCTAAGTCAAAGTTTTCCAAAGGGTCCCGTTCACATCAACATTCCTTTAAGAGAACCTTTTTACCCTTCCGAAAATGAGAAGTTTCAGTTTCCTGAAAATCCCAAAATCACACATTTGTGTTCTAGCAATATTGAGCTCTCTTCTGAATCTAAAATTCAGCTTCTAAGTCAGCTAAAAGATCAAAAGAGAATTCTTATTCTAGCAGGTCAACAAAACCCAAATCCAGAGATTCAAGTTCTTTTAGATAAGATTTCCAAAGAAAAAAATGTGGTAGTTATCACCGACACCATTTCCAACATGCAGTCGGAGGAAACGATTAATCTTCATGATCATTTTGTTGGAAATGAAGATTTGAATCTGGAATTAAATCCTGATTTGATCATCAGCTTTGGAAAATCCATTATTTCTAAGCCTTTGAAGCTGTTCCTTAGAGAAGCGAATGCTGTACATTGGCATATTCAAGAAGATGGAAAAGGGAAAGATGTATTTCAGTCTTTAAGTCAATTGGTTCCTGCTTCACCTGAGGATTTTCTTTCTTGGTTCTTGGAGCATATTTCATCTCAAGAGGAAAGCTATTACGCTAGATGGCATGATTTGAATTGCCAAACCGATCAACTTCTGGAAACAGCTTTTCAGGAACTAGAATTTGGCGAGTTTTCAGCCTTGAAAACCGTACTTTCTTATGTACCTAAAAGCTCAAAAATCCACGTTGCCAATTCCATGTCTGTTCGCTACCTGAATCAATTGGGAGCAAGAACTCAAGAAATCTATTGCAATCGAGGGACCAGTGGAATAGACGGATCCAATAGCACTGCAGTAGGTTGTACGTTTACCACCAAAGATCCAGTCACACTGATTACAGGTGATTTGGCCTTCTTCTATGACCGAAATGCCTTTTGGCACAACTACTCCATGCCGAATCTTAGAATCATCCTGCTGAACAACCATGCAGGCGGCATTTTCAGAATGATTGACGGGCCAAAGAAACAACCAGAATTGGAGGAATACTTCGAAACCAAACAAGCCTTAACGGCGGAGAGTTTGGCAAAAGATTTCCATTTCAACTACACAAAAGTTTCGGATCAAAAATCCCTGACTGAAGCATTACAGGATTTCTATTCTCCAAGTATCCATCCAAAAATCCTGGAGATTGAAAGTGAAAGCAGCCTCAATGAGCAGCAGTTGAAAAAACTGAAAGGGGTAATAAAATCTGAATTAGGTGAAAATTAATCAAATTAAGCCATCACCATCTTTGAATTGAAAAGCTTGAAATAGATATATAAAAGTCCCAATTCAAATACAAAAGAAGTAAAGGGTGCCAAAATCCCTCCTATAATTGAAAGAATTAAAAATCCAGAAACAATTCCTAGAATTCCAATGAGTTTTACTTCCTCCGGAAAGCTAATTTCAATTTTGGTTAATTGGTAACCCAACAAGATATATCCAACTCCCCAAGGAATCATACTTGGTATCATATAAGAAAATTGATGATTCAAAGAATCATTAGCGATCACAAAAAAAGAAACTATATAGGCTACAAATTTGGCGATCACCAAAAGACAAACTCCAGTTTTCATCCACCTAGATTTAAGTCCCCAGGCGATATTGAATATGGGAAGCATGAAGATCAAATAGAAAATGAAAATAACTATTTTATAAGGGATATAGTTAATAGCTGAAATCGATTTTTGGATATATGCCATGTCCAAACCGAATTCAAAAAAAATAGAAAGCAGATACAAAACCCCGAAAAGTATACTGATCAAAAGGATCTTGGAAGGGGTTTTCGGAAAAACAGAAGATGAAGCTTTTTCAAATTCAGATGAAGTCTCCCACTCTATTTCCAATGCCTCCATCAATGCCTTGATCGTATAGCTTCTGGGCATGACTTCTCCAGCTTCTATCCGCTGGATGGTCCTTACATTCAAATTGCATTTTTCGACTAACTCCTCTTGGGTCATTCCCTTGGCCTTTCTCCATTCTGAGATTTTTTTACCTAATTCTGGTTGCTTCATTGTGAATTGTGATTTTGATTTAACCATGGCAATTTCTCAGTTCATTGATTATAAGAGGACGAAAACAACTCGGTTTTCACCCGACATTTGCCCGACATTTAGGTTTAAGGCCTATTTAGAGGGTTTTTCAAAAATATTGTTGCTTGATTCAAGTTATTGAAATCTTACTGGAAGCATATTGAGTTTCAGCAAAACCAACAATGAAATAACCAAAATTGTACAGATTGAAGCAAGGATATTCAGGATCTTTTGGACCTTCAATGGTTTGGAAGTAACCTTTTCAAAAAGTGAGATAAGCAGATAACCTACAATTCCCCCTGTGGTATTAGTCAATAAATCGGTAACATCAAACACTCCTGTTTTGATGATAACTTGAAGAGTCTCTGCAATCAAGCTGACCAAAAAAAAGAAAAGTACTGACCAAACAAACGATTTCCTTCGGAACAAAATATGAGCGTATAAACCAAGAGGAATAAAAATCACCACATTCATAATGGTTTCAGTCAGGGTGTAATAGCCATTTGCAAATGGAATCAGATTGATTCTTCTTTCTTCCATATAGGAAAAACTTACTCCCATTTTGAACAAAATGATCCAAACCAATACTATCAGATAAATTATTAATAAAATCCTAGTCAGTTGATTGGACTGATTTCCCTTTGCAATCTCTTTAGTCACTTTTGATTTATAGCTTATTCTTTTAAAAAACTAGAAATTGGAATCCTTGTAATTCAATTTACACTACAATAATGCCAATACCCGCTTCAAAGCTGGATTTCTGTTTTCCGGTTTCCAGATGGCAGAAAGCTCTGTATATTGACTGGTATTCGGTATCTCCAAAAATCGAACTTTCAACTCATATCCCTCTTTCAGAGAAGTTGGTACGATGGCAACTCCCATTCTATTTTCTACCAATTTAAAAATGGTTAAAGCATGGACAGATTTATGTCTGATCTGTGGAGAAAAGCCAGCATCTCTACAAATCCCCATAATTTGATCATAATAATACTTGCTATAATCACTCGAAAAAAGAATAAAAGCTTCCTCTGAAAATTGGGATAGACTATTGAAATTAGAAGAGTTGACTCCATGGTCCAACGGCACTACGACTGAGAATGAATCCTTTAGAACAGTCTTTTTACTCAAACCTTCTGGGACTATCGCCATACGAACATACCCCAAATCCAATCTATCCTTTTGAATCATCTCTACCTGCATGGCATTGCTGAGCTCCTCCAGACTGGTGGTAATTCCGGGCTGCTTCTCATTGAGCTTTTGTAATAAATCCGGCAAAACCCGATTGGATGCTGACCCTAAAAAGCCAATCCTCAATTCCCCTATTTTTCCAGAGTCAATCTGCTTCAATTGGGTACGAGTAGTTTCAAGGTGATTTAATACGAAATCCACTTCCCCTTTCAAGTATACTCCTGCAGGTGTGAGCTGCACATGCTTTTGATCTCTTTCAAAAAGCTGAACTCCCAATAGTTCTTCCAATTGGCGGATCTGCCTACTCAATCCCGGTTGGGAAATAAACAATCGATCTGCTGCTTTTCGAAAGTTTAACTCCTCAGCTACAGCCTTAAAATATTGTAAATGTCTTAGCTCCATTGATACCTATCAGTTATCAAATATTGACAAATATAGTATCAAAAAGCATCAATCAAAGTCCCTATCTTTGAATCAGAATATAAACCCATCTTCATGTCTACTTTCAATTTTGGTCAGGACCATCTTACAGCTTCCAAAGCTATTCAATTAGCTCGAAGGGAAATCAAAGGAGTTTTCAGCCCAGAAACTATCAAAAAAATTGAGGCTTCGTCGGAAGCTGTAGCCAAAATCGCTCAAGGAGAAAAGGCTGTTTATGGAATCAATACCGGTTTCGGTCCGCTTTGTACTTCGAAAATCTCTTCTGCAGATACAACCACCCTTCAGGAAAACCTTCTGAAAAGTCATGCGGTTGGCGTGGGTGAACCTGTTGATTTGGAAATCGCCAGATTGATGATGGTTTTGAAAATCCATGCATTGGCTCAGGGATTTTCTGGAATTCGTCTTGAAACTATACAGCGAATTCATTGGATGCTGGAAGTTGATTTGGTGCCTTTAGTACCAATACAGGGATCAGTAGGTGCTTCAGGAGATTTGGCTCCTTTGTCCCACTTGTTTTTGCCTTTGATTGGGTATGGAAAAGTATGGCATCATGGCCGTTTTCTTCCTACCAAAGAGGTTTTGGGAGAATTCCATAAAGAACCTTTGTCTTTAGGGCCGAAAGAAGGACTTGCTTTGATCAATGGTACACAATTCATGGCAGCTCATGGGATGAAGATTGTCGAAAGACTCCATAATGTTCTGACTCATGCAAGTATTTCAGGAGCCATGATGATCGAAGGTTTGATGGGATCTGTCAAGCCATTTTCTGAAGAATTGCATCAATTGAGACCTTTTGCTGGAAATCAACATGTGGCTCAGACTATATTGAATCTGCTCCATGAATCAGAGATTGTCAATTCCCATATCAATTGTGCCAGAGTTCAGGATCCCTATTCTTTGAGATGTATGCCTCAGGTACATGGAGCTAGCTGGAATGCTTGGTTGCATGTAAAGGATACCTTGGAAATTGAAATCAACTCCGTGACAGACAACCCGGTTGTTTTTGATGAGAATCACACCATTTCCGGAGGTCATTTCCATGGGCAACCGATCGCTTTGACATTAGATTACGCATGTCTTGCAGCCTCTGAAATCGGAAATATTTCTGACCGTAGAATTTATCTTTCCATTGAAGGAGATACTCCAGGAGTTCCAAAACTTCTTTTGAAGGAAACAGGTCTAAACTCCGGCCTGATGATTCCTCAATACACAACAGCTGCTTTGGCATCTGAAAATAAAGGTTTATGCTTTCCCGCTTCTGCGGACTCCATCCCTACCTCTTTGGGACAGGAAGACCATGTAAGTATGGGAAGTATCGGAGGAAGAAAGGCATTGCGAGTGATAGAAAATGTGGAGAAAATCCTCGGAATTGAGCTTTTCTACGCAGCACAGGCAATGGATTATCATGCTCCTATGAAATCAGGTAAAATCATGACAGCAATCTATGAGAAGGTTCGAAAATTGATTCCTCCGGTTGTTTCTGACAGAGTCATGTACGAGGACATGGAAACTGCTATTGAACTGATTCGCTCAGGGGAATTGATATCTCTCGCACATCAAGTGGCTGAGGAGGAAGGCTTAGAATTTGATACTCCTTGGACTGAAAAGTTTGAATATTAAACCCAAACTCCATGAAAAACAAAAAGTTAATTGGTCCTATCCATCAGTTGGTAAGCTTGAAAGGCTTACCACAAAAGGGAGCTATCACTGACGACCAATTGGAGGTGATTTCTAAGGGAGGAATACTTATCGAAGATGACAGAATCCTTGAGGTTGGCCAATATGAAGACCTTCGAAAAAGGTCAGACTTATCAGAAGTAATGAGAGTTGACCTAAATCAGGATTTCGTAGCGATTCCTGGCTTAGTTGATTGTCACACTCATATTTGTTTTGGTGGTAGCAGAGCAAAAGACTTTGCTATGCGAAATGCTGGAAAATCCTATCTGGAGATTGCAGCTTCAGGAGGTGGAATTTGGGATACGGTTACCCAAACAAGGAAATTAAGTGCCTCAGAACTGGCAAAAGGCATTACAGAAAGAGCTGATAGACATCTACGAGAAGGTGTTACGACCATTGAGGTGAAAAGCGGCTACGGCCTTTCTACTTTGGAAGAAATCAAGATGCTAACGGCTATTCATAAAGCCCAGGCCAAAACCAAAGCTGATTTGATTTCAACCTGTCTTGCGGCCCATATGCTACCCAAAGATTTTCAGGGAACAACCGATGAATATTTAGAAGAGTTGGTCAAACGACTTCTTCCTCTCCTCAAAAGAGAAAAATTAAGTAAGCGGGTAGATGCTTTTGTGGAGAAATCGGCTTTTTCACCGGAGCAGATTTTACCCTATTTCCAAAAGGCCAAAGAAATGGGCTTTGATTTGACCGTCCATGCAGACCAATTCAGCTCTGGTGGATCCGAAGCGGCGGTCCAGGTTGGTGCTATTTCTGCCGATCATTTGGAGGCTTCTACTGATGAAGATATTCAGAGACTTGCAAAATCAAACACTATCGGAGTTGCGCTTCCCGGTGCTTCTTTAGGTCTCGGGTGTGGATTTACGCCGGCAAGAAAACTTTTGGATCTAGGGGGCTCTTTGGCAATTGCCACAGACTGGAATCCCGGCTCTGCCCCAATGGGAGATTTGATTACACAAGCTTCGATCTTGGCAACTTTTGAAAAATTAAGCACCGCCGAAGTTTTTGCAGGAATCACGTTTAGAGCTGCTGCAGCCCTTGGACTTCAAGATCGAGGGAAATTAGTAGCTGGTCAAAAGGCAGATTTTGTCTTATACCCCACTTCCAATTACCAGGAAATACTCTACCAACAGGGAAAATTAAAACCAGCTCAGGTCTGGAAATCTGGAAAAAAAGTACCCACTCCTAAAAAATAAGCCCACTAAGCCCAATTTCCCATATTTAGAAAATCAACCTCATGACTTTTCAAGAACATATCAAGCAAGGAATCCCCTCTCAATTCCCTCCAAAAAAAGTAAGAAACGCCTCAATTTCCCATGCTCCAAAAAGGCAAGATGTTCTTTCTTCTGATGAGAAAAAGTTGGCTTTGAGCAATGCCTTGAGATATTTTCCCAAAGAATGGCATTCAGTTTTAGCTCAGGAATTCATGGATGAACTTAAAGATTTTGGTAGAATCTATATGTATCGATTTATGCCAGAATATGAAATGTATGCCAGACCAATCGAAGAGTATCCTGCTCAAAGCAAATCTGCGGCAGCCATTATGTTGATGATCCAAAACAATTTAGATCCTGCAGTTGCGCAGCATCCTGAAGAATTGATCACATACGGTGGAAATGGTGCGGTATTCCAAAACTGGGCACAATACCTGCTGACCATGAAATACTTGTCCGAGATGTCGGAGGAGCAAACTCTCCACATGTATTCTGGACATCCCATGGGACTATTCCCTTCTTCAGCAAATGCCCCAAGAGTAATCGTGACCAATGGGATGATGATTCCTAATTATTCCAAGCCATTGGATTGGGAGAAATTCAACGCCTTAGGAGTCACTCAATATGGACAGATGACGGCGGGTTCTTACATGTACATTGGACCACAAGGAATCGTTCATGGGACAACCATCACTATAATGAATGCTTTTCGGAAGAAATTAGGTTCAGGAATTAGCCCTAATGGGAAAATCTTTTTAACCGCTGGCTTAGGAGGAATGAGCGGCGCCCAACCTAAAGCGGGAAATATTGCAGGCTGTATTACTATCTGTGCTGAAGTCAATCCAAGCGCTGCAACCAAACGTCATGAGCAAGGGTGGGTGGACGAATTGATCGATGACTTGGATACTTTGGTTGATCGAGTTCAAAAAGCAAAAACAAATGAAGAAGTTGTATCCATCGCTTTTATAGGAAATATCGTAGACGTTTGGGAGAGATTCGATACTGAAAACCTATTTATTGAATTGGGTTCAGATCAAACTTCCCTTCATAATCCTTGGGCCGGAGGTTACTATCCAGTTGGGCTTTCTTTGGAAGAATCGAATGAAATGATGGCCGAAAACCCTGAGCTTTTTAAAGAGAAAGTTCAGGAATCTCTCCGTAGGCATGCTGCCGCCATCAACAAACATACGGCTAGAGGGACATACTTTTTTGATTATGGAAATGCATTCCTTTTAGAGGCATCCAGAGCTGGAGGAGATGTAATGGCGGGGAATGGAATTGATTTCCGCTATCCAAGCTATGTTCAGGACATTTTGGGACCGATGTGTTTTGATTACGGATTTGGTCCATTCCGATGGGTTTGTACTTCAGGAAAATCCGAGGATCTAAGAAAATCTGACCAAATTGCTGCTTCAGTTTTGAAAGAAATCATGCATTCCTCCCCTGCTTCAATTCAGCAGCAAATGCAGGACAATATCACTTGGATCGAAGAAGCTGAGAAGAATAAATTGGTGGTTGGTTCTCAAGCCCGAATCTTATATGCGGACGCTGAAGGTCGAGCTAAAATTGCCCAAGCTTTCAACCAAGCGATTTCTTCAGGGGAAATTTCTGCCCCTATCGTTTTGGGAAGAGACCATCATGATGTCAGTGGTACTGACTCACCCTTTCGCGAGACATCCAATATTTATGATGGAAGTAGGTTCACTGCTGATATGGCAATCCAAAACGTGATTGGAGACAGCTTCAGAGGTGCTACCTGGGTTTCTATCCATAATGGTGGTGGCGTTGGCTGGGGAGAAGTGGTTAATGGTGGTTTTGGGATGGTTTTGGACGGCAGTCAAAAGGCAGAAAACAACCTCAAATCCATGCTTTTCTACGACGTCAACAATGGAATTGCAAGAAGAGCTTGGGCAAGAAATTCGGGGTCTTTGGAAGCCATCCAAAGAGAAATGGATAGAACTCCTTCATTGAAAGTCACTCTTCCAAACTTGGTGGATGAATCAATTTTGCAAAACATCGACTAATCAGGGATAATTTGTCGTAAAGCCTTGAATTGGATTCTTTTCCTTTCAAGGCTTTTTTCATTTTCAAAAAAAGAGCAAACTTGTTTCTTACTTTTATTAAAACCATTTATCCATGAGCCTACATCAAAACCCGAATCAGGAAATTTGGACAGGAAGAAAAACCTCAGAACCTGAATATTGGTACCAGTTTGTCCAATGCATATCAGACTTCAATTTTTCATCAGAAACAGGCAGGAAAATAGGCATTTTAGGTTATCCGGGAGAAGAAGGAGTCAAGAGAAATCAGGGAAGGCCCGGAGCAAAAGAAGGACCTGATTTGATTCGCAAGTTTCTAGCCGGAACTGCCTTTCATTTGAATGATAATAGTCAGATTCTTGATTATGGAGACATAGTGACTTCAGGCAATGACTTGGAAAGTACCCAGCAAAAAATCTCTGAAACAGTCCTTGATTTGCTTAGAAACAAGCATTTTCCTGTCCTTTTAGGAGGTGGTCATGATTTGGCGTACGCGCATGGAAAGGGCATTCTACAACATTTACACCCTAAGGGAGAAAAGTTGGGTATTATCAACCTAGATGCCCATTTTGATCTTAGACCTTTGGTCAATGGAAAGGGACATTCAGGCTCTCCATTTTATCAATTATATGAAGAATTCCCTGATCAGTTCCGGTATTTAGCTTTAGGTATCCAGCGGGCAGCCAACCCCCAATCCCTCTTTAATACTGCCAAAAATGTAAATGCCAATTATTTGGTAATGGAGCAATTTCGACTTCAAAATTGGGAATACATCGAGGAGCAAATCATCTGGTTTTTGGATTCAGTGAATAAGGTTTATCTCACGATTGATTTGGATGGATTTGCTTCGGCATTTGCTCCCGGAGTATCCGCTCCTTCTCCGATGGGCTTCAATCCTCAGATTGCATTTAAAGTCTTTGAGTTGATCGCAAAAAGCAAAAAAATGATCTCACTTGATGTGGTTGAATTAAATCCGAGGTTTGATCAAGATAATGCTACCGCAAGATTGGCCGCGAGATGTATTGAATATTTACTTAGAAAAATATTCTCCTAATAATTATTAAGAAACAGTTAATTCCACTTTAAAAAACACATATTTCCATCCATTTTATTTTTCCCCTACAGAAAAATTAATCAAATTGTTTGAGTCAATTAAAATTTTAATTGTAAAACAGAACATTCCATACTCTGTTTTACCAAACAATTTTCAACTATGGATTTTGATATTTCAAAAATTTTAGACCAAGTCTACACCTATGCTCCCAAAGTTTTAGGAGCCATTATCACCCTGGTTATTGGGTTTTGGATTGCAGGATTGATCTCCTCCAAAATCAAAAAATCTATGGAAAAGAACAATGTGGACAAGTCCCTTGCTCCTTTCCTAAATTCCATGATCAACATCACTCTGAAGCTTTTGGTGCTTTTGAGTGCTGCATCCATGTTTGGAATTGAAGTAACTTCATTTATTGCCATATTCTCGGCTTTAGCCTTTGCTATTGGTTTGGCTTTGCAAGGGAATCTCAGCCATATGGCGGCTGGAATCCTAATTTTGTTTTTTAAGCCTTTCCGAGTTGGAGATTTCATCGTAACCAATGGATATTCTGGTACAGTCAAAGAAATCCAGATTTTCAATACGATAATGACCACATTGGACAATAGAGTCATCATCGTTCCAAATGGAGCGATAGCATCGAACCCATTGGAAAACTTGACAATGAATCCAATAAGAAAAGTACCTATGACTTTTGGAATCAGCTATGGAGCTGATATTGATCAAGCAAGGAGTGTCATTGAAAAGGTAGCCGCCTCATGTGAATTTATTGACCAATCACAGCCAGTTGATATTTTGGTTTCCGAACTGGGTGATTCTTCAGTGAATTTTGCTGTTCGGCCATGGTGTAAAACTGAAGATTTCTGGAATGTCCATTTTTACATGCAGGAAAACATCAAAAAAGCATTTGATCAAGCTGGAATCGGAATACCATTCCCTCAAAGAGATGTACATCATTTTTATCCGGAAGGGAAGGCATAATCTGCTTCTGTTAAAATGAATTAAAAGACTGGGACTTAGTTCCCAGTCTTTTCTTTTTTAGCTTGGTTGAATTAGTTTCAATCCATGAAGAAATTTTTAAGCTCCCCATTTTTGACATTCCTTTTCTCAGGAATTGTTCTATACTCATGCACAACCAAGCATGAGGAAAGTAAAAAATCAATAAATGTCCAGATCAATGAAAGTACTATTGTACCTTTTGATGAGGCTATTGAGTCCATCGAGTTTATCCCATTAAAAAACGATTCAGATTCCCCTGTTAATTTGAATTGCAGCGTATGGAGATTGCTGGTACAAGATGAAAGGATGATCTATTCTACAATCTGTAATCCTGATGCCAAAATCCACCTTTTTGATCTTGCTGGAGAACATCTTAAAACCATAGATAAAGCAGGAGATGGCCCAGAAGAATACCAGTTTATTCAAGGAATGAACCTAATTCAAGATACTTTGACTATTTCGGTTGGAAGCGGCGTTCTCAAATCTTTTCTACTTCCTGATTTCGAATTTATCGGAAGTCAAAAGCTAAGTGAATCATTCCCTTTCTTATTGACCTTTTTAGAATATTCTCCCGGAAAATGGCTACTGTCCCCGATGTTTATGGGTGAATTGGATGAAAATGGGACTTATCCGGTTTTTAAAACTTACAACTCAGCTACAAATAGCATTTCCGATCTTCCTATGCGAGCAACCGCATTAACTGCAGAAATCAGTGAAGGTGAAATCGCTCAAATTGATACTAAAACTCATGTCTTGAATTATGCATTTTCAGACACTCTCTTTTTGTTCAAGGAAGGAAAAACAGAAGCGTTCTCTGTTATCGATTTTGGTGATCGAAAGATGGCGAAAGATGACTTAAATATGGATGCGCAAGATTTTGAGTCTACTGTTGTCAACCAACCCTATGCATTCAATATGGGAAAAATCCAGTATACCGATTCAATTTCAAAAATCAAGACCTTTGCCTTGTCTCCCAATCCCGATATGGAAATGTCAAATATGCGTAGCTTTCCTATCCATGAAGTATTCATCGATCATGAAAGTCAAAAAGCTGTCGCGTTCCCTTCTTTGGCAGGATGGTCCAATGGGTTTGGTGATGCCAAAGACGGTTATTTCTACGATGTTCTCCAAACTGAAGACTGGATATATGCTTTGGAGAAGGGCTCTTTTGGTACTTTTGGAGAAGTTCTAGAAAAACAATTATCTGAACTTAATGGATTCGAAGACCCTATTCTGATCAAATACAAAGTGAAGTTCGATTAATCAATGAAAATGGAAGCCCTGGCTTAAATAGCTAGAGCTTCCCAAAGTATCTCAACTGGATGCTTGGCTTTCTTGCCTGTACCATCTGCGATTTGATGTCTACAGGAAGTTCCTGGCGCAGCGATCAATGTATCAGAATCAGCTTTTCTAACAGCTGGAAAAAGAACCAGCTCTCCTACTTGCTGAGAAACTTCATAATGCTCTTTTTCATAACCAAAGCTTCCCGCCATTCCACAGCATCCACTTGGAATCGTTTCTACAGAATAGTTGGCGGGTAATGAAAGAATCTTTTGGGTCCAAAGGACTGAAGAGAGTGCCTTTTGATGGCAATGCCCATGCAATTTGATCTTTTGCTCTTTAGAAGTGAAAGATTCTGATTTGATATTTCCTGCAGCTGCTTCTTGAGCTAAAAACTCATCAATTAGCTTGACATGAAACTTTAATTTTTTGGCAGCATCGACCAATTCTTTGCCAACTATCCGAGGATATTCATCTCTAAAACTCAAAATGGCTGAGGGCTCCAAACCGATCAAAGGTGTATTTCCGTCAATCAGCTTTTCAAAAACTTTTACATTCGCTTCCGCATGTTTTCTAGCTTTTGGAAGCAAACCTTTAGACAAGGCAGAACGACCACTTTCCTGATGATCGATTACTTGGACATCATAGCCCAGCTTTTTCAACAATGAAATAGCCTTGATCCCAATCTCAGTATCATTGTGATTGGTAAATTCATCCACAAAGAAATAAACCGATTTGATAGGCTTTTCAGCTCCTGGAAGAGAACCGTAATTCTTTTTATACCATTTCCTCAAACTTACAGAGCTAATTGCTGGCAGATTCCGCTCAGGAGCTACGTTCAGGATGGATTTCATCATTCCGCCCGTCACCGAGTTATTGAGGAAGAAATTAGCTATTCCTGGAACAAGTGAACCGAATTCATTCAATTCATTGATATGAGAAAAAGCCTTCGCGCGAAGTGGAACTCCATTCGTCTTTTGGTACTGATATAGGAACTCTGCCTTCATGCTTGCCATATCGACATTGGAAGGGCATTCTGAGGTACATCCTTTACAGCTTAGGCAAAGATCCATAGCTTCCTTGATCTCCGGATGATCGAAAGGATTTTCCTTTTCTCCTCTTGTCAAAAACTCACGTAGTGTATTAGCCCTACCCCGAACAGCATCCCTTTCATTTCGAGTTGCCATATAAGATGGACACATCGTCCCTCCAGAACCTGGAAGTTTACGACAATCTCCAGAGCCATTGCATTTTTCTGCCATCCGAAGAATCCCTCCTGTCGCTGAAAAATCCAATTCAGTTTTATGAACGGGTGTTTCCATTCCTGGCTCATAGCGAAGAAATTCATTCATTGGAGCCGCGTCGACAATCTTACCTGGGTTGAAAATATTCTTCGGATCCCATGTAAACTTGATACGCCGGACCAGCTCATAGTTCTTTTCTCCCACCATCAAGGGAATAAAAGCGGCACGAACCCTTCCATCGCCATGTTCCCCACTAAGAGAGCCTTGGAATTTTTTCACCAATTCTGCAGAAGCCAATGAAATTTTATAAAAATCTTCTACCCCTTCCTTGGTTTTCAAATCCAGAATCGGTCTTAAGTGAATCTCACCAGCACCTGCATGAGCATAATGAACAGGTTTCTGATTAAAACCTTCCATCATTTCATCCACCTGATCGATATAATCAGCCAAGTCCTCAATATCCACTGCGGTATCCTCAATACATGCCACCGCTTTTGGATCCCCTGGTATATTGGCAAGTAATCCCAAACCAGCGGCCCTCAAAGACCAAGCGGACGCCGTCCTTTCTGGACCAATTACTGGATAAGCATATCCCAATCCATTTGCCTTCAAGTCTGCTACTAAAGCCTCACCTTTTGCTAAGGCTTCTTCCAAGGTCTTACCTCGAAACTCCACCATCAACAAAGCTTCAGGGTCTCCTTCTACAAAATCCCGATTTTTACTGTACTCAATACTTTCCTTGGTACAGTCCAGAATTATTTTATCCATTAGTTCCACCGCAGCTGCAGGATGTTTCATCGCGACTTGAGAGGACTTCATACTTTCATGAATAGTCTCAAAATGGGCCGCAACCACAATATCCACCGGATCTGGAAGAGGATCCAAACTCACCTTGATTTCAGTTGTGAAGGCTAATGTACCTTCTGAGCCTGTCAAAAGTTTACAAAAGTTGAATTTCTCCTCTCCTTCAAAGATCTCCGACTTCAACAATTCATCTACTGCATAACCTGTATTTCTTCTATGAATAGATTTTTTTGGAAACTGCGCATGAATCTCCGTCCTTGCTTCCTCCTTTTCAAGCTCTTGAAAAATCTCTTGGTATACCTTCCCTTCAAGAGTATTCAGTCCTTTTTTTGCCTCAAATTCATCCCTAGTCAACTCTCCAAACGTCACCTCTTCCCCATCACTTAAGATGGTATTCAAGGAAATCACTTTGTCTCGGGTCACACCATAAACGATAGAAGTGGTACCAGAAGAGTTATTTCCAACCATTCCACCGATCATCGCACGATTGGCAGTGGATGTGATAGGACTAAAGAAAAGTCCATGAGGTTTCAAAAAACGGTTCAATTCATCCCGGACAACCCCAGGTTGTACACGAACCCATCTCTCCTCTTTGTTGAATTCGAGAATTTGAGTGAAATTCTTAGACACGTCCACGACAATCCCATTTCCCACACATTGCCCTGCCAGTGATGTCCCTGCAGTCCTTGGAATCAGTGAAGTCCCGTTCTCAGATGCAAATCGAATCAATTTTTGAATGTCTTTGATTGACTTAGGAAAAGACACCGCCAGAGGCACTTCTCTATAAACAGAAGCATCTGTAGCATAAAGGGTCTTGATAAGGCTATCAAATTGCAAAGCACCTTCCAATTCGGTTGAAAGTTTTTGCAATAATGGCAATAGGTTAGGTTGGTCTGAACTCATGTCCAAAAATAGCTTTCTGGACGGGATTACGGAAACAGGAAGAAAGAGAAAATAAAAATTGCCTGAAAATTAATTTGACAGAAAAATCGATTAGGCATCCAGACCTTTGAAAATATCATCTAGCTCAAGTTCAAACCCCTGAACAGCTTGCGATTGCACTTCGTCACCTTTCGAATATGGCCTAGAAGATTGAAATCTCCCATCTTTCAATGTATAAATCAAAAGGGTGCATTCGATCGGGTGTATTATCCAATATTCATTAACTCCAAACTCTTCATACAAAGAATATTTATAGCGTAGCTCGGTCTTACTATTGGCAGGAGAAAGGATCTCTACAACCAAATCAGGTGCTCCCAAGCAACCCATTTCATCCAATTTGGATAGATCACAAATCACTGAAATATCAGGCTGGACGACATTGAATACGTCTTTATCAGCTTTGGACTCTTTTGGGAATCTCACATCGAAAGGGGCTGAATACACATGACATTTTTTCCCTTCTAAAAATTTAAAAATCTGATAAAAAAGCGCCCCTGAAACAATTTGGTGACTTCTGCGAGGAGCAGCTGCTGCCTTTTTAAAGATTTTCCCATGGATCAATTCAACCATTTCATCGAACTCCCAAGTCAACTAATCGGCATAGGAATATGGTCCCGCATTGATACCCGGGTCTTCTACCCTGTCTTCGGGTTTATATATCTTCCGAATCAATCTATACTCCTTGATTACCTAAATCTAAAGTTATTATTCCTCCATATCAATAATTAATTCCTTTGAATTCTAATTTGAAAATTGAACAATTCCATATTTTATTTGCTTCAAATCCATCTCAAATCCATGTTTTTCTACCTCTCCCAATTTTTGAGTTTCCTAGCAATGCCTTTGACGATTTTGTTGATCCTGATCATAGGAGGAGCAATCTTTTTGAAAAGAAAATGGGGCAAGAAGATGCTTTGGACTGGAATCATTTTACTCATTTTTTTCACGAATCCTTTCCTTTCAAACCTAGCCTTATTGGCTTGGGAACCAGATTTCAAATCCTTTGATGAGATAGAGAATCATGAAATCGGAATAGTCCTGACAGGTGTCACCAATTTGAGTAAAACAGCCTATGATCGAACCTTCTTCAATAAAGGAGCAGATCGAATCACCCATGCCCTTCAATTGTATCAGATGGGGAAAATTAAAAAGATCCTGATTACAGGAGGTCAGGGACTAAACCCTGTCAATCCTCAATCTGAAGCAGAATTATTGCAGCGTTTTCTGATCATGACCGGTATGCCGCAAGAAGATATTTGGATCGAGGATCAAAGTAAAAACACCGCCCAAAATGCTCAGTTCACCAAGGACTTTTTGGTGAAGAAAGGGATTGACACAAATCAGGGATTTATCTTGATCACCTCAGCTTTCCACATGTATAGAGCAAAAGGTTGCTTTGATAAAGTCGGGCTGAAAACAGAAACCTTTCCAACCGATTACTATAGCCATGATGTCAAATATGACATTCCTTCCCTGATTTTCCCGGACTCAAACTCTATTCAATACTGGACCAAACTGTTTAAAGAATGGCTTGGAATCATTGTTTATAAATTGGTTGGTTATATGTAAAACAATCACTTTTTCATCTTTAAAAACAACCAACCAAAAATCTCAAACTATTGATTTTCAATACAATAATTCGTAAATAGAACCTATATTAACAATTTTTCATTAGATTCTATTTTTATGGATTTTTCAGCTATTCTCAACCTTGTTATAGGTTTGATCTTTATTTATTTCCTGATTGCATTGGCTTGCTCCACCATCCAAGAACTCATCGCTCACTATTTGGATATGCGAGCAGATAATCTGGAAACATGGATCAAAGACACTTTTCGGGAACATCAATTGGGTGAAAAAATATTGCAACACAGATTAATTGATGGACTAACAGCGATAGGAAGAAGAGCGAGTTACATTCCTTCTATGGTTTTTTCTGGAGTCCTACTGGATTTGATTCATCAAAAAAAGGAGGAACCCTATGATCTGGAATCCCTCCAGGAATCTGTCAAAACTTCTGAACTCCCTGCAGATTTAAAAAGACGGCTTCTTCAAAGTATTGCAGAGGCCAAAAATGGTCTTCAAGATGTCAGAAGGGATATAGAAGGTTGGTTCAATGACTGTATGGACAGAATTTCTGGTACTTACAAAAAGAAAGCTCAACTATTTATCGTGATGATATCTACTGGGACAGTCCTACTTTTGAATGTAGATACCATCAATATCGTTCAATATCTCTATAATCATCCAGCCGAATCTGAAGCTTTGGCTGACCAAATCAGTGAATCCATCCAAGAGCTAAACACTGACTCTAGAGTCGAAAACGCCGATTCTTTAAGCACTGAGCAAAAAATCAAAATGGACATTCAGCAACTTCGAGAAATCAAAGCTTCCATAGACTCTAGCAAATTGCCATTTGGCTGGCAAAAAGGAGACGGAGAGATCTCCATGAGAGAAATCATCAACAAGCTGCTGGGCCTGATATTTTCAATAATTGCCGGAATCATTGGGGCACCATTCTGGTTCCAAACCCTCAATAAATTAGTCAATCTAAGAGGAACCGGCGTTCTGCCAAAAGATTAAACCAAAAGGTTGCTTTGAATGGTATCTCTAAGTACAGGTTCCACTTTCACTTCCTCGGCAAACTCTGACCATTTGGAAATAGCTGACCTGACTTGAGAGATTTTTTCCTCTGGTTTTCTGATATTCATTTGTTTAGCCACAGTCAAAAAATCCGATTCTGTGATATTTTCTCTTTTTCCATTGACCATAAGTGACTGCTTGCTCACCCAAAGACTACCTGGTCTGTAGGCATAGCAAATATCAAAGGCCGGTGAAAGTCTCCATTTGCCGGCCCGATCCATTAGAAAGGCAAAATTCTTAGTATGATCATCACAATTTCTAGATAGTACATTGAATACCATCCGGGTAAACATTTGCTCCGCTTCCGGATACGAAAGCCTTAGCATTCGCATAGTTTCAAATACCTGCTCATAGCTAAATTCGCCTACGCGGTTGAAATCAAAATGACGCATAGCGCAGAGACTTTGCATATGGATTTTCTCTCCAGAATCTGTCCTGTCAAAACGCTTAGTCATAAAGTGAGCCCTATCATTTTCCTCCAAAAGCCTGCATTCATTCATCTCGATTCCAGCTGCCTTAGCCATCAGGTAATAAGCCATCTCCACTCTTCCATAGCCGGAAGAAGCTCCAAATTGGCTATCCATAACTCCATCAAACTTGATCAACCAATAGGAAAAATCAGCAGGAGCTTTTACCTGACCGCTTCTAACCTCTCCAGTTTTGGAGTTATAGGCAATAACAGCCTTTGCCCGGGCTCCACCTGCTGAGGTTCCAATTTTGAGAATATCTGTCAGTGCGTGTTCCTCCTCTTTGGATAAATCGGTTTGAAAAGATTCTCTGGAATTCAATATTTTATTTGCTGTCTCCACCAAACTATTGATCTCCAACACAGAGGTTCTGGTAGTTTCTTTCCGCATGGGGGGCTGAATTTCCAAAGCTCCCACTCCTCTCTTTCCAATAAAGCAAAGTAACTCAACGGGATTCAAACTATCCGAAGGTCTTCCATTCTGAGCCAGCCAGGCATTAATCAGTTGATTCCCATATTTATCAGGAAGCATATCTGCCAACAAACCGGGTAGGCCTTTGAAAGTATCCCCATAGTCATTCCTGCTGATTCTTAAATCTGGAAATGAATACAGCTGCTTTCCCTGAGAAAGAGGCATTTTGACCGGAGAAATATCCCATCCTGAACGCAAAAAATCATTGGCATATTCGAAACGTCCGATTTGAGAATCTTCATCCCAAAGAACTGCTCCAACCATTTTTCCCCAAATCCAAATTTCGGCAGCACTTACCATTCTGACGGTGGGTTTTCAGCAGACATACCACTATTACGAACCCGCTGTCTCTCTTGCTTTTTCTGCAGCTTCATGTATTCTATGGGACTTATTTCAGATTTGACTTCAAAAGCTTCCAAGAGCTGCAACTCATCCAAAACACGTAAAACCTGAATCAGGGTGATGAGATTGACCTTTTCACCTCGCTCCAACAAACTGAGCGTAGAACGGCTGATCCCAGCCTCCTCGGATAATCGATCTTGGGTTTTATTGGATGCAACTCTCTTCTTTTTGATAAAATCTCCTATCAATTGAAGAATTGCCAAATCTGATAAATTAGCGATATTCATGACTTATTAATCATTCATTAATACCTAAAAATACTAATAAAGAATGATATTTCATACGAAAATATGGTTTGAGATTTGAGAAATAAAAATTTGGCGAATTTACAATTTAATGAATGAGATAAAATTCATTAATAAAACATATTGAATTCAATGAATGAATTATAATACATAAATTAAAAATTTTGCAAAACTTTAATTCGTAAGGCTTTAATAATCCAGACTTCTGATTTCTAGAATCCACCTTAATTGAAACTGGATACTGATCACTGAGACTGATCACCATGACCTAAAAACCACTCTCTACTCCACTTCCAATCCCATTTCCATCCTTTCTGTTCCAATAAAATAGGATGGTAAACCATCGCAGCTTTGGCTGAAGATGCATTAAAAAATCGCTGATCATCGGTGAGAATCGCTAGGGCATCTCCATTAGATTCAAGCTTAACCAAATCCATCAAAGAGCTTGGGACGTTCAGCGAATAAGAGTCAGAACTCATCCGAAGCTTACTCTTTAAACTCCAATCTGTTTCAAATCCTCTTGAAACAACTTCCAATGGAGCCACATTGTAATCTTTGCTCTGAGCTTTAGCAAAGGACAAGTACTCTTTCAAGAGTTTCAACCCTTCATTTTCCAATTGCTTGGGTCGAAAATCCTCTGGGTCTATGGAGGAAATCACATGCATCTTTTTCCTGGATCTACTGATAGCCACATTCAGCCGGTTTGGAGCCCCACTTTTTCCCAAAAGTCCAAAGTTGGTCACCAATCGACCTTCCCGATTAGGTCCATACCCCAAAGATAAAATCACCTGATCAAATTCATCCCCCTGCACATTTTCAATATTTCTAACCTTTATATCCGAATCTTGAATCCCGGCTTTCCACAACAAATCCCGAATCAATTCCATTTGGAAATAATTTCCGGTAACAATTCCCAAGCTTGCTTTTGGCGATTCACTTAAAATTTTACTGACTTTTACAACCACCGCATCGGCTTCCATCCTGTTCACCTGATTTTCCCATATCCCCTCCACTTTTTCCCAAGAAAAGGGAGAAAGTCCTGCGGTTACAGTAGGGTAATCAGGCAAAGCTTCAAGCTTTCCTTCATAGAATTGCTGGTTGGAGAAATGAATTAAACTAGGATCAGCCGATCGATAATGTCCTTTTAGGGAAGCGTTTTCAAAATAATTCGAGGCCAATTCCAATAATGATTCTGACTCCAATTCAATCCCTTCTTCCTCACTTTCCCAACGTATCTGATAAAAATCAGAAGGTTTCAGCTGTTTGGAATCTCCGGCTATTACCACTTGCTTCCCCCGAAGCATTGCAGGAATTCCTTTCTCCACAGGACATTGCGAGGCCTCATCAAAAATCACTAGATCAAATTGCTGATCCATAGGGAAAACAGCAGAAACAGTCTCTGGACTACACAGCCAGCAAGGCATGGCATGGAAAACATCTTCCTCTAATTCTGTTACCAATTTTCGTACTGACCACTTTTGCCTTTTTTTGGAAACCTGATGCAATAGCTCGCGAAATGACACCCGATTTCCAAGCCGGTTATATTCCAAATCTTGGATAAATCGCTCCTTAATTCTTAAAAGAGAAATGTGATGCGAAAGCTTCCTTTTTTCTAAAATCGAGGATGAAATTAAGCTCATCTCCTGCACCATCTTCAGACTTCCGGCCTCAGCCAACACAGGGTTTCTTCTTTCCAATTCTGAAATCCAATTCAGATACCATCCATTCCAAAAAAGATCAATTTGTTTAGCTAATCCCAATCTCGCCCCTTGCGTCCAAAGCGCTTTTGCTAATCCCCTATGAGGCCAATTATCCAATAGCTGATCAAAGCTCTGGAGCTCAGAAAAAATAGTTTGCCAATTGATTTCAGGTTCAGAAATAACCTCTTTAAGTCCACTTTCCAAAAGAAGCAAAATCTGATCATTGGAAAGCCAATTTCTCCACCTCACACACTGGGATCTATAGACTTCAAGTAAAGCTAAAAGACTTTTCAATTTTTCTTTAAAATCCTGATAAACAGATTTTAATAAATCATTAACTAAATCATTACTTAAAATAAGATTCCATGATTCAAGCCAGGTATTAAATATTTGAATTCGCTGAAAATCCTTATCTGGTAGCTCAGAAAAATCGAAAAAAGTGATTTTTGAAAGTTCTTCTTTTCTATTATTTATCCTGATTTTCTCCCGCACCTCATTCAGGACCGAAACCAAAATATCAGATTGAAATAGGAGTTCATTTTCTTGTAGATTTTGGAAAACCAAAGGGAATTTTTGGCGGTTCAATTTGGCTTTGAGCTTACCGAACCAAGATTGACTTTGAGGAATCAACTCCTTCAATTCTTCCTCCAAATTTTGAAGAGAACCTGAAATTTGATAGGACCATGAATTCTTTGAATCTATCCATTCCTGAAGAAAACCATGAACCAGTTTCAGTTCATTTTGAATCTTTTTATCCCCAATGATTTCAAGTCCAACAGACGGGTTTTCCAAGCCTTCAAAAGAAGTATAAGCCTTTTTCAAATCATCCAAAAACTGATTTGATTCCAACAGGTTTTCCAAAACCTTTTTCCAGTTTTTAAATTCTAAGTTTTTGAAATTCTCTTCTCTGAATTCCTCTACCGAATGCAGTGCATCTGTAATTTGAGAATAGTTCTGGGTGCTTAGGTTGGAAAAGGAATTTCTTTTCTGCCAGAACCCTTCACCAAACTTGGTCTGATAGCCATAGTAGATTCGATAATTTTGTTCAAAATCCTTTGCCTCATCCCAATTCAGACGAATCAGATCCTTGGACTTAAAAAACGGACCCTCAGATCTGGCCTGTAAATACAAGGATTTGGCAGGTAATCCACAGGCTTCAGAATCAAAGAGAGATTCTCTTAATCCTTCAAACTGAGAGGAAAGTCTAGCAATCGTACGGCTTAAGACCGAAATCTCTCTTTCCAACTGGATGGAATCCATTCCCCTGCTTTCCTCCTGATAAGTATCAATAGCATCGATCTGTTTTTTGATTTTCTTAAAAAGCAGATTTCTATCCCCTCTGAAATCATGCACCAAAGCCAAAAAATCCCCAAATCCCAATTGATCCAGACGCTCAAAAACCACATCTAAAGCGGCTCTTTTTTGAGAGACGACCAGGACTCTTTTTCCTCTTGAAATAAAGTCAGAAACCAAATTGGTAATCAATTGAGACTTCCCGGTCCCAGGAGGGCCCTGAACTACCATGCTTTTGCCTTTTCTCACCTCCACCAATACGTTCTCCTGAGAAGAATCCAATGGAAATACCGGATACAAATCTTCTTCTCTTGGCTCAGAAAGATACTTATCAGGAATAAACCGAGTTTGAAAGACTTCTTCTAATGACTTTTCCCGTTGCATTTTTTGCAGCAGCTCATAATCTGAAAACAAGAAACTGCCCTTTTGAGAAAATTGTCCCAAAACAGCATAAGGCTTCAATGAAACCTTTCCTTCCTGAAACTTTTCCTGATCCAGCGATGCCTGAATATTCGGAAAAGCAAGAATTCGATCCTCCAATAGATTGGATTGAACCTGAATCGAAAAATTCTCTTGGATCAGTTGATTGAGCTGAACCCTAAACTCTCTTGGGTCAGTTGATAAGGATTCCGAAAGGTTCGTTGGAAATTCATCACCAAAATCCGATTTGACAGCGTGCTTCCACGCTAATAAAAAAGCGGGGTTCCATTCCCAATCACCATCAGACGATAAGACCCAATCTCCTTTTTCCCGAAGTAATGATATAGATTTCAATAAAAGCGGAGAGCGGACTAGTTGTCCATTCACTAATTTCCCCTCCACAAACAGCCACCCAATGTAAAGGCTTTGCTCGCCTGTTTCTTCTTGTGTTAATTGATCCCTGTAGGCAAGTCTGCTTAAACCTTTAGAAAGCTGATTCGAGACCCCTGACCGCGGATCAATTTCTGGAATCAGTTTGATTTTCTTTTTCCCTTGAATCAATAGCTGAATCAGAGAAAATGCCGGGGCTCCGATTAAAAAATCAAAATCCAGTACATCTATCATCCCGAACCCTTCCAATTTGGGCAAATACAAAGACCTGTTACGGGTTGAAAGATCAGTGAGTCTATTGAGGTAAAATTGAAAGAGGTTTTGGGGCATTTATTTAAATGGAGAATCTTTTTCTTTGGCCATCTTATTATAGACAATTCCATCGAGAATTCCCGGTATCCATTTATTCAGGAACACAGCCATTTTCCCTTCAGAAGTCAGGACAATATCCCTTTTTCTTTTCAGGGTAGCTTTCAACATATGCTCTGCCACCTGTTCAGATGTCATCATTTTCCCTTCATCCCGCGGAGATTCTCCCTGAGAGGATCCATCAGCAGTCAATGCTGAATTCCGAATATTGGAGGAAGTAAATCCAGGGGCAACTACCAGTACATGAACTCCCTTTTTCATCACCTCTGTCCGAAGGGCTTCAAAAAAGCCATTCATGGCATATTTGCTGGCTGTGTAGGCGGTTCGAGCAGGCGTACCTCGGTATCCATTGATAGAAGACACACCAATGATCGAACCCTTGGATTCCAAAATAGCAGGAAGGCAGTATTTGGTAGCGTAGACAGTCCCCCAGAAATTGGTATCCATCACTTTGCGAAAAACCTCCAGATCCAGATCCTGAAACAAGGCTCTCATGGAGATACCAGCATTATTGATCAACACATCAATTCGGCCAAATCGCTGAAGGGTTTCTTCAGCCATTTTTTTATTATCCGATTCCGATCCTGCATCTGCCAAAACAGCAAGTACTTCAAATCCTTTTTCTTCCAGTTGTTTTTGGGTCTTTCCCAGCTTTTCAGGATTTCTCCCGGTAATACACAGTTTAGCTCCTTCTCTTCCGAATACTTCCGCACAAGCCTCTCCGATCCCTGAGGTAGCTCCTGTAATGACTACGACTTTATCTTTAAACTTCATGGCAAAAATTAAAGGGGTAAAGATAATGGCTATGGAATAAATACAGTATCCCAATCTTGAATTTCAAAAAGACTTTCAGTTCCACACCTTACAATTCCTTATTCATCTGGTTTAAATGGTTGGTTTATTTAGTATCACAAGCCTCTGGCATGAAATCGGTAAAAGGAAGGAATTCCATTGATAGTTGAAACGGATTTGATCTTGAAGGATTTTTTGATTGTTTCAATCAACCATTGAGAAACAAACCCATTGCTTTCGAGAAAGCTTCCTTCCTGCGGCTTGAAACTTCCAAAATCAATTGTGTTGACAAGGTTACATAACCGGTTTTGGAATATTCATTCACGTACCTAAGATTGATGAGATGGGAATTATGTATCCTAAAAAACCCGAAATCCTGTAAGAGCAATTCATAATACTTCAGGGTTTTGGACACAGTATATTTCTTTCCCTCCACGGTAAACAGATGGGTATAGTTGCTATCTGCCTCACATCTTAGAACATCCTGGATATCTAAGAAAATAAATCCGCCCTGAAAGGGCAGGCTGATTTTTTTGGAGCTGGGAACCTGGGAAAGATGGCCCAACAGCACCCCTAATCTTTCCTTTAGCTGTTGGTGATCGAGTTTTTCAAAAGCTCTGTTCAGTGCTTTTTCAAACTCCTCCCGATCAATTGGCTTCAGTAGGTAATCCAGAGCTGAAAATCGAAAGGCATCCAAAGCATACTGTTCAAAGGAAGTGGTAAAAATCAAACAAAAATCAGTCAGACTGATTTCTGCCAACAGCTCAAAACCGGTCCGGTCTCCTATTCTAACATCCAAGAAAACGATGTCCGGGCTTCTATTTTCCCATTCTTTTTTTGCCCTTTCCACTGAGTCAAACCAATACAGGTCAATTTTACTTTGGTAGGGTTTAAGGAACTCTACAATCCTATCGGTACAATGTTGTTCGTCCTCTACTATAAAAATGATCCGTTTCATATTCAAAAAGCCAAAATCAAAGGAAGTGAAATCTCTACTTGGGTTCCGCTATTGAAAGGTTTATCGATGATTTGAAGTTTTCCGTCCCAACCCAATCTCTGATTTAAAATTCTTAGTCGGCTTTCAGTAATGGCAGATCCCATGGATTGATGGGTTCCGCTCACCTGCCCCCTGCTTCTGCCGACTCCGTTGTCTTCAATAGCGCAATGCAAGGTATCCTCTTCCATTTTGAAACTAATTTCTATTTTCCCCATCTTATTTTTTTCAGGAAAGGCATGCCAGATGCAATTTTCGACGAAAGGCTGCAAGAGCATTGGTGGTACCAATACATTGGTAACGTCCAACTTATCATCAACCTCGATAGAATAGGAGAATTTATAGGGCTGTCTTCTGCTTTCAATCTGTAGGTAAAGATCCAAAAATTCCAGATCTTCCTGTAAGGATATTTCATCCTTCGAAGAATTTTCAAGTAACATTCTCATCAGCTTTCCAAATTTGGAAAGGTAATCCTGAGCAGATTCAGGGTCATATTTGAGGATATAGTCACCGATTGAGTTCAGGGAATTAAAAATGAAATGAGGATTCATCTGTGTGCGGAGCAATTTCAACTCAGTTTCAAAAATCAAGACCCTTGATTTTGCTTCACTTATTTCTGTACGTGTATCTCTTCTTTTCTTATAAATATACCCTATTGCCATCAGTATCAGCCCCACAAGAACAGCGATGCCCAAAGTATAAATTCTCTGCAGTTTTTGCCTTTCAATTTCAGCCATTGCCTGATCATGCTCCTTTTCGAAGTCAAAAGCCATTTGCCTCCTATTGATTTCAACTCTTCGGTTTTGGTTATTCAAGCTGTCTTTCAAAAGAGAGAACTCCTGGAATGCCTGTAAGCCCTGCTTGTAATTCCCTTTGGCGGCATAGATATCCGACAGAGTTCCCCAGGCTACTTTTTGAACAAAGATGTTCCCCTGTTGCTGACTGATCTTCAAAGACCTTATGGCCAGTTCCTCCGATTGATCCAATGCCCCAATCAGAAGATATGCCATGGCAGCATTCGCAAACGCAGTGGGTTTGACAAAATTGATATCTAAAGAATCTACCAGGTTCAGGCTCCTTTGGGCCATATCCAAAGCATTGACGGAATCTTGCTCCTGGACATAAATCAGTGAGAGATTACTGTACAGATTTGCCAATTGGACGGGGTTGCTATGAAGTTCCTGAAAAAGAAGGGCTTTTTCAAAATAGTATATAGCGGAATCATTCTGATGGATTGCCCCATAAATATTCCCTATATTCAAGAGAGCTGTCAGTTCTGATTCCCTGCTATTGGCAGCTACTTCCTGAAATAATTTCAGGCTTTTCCCATATTCCTCCTGTTCATAATAGATAAGCCCGACATTTCCTTTGATTCCCCACTGCAAGTCGGAAAGCTCTGGATTTTCTTCCGCAATGGACAGCGCCTGAAAATAGGAATCCAAGGCCTTAAAGGGATTGGAAAAAGTATATTGATAAATCAAACCTAAACGGTCGTTGGACATTAAAGCACCCTTGGCGTAGTTCAAAAGATGAGAGAAAACCAAGGTTTCCTGGGCAAATTCCAACAAGCTGCTATCCTGTGGATTTTCAAAAAGCCTTTGTTTGATGAAATCATTTCTTTGATCAATAATGACAGAATCCTGGATGGAAAGGTGAGTTGGGTTTAAATCCAGAGAATCAAATCCGGTCAATAAGTTCTCCTGGATCAACCCATCAAAATAAAAGAGAAAAATCAGGGATATACAAAAATTCATAAGCATTCCTAAAAGCACTTTAAATTAAGCGATTAGATCAACAAATAAATACAAGTGGGCAGAAAATCAGCCAACTGCCACACACACTAATTCTCACTTCCATATCGCAGCTCTGACCTTTATTTTTATCAGAAAACCATCTCTATGGACGCTCAGAAAATTCAATCTTACTTTTCAAAACCCGACAAAATCATTTTAGGCGTTGGTGCTGAAGTTTCAAAAAAAATCAACAGTTCCCCCTTAGTTCCTAGAATTGGTCTAGTAGTACTTACTTTCTTCCTAATTCCTTTGGGACTCTTTCTCTATATTCTCCTGTACCTGACTCTGGTTTTAAGGAAAGGAAAAACAGTGACCTTTTCCTTAACAGGCGCACTGCTTGGAATTCCTTTGAGCTACTATTTTCAGCCTGAAATCATCAAAAACTGGAAAGGAGGAAGTGGGGTTTTTGGATACTTGACAGGCCTTCCGGGAATCATGGAGGAATACCATCACTATGTTGGAAACAGCTGGTCCCTCATTGGAAACCTGATGTTATCCATTTTTCTATTCACCTTTTTAGGAGGGATCATCGGATTCATCCTTGAAAAAAAAGCCAACCAATCCTCATGAAAACCAACTTCTATTTATGCTGCTTAGTTGCAGGTACTTTTTTGCTGCTGACAGCCTGTTCTAGCGGGGATGAAGAACCCAAAGACAACAACTCCCTTTACTATTTTAAGTTCAAAGTTGACGGAGAGCAAAAGATCTACAATTATGAACCTGAAACCCAGATTAATTTAACTGCAGGGAAATATTTTGATCAGGTAAGTCAATTGCATATCATCCAACTTTCGGGAAGCAAGAATATATTCGAACCTCTTCATAACCAAATCGTTTTCCGCCTGGATCACACCGAGGACTTTAAAGCCGGAATCAGCTATTCCAACCTAGCCACCTCAGGATCCATTCATCTCCAGACATTGCTTTTTAGTTATTTTGATGAAAATGGACAGGTCTATATCGCAACGAATAATACGATTAGCCCAATATGGGAGGAGCTTGTCATTGAATTTGAGGAAATAGGAGCAGAATCTATGAAAGGTGATTTTTCAGGGAAGGCCAGAGCCTATGATTCCAGCTCCGGTCAAAACCTTCTGATCGGTGAAGTTGAGATTTCTGAGGGAGAATTTAGGGTCCCCAGAAACAATGAATAAGGCATAGGAACCTTTTAAAAAAACCGGAATTGGTAACCACTTTAAAATCAACACCGCTTGATTTCAATAAGAAGGAAAACCAATCCATCCCTTACTCTAGAACCATCCTCTGAAAAATCTTTTCATCTTCCACATCTTCAGGAGTGACTGAAATATAAGGTCCGTCTTTTAAAACAATAAAATCATAGCCTACAAACCTGGGAATTGAATCCAGATCAAACTCTCCTATTCTATCCAGATTTTCATCATATACGATCATATATTTTTTATTGGGTTTTCCGGCTTCTGTGCGATTCACCATCTTATCCAGCGACTCGGCATCATATTTTTTATAAACAATCCTCCAATAAAGTTTTCGAAAAGGGTCATAATTCAAGGAGAAATAATAATCTGTACCATACTGATATCGGATCATTTTATCTGACTGATTATCCTTAAAATCTATAAAAACTGGAGGATCGAGATGATCACTGCCCATCCAGAAATAAGGTTCCAATTCTTCTGTTTTTAGATTTAAGCTATAAATCAAATCTGCTAAAGGGTAACTGACTAGAATTAAATCCGGGTCATCGGTAGAAGAAAGACTTGGATGCACATGATCAATATTTCCCCAATAGTCATCTGTTTGGTAGAGTTCAGGATAACCTAAGAGGGTTGTATACTTCCCTGTTTGCAAATCCATTTTAATTAATAAATTTTCCTTGGTGTATTTGCTTTTGTAGGGACTTTGATCTGGAACACCAGGGATATATAGATATCTTCCACGCAAAAAAATTCGGGATTTGGAGGTCACCCAGGGAAGGACTGAATTCTCCCCGGGCCTATTGCTGTCATTTTCTTTTAGCCTATATCTCCTGAGCACCTTTCCGGAAGAGTCAGCCAAGCTCACTTGATAGCGATACCTGTCTATCAAAAATATGGAATCATAATTGTGAAAATAGAAGTCTGTCACTCCCCCAACTTCATTCGGTCCCTCTCCCTCAAATTTTAAGACTAAATCCATCTCTGGATCATTCAAGGAATTGACAAACAAATAATTGGGATCAGAATCAAAGTAATTTAAATGGATAAAAAGGGCATCTCCATCCTCTTGAAAATTTACCTGGGAGAGCAATGAAAAATCTGTGGATAAATCATTAACCGGGATTACTTTCTGACTCATAGGGTCTAAGTCGATCCCTTTTATCTCCTTGCGCTTGTCAGTACAGGAGAAAATCAAAAATGACAGACTCAAAACATAAAACAATTTCACACTACTAACATTTAATAATTAACCTAAATATATAATATTTTGAATACAAATTGAATTTCTTCCAGCCATCTTTTTTCCCTAATTTTGCGGCCATGTCGCGAAAAATGAAAAACAAAGTGGTTTCCAACCTCCTGATCGAGCGAATTGCTTCAGAGGGAAAATGTGTGGGACACCATGATGGCAAGGTAGTATTTGTCAGTGGAGTAGCTCCCGGTGATGTGGTAGATGTGCGCATTACCAAAGGAAAAAGCTCCTTTATGGAAGGTCAGGCCATTCACTTCCATGAGTATTCAACAGACCGTGTCGAGCCCTTTTGCGAACATTTTGGTACTTGTGGTGGATGCAAGTGGCAACACATCAACTACGAACTTCAAAAAGATTACAAAAGACAACAGGTGGTTGATCAATTTACCCGAATCGCCAAAGTTCCGATACCGGAAGTACTTCCTATTCTGGGTTCTTCCCAAACCCGTTATTATCGCAACAAACTCGATTTTACTTTTTCCAACAAAAAATGGCTGACTTTGGAGCAGATCCGCTCTGAGGAAGACTTCGATAGAAACGCATTGGGATTTCATATCCCAAAAATGTTTGATAAGATTATAGACATCGACCATTGTTACCTACAAGGAGGCATTTCCAACGATGTCCGAAATGAATTGAGAAGTTTTGCCTTGGAAAACAACCTGAGCTTCTATGACATCCGTGAGCAAGTCGGATTGCTCCGAAATCTGATCATCCGTACTACCTCGACTGGTCAAAGCATGGTCATTGTCCAATTCGGGGAAGACAATCCAGATCAGATTCCACAGGTTATGGAATTCCTAAAAGTTAAATTCCCTGAAATCACTTCCCTTCTTTATGTAATCAACACCAAAGGAAATGAGACGTTCCACGATCTGGAGTTGGTAACATACGCAGGTTTGCCTTACATAGAAGAGGAAATGGAAGGTCTCAAATTTAGAATAGGACCGAAATCCTTTTATCAAACTAATTCAGAGCAAGCTTATGAGCTTTACAAAGTCGCAAGGGACTTTGCCGAGTTGAAAGGTGATGAGGTCGTTTATGACTTGTATACAGGAACTGGAACGATTGCCAATTTCGTGGCTAAAAAAGCCAAGCAGGTGATCGGTGTGGAATATGTCGAAGCTGCGATTGAAGACGCCAAGCTCAACTCCCAAATCAATGAGATTGAGAATACATTGTTTTATGCAGGAGATATGAAAGATGTATTGAATGAGGAATTCATCTCTCAACATGCCAGACCGGACGTGATCATTACAGATCCTCCTAGAGCCGGAATGCATGAAGATGTTATCAATATGCTGTTGAGATTGGAAGCACCGACTATTGTTTATGTTTCCTGTAATCCAGCGACTCAGGCCAGGGATGTAGCTTTATTGGGAGAAAAATATCAAGTGGAACGAATTCAGCCTGTAGATATGTTTCCTCAAACCTACCATGTTGAAAATGTTATACGCTTAACCCTCAAATCATGATTTCAGATTTCAATGATCCCGAATTAAACGGAAAGTACCTTGGTACAATTAGCAGTGATTTCATTAAGATTTCTGATGTATTGAAAGAGGCTGCTTACCAGATCAAATCCCGTGGTTTTTCGGATTACCCCATATTCCCAATTTCCAAGGAAATGCAACCGATCGGAAAGATATTTCTGGGAAAAGCAGAGAAAAACCTAGAGTGGAATTACTTCATTACCTATGTGGATGAATTCGTTCAGAGAAAACTCATTTCTGAAGAATCTCTGGAAGAGTTTAAAAAATCATACAAAGATCCAGACGAGTTCTGTTGCTTATTTGTAATGGATGGAGCATTTACCAGCTTCGTTTACATTCCTTATCCAGAAGAATAGATAAAAAGAAAGGCTTGATTATAAATATCAAGCCTTTCTTTTTACATGTTTCGGATTAGAAATGTTTCCACCCCTGAGCTTTAAGAGGTACGGCTGTACCACTTTTTGTCACTAGGAATTTCCCTTCTTCAGGTTTAGTCATATGACCGATAAAGTGAATATCTGGATGTTTCTCCAGCTTGGAAAAATCCTTTTGGTCGATAGTGAATAGCAATTCATAATCCTCTCCCCCGTTCAACACACAGGTGATCGGATCTAAATTCAATTCTACGGCCGTATCAAAGGTTTGCTTATCAATGGGAAGTTTATCCTCATAAATTGTTGCACCCACATTGGAGGCTTTACAGATATGAAAAATTTCAGAAGCCAATCCATCTGAAATATCCATCATGGAAGTAGGAACCACGCCAGCTTCTTTCAATTCATGAATGATATCCATTCTAGCATCTGGCCTCAGCTGTCTGCCCGTGACGATGGTATACTTTTCCAAATCAGGCCTCATATCAGGATTGGCAAGGAAAACTTGCTTTTCTCTCTCCAAAATCTGAAGTCCTACCAATGCCGCTCCCAAATCGCCAGTAGCACAAAGAATATCATTCACCTTTGCACCATTTCTATAGCTGATCTCTTCTTTTTTAGCTTCACCGATGGCAGTCACGGAAATAACCAACCCACTTCTTGACGCTGTGGTATCTCCTCCTATCAAATCCACTCCATAATGTTCACAGGCTGCTCGAATCCCAGAATATAGGGCATCAACTGCCTCAACTGAGAAGCGATTGGAAAGTGCGATCGAAACCGTGATCTGCTTGGGAATTGCATTCATCGCAGCCACATCAGAAACGTTTACAGCCACAGCTTTAAAGCCAACATGAGGCAATGGCGCATAGGAAAGGTCAAAATGAACCCCTTCCAATAATAAATCTGTGGTTACCACCTTCACATGATCTCCACCTTCAATGACAGCTGCGTCATCACCGATTCCTTTAAGGGAAGAGTTGTTTTTGATTTCAATTTTTTCGCTTAGGTGATCGATTAAACCGAACTCACCCAAATCACCTATTTCTGTTCTTTTTTCGCTCATTTTTATTTGTACAAAGTATGATGTTCAAAGTATTAAGTATTTGAAATCAATAGATTCAATATCCTAACCTTGAAACTACTTTCTATTTTCTATTCTTTTGAAAACCAGTCTGCTCACTGCTCACTGCTCACTGCTCACTGCTCACTGCTCACTGCTCACTGCTCACTGCTCACTGTTAAACCCCAATCTCCTGACAGAGTTCCACCAAAACCCCATTTGTGGTTCTGGGATGCAAAAATACGACTAATTTATTGTCCGCACCCAGTTTTGGCGTTTCATTCAATATTTCAAAACCTTCCCCTTTTAAGCGTTCCACTTCAGCTTCAATATTTTCAACATCGAAAGCAATATGATGGACGCCGGGCTTCTTTTTTTCCAAATATTTGGCAATAGCACTGTTGGGATTCGTTGCTTGAAGCAATTCAACTTTTGTTTCTCCAACCTGAAAAAATGAGGTTTCAACCGCTTCACCTTCCACTTTTTCAGTCTTGAAATGCTTTTTCCCCAACAACTTGGCAAACAAAGCATTGGATTCTTCTAAATCCTGCACAGCAATTCCTATATGCTCAATTTTCCTCATTTTAATATTTTGTATATTTGCAAATGAATCTTTTCGAAAGCCTCTCTGTTCTGCTTTCGAATACAATTGAAGATATATAAAAAGATATAAAATATGATCATCGTTTCTGATAAGGCCAAAGAGCGAATTTTGGAACTCAAGCAAGAAGAAGGTCGTGCCGATAACGAAAACATCCGCGTTTCTGTAAAAGGTGGCGGCTGTTCCGGGTTAATGTATGATTTGGGATTTGATGCGAATACTGTTGAGACCGATCACGTATTTGAAGATAAAGGTGTGAAGATTATCGTTGATAGAAAAAGCTTGTTGTATCTGGCAGGAACTACTTTGGAGTTTACGGACGGATTGAACGGAAAAGGCTTCCAATTTATCAATCCAAATGCCAGCAGAACCTGCGGCTGTGGAGAAAGCTTCTCAGTTTAATTTGAGCAATACTTCAGCTATCAAAAAATTAATGAGGCGACCCAAACGGGTTGCCTTTCTTTTTACCCATTTCCTACCCCATTTTAGCGCTCATTCCTTACCTTTGCCCCCATTAAAACCGAACCCAAATTATGGAAGAACAAATCAAAAAAATTCAACTCAATGATCTTCATACTGCATTAGGTGGCAAAATGGTCCCTTTTGCCGGATACAATATGCCTGTAAGATATAGCTCAGACAAAGAAGAGCACCATTGCGTAAGACAGGGAGTTGGGGTATTTGATGTGTCCCATATGGGAGAATTCATGGTGGAAGGTCCAGAAGCCTTAAATCTGATTCAAAAGGTTACTTCCAACGATGCCTCCAAATTGATCAATGGCCAGGCGCAATACTCTTGTTTTCCAAATGAAACGGGAGGAATTGTTGACGATTTGATCGTTTACAAATTTGAAGATGAAAAATACATGTTGGTAGTGAATGCCTCCAATATTGATAAAGATTGGGCTTGGGTAAACAAGTTCAACACCATGGGAGCGAAACTGACCAATATTTCTGATGAGATTTCTCTTTTTGCAGTACAAGGACCTAAAGCTATCGAAGCAGTTCAGTCATTGACTCCAGTTAATCTTTCCGAGGTTAAATTCTACCATTTCACTGTAGGAGAATTTGCAGGAGTTCAGGATGTCATCATCTCTGGAACCGGTTATACAGGAGCTGGTGGATTTGAAATCTATGTGAAAAACGAAGATGCCGAGAAAGTATGGAAGGCAATTTTTGAAGCAGGAAAAGACTTTGGAATCCAACCAATCGGATTAGGAGCAAGGGATACTCTTCGCCTAGAAATGGGATATTGCCTTTATGGTAATGACATCACGGATGAAACTTCCCCTATTGAAGCTGGTTTGGGATGGATTACCAAATTCACCAAGGATTTCACCAATTCTGAAGCTTTGAAAGCTCAAAAAGAAGCTGGTGTTCAACGAAAATTAGTGGGTTTTGTGATGCAGGAAAGAGGGATTCCAAGAGGTCATTACCCTATTGTAGATTCTGAAGGAAATGTAATCGGCGAAGTCACATCCGGAACTCAATCTCCTTCTATGGAAGTTGGGATTGGATTGGGCTATGTGAAAACCGAATTCGCAAAGGCCGGAACTGAAATTTTTATCCAGATCAGAAACAAAAACCTGAAAGCACAGGTAGAAAAACTTCCTCTTTATAAAGGATGAGACAGATTGAAGTTTGCTTCAGCCCTGAGCTGATTCAATTACATGAATTACAAGGTAAAATCGTGGTTGTCGTGGATATTTTCCGTGCGACAACCACGATGGTTACCGCCCTTTCCAAGGGAATTGAAGAGATCAGAACCTTTGCAGACAAGGAATCCTGCCGCAAAATGCAAAGCCAGGGATACTTGGTAGCCGGAGAAAGAAATGGCAAAACCATCGAAGGGTTTGATTTGGGTAATTCACCAGTGGCATTTTTGAAAAAGGATTATTCCGGAAATAAATTAGCTATGACCACAACTAATGGAACATTGGCTATTTCCAAGTCTCAGGAGGCTGACGAAATCCTAATTGGTGCATTTCCAAACCTTTCCGCTACCATCCAATATATTCAGCAACAAGACAAGGATGTTTTAATTCATTGTGCAGGATGGAAAGGGAAATTCAATCTGGAAGACTCTCTTTATGCCGGGGCTTTGGTTAAATCTCTTGAATCCACGCATCTTTCTGAGGATGATGGGGCGATGGCCATGAAGTCACTTTTTGAAAAAGAAGGCCATCAGATGAAGCAATTCCTTTCTCAGGCTTCACATGCCAAAAGACTGCAGAATCATGGAATTGAACATGATATTGACATCTGCTTGACCTTGGACTTGTTTGATATTGTAGGAAAGGTTTTTAATGGCGACGTTTTGAAAAAAATCTAATTGTCTTTCTTAAAATTTATTTATTTTTTAGTTCATATTTTCAACAAACGATTTTATGAAATTCAAAAATCCTTTTACAATAAAAGTAACCAAGCATTTTTTAATTGGCTCAGAAGTAGTATTCAAAGGAGATGCACAATCTTACAATTTTTTAAGAACCCAAGCTGTAGATAAATTATTTGCAAAAGAGGACAATGATGGACTAGAATTAGTTTTTAAGGATGGTTTATTAATCGAAAAGCATCAATGGATGTATGGGGAAAGAGATCCATTAGAGTTATCTGATGAAGAAAAATCATTCCAACTAAAAGAAGAAATATCACCAAATGTTATTTTTGCCATTTTACTTTCTCAAGCTAAATCAGAAAGTTTTCTCGGCGGAACAAAAGAAAAGGAATTTAATCTTCCAAAATTCTCAAAAAAGCCATCGTTTCAATATTTAGGAAAATTATCAAACAAAACTCATGGTTTCGAGTGGCTACCATTTGATCTGAATCTTACCATTCCATTATATGGTTATTTTGACCAACTATTTTTGGATTATTCTGATCAAAACAACCCATTTGTCATCAATGAATCCGAGTATTTAAACTCAGACTATGATGATAAAATTGTGAATTCAAGCAGCCAAGTAATATTTGAAAAAACATTTATTTCTACTGAAAAACTTTACGAACACAGAGAATTAGAGTGGGAGAACGGGCTGATTGGAATCCCTAAATGGATTCAAAATCCTGCCATTCCTACATGTCCAAAATCAGGAGAAATGATGAAATTTATCTGCCAAATTTCATCAGAAATAAATGTCCCTGTAATAGAATCTGATTTAAAATTTTCTTCGGCCTCGATTGATAATTCGTATTATAATAAAATGAATTTTGGATCTGATGGGGACCTTTTCATTTTTATGAATCCAAATACCAAAATAGTTTGCTATATTATTCAGCACACCTAAAAGACTGATAATGTTAGACTTACTATGGAGTATCTTTGACTTAGCGATAATTATTCTTTTTGTATTCTTTTTCTTGTTGGTGATACGACTCGGCATTTCCCAACTACAAAAAAAATGGAGGTTCATTGCCATCCCTGCAATTTTGATTGGGACCTTTTCACTAATCAAGCAAAACAAACCGGGTCAAGGAAAGGACAGCCCTATAGGCTTAGAATATTCAGTTGATCAGATTATAATTCCTGTTTCCACTATTAATGATTTAAATATATCTATTGTACGAGAAAAGGAAAACAACCAAATCAATCCCTTTCTTTCGGATTCCTACTTATCAGGTTTTGTTTTAGGAAGGGTATGGAAACAAGAAGGGATTCAGGAAAAAGACGGAAGAATTGAAATCTTAGGTTCGGTTAATTACTATTTATTTGGAATAGACCTGATGAGTTTACCCAGGACGGTAATTATCAAACCGAAAAGCGAAAATGAGACTCCCAACTTTAAGCATGAGTACTCATCTTAAACGAAATTTTTCCCAACCAACCAAAACTTAATTGAATTCTTAAAAGAAGCTGGTATTTTACATTCTTTAAAACCACCAGCTGATGAAATATTATTTATCTATTTTCTCTCTTCTTTTGCTTTTCACTTCCTGCAAAAATGAGAGTAAGGAAAAACCACTTCCCCGTATTGCTATTGCCGGATTGGCGATAGAATCCAGCACTTTCTCTCCTGCCAGATCTACGGCAGAGTCTTTCAAGGCTCGGGTTGGAGACGATATTTTCAATTATTACCGATTCCTTTCTGATAGTTCTGAAGATCGAGCAAGAGCCCAATGGTTTCCAACCTTGAGAGGCCATGCCATCCCAGGAGGAATGGTAACTCGCGAAGCTTATGACTCTTTGGTCAATGTGACTTTGGAAATGCTGAAAGAAAACCTTCCCTATGACGGATTATTCTTTGACATCCATGGTGCCATGAGTGTAGAAGACTTAGATGATCCTGAAGGTGATTTTATAGTCAAGGTGCGCGAAGTAGTCGGTCCTGAGACGTTGATTTCTACATCCATGGATTTGCATGGAAATGTTTCTGAAAGACTTGCTGAGAACTCCGATTTGATCACCTGCTATAGAATGGCACCTCATGAGGATGCATTAGAATCCAAGCAGAGAGCAGTTGAAAACATGTTGGATAGATTGGAATCCGGAAAAGGAAAACCAGCTTTCAAAGCATGGATTCCAGTTCCTATTTTACTTCCAGGAGAAAAAACCTCAACCAGAATCGACCCCGGAAAAACCTTGTATTCAAAAGTTGATCCCCAGACCAAAAAAGAAGGGGTGATTGATGCTGCAATCTGGATCGGATATGCATGGGCGGATGAACCAAGAAACCATGCTGTAGTAATGGTAACCGGAGATAATGAGGCTCAAGTCAAAGAAAGTGCTGAGTTTTTGGCTCAAAGCTTTTGGGATGTCAGAAATGAATTCGAATTCGTCGCACCCGTTGCATATTTGGACGAGAGTTTAGAGATGGCTTTGAAAAGTGAGAAAAAGCCATTTGTGATTTCTGATATGGGAGACAATCCCACAGCAGGGGGTGCAGGCGATGTTACCTGGACTTTGAATGAGCTATTAAAAAGACCAGAATTCAAGTCAGAGAATGGACCAGAATTAATCTACGCATCCATCCCGGGACCAGAATTGGTTGCAAAAGCAAAAGAGGCAGGAGTTGGAGCTCAGGTTGAAGGGTATGTGGGAGCTGCTGTAGACAATCGTTTTGCAGGCCCTGTTTTGCTAAAAGGAAAAGTCTTAGCAATCAAAGAAGGAGACAGAGATGCAAAAACAGAAGTTGTAGTTCAAGTTGGCTCGATCAAGGTAATCGTTACTGAAAAAAGAAAGCCTTACCACAACGAATCTGACTTTACTGAACTCGAATTGGATCCTAGAAATTCAGATATTTTAGTTGTAAAAATCGGCTACCTAGTACCTGAACTATATAATATGAGAGGAGATTGGATCATGGCTTTGACTCCAGGTGGAGTGGACCAGGATTTGGAGCGTCTAGGCTACCAAAGAATCAAAAGACCGATGTTCCCATTGGATAAAGACATGGCTGATCCTGACTTGACTGTCAGATGGATGAAAGCAGCTGATGAACTGAACTAATTTATACTCAAAAGTGACATTTGTCATTTTTATTGGCCAATATTCTGGGTAATCTTGGTAATTGATAAACGCAAATAGACCATGTTAAAAAAACATCCACTACAGGAAGAATTTCCAGAATTTGAAAGCAAGATCAATGATCTAAAGGTTTCAAATGAGCACTTCAAAAAGCTTTTCGAAAACTACGATGAAGTAGATCATGAAATTTATAGAGTAGAATCCGATACAGAGCCGGCTTCTGATGAGGCGGCAAATCAGCTTCGGATCAAAAGACTTCATTTGAAGGACGAGATTTACCAGTTTCTTCAGGATAATTAATCAAAATGCCCGGTTTAGACCGGGCATTTTT
>NZ_JAPPSQ010000014.1 GCF_026652115.1 Algoriphagus sp. PAP.12 | reverse complement strand
AAATGACGGGCTTTCATGCTTTATAGGGTTTAGGAATCCTATTCTAACTCAACTTCGAAGTAGTATTCAGTTCCGTCGTTAAACATCCCCAATACAACGATATCCTCACCTCTTAGGTCATCAAGAATGTCCAGAATATTGTCAGCATCCGAAACTCTGTACCTTCCGTTTTCAGACATGATAGATGTTACAATGAAACCTGGTCGAGCTCCAGCCTGTCTCCATTTTGGAGTTCCAACTGTATTGATCAAAGCTCCTCCAGAAATATCCAATCTATCCATTTGTTCCGATGTAATATCTTCAAAAATTACCCCTTCAAACTCAAAGGTTTTAGGTTCTACTTTTTTCACAATATTTGTATCTCCATCAAAATTCTTCAGAGTGGCTTCGGTTTCAACTGTTTTACCATCTCTCAGGTATTTAACAGAAACTTGATCTCCAGGGCGTTTTCTGGCTACCATTTCCTGAAGAACAGCCACATTGGTGATTTCTTTCCCATCTATACCAATAATGATATCACCCGCTTTCAATCCAGCTTCTTCGCCACCACTATTTTCATTTACACCACCTACATATACTCCTTGCTCAACTGGGAATTCTGTATTTAGTCTTTCACCCAATTCAGGTGAAACATCCTGAATGGAAACACCCAAAAGGCCTCTCTGAACAGCTCCATACTGCATCAAGTCATCCATTACTTTCTCTACAAGCGTACTAGGAACTGCAAATGAATAGCCTGTAAAAGTTCCTGTGCTTGAAGCAATTGCAGTATTGATCCCGATCAATTCACCCGCGAGGTTTACCAAGGCCCCACCGGAATTCCCAGGGTTAACCACTGCATCTGTCTGGAGAAAAGATTCAACGGAAAGATTATTCTCTACACTTCTTAGTATGCCGATGTTTCTTGCTTTTGCTGAAATGATACCCGCAGTTACTGTTGAATTCAAATTGAAAGGGTTCCCTACAGCAAGTACCCACTCTCCAATTTTTGTTTCATCAGAATTACCAAACTTCACAAAAGGAAGATTGCTACCATCAATTTTAAGAAGTGCCAAATCTGTCGTCGGATCAGTACCGATAATTTTCGCTACATAACGCTTGTTATTCTCTAAAGAGATATCAACTTGGGACGCACCTTCCACTACGTGGTTATTTGTGACTATATATCCATCAGAAGAAATTATAACTCCAGAACCTGAACTTACGGGAGCTTGCATCCCCCCCCCACCTTGACCACCTCTTGGTGGCATACCAAAGAGTTCTTGAAGAGGATCTCTTTGAGATCTAGAATTATAAGAAATGGTACTTTTCACGTGTACCACTGCAGGTGTAACTAAATCAGCAGAGGCAACAAAATTAATTCCATCAGGAATCTTGAAATCATCTCCAGATAGGAGGTTAACAAAACTTGTTTGTTGTTTTTGGTCAAAGGAACTAGCTTCTTGTGGTTGTATCAAAAAACTCACTCCTGCTAAAGCGACGATACCACCGATAACTGAGGCCAGTAGCATGCCGAGAAAGAATTGTCTTTTGCTCATAGTTATTGAATTTATTTAATATTTAGAATTGCTACTACTAAGACATATTTTTACAGAAAATAGGTGCAAAGAACTCTTTAAATTAACAAGAATTAACCGCATTTTACGTCCTTTCACAATTAAAAAAGGGCGATTATCGCCCCTTTGATTATTTAACCTCAATAGAGGCCTTTGCTAGCTTTTTTTCAGCTTTAGGTAAATTGATCTTTAAGACTCCATCTTCATAGACTGCCTCAATCTGATCACTCAATACATTATCAGGCACATAGAATGAACGACTGAAGAATCCGTATTGTGTCTCAATGTTATGGAAATTTTTCCCTTCTTTTTTCTCCTCTATTTTTCTTTCACCAGAAACTGTCAATCTACCTTCTGTAAAATCAACTTTAAAGTCGGATTTTTTCATTCCTGGAACAGCCACTTGTAGCTCAAAGCCTTTTTCATCTTCCGAAATATCAACTGCCGGACTGAACTGCCTTTGAACATTTCTAAAAGATTCATTGAAGAGCTTATCCAAAACACCTCCAAATGAAGATGGAAATAATGGATCTAATTGGTTATACTTTTCTAATTTCATGATCTTGTTGGTTTAAGTATTTACAATAGGCCTAATAGAAAAATTAATACCAAGTGAATCCTCCTGTCAATTTGACTTAAAAAATAGTCTCAAACTTCAAAAACCAGTCATTTAGTCAGGGGAAGATCTTTTAAATTGACGGATACCGAAGAGTTCATTTTTTCATATATTCATTCAAAATTTCACAATATGCGAACACAAAAGAGTTTAATATTCTTAGTTTTTGTCTTTGTAATTAGTTTATATCATCCTCTAATTTCCTACTCTCAAGATTCAGTAATAATCGATTCCCTTTTAAACGAAACCTTTCAAGGAAAACAATCAAGGGATTCTTCGCAATTCGAGGAAATTTCTGACGAGGAGGCAAAAAAAATAAGTGAAAGAAACGCTAGACTTGGGCAGATCTTGTCCCAACTAATCTCTAGAACAAAAAAATATTCATTAAATCTAAGTAAGACCAGGATTGACCTCAACCAACCTTTGGATACTCTTGATATGATGGATAACCTTCCAATCTTAAGAAACTATTTGAGCTCTATGGAGAACCTCTCCAGAGACACAAGTGAAATAATCAATTCTAGATTTCTAAACGGAATGGGGAACCTTCTCGAAACAATCCATGAAGAAACCTCCCAATATGAAGACATCCTTTCTGATAGGATTGAAATTCTTAATGAATCAAACTCTGTAATTCAGGAAATTAAAAATGACACAATTTTATACATCAGTCAAGAAGAACGTCTTGCCATCCCAGAACTGGATGATGAACTATCCAAATTAGACAGAACTGTAAAAACAATTGAGAAGAATATTTTTGACCAAGAAATCAGACTAACTCGAATTCAGGCAAGCCTTTCCGAATTAAATTCAAGATTTATTTCTCTTGAGCAATACTTTTTTCTTAAAAAAAGAGAAGTGGCAAAACAGGCTTGGAAAAAGGAGATCAATTTCATTTGGGAACCAAGAAACTACAACAGCGACAGCACTTCCTTTTTGAAGATCTTTACAAAATCGATTTCGGCAAATCAAACAATCAGCTTCATTTTCCTGAAAAGAAACCTTACGTCGGTAGGCTTATTTTTGGTATTGATTATTGTAATAATGTGGTCTTCCCATTCTCTGATCAAATCAATCAAAGAGGAAAAAGAGCATAGTTCAGCCATTTTAGCTAGAAGTAAATTTTTCAAAAGCAATCAAATAAGTTCTACACTTGTATTTCTATTGCCTCTACTTTTCATTCTATTCAACAGGCCTCCAATGGCCATTGCCTCAATCCTTTCCCTACTTTTTTGCATTTTAACTACCCCATTGATCAAAGCCCATTTTCCAAAAAAGATTTATACCTATTGGGTCATCTTTTTTGCTTTAAACTTCATAAGTCCTACTATCGGATTGAATTGGGATAATTATTTTAATGAAAGGTACTTTCTACTTTTAGCCAGTTTATCAACTGTAGCCTTAGGATTTTTAACTCTTAGGTATGCTCAAAAAAATAAGTTCGCAGGAAGCAATCTAGTTAAATTCCTATCTACTGTAACTATACTATTTGAAGTATTTGCCTTTTTAGTTAACTGTTTAGGTAGGTATAACCTCTCGAAACTTTATACCATAGTAGGTATTTCAAGCTTCTATAGAGGAATAAGCTTATATATTTTTACGCTGGTTGTATTGGAATTAATTTACTTAGTATTAGAATCTAAAAAGAATGCTTCATCTATTACCTCCTATTTTGATTTTCAAGAACTCGAATCAAGACTTAGTGGATTACTATATTTAGTTGGTTTTTCTATTTGGGCATATGGAATCCTATATTACCTAGGCTATTTCGAACCGATTTTTAATGTTTTTAACGAATTCTTAACTAAGGAAAGAATCTTAGGTGATACATCTTTTACTTATGGCACGATAGCATTATTTATAGTTATATTATTAATCTCTTATTTCTTAGCTAATAACATAGCATATTTCTTTTCAGCAAGGGATCAAAAAACAGCAACAAGTAGAAAAAATAGACTAGGTAGCTCTATCCTCTTAATTAGACTTACTATATTTATCATTGGGTTTTTAATAGCAGCAGCTGCAGCTAAAATTCCACTAGACAAAATCACAATTGTATTAGGTGCATTATCTGTAGGCATAGGTTTTGGTCTTCAGACAATCATTAACAACTTAGTGTCAGGAATAATCTTGGCCTTTGAAAGACCTATCCAAATTGGAGATGAGATAGAAGTAGGTACTAATTCAGGAACTGTCAAAGAAGTCGGAATTCGGGCCAGTAAAATCCAGGCATATGATGGTTCAGAAATTGTAGTTCCTAATGGTGACTTGTTATCTCAAAGTTTAATTAACTGGACCCTATCGGACAGAAGAAGGCGTATCGAGCTGATGATTGGAGTTGGATATGAGTCAGACATGAAGCAGGTTAAAGAGATTTTGGAACAGGTTTTAGACAGAGATCAGATTCTCAAAATCCCAAAACCAAAGGTATTGCTTCAAAACTTTGGAGAAAGTTCTGTCGATTTTAGATTACTTTTTTGGGTAGAAAGCATGGACATTTGGATAGATAAACGTGCAGAAGTGATGACAGCAATATTTGAGGCATTTACAGAAAATGGAATAGAGATTCCTTATCCAAAACGAGACTTATTTTTAAAATCGCTCCCTTCTTATTGGAATGAAAAAATATCAAAACCCAGTGAGGAAACTGGTTTAGATTAGAAAAATAAATTATTAATAAAAAAGAAAATCCCCCAGTAAAATCCGGGGGAAACCATAAATTCTAAAAGTAGAGCTTATGCTTTCTTAACATTGATAGCATTAGGACCCTTCTTCCCATCTTTAACATCGTAAGTTACTTTGTCATTCTGAGCTACTTTGTCCACTAATCCGGTAGCGTGTACGAACACATCACTTTGTGATTCATCGTCTACGATAAATCCGAATCCTTTTGCCTCATTGTAAAATTTTACTGTTCCGGTAAACATAATAAATTGTTATAAATTGTAATTGAAAGTGCTTTAAAAGTAAATATTCAGCGAAAAAAAACAAAATATTAGTTTTTTATTTTGATGAAATGAAAAAAATTATTTTGATCCGACATGCAAAATCAGCTTGGGACAATCCTTGGCTTAATGATCATGATCGACCTCTAGCAGATAGAGGCCAAAGAGCAGCTCCAATTATGGGACAAAAATTAGTTAAAAAAAATATATATCCTGATCAATTTTTATCATCAACAGCCTTAAGAGCTAAAGAAACAGCAATACTTATAGCTAAGGAAATAGGTTACCCAATAAATAAGATAGCGCTTATTGATCAATTATATCATTCCTCTCCATCATTAATGATGAAGTACTTACATATGCAAAAGGATCATGATAATATAATTTTCTTAGTTGCTCACAATCCGGGCATGACTGATCTAGTTAATTATCTTGGATACCCTTTAGACAACCTTCCTACAGCTGGTGCTGTAGGATTCCAATCATCTGTGGAAAAATGGTGCGATTTAAAACCTAAAAATGCTTCGTTTTGGTTTTACGATTATCCTAAGAAAGGAAAGTAATTCAGAACTTTCTTACATCCTGAATTACATCATTGAACTTTTCCACATTAGAAATCAAATAATCAATTTTTTCTGCGACTTCCTTCGGATCACTTAGGTCTCCATTAGACTTAAAATCTTGAAATTTTTCCAATTCTGGAAAGTCTACATCGCTTGACTTCCTGATATCAGCTTGCATTTCGGTATCTACTATTCCTGGAGCCAGACTAAAAAACTTAAAATTGTCAGTCTTATTTTCTTTCGCAGCTACAAGTGTAAACATTGCTAAAGCAGCCTTTGTACTACAATAGCCTCCCCAACCTGAAACGGGTCGACTAGAAGCTCCAGAGCTAATGTTAATCACTATGTTTTTTGAAGAGGTAAATTTATAGGTTTTAACAAACGAATTTGTCAGAAACATCGGAGCAAGCAAATTCAAATTGACCTGCGTTCTCATCTCGGATGGATGTAGTTTTCCAATTGGCTTAATCTCTCCTATCCATCCTGCATTATTGATTAGAATGATCGTATCAAAATTGGCTATTGGAAAAATCGATTCCAACTCCTCATCCAATACTTCCAATTCTGACAAATCAATAGGAAGCTGGGTCAAATTAGAAGCCTCAATATCTAATTTAGTCCTAGAGATTGCTAAAACCTCCACATCTTCCTTCTTCAGAAAATGGTCTAATAAAGCTCTCCCAAGGCCCTTACTATGGCCTGTGAGAATTAATAGTGTTTTTGACATGATGGTCAGGTGGTTAGGGTGATTATCAGAATTACAACAAGGATCATCCCAAAAAAGTTGTAGAAAGACAAAATCAACTTAAACCCCTGATTACCAATACTATATTTTAAAATAAAAAAGGAGATTGATAAAATTCAATCTCCTTTCGAATGTTATTTGTTGAAAATCAGAGAATATATTGAGACAAATCTCTGTTCTTCACAAGTGAGCTTAGCCTCTCTTGTACCATCTCCTTGGTCACCATGATTTTAGAATTAGGCTCAATGGTATCAGGAACATCAAACAAGAAATCATTTAGCAAATGTGACATCACTGTGTGAAGTCTTCTAGCTCCAATATTTTCAACTTCCTGATTGATCAAGAAAGCTAATCTTGCTATTTCCTCAATTGATTCATCATTGAACTCCAAGAATACTTCCTCAGCTTCAAATAAAGCCTGATATTGTTTCGTCAATGCATTTTTTGGCTCTCTTAAAATCCTTGAGAAATCTTCCTGAGTCAAACTATTCAATTCTACTCTAATTGGAAATCTCCCCTGCAATTCGGGAATCAAATCAGAAGGTTTGCTCACATGAAATGCCCCAGCAGCGATAAACAAGATATGATCCGTATTAATCACACCATATTTTGTGTTAACAGAGGATCCTTCTACGATCGGTAACAGATCACGCTGTACCCCTTCACGACTCACGTCAGGTCCACCACCATTTTTACCGGATTTGGAAGCAATTTTATCAATCTCATCTATGAAAATAATCCCATTGTTTTCAGCCAATCTGATTGCTTCTTCTTTTACTTCATCAAAGTCAATCAATTTAGAAACCTCTTCTTCCAGCAATACTTTTCTTGCCTCCGCAATACTTAATTTCCGTTTCTTGGTCTTCTTGGGCATCATACCTGAAATCATATCTTGAAGACCAGCCATGCTCGCATCATCCATCATTCCATTCCCAATCATTCCTACACCAACCGGAGAAGAGGCCTTCACACTGATTTCAATTTTCCGATCATCCAAATCACCATTTCTAAGCTTTTCTCTGAATCGCTCTCTTGTTCTTTCATTCAATTCAGAATCATTGGACGGTTCATTTTCTTCACCTCCAGCAGGAACGGGGGCCTGACGAAAGCCAGCTCCTTTGACAGGAGGAATCAAAATATCTAAGATAATCTCTTCCACAGCCTCAGCAGCTTTTTCTTTCACTCCTTCATTCTTGATTTCCCTCACCAAGTGAACAGATTGTTCTACCAAGTCACGAACCATACTTTCTACATCTCTACCCACATATCCCACTTCAGTAAATTTCGAAGCTTCTACCTTGGTAAAAGGAGCTTGAGCAACCTTTGCCAACCTTCTGGCTATTTCAGTTTTACCGACACCGGTTGACCCGATCATCAAAATATTATTAGGAACAATATCTTTTTGGATCTCAGACTTTACCATCATTCTCCTAACTCTATTTCTAAGAGCGATCGCAACGTTCTTTTTGGCGTCTTTCTGACCAATAATGTATTTATCCAACTCCTCAACAATCTGCCTAGGAGTCAATGAAAAAGGTGAATTCATATTCAATTTGTTAAAGTGGTTTAGTTTTCCTCTTCACGGAAAAAGGAGCCTTGTGAGCTCCTTAATTTTATTTTGAAGCCTGATATTCTGGCTGAAAGGCAAACTGAAGAGGTCTGTCTACCTTAGATTTCAATAATGCAATATCCAATACTTCAGAAACCTGATCCACGAAATGGAAATCAATTCCCTTGATGTATTGTTCATCTATTTCTTCAATATCTCTTTGGTTCTTCTTACAAAGGATGATCTCCTTGATTCCAGCTCTTTTGGCAGCTAAAATCTTCTCTTTAATCCCTCCGACTGGCATCACTTTTCCAATCAAACTGATCTCCCCAGTCATGGCAACTTTAGCTTTTACTTTTCTTTGGGTATAAACTGAAGCCATAGCAGTCAACATCGTAATTCCTGCTGAAGGACCATCTTTGGGAACAGCACCAGCTGGTACATGAATATGTAGGTCATATTGATCAAATACACGATGATCAATTCCAAGATCCTCTGCTTTGGATTTTAAGTATGAAAGAGCAGTCATCGCTGATTCTTTCATCACATCACCAAGCTGTCCGGATAGGGTTAACTTCCCTTTGCCCCTACTTAAGCTGGATTCGATAAATAGGATCTCACCTCCCACACTTGTCCAAGCAAGACCTGTTACAACCCCGGCGATAGAATTATCCTGATAAGACTCCTTATCAAATATTTCAGAGCCCAATATTTTTCGGACAGCAGCAGGAGTGATTTTAGCATCGTATTCTTCTTCCATTGCGATGGATTTCGCAATATTTCGGATTACTTTTCCAATCGCTCTTTCAAGATTACGAACACCTGACTCACGAGTATAATCCTCAATGATTTTCACCAATGCTGCTTTCTCAAATCGGATTTGATTAGCCTTTAGTCCATGCTCTTTTCTTTGCTTTGGCACCAAATGACGTTTTGCAATCTCCACCTTCTCTTCCTGAGTATAGCCAGTTACCTCAATGATTTCCATTCTGTCTCTCAAGGCAGGCTGAATAGTATCCAGAGAGTTTGCTGTCGCAATGAAAAGAACCTTGCTCAAGTCATATTCTACCTCGAGGTAATTATCCAAAAAGGCGAAGTTTTGCTCTGGATCAAGAACTTCCAAGAATGCAGAACTAGGATCACCTCTGAAATCAGAAGAAAGCTTATCAATCTCATCCAGTACAAATACAGGATTGGAGATTTTCACCTTTTTCATGTTTTGAATGACTTTGCCTGGCATAGCACCAACATAGGTCTTTCTATGACCTCTAATCTCTGCTTCATCATGAAGTCCACCCAAAGACATCCGGATGTATTTTCTACCCAAAGAAGCCGCAATAGATTTCCCAAGAGAGGTTTTCCCAACTCCAGGAGGGCCATACAAGCAAAGAATAGGTCCTTTTAGGTCATTCTTCAGCTTCAACACTGCTAAATATTCAATGATTCTTTCTTTCACTTTTTCTAATCCAAAGTGGTCAGAATCCAATAGTTTTTTAGCGTGCTTTAAATCAAAATTATCCTGAGTAAACTCATTCCACGGCAATTCAACCATGGTTTCAGCATAGTTCAATGCAATTGGATATTCAGCAGCTGAAGGATTGATTCTAAGAATTTTATCGAGTTCTTTTTCAAAATGCTTCGCTACTTCTGGTGGCCAATTTTTCTTGGCTCCTCTGAGTCTCAAATCCTCTACTTCCTTTTCAGGTCCTTCCTCTCCCAATTCGGTTTGAAGAACTTTCATTTGCTGACGCAAGAAGTAGTCTCTTTGTTGTTGATCAATATCTGTATGAACTTTCTTCTGAATTTCTGATTTCAACTCCAGCATCTGGATATCTTTCATCATAAATTCCAAAAGCAAAGTAGCTCTCTCTACCCCATCATTGATCTCCAATAATCTTTGCTTGGATTCTACAGGAGCATTGATATTGGAAGAAAGAAAATGGGTAAGAAAAGGAGTGTTATCAATATTATCCAACGCCACCTGAGCTTCACGTGGAATCTCTGGATTCAAATGCAAAATCCTTGTTGCCGCCTCCTTGAGAGACTCTTCCAATGCCTTGATCTTCTTTGAACTTTTAGGAAAATTCTCTTCCAGATAATCAACTTTTGCAATGAAATAAGGATCATCCGTCACATGCTCACTGATCTGGAATCTCTTTTTTCCTTGGATGATGATTGTAGTATTTCCATCAGGCAAAACAATCATTTTAATGATTTTTGCCAAGGTTCCTACCTGGTAAATATCCTCCCATCCCGGATCATCAGTATTTGGATTGATCTGAGCACAAACCCCGATCATTTTATCTCCCTTTTGGGCTTTCTTCACCAGTTTGATGGAACGCTGACGCCCCACAGTAATTGGAATAACTACGCCTGGAAACAAGACGGTGTTTCTTACCGAAAGGACAGGAATTTCTTCCCCGTAATTATCTTTTCCCTGCTGATCATCTTCCTCGTCCGTAATCAACTGGATCAGATCACCCTCACCAGCAAACTCCCCTACCATTAGATTTTCAAACATGGAATTTTCGAATTGACTCATATAGACATAATGACAGTCATGCTGTCGGTTTTTGGCTTAAATAAAGAAGGAACCCCCAAGGTACGAAGGTTCCCCGGTAAAGTTCAATGGCCATGCCAATCATATAATGGGTCAGAATGGCAGTAAATAAAAAGGCCAGATTATAAAACCTGGCCTTTAGAAATATTTTCAATTACTGATCAACCACCTGTGAAGATTTTCAAGATATCATTTCCGATAACAAATACCATCAAAACCAAAAGGATAGCCATACCTACCTTTTGAGCATTTTCCAAGAACTTGTCAGAAGGAGCTCTACCAGAAATCATTTCATACAATAGGAACATGACATGACCACCATCCAAAGCTGGAATTGGAAGCAAATTCATGAACGCAAGAATCATGGAAATCAAACCAGTGATACTCCAAAATTTTGTCCAATCCCAAGTATCTCCATAGATCTTGGCCATTCCAATCGGGCCACTAACATTTCTCGCAGAAACTTCACCGGTAAACATTTTACCCATCGCTCTGGCATTCAAAATCACTACACCAAAAGCTTTTTCCGTTCCTTTTTTCAAAGATTCTCCTACACCAAAGCTTCTTCTCACCGGCTCTACAAGAAGATTGGCTGCAATACCTATTCTACTATCATCTGAAACAGGAATAGAAAGTGTATCAACTTCATTCTGACTTTGAATCACGATCTCTGCTTTTTTGTTTTCATAGCCTTTCAAAGCAGACTTCATCTCATCAAAGTATTCTACTTTTTGACCATTAACTGCCAAAATCTTGTCACCAACCTTTACTCCTGCCTTTTCTGCTTCACTTCCCTCATCTACGACGCCCACATCAAAAGGAAATCTAAGCATCACGAATTTCGCAAATGCTTCATCAGAACTGAAGGAATTAATAAACCCTTTTGGAATTTCGATTTTCAGGATTTCACCATCTCGATCAACGGTATAATAACCATTTTCACTCAACAAAACCTTTCCACTGGTCAGGTCTCCTAAACTTTGATATGGCTCTCCGTTGATATCAATGATTTTATCACCGGTTTTCAAGCCAATTGACTCTCCATATTCAAATGCTTCAATCCCATTTTGGATGATCTGATCTCTTGAATAATAGGTCTCTCCATTGTTATAAACCATGAAGAAAAAAATCACGATTCCCGTAATCACATTAACGATGATCCCACCCAACATCACTATCAATCTTTGCCAAGCTGGCTTGGAGCGGAATTCCCAAGGCTGAGGCTCAGCTGCCATCTGCTCAGTATCCATCGATTCATCGACCATTCCAGAGATTTTCACAAATCCTCCCAGTGGAATAGCTCCTATTGAATATTCGGTTTCACCCCACTGGAATCCGGCGATTTTAGGAGGGAAACCGATAGAAAATTTTTCTACTCTCATGCCAAACATCTTGGCAGTCAATAAGTGGCCCAGCTCATGAAGCCCCACAAGGATTGATAATCCCAGGAGCAATTGGCCCACCATAATTAATGTATCCATTATACTTTACGCTTTATTAGTTTCTCTGTAATTTCTCTTGCCTGACTGTCTGATTGCACATAATCTTCCAAAGAAGGATGTGAAATAAAAGAGGCTTGCTCCAAAGTTTCCCCAATCAAATCAGACATTTCCAAAAACCCAACTTCTTCTTTTAAGAAAGCATCCACAGCTATTTCATTGGCGGCATTTAGCACACAAGGAGCATTTCCTCCTTTTGCTAAAGCATCAAATGCCAGCTGTAAGTTCCTGAAAGTTTTCAAATCAGGCTGCTCAAATGTCAGGTTAGGATAGTTAATGAAGTCAAATCGCTCAAAATCGCTCTTCAAACGATGCGGGTAACTCAAAGCAAACTGAATGGGGATACGCATATCCGGCAAACCAAGTTGTGCTTTCAGCGAGCCATCTTCAAATTGTACCAAAGAATGGATGATACTTTGCGGATGAACCACCACATCTATTTGCTCGGTTTTCAAACCAAAAAGCCACTTCGCTTCAATTACTTCAAGCCCTTTGTTCATCAAAGAGGCAGAATCGATTGTAATCTTTGCTCCCATTTCCCAATTGGGATGCTTCAAAGCCTGAGCTTTGGTGACAGTTTCCAAAAATCCTCTATCCTTTCCTCTAAATGGACCTCCGGAAGCGGTCAGAATGATTTTCTCAATTGGATTATGAAATTCCCCAACCAAACACTGAAATATAGCTGAATGCTCAGAGTCTACCGGATAAATATTCACACCATACTCTTTGGCTAGCTGAGTGATAATTTCTCCAGCAACTACCATAGTTTCCTTGTTGGCCAGAGCTATTTGTTTTCCTGCTTTGATTGCATTGACCGTTGGTATCAATCCAGAGTATCCAACCAGTGCTGTCAAAACAACATCTATCCCTTCCATTTCCACGACCTGAGCCAATGCTTTTTGTCCAGTAAAGACTTTGATATCGTGAGGAATTAAGGCTTCCCTAACTTTGGAATAATTGGCATCATTACCAATCACTACAGCATTTGGGTTAAACTCCAATGCCTGAGCAATCAACAAGTCACAGTTGTTTTGTGCTGTGAGAACTTCTACTTCAAAGTCCTGTGGATGCTGACGAATCACCTCCAGGGTTTGAGTACCAATACTTCCGGTGCTACCCAAGATGGCTACGCGCTTCGCTTCTGTCATTCAATTGTATTTTTGAGGAAATAAAACCTTCTAATTTAAATGAAGGTTAGATTCATAGGCTGACAAAATTACAAGATGCCGAGACTTTTCCTTGTACAAATCGTCAGTTTTTCACTTTCGGAAAAATATTTGAGTGCTTTGCTTCTTAAAAGATGTGAATTTCAGCATCTAATCAATAAAAAGTACGTGAATTTGAAAAAGCTTACCTATGAAAAATTTTCTAAAAACAACTGGAATTTCATTTATAGCTGGATTAGCCGGAGCTGCTCTCTGGACTTCGATTGACAATTCAAATCCAGCAACCCCCATAATCCCATCAAATCAAGAAGAAACTCAATTTGGACAATTCACCTCAAATTGGGATTCCCCTCCAAGCAATTCCTATTCTACGAACCCTCCGATCTCCTTTGTGGAAGCTTCCGAAAACAGTACTGAATCAGTCGTTTTTATCAAAAACTTCTCAGGAAGTGATCCTAGGAGGTATAGTATGTTTGATTATTTCTTCGGTTCTGGTCCTACTCAACAAGTCAGCACTGGCTCAGGAGTAATCATCTCCCAAGATGGGTATATCGTCACAAACAATCACGTGATTGATAGAGCGGAAACCATAGAGGTTGTACATAAAAAAAGAACATATCAGGCGAGATTAATCGGTACTGACAAAAATACGGACATCGCTGTTTTGAAAATCGAAGGCGAAAATCTTCCTGCCATCAAAAAAGGTTCTTCTAAAAATCTGAAAATCGGAGAATGGGTCATTGCAGTTGGAAATCCATTCAACTTGACTTCAACAGTTACTGCAGGAATAGTTTCTGCCAAAGAAAGACAGATCAATATTCTAGGTGGTGATTTTCCGTTGGAAAGTTTTATCCAAACTGACGCTCCTATTAACCCAGGAAACTCGGGTGGAGCATTGGTCAATGTCCAAGGAGAATTAGTAGGTATCAATACCGCTATATTATCAAGAACTGGATCTTACACCGGCTATGGATTCGCTGTACCTGTGGACATAGCTATGAAAGTAGCCAATGATATGATCCAATACGGAGAGGTTCAAAAAGCCATTCCGGGAATTGATGCGGTGGAAATCACCCCAGAATTAGCGGAGGAAATGAATATCCAAACACTGGATGGTGTCATCGTGACACATGTGGTCAAAGGTGGAGCAGCAGATAAAGCTGGGCTTCAAAGGAACGATGTGATTACTCAATTGGGGAACCAGCCTATTACCGGAATGGGAAGCTTTGAAGAAGCACTTTCCTATTATTATCCTGGAGAAAATCTTCCCATAACTTATACAAGAAATGGTCAGAGACAATCTAGCAATCTCCTACTTCAGAATTTGGAGGGTGGCACTGGAGTTCTCAAAAGAGAGTTTTACAGCTCAAAGCTTTTAGGAGCACAATTGGAAGCCGTAAATACGATTGAAAAAGATCGATTAGGAATCTCAAACGGAATAAAAATCACTGGTTTGACCAGAGGCTATTTACGTGACTTAGGATTAAGAGACGGTTTTATCATCACTCAAATTAACCGAGAACCGGCTCGGGACCCTAAATCAGTTGGAAAATATCTGGAAGAGTTCAGTGGAAAGCTTCTGCTTGAAGGAGTTGCCTCCAACGGACAACCCTTCATGCAAAGCTATAATATTCGGTAAAACGTGAATTAATTAGAATTTGTCAAAGGCTGAACCCATTGAACGGTTTGGCCTTTTTCATTTATTAAATCTCCCCAGATCACATAAGAATCTTTCACATCAGAATAATTCCAAGCTCTCTGAATAGATTGATTTGGCTGAAGGAGAACACCGGAATTCCATAATAGAACAGGTCTCAAATCAGGGGCATCATTTTCTGCTTTTTCAAAACTTTTTACCAATGGATTTATCCCATGGAATTCAGGAAACCCATCATATAGGTCCTGAACAGGGTTTGTGTATTCTTCTTTCAACTGGACAGAAAGGACACCAAATCTTCCTAGAGTCCCAAACTGCTTCTGACTTCTAATGGAGTTATATACAGAAATAGATTCTATCTGATGAAATGGGATTTCAACCAAGTCCCCAATATGATAAAATGGAACACCGTTCAATAAAATCAAAGGACTTTCTTCATATTTGAATCCAGCACTGGCTGGAGTCATTCTGATGGAATATTCTTTTTGGCTTCTACTGACAGACACTTTATTCACGATTCCAGAAAGGGCTTCCCTTAATGTGGCAACTCCTTCATAATCATTTCCCTGATAAACCGCATCTGCAGTTTCCAATGAACCAGAAAAAGAATTTTCAACTTGATCAATGTCACTTCTGTACACCTGGTTAATAAATTTCCTCGACCTTTTATGATTTAGAATTGACCTTACATCTTCAGAAAAAGGTACAGTATTGTCAAATTTCTGAAATTGAACACTTTCCCATTCACTCTGATTCACTTGGATTTCACCTAATCTATTTCCCATCGGACCAAATTGGTAAACCCATATTTTACTATCTCCTCGGTGGGTAACAAGCTTTCTCTCCATTTCAGCTTGATCTTCTAAAAAATACTCCTCAGTCATACCCTGATCCACGAAGTATACCGAATATCTGGAATTGGGAACTCCAGAAATCGGAGTAAACTGTATTTCAAATGGATTGGAGTCTCCCAAAGTTGAGCTCTTCACAACTCCTGATACAGGAAATCCTTCCAGGCTTGGGTCAAATATTTTGAAAGCCAACAAACCAGAGTTTTCTGAAGGATTTACAGTCACAATCGGAGTAGATTGATTGGATCCAACCTCCACTTTTAGAGGTGATTCTGGATATTTGGCCTGAACCAATGCCAACATATTATCGGCATTTTTAGGCACTATTGCTGATGTGAAAATCTTAGGACTATAGACATGGACTAATGCCTCTGTTTGAAATTCACTTCCTGGAATATGAGCTACTAGTTTATAATTTCCTGTTGCCAAATCACTTGGAAGAAAAAACGCCATCCCTTGATCATACTCAGCAGTATTAAACCTTTCTATCGCCTCAGTTTTCCCTTCACTTGAAACCAAATAAAGGTTTACCAAAGCACCATTTTCCACTAATTCTCCTCTTTCATTCAAAGTGAGAACCTGAAGATTAACCAAGTCTCCACTTACAAACACAGAAGAAGAAACAACCAACTTTACTTGCCTAGAGTTTGCTTGAGAAAAGCCGACATTTGGATTTAAAAACAAGCAAATAAATAACAGTCGAAATTTTAAAATCCTTGCCACCATGTTGGTTTTTGATTAGTTACATCTGAAGCTCCTCTATAATCCAAACAATTGGAACAACCGGCAGGAGGTATAAAAGGAACCCCTGGGATCGGTTCGCACATATCTTGAAATACGAGAGTATATGGTAAATCTTGCGGGTAAAGGAACCACCTATAAGAAGACTCGTGCGCTACAAAGAAAAAGCCCGATACCTTTTCTTCTCCATCATTGACATTTCGAATATTGGTCACCAGAGTAAAAGGAGGCGGATCGAAAATCCCCCCTCCACTTTGCTGTTGAGTGGCCAACTGATCCCAAAACTGATAGGCTTGTTCGGACAAACTGTACTGAGTAATATATGCCGAGTACTCATGTTGCACCTGTTCGTTATCATCGGTTTCCAAAAAGAATAGATCATGATTATATCCCCCAGAATTATCCTCCCAGACATTAATCTGTTGATAATCATAAATATTGGTCGCATAGCACCTTTTGTTCGGATTGCCGAGAGGTAATAGAGAAGATTCAAAAACCCAAGTAGGAATCACCTTCCAGCGATATCTCAATGTTTCTCCTGTATTATTATCTCCCAATGGGACAGAAATCTGGACACCTCTGCGCTCAACTATTTGGGCTTGACCATTTACATCGATACTTTTTAAGATTGATTTATGCACTATATCAATTTCCGAAATTGCTGGAGCAGGATATAAATGATCATTGATAGACTCATATACTTCTCCGCTTGCCAATTCTATGTGAATCCTATATTCAACATTTTCTTTGGCAGCAAAATCTACATCATCGATCAAATACCTTTGCTCGTCGACACTCCAGGAATATTCGAAAGATTCACCATCAGAGGTCAATAAACTTACATCTGCATCAGGAATAACTTCGTCCAAAACGTTGGTCACGTCACTTGTCCACCTCAAGGCCACATAAAACCTCATTGGTGGAGCCGGATTGAGACACTGCTCGGTATATGAAACATTGGAAATAAATCCATCTACCACAAGTCGAGTAGCTTCTCCCTCCACATCGAACTTGATAGGGTCAATGCAAGTCGTCAATAAAAACAAACTTGCTATGGCAAAAATCCTTCTCATGTTCATAACTTGAAATTGTAAGAAATTGAAGGGAAAGCACTTCCTAATACAGAAAGCTGGAAAGCATTTCCTCTTTGGGTGAAATAAACTGAGAATGGATTCCTACGTCCATAGATATTATATACAGAAAAGACCCATTCCCCATCGACTTTCTTTTCTTTCCTTAATCCACTTTTTAGTGTAAAAGCAAGGTCCATTCTATGATAATCAGGAACTCTATACTGATTCCTATCGCTAAAATTCAAAATAGACAAAAAGTCCTCGTATTGGAATTTAGAAACCGGAACCGTGATAGGTCTTCCTGTAGAATAAGCGAAGTTCATATTCATGGAGAATCTTCTGCTGAACTTATAATTTATCACAACAGACATATCATGAGGCTTATCATAATTGGATGGGAAGAAAACTCCGTCATTGATAATTTCCTCATCAAAAGGAGACTCATTAAACTGCCTTAAGCTTCTCGAGTAGGTGTATCCTAACCAACCGGTCAGTTTACCTCTATTTTTTCTCAACAAAAATTCAACTCCATATGCTTTCCCTTTCCCCTGAACCAAGTCAGCGTCTAACGTCTCATTTAGCAAAATGGTGGCGGCATTTTTATAATCTACCACATTCTGGATCCATTTATAATATCCTTCAACAGAGATTTCAAATAAGTTGTCATTCCAGTTTTTGAAAACACCCAAAGTATATTGGTCTGAAATAGAAGGATCCAAATTATAGCCAGATGACTTCCAATAGTTCACTGGTGAAATCGCAGCTGTATTAGAAATCAAATGGATATACTGATTGGTCCGGTAGTAGCTCGCTTTAAAGGAGCTTGATGGAGTGATCAACCATCTAAAAGAAACTCTAGGCTCTAACCCAAAATTAGTTTTGGCTACTTCGCCATTTTGATAAGTTAAAGTATCAACGATAGAACTTGGAGACTTTGGTGAATCGGTGTCAAACTCATAATAAGTTCCTCCCAAAGTCAAGTAATTCGATACTCTAAGTCCATATACCAAAGACACCTTCGGTGAAATCGAAAATTCATCATTGAAATAAACCGCACTCTCTAAGGCACTTTCTTGAGGAATAAAAATAGCCTCAGAGTTTGTATTCTCTATGTTTGGCTGGAATGTACCATTATCAAATGAATAATGAAGAGAACTGATTCCAAAATCCAATTTGTGAGCGGCCCCTATGCTGTAAGAAAAGTCAATTTTCCCCTGATAATTCTTGATTCCCGACGTATAATCAAATCCGAAGTTTTCCTGATTGTTTTCAATGTTGCTTTTATAGTCACTTACCACAAAATTGGTTTGCATCAAAAAGTTGGAATTGAATCGATGTGACCATTTGGCTATGGCAGCCTTGGTTTTCCATACGTAGGCTGTGTCCGAAGCAAATTCAAAATTATCATCACTCAAATACCCTGAAAAAGTCAGGACATTGTTTTCATCAATGGTGTGATTGACTTTCAAATTCACATCATAAAATCCAGCCGCACTTTGATACAGGTCCGGATCTTTCATTTGCTTCAGCATCCAATTTGGATAAGAAGTTCTACCTGAAAGAATGAATGATGTTTTGTCCTTCTTCAAAGGTCCTTCTACAGAAAGTCGGGACGAGATCAGGCCTATTCCGCCGGCTACTTCGTAGTCTTTGGCATTCCCATTTCTCAAATTCACATTCAGAACTGAAGAAACACGCCCTCCATAATTGGCAGGTCCTCCTCCTTTATACAGTTCTACATCCCGAATCATATCTGGACTAAATGCCCCAAAAAATCCAAATAGATGCGAACTATTATAAATAATTGCCTCATCCATCATCAATAGATTTTGTCCCGGATCACCACCCCGAACATTAAATCCGGCTGTCCCTTCCCCAACAGAACTAACTCCAGGTAAAGAGATCAAACTTTTCACTGGATCAACCTCTCCCATAAATGTTGGAAGGCTTTTAATCACAGCAATATCCAGGATTTCCCTGCCGGCAATTTTTTCAGAAACAGAGATTTCCTGACTTCTGGCAGATATAGTTACCTCTTCAAGCTTGAGGGTTTGATTAAAAAGTTCCACATCCAATTTCCCTTCATTAATCACCTGAACAGGAATAGATTGGGCTTCATATCCGGCATATTGAACCAACAATTTATATTTCCCAGGTACTAACGGAATTTCAAAATTCCCATCGATATCCGTCACAACACCTTCGGAGCTGTCCAATATCTGAATACTCGCTCCAATTAATGGTTCTCCCTCAGCAGCATCAATTATTTTACCTTTGATTAGAACCGGAAGGTTGGAGTTTTCTGGCTTTCCCGAACCAATAATTTTATATTGGTCCAGATTAATGTCATTTTCATCCCAAAATTCATATTGGTATGATTCTAGTCCTTCCTGATTGACGATTACAAAAAGTCCTTTGTACTCAATCAAGCTATACCCATAAGTTTCTAATAAGACATTGATTCCGATCAATGCATCCTGACCTTTTTCCCCGTTTAATAGGAAGGCTTCAATTCCCCAGTCATTTTTATAAAAAAACTGGACCCCGTTTTGATTTTCAAGATTTTGCAACACAACAGTTAGGGGTGTAACGGAATAATCTTGATCAAAAACAATCTTTTCAATTCCTGTCTGACCAAAAATAATGGTAGTCTGAATAAAAAAGTAAGATAGTAGTGGTAGTAGTTTTCGCATAAGCGTTTAACGAAAAATGCCATCCACAAATGTGGATGGCATTTTATGTTATTTCAATGGATTATTTATCCCACCAAACGTGAGTATCCAAATCATCAGCACCTTGACGAGCAACAACAGCATCGTAGTTGGTGGAGTTCAAGTTCACCTCGAACAATGGATAGGCTTGACGTACTGGAATTTCTCCACTGGTGTTCAAAGCATCTTCCGCAGGAGTCAAGGTTGGGAAACCTGTTCTTCTCCATTCTGACCATGATTCATAACCATTTAGGAAGTTTGCAATCCACTTTTGAGTCAAAATTTGCTCCATAGCTTTGCTAGAATCAAATTTCACCCAAGAGTTAGCAATGTAATCATCGTAACCTGCAGCAACACCATATTGATCCAAAGATGCCTCGATACCTTGATAGTACAAGTCCTCAGCATCACCAGAGATCCATCCTCTTTCTACAGCTTCAGCCATTGAGAATAGAACCTGAGCAGAAGTGTAGATGTAGTTAGGAGCATCTTGAGCTCTCAATGTCTCTCCTAAGAAAGACACATCAGAGTTGGAGATAGCACCTGCTCTTGCTTCAGAGATACCATAGGTCATACCTACATAATCACCTCTATTTTCAGTTGGATCTGCATAAACTGGAACACGTGGATCCATAGATTTATCCAAAACTCCACCATTTGCAACAGTCTGCATTCTATCCATCAAAGTATTAGAAACGCAATAGTCACGGCGAGTCAAGAACCTTGCATACCACGCATTTTGGAATGCAGCTTCTGGAAGGTTAGCATAGTAAACATTTTCACTATTATCCAAAGCAATCACTCCATCAGCGATAGCAGAAGAAAACTCTGCAGCAGCAGTAGTTGGATCTACTTCGGACATTCTCAATGCCATCACCATTCTCAATGTGTTTGCAAACTTCTTCCACATCATCATATCTCCGCCGAAAAGGATATCACCTTGTACCGGAGCAGTAGTAGAAAGATTTGCTTGTGCAGTCTTCAACGTAGAAAGAACACCTGCATAAACATCGGATTGAGGATCAAATTGTGGCTGACGAATATCTTCAGCAATATCCAAGGCTTGAGAATAAGGAATATCTCCCCATCTGTCAGTCATTGTTTGGAAGAAATAAGACTGAAGAATTTGCGCAACCGCAATTTGGTTTGCATTAGAACCATTTACTGAGGCTTCATCCTTGGTTTCCTCATTGGTATTGATCTGAATTATCTGCTCCAAATCCATCAATGGTCCGCTATAGGTACCACCATAGTTGAAGATGATAGTCTGATAATTATCAGCACTTGTATACTGAGAATTTGCCAAAAATTGGGAATACAATGATCCCGTAGGATCGTCGATAGTACCCTTAAGACTATTCAGTGAATTAGTCAATAAAGAAGAGGTGATAGGCTTAGTCGTTTGGTTAGGATTGACATTTGTATCACCAAAATCTCCCAAATCACAGGATGTAACGCCTACGGCTAACAATCCTATGAAAATATATTTTGAAATTGATTTTTTCATTTTTCTGTTTTTTAGAATCCTAGACGAATGTCAAAACCGATAGATCTTGTTGCTGGCAACTGACCACTATCCACCCAAGCACCATTGTTTCTTGAATTTCTAGTATCACCAGATACCTGAGATGGATCCAAACCAGGAACATTTGACTTAATCAACCAAGGGTTGTTTGCTACAACTGCTACAGCAGCAGATCTAAACAAGTTAGATCTCTGAAGAAGAGACTGAGGAAGGTTATATCCGAATCTAACTTCACGAAGTTTCACATAACTCGCATCATATACCCACTGCTCATGAAGTGCAAAAAGAGCTTTCCAATAGGTGTCAGCTTCTAGGTAAGTGTCATTTGGAGTTCCGTCAGCATAAACACCTTCGAATCTCAAACCACCACCATCAGCTACTGGATCTCTCATTGGAACACCTTTATCGTTGTCACCTACAGTCATTATTCCAAGACCAGAATAGGCATTAAACATATTGGTAATGGAGTTGATTTTACCACCGATTTGCCAATCAATTGTAAAGCTCAATTCGAAATCTTTGTAAGTAAATCTGTTGAAAATACCACCAGTGTAATCAGGAAGGATTGTTCCCAATACTTGATTTTGCTCAGTCATTGGATATCCATCCTCATCGATCAAGATATTTCCAGCTTCATCTCTTTGATATTTCTCACCAATGATTGTACCCCAATCTTCACCAACTTTTGCTCTAGCAGAGATAGATCCCCATCCACCGCCTACACGGTTACCTAGGAATCCGTTCACCAACTGGATTGCATCAATACCTGGATAGATTTCTTCGATTACGTTTCTACTTCTTGCGAAGTTGAAATTCAAATCCCAGTTGAAGTTGGAAGTTTTAATCGGTGTACCACCGATGGTCGCATCCCAACCTTTTGTAAAGGTTTTACCAGCATTAATTGTATAAGAAGAAATACCAGTAGTACTTGGAACCTCAGTTGCCAAGATTTCATTGGTATTATCATAGTAGTAATAAGAGAAATCAGTTCTGATTCTTCCTTGCAAGAATGCCAATTCAACACCAGCTTCCAAAGCACCTGTCGTAGCAGCTCTCAAATTAGGATCAACCAATGAGTTTGGATATCCCATAGTTGGATTTCCATTATAAGGAGTTCCCAATCCATAGGCTGGATCCAATTGATAAGGATTCAATTCACCACCTACTTCAGCATAACCTGCACGAACTTTACCAAATGACAAGATTCTGTTGTTTGGCATCAATTCAGAGAAGATAAAGGAAGTAGAGATAGCTGGATAGGTAAATGCATTACTTGTAGAAGGCAAAACAGAATCATAATCACGACGGATGGAACCATCTACGAAAACGATTTCTTTGAAACCAAAACTTGCTTGAGCAAAGATTGAATTTACTTGTCTATTTTCAATTCTATTAGAAGCATTTGGACGGTTGATAGATGCCGAAATATTATACAAATCAGGCACTGACAAACCACCAGCAGTTGACATTGAAGCATTACTATAGAAGTTCTTTCTGATATTCCCACCAACCAATGCAGAAACAGAGAATTTCTCGGTCACCTTATTGTATTGCGCTAAGAATTCATAGTTATCCTCATTTTGTTCATATTTTCTCAAACTGTAAGAATCAAGATTCAAAGTTCCAGAAGCAATTCTTCCATCCTCAAAATATGTGGTAGCATATCTACTCAAATTTGCTGAAACAGAAAGACCGTCAATGATTTCGTAAGTCAAACCAAATTTACCACTGTAAGTATCTTTTGTGCTTTCAGAGAAGTTAGCGTATTGCTCAGTATATGGGTTGTTCCAATACAAAGGAGTAGCATTTCTTGGAGAGTTGATATTCCAAGAAGTGTATCTTCCATCAGGCATTCTATAATACTTCTTCAACAAGTCCATATCCAATTGTCTTTGGAACCACTGGTTGAAGTTTTGTCCAATACTACCATCTTGATAACCTTCAGTCAAAGATCCAAATACATTGGTTCTATTATAGTTAGCCATTGTATTCAATTTCAACTTTTTGGAAAGATCCACCGTTGCATTCAAATTCAAGAATGTTTTCTCTTGTTTAGTATTTGGAAGAACACCAGTTCTATTAACGTTGGTCATGGTAGCAGTTACGTTGTAACCTTCACCAGCTTTACTCACTGACAAGGAATTCTGAACACCAACACCTGTGTTAAAGAAATCTCTTACATTGTTTTTATTTGGAGACCAAGCTCTTGTTTGACCATAGGTATCAGTACCTGGAGTAAACGCGTCCCACTGAGCTACTTGAGAACCATCCAATCTTGGACCCCAGCTCTCATCTGCATAAAATTCAGGGATTTTTGCACCATCCAATCCAGCCAATGCAGGATCATCTCTAGATGGGTCAAAAGAAAATGTCTGCCACTCTTGAGAATATCCACCACCATATTGGTTTTGATATTCCGGCATCACAGATACATTTTCGAAAGTAGTGGTGTTATTGAAATCAATATTCAATCTTCCACCTTTCGCTTTTTTCATGGTGATCAAAATCACACCATCACGAGCACGAGAACCATACAAAGCAGATGCGTTAGCACCTTTCAATACGTTGATGGATTGTACGTTATCCATGTTGATGGTAGAAGGATCTGAAGTTGGGATACCATCTACTACATATAGAGGGGAATTAGATCCGAAACCTCTCACACCACGGATACGAACAGCTGCCTCACCAAATTTAGCTCCAGAACCAGATACTACTTGTACACCGGCTACTTTACCTGCCAAAGCTTCGTTCAAGTTAGTTTCACGAGCTACACGAAGATTTTCGGCACCTACTTCTTGGGTTGCATAACCCAATGTTTTTTTCTCTCTCTCCACGTTCAAGGCAGTTACTACCACCTCATTCAATTGGGTTACATCTTCTGACAATACTACATCAATAGTAGATTGATTTCCGATTTCCACTTCTTGAGTTTGCAATCCAATAAAGGAAAACACAAGAACACCACCTGTACTAGGTACTGTTAAACGGTAGTTACCATCAATGTCGGTAACTACACCGATTTGGGTTCCTTTCAAAATCACACTTGCCCCAGGTATGCCCAATCCATCTTGTTCAGAAGTTACCACACCAGTGATACTTCTGTCTTGAGCCCATACCATGCCAGTAAGCATGATCATGAAAGAAAATAGTAAAACTTTCTTCATAAAGGTTAATTTTTAGTTTGGTGCGAAGTTGGCAAATTATCAGAGGAGTTGTCTCAAAAGTGAGCACTTAAAGTATAATAAGTTTCAAATGCGGACACAAACCAGATATGAACGGCAATTATCATACATGAACGGAATGTTAAAAAAAGATAAATTATTTGTGAATTTGAAAAAAGACTTTCAACTAAAAATATCCAAATAATAATTATGATTATACCAAGTCAATTATACTAATTTAAAATAAATATCTATTATTTTTTCAATATTAATAGAATAATTCCAACCCATGTATTTGCCTTTAATTATACAAATAAAAAAACAAATTGCATCAATAATTTCGCAAAGAATCAATTTAACGACATAAAATTTTATTATATTGAATAAACACAACTGAAACCCTGTCTAAAACCATAGTTTTTAATAATGAAATCCCTCCCTCAGTCCTGTACGCAGTGTTTTGAAGAATTTAAGACCTCTTTAGAAGATCTTCGGGTATTTACCCAAAGTTCAAAATCTCACCCTTTATCCGATGCACAAACTCGAGAACTAATTATCAATTTTGAGGTAGCACATGAGCTTGCACTCAAGGTAATAACTAAATATTTCGAAAAAGAAAAAAAAGGACCGTTTTCAGGGTCTAGAGATGCAACGGTTGAAGCCTTTCATGCGGATCTAATCGATGATGGCAAAGGCTGGCTAGACATGATTATAGATAGAATTCAATATAATCCAGTATATCCTATCAATACTCAAAAGGAGTTTATAAACAATATAATAAACAAGTATATAAGATTATTAAATAGATTTGAAGACAAGATGGAAAAAGAATTATATTAAATATATTAATATGATCTCATCTTAAATTTCTTCTTCAGTTCGTTGACAGAATTTCTGAAAGTACTGTCAGTTTCGATCAAGTCATTCACAGTGGTTACCGCATGAATCACTGTCGAATGATCCCTTCCACCAAAATGATAACCAATTGATTTCAAAGAATGATTGGTAAACTCTTTTGAAAAATACATGGCTACTTGTCTGGCCACCACTATTTCTTTCTTCCTGGTTTTGGCCTTCAAGTCATCTTGGTTGATTCCGTAATATTCTGATACAGCTTTCTGGATAAATTCAATCCCGACTTCAGTCTCAATATCCTTGATGATGTTTTTCATCACGGTTTTGGCAAGCTGAAGGCTTATTTCAACACGATTCAATGATGCATGTGCAATAAGTGAAATTAAAATCCCTTCTAGCTCTCTGACATTGGTATCAACAGTATATGCAAGGTATTCAACTACATCATCAGGAATAAAAATTCCTTCTGACTGCATCTTTCTTCTGATGATAGCTACCCTCGTTTCAAAATCTGGCATCTGCAAATCTGCAGTCAAGCCCCATTTGAATCTCGAGAGCAATCGCTCCTCTAGCCCCTTCAGATCTCTTGGAGGACAATCTGAAGTCATGATGATTTGCTTTTTGCTTTGATGAAGATGATTGAAAATATGGAAGAACATTTCCTGAGTCCGATCCTTACCAGCCAAAAACTGAATATCATCAATTATCAACACATCTACCTGCATATAAAAATTCGTGAAGCTCTTCACATTTCCATCCTTAATGGAATCCATGAATTGATTCACAAACTTTTCTGAAGAGACATAAAGGACAAACTTGTCCTCCGGTCCATTCTTGATTTCATTCCCTATAGCCTGAACTAAGTGAGTCTTACCTAACCCAACTCCTCCATATACCATCAATGGATTGAAAGAAGTTATCCCTGGCTTGGTAGCTACAGCAAAGCCAGCAGATCGTGCCAAACGATTGCAATCCCCTTCTATATAAGTATTGAAGGTATAGTTTGGATTCAAATTACTTTTCGTCAAAGCTTCAGCACCCAAAGACTCCATTTCAAATGGAGTTGTCTTTTGCTCTTGTACAGGCTGAGAGGAAGGCTTTTTGTTTCCGTGATTTCCTTGCGGATAAGAAACCGCAATCGGACTATTTGAGGAATTACCTCTATCTACCACAACTGCATATTCCAAACGTCCACTTTGACCAAGGGTAGTTTTGATTGCTAGCTTTAATTCTTGGATATAGTTATCCTCCAGCCATTCGTAGAAAAATTGACTCGGTACTTGGATGGTCAGACTGGTCCCATCCAATTTCACTGGGTTTATAGGCTTAAACCAAGTAGAAAAGCTCTGCTCACTGACGTGTTGCTCAATAACACGTAAACATTCATTCCAAACTGCGCTAGCTTCTGAACTCATTAGAGAAGTTTTCTGAAAAACAATGACCCGGACGGATTAGTACAAGGGTGTCAAATTTGGACAAAATTCAGTTAAATAAAAAATCAATTTCACCTTGAAAAAGTGAAAAATTAAGCAGGATTGAAAAGTTTTAAATTTTTCTTCTTGAATAGATTCTCTTCTTTAAAATCTTTAGTAAACAATGTACTAATCTCCCGAATTATTCTTCACTCGCATGCTTTAAAAACAGAACTTTATTCAAAACTTTCAATTTCCAAAAAGGTAGCGGTTTGAATTTCAATTCTTTATTTTTAGAAAATATTCAGTTCATTCATGAGACTGAAACTTGACTACCCAAAATATGACTGAAAAAAACTTTTATCCATTCAAAACCACTTCGAAGATTGATTGGAAATCCCAAATTGAAAAGGACCTTAAAGGCAAGGACTTCAACCAAACATTGGTAAAAACCATTTGGAACGAAATACTGCAACAGCCTTTTTATTCCTCAGAAGATTTAAAAGAAAAGCCAATTCAAAACCGGTTTTCTCCACCTGCAGAGACCCCAGGTTTATCTCCTAGGACATGGTCTACCACAGTTTCAATTAGTCCATACAACGACAAAATTGAAAACAAAGAAATCTTAGCCGCACTTGAAAATGGAGCGGATGCAATAGTTCTGGAATTGGACCGTGACCCAAATTGGAACGAGTTATTAAAGGATGTATTGTTACCATATATACATATATATATCAAGCCTCTTCAAAATGCAGGAGTAATTTTGCTTTCTTTCTCAAAGTTCATTCAGCAAATGGACCTTAATCAATCAGATCTTCATGGAGGATTTATTTGGTCTCCCACCGGTGACCTTTTAGAATCTAATGGAGATTTTGCAAAGAAAATCTCACTTACTCAACAAGTCATCATAGACTGGAAAGAATACCCTTCCTTCTTCCCCATTTGTATAGAGTTTTCCAAATACAGAAACAGCGGAGGAACAGGAATTCAAGAACTCACCTTTGGCTTCGGCGAAATCATAGAAATAGTATCTTCTTTAACCGAATTGGGAATTGATGCCAAAACCTGCTTTGACAACATAATGATACACTCCTCTATAGCAGAAGAGTTTTTCCTTGAAATCGCAAAGTTAAAATCCCTTAGAAACTTATTTTCGTCGCTTGCCAAACAATTTGATGTAGAAACATCTCCTGAAAACCTCCATCTTATTTCCTCTACTGCAACTTGGAGTCACTCATTTTTAGATAAAAACTCAAACCTGATTCGTCAAACTTATGAAGCCATGGCAGGTGTTATTGGAGGCTCGAATTCCATTTGGGTTATTCCTACAGAAGGTAAAATTGCAGATACGCTCGAAAAAAGGATTGCTAAAAATATTTCTTTGATACTGAAAGAAGAATCCTATCTAGACAAAGTAATGGACCCAAGTTCGGGATCCTACTACTTAGAGACCTTGGAAGCTGAAATTTGCGCAAAAGTCCAGTCAAATATTACAAGTCTTGAATCAAAAGGTGGTTGGTTGAAGTCTTTCCAAACAAGAGAACTCCAAAAATCTATCAGGGAGACAAGAATCCTTATTCAAAACCAAATATTGAATAAGGTGCTAGTCAAAGTTGGAGCTAATAAATATCAGCCATCCAAAAAATTAGAAAACAACTTAGAAATTCAGGATTTCCAGGAGAAAGAATTCCAATTACGCCCAACTAGAGCTAGTTTTTCACTTGAAAAATCCCTTGCCCAATGAGACCTGATTTTAAAAATTGGAAATATCACAATTCTGAAAAGGCAAATCAATCCACTCAAAGCTGGGATTCGCCTGAGCAAATACAAATACCTGATTCATTCAATGAAAAGGAAATCCTGAAGTTGCCTCATCTAAATTTTGCAGCGGGGATCCCTCCTTATTTAAGAGGACCTTACAGCACTATGTATGCAATTAGACCTTGGACCATTCGCCAATATGCAGGTTTTTCAACCGCAGAAGAGTCTAATTCTTTTTATAGAAGAAACTTAGCTGCTGGTCAAAAAGGACTATCCGTAGCATTTGACTTAGCGACGCACAGAGGATATGATTCGGATCATCCCCGAGTAGTAGGTGATGTCGGAAAAGCTGGTGTCGCTATCGATACGGTTGAGGATATGAAGGTCCTTTTCGACCAGATTCCATTGGATCAAATGTCGGTTTCCATGACTATGAACGGAGCAGTGATCCCTGTTATGGCATTCTTCATTGTCGCTGCTGAGGAACAAGGAGTGAAGCCGGAACAATTGAGTGGAACTATCCAAAATGACATCTTGAAGGAATTCATGGTTCGGAATACGTATATCTACCCTCCACAGCCATCCATGAAAATAATCGCGGATATTTTTGAATACACATCCAAGTTTATGCCCAAATTCAACTCTATTTCTATTTCTGGATATCACATGCAGGAAGCTGGAGCAACGGCAGATTTGGAATTGGCTTACACCTTGGCGGATGGATTGGAATATCTCAGAACAGGAATCAAAGCGGGATTGGACATAGACGATTTTGCACCTAGACTTTCATTCTTTTGGGCAATTGGGATGAACTATTTCATGGAAATAGCCAAACTGAGAGCAGGAAGGCTTCTTTGGGCTAAAATTGTCAAACAATTTAATCCCAAAAACGATAAATCCCTTGCCTTAAGAACGCATAGCCAGACTTCCGGCTGGTCTTTGACCGAGCAAGATCCTTTTAATAATGTCACTAGAACAGCTATAGAGGCTATGGCCGCTGCAATGGGTGGAACCCAATCCCTCCACACGAATTCCTTGGATGAAGCCATTGCTTTACCAACTGACTTTTCGGCAAGAATCGCTAGAAACACTCAGCTAATCCTTCAGAATGAAACAGGAATCACAGAGGTTGTCGATCCTTGGGGAGGGTCCTATTATGTGGAATATTTGACAGACCAATTGGTTGAAAGAGCTTGGACATTGATTGAGGAGGTTGAACAAATGGGCGGAATGGCCAAAGCCAATGAAGCAGGACTTCCAAAGCTTAGAATCGAAGAAGCAGCCGCAAAAAAACAAGCAAGAATTGATAGTGGAAAGGATATAATCGTCGGAGTCAATAGATATCAAATCGATGAGAAATCGGACATAGAGCTTTTGGAAGTGGATAATGACTCGGTAAGGAAATCTCAAATCGATCGAATCAACGATGTCAAATCAAAAAGGAATTCCAAAGAGGTGGAAAAATCTTTAGAACGAATTACCGAATGTGCAGAATCGGGCGAAAGTAACCTGTTGGAACTTGCAGTAGATGCAGCTAGAAAAAGGGCTACCTTAGGAGAGATTTCTTTAGCTATGGAAAAGGCCTATGGGAGACATCAAGCACAGACAAAATCTATCTCTGGAGTTTATGCAGCAGAAGTGAAAAATCAGGATTCATTCAAAAAAGCAATTCAACTTTCCGATCAATTTGAAGAAATGGAAGGAAGAAGACCCCGCATCATGGTCGCCAAAATGGGGCAAGATGGACATGATCGAGGCGCGAAAGTAATTGCAACAGGCTTTGCAGATTTGGGTTTTGATGTAGATATCGGCCCACTATTCCAAACACCAGAGGAAGTTGCAATGCAGGCAATTGAAAATGACGTTCATTTGGTAGGAGCTTCATCATTGGCGGCAGGACATAAAACACTCGTTCCTCAATTGATCAATGAATTGAAGAAATTGGGAAGACCTGACATCATGGTGGTTGCGGGCGGAGTTATTCCTCCCAAAGATTACCAGTTCCTCTATGACAAAGGAGTAGCGGCTGTATTTGGACCAGGAACTGTCCTTTCGGAAGCTGCCATTGAGATTTTAGAAAAACTCCTCAAGGAAGAATAATCACAAAAAACACCCGAATTACACCGGGTGTTTTCTATTTTAGTACATACCTAATTTATTCTTTGATTTTGGCACATGGATAGTTATACTCTTATTTTTGACCCAAACCTTGAGAAGGAAGATAAAGACGCATTTTTCGAAAAATTGGATCCTGCTCCAAATCAAAAAATTCCTTTCAACGACCTTTCTCTTTCGGACTATTCTTCTGAAGACGATTTATTGCTTTGGATCAATGATCAGCAAGGACAAGAGCTTATCCAAAAACTGGATGAAAATTCTCCGGCAATCCATTTCCTCCCCCACCCTGAATTAACCCTATTGGCGCGATCCTTTGGTGTTCCAAATTCAAAAGAGGCAGCTTTTATAGCATTCAAAGAGCAGGAAAAAACACCTCCATACGATCTCCTTTCTATCAATGACCAACTTTGTCTCAATTCCTTGGTTATTGGTGAGTCTCTTTCTGTTTTGTATGATTCTATCCAAAAAGGCTTTTTCAAAAATATTGCAGATCGGTTTTCAAGATTCAAAAAGCTTTTTCAAAAAGTAAAACTTCGAAAGTACAAGATCACCTATGGAGATGATGAAAGCGCCAAAACTCTTGAAATAGCCGCTATGGGAATTCTGGCCGTTTCACATTGTGAAAGCAACCTTATTTTCAAAAGAGTCATCAAGGACTCCGGACTCAATGAAGGGCTATTGCATGTCATCATTCTAGCACCTAAAAGTCTTTTTTCGATCATTCAGTTTGGAATGCAAAACTTATTCTTCCCGGTCAAAGGGAGTGCTATACCTGACTTTTTGAGTTACATCTCCACAAAAAAACTAACAATCGAAAGTGAGGAAGAATTTGGCTATGCCCTTGATGGAAAAGAAGAAAAATCCAATCAGTTGGAACTTGAGATCCGGTCTGAAAAAGTGAAAATCCAGACTTATTTCGAGTCTACAAAAGAAAATGAGTCTCAAAAAAAGGAGCTAAATCTAAAAGCCCTACCAACGGGGAAATTACGGGAGGAATTGACCCGAGGGTATCTACCCTGGGTAAGACATGCCACCTATGATGAGTTCAAAGAGCTGTTTACTCTTCTCAGACAAAACTCCCAGACCACTTCCAATTACCTGGTCTTAATGGCTCTTTCTACCCTTATTGCCACCTTTGGTCTATTTGCGAATTCTACTCCAGTCGTGATTGGAGCGATGATTTTGGCTCCATTAATGGCACCGATTATTTCTTTAGCCATGGGTGCATTACGACAAGATGGATTATTAGTAAAAAATAGCCTAATCACAATTTTCTGGGGAGTTCTGATAGGTTTGATATTTGCAATGCTGATTACTCTGATAACTCCTTTACATTCCATGAACTCGGAAATTCAATCCCGGATAAGACCCAATTTATTGGATCTGGGAATAGCAATAGTTTCGGGAGTAGCAGGAGCCTTTGCATATTCCAAAGAAGAGATTGCCAAAACTCTTGCGGGTGTAGCTATATCCGTTGCATTGGTTCCTCCATTGGCTGTAGCTGGAATCGGATTGGGATGGGGAGATTGGAATGTATTCTGGGGAGCTTTTCTTCTTTTGGGAACCAACCTTGCCGGAATTGTAATGGCAGCATCCTTAACTTTCCTTTTATTGGGATTCAGCCCATTTCAATTGGCAAAAAAAGGTCTGCTGATCAGTGTGGGAATTCTTGTATTGGTGACAGCACCTTTGATTTTCAGCTTTAGAAATATGGTTTTGGAAAACAGATTGATTCAAGAACTGGGAGGAAAAGAAATTCCACATGGTTTAATGCGGGATGTCAAAGTAATCGGACTGAACCCCGTCAGACTCTCTGTGACCATACTATCCAAAAAGCCTTTGGATGAGAATGATTTTAGGGAAATCAAAAAAGAAATCGAAGACGTAATTCAACAGCCTACAGAATTGGAATTAACACTTGGAGTGGAGGTTTTTGATTAATCAGATTTCTAATTCAAGAAGGGCATAGCTCAGACTTTTCCCATGCGCATCCAAAGCCAAAGAAGTAGTCACACCGCCTGCCAATGCATCAGTACAGGTAAATTGCATGACCTTCAAATCAGGTAAAACATATCTGGTAACAGTCCCCTTGACTTGATTCTTCAAATGATTTTTCACCAGGTCTGCTGAAACTTTCTCGACCAGCAAATCAAAATCATTTGAATCGAAAGGAATTAAAGACAAGATCAAAATATTTCCTTTGTCACCTGCTCTGCTATGTGCTATTTCTGCTAACTTTTTCATGCGGAAAACAATTGAATACCTGGTTTAACTTGATCCCTTTCTAACAATGTTGAAATCACTCCTACGACTTGTTCTACATATTTTCTTGCCCCTCCACCACCGGCTGGTCCGTTGGTATACAAAGCTTCTACTTCCTCTCCAATTTCCTGTGCCAAAGAAAGGGAATCACACATTCCTGTTACCCGAAGCCTGACTTCATAAGGTTGAGATTCCTTGGAAAATTCAGATGGATGCAATGAATTCATTCCAATCAAATCAATCTTGAGATTTTGAATCTTATCCTTCAATCTCAATCGCATGATTTCGGCCGCCAACTCTCCTCTCTCTACTGCATGAGCTCCCGCATAGGAAATTTCGCCAGTCCCACGAAAACCTGCTTCATATCCAACACTCACCTTGTAAGTTTCCGGTTTTGAATTACCCCCTCCCCCTTTTATTTGAATTTGATTTTTTGAAATCTCTTCGATTTTAACCGAAGAAAAATCTGCAATCACATCAGGAGTGAAGTAATGAAACGGATCCAGGACTTCATATAATAATTGCTCTTTGGTAGTCTGAGGGGTAATGGCCCCTCCGGTACCTTCTACTTTTGAAATGACACCATGTCCATCCTTAAAAACATCCACAAATGGATGTCCCAAAATATGCATATCAGGGATTGGTTTGCTTATTGGATCCGCAAAATAGCCTCCAGTAATTTGACCTGCACATTCCAACAAATGTCCTAAGACCGTACCTTTTCCCATTTTTTCAAAATCATCGACCTCCCATCCAAATTCATAAATCATAGGAGCCAAAAACAAAGAGGGATCTGCCACTCTTCCGGTAATTATAATATCGACATCAGTCGCCAATGCAGGTAAAATCGCCTCGACACCCAAATAAGCATTTGCTGACACCAATTTACCATATGAATAGATGGGTATATCATTTTCAAGAGAATACTCATCTCCAGATAAAAAGGAAAAAACGTCATCTCCAAAAACTGCAGCAACCTTTACCTTCAAACCTTGTTCTTTCGCTAATTCAATGATTTTCTTTGCACCAGCTATGGGGTTGGCTGCTCCCATGTTGGTTATTAAACGAGTTTTGTTTTTCAATAAAAGAGGCAACAAACCCGAGATTCTTTTTTCCAAAAGAACATCATATCCTAAATCGGGATTTTGAAGTTTACGCTTTTGCGCCAAAGCAATTGTTCTTTCTGCTAGGCATTCTAAAATGAGATAATCTAAATCCCCTTTTTCAGTCAAAATCAATGCGGGTTCAATTCTGTCCCCAGAAAATCCTGCTCCACAACCAATTCTTATTTTCTCTTTCATATCATACCCTGATCACACCAATCAAAACAGAAACAAAAAGCATCACCAAAGTCACCAAAAAAGCCAAAGGAATGGTCTTTTTCTGATGATCACCCAAATCCACTCCTGCCAATCCAATCAGCAAATAAGTAGATCCAGTTAATGGACTAACTGGAAAGCCCGTTGTCATCTGACCTAATATAGCTGCTTGACCAGCCTCTATTCCACTAACTTGGAAAGATTCAGCAGTTGAAGCTAAAAGCGGCAAAATCCCGAAATAAAAAGAATCCGGATCAAAAACCAAACTCGCCGGCATTGCCAAAATCCCAGTCAATAAAGGTAATTGTCTACCCAGAAATTCAGGAATTATAGTTTGGATTCCTGAAGCCATGGCATCCATCATTCCACTCCCTTTTAAAATCCCCGTAAAACAGCCAGCGGCAAATAAAATACTCGCCATTAACAAGGCTTCTTTCGCGTGAGCATCCACTCTTTCTTTTTGATCTGAAACTTTTGGGAAATTAATCAGCAAAGCCAATCCAAAGGCTATCATAAACACCACATAAGGAGGAGCCCAAGACATCACGATGGTTAGAATTGCGAGCAAAATCAAAGCTATATTGATCCAAAATCTCCAAAGAGGAAGCTTCACCTTTTGATCAGTATTTCCCTCTTGAACCCTACTTAATTCAACAGAAGGAATTGTATCTATTTCTTTTTTCCCTAAGTAAAAAGCGATACCAAACACTGTTACCAAACCAACCAAAAAAGGGATCAATAAAGGATTGAATAACTCAGTGACTGTAACATCCAAAGCAGAAGCAGCTCTAATTGTTGGGCCTCCCCAAGGCAAAATATTCATTGTACCTGCGGAAAGTGCTACAATACTCGCAAGTGTCAACCTGTTCATCCCTATTTGGTCATAAATGGGAAGTAAAGCAGGAATTACTACCAAGAATGTAACTGCACCAGAACCATCCAAATGAACCATCATGGCCAGAGCAGCTGTAGCAAGAGCAATTTTCACCGGATCATTTCCTGCCAGTTTTAAAAGTCTTGAAATAATAGGCTGAAAAGTTCCGGCATCCATTAATACCCCAAAAAATAAAATTGCAAAAACAAACATGACGCCTGTCGGAGCTATACTTATCAAACCGCTGGAGATCATAGATGGTAATTCTTCGAATTTCCCAGCTAAAATTCCAGCTAAAACCGGCACCAGAATCAAAGCCACCACTGCTGAGGTCTTTTTTGAAATGATCAAAAAAAGTAGAATAGCAATGGTCAAAACGCCTAATAAACCCAACATTGTTTATTGAATTGTGCTTTCCAAGAATCTAATCTGGGAACTGTGAGGCAGAGGAATTGCCAAAACTTCTTCTCCTAACTCGATCACCATGGGGTCTTCAGGATTGAAAATAGGCCATTCTGGCATTCCTTCCCCATTTGGATTCCCCGTTTTTACAAAATTCACCCAATAAGTGGACATCTTCTCTTCCAAATCATAATCCGCTTGTTCAAAAGGCCTATTCCAATTCTTGAGAGTATGAAGTGCATAGGCAAATTCTGCCGAGTGAAAGGCACCGTAATTAGGTTCTCCTGGAGGAACACGGGTGAAATAATACAAATATGCAGAACTGGAGCCTTTCTGTGTCTGAAGCTTGGCCCAGCTGTAGTTTTGCATTCCAAACATCAGTTCGGATAATAAATTTTGAGATTCTTTTAGCTGGACTTCATCATCAGCAGGAAACAATTCCAAAAATTCACCTGCTCTTCCACCATATTCTTTGATTGCATTTTTTTCAAATTCTTCAGGATTTTTGGATGGATCCGTCCGTACCAAATCATCCGCATTCCATCCTGTCAACAATGGAACATCAGAATAATTACCAGATTCAATTGCCTCTTTAACTGAAGGCAAAACAACTCCATCTACTACAGGGGAAAACCTAGCCTGAATTTTAAGCAGGCTGTCAGCAGGTAAATTTCTTAAGCCCTCAATAGATGTATATCCCAGATCTGACAAAACTTTTTGGTTGTGCTCTTCAGAACTTTTCAACCCTCCTACCAATCCAGAGCCACGATTTACCATGGCCCCACTTTCTGCAATTGCCTTATTGAAGTATCCTTTTGCCAAAGGCGATACTACCAATGCATTGATGCTAAATGCCCCCGCAGATTGACCAGCAATGGTTACATTTTCAGGATCACCTCCAAAAGCAGCAATGTTTTCATTCACCCATTTCAAGGCTGCAATCTGATCTAAAATCCCATAATTACCAGAAACTCCTTCTGTGTTTTCATCACTTAATTCCGGATGTGCCAAAAAACCAAAAATCCCTAATCGATAATTAATGGTCACCACGATGATCCCCTTTTTGGCCAAGGCTTCTCCATCATATAAAGGAACAGTACCTGAACCAGAGACAAAGCCACCCCCATGAACCCAAACCAAAACAGGAATTTTCTCATCCTTTTCTGTAGCTGGAGTCCAAACATTCAAATACAAACCATCTTCAGAGATTGGCTCTTTTGGAATCAAAAACTCCTCTGACCAAGCAAAAAATGGAACTGGAGCCCCCTGCATTAATGAAGCGGGATTTTCTGTGGTTTCCAAAACACCTTCCCATGGGATTACAGGTTGGGGAGCTTTCCACCTCAACTCACCTAAGGGTGGTGCGGCAAATGGAATTCCTTTGAATATTTTGATGGAATCTTCCTCGGAATAATATCCTGAAATCTTTCCTCCAGTGACGGAAACTTCCTCTATATGAAGTGATTGGTCAGGATTTTTTTCCGAGCAGGCAAAAGCAAAAACAAGAAATAAACAGGCTAAAAGGGTTTTCATAGGATAAGGGAATATCCTTCCAATAAAACCAAAAAAATAATTGTTTCAAAACGAAACAATAACCTTAATCATACTGAAATACAGGCTTCCCGGCCTCACATACCACCGAACTAGGTGGGCTTACATACATACAGTCTGAAAATCTTTCATTTTTTGCATTATCCTCCGCTTGAAGCTTGTTGTAAGTCTTCACTTTTTCCAAAAACTTAGCCTCATCAATCGAAGAAGAATAGGCAATATATTTCCAAGGTCCACCGCAAGGCTTACTTCCCAATGCCACAAACTTCCATTCCGAGGAATTTGTACAGGATTTTGATTCGGATAGCTCTTGGATTTCTCCATAGAGAATTTCTAGCTCTTCCAAGGTGTAATCTTTGGAAGCAGACTCAAAAATCTGGCAGGAGGAAACTACCATAAGCAAAAATAAAATGTAAATGTATCTCATAAGAATAGCTTAAAAACTATTCTCAATACGCTATTGTTCACCGAATTGATACATTCTTTAGAAAAATTAATTTCCGGGATCCATATTTCTAATTGCCGAGATTTTCCAGGTCTTTTTCGAGAAAACAACCACAAAACTGCTCCAAAGTTTTCTCTGATCTCCATTCGGTGCCGAAATCAAATAGCGACAATCCACAACCGCTATTTCATCGGATAAAAATTTGATTTTCTCGACTTCCAATGAACGTCCACCAGGATTGGAACTGGAGCTTGCCATCATTCCCTCAATGGCCTCATTGATACCATTTCTCCATTCCCCATTCGAAACCAATTGATCCACATTTTCCGTAAGGATGGATTTTAAAAGTTCATAATCTTTCGTTTCCCTCGCTTTTGAATAGGTATGAATCAACTGATTGATCTTCAATGAACTTTCTTTTTGCACATCAGATATTTGAGCAAAGACAAAGGCAGGAAGAAAAAATAAGAGAGAGAGAAATAAAGCTTTCATAAGGAAATGATTGACATGTTTCTTGAAAATAAAAAAAACCACCCTTTTGAGGTGGTTTTCAACTATAAATCTTTTTGACTTAGACGACGTCTTCTCCTCTTAGCTTCACTACTGCTCCTTCCAAAATATCTCCGATACGGATTTGGCAAGCCAATCTTGAAGTTGGATAGTATTCTGGAAGATTTTCCAATTGGTCCAATTCTACATCTGTAGCTTCTCCCAATTCGTCTTTTCCTTCCAAAATCTCCACATGGCAGGTAGCGCAAAGAGCCATCCCTCCACAAGTTGCCAAAACAGGATATTCTGAAGCTTTCAAAATTTCCATTAGGCTGAAGCCCATATCGTCAGGAGCTTCTATTTCTTGACGGTTACCGTCGTGATCTTCTACAGTGAAATTTACCATGATTCAAAAATAGAATTAAAATGTGTTTACTCCATTAACAGTTGTGTATTTGAAGCTCAATTTCTGATCCGGATATACATACTTGAAGGCAGAGTGCATCATGATCGCAGCTTCATGGAATCCACAAAGGATCAATTTCAATTTTCCTTCATAGGTATTGATATCTCCAATCGCGTAGATTCTTTCCACTCCAGTAGAGTAATCTCTGGTGTCTACTTCGATCGCATTTTTATCGATAGAAAGCCCCCAATCTGCAATTGGTCCCAACTTCGGACTCAAACCGAACAAAGGAATCAAATAATCTGCATCAATCTTGATTTCGGTCTTGGCTTTATCGTGAAGAGTTACGGAATTCAATACTCCGTTTCCTCCAACTTCCTTCAAATTTGCAGAAAGGATCAAGTCAATTTTACCTTGGCTGGCCAAATCAAATACTTTCGCAGCAGAATCAGGAGCTCCTCTGAAAGTTTCATTTCTATGCACCAAAGTAACTTTCTCAGCAACTTTAGAAAGGTAGATTGTCCAGTCCAAAGCAGAGTCACCTCCACCTGCCAAGACAACTTTTTTACCTCTGAAAGTCTCAGGATTCTTCACCATGTAAGTGATTCCTTTTCCTTCGAAAGTCTCCAAATTATCCAAAACCGGCTTTCTAGGCTCAAAACATCCCAAACCTCCAGCAATTACAATCACTTTGGCATGAACATGAGTCTTGTCGCTTGTTGTCACGATGTAACTTCCATCTTCTTGCTTATCCAAATGATCAACTCTTTCTCCCAAGGTAAAAGTTGGTTTGAAAGGCTTGATTTGCTCCATCAAGTTGTCAACCAAATCCTGAGCCTTTACTTCTGGATATCCTGGAATATCATAGATAGGCTTCTGAGGATAAATTTCTGAAAGCTGCCCTCCCACTTGTGGCAAAGCATCGATCAAATGACAACGCATTTTGAGCAGACCTGCTTCAAAAACTGCAAATAAGCCCACTGGGCCTGCTCCAATGATACATAAATCGGTGTGAATCATATCGAAGTTCTTTATGGGAAATCCCTGGATTTTCTATTTTAAATTTTATTCTTAATCTTCTATTACTTGGCCATCCAAATTTTGGTAGATGGTATTTAAGATTCGCTTAAACTCATCAAAATCCGTTTGATTCAGATTCTCCCAAGCTTTTTCGCGAATCTCTAATATTTGAGGACGGAGAGCAGTGACTTTTGACACCCCTGCCTCAGTCAAGTGCAATTGGAAGCTCCTTCTGTCCTGAGGATGCGGCACTCTTTCCACATAACCTTTCTTGCTTAGTAGATCAATGATCCGAGTTAAAGTAGGATGATCCTTGAAAACCAATCCTGCCAACTCGGTTTGACTTGATGGACCATTTTCTGAAAGGTTTTTCATCACCAACCATTGGTCCACCGTCACATCAAAATCCCCTGACTTGAACTGCTGCTGGGCATATTGCTTGACTTTTCTGGCAGTACGGTCCAGCAAGAAAGAATATTTTGCGAATTGCTCTTGTGTCATACAAATAATTAGTGTGACAAATATATGAAAAAAGTGATTCAATAAAGCAATTCTCTACTTTTTTGATAGGTTTTATGGATTTATAAATGAATTGATATTTATTCTCCTAAAAATAAAAAGGCTACAAATTCTTGTATCGAGCTGAATTCCAAGTCTTCATAATGAATAAAAAATGGGTTTTCTTGAATTTTTATAGCGCTTTTCACCTCAGTAATATTTGCTTTTCCCAAGGCCTTTTGAATCCAGAATGCAAGAGATTCATCTCCCTCGAAATCCAGCTTTGCCAATTTATTTTCAAGCTCTACCTTTCCCCTTTTAGAATTAAAATGGATTTTTTCTTTAGAAAAAAGAGAATCTATCAGTCCTTTTACGATCAAATCTTCGGTTAATCCAGCGATTAATTTCTTCTCTTTCCTCATAATCCAAAGTTGATCGGAGGTTTCCAGAGCAATATCCAAATCATGAGTAATCACGAGGATACTTTTGTTTTGAGACTGAGAAATGGAATGGAGTAATTCCATAATCTCAAATCGATTGACTAGGTCCAAATGAGCTGTAGGTTCATCCAAAATCATGATCGGTGCATCCTGAGCAAGAGCACGTGCAATCATAGCTTTTTGTCTTTGTCCATCTGATATTTCACTTAATCTCTCATCCTTGATTTCCAAAATCTGTGTAGAAATCAAAGCTTCTTCTACCACTTGTTTATCATGTGCGGACAAATATCCCGACCAATTCAAGTATGGAGTTCTACCCAAACTAACCAATTGGCCAACGGTCATATTTCCAGCTACAATTGGCTCTGTCAATACCACTGCGAGTAATTTGGAAAGTTCTTTAGAATTAAGTTTAGAAAGCTCCTTGCCTTCTACCAACAATTTTCCATTCCAAACAGGAATTCTCCCCATAATTGCCTTTACCAAAGTAGTTTTTCCAACTCCGTTTGCTCCTAAAAGACAGGTCAATTGCCCAGCGTACAAATCGAAATTCAATCCATGTAGAATCTCTTTCTTCGTTTCGCCTTTTTTATAACCCAGACTTAAATTCTTTCCCGAAATGACAGCTTTCTTCATGTTAAAATTCTTTACTGAAATTTCTTTTTAAAACTAAAGCAATCACAATCGGAGCACCGATCAATGAGGTAACTGCATTGATAGGAAGGCTTTGTGCAGAGCCTGGCAGTTGGCCTATAGCATCACACAAAAGCAACAAAACCGATCCACAAAGGGCTGAAGCTGGGAAAAGGATTCGATGATCCGAAGTTTTCCAAATAATTCTGGCGACATGTGGAACAGCTATCCCAACAAAAGCAATAGGTCCACAAAATGCAGTCACTGCCCCTGACATCAGACCTGTACTGATGATCATTAGCCAGCGCAATTTCACTGGACTGATCCCCATACTTGCCGCATAGGATTCTCCCAATAAAGAGGCATTGAAAGCTCGAATGGAAAAAATAACTGGAATCAAGCCCAAAAGGATAACTATAGAAAGCAAAGTAACTTGAGCCCATCCCAAGCCCCCTAAGCTACCCATGGACCAAATCGTGTATAATTTCAAAGCCTCTGCTCCTGAAAAATAGGCCAAAACAGAAATAATCGAGGAAACAGCCGCTCCAAACATGATCCCTACGATCAATAAGGTCATGCTATCTTTCACCCTCCAAGCGACCAAACTCACTAAAACCAATATCAAGCCTGCTCCCAAAGTACCCGCAACTGCAACGGCCCAAGGATTCATGGCATTGCTTGCAAAACCGAAAATGGATCCCGCTAAAATCAAAATGGCTACACCAAATCCAGCCCCAGAACTAATCCCCAAAACATAGGGTCCCGCTAATGGATTTCTAAAAAATGTCTGCATTTGAAGACCAGAAATACTCAAACCAACTCCTGCCAAAATCGCCACAAGCGCCTTGGGAAAACGGTAGTTAAGAATGATCTGTTCGTATGAATTTCTCTCCCAATTCCCTGAAAATAGGCCTTCCAAAATAGCTGAAACGGAAATAGAAACGGAGCCAAGACTCACATTCAGCAATAAGCTAAATATCAGCAACATAAATGCTCCGCCGAGCAAGATTCCATTTCTACTAATTTTCATTCAATTGATTGTAAAAATACAGCTGGTAATCAGGTAATAAGTTAGGATGTATGATCTTGATCAAATCCTTCAAAACCCAATCAGGTCTCATATATCCCAACTCAAAATACTCAAATCCGCCTTTAGGACCTTTCTTCGCAGTATATGTAAATACATTTCCTTCCTTAAATGCTTTAAAAACCTTGTATCTCGGTTCAGCCTCTCCCATTTCTTGAAGACTATTAAAATCTGCTGAGCCAATCCAAAATTTAGAATTCATGGATTGATCCAAGACATATTCATAATTCAGCTCCAGACTTCCAGTTCCTTTTTGTTCCTTGAAAATGTAGTTTCCACCTGCATTTTCAAGGATTTTAGCTCCCCAACTTTCAGATCCAGGCGCATACCAAATATCCTGATATAATACTCCCGTAAGAACAGTCGGTTTTTCAGCATCAGGAATTGATTTTACCAATTCCTCTGCCTCTAAATATGCTTTTTCCACAACCCCAAAAACAGAATCTGCTTCTTCGTATTTTCCTAAAAGCACACCTGTAAATTTGATCCACTCTGCTCTACCCAAAGGATGCTGTTCCACATACTCTCCATTGATGGGGGTTGGGATACCGGATTGATTCAACAAATCCATATTTCTCATATCCTCACCCAAAGTCGAAACCATCATCCAATCAGGCTCCATTTCAAGAATCATCTCCACATTTGCAGAGGGTGCTGACCCCAAATCTTTCACCAAATTTTGATCAATCCTCTCCCAAACTTTTTCAGAAGAAATTAAATCCAAATTTGGAAAAGCAATCATTTTTTGAGTTTCTCCCAAAAGGTCCAAATGGGGGATTTGAGTGGTCGAAGTCAAAATCACTTCTTCTACTGGAAGTTGAATCACTCCATTAAATTCTCCTTCGGGACCAGACTTTCCCTCTTCCAAAACCAAATATTTGAAACTTTGCTTAGCTCCCTTCCAAGGTTGATTCACAGTCAAGATCCAAAAACCTTCACCTTCCTGGATATCAAAACCTTGCGCATACGAAAGCGGAATATTTTCTAAAGTAAGATTTTCATTTTCAGCACTCTTTTCTGCGCATGAAAAAAGAATTATCAAAGCTAAAAGCGGGTTAAAAAATTTATTCTGGATTTTCAATATTCAATGATTTTTTCGCCCTCAAAGTAAGAACAAGATATTTCCGAATACAAAAAATCTTTTCAAACCCGATTGTTTCAAATCAAAATTGAGTCTAAGTTTGTGGCAGAAACAGGTTCCGGATTCGAAGCTTCGAGTCTTGGATTAAAAGGGAATCCGGTGTGATACCGGAGCTGTCCCCGCAACTGTAAGTCTGAATCTGTTCAGAAGAAATTTTGAGTGGAAAATGCTTTTGCCTCCCACGCCATTGAGCAATCCTGATCCAATCAGGAAAGCTTGAGAAGGCCGGCAAGAGTCAGACGAGCCAGGAGACCTGCCTGATTCTATTGATTCAGTGCTTTCGGAGGAAAAGCGATGGAGAATTGACTGGGAATCCCCATTCTGATTTCTTCCTATTTCTCTTCAAGCCCGAATCGAATTGAAAATTAATTCGATCAGGCATGATTTTGCTCGTATGGTTTATGTCGACCTTCGGTTTTCAAACTGAAGGATTGGATACTTTGTCTCTGAAGGAGGTCGAAGTGACAGCTCCTGTCTACCAACGATTTGGTCAGGGCCAAAAAGCAATCGCTTGGACTTCTGAGGATATCCAAGGATATAATAGCAGAACCCTTTCTGATCTTTTGCAAGAAACCAGTCCTATTTTCGCCCGTCAATATGGACCAGGAATGCTTTCATCACCATCATTCCGAGGCACTTCTGCGGGTCATACAGCACTTTTTTGGAATGGACTCCCCATCAACAGCCCCTCTTTGGGACAGAGTGATCTTTCCCTAATTCCAATTTTAGCAATCGATCAGGCGGATCTTCAATTCGGATCTTCAGGAGCTTTGATTGGAAATGAATCCATCGGCGGAAGCATTCAATTGAGGAGCACGGCAAAATTCTCCCTAACTCCTCATCTCCTATTTTCTCAGGAGTTTGGAAGTTTTGGAACTTATAATACGCGTATCAAAGCTGGGTTTTCTACTGAGAAATTGGCTTTTCAAACCAAAGCATATAGACTTTTTACAGAAAACAATTACCGGTTTGAAGACCTTTCCAAGCCTGGAACCCCGACAGTTGATCAAGAACACGGACAGGTCAACCAATATGGAATTGTGCAAGATCTTTCCTGGAAAACCAAAGAAAACCAGTTGCTAAACAGCTCTTTTTGGTACAATCGAGCCAACCGGGAAATTCAAGCTCCGATGGGTTCTAATACTCAAGATTTGCAGGAGGATGAAAGTTGGAAATGGTCTTTGGACTATGAGATTTTTATGCAAAAAGCATCTTGGCTTTTTAAATCCGGACTTGTACAAGATCACCTGACTTTCAATGGCAGCCTTTCTAAAACGAGGCAATTGTTCTTTGGGGCTGAATGGGATTATTCAACGAAAAACAAGTGGAAGTTTCATGCAGGAACAAGATTTTCCTTCATCAAGGGAGATTTAAGCACTTATTCCGCAACTGATCAACGAATCGAATTTTTCGAATCCATCCAATTTCTGGCAAATGAAAAGCTAACTTTCTCTTTCAATGGAAGGCATTTCGTGTACCTCGATAACTTCAAACCATTGATTCCGAGCCTGGGTTTGGACTGGAAAATTCAACAAAGTGAAGGTCAAAGTTTGACCTTGAAAGCTTCTGGAAGTATGGGATTCAAAGTGCCCACACTCAATGACCGATTTTGGAAACCCGGAGGAAACCCGGATTTACTTCCAGAGAAAAGCTGGAATGCAGAATCTGGGTTTCTTTGGCAATCCAAAAATTTAGAACAAAGCCTGACCGGGTACTGGATGGATGTGGACAATTGGATCATTTGGCTACCCAATGGTTCTGTTTGGTCCCCTCAAAACATCAGAAAAGTAAGGTCGGAAGGAATAGAATACCAAGGCAAAGCGAATTTTCAAACGGGAAAAATACACTGGAATCCACATTGGCAATACAGCTTCAACAGAGCTGTTTCGATTCAGGGAATTGCTGAAAATGATCCATCCCTCGGAAAACAACTTCCTTACACACCCCAACACCAAGCGACAGTTGGAATTGGAGGAAAGTTGAATGGTTTCTCGATTTCTTTTGCAGGGGACTATACTGGAAAAAGAAGCGTTACTGCCGACAATCCACGTATGATGGACCCTTTTACACTTTGGAACAGCCGCTTTTCTTATGAGGGCTTTTCGATCGGTAAAATCAAGATCCCGATGCAATTCCGAATCCAAAATCTTTTTGACACCAACTATCAAGTTTTATATCTCCGACCCATGCCCGGAAGATCTTATCATTTCAATTTATCAATTCAACTATGAAGTTTAGACTACTACAGTTCAGCAAGGCTTTTGCCTTAATTTTCATTCTTTTTGCCTGTACAGAAAATGCCCCTGAAATCCCGCTGGGAGAATATGATTCAGGAATTTTGATCATGAATGAAGGCTCTTTCGGCTCCAATGATGGAGAAGTTTATCACCTAAATCCCAGTACCGATGAGCTAAAAGCCAATATTTTTGAAGACGCCAATGCCAGACCATTTGCAGGATTGCTTCAAGACATGGTTTTAGAGAACGACAGGCTTTATTTAGTTGCAAACACAGGAAAAGTAGAGGTAGTAAACCCTGGAGACTTTTCCAGTTTGGGATCTGTGACTGCTGACTTGGATCAACCGCGATCTCTGACAGTCAACTCCGGCAAACTTTTTATCTCGGATTACGGACCTTACGATGCGAGTTATGCCACTCCTGAATCATACATCGCTGTGGTAAACAACACGCTGGGAGGTCAGGTTTCGACAAAGATTCCTGTTTCCAGAAAGCCTGAGGATTTGATTTCTTTCGGGAAATACGTGCTAGTTGCCGGTTCTGAAGAGGGAAAAGTTGAGGTAATCGATGCCGAAAAATCAGAATTGATCGAATCAATTGAGGTAGAAGGAAGTCCTTCTCGATTTTTTGAAGCGAACGGATCAATCTACCTATTCTCTCCAAATGGAGATGAATTGATCCTTTACAGCTTTCATATGGATAATTTCACCCTGGCTACAACGACTTCCTACCCGATTGCAAATGCCACAGGGAAGTTCGCAAAAGATGAAAATGGAGTGCTTTATATCCTAACCAGTTCCGGTTGGCCTGACTACCAAGACGGCATCGCACTTTTGGACATTTTGGGAACTGACATCGACCCTACTTGGTATGAAGGTTCAGGTTTTTATGGAATTGGGTATGATTCAGTTTTGGATGAAATCTATGTCACCAATTCGAATGGTTTCCAGGGCAATGGGACTGTGACCGTTTTGGGTGAAGACGCAACCGAAAAGAGAAGTTTTGAAGTGGGAAGAGGTCCTTCAGGATTTTTGTTTAGGTAACCATCTTTTATTAGCCTGAGCGGAGAAAAATGGCCTTCGACTCCGCTCAGGCTGACTTTTTAAGGTATTTAAGACAGCATTTTTTATTATTTCCTAACCACCCCATCTAATTCACTCAAATCAAAACTTAAATAAGTATAACCAAATACATAAGGAGCGATCTCATAAGGATTATAAATTAGCCAATACTTCCCTTCCTTAAATCCCTTTGCCTGAGCTAAAAAGAATCCTGAATCAGGAATAAAAAAGCGATCATCTTGTTCAATAGTTAAGGAGTCGGGTACATCATGATATTTTCGAAATTCTCTCCTTGCCATTTCCAAAAGCTTTGCCTGATCCAAAATCAACTCTTTATCAGTCAATAATTCGCCTGTCAAAGCATTTACATTAAGAAAGGTCTCCGTGGAATTAGGATGGGCACCTCCTGAATAGTTGGCTTCAATAAAATCGAAACTCAAAATCGAATCCGATTGATAAGTCAAATTTCCTTCGATCGTCAAAGTCCAGCCAGCAGGGTAATCAGGGAATTCCTTTGTCACTTTCTCGTATTCTGTGAGAAAATTTTCAATCTGCTCTTCTATTGATTCTTGAGGGTTGTCTGTATCTAAGTTGCCTTTTACTTTTCTGATCAAAAGATCATTGATCAACTCAGAATTGGGAAAATCAGTAACCTTGGGCCATGAAATGCTTACTTCTGCACAATTCCCACCCACGCATCTAGAAGCTTCAAGTACTTCATTTTCCAATTTCAACTCTCTTTTTGGAGCCTGACATGCTATGGCCAATCCCAAAAGTGCAACAATTAATTTTTTCATGATTTAAAAAACAATTCGGTAAGCTCACGGGCCAATTTCATGGGACTTAATTCCCCGGACAGAACTTTTTCCACTTCACTTTTCAATTTTTCCTGAACTTTGGAATCTTTATAAAATGCCTTTCCCAATTCAGATTGAATACTTTCATTCAACCAGGAAAGTCTTTGTTCAGAACGGTTCTTTTCCCAAAATCCAGAAACCTTCATTTTACCTTCAAAATCTTCCACCAACTTCCAACATTGTTCAAGTCCTTCCTTAGAAACGGAAGACCCAGTCAAAACTTGTGGAGACCAATTATTTTCCCCTAGCGGAAATAAATGAAGCGCATTTTGGTAAGAAACTTTTGCTCTTTTTGCAGCTTGGACATTGTCTCCATCCGCTTTATTGATGAATAAAGCATCAGCCATTTCCATAATGCCTTTTTTGATCCCTTGCAATTCATCACCTGCTCCAGCCAACATGAGTAATAAAAAGAAATCAACCATCCCATTGACAGCTGTCTCGGACTGTCCAACTCCGACTGTTTCAACCAAAATCACATCAAAGCCAGCTGCTTCGCAAAGCAACATCGCCTCTCTGGTTTTGGAACTCACTCCTCCAAGCGTAGATCCCGATGGACTTGGGCGAATGAAAGCTCTGGAATCAGAGGAAAGCTTTTCCATCCGAGTTTTATCCCCAAGGATACTTCCTTTGGTCTTTTGACTAGTCGGATCAACAGCCAGTACAGCAACTTTTTTTCCAAGGGATATCAAAAGACTCCCAAATGCTTCAATAAAGGTACTTTTCCCTACTCCTGGAACCCCTGTAATTCCAATTCGGATGGATTTTCCAGAGAATGGTAAAAGTTCCTGAACCAAATCCCCAGCCAAACGAATATCAGATGTCAAGTTGCTTTCTACCAATGTGATGGCCTGTGACAAAAGAACTCTATCTCCATCGAGAATTCCCTTTTTGTATTCTGCTATTGATTTACGCTTCCTCATTCAGATGATCGTGATTTAAACCTGGGTTCTCCCATAGGAGTTCTTTCAAAGCTTGCCACAACTTTTTCATCCAAACTCTGATCAAAATAAGGAGGGGTTCCAGAAAGCTCAATCGGCCCACTTACATCTTGTGAAAAGAAATAGACCAATGTCTTTCCGTATTTAGTATGAGGTTGAGATTCGGCAAATTCCTTCATCCATTTTTGATCACTGTCCAAGGCCCGAATCGCATAAATTCTTAAAACAGGCCCCGTGTTATTCTCATTCCGGAAATGGCCCAATTCTTCGTATTTCCCTTCGAAGCGCTCCATTCCAGGCTGAAAAAATGATTCTTTGCCTATATAAAACACCAATGCAACGATCACAAAGACGATAATGTAGAAAATTATTCGAGAGCTTTTCAAAAGTTTAGGGGTTAATCGATTTAGACCTTAATTTAGCCGAAAATTCTGACAATGAGTTTCGAATACGTCAAGGCACTTCATATCATTTTCGTAGTCACCTGGTTTGCAGGACTTTTTTATATCGTGCGTCTTTTCATCTATCAAACTGAATCTATGGAAAGGCCTGAGGCAGAGAGAAACATTCTAAAACCACAACTGGATTTGATGGCTTCCAGGCTCTGGTACATCATCACCTGGCCTTCTGCAGTTTTGACTTTGATCTTTGGAACTTGGGTTCTCAGCTATAGAATGGGCTTCTTGGAGCAGGGATTTATGCATGCCAAATTGGCTTTTGTAGTATTACTATATGCCTATCATCTGGGTTGTCACAAATTGTTCAAAGAAATCCAAGCTGGACGAACTCGATGGACATCTACTCAGTTAAGAATTTGGAATGAGGCCTCCACCCTATTGCTATTTGCCATTGTTTTTCTGATCGTTCTGAAAAACACGCTGAGCATGGTTTGGGGCTTAGTTGGATTGATCGGATTGGGAATTACTCTGATGATCGCCATTCGCATTTACAAGAAATATAGATCAAAATCATAATATTTATGAAAACCTGGAAGGTATTAAGCCTACTAGCCATCAGTTCTTTTGCCTTTTGGCAATGTCAACCCTCTGCCACAAAGACCGAAGAACCTTTACCTAAATTAGGAAATTGGCATGTGGAGGATTCCGGCGATACTGTTTACCATCAAATCGCCCAATTCGAATTTGTGAATCAAGTTGGGAAAACTGTCACAAATGCTGACGTGGAAGGAAAAGTCTATGTGGCTGATTTCTTTTTCACAACCTGCCCGACTATCTGTCCGATTATGAAAAAGGAAATGCTTCGCGTTTACGATGCATATCAAGACAATCCAAATTTCAAGATTTTGAGTCATTCTATTGATCCTACTTATGATACTCAAGAGGTATTGAAGGATTATGCTGAGAAATTGGGAATTGAAGATGCAAATACCTGGAACTTCTTAACTGGTGAACCTCAAAAAATCTATGAAATTGGTCAAACCAGCTACCTGACAACTGCTATGGAGGACCAAAATGAACCTGGAGGCTTTCTTCATTCAGGAGCATTTGTATTAGTCGATCAAGAAGGACATATCAGAGGTGTTTATGATGGCACCAAAGAAGATCAGGTAACGCGCTTGATCAATGACATACCTAAAATCCTCAAGTAATGCGTTGGATCCCAGCAGCTATTTTATGCCTGACTTTTGGGTTCTCATGCGCCCCAAAATCCACTAATGAGGACAATACCCTAGCTCAAATTTCTGACCCAGAAGTCATGAAATATGCGGTTGATGGGAAAAGGCTCTATGAAAATCACTGTGGAAACTGCCATCAAAATGACGGAAAGGGCTTGGGAAAATTAATCCCTCCATTGCGAGAGGCTGATTATTTCAAAGAAAGCGTTCACAGATCCATTTGGATCATGAAGCACGGCCAAAAAGGAGAGATTATAGTTAATGGACAGGTTTATAATCAAGATATGCCCGCAAGTCCACAACTTACTCCTTTGGAAATAGCTCAAATAAGCACGTATGTATTTAATATTTGGGGAATGGAAGAAGGAATTATCACCTCCTCAGATGTTGAAAAATATCTGAGAGAGCGGCCCAAAAACTATTAATTATTTAGCTCCTTTTCAGCTTTACTCAACGCGGCCTTCATTTGCTCGTTTACTTTAGTCACCTTCACCATTTGTTCCTCTAAATCTGCTTTCACCACTTCGGCAGCACGATCTCCATCTTCAGATTCATATTGATGCATCCAGTCGAACATAGCCTCATAAGCCTGATCCAGATCATAAGCCACAGCCTTCAAAGTCTGAACCTTTAAGGTATCAACGCTTCCTTCTGATTCTAATTCTTTGACTTGATCTAGAGCCTTCTTCTCCAAAGATTTCAACTTACCCATCATAGGCATTACTTCATCATGAACTCCAACTACTTCTTCTCTTAATTTTCTGTTCTCTTCCTTAAGATTTGGGCCACAGGAGTTTAGAAAAACAATCATTGTTAAAATGAAAAAGGGAATTGATCTCTTCATGATATTTGGTAATTTTTTAATAAAGGTACTATTTTTTCACATTTAAGTCTTATTTAGACACTCAATAAAATTGAACTTCTACACTTTCTTCCCCTCCTATTTTCAATAATTAACCGACTCCTCAAAAAGATATTAATTAGGCCAAGAAGGGGTTAAGAGTCCTTTGATTCTGACTTAGAAAAAATGATTTCCTAAATGGTATAAAACAGGCATTTTCATTCTCTTAAAAATGCTTCCAATGAGATCACTAACTTTGCAAAAAAAATCTCTCAATGAATTTTGCCGATTTAGGTTTCTCCAAAGAAATCCTGACCGCGATCAACCGCGCCGAATATCAAGCTCCCTATCCTATCCAGACCCAAGCAATCCCTTCGGTTCTTAAAGGAAAAGATCTTCTGGGCTTAGCTCCTACAGGCTCCGGAAAAACTGCGGCTTACATTCTCCCAATCCTTGAGAGGTTCTTAAAAAAATCCCCCTCCAAAGATCGCTCAGTCCCCGTTTTGGTCATCGTACCCACTCGAGAATTGGCAATCCAGGTGGCAGAAGTAGCAGATAGTTTCAGTAGATTTTTACCTAGGAAAATCAAAACATTGGCCGTATTTGGAGGGGTTTCGATCAATCCACAAATGATCAAACTCCAAGGCACTGAGCTCCTGATCGCAACTCCTGGCCGATTGATTGATTTGATGGAAAGAGGATCAGTTTCCCTCGAAAAAGTGCATACCTTGGTTTTGGATGAAGCGGACAAGGTTCTCAATATGGGCTTCCGTGAAGAACTGGACCAGATTCTTAATAAGATCCCAAGCAAGCGTCAAAACATCCTTTTTTCGGCTACAATGGATTCAGAAGTAGAAGTCTTGATCCAAAATCTACTCCAAGAACCAGTAAAAGTTTCTGTAGAAGCAGAAAACTTCACCCCGGATCTGATCGACCAAAAAGCCTACCGTGTCAACCCAGAAGAAAAAGGCCCATTCCTGCGGAAACTTATCCAATCTGGTGACTGGAGCCAGATTTTGATTTTTGCATCCTCCATCAGAACAGCCAACAATGTCACAGGCAAACTGGTGAAAAATGGCATTGATGCACTTGCTTTCCATGGAGACAAAAGTCAGGGAGCAAGAACTGAGGCTTTGGCAAAATTTAAATCAGGCAAAACCCGAGTATTGGTGGCCACGGACCTAGCTGCTCGCGGAATTGACATTCAGGCTCTCCCACTCGTCATTAATTATGAACTTCCAAGATCACCCAAGGACTATATCCACCGAATAGGAAGAACTGGCCGAGCAGGATCCAATGGTCTGGCGATTTCCCTAATCACTCCCGAAGAAATGCATCACTTCAAGATCATTCAGAAAAAGATGAAAAAATGGGTCAAACTGACACATGCGGAAGATTTTGATAAAGAAGAATCAGAAGGTGAGAATTCTTAATTGACATAAATTTCTGGCAAAAAAAATTAAGGAAAGGTTTTTATTGCAAGTCCAGCTACTATCGAATTCATTCTTAAATAATCGATGAAGGATTAGGTTAAAATGCTTTTAGGAGTATTTGTTTTAAGTCCTTAATAATTTAAAAACCTTCCTTATTTTTATCCTTCTAAACTTTGAATGATGAAACCTTTTTGCTTTGCCGACGGAGAAATAATTGCAACTAAAAAAGCCACAATTCACCCAATGGATCTAGGATTGATTCGGGGATATGGGATATTTGATTTTTTCAGAACTGTCAATCATAAACCTCTTTTTTTGGAGGATTATCTAGATCGATTTACAGCTTCCTCTGCCAAAACATTTCTGACTTTAAAATACTCCAGAGAGGAGTTAAGAGCTATTATATCTGAGCTTGTTGACAGGAATGATTTGGAAGCCGGAGGAATGAGAATGATGCTTAGCGGTGGATTGTCCGACAACCACTTTTCTCCCGCAGAAGGGAAGCTTTTCATCTTTGCAGAATCATTAATTTTCCCTTCAGAGAAAAAATACAACGAAGGAGTTAAACTTCTTTCTCTGGAATACATTCGACCGATAGCCGATATCAAAACCACCAATTATGCCTTGGCAGTTTGGCATTCGGAGGGATGGAAAAGACAAGGAGCTGAAGATGTACTCTATCACCTGAATGGCGTAATCAGCGAAAGTTCAAGAAGTAACTTCTTTATCGTCAAAGATGGTCAGGTGATTACCCCAGGCAAAGACATTCTCATGGGAATCACTAGAAAGAATCTGATGAATTTGGCAGGAAATGTCCAGGTGAGACCAATTACATTGCAAGAAGCTTTAGAAGCAGACGAGGCTTTTATCTCAAGTACTACGAAAATTTTACTTCCGATCACCCAGATTGACGATCATAAAATTGGAACGGGGAAGCCTGGCCCGATTACTATGGATTTACTCCAAAGATTTAAAGAGCTGGAGAAAGAAATATCATACTAGCAAAGGAGGCCTGAATCAATTTCAGGCCTCTTTTTTTATTCTACCAAAGTAGCATCTGTTAAAATATACATGAGCTTTTCCGGGTCAGCAGAGTTCAGGGTTAGCTTACCTTTTACTTTTACTCTTTTTGACGTGTATTTGATTGGTGTGGAAAGCATCACTTCCATCACAGTTTCCGGACCACCCGATCCACAGAAAAAACATTCTGCCAATGGAAGACTTGATAAGATGATATGCTCTGGCTTAAACATTCCTTCAAATGGAATAATATAACCATCAGCCTCCACTACTTTACCTTCTAGTTTTTTCGCATTATCTGAGAAAACCGGGACGTACAATTCCCCGAAATTATCTTCACTGATTTTATATGTGACATCCGCCAAATTCTTCCACACGTTGGTGTCCTGAGCCAAGGTGGAATTAAAACCACCAACTACCAAACCAAAGAACACTGCTATTAATACTACCTTTTTCATATTCTTTCTAATTCTGCCTCAAGATTAGGCTTTTGTCAATTGCTTTGCAATACTTGTTTGATAAGCCGACCAAGCCGGAATAAGAGAGGCAATTATTCCCACTACTAACGCATAAATCACTATCCAAAGTTCTGCTTTTAAGAAAACCCATGGATTTAAAGTTCCTACGACTCCCTGTTCGTTTTGGGAAACGATAACTGATAAAAAGGTATGCCCCAATAGAATCCCTACCAAAGCACCCAAAAATGTCAGCATCAGTCCTTCTAAAAAGATCAGAAAAACAAGTTGAATTCTCGAAGCTCCGATAGCTCTCAAAATCGCCAGATCATATTTTCTTTCTTTTAGGGAATTATACAAAGCGATGAAGATCCCCAACCCAGATATTCCAATCAATACAAAGGCAAGACCTTGAAGTAAACTAACTCCCACACCCAGCAATTCAAATAGTCTGGACATTTCAAAGGACGGAGAAGCCGCTTGCATGGATGTGCCAGAATTGATCATTCTTGGAAGCTGTATTGCTGCCATAGGATTTCGATATTGCACTAGCAATGATGTGACTTCTCTTTCTTGATCTGTCTGAGGAAAACCTGTCTGAGAAACGGGCTGATGTAATAAATCATGAGCAGCTTCAGAAGCTGTTGAATCTACCTCATCATGTGTATACCAAACAGATTCAATAGATGTCAAAACCAGTCTATCGACTACATTTCCCTTCGGCTCCAATACTCCTTTTACTTTGAACCCATGCTCATCATGATCGTGACTACCTTCAGAGATTCCATGACTTCCTTCAAAAGAATCTCCGGTTTTTAGTCCCGTTTTCTTCGCAACCTCTGCCCCAAGCACTACATCAAATGGTTCTTTCCAAGCTTCTCCCTGAGCAAACCCTACCCCATAGAGGCTTAAGTAATCCGGATTGGTTCCGACTATCCTGTATCCTTTATAATTATCTCCCAAAGCCAATGGAATCACATTTTTGATCAGGCGACTTCTGGACACCCGAATGGCTTCTTCCATCGGAATATTTCCCGTAGGAAAATCAATATGATACACACTCGAAAGAATCAATTGAAGAGGGCTTCCTTTAGCTCCAACCACCAAATCAATGCCCTCTGCATCCTGATTCATTTTCTTTTCAAACTGATCCTGAATCAAGAGTAAGACTGTGATAATCGCCAAACCCAGTGCAAGCAGCATCACATTTAACCCTGTCGACAAAGGTTTAAAAGTCAAATATTTCCAGCTTAGCTTAAAGATATTCATGATGCCTTCACTTCTATAAAGTTGGAAATATGATCTTTCACCCGCTGATCATGGGTCACGATAATCAGTGCTGCGCCAATCTTTTCAGCTTGATTTTTCAGCAAATTGATCACCTTTTCGGTATTCTCATCATCCAAACTGGAAGTCGGCTCATCAGCAAGTATCAATTGTGGTTTATTCACCAAGGCTCTTGCGATAGAAACTCTCTGGGCTTCTCCCTCACTCAAGGTTTTCACAGAAGAATTCGCTTTAGCCCCAATTCCTAGTTCATCCAGTAAACCTTGGACATTCTGTCCTTTTTCTTTTGCGAAATATTGAGCTGCAACGAGATTTTCTTTTACAGAAAGTGGAGCTAACAAATGCGGTTTTTGAAAAACAATTCCGATGTTTTTACCTCTGAATAAATCCAGTTCTCCTCCACTTAGTTTAGTTAGATCTACACCTCCTAAAATCACACTTCCTGATTGAGGCAATAAAAGTCCTCCTAACAAATTTAATAATGTTGTCTTTCCACTTCCAGACTTTCCTAGCACTAAGAGAGACCCTCCTTTTTCTAAAGAAATATCGGAAAATGAAAGTTGAGGCTGACCTGGATGTGCATATTTCAGGTCTTGGGTCGAAAAGAGCATATTACTTTACCGGAATTCTGACTTCAAAGGTTGTCCCTTTTTTTATTTTACTGTCAAAGGTGATTTCTCCGTTCAAGACTTCCAAGCATTTTTTGACGATCGAAAGCCCTAACCCAGACCCCTCTACGATTCCTACATTTTTGGCCCTAAAAAACCTGTCAAACAATTGACTTTGCTCAGACTCAGGTATTCCTATTCCAAAATCAATCACTTTTCCAATTAAAACACCATCTTGGTAATCTAGACTGAATTGAACTTCTCCACCATCTTTAGAATATTTCACTGCATTTGAAAGAAGGTTTTCGAAAGTCTGGTATAGAATTTCGCTATCCGAAGTAATTGTTTTTGGAAGCGAACCTAATTCTGATTTAATGACCACGTCATTCTCAATACCTGCCTTGACAGTATCGAGTAGTTCCTTTACAAATGCTCCCATGAACATTTTCTTAGGCTTGTATTCCATCTTATTTGCATCAGCCTTTCCGAAAAACAAGACACTCGTCAATAAGTTATTCAGCGCTCGGACGGAATTCTCGATTTTCATCGCATGCTTCGCAATCTTTTGCTTAAAAGGATGATCTTTTTCAGCATACATCTGAAGGAGCTGCGCAGAACTCAAAATGGAGGTTAATGGGGTTTTAAAGCCATGAGAAACGTTCAACACAATACGGGATTTCAACTCATTGATTTCTCTCTCTTTCTCCAGAGCCTTTGTCAATTCTTTATTGGCTTCGTAAAGTTCTGCAGTTCTAATCCGCACCTTTTCCTCAAGCTGATTATTGAGTTTTTGAAGTTCTTTTTCTTTTCTGTCCTTGAAAATCGCCAGCTCAATAACCATGTTTAATTCACGGATATTAAATGGCTTGATTACGTATGCTGAAGGGTTAGTCCCAACTACCTTATTCAAGGTCTCAGCATCAGAACTGGCACTTAGATAGACTACAGGAATATCAAATTTTTCATTGATGATTTCAGTTGTAGTAATCCCATCAAGCTCACCAGCTAGATTGATATCCATCATCACTATATCAGCGTGACTTTCTTCTAGTAGATCAAGGGCCTTCTCGCCAGAATCGGCAACACCCAGAATATGATGATTATTTTTCTCTAAAGCCCTTTGTAAAAGTAGGGCTGAAACTGAATCATCTTCGACGATGAGGATATTAAGACTAAACATTCAGGTTTTTAAAAGGCAGATAAACAGCTTTGAAAATACAAAAATTATGAATTAGACAATGGAATTTCTACTATCACTCGTGTTCCTTGATTTTTGGCACTTTGCAGATTGATATAGCCCTTCAAAAGATCAACCAGATTTTTGGTGATCGCCATTCCCAAACCGGTTCCTTCAAACTGTCTCTGATTCCCTGTACTTTCCTGCTCAAATGGCTGGAAAATTTTCGGCATAAAGTCCGTGGACATACCCACACCCTCATCCTCGATTTTCATTAATAAAGATCCATCTTGAGAATCGACCGTCACTTTAACAGTTCCAGACTCAGTGTATTTCAATGAGTTACCGACCAAATTATTAAGAATCATTTCTAAGAATCTCTTATCAGTCTCTCCTTTGATATCTTTCTTTTTGAAATCCAATTTCAATTGAATGCCCTTTCTTTGAGCATGGGCAAAAAATGGCTTCATGACCAAGGAAATAAATTCAACATAATCAACCTTTGTATAAACGACCTCCATTTTATTGGCTTCGATCTTTGCCATATCCAAAATCGAGGTAATCGTAGCCAAAAGTCTTTCGCCACTTTGCAGGATAATATCTAACTCATTCAAAAGTTTGGTATCATCCTTCCTAGTCATCATCACATGCTCAGTACCTCCCAAAATCACATTGAGGGGAGTTCTGATTTCATGACTTACATTCGAAAGTAAACTTGTTTTAAATCGGTTAGCTTCCTCGGCTTTTTCCTTTGCTTCTCTTAAGTTTTTCTCGATTTGTCTTTCTGCAGTCACATCACGAAACATGGATAAAATTGTTTTTCCATCTATCCCTTCAGAGGAAATTCTTTTAGAATAAATTTCCATTTCCACATCTAGATCATTCCATTTAAATTCGAGCTTCAATGTTTTTCCCTCTTCCGGAAGGTTCTGCATTTCCTTTTGGTATTTCCTTAGAAAATCACAATCCCCAAAAATTTCAATCAGCTTTTCCCCTTCAAGGGATGTTGGTTCTTTTCCAACAAACTTTGCAAACGTTGGATTGGCCGCAAGAATCGTTTCTCCATTTATAGTCAAAAGCATAGGGTCTTTGGAGCTATCCCAAACGTTTTTAAACTGCATTTCTACAGTCAATTTCTCCTTATCTTTCTCACTTACTGCTGATTCTAGCACTCCAAGTTTATTCCCCTGATCAAAAAATGTTTTGACAAAAAAACCAATGGCAATCATGACCAATGATGCTAAAGCCAAGAACCAAAATCTCATATAGAATGGCTGCAATACGGTAAATCCCACAGATGTTACCAATGGTGAAAAATTTTCTCCTTCATAAGATGCTTTGATTTCGAACTGATAATCACCTGGTGGAAGCCTAGGATAGAAAAATCGTTTTGATTTGGGTTCTACTAAAACTTGCCAAGACTCTTCAAAACCTTTGAGTCTCCAATGAACCCACAAATCTTTTTCTTCATTAAAACCGATTGCAGCATATTCCAACTCAAGGGAATTTTGCTGAGACCCAGTTCTTGCATTTTCAAGATTCAAAATAGACTCACCTTCCAAATCAAAGGATTTCAAAAACACTTTTGGAGTACCATGTGCAATGAATTTTTCTTGAGGTTTGAAAATCGAAAACCCATCAAGTGTACCTATCATGATCCTTCCATCCACCCCTTCAACTAATGCACCTCTGTTGATTTCGTTATTTGCCAAACCATTCATCTGATTGAACTGGCGGACATGGTTATTTTCAAGCTGAAATATTCCATCATCTGTCCCAAGCCAAATTACTCCTGCTGAATCTTGAAGAATTGAAAATACAGGCCTATTTATTTCTTGTCCACCAACCGAATACGACTGAACTTTATTGTCTTGCACGAACTTTAGGCCTGATTCGGTGCCAAGCAAAATTCCGTTTTCAACCTCTAAGAAGTCATATCCATCTGCTAAAAGGAAGTCTGTGGTAGAAATTAATTCCTCAGTGTTTTCGATTCTGGATGCTCGCATAATGATCGTTCTTCCATCCTCAAGTTTTCCAGACTTCCTTAAATAGTAAAATCGGTGATTCATCAACTCTTCCAACTTGTTTTGAATAGAGTTTTTGTATAAATCAGTACCTCTATCATTTACGGAAGCAAAGTAAACTGCCCGAGGGCTAGTGATTAAAATACTATCTCCATAGATATTTACTGAAGAAATCTGAACATTTGATGGTGGTTTGAATATTTCAACCTTATTGGAAGCAATATCATATCTTCCAACTCCTCTGACGTTTGAAGAAAACCAAATTGCCTTATCTCCTTCCCGAGAAAAATTGACTATCCTACTATTAGGGATTATCCCTACTTCTGAATCTTTGTAAATTACTTCAATGTCATACCTAGATATTTTTTGAATTCCATTGTTATACCCAAATAAATACTCATCTCCATTTACTGGAGCAATGGCTGTAACTTCTTGGCTCATTAATCCTGACTGGACTACATCATAATTTTGGAAAGCCAAAGAATTCAAATTAGCCAAACCTCTGGCAGTAGCCATCCACAGAATCCCTTCCCTATCAATTAAAAAATCTTGCAGATAAAAAACTCGAAAAGTATACTCCAAATCCAATGCAATGGGACGTCTCGAACCAAGAGTCAATTTGTAAAGGTCAGAATTGAAGTGATAAAAAATACTTCCTTTTGCAAACCCCAACCCAAAATAACTATCCAAAAAGTCAAAATTCTGCTTAAATCCGCTATCCACAATTTCATTTGGAGAAAACTGATCAGGCCCTTTGGCTAAATAGTCAGCTCCTAAAAAATAAAATTCACCCGTTTCTGGACATTTCTTAACAATAACTGGTGGGCTTGATACTTTATTCAAATCCCATTGGACTTTTCTCAATTTCCCATTTTCAAGAGCTAATGTTCCTTTATCAAAGAAAAATACAGGATTGTTGATTTCACCGCCTAGAAAGGTCAAGAAGCCTAATTCACCTATATTTTTTTGAAAAAGTTGTAGGCTTTGTCCTTCGACCCAATAATAAAAACGAGTGCCAATATCTAATACATATTCCTTGCTCGATCCTTTCCCACGAGTTGTAAATCTAATACGAGGAAGATTTACCAATGAATCAATACCTGGAAATACCACATTTTCCCAACTCCCATACCCTCCTTTCAGAAAGGTACCGACCCCTCGATCATTATACAACCAAATCATTCCATCTTCATCTTTGTGGATACTGATTTGGAAATCAAATTTTGAATTAAGACTATCCGCCAGAGCAAAAGTCTCCATACCGTCTGAATAAAAAACTCCACGAGTCGTAGACATCCAGATCATCCCCAAAGTATCTTGCTCCACTTGAAGTACACTTTGAACAGGAAGCCTTATTCCTTTAGGATTGGTGTTATATTTAAAAGTCTGAGCAAAAACCCCAAAATTGATAAACAATAACAGGGCACATACTAAAGCGCTCAGGTAGCTTGATTTCATGACAGCTAAATTATAAAAAGAAGCCGTATGTCAAATTAGATAGAGAATGTTAATATATTCTTTTGTCAGCGAACGGTTTCTCTTATTTTTGTGCCAAACTTTAAAATACGACGCATGAGTGTACTAGTCAATAAAAATTCCAAGGTAATCGTTCAAGGATTCACCGGATCTGAGGGCTCTTTTCACGCACAGCAAATGATCGAGTACGGAACCAACGTAGTTGGTGGTGTAACTCCAGGCAAAGGAGGCTCTACGCATTTGGAAAAGCCAGTTTTTAATTCTGTTGAAGAAGCCGTTCAAAAGACTGGTGCAGATACATCTATTATTTTCGTGCCACCAGCTTTCGCAGGTGATGCGATCATGGAAGCTGCTGATGCTGGTATCAAAGTGATCATTGCTATCACTGAAGGGATCCCTGTAGCTGATATGATGAAAGCTAAGCCTTATATCAAAGAAAGAGGAGCTACCCTAATCGGACCTAACTGCCCAGGTGTAATCACTCCAGGTGAAGCAAAAGTTGGTATCATGCCAGGTTTTGTATTCAAGCAAGGAAGAATCGGTATTGTTTCTAAGTCTGGGACCTTGACTTACGAAGCTGCAGACCAGGTTGCTAAAGCAGGTTTGGGTGTTTCTACAGCAATCGGAATCGGTGGTGATCCAATTATCGGAACTTCTACCAAGCAAGCTGTTGAATTGCTTATGAATGATCCTGAAACCGACGCGATCGTAATGATCGGTGAAATCGGTGGTAACTACGAAGCTGAAGCGGCTAAGTGGATTAAAGAAACTGGAAACAAGAAGCCTGTTGTAGGTTTCATCGCTGGCCAAACAGCACCTCCAGGTAGAAGAATGGGCCATGCGGGAGCGATCATCGGTGGAGCTGATGATACTGCAGCGGCTAAAATGAGAATCATGAGAGAAAACGGCATCCACGTAGTAGAATCTCCAGCGGAGATCGGTGCGACTATGGCAAAAGCTTTGGGTGTTGATGCTTAAATAAATTTTCTGATGCCGGATGCCGGATGTCGGAGGTTAAAAGCCGCTTCGATTGATTTCGAAGCGGCTTTTTTATGATTTCAAACTTCAGAATTCATATTTAAAAATTTACCTTTGCGCCTTCAATTTCGACAATATGATCTCAGTTGACAACGTAACTGTCCAGCATAGTGGCAGCGCACTCTTCAGTAATATTTCCTTTGCCATCAATGAAAATGATAAAATCGCATTGATGGGTAAAAATGGAGCAGGCAAATCCACTCTATTAAAAATTATTGCAGGGCAATCCAAACCTACTTCTGGAGCAGTTTCCGCCCCAAAGGATTATGTTGTTGCTTACTTGCCTCAGCACCTTTTGACCAGTGATGATTGCACTGTAATGGAAGAAACTGCTAAGGCTTTTGCTTCATACTTGAACATGAAGGCAGAAATTGATCATATCAATGAGGAACTGACAGTAAGAACTGATTACGAATCTGAAGAATATTACAAGCTTATTGAGAAGGTTTCTGAACTCAGCGAGAAGTTTTACGCTATCGAGGAGGTCAACTATGAAGCTGAAGTAGAAAAAGTATTGTTGGGACTAGGATTTGAAAGAGATGATTTGACTCGCTCCACTTCGGAATTTTCTGGTGGATGGAGAATGCGAATCGAATTGGCAAAAATCCTTCTTCAAAAGCCTGACTTGATTTTGTTGGATGAGCCCACAAACCACCTGGATATTGAATCCATTCAATGGTTGGAGGAATTCCTAATGAATAAGGCCAAAGCTGTAGTTGTGATTTCCCACGATAGAGCTTTTGTGGACAATATCACCACCAGAACTATCGAGGTGACTATGGGTCGTATCTACGACTACAAAGCCAAGTATTCCCACTATTTGGAGCTTAGGAAAGAAAGAAGAGAACAGCAGCAAAAGCAATATGAGGAACAGCAGAAGTTCATAGCTGAAACCACTCAATTTATTGAGAGATTCAAAGGTACCTATTCCAAAACTCTTCAGGTACAGTCTCGGGTGAAAATGCTAGAGAAATTAGATATCGTTGAGGTGGATGAGGTTGATACTTCTGCTTTGAAATTGCGGTTCCCTCCTTCTCCAAGGTCAGGAAAATACCCTGTGATTGTAGATGAAATGAGCAAATCCTATGGAGACCATGTGGTTTTCAAAAATGCTTCCATGACCATTGAGCAGGGACAGAAAGTTGCTTTCGTAGGTAAAAACGGAGAAGGTAAATCCACTATGATCAAAGCCATCATGGCTGAGATTGATTTCGAGGGAAAATGTGAATTGGGTCATAATGCCATGATCGGCTATTTCGCACAAAATCAAGCTTCTCTTTTGGATGAAAGCTTGACTATTTTTGAAACAATTGATCACATAGCTGTAGGGGAAATCCGAACTAAAATCAAAGATATCTTGGGAGCCTTTATGTTCAAAGGGGACGATATCAACAAGAAAGTAAAAGTGCTTTCAGGCGGTGAAAAAACCCGATTGGCTATGATTAAACTTTTGCTGGAGCCTGTCAATTTGTTGATTCTCGATGAACCGACCAACCATTTGGACATGAAAACCAAAGACATAATCAAGGATGCTTTAAAGGCCTTTGACGGTACTTTGGTAGTTGTATCTCACGACAGAGATTTCTTAGATGGCTTGGTAACCAAAGTCTTCGAATTCGGTAACAAACGAGTAAGGGAGCACTTCGAGGACATCAATGGATTCTTGAGAAACAAGAAGATTGAAAATTTGAAAGAAGTGGAGAGGTAGTACTTTTTGTATGCAGTAAAATTTGTATGTGGTAAGTAGTGATCGATATGACTCATTACTTACCACTTCCTATTTTTTTTATTTCATCGGAGAGAAAGGCAAAGTCTTCAAAAATTTCGCATCGACTTTCTCTACAATCTTTCCATTTTTTTCTGAGGCATCTCGGGCCTTGATCCATTCTGGGTCTTTTCTGAAGTTATCAAAAGCCGTCTCATAGGCTTGTTGATTGGAATCTCCTAAGAAATAAACCAGTTTAGGTTGACTTCCATCTTTTTCGACAGTTAAAAAATACATATAGTTTTTCAATCCCTGTTTTTCGAATAAGTCTTGGGTATGGTTTCGGAATCTTGCCTGCAAATCATTGATTTTCCCGTCAAAGCAATAATAGGTTCTCAACTGAAAGATACCACTTGGACTTGGAATCGGATGATCATTTAGCCCAGGAGCTTTGATCATAAAAACTTCCTGCACCTCACGAACTAACCTACCATTTTCAATGGACTCCTGATAAACTTTTTGCCACTCGGGATCATTATTAAATGCCTGCCACATTCGATCTCGAGCCTTGGCATCAGGGTATCCCAAAATATACGTCAAAGTATTGTCGGATTCGTCCACTGGAAGCCAATAGATGATATTTTCCATCCCAAGCCTTTCAAAAATGGCCATCGTATGATTCTGAAACCGTTTTACTAAATCAGGCATTTTGCCATCATTTGCGGTATAAGTTCTCATTTCAAAGTAATTGGAATTCACCTGTTCCAATTGTTGGGCAATACCTGAAAAGGAAACCATAAGCATCAGTCCAATTAGATAGATATTCTTCATGGGTTTAAGGGTTTTTGTTAAGTTTTAAATTTACTCGAAAATCAATCATCTTGAAAAACTCAATAAAAAAAATACCTGACCGGTTGGATCAGGTATTTTGAAACACTTTTTCAGATTATATAAACCTTTTGATGGTCCAAATGATTAAGGCGAGAAGGAAAATGACTATGGAAATCTTATTGATACCATGCATCATTCTCAAATTAAAGCTAGTAGGCTTGGAGGGATCAGGCTTTTGGAAAACCCTAATAAAGTAGTTACCTACCTCTCCCAATTTGAAAAACTCTTTTACTTTATTTTCTTCTGGCATGGCTTCGTTTTGTTAACTCACTCTTTAAACTCAAATACTTTCAGGTTCGTTCCACATTCCATCTTCACGAATGATTTCAATCAATTCATCCACCGCATTTTTTGAAGGTACTGAGCGTTTCACTACCTCTTTTCCTTTGTAAAGCGTGATTTTTCCTTTTCCAGAACCAACATATCCATAGTCCGCATCGGCCATTTCACCCGGGCCATTCACGATACAACCCATAATGCCGATTTTCACACCTTTCAAATGGTCGGTTCTTTTACGGATCATTGCCGTGGTTTCTTGCAGGTCAAATAAGGTTCTTCCACAAGATGGACATGAAATATATTCAGTTTTGGACATTCGGGTTCTTGCTGCTTGCAAGACTCCAAATGACACAGAATTATGCAGTTTGACCTGATCCAATATTTCTTCACGAGTATGCTCTCCTTCATTCTCCAAAGACATCATGATACCATCCCCCAATCCATCGATCAACAACCCCCCGACATCTGTAGCGGTGTAAAGCATGGTCATATCAGTAGTCTGATCAGGATAGCTGACTTTCATCACTACCGGAATCTCATTTTTGCTTTGCAAAAGCTTGATCATCGAAGCCCTCATCGCTGGCATCCCGTGTTTGTTGTTGGTCTTGAGAATCAAAACCCAATTCTTCTTTTCCTCCACAAATGAAATTGCTTCATCCATTTGAGTATCCAGAATTTCCAAGAAATTCAACTCAGAATGCCTTATTACAGAATCATTTGCCTCAGCTAAAGAGAAAAGAGGAAACTTATTTACCTGATCCGGAGCTTGTTTCCAAATTTCATAATTCTGGATTTCCTTCATGCCATTTGGGAGCATAAAGGGAATAGGATTGGATCCAGAATACACAAAATCACATCCAATGTCATTCATTTTCCACTTATCCAATTCAGGAAGGTAGAAATGCCCAACAGCTTTCATTTCCTTTTCAGTCACCTTCTCAACTCGTGAAATATCAGTGATTACTCTAGGAACATTGTGATCACCGAAGTTGTAAACCTCAGCTGTATGTCGCTTGGTGTATTCAAAAGGGTTGATAGAATAGTCTGAAATAGGCTCGATATCTTGATGTCCCGCACGATCAGTGTAGCGATCAATCAATGCTTTGGCAACAGGAGCTTCGAATTCCGGATCTTCTGTCAGTGAAACACGAACCGTATCTCCCAACCCATCTTCCAGTAGTGTCCCAATTCCCACAGCAGATTTGATCCTACCATCTTCCGCCTCTCCGGCTTCAGTCACTCCCAAGTGTAGAGGATAAGGTTTAAAACCTCCTTCATCCAGTTTTTGAACCAATAATCGATATGCCTGAACCATCACTTGCGTGTTGGAAGACTTCATAGAAATGACAATATCATGGAAGTTTTCACTTTCACAGATTCTTAAAAACTCCAAAGCTGATTCTACCATTCCTAGTGGCGTATCTCCATAACGGCTCATGATTCGATCCGAAAGCGAACCATGATTGGTTCCAATTCGCATCGCAGTTCCGTTTTCCTTGCAGATTTTCACCAAAGGAAGAAATCGCTCCTGTATTCTTGCTAATTCATCTTGATAGCTTTCATCGGTATATTCGATGACCTCAAACTTCTTTTTATCCGCGTAATTCCCGGGATTGATCCGGACTTTTTCTACAATTCTAGCGGCTAATTCAGCAGCATTTGGTGTAAAGTGGATATCCGCAACCAAAGGAGTGTTATAGCCCCTTTTCCTCAATTCCGCTTTTATATTTCGGAGATTTTCAGCCTCCTTCATACTTGGGGCAGTAATCCTTACCAATTGACATCCGCTTTCAATCATGCGGATACATTGCTCTACCGAGCCATTCGTATCCATGGTATCTACTGTTGTCATCGACTGGACAACTATTGGGTTATCCCCACCGATCAACACATCACCTACTCGAACAGGGATGGTCTTTCTTCTGGAATAGGATGTTAAACTATTGCAGTAATGAGGCTCACTGACTTTTACGATTGGGTCCATATTCTTAAATATCGCCTAATTGGGGACGGATTATTAATTCTTCAACAACGGATTGGGGTGAAAGGTTATAAGCTCCCCAAACAGATTCTGCAACATCTTCGGATTTCATGAATCGCTCAACAGGCAAATCCACTCCTTCCCAGCTTGCAGTATAAGTTGCACCCGGCAAAATCGAAGTGACTTTCACCTGATGTTCTTTCATTTCTTCGCGCAAACATTTGGTCATACCCAACATAGCCCATTTGGAAATCGCATAGCTTCCACCGTTGGCATAAGCTGTGGTTCCAGCTATAGATCCCATGCTGAAAATATGACCGGAATTCCGCTCTACCATATCAGGAACGAATTCCCGAATCAAGTAATAAGCGGAAAACAAATTGGTATGCATCATCAATTCAAAGTTCCCTTCAGGTTCATTGTAAATAGAACCTGGAAGAAATACTCCAGTATTATTGATCAATACATCGGGATGGCAAAAATTTTTCACTTGCTCTGAAAATCGAGTCACTTCCTCTTTTTTCGAAAGATCCGCAACTAAAGCCAACACCTTGATCTCAGGGAATTTGGATTCTAAATCAGATTTTAGATTTCCTAAATCATGCTCGTTTCTTGCGCAGGTGGCAATATCAAATCCTTCCTTAGCAAATCGGTAGATAATAGCTCTTCCGATTCCTTTGGTACCGCCTGTGACTAAGATGCTTTTGGGCATATTTTGTTAGTGTTTTAATAGTTAGCATGACAACTATTTACTTGAAGCAAAGTTACATTTTTTTATCAAAACAGAGCCGTTACTTGCATTCTTCCCACATGAACTATCCTATCCAGCCCCTGAGAATTTCGGCCTTCGTATACCATATTTAATTGAAGTCCTTCCCCAATCTTTTGTAGCCAATTGAGGGTCCAGGTAATATTGGTTCCTGGGGTTAAAGCTTGCAACATTTCGTAACCAACAGGGGAATTCATTTCTCCATTGTAGGAAATTTCGATCCACTTCAGATTTGCATTGATAGTTGTTTTGATGGCTTTTGCATATCTAAAATCTACCCCAGTTTGATGTATTTGAGCTTTTTCATCAAACTCCAGGTTCTCAAGATTTTCTTTCCCAGTGAAAGAATAGGAAGCTGTCCCTCTCAAATTTGGACTCGGTTGCCAGATAAATTCTGGACCAATACTTTTTTGATTTACTCGGTAGTTTCTGTTTGATAAGAAATCCGAAGAGGAAAGTCGATTTCCTTGAGAGGCCAATATTCTCAAAGTTGTCCGATTGGTAAAATTATACCGAGTGTTTAGCTTCCAGTCTTTTTGAATCAGGTCTTCAAAACCTCCTGAAAGCAATTGTTTCCACTGGGAATCATAGTAGGAAAGATCAAACCCATAAAGGGAAGAAGCTCGATTGAAAAAGAAACTGGTCCGAATCACCTGTCTCAAAGACAAAATATCCTGTCGATTTACACCTCCTATAAACGGATTGATTCGGTCTTTAAAGTCTTCTGAAGTAACTTTTTTCTCAACACTCAAGCTACTTGTATTAGAAAATTTCTGGAGAAAACTTTTTGCTCCACCTTCTTCTTTCCACGCATCCGGAAACTTGGCCTGAATTCGATAATTTAATAAAGTAGTGTAGGCTTGCACATAAGTGTCTGTAGGAACAAAGATTTTGATGTAGAGTTTTTCTTCCGGGTTAATCGCTAAATAAAATTCATTCAGTTGCTGGATCCCATCTCCATTGTCATCCCGCCAAGTGCGAGTACCATCTCCATTTGGGGCTGGAATGAATACAAATTCCCGTTGCAACTCCCGCCCGTTTCCTAAAGCATAGCTCAATTCATTTCTGATCAAGTTCTTTCCTATCGATCCCAAGTAGTCCACCTTCCCCATTACCGTCATTTCCGAAGGAAGATCTCTCTGCAAAAACTCCAATTCCCGATAGGTAAATGTACTCGTCAAAGAATGTTTCTTCCATTGCTTTTGAAAGCTAAAATTACTGGTAAATGCCTTGGTATCATTTTTCAAAACACCATCAAAAGGAGCTCTATCCTCTCTCCAAGCTGCATCTGCCCGAAATGCTACAGAAAGCGTATCATTGCTCTTAAGGTAAAGTAAATGCTCCCGATAGTTCATGGCAGTACTCAAAACGGAGTCACTTTGATTGTGACGGAGCGAGTTTCTGTCTACTGAAAAACGATAGCCCGGCACCAAAACTTTGGATCGATAGGAAACATCCCCCAGGTAGCGGAGCCAGTCAGTTGAAGTTGTGTCTTTCTGGCTTTGGAGATTGAAAAACTCATTTCTCAGGTAAAACCTATTCCCTACTTTCAGATTCCAATGAGCAGAGTGTTGGGTACCACTAAGAACTTCATTTCTATTTCTGTGATAAAACAAATAATCAAAAGAGTTATCTGAATCTTTATCCAAGCTAAATCCTGCTTTCAAAAATTGTTCGGAAGCTGCATTTTCTAATTCTTGTTGTGTGATCCCCCAATCCCGATCAAACTCTATATATCTGAATCGATCTATAAAATTGAAATTGGTGGAATTGTACTCGTATTCCGTTTGCCCTTTGAAAGTATAGCCCTTGAATAAATCGACTCTTCTATCCTCGGATTGAAGACCGATTTTCCATCCAAAACCTTGATTATTTTCATCATCGATCGTAGAAAATAAATTTTCATCTCTGGAAGAAAGGGCTAATTCGGTATAGACTTTTTCATGATCTCCAACTTTGATTCGAGTACCTGCTGTCACCATCCTTTTGCTATCCGGAGCTGCCAATTGGGTCAGAATGGAGTAATCTCCCTGGGGTTGACCATTGATTCTGGGGACATACTCGTAGACTGTTCCATTGGACAATTGATTCATTCGCCGATAATCTCCATTTCCAAAACCAACTTGAGAAAATGAAAGGTCAAAATGAGCTTTTTCGGGATCTGTAGAATATTGGTAATAAACCAAAGGAACATCGGAAGTCTGCTCTACAATTTTCTCATACAAGATCAAATTCACATCGTAGGCCACAGAGTCAATTCTTGGAATACGGGCCTTATCAACATCATCTCCTACGCTTGCCAATAAACTCAGTTCTTCTTGATTGAATTCTGTAAAAAGCGGTCGATTTCTGTTGTCTTTTTCCTGATAATAATTCAGGTACAAATCAACCTTCCCGTTTGTCTGGAGGTGGTTTGCACCGGTGATGGATCGCGAATAATTCCGTTCTGCATACTCAAAATCAACCCGAACCCGGGAGTATTGTGTGATCAAGACTTTGGGAGTAAAAGTGATTTCAGCCTGATTGTAGTCGATCACATAATCTGCATTGAATCCTCGTTGCAATTGCTTGCCATCCAAAAAAACCCGCTCTGAGTTCGCCATTATGATGATAAAACGCTCGTTGTTGGGTCCATTCAATCGATAGGGACCAAGAACACCTTCCAAAATCGGGACTTGAATCGAAGCGAATTTCCCTTTGGCAATAGAAGCAAAAGCTTGAGTACTGGCCTCCCATCCCCCTTTCATCTGATAATAGGTAGTGAGTTGAAGTCCTTGAACATTTTTATAATATCTCAAGAACTCACTTTGCCTTTGTTGCAAAACGACATCACCAGCCGCTAGGTTAAAATCATCGTTATACAGCTCAATCAGAACATTATCAAAATCTTGAATTTGCTGCGTATTTCCCTCAGGTTGAAATGGAACATTTTGATCCGTAATACTGGCTCGGATGTTTAGATTTTCTGCAATCTCACCTTCGAGTTGAAGATTCAATGCAGAATTGACAAAGACATTTTGTGTATTCCCGACAGATATCCCCCGAGTTAAACTACCGGTTTTATACAGATTGGTACTTGGAAATAATTCCTCCTGAATATTCAGATTTTGCCTTGGGGCTAACCTTGTATCCTTAAAAAGTGCCGCAGAATCATAGTTTACAGCCAGAGTTCTTTTTGCCAGAGGCTTATCAAATCGAATTGAAAAAGTCCGATAACAAAGCGTTAGGACCTCTACATTAACCTGAATAGTAGAATCTAATCGGATCCAGTTTTTATTGAGGTCAAATGAAAATGGATAGTCTTTCCCCGAGGCATCTTTGATGATTATACTTTCCTCGACCCCGGACAGAGAATCTAATTCAATTCCATTTTTCAAGTCTTCAACCTTAACTTGGCGACAAGTTTCCTGAGCCTGAACTTGAAAAAGTATCAGGAAGAAAAAAAGTACAGAAAGCAGGCATTTTTGCATTTGGTAGACTTGACCCTTTCCCTAACAAGGTAAAAAAATCTACTTATTGAATAATTGGAAAAGTAAGGTAGAAAGTAGTCCCAACTCCCACCTCAGTTTCAAACCAGATTTTGCCACCTGCGGTTTCGACTCCTGATTTAGCGATGGCCAATCCTAATCCCGACCCTGTGGATTTTGTACTGAAATTTGGAATAAAAATCTTATCCCTAAGTTCAGTTGGAATCCCTTTTCCATTGTCCGCAATTTCAAGAAAAACAGCCTCATCGGTCATCCAAAGCCACACTTTGATAATTGGAAACTTATCCTCTTCTACAGCTTGAGATCCATTAATAATCAAATTTGAAATCACCCTGCCGAACAATTTTTCATCACCCATAATTGGGATATCACTTGCATAAGAATCATCCTGAAATTGAAGTTCCAACTTTTCATCATTCTTGTACAAATCCAAAACACGCATCACTACTTCCTTGAAGTTCATTCGTTCATTCTTTGGTAGAGGCATTTTTGCAAAAGTGCTAAATGAGGATGCAATTCCACTTAAGGCATCAACTTGATGGATAAGCGTTTCCAATGACTTTCTCAACTTTTGCAAATCATCCAAACGTCCAGCCTCTTCCAACCTTAACAAATGCTGCAAAGTCAGTTTCATTGGAGTCAAAGGGTTTTTAATCTCATGCGCCACTTGTTTTGCCATTTCTTTCCAAGCAGATTCTTTTTCCGAAGAAGCCAAGACTTTCTTACTAGCCTCAAGCTTGAAAAGCATATTGTTGTATTCATTGACCAGCAATCCGATCTCATCTTTTGAATCCCAATGCATGGGTTCATTATTTTCTAGATTGGTTGTCTTCAGCTTTTGAGTCAACAAACGGAAAGGGAAAGTCAGGTTTTTGGACACAAAAAATGAAACGATCAAAAAAAGGATAAATATGATGACAAATGCATTGAAAATATTGCTTAACACATCAGCGATCAAAGTATTCAATTCCGTTTCCGACTCAAAGAAAGGCACACTCACGATTGCTGAAGTACCCTGACTGGAACTAAAAGGAATTGCCAGGTAAACGGATTTGTATCTTAGCTTTCCAATTTCTTCTTCAGCCACAAACTGAACCTGATTTTGCTCTATTATCTCTGAAATCGCTTGAGGATTAATCCTTGGAGCCAAAAGCTTTTTATCGAAAATATTCGGCCGATTCGTGGATTCAAGATCCCCATTTATATCATACAAATGAATATCAGCAGCAATGGTATTTGCCAAGGTGACCACTTCTTCATTAAGTTGGTCTTGATCGACTTCATCGGGTGTCCTATCCCCAAGAAAACTTGCCAAATTACCTCTGATCAAAGTTGCCTTCTGGATATACTGTCTATCCAAATCCTCTCGGTAACTATTAGCCAAAAGCCCAACTGTAATGATAGAAATGATGATAATCGGGAAGAAAAAAGCAAAATTCAGATATAGCTGAAGTTTGGTGGAATAGTTGAATTCAAAAGTTTTATACCCTTTGAACAGAGAGTGAATCAGAATCGTGAAGAAGGTCAGAAAGACGAAAATCACGAAGTAAAGCGAGATATTTCCGAAGAAATAAGAGAATGGCTTATTCTGAGATGAAACCACAATCAATTCATCCCCATTTGCAATTCCTAAATGATGGTAGCCATTGGAATGAATCCCTGTAGTTAATAACTTCGATTCACCTAGACGCTCAATAAGTAAAGAATTGGTATAATTGAAAGAACCAATATTCCTGATCAACTCGCCTTGCTTGAAAATGGCATAGTCATACCGAGTAGGATCAAGCTTTTCGCTATACTTTTTATCCAGTAGAAGTTTAGGGTAAACAGATCCTGGCTGAACCCGCAATTGCTTCAACTCCAAATACAGGGTCCCCAAATTATTGGAATCTCTCATAATCGGAATGAATGCGATAAATTGATTCCCAACGTTACCTTCAGTCCCTCGGATAAAATAGAGGTCCTTCAAACTTGTTACATAATCCGACTTGATATAAGTATCTCTTAGCGTTTTCAAAGATCTATCATCCGGAGTATTGACAAGACTTTGACCATTTGGAGAGAAAATTCTAACCTTGACTTCAAACTGGTCAAAGTAATTATCCAGATAAATTCTTCTGATTTTTGCCTCTATGGGTTCTTTTGAAAGTAGTGGATCTCCCAAACGGTTTTGGATGAAAAGATCGTTTTTCACTCGTGTGAAAATTTCTCCCAAGAAGAATTCTGTCATTACATCACTTTCAATCAAATTTTGATTGGCAAACCTGATTTTGGATTGATTTAACTGGACTCTTTCTGTTTGAAAAGTACTAATACCGGCAATAATTGCCACAATTAAGCCAGCATAGAAAAATGTAAGGAATGTATTCAGTCCTAACCTGAAGATATTTCTAAACAATTTGAATCTGATCGCAGAAAACTGAAAAATCAATTGCACCAGCCAGGCAATACCGAGCCAAGTGGACATATATGTCAAAATTATTCCTACTGGAATTCCTAAAATCAGTAAATCTTGAAAATTGTCTTTTTGGGAATTGTTCAGCTCTACTAAAAGACTTGTGAGTGTAATGGAAAACAAAACGTAAACTGCAGCCCAAAGAAAAATAATCAAGAAACTTAGTCCTTCAAACCAACCGAATGTTGGTATTGCCTCAATGTCCAATGGCCACTGAGAGTTTTGAATCAAATCCTCAGGAAGAACCCAAATCAAATAAAAGCCAAGAGAAACTAGAACAAAGGCGATTACAAAAAATATCCTTTGCTCATTTTTAGTTGCTAGTACTTTTATCTTGTGGTGTGTTTGAGGAGAAGCCAATTGATACAAGACCATTCCAGCAACTGCAACTCCAAAAATGGTATTCAATAATAAATCACCTAAACTAGGATTGAACCATGAAGCCGCATAGTTGGTGGGATCAAAAAGAGAGAAATTGAAATAAGCCCCAGGAAAACCCAAAACAAGCATCACGAGTCGGAATGCCAATACTACAAGAATCCCGTACCCTATAGCTTGCCATCTTCTACCTTTTTTCCATCTATTAAGCACAAACCCAGAGCTCAATAGGAAATACAGAAGGAAAATAGAAATGAAGAATATTAAAATAGCAGGATTTCCCACTCTTCCCGCCGGCTGATATCCAATTTCAAAATCGATCCCAAACATGGGGATACCTGCCAAATTGGAAATTGTATAATCAGCATCCTCTCCAACTTGTTTGAGTTCAAAATTCGAATTGCCAAAAAGTCTAGAGTTTGCTCCGGTTACTAAATAATCATTTTGAATCGATCCTGGCCAAATGAGTCGAAATGCATGGACAACTATATAAGAACTTCCATTTTTACTGACCCTTCTGTTTTTCAACAAATAACTTCCATATGGATCAAAAAGTAATTGATACTCTTTTGATTCATCCACTTGATCAAAATCCAAGGAGACTGTAAAATCTGACCAAAAAAGAAGCTTTTTCTCTGGGCTTAGAATAAAAAATGGATGTCTGGACTGAACGCTGACTTGCTCAAAAGAAAAATCCTGATCAGGCCCAATCGCCATTAAAATTTGGATGAAGTCTTCATCAAATTCTCGGTCAATTTCATGAACTTCCTCTTGAAGAGCAGAAAAGAATCCTTCCTCTTCACTCTCCTGAAAGAAAAAGAAATTCAATATTAAAACTCCAAGGAGTGAAAATCCGCTGACAAGGATGATCAGCCTTCTTAATTCATGGCTCATTTGGCTTAAAAATAAAAAAAGCAAAGTCCTAGATCAAACTTTGCTTCATAATAGCTATCGAACCATCAATTTTGATTTCCTTTTCTTAGCTGCTCTATACCATAAAACGCCAATTACAGTAGCAATTAAATAAGGCATCACAAACAAATACAAGATTCCTGCATTCAAACCAGCACCAATACTTGTATCTCCATTACTCACATTGTTCTCAACAGATGCACGGCACATTGCACATTGAGCCATCGTAGGCAGTTGGACTACAACAAATAAAAGGAAGGTCAGAAATAAATATTTAATTCTTTTCATGCTTGATCCATTTTGAATGGAAAGAAAAGGCTATCAGTGTGTATAATATGGACTGATCATCAAGTAAACAATCACTCCAGTCACAGAAACGTATAACCAAATCGGATATGCAAATTTAACTACTTTTCTGTGTTTATCCCTCTGATTGGTGTACCCATAATAATAAGCAAACAAAATCGGAAATAAAGCCACTGCTGCCAACACTATGTGAGTAATCAAAAGAAAGTAATAAACTGTCCTTATTGTACCCTCTCCTCCAAAAGATGTACTTTCTGCAGCTCCATGATAAATCACATATGAAACTAAGAAAATAGCTCCTAAACCAAAGGCTACACTCATGGTAGCTCCATGGTAATTGTATTTTTTATTTTTTACAAAAATCAATCCCAAGATCAAGGCCAAACTTGCTGCTGAATTAATTACTGCATTCAAATGAGGTAGAAAATAAACCCATTCGGCTCCAACATCTACTTTCTGTGGCATGAACAAAAGAACAGCCACTGCCACTGGAATAATAATAGAAATAGCAATGATCCAGTTTTTTACTTTCGCTTCATTCTGAAGCATAGAATTATTTGTTTCCATGCAATAAGACTTTTGTTTCCAACATCAGAAGATCTACATCCTCTCTATTGGTACCACTGTAATAGCCTCTAATCCTACCTTGATCATCAACCAAAGTGAATTTATCACTATGGATGAAATCATCTGGATTCCCCAACCCATCTACAGTAGGAAGGATGAAGCCACAACGGGCCAATTCATAGGTTTCCAATTTTGATCCAGAAAGGAAATGCCATTTACCTGGAGTGGCATGATGCTCATCCGCATATTCCTGAAGAATCTCTGGAGTATCGTATTCAGGATCGATACTGATCGACAATATTTGCACCTCAGGATTATTACGGAACATGTCATTGACCCTTTCCATTTCCTTGGACATCACAGGGCAAATACTAGGACAAGAGGTAAAGAAGAAATCAACGATAGTGATTTTTCCTTCCATATCTTTTCTCCCGATAGTTTTTCCCTCTTGATTAGTAAAAGCAAATTCAGGAATATAATGTTGCGTACTATCCTCAAAATTGCATTCCTTAAAAGGGTTATCAACTCCATTTTGATAGAAAATAGGCAAGTCATAATGATTCTCTCCAAACCCTCTAAGGAACATAAAGATCAATACCGGTATCAATAAAACACATACCAATACAAAACCCTGTAATATTCTTAATCCTCTCATAGCTTACTCTTAACAAAAAAGTAGGTTGAAGTGTCACACTCCAACCTACTTTTTTTAAGTTTTTATTTAAATGCCTACCAACGCATCATAAATATCTCGGTTCCTTCTTTTGCCAAAGCAATCAGCAACCAAACCAAGAAAATCAATGGAACAATGATAGAATAGAATAAAGGCTTCACTTCATCACCTAGGTGCATAAACTCCATCATGATGTATTTCGCTTTCCATACTGTCAAGATGATGAACAATGCATAAAGCAACAATCCTCTTGGCATGGTGAAAGCCATGATAAATTCTGCAACAGTGATAGCCAAAAGAATACCTGCAGTAATCCAGATCTTTTTGACCTTGGCATCATTTCTTGGGGTTACCTCAAGAGTTGATTTATTTTCCTGAATTTCCATATTGCTATTTTTTATTTTCTTAGATCAAGTAGAACAAGGTGAAAACGAATACCCATACCAAGTCAACAAAGTGCCAGTATAATCCGATTTTCTCAACCATCTCATAATGTCCTCTTTGGTCATAAATCCCTACAGCTGCTTGGTAGAAACAAAGGAAAAGAAGACAAACACCGATTGTAACGTGGAATCCGTGAAAACCAGTGATGAAGAAGAATAAGTTGGCAAAACTTGCTGGGCCGTATTCATTGACCATCAAGTTTGCACCATGAACTGTCTCTGTAACGTTTTGGCCAAGTCCATTGACAAAAGTCATAATAGAACCAGCATCAGAACCATGGATAAAGTGAGACCATTCCCAAGCTTGACAACCTAAGAAAGTAGCACCACCAAGGATTGTCCAAAGCATCCATTTTACTACATCATTTCTATCATTTCTATGACCGGCTTCTACTGCCAATACCATAGTCACTGAAGAAGAAATCAAGATAAAAGTCATGATACCAACGAATACCAATGGAGCATGTACACCATGCAAGAAAGGTACTGCGTCAAAAACCAATTCAGGAATTGGCCAGTATTCATTAGAGCCAACAAAAGCGTCCATAGGACCCTCGTAAGCAGGATAGCTGAGTCTGATCGACAAATATGTGATCAAAAATGCAGCAAAAGTAAAGATGTCGGAGAGCAAGAAAAACCACATCATCAGTTTTCCATAGCTGGCTTTTAGAGGTTCGTTACCACCTCCCCAAACGCCTCTTTTTGAGCTTACTCCTATAGCAGTAGAATGCGCAGACATAATTTATTTATTAGTACCAGGTTAATTTAATGATTCAAAAGCAAAAACATGAATAGATAAATCCATAACCCACCCAGAAAATGCCAATAAGTAGTAGCCATTTCCATCGCGGTCATTGATTGAGAATGGACCTTATATCTAAAGGTCGAAATTAATACAATAATCAGAAATATCACACCACTGATTAGGTGTGCGGCATGTAATCCAGTAAAAACATAAAGAAATGAACCAGCAGGGTTACCTACAAAGAACACTTCACGATCTACAAGAGCTACCCAGCTATACCATTGGCCTACCAAAAAGGCAATACCCAATACTACCGCCGCTACCATTCCAATTCTTAATTGAGCCAAATTATCCTTTTTAGCAGAATAATAAGCCCATTGTAAACAAATTGAACTCAAAACTACTATTCCGGAAGTAACCCAGAAAATTCCAGGTAATTCATAATCCAGCCAGTTTCCTTCAGCTTGTCTTACGATATAAGCACTGGTCAAAGCAGCAAAAATCATCACCACAGTAACCATGAACAACCACATCGCAAATTTCTTTGGATGCATTGCAATTGGTTGCTCAACTAAGTCTACATATTGAAGTTCTTTTTCCATCATTTAAGGCATTTTATCCAGTAAATACGCGATTTGGACAATTGGTAAATAAAGAAATGAACCAAACATGATCTTCAGTGCAGACTTTCTGGAACAATCTCTCATCAAAGAAAATGTTTGTGCCAAAAATAACACACCACAAATAGTAGCTACAATACCAGAATTGAGACCCGTCAAACCAAAATAACTTGGCAACAAGCCCAATGGCAAAAGAAATAGGGTGTAAATCATGATCTGAATAGCCGTATTCAAATCTTGACCTCCACCACTTGGCAACAGTTTAAAACCAGCTTTTTTGTAATCCTCATCACTCACCCAAGCTATTGCCCAGAAATGAGGAAACTGCCAGATAAACTGAATACCAAAAATAATTAAGGCTTCATATGTAATTGCTCCTGTTGCAGCAGTCCATCCTAACAAAGGAGGCATCGCACCAGGAATCGCTCCAACGAATACAGCAATTGGACCTACTCTTTTCAATGGAGTGTAAGCGAATACATACAAGACCATACTTAAAATCCCCAACCAAGTGGTCAAAGGATTAGTAAAAGCCCAAAGTAGAAATACACCTACAATCGCCACGATTACTGTAAACCAATAAGCTTCTTTTAATGAAATGATTTGAAGGGGAAGAGGTCTATTTTGAGTTCTCTTCATCAATTTGTCAAGGTCTCTCTCCATGATCTCATTCGCAGCGCCAGAAGCGCCAGAAATCAAGAATCCACCTAATGCTAATCCCAAGAAACCAGTCCAACCAAAGCTGGCACCTCTGTCTCCTAAGATATAGCCAAATACGGCAGAGAAAGTAACCAAAGCAGATAATCTGAGTTTAAGCAAGTCAGAATATGCCCTGATTCGGCTAACAAAAGCCTCGTACAAAGATTGGTCAGTTACACCAACTGTCCTCATCATCAATTTGTTTTTAACTTAATTTCTACATGATCCCTTAATTGCATCAACAGAATAAACTGAACTCCGACAATCAATGAACCAAGCAACAGGTGTACAGGCTGTAGGAAGGCTGGAATACCGAAATAAGACAAGCCTATTCCAGAAGCAATTTCCAGTATGATCAATCCAATCAATACCTGAGACCAAAGGTTAATTTGTGATTTCCTTCGGGTGTATTTAAATGCCCAGAAGAAATACAACAAATGAATTCCAAGTAATACCAAGGAGAAAGAACGGTGAATTAAGAAAACAATACCTGTTTTGCTAATCCATTCATCTCTTAACAAATTACCTAGAGAAAATGCGATTTGATCCAATTCTTCCCTTACCTGAGTTCCTAAAACTACTTGAACCAACATCAAAATTAGTCCAATGATTAAAACCCAGCGAAGTTTGGAAGGCACTTCAAATAGATCAGCCTTTATTCGAATTAGATTAACTGCTCTATGTATAATATAAAGAAGCAATCCAACCTGAACTAAGGCCAATATCATATGAAATGTGATCATCCAATGCAGCAGATTCGTAGAAACTACCAAAGAGCCAATCCATCCTTGGAACAGAACCAAGAACAAGGATGCAATGGATAAAATCGGAATCAATGGATCAACTTTCCAAAGAGGAAATGACTTCCATACAGTCCAGATTATAAGCAAACCTATAGCAACACCTACCAATCGATTTAGATATTCAATCCAAGTCTTCACTGGATTAAACTCTTCTTCGATCAAGATGGATTTGTCGTTAGCTATTTGGTAAGCCAGATCATCAAATCCCAAATTTTCAAGTGTAGCTACAAACCTTTCGTTTTTAGCTATTCTTTTTTGAAGATATATTTCCTGATAGTCTGAAGGAAGCTGATCAACACTAGTTGGGGGAACTACGCTCCCAAAACATTTAGGCCAATCTGGGCAACCCATACCGGAACCGGTACTTCGTACAATCCCTCCAACTAAAATGAGGAAATAAACAGCGATCACCGTGATTAAACTTGCACGGCGAAAGCTGTTGATTTTATTTTCAGTGCTTGGATTCATTTGCAGCCAACGCCTCAGATTCTTCCTTCATGATTTCCATTTCAAGCTTCACCTGCTCTTGCTCATGTGGCAAGTTGGATTCAGGAGTAGCCGAAAGTGGAACAGTTTGAGGGATGAAATCCTCTGCAGCACCAGGCTTAGAATAGTCATAAGGCCATCTGTAAACAGTTGGAATTTCACCAGGCCAGTTTCCATGTCCAGGCTCGATTGGAGTTGTCCACTCCAAAGTGTTGGATCTCCAAGGGTTTTGAGTCGCCTTTCTTCCACGATACATGCTGTAAAAGAAGTTGAATACAAAGATGAACTGAGATGCAAATGTGATAATAGCTGCAGCAGATACAAACATGTTCAAGTCTGTATACATATTGGAGAACTCAAAGTTGGTCCAAGAGTAATATCTTCTTGGAAAACCTGCGATTCCAATGTAGTGCATCGGGAAGAATACCATGTAAACTCCTACGAAAGTCAACCAGAAGTGTACGTAACCCAATCTAGCATCCATCATTCTACCAAACATCTTAGGGAACCAGTGATAAACACCAGCAAGCATTCCGAAGAAGGAAGCAGAACCCATTACCAAGTGGAAGTGAGCTACTACGAAATAAGTATCGTGCAACTGAATATCAATAGCAGAATTACCTAGGAAAATACCCGTCAAACCACCAGAGATAAAGAAGGACACCAAACCAATTGAGAATAACATGGCTGGAGTAAAGATCAAGTTACCTCTCCAAAGAGTAGTTAGGTAATTAAATACTTTTACTGCAGATGGTACCGCAATGATCAATGTCAAGAACATGAAGATAGATCCCAAGAATGGGTTCATACCTGATACGAACATGTGGTGTGCCCATACGATAAAGGATAGGATGGTGATTCCCAACATGGAAATAATCATCGCCTTATATCCGAAAATCGGCTTTCTTGAGTTAGTTGCAATTACTTCTGAAGTAATACCCAAAGCAGGCAACAATACAATGTAAACTTCAGGGTGACCTAAGAACCAGAACAAGTGCTGGTACAATACTGGGCTACCACCTGTATTTGGCAATGCCTCACCCCCGATATAGATATCAGATAGGTAGAAAGAAGTACCAAAGCTTCTGTCGAACACCAACAATAAAGCGGCAGAGAATAACACTGGGAAGGACAAAAGACCAATAACAGCTGTCAAGAAGAATGCCCAAATGGTCAATGGAAGTCTTGAGAAAGACATTCCTTTTGTTCTCAAATTGATTACAGTAGTGATATAGTTAATACCTCCCATCAATGATGAAGCAATAAAGAAGGTCATCGCTACTAACCACAAAGTCATACCCAATCCTGAACCTGGAATAGCTTGTTCCAATGCAGACAGTGGTGGGTAAACAACCCAACCTCCACCAGCTGGTCCAGTTTTAATGAATAGAGAAATGAACATGATAACACCGGAAATAAAGAATAACCAGTAAGAAAGCATGTTCATAAAACCAGATGCCATATCTCTTGCTCCAATTTGAAGTGGAATCAAGAAATTTGAGAATGTTCCAGACAAACCAGCTGTCAATACAAAGAATACCATGATGGTACCGTGCATTGTAACCAAAGCTAGGTAGAATGTAGGATCTAACTTCCCTGCTTCATCAATCCAGCCACCCAAAAGAGGACGAAGGAATTCAAGATTTAAATCAGGAAAACCTAATTGCAATCTGAATAGAATGGAAAGGAAACCACCAATAACAGCCCAGAATATACCTGACACAAGATATTGCTTAGCAATCATCTTATGGTCAGTACTGAAGATGTACTTGGTTACAAAATTATCATGATGCTCATGATCGTGATGATCGTGTGCTGCGTCATGAGTTGCAACAGATGCTGTAGCCATAATTTATAATTTTGTGTTATTCTCTTATTGAACTTCTGCTAATTCTTGAACCTCAGCTTCATATCCTGCTGCAAGTGCTGGATTTGACTGAAGGAATGTTTGTTGCTCAGCGAACCACTTGCGATATGCTTCAGGTTCTACAACCTCAATTACTTTTCTCATACCATTGTGACCACGGCCACAAATTTCAGTACAAGCGATTTCATAATTAAAATCCGGATTACCCAATTCTTCTCTCATTTCAGCTGTGGTCTTTGTAGGAACAAACCAGAAACGAGTTGGCATACCAGGTACCGCATCCATTTTCAATCTCATATGAGGAGCAAATACTGAGTGCAATACATCTCTAGCTCTGATTTTGAAAAGAACAGGTTCTCCTTTAGGGATTACTACAACTGGAGAAGGAAAATCATCCACAGCATTTTTATCCGAAAAATCAACACCAGCTGCATTCGTAGGAGTAATCAATCTGTAATCATGATCACCCAAAACATTGTCTTTTCCTGCATATCTGATATCCCAGGCAAACTGATACCCCATTACTTCAATAACATGAGCATTTTCAGGAGCTGGAGCAGTGATATCTGACCAAGCCATCCAACCAGAAATAACCAAACCAGCCAATACCACACCTGGTACTGCAGTCCAAATAATTTCCAGTTTGTTATTGTCAGGATAGAAAGTTGCTTTTCTATCTTCTTTATACTGGTATTTGTATGGGAAGATGAACAAAAGAATGTGTGTGATAATGAAAACCACACCAGTGATTGCCATGGTAATCCAGAACAATCTATCAGTTACCACTCCATGTTCTGAAGCAATTGGTAATTGATAATTGTGGAACTCCTTGATAGAATACCAGAACATCAAAATACCAGTTCCCAAAAGGAAAAGAACGAATAAGATGGCATTCACCTTATTGCTTCCAGAAGCTATCTTTTTATCAGAACCCTTTACTACTGAAACAAGGGATTGGATTCTATAAACCATCCAGATGATGGAAAGAAGTAATAGAACCCCAACTGCAATTAGAAATCCGTACATAGTATAAACTTTTCGGCTTTAATTAAATGTGATGATGATAGCTTTCCTCCATCATTGGGTGATTCTTTGGAACCAAGTTTCCTTTAGCCAAAGAGCTCAACACAACGAATGCAAATGAAGCACCATATACTAGAAGCATACCCACTTCCATAAGTCCAATACCACCATTGTGACCCAAAGTACCTGGCTGAACCATCAAGAAGAAGTCAACCCAGTGTCCAACGATCAACAAAGAACAAACAACTTTCAAGAAAATGCCATGACGCTTCGCATCACGAGTCATCAATACCAAGAAAGGAAGAACGAAGTTCATAATGATGTTTACAAAGATAAACCCACCATAAATATCACTGGAAAGTCTTTCCACGAAGTAAACAGTCTCCTCAGGGATGTTTGCGTAATAAATCAATAGGAATTGAGAGAACCACAAGTAAGTCCAGAAAATGGAGAAACCAAATACAAACTTACCCATGTCATGAATATGGTTTTCGTTAACCATTTCCAAGTATCCTTTACCCTTCAAGAAGATTGTCAACAAAGTGATCGTAGAAAGACCAGCAACAAACCAAGAAGCGAATACATACCATCCAAACAAAGTAGAGAACCAGTGAGTGTCAATTGACATCACCCAATCCCATGCAGAGATAGAAGAAGAAACTGCGAAGAATACTAAGAAATAAGCAGACCAGCTTCTCATTTTGAACCAATGTGCGTTTCCACCCAATTGATCTTCGTTAGCAGCGATTTGCTTGAATTTATTAAAGAAGAAAACCCAGAATCCAAAGAAGATCACCATTCTAGCGATATAGAAAACAGGGAAAGATCCTTTTTCCATAGGCCAGTAGAAGAAAGCTCCTTTTCCATCGATGATAGAATCATATTCTGGAGAAGCTTTATCAAAAAGGTAGCTATGAGTCCAGTGGAACAAATCATGATTTGCAACGAAGAAAGTTACAATCATCAAAATTCCTGCGATTGGCAACCAGTTACCCAAAGAAAGCATGATACGAGTGATTGGCGCAGACCAACCAGCTTGAGCAGCATATTGAATTGCGAAGAAGAATACACCAATAATGGCGATACCAGTGAAGTATACATTATTGATCCAAAGGTTAGCATACAATCTTTCATACCAATGGAAAGCATGTCCTGCAGCCTCTGCACCTTCTTCATGATGACCACCACCGGTCATCGCCAAAATGATTCCAAGCACAAGGATAGCAGCACCAATTCCCAAAACAGTCAAAACTGACTTTTTGATGCCCGCGCTAAAATCAAATTTTTGATCCAAATTATAGTTTTGTACGTCGTGAGCCATGATTACTGCTTCTGAATTACTTGTTTAACATAGTGAACGATCTTCCAACGATTTTCAGGAGTAATCTGAGAACCGTGAGCTCCCATTCTACCTTTTCCTTTTGTAATCACATGGAAAATATGCCCTTCAGGCAAGTTGATGTATGCTCCACCTGTTAGGTTGGCAACACCACCGATGATTTCACCTACTTTTCCGTCACCTTGTCCTTTTTCACCGTGGCAAGCCACACAATATTGTTCGAACAAAGTTTTTCCTTCTTTCAAAACCTCATCGGTCAAAGGAATTGGATTTTCGATAAGAGCGGCATCCTCCAATTGAAATTGCTTCAATCTGTGAGGTAGCATCCCAGATTTATTTCTCGGAACAGTTCCTTCTACAGGCTCTCTCATATTCATATGATTCGGGTTGTAGACGTTACTGTTAAAGAATTCTCCTTTACCATCTTCTCTGGTAGACAACCACTGACCTTGATCTTCATTGACGATCTGTGTCAAAGGTTCGTAGGCTACAGAGTGATACATTTGAGGGGCATATTCCAAACCCTGGTTGTCTCCTCCGGCCTTGCAGCCAGCGAGCATCGCACCAAAAGCGGCAATCCCCAAGATACTTAGTGTTTTAGCAATCTTCATATTTTCAGAATTACTCTTCAAAACTTTTATTATTAACCTCTGTAGCACCAGAAGACTTCAAAATCTCTTTGATCTTGTCTACTTCCATAGCACTATTATTAGCGATATCAATTGCCATGATGTGCTTATCATCAGTACTTCTCACATCAAAAATGCGAGGCTGAGCCCAAGGCTTCAAATTGGAGCTGATCATAAACACCCCAACCATACCAAATGCTGCTAGTAATACAGTCAATTCGAAAGTAACAGGAATGAAATCAGGGAAAGCGGCGAAGTCTTTACCACCAATGATCATCGGCCAATCAAATCTCATCATGTAAAACTGCATGGTCAATGCAAGTGTAGTTCCCAACATTCCAAAAAGGAATGCTGCAATTGGAAGTCTACTTCTTTTATATCCCAATACATGCTCCAATCCGTGAATAGGATAAGGAGTATATACTTCGTGGATTTTCACACCACTGGATCTAACCTCCTCGACAGCATGGAGAAGGACATCTTCGTCCTCGTACACTCCAAGAATAAAATGTGTATCTCTTTCCATGATTATTTAGCTGCTTTTTCAGATGAAGATTTCAATACAGACTTCACTTCCGCCATGTTGATTACTGGGAAGAACTTCGCAAACAAGAAGAACAGAGTAAAGAACAAACCAAAAGTAAACAAGTAAACCCCTACGTCAGCCCAAGATGGGTAGAACATCGCCCATGAAGAAGGCAAGAAGTCTCTGTGTAGGGAAGTAACGATAATTACAAATCGCTCGAACCACATACCGATGTTTACTACAATAGATAATGCGAAAGTAGCCACGATAGAAGTTCTAATTTTCTTGAACCAGAATAGCTGAGGAGAGATTACGTTACAAGTCATCATAGACCAGTAAGCCCACCAATAAGGTCCAGTAGCACGGTTGATAAATGCATATTGTTCTGCTTCTACTCCAGAATACCAAGCAATGAAGAATTCTGTGATATAAGCAATACCTACGATAGATCCCGTGATGATAATTACAATGTTCATCAATTCGATGTGGCCCATTGTAATGTAATCTTCTAGCTTAAATACTTTTCTGGTGATGATCATCAAGGTCAATACCATGGCAAAACCTGAGAAAATCGCACCAGCAACGAAGTATGGAGGGAAGATCGTAGTGTGCCATCCTGGAATTACGGACGTAGCGAAGTCAAAGGATACAATTGTGTGAACTGAAAGTACCAATGGAGTTGCCAAACCTGCCAAGATCAAGGATACTGATTCATAACGCATCCAAGTTTTAGCAGCACCATCCCAACCAAATGAAAGAGCACCATAAATAGTTTTTCTCAAACCTGTTGCTCTGTCTCTGATGGTAGCGAAATCTGGGATCAAACCAATGTACCAGAATACCAATGAAACGGAGAAGTAAGTAGAGATCGCAAATACGTCCCAAAGAAGCGGAGAGTTAAAGTTTACCCAAAGGGAACCAAAAGTATTTGGCAATGGAAGAGCCCAATAAGCACCCAACCAAGGACGGCCCATGTGAAGAACTGGGAACATCGCTGCACAAATTACAGCGAAGATTGTCATCGCTTCAGCTGCTCTGTTAATAGAAGTTCTCCACTTCTGTCTGAACAAAAGCAATACTGCTGAAATCAAGGTACCGGCGTGACCGATACCAACCCACCACACGAAGTTGGTGATATCCCAGGCCCAACCTACTGTTTTGTTCAAACCCCACATCCCGATGCCTTCCCAAACGGTGGCAGCAACAGCGATAAAGCCAATAGCCAAAGTACCTACAGCTGTTAAGAAGGCAAGGAACCAAGCCAATGATGGTTTTCCTTCTACCTGCCGAGACACATCATGTGTCACGTCATGGTAGGTTTTGCCTCCGGTAACTAACGGCTGACGTACGGATGAAGTAACCTGCATAGTTTATAAAATTATGATTACGCTTCGTTTTTCTCTTTATTTCTGATTTTCGTAAAGTACCAAACGTTTGGACTCACATTGATTTCCTCCAATACGTGGTATGCTCTTTCCTCATTTACTTCTTTCAAAGCAGAAGTACTGTTGTCTTCAATTTTCAACAACTGAGAAACTTTACTGTTTGGATCATTCATATCACCAAATACTAGAGCATCAGTAGGACAAGCTACAGCACAAGCTACATTGACATCTCCATCCTGAACCTTACGCTTTTCACGTTTCGCAGCCAGTTTACCAGCTTGAATACGCTGAACACAAAGTGAGCATTTCTCCATCACACCACGTGCTCTGACAGTCACATCTGGGTTCAATACCATTTTACCCAAATCACTGTTTTGAGCTACGTTAACTCCGGCAAAGTCCTTATTGTCATGGTATTTGAACCAGTTGAATCGACGAACTTTGTAAGGACAGTTGTTGGCACAATATCTAGTACCGATACATCTGTTGTAAGTCATTTGGTTAAGACCTTCTGTAGAGTGCGTAGTTGCAGCTACCGGACATACAGTCTCACAAGGAGCATTGTTACAATGCTGACACATCATCGGTTGGAAAGTAACCTCAGGATTAGCAGAAGCTACTTCCATTCCTTCTAAGTCATCAGCTGGTGCGTCAGAAGAATAATAGCGGTCAATTCTGATCCAAGCCATTTCTCTTCTATTCAACACTTCTTGCTTACCTACAACTGCCACGTTGTTTTCAACCTGACAAGCCACAGAACAAGCAGAACATCCAATACAGGAGTTCATATCGATTGCCAATCCCCAGTGATGCTGGCTGTATTTGTGACCACTCCACAAGGAGATCTTGGAAGGTTTCACAAACTCACCGTCTTTATAGATTTCAGGCTTGTATCTACCAGCAGAAGCATCTTGCTTGTATTCTGCCAAAGTAGCCTCCTGGATCACGTTTTCACGTCCCATGAAAGTTTGGTGGGTCTGAGTTCTAGCGATTTTATAAGAATCACCAGTCACAGCCACCTCAACACCTGAAGTAATATCGAAATTAACGAAACCAGCAGAAGCGTCAAGAAGATCATAAGCATTAACACCTACGCCATCAGCAACTCTACCAGCTTTAGTTCTACCGTAACCCAAAGCCAAACCGAAAGTACCATCTGCCTGACCTGGTTGGATCAAGATTGGAACGATCAAAGACTTTCCGTTTACAGTAACTTGAGCTTTCTGTGTGTTTTCTTCAAACATGGTTACTCCATTGTCAGAAGCCCATTTTTGAGAAACAGTCACATAGTTATCCCAAGTAGCCTTTGTGATTGGATCTGGCATTTCTTGCAACCAAGGAATGTTAGCAAATGCACCACTACCAATACCTACTTTAGAGTAGATCACTAGTTCAGCAGCAGGGCTAGCAGCAGCGTAAGTTTTACCTACAGCGGCAGCAGCAGCAGCTACATCACCCACTGGAGCAAGGGCCTCAGCAGATTTTTCTAGTTTGTAAACACCATTGTAAAGAGCCTGATCCCAGAATTCCTGGAAGTTTCCACCTGTTTCAGTTTGAGTAAACATACCAGCTTCCCAGTTTTGACGAAGGAAATCATAGTAGTTTACACCTGCACCAGCCCAAGTCAAGAATGAATCTTGTGCCTGACGAGTATCAAACAAAGGAGAAATAGTAGGCTGAGAAAGAGAGAAATGACCCAATTTAGGTTCAAAGTCATTCCAAGACTCCAAGAAGTTGTGATCTGGAGCCACATATTGTACTAGAGAAGCAGTCTCATCCAAAGTACCATTGGTTGCCACACTTACTTTAGTGGCAGCGATACCTTCAGCGATTTCAGCACCTCTTGCAAAATCATAAACTGGGTTACAGTTATAAAATACAACGCCACCAACTCTTCCGCCTTTCAAATCAGAAACAAATTGATTCATTTTAGAATCGTCACCTTTTCTGAAGTAAGCTGGGGTAGCAAAGTCAACAGTAACACCATTGTTACCCAACAATTCGTTGATTGCGTGAATTACAACCTGAACGTTAGGATCATTGGAACCAGAAACAACCAAAGAAGCTCCTTTAGAAGCCCAAAGGTCATTAGCAGCCATTTCCAAATGTGCAATTTCAACAGCCGGAGCAGAAACAGTAGCTGCACCAGCTTTCTTTGCAATTGCATTATATAAAGCCAAAACAGCCAATCCGCTTTGAGAAGCTTTGATTGGAGTTCTGTAGTCAGCGTTAGCACCAGCTAGAGACAAGTTTGACTCAAACTGATAATGACGAGACATTACAGGCTTTTCTTTAGAAATTTTTCTAGTCTTCGCGTATTGACCTGCAAATTCAATTGGAGAAATCCAAGTTCCTAGGAAGTCAGCTCCGAAAGAAACGATTGTGTTTGCTTTGTCAAAAGAATAGGAAGGAAGAACAGCAGCTCCGTAATAAGTTTCAGAAGCTTTTGTGATACCATAGTTGGAGATTGGGTCATACATGATCACCTCAGCTCCACCCACTGCTTCAGAAAGCATGTTCAAAGACTCCATTGTACTTGGAGAAAGAATGGTATTTGATACAATCTTCACATTTCCTGCAGCAGCCAATTTGGATTTCACTTCGGCATCCAAAGTTTTCCAATCAGTCTTTTGTCCTGCGGCCATAGGGCCAGTCAGACGCTGCTTATCATAAAGAGAAAGTACAGACGCCTCTACGATAGCGTTTACCTTACCTTTATTAATAGGAGAAAGATCGTTTCCATCGATTTTGATAGGACGACCTTCTCTTGTTTTCACAACCACAGAAGCATAATCACCTCCGGATGCAAAAGTTGATGCGTAATAGTTAGGGATAGATGGGTTAACGTCTACAGGCTTATTCACATAAGGAATAGCTTTTCTTACTGGAGCTTCACAAGCTGCCAAAGAAGCAGCTGCTAAGCTAAAGCCCATTAATTTTAGAAAATCCCTTCTGGAAGCACTGCCATCCTCGCCCAATGCGGAAGGAAGCTCAGGAAATTCCCTGTCGGCATGCTTTACAAACTCTGGATCGTTGTTGAGCTGCTCAAGCCCTTTCCAGTATGTTTTTTTATTTTCCTTCATTGTATGATCTAGGAATGAATTTGCGAAATGAATGAATTAATAGTGGCACTTAGCACATTCCAAACCTCCGATGTCCTTCACTTTCAAAGCATCTTTAGAGTCTGAGTGCAATTGAACCAATTTGTCATAGTACTCATTGCCCTGAGAATTGATCTCAGTATTTCTATGGCAATCAATACACCAGCCCATGGTCAAAGCCGAATGTTGCCTTACCACTTCCATTTCCTGAATTGGACCATGACATGTCTGACATTCGATTCCTCCCACTTTCACGTGCTGTGAGTGGTTGAAATATGCCAAATCAGGAAGGTTGTGTACACGTACCCATTCAATTGGTTTATTATTATCTACCGCATCGTAGATTTTCTGAATTTCTGGAGAGATACCATCTTTTCCTTGAACATTCTGAACGTGTGTGTGACAGTTCATACAAATGTTTGGAGATGGAATGTTTGCAGATCTACCAATCTCAACACCAGTGTGGCAATACTGACATTGGATCTCTAAAGTACCCGCATGCAAAGCGTGAGAGTAAGCGATCGGCTGAGTTGGAGCGTATCCTTGCTGAACACCAACAGAATACAATCCGTCAATCGCTGTTTTAGCAACCAATGCAATAACCAATGCTGTTACAATGATTACGAATCCATCGCTTTTCAAAAGTTTACCTAACTCAAATTTCTGAGAAACAAACTCCTTGTCGTCAGCATCAAGATCTTGCTTGTTGATGTACTTGGTCAAAACTGAGATAATCAATCCCAAAACAATTAGGATCAATAACAACACAATCACCAAAACAACAACAATCACTGTCAAATACTCGGTAGGAATACCTCCACCTGCAGCAACAGCACCTTCACCGCCTGCAGCAGTTGCAGCCGCAGCAGCCGGATCAACTTTATCACCGTATTCGATGTAAGAAAGAAGATTGTTTAAATCATCATCAGACAAAAATCCGTGTGCTGGCATTACCGTATTGTTGAATTCGGCAAACAATGCTGTTGCATACTCATCTCCTGATGCAATAACAGCTGAAGAGTTTTTGATAAAGCTCTTTGCCCACTCAGCAGATTGTCTATCAGTGACACCTCTTAGGGCGGGACCAATCATCTTTTGATCCAGTTTGTGGCAGGTTTTACAATTCGCGTTGAAGACTGATTTACCTGCTGCAATTGCTTCGTCGCTTTCGACTACTGCCGGATCTGCAGCAAAAACCTGCGTACCGATCAAGAAGAAAAACAGCACTGCCAGCGTGTGGAAATTCAATCGAACCCCTACTAACGAGCGTTTGGATAACATATTATAGCTAATTAAATAGTTTAACCGGTTTTAAATAACCCCTGCAAAGGTAGTATCCGGGGTTTATTTTTCAAACAAGAGATAATTTGGAAATGAAAATCAAAAGGAATTCTAAATAAGCCCCTATTTTACTGATTTTCAAGTTTTTAAGCTCTATCAAGGCTAGACTTATTTATTTAGAATCTTTATAAATAGAAGTGGCTTTGTGTCATTTTAGTACAGTTTGAAAAATCAAGAAAAACCTAAGTTTTTTTTTACCGTTCAAACAAAACTTGACAGAAATAAATATCCGATTTTGCGAAAAAATGTCGATTCCATTTTTGCTTCAGAACCAATAATTCCTACATTTGCATTCCGATTTCAACGGGTCGCGTGGCCGAGCGGCTAGGCAGAGGTCTGCAAAACCTTGTACAGCGGTTCGAATCCGCTCGCGACCTCGATATAAAAGCATCCTGCAAAGGGTGCTTTTTTCATTTCAACCCAATTTTTCTTCAAAAAACCTTGTACAGTGGTTCGAACCTTCCCTGGAAGCCTTGCTTGCCTGCTGAAGGCAGGTCCGCTAACTGGACCTTCTTTTTAAAAGGACAAGAAATAAAAAAAGCATCTTTTAAAAGATGCTAAAATTAAATTCAGGTTTTTGGATTTTATTTGATCTGATAGGAAACCTCAAATCGCAACCCAAACTCCATTACATTCCTTTTGCGACTTGGTGAATCATAAAGAATTACCCCATGCCTTTTAAAATTTGGAATTAAAGAGAAGCGGACTTTATCCACATGATATTTACCTCCCACTCCTACTTGATAGCCTATACCACTCTGGTCCAAATTATCACTACCAGAAAAATCAAAAACGGGCCCAGCAGTCACAAAAGCAAAAGGCAGAAAAGAATAGCTTCCTAAAACTGGAATTGAAAGCATAGAGAAGTCTTCCGTTCGTTCAGGAATATCCAAACCAGGAGCAGGAGTCATTATATGATCAGCTTCTATGGAGTAAATCCCACTATATAATTCCCATTTGTCATTCCAAGCCTTAGAAAAACTCAAACCTAGGGTTCTGTATTTTTGGAGATCGCTGCTTCCCGAGCCGACCCAATCACCATCATCCACCATTGCACTGGAAAACTCAACCAATGTCCCTACCCTTAATGAAGACTGAGCAAAGGAGGCTGTCATAAGAAAAAAGAAAGTAATACTTAGAATTATAGTCTTTTTCATAATTGATAAAGTAAAAAAAAACTTATTCATTTCCCAACTGATAGGCCATACCAAACTGAAGACCTGAAAGACCTACCCTACCATTGACATCCAATTTACCTCCTCCAAAAGCTCTATGCATTTTCACATTGGGCATCAGGGTAAACCTCAACCTTCCAGTTTGATATTGTCCTCCGATCCCACCTTGGAATCCCACTCCAGTCTGATCAAAAGAACTATCCCCATCACCGAAGTCAAAAACAGGTCCTGCAGCAATGAAAACAAAAGGCAAAGGATAAAACTTCATCTGAACTGGAATCGAATAGATAGTAATATCATCAAAAGAATGTGGTTCGACTCCTTCTCCATAGTCTGAATTGATCATCACCTCACCAGAGCCATAAATCAAACCACTCTGAACTTCCCATTTTCTTCCTATACGTTTGGCAACAGAAACACCAACTTCCTGAAAGTACTCTTTTGCATAAAAAGCAGGCCCACAAGGCATCGGGCTAGAGTCAACCAGTTCTGCTTTATTGGCTCCATAGGTGACTCCTACCAAAAAAGGGATTTTGGGCAAAAGTAAATTCTGACGTGATCAAAAAAACAAACAATAAGGTGTATAGGTTTTTCATAGAATAAAATTTAGGTTTTAAGTAATACGAATCCAAGCACCAGATTGCTACAAACAAAAAACGCCGGCATTTCTGCCGGCGTTCTTCTATATTGGTTAGAAAAGAATTACTTCTTTCCTTCCATTTTCTCTTTCAATTCTGCCAAAGCATCCAAGTCACCTAGAGTAGACTTCTCTGCTGGAGAGTTGTCAGCTGTATCTTCCTTCTTCTTAACTGCTTTCTTAGCAGGCTTGATTTCTTCACGGAACATAGCAGTGTGAGACATAACGATTCTCTTATCATCTTTAGAGAATTCAGCTACTTTGAAGTCCAAAGACTCACCAACCTCAACTTGAGATCCGTCTTCTTTCTCCAAGTTTTTAGAAGTAGCAAATCCTTCTAGACCGTAAGGAAGCTCCAATACTGCACCTTTGTCATTTTTAGAAACAACAGTACACTTATGAACAGATCCTACAGGGAATACTGATTCGAAAGTATCCCAAGGATTCTCTTCCAATTGCTTATGACCCAAAGCCAATCTTCTGTTTTCAACGTCAAGTTCCAAAACAGCTACTTCTAGCTCGTCTCCAACTTTAACAAACTCAGAAGGATGCTTGATTTTCTTAGTCCAAGAAAGGTCAGATACGTGAACCAATCCGTCGATACCTTCTTCCAATTCTAGGAACAAGCCGAAGTTAGTCAAGTTACGAACCACACCTTTGTGCTTAGTACCTACAGCGTACTTAGTACCCATATCTTCCTTAGTCCAAGGATCTTCGGTCAATTGCTTGATACCCAAAGACATTTTTCTGTCTTCCTTGTCCAAAGTCAATACTACAGCTTCGATTTCGTCGCCTACTTTCACGAAGTCTGCAGGGTTTCTCAAATGCTGAGACCAGCTCATTTCAGAAACGTGGATCAAACCTTCTACACCTGGAGCCAATTCCAAGAACGCACCGTAGTCAGCTACGTTTACGATTTTACCTTGTACCTTGGATCCAACTTCCAAGTTGCCAGCCAAAGAATCCCAAGGATGAGCAGTCAATTGCTTCATACCCAAAGAAATTCTCTTCTTGTCATCATCAAAGTCAAGAACAACGATCTGAACTTTCTGATCAAGCTGCAATACTTCTTCTGGATGGTTGATACGTCCCCAAGAGATGTCTGTGATGTGAAGTAGACCATCTACACCACCCAAGTCGATGAATACACCGAAGTTGGTCATGTTCTTGATCACACCTTCCAAAACTTGACCTTTCTCTAGGTTGTTTAGGATCTCTGCTTTTTGCTTCTCGAGATCTTTCTCGATCAACACTTTGTGAGAAACGACTACGTTATCGTTAGCGTGGTTGATTTTCACCACTTTCACTTCCATTTTCTTACCTACATAGATATCGAAATCTCTGATAGGCTTCACATCGATCTGAGAACCTGGCAAGAAGGCTTCTACACCGTAGATATCTACGATCAAACCACCTTTGGTTCTTCTCTTCACAAGACCTTCGATTACGCTATCATTTTCAAATGCGCTCTCGATATCCTGCCAAGCACGAACGATTTTTGCTTTTTTACGGGAAAGGATCAACTGACCCAAAGCATTCTCCTGCTCTTCGATGAATACTTCTACTTCGTCACCAGGCTTGATTGATTCCAAATCACGGAATTCGTTCAATGGCACCAAACCGTCGGATTTGAAACCGATGTTGATGATCACGTCTTTGTCGTTCACACCTACTACAGTTCCTTTGATCACTTCTTTCTCAGTGATCTCGTTCAATGTACCTTCGTACATTTGAGCCATTTCCTCACGTTGCGCTTTGGAATAGCCTTCTCCGAATCCTTTGGTTTCGAAGTTTTCCCAGTTAAAATCTGAATTATTAGACATAATAGTGATGACCCTGAATCCCCATCAGTCGTCGGGTCAGTTGACTGCGGGTTTTTAGTTGTAAATCAATGCTTTAGGACTACCCATAACACTCCGCTCACCCGAACGGACTGCAAAGGTACTGATTTTCTGTGATTTCTAGATAACTCCATTAAAAATTCTATGAATTTATCCTCAATAAGGCTTGTCCCAAATTATCTTCTCATAAAACACAAAAAAGCCCTCCAATAAAATTGAAGGGCTTTTGAATTTCCAAACTGGATTCAATTACCAATTTGGGTTTTGAGGCAATAGATTGGGATTGATATTAATCTCTGCTTGTGGAACTGGCCACATCAAAAGCTTTTCATCAAAAACTCGTTCATGGGAAGGCACACTCTGCACACTCTCCATAGCCTCTTTCAAATCTTCAGCTCCATACCTTAACAGATCAAAGTAATGATGGCCCTCAAATGCCAACTCAACTCTTCTTTCTCTTTTGATAGCGGCTCTCAATTCTTCTTGAGAAAGTCCTTCTGGAAGATTTTCCAATCCTGCACGATTCCGAATTTTATTTATTGCTTGATAGGCAGTGGCAGTTGGGCCATTCAATTCATTTTCAGCTTCTGCAATCGTCAACAAAACTTCTGCAAATCTGATTACTACAAAATTGGCATCTCCATCCCCAGTTACCATTTCATCAGGAATCACTCCTTTTATCACAGCAAATCCAGTTGGTGTTCTTACTCCAGAAAATTCAATTCCTGCGAATACTTGTCCATCAGAAAGGACTGTGGCATCTTTTCGAATATCTCCTTCTTCAAAGAAATCAACAAACTCCTCAATTGGAAAGTATGAGCCTGCTCCAAATGCAGGAATAGCACCGGAACTGGAATTGAAAGAACTACCCACTCCAGAAGTACCTGTATTTCCCAAAAACTGAACCTCGAAAATTGATTCCGTGGAGTTATTCTCTTGGCTCGGCAAGAACATGTCTCCAAAATTAGCTGTAGGCAATAAATCATAACCTAAACTCGCAACTTCATTGGAAGCGGCTATAGCCTCTGCATACTCCTTATTATAAAGATGAACCCTTGCCTTTAGAGCCAAAGCAGCTCCTTTGGTAGCTCTCCCCATTTCTGAACTTCCATAAGCTTCCGGAAGGCTAGCGGCTGCGGCTTCCAAATCGTCAAAAATCTGTCCCAAAACTGCAGATTTTGGATCACGTGGAACCAAAGACTCTTCGATAGTTTGCTCAGTAATGACCAAAGGCACATTTCCATAAAGATTGGTCAAATGGAAATAAAATAAAGCTCTTAGAAACTTCGCTTCGCCAATTACTCTTGCCTTCAAAGTTTCATCCATGGTGATCGCAGGAACATTCAAAATCACCTCATTGGCACGTACTATACCTTCATATGATTTCTTCCAAATGTTGCTTGGCCACACACTGGATGCGTCAAAACCTCTGCCTTCACTAATTTCCAGGTAATAGTTGAAGGAATATTGAGAATAGGCATTGTCCGCAATTGCATCGGTATGTTTCATAAACTCACGGTACATTTGATTGTCAGCCAACACATTATACACACCATTGATACCCAAAATAGCATCGTCTCCGGTAGCCCAAAATTGAGGCGCACCAATTGAATTGAGCGGATATCGCTCGAGGTCAGCACATCCCAATGTCAGGATGAACATAAATAGTCCTATATATTTTTTCATTTTTCGTTTTTGGGATTAGAATGAAACATTAAGTCCCATGGTAAATGATTTTGCTTGAGGGTAGCTGTCGTTTACATTATTGAATGTCTGAGCATCTTCAGGATCAAACCCATCCACAAATTTTGTGAAAGTCAAAAGGTTTTGTCCAGACACATACACTCTCAGATTAGAAAGACCAATATTCTGTGTTAACTCATTAGGGAAAGCATAACCAAACTCGATATGCTTCATTCTTAAATAAGAAGCATCCAAAATCGCATTGGATAAGGCTGGACCTACGAATAAAGAAGTGTTGTACTTGTAATTGGTGGCAACACGAGACACATCTGTATCAGGGTTCTCAGGAGTCCATCGATCCAAGTATCTCTCGGTCAAGTTTTCGATCCCTCTCAAACCATCTGTTCCGTACACCCCATTTTCAACATCTCTACCCAATACTCCTTGGAATAAAACTCGGAAATTGAAGCCCTTATAGTTAGCGGTCCAGGTCATTCCATAAGTGTTCCTGATATTTGGGTTGCCGATAATTACACGGTCTGCCGCATCCACGATACCATTTCCATCGGTATCTTCATAGATATAATCACCAGCAGAGGCAGCTGATCCAGCGGGCTGAACCCCATACTTTTCCGAATTTTGTGCTTCAGCATCCGATTGGAAAATCCCAATGATTCTATGTCCATAGAATGAGTTAATCGGATAACCTTCCTTAGTCAAAACTTTGTTGGCAGACAAGAACTCACTATCCAGCTTCAATACTTTGTTGTCATTATGAGACCAGTTTGCTGAAATACTGTATTCAAACTCATCTCCGGCCATGCCATAGTAATTCAAAGAAAGCTCATATCCTCTGTTTTCAACTTCACCTTGGTTTTGAACAGGCGGAGAAAGATTTCCTAGAGTTGCTGAAATTGGTGGACTCAACAAAACGTTTTTGGACTTTCTCACATAGTAATCCGCAGTCAAAGAAAGTTTGTAATCAAAAAGAACCGCATCCAATCCAATATCAGTAGTTTCTGTGGTCTCCCATCTCACATTTGGATTAGCCATTGCAATAGCAGCTCCGCCACTTACTAAAGAGTTTCCGAAAACATAAGGCTGATCTAAGTTGATGGTCGAAACACTGGAATAGTTACCAATATTCTGATTCCCTAATTGTCCCCAACTCCCTCTGAACTTGAATTCATTGATATCACTTAGATCTTTCATAAATTCTTCTTTGGCCAAATTCCAACCCAAGGAGAAAGAAGGGAAGACCCCATATCTATTATTAGCGCCAAATCGAGAGGAACCATCATATCTGACATTCATTTCTGCCAGATATATTCCTTCATAATCATAGTTTACTCTTCCAAAAAGGGATTCCAATGCCCACTCACTTGCACTACCTGACACACTTGGATTCAATGTGGCTGCATCCAATTCAGTTAGTAAGTTGCTATTATAGCCTTGGTTGGAAGCAGCTAAATAATCTTGGCGGAAACTCTGACTAGTATATCCTATCAATCCAGATAAGTGAGATTTACCGATGGACTTTTGATACCTGCCTGTCATTTCGAAAGTTGAAGTAGTACTCAACAAGTCACTCTCCAATAAACTTCCCAATCCATTGGAAGAAAACACATTTACACCGTCTGAAACAGTCATTTTAGAACGGAATTGACTCTGCTTTCTATCCTGCACGTAGACTGAACCATTGGCTTTGAATACCAAATCTTTCACCGGCTCTACTTCCAAATAAACGTTTGGAGTGGCTCTATAATATTTGGTATTGTTATTACCACCATATTTGGCCAAGCCGATTGGGTGAATTCCTGTAGCAGTTCTTCCCACCAATGCAGCATTTCCTGCAGAAACATAACCATTGTCATAGGTCATAGGATTCAAAGGTGTTCTTCGAATCATATCTCTAACCAATTGCGTCACACCATAGCCACTGTAATTAGGCTCGTTGCTATCTGTCAAACTACCGGAAATATTGAACCCAGCTCTTACTTTCTCAGAAATCTTTGAATCAATATTGGATCTAAAATTGTATCTCTTTGAGTTGGTCTCGATAACGATTCCTTCCTGGTCCTGATAACCTACAGAGAAAAGATATTTGGTATTTTCAGTACCTCCATTCACAGAAAGGTAATAGTTCTGAAGAGGTGCTCCATTTACATATCCTTGATCAAAAAGAGTTGGACCGCTATAATATCTGGAGTCTCCACCATTTTTGAAGAGTTCCAATTCTTCGGCCGTATACATTTCATTCAAACCAACATTGGTTTGAGCTTCGTTTTTCAGTCTTGCAAAATCATAGGAAGACAACATTTTAGGAGTAGTTGTCGGACTTTGAAAAGCGATGTAAGAATCAAAATTCACTTTTGCTTTCCCAGACTTTCCTCTTTTGGTGGTCACCAAAATCACACCGTTTGCTGCTCTAGCACCATAAATCGCTGCTGAAGCTGCATCTTTCAATACCGAGAAACTCTCAATATCATTTGGATGAACATCATTTAGTGTAGATTGAACACCATCCACTAAAACCAAAGGAGCAGAATCGTCAGTTTGAGAACCTGCGCTTGTTCTTACAGTACCAATACCACGAATCTGGATAGTCGGGTTATCATTTCCTGGCTGACCAGATCCCTGAATCAATTGAACCCCGGATACTCGTCCAGAAAGGGCATTGGCAGCACTAGTTACGGATTGGGAACCGATATCCTCTGTTGAAAGAGTTCCTATCGCTCCAGTCAAGTCAGATTTCTTTTGAGTACCATAGGCTACTACAACGACCTCACCCAATTGCTCACCTGCAAGGGTAACATCGATAGTTGATCTATTTCCAACCACTTCCTCAACAGTTTGATATCCAACAAAACTGAAAACAAGGGTTGAATTCTTGTCTGCATTGATGACGTAGTTTCCATCAACGTCCGTCACTGTTCCTCGAACAGTACCTTTCACCAGGATATTTGCCCCAGGCAGGGGTTCTCCCGAATCTCCGTCTAATACCTTTCCTTTGATAGTGACATCTTGCGCGAATGAAAACGTTGCCATCAAAAGAAACATAAAGACCGTCATAAGTTTCTTCATAAGCTTAATAGGAATGTTAAAATTGATTTCTATATGAAAAAGCAGAAATACCTCCTCCATTCATTTGCTAGCCCCAATTAGACATTCCTCTTATCAAAAAGAGATTCTAGGGTATAAAAACAGGCAGTAAGACTCAAGATGAAATGAAAATGACAAATCTTGCTTTTCAAATAAGCTTACAATATAGATTATTAGTCCATTTGATCTAACATTATTAGTGCAAATACCCTTATTTAATTTTTAAAAATCTGAAAATCAGAAACTTTAATTTTCAACAATTGAAAAAACTCAATATAAACGGCAAACTGATCTCCAGATACACCCGGGAAAAGTAAAAATAAAAGCCCCAATTCCATTTATCATGAAAATTGGGGCCTTGCAAGCAAAGAGTTAAAGGATAATTTCGAATTCGAATATAGAAAATTCTGATTAATTCACCGATGAAAAAATTCCCTTGTCTATTGAAATGAGCTTACACTTGGATCAGGATCCTCCTCAATCAACAAGTCTCCAGTTAATTCCTCAAAAGCGGCATAAACAGCCATATAGCTAAAAGGACCAGAAACCAAGAAGCCTACTCCTAACATTAAGACACCAATAATATTGATCACCATCAAAAGAAGAACAAAGGCGAAAAATCTCCACCAAACCTTGGTGATTAGCTTTCTGCTCAACTCCATGGAAGTCCAGAACTCTGTTCCGGCAAACAATACAAACGGCATTGCAAATGCATAGGCTACTCCCAAATAAATCCCTGGAAGAATTAATGCAATTATTCCCAAAACGGTAATGATACCAACAATAATATTTACCGAAACAACTGGAAGCCAAAACTTAAATCCATCAAAACAATCCTTGAATTCTACCTGCTCATTTCGGCTGATCTTATTGGCTACCAAGTAAAATCCTGCCGTCAATGGAGGAGCTACCAGAATACTGACTATACTGGAGAAATCTTCCAAAAAAAAGGCAGCGCCAAACTGGACCAATGCTACAATTAGGAAATAGGCTATTAGAATAACAGGCTGGGCTTTGAAAAGCTCCCAGCCCCTTTTGAGTGCCGAATCAATATCAAATTGAATCGGGGAATTGAGCAAACGCTCAACCTTTCTCGGATTGATCAATGTATGTTAAATTAATTAGTAAACGCTTCTAAAATATCGTGCTTGGTGAGGATATGGATTTGGTCTTTTTCATCCCTCACCAACACAGCTTTTTCTTTTTCAATCATGGATGAAAGAACATCCAAAGTACTATCTCTTGCCACAAATGTCATTGAACTTTCCATCACCTCTTCCACTCCTGCCTCCTTTAAATTTGGGTTTTCGATGATTCTGGAAAGCAATTTGGTATCTGTCAAACTTCCTACTACTTCCTCACCATCCATTACTGGGATCTGAGATACAGAGGTTTTATTCATCAATCCAATCGCTTCCTTGACAGAATCTGATTTCTTGACAGAAACCAGGGAATAACTTGCAGGTCTTTTCGAAATAATATCTTTCGCTGTGGAATAGGTTTTATCTTCCAGAAATCCGTGATTTCTCATCCAGTCATCATTGTAGACTTTTCCTAAATAGCGAGTTCCATGGTCCGGCAGGATAATCACCATTACATCTCCTTCTTTCAGGTTTTCCTTTGCATATTCCAATGCTCCATGAACAGCCGATCCACAAGACCAACCAACAAACAATCCTTCTTCACGTGCCAATCGGCGAGTCATGACCGCAGCGTCCTTGTCTGTGACTTTGATGAAATGATCTATCACATCGAAATTGACATTCTTTGGCAAAATATCCTCTCCGATCCCTTCTGTCAGGTATGGATAAACTTCCTTTTCGTCAAAAATCCCGGTCTCCTTGTATTTTTTAAATACCGATCCATAGGTATCAATTCCAACTGAAACGATGGCAGGATTTTGTTCTTTCAAATAGGTGGCTGTTCCGCACATAGAGCCTCCCGTTCCAACTCCAGCTGCATAATGGGTGATTTTTCCATCGGTATCCTTCCAGATTTCAGGCCCGGTCGTCTCATAATGGGCCGCCGTATTAGATAAGTTATCGTATTGATTTGGATAAAATGAATTTGGGATATCCTTATTCAATTTTCTCGCAACAGAATAATAAGACCGCGGATCCTCAGGTGAAACGTTGGTTGGACAAACAATCACCTCAGCACCAACTGCTTTCAAAATGTCGATTTTCTCCTTCGACTGCTTGTCTGCCATTGTGAAAATACATTTGTATCCTTTCGCAACAGCAGCCAAAGCCAATCCCATCCCGGTATTTCCACTTGTTCCCTCTATGATTGTTCCTCCAGGCTTCAACACTCCGGCTTTCTCGGCATCTTCCACCATTTTGATAGCCATCCTATCTTTCATGGAGTTACCCGGATTGAAATATTCAACTTTTACCAAAACCTCCCCTTTGATATCTTTTGAAAGCTTGTTCAATCGAATCATTGGTGTGTTTCCGATAGTTTCTATAATGGAGTTGTAGATCATAATTGGTTATTTATGGTTGATTCAAAATTAGAGAAATTTCTCTACCGTCTAGAATCAAACTTCTCAAATGCCTATAAAATTCCCTTTGGAATCCTTCTTCCTATTTTCACTATACTTCTTTAAACTCTAAGCGACTCAGGATGTCCAGCAGGACGTGAATCAAAATCCCAGTAACAATACTCAGCGAGACTACAAAAGTCAATAAGGTCCAAACAAACTGGTGAGTAATAATAAAGATGATCACTGCAAAAACTATGGATGGAATTATTCCAAACAGAAAAACTCCACCTATCATCACAGGTTTAATCAGTTTTCGATCCCAACCTTCCTCCAAACCAATTTTTGGAATCATATTGATAGCGAGGCCTGTCATATAAGCTAGAAAAACCGCTAAAGGAAAAATCAAAATCAACCCCCAGTGAAGACCTGCGATCAAAACAGCAGGAACGATCAAAACCAATGCAAACAATTCGATCTGCATCAAATCCAATTTGATGATATTCCAAAGTTTGGAAGTCCAAGAGGCCGGGATCAAGAAAAAGTATGGTTTTTTTAAATCGCCTATGCTCGCCCTACTCACGCCAGTTAAGAAATAAAAGCCTATAAGAAGAAGGAGATATGCGTTAAGGATCTTGTGGGTAAACCAATCAAAGTTTGATAAAACAGCAAAAACAATCCCCAAAACCACCATCACGATACTATAAATTCCAAAAAGCGGATGAAAATCCTGCCTGCTGGAATGCACATAGCTTCTCCAATAAAAGGCCTTAGCTCCTACACCAAAATCTGGCAAGGCCAATTGTTTTTTGGAATTTAAACTGAAATTCCCTTCCGAAGCTTCCTTTTTTCCTTTGGCCTTTTGCTGTTGTTCTTCATTGGTTTGGGTTGCCTCCAAAACATCCTCGTAATAATACCCCGCGGAATTCAATACCAATCGAAGTACTACAAAATATCCAAGGACATTAAGTCCAACAAATGCCAATGACAAGATCCAATTCCCGTGAGCTAGGAAACTCATGATTCCTTTACTCCAACCTACAATCGGAAAAAAGTCAAACCATGGAGAGGAAATCCAAGAGAACATTCCTTGCCAAAACTTCTCTGCCATTAATCCGGGGATCAAAATCATCCCTCCTAGCAAAACAGACAGAGCAATGATGCCATTTTTGATATATTCCATCACTCCATACCTCGTATGAAGCGTGTAAATCAAAAACCTCAAAGGAGAAATCATAAAAAAGAACAAAGAAAAACCCAACATCAAAAACAGGATATTCGATGCACTTAAATCAATTTTGTTAGCCATCTGGCTAGCACCATAAATGATAAAAAGTAAACTACCACCCAAAGCAGGAAGTATGGATCTCCCCATGTAGTATATCAATAGATTTTCCGGCTTTACAGGGGATGGAAATAGTAGGTTGACATCAGCCATCTTAAAGAAACTGACATTCTTTTTTGTAGCTCGATAAAGCTGAAACATCAGAAAACCCAAAGCCAATACCGTTATTCCTCCAACTATATTTTGCAACGCAAAATCCACCTGAGGAAGTCCATTTATATCCAAGTCCTGCATTTGGCCAGACAATTCGTCTTCCTCTCTCCCTTTCATCCTCATAGAATAGATAAAGAAGAAATACCCGACCAAAACAACATAAGGAATTAGGCGCAGTGGGTTTCTAAGTATTAAAAGTAGGTTGTTTTTGAGAATCCAGAGATCTTTTCTCAAAAGCAATTTAATCTCATACATCTTTGGTCAATTCTAAAAATATATCTTCCAAGCTTTCATTTTCTTCATTGACGAATTGCTCTTTGAGATTCGATATGGTATCATTCCCTATGATATTTCCATCTTTCAAAATCATAATTCTATCTGAAATAGTTTCGACAGAATCTATCAAATGGGTACTCACCAAAATGGTTTTCCCTGCTTCTTTCAACTCTTTGAAAATCCTTTTGGTGTTTTTTATTGCCTTTGGATCCAAACCAATCATTGGTTCATCAAAAAATAGCAATTGAGGATCTGGAAGCAAAGCACAACAAATAGAGACCTTCTGCTTCATTCCTTTGGAAAGATCCCGTCCGAGTTTATTGGACTTCTCCGTTAAATCATAAATCTCCAATAACTCCTCTCCACGTTTTTTCCAATCTTTGATCCCATAAGCTTGTGCAATAAATTGCAAATGCTCCTGAACCGTCAAAAGATCATAAACGTAGGGGGTTTCAGGAATAAAAGAAAAAAGCTTTTTTGCCTCTACCGAAAGATGGTCATACCCACCAATAGTTATCTCACCAGAAGTTTTCCGAAGAAGACCCACGATACATTTCATGGTCGTACTTTTCCCTGCACCATTTGGCCCAAGCAATCCTACTACTTCTCCTCCGTCTAATTGAAATGAAATGTCATTTACAGCGTTTTGTTTACCATAACGCTTCACCAAGTTGCTTACTATGAGCATAAAATCTAATTTGATTCTAAACTAATGCTCAAAATTGGATTTAGACATATTTGGAACCTTTTTTGAGAAAAGGAGAGCAAAATAAAATAAACCCTCAAACGATATGAAAAAGTTACTTCTTACACTTGTCATTGCTGCAATAGGACAAGTGACTTTCGCCCAACAATCAGGCAGGTTTCGAATGGGATTGGATTTAGGCCCTGCCATTCCAAAAGGAGGAGGAATCGGTGCCTTGGTAAACTTGGAACCTAAAATCAATGTCTCTAACAATATGAATGTCGGGATTCGATTTGGTATTGCAGCACTTGCCAAAGATGTCACCTACTATGATGTCACTGAGGACTATGAAGGAGAAGTATCAGCAAATGCCTCTATTGCGGGGACTTTTGATTATTATTTCAATAATGGAGGCAGCAATTTCGCTCCCTATATCGGAGCAGGATTTGGATATTATACCTTGAGTTCTGTAGAATTTGACTCTTCGGTCATTGACGATCCAGATACTATCGGGAATTTGGAAGCATCCTTCAAATGGGGACCAATGGTAAGGGCAGGGATCGAATTGGGCAAATTCCGAATGGGAGCCGAATACAATTTCATTCCGCCTAGTGATCTTCAAAATACCAGTGGAGATGTCATCGGAGAAGCTATCAACCAATACTTTGGATTCACCCTTGGTTTTTATGTAGGAGGAGGTAGATGGAGAGGGATCTGATTTGAGATTTACGATTCGAGATAATCAAAAAAAGACCGCTGCAAACAATTGCAGCGGTCTTTTTTTATTTTTTTCAGTCTATCAATTCTTTGCTCCTGCCAAAAGATATAGAACAGCCATCCTAACTGCCACACCATTTTGAACCTGCTCCAAAATGATGGAATGCTCTGAATCTGCCACATCGGAGGACAATTCAACTCCCCTATTGATTGGCCCGGGATGCATGATGACGATTTCTTTGTCCAATTCATCCAGCATCTTTTTATTCACTCCATAGTAAAGAGAGTATTCTCTCAAGCTAGGGAAATATTTGATTTGCTGTCTTTCCAATTGGATCCTAAGCACATTGGCGACATCACACCATTGCAATGCTTTTTTCACATCCAATTCAACTTTAACACCAAGGCTTTCTATATGCTTTGGCAAAAGTGTTATCGGACCACAAACCATGACCTCCGCGCCCATTTTCTGAAGGCAGAAAATATTTGAAAGTGCTACTCTAGAATGTAGAATATCTCCAATGATCGCTACTTTCTTACCTGCTAAGTCTCCCAACTTTTCACGGATAGAAAATGAATCCAACAATGCCTGAGTTGGATGCTCATGAGTACCGTCTCCTGCATTGACGATATTAGCTTTCACATTTTTTGAAAGGAAATGAGGCGCTCCCGGACTGCTATGTCTCATCACCACCATATCCACTTTCATGGAAAGAATATTATTAACTGTATCCACCAAGGTTTCTCCCTTTTTCACAGAACTATTGCTGGAAGAAAAATTGATCACATCAGCGGAAAGTCTTTTCTCCGCCAACTCAAATGACAACCTTGTTCTTGTAGAGTTTTCAAAAAAGACATTAGCAATCGTGATATCGCGAAGTGAAGGCACTTTTTTGATCGGTCGATTGATCACTTCTTTGAAGTTGGCCGCGGTATCAAGAATCAAATTAATATCCTCAGGTGTGAGATCTTTGATTCCTAATAGATGGCGAGTACTGAGTTGTGACATGTTTAGCTTTTAACTTTCTCTGTGATCCAAACTGCGTCTTGTTCCTGACCTTGGTTGGCCCATTCGACCAGAACATACTGACTGTCTAAGGTATTAACCCGAATGCCAAAATAGTCTGGCATTATCGGATAATCTCTGGTCAATTTTCGATCAACCAAAACCATTAATTCCACTTTCTGAGGTCTACCAAAGGCAATCATAGCATCCATGGCGGCACGTACTGATCTTCCTTTGTACAACACATCATCGACAAGGATTACATTTTTACCCTCTACCAAAAAATCGATTTTTGTCTCATTGGCTTTCAGAGGAAAATCTCTCCTTCTAAAATCATCCCTATGAAAAGTAGCGTCCAAATAACCAAATGGCACCTTGATTCCTGAAATTTCTTCCAAAACAGGAGCTAATTGGTCCAACAGGATACTACCTCTAGGCTGAAGACCAAGAAGTACGGTATTTTCAAAATTATCGTGGTTTTCGATCAGTTGATGGCAAAACCTTCTGAGAATGATACCAATCTGTTGCTGATCTAAGACAAGGCGTTTTTGCATGGATCTGATTTGGGCGTAAATATAAAAATAATTCTAGTTGGGGCTTTGTTCAGGATCGTACAAATCTCCTGCGACCAAAACTTTACTTAGGAAAAACACTTCTCTAACCGCTCCGCTTCCATCTTCTTTTTGGTATCTGATACGCTGAGTACCACTCAATAGAAAATATCGATCATACCAATGCACAATACTGAGAGTTTCCATATTATTTTCAGCAATTCGTTCATTTTCTTTAGGTAGTTCAATTGGAACCTCAAGATTATCAAAGATTTTTTCTCCTTTCTTGAAATAGGCCAACCGAATTTTATCATTTCTCATATAAGCATGATAAAACTCTTCACCTACCACTGCTACATCACCAAATGGAACTCTAACGTCCGTATTCAACCCGTCATAGGTTGCTGAATTATCCCAAACAACCTGGCCTTCAGGGCCTATTTTGACAAAATGAGCAGAAATGTAACTGTACTCAGTTTGATAAGCGAAAGTTTGTGGCATGCCATACCTCCCGGAATTATAGACCGCATCGCTAATAGATTGAGCACTATTAAGTCTATCTATTCGATCATATCTATACATACTTGTCGGAGAATACGGGCTCCGATAACCTCCACGATTGTTTACAATATTGAAGTGATCAAAATAGACATAATATCCATCTGGTCCCTGGAAAGCTTCTCTGATCGCGTAGACATTACGAATACTTGGTACCTTATCTCTTTCAACTTCTTTCAAAACCTCTTTTTCTCTTCTTTCTTTCGGTTTGTCTGTCAGGTAATTATAAAAATTAGGAAAATCCTCTAAGGTGTAAAGTTTGGTATCATACTCTCCAAACTCATTAATGTCCATCAAAAACATTCCCTGATAGGCATCTCTTCGCTCCAAGCCAAAGGAACCAACCACAGTTTGTCTATAGTTCTGCATTGGAAGCATGAGAGCATCCATGATTTCTTGATCAGGCTCACCAAATTCATCAATCTTGATCTCTCTCAATAAATTCCCAGTTAAGTCATAGGTGTTTATGCTAATTTCTCTTTCTCGATATTGACCTTTTCTGCTAATAATTACTTCAAAAGCCTCTATCTCCGGCATTTTTCGAATCTGCAAGATGTGCGTATTATTCCCATAGATTCCTTGGACTGTCTGAGTGCTTTTATTTTCTAGATCATATACCTGAACAGCTGGTCTAGAATCTGCTGCTCCCATTACGATTACACTATTTCCTTGAACAAGAAATTCTGCCAGCTCCATTGACAATAGGTTATTGAGAGCATATTCAAATCCTTGTTGATTATCCAAATTGATCTTTAAAATATATTTATCCGATCCGAGAGTAGTTCCCTTTTGGAATAATACATAAAGAAAATTCCTATCCAAATCATACCCTATCATATCAAAACCATCTTTGACTGGCAGCTCAATAATCCCTTGGGTATTTAAATCCTTATCAGTTAAAAAATATTGAAACACTCTGTTGCTACTAAATGCCTTTTTAATCAATGTTCGAAAAGACACTATTCCCTCATCTCTCCTCACTATTTCAAATAATGGATCAAAATAATCTGATTCAACTTCAAATCTCGATTCAAAATTGACTTGTGCTTGAAGTTCTATTGTCAAAAACAGCAATAGAAAACATCCTATAAAGCGCTTCATAGTGACATCTTTTTGATCAATTCAAATTCTTCTTTACTCATAGGCAGCACAGATAACCTACTTTGCTTAAGCATGGGGAGTTCAGACAATTGATCTTCTTCTTTAATCTGAGCCAAAGTTACTGGATTATTCAGAGCATAATCTACTTTCAGATTAACAGCTGTCCATGCTTCATCTTTTGGATCAGGAAATCCTGAAGCGGAAACTTCAGCAACACCAACCACTGCTTTTTCTTTTCCACTGTGATAAAACATGACTTTATCTCCTACCTGCATAGATCGTAAAAAATTCCTGGCTTGATAATTCCGAACTCCATCCCAAACATCCTCGCCGGCCTTTTCAAAATCTGACCAGGAATAGGAATTGGGTTCGCTTTTCACCATCCAATATTGCATAGCTCTTATATTTTGGTTTATTGTTCAATTAACAAATCTATTGGAGAAATGATCCTAGACTTTTGACATAAGTTACCCCTTCGTTCTTTAATTTGAAACATTATTTCCCCACATTTGTCTCTAAGGTATAACGAAAAAATAAAAATTTTGGACCACAAAACCATCCTGAAGAAATTAAAGCTCTGCATACAACTGATGGAGCTTCATGATGAAAACTCTTTCAAAATTAGGAGCTACCAATCCGCTTTGAATTCTTTGGAAAGAGGAGAAGCAAACATCATGGAATTGAGCGATAGTGATTTGGCAAAGATCAATGGTGTAGGAAAAAGTATTCAGGAAGCCATTATTTCACTTAAGCAGACGGAATCTTTCCCTCTTTTGGATGAATTGATTTCTAAGACTCCTGAGGGAATCTTAGAGGTTCTTCAGATCAAGGGATTAGGTCCAAAAAAAGTAAAAACTCTCTGGACTGAACTGGGTATTACTTCCACCCATGAATTGATGGAAGCTTGCCAAAGTGGAAAAGTTGCCAAAATCAAAGGATTTGGAGAAAAAACTCAGGACTCCATTATCCAAAATCTTGAGTTTAAAGCTTCAAACTCAGGAAAGTGGCTCTATGCAGATATTGAAGATACATTGGAATCACTTACCAAAGAGATTGAAGAAAAAGTAGGAAATGTTGCAGTTGCTCTAGTAGGGGAATTTGCCCGAAAAATGGAAATTATCTCCCAAGCAGAGTGGTTGATTGGAAGTCAAGATTCAAAAGTCAAATCTTTAATTCAAGAGGACTCAAATTTTGAAATTGACAAAAGCCAATCTGGTCCATTCACCTTAAGAGGAAAACTGAAGGACTTTGATTTAAGCTTCGCCATTTACTTCACTAGTCCTGACCAGTTCGCAACAAAGAAATATGCGTTTTCCGCTTCACCTTTACATTTGCAAACAATTGTAGACGACAAAGAAAGCATTGCTGCCAAACTGCAAAAAGTGGATTTTTCTGATGATAAAGAGTTTTTCTCCAAACTGGAGATGCAATATATCCCAGTAGAAATGAGGGAGGGCTATGATGAAGTTGCCCTTGCCAAAGAGGATAAAATCCCTACGCTTTTAAAAGAAAGCGATTTGAAAGGCATCCTCCACAATCACTCCACCTATAGTGATGGAAAACATACCTTGCGTCAAATGGCAGAGGCCTGCAGGGATCTAGGCTATGAATATTTGGGCATTTCGGATCACTCCAGAACTGCCTTCTACGCAGGAGGATTAGATGTCGAAGCCGTTGAAAAACAACATCAAGAAATTGATGAATTGAATAAAGAACTAGCTCCATTTAAGATTTTTAAAGGGATTGAGTCAGACATCCTGGCTGATGGAAGCCTAGATTATCCTGAAGAAACGCTTAAAAGCTTTGACTTCATAGTTTCTTCCGTTCACTCAATTTTGAATATGGATATCAAACGGGCTACGAACAGATTGGTCACAGCAATAGAGAATCCTTATACCACCATTCTCGGACACCCAACTGGACGTTTGCTTTTAAGAAGAGAGGGTTATCCGATAGATCACAAAACTGTCATTGATGCCTGTGCAAAACATGGAGTAGTCATTGAAATCAATGCGAATCCTTGGAGACTGGACTTAGACTGGCGTTGGGTCAGATATGCCATGGAGCAAGGAGTAAAACTTTCTATCAACCCAGATGCCCATGAAATTGACGGGTATGGAGATATGAAGTATGGTGTTTTGGTTGGAAGAAAAGGAGGATTGACGAAAGAAATGACATTAAACGCCCTAAGTCTTTCCGAGATAGAAACCTATTTCAGTAGCCGCCGCAAATGATATTCCTGAAACTCGGGCCTCTTAAAACCGAGTTTCCAATTTCAAAGCCCTATCTTCGCAGAAATTAAAAGTCAAGCTCATGAAATGGACTGATAAGCCCAATGGTGTTTTATTACAACGTTCATTCCTTTTTGGAATTACTGGGATCGTCTTGGGCACTCTTTCAATTTTGAACACAAACCTTCATTTGTTAAACGCCCCCATGGGACCTCTAAATGGAGTTTCAATGCTACTTCAATTTTTTGGAATTGGACTTTCCATTATGGTTTTGAGAAAAAGAAAAGTCCCTAAGGAAGAGCAAGAAAAAGCAAAGGTGATGACAATGGTCTTGGTTGTATCCCTGCTATTTTTCATTCTTACAGTCTAAACGAAAGAATTTTAGAACATTTTCAGAAAGTGGGTCGTAAGATTTCAAAAACTAAACCCACTATGAAAAAAGTATTCTTTATCGCAGGACTTATTGCCCTTAGTGTCTCCTCTCTTTTTGCCCAAGAAACTGAAAGTAAGGCATCCTATCCGGGAGAATTTAAAATCATCACAGTAGTAGAGTCTATTGTACCTATGGGAATGGGCAGATCTAGAATCATTGATTCCCAAACCGAGGTAGATGCCAGTTTATTTGCTACAGATAGGACTGACGGTAAAAAAAGCGATCAAAATGAGATCAGTCGAAAAGACATCAAAATTGATGAATTGGAAGAAACCAAGTTGCTAAACTTTTTCAGTGCAACTGGTATTAATTTTCAGAATATCGCATCCAATGATGCCATGATCTCTTCAAAAATTAATTCAATGATTGCTCAAGGATGGAAATTAACCTATGTGACCTCTGGAGTGGAAAGTAACTCAGGAACAGAAGATGGACAAGGGATCTTTATCACCCGACTTTTCTTTTCCAGATAGAAATCAAAATGGTACAAAAAAAACCGAAGCTCTAAAGCCTCGGTTTTTTATTTTATAGACATTAATTTTTACTCTTCTGCTTTTTCTTTCTTATTAACAGTAATGGTCAATTCAGTACCTTCACCATCATAATCAGCAGTGATTACATCGCCCTCTGATAGATCTCCTTTTAGGATTTCCTCTGCAACAGCATCCTCCAAATATTTCTGGATTGCTCTATTTAGAGGTCTTGCACCATATTGCTGATCGTAGCCTTTTTCTGATAAGAATCCTTTCGCTTTATCAGTAAGTTCGATTTTATATCCCAAATCAGTGATTCGGCTGAACAACTTCGCCAATGAAATATCGATGATCTTGTAGATATCTTCTTTTTCCAAAGAGTTAAAGACAACCACATCATCCAATCTGTTCAAGAATTCAGGACTGAAGGCTTTCTTCAAAGCGGATTGAATAGTAGACTTCATAATTTCGTCCATATTGTCTTTCTTGGCTTTGTTCGCAAAACCAATTCCAGCACCGAAATCTTTCAAATCTCTTACCCCAATATTGGAGGTCATGATAATTATAGTATTTCTGAAATCAACTCTTCTACCCAACCCATCGGTCAAGATTCCATCGTCTAATACTTGCAATAGAATATTGAAGACATCTGGGTGAGCTTTTTCGATCTCATCCAACAAGACTACAGAATATGGCTTTCTCCTTACTTTTTCTGTAAGCTGACCGCCTTCTTCATAACCAACATATCCCGGAGGCGCTCCTACCAATCGAGATACGGAGAATTTCTCCATGTACTCGGACATGTCAATTCTGATCAAAGAATCTTCTTTATCGAAAAGATAGGTTGCCAACATCTTGGCCAATTCTGTTTTACCCACACCTGTTGGTCCTAGGAAAATAAAGGAACCAATTGGCTTTTTAGGATCTTTCAATCCTACTCGAGTTCTTTGAATTGCTTTTGTAAGTTTTTTAATTGCTTCATCCTGACCGATCACTTTACCTGAAAGTTCCTCGCTCATATTTAGCAATTTAGCCCCTTCGTTTTGAGCGATTCTTTTGGCAGGAATACCTGTCATCATCGCGATTACTTCGGCTACGCTATCCTCATCTACTGTGAATCTCTTGGACTTGCTTTCCTCTTCCCATCGGGTCTTGGCCAATTCCAATTGTTCCAGTAGTTTCTTTTCCTTGTCTCTTAACTGAGCAGCCTCCTCATATTTTTGAGATTTCACTACTCTGTTTTTCTCAGTCTTGATGTCTTCTACCTCAGCTTCAAGCTTCAAAATATCTTCAGGAACATGAATATTATTGATATGAACTCTTGCTCCTGCCTCATCCAAAATATCAATAGCCTTATCAGGTAAGAATCTATCTGAAATATATCGATCTGATAATTTCACACAAGCCTCAATCGCTTCTTCCGTGTAATTTACATTGTGATGATCTTCGTACTTATCTTTGATATTATGAAGAATCTGGATTGTCTCTTCAGGAGAGGTAGCATCTACCATCACCATTTGGAATCGACGAGCCAAAGCTCCATCTTTTTCAATGTATTGACGATATTCATCTAAAGTAGTCGCTCCTATACATTGGATTTCTCCACGTGCCAAAGCAGGTTTGAACATATTGGACGCATCCAACGATCCAGACGCTCCTCCTGCTCCTACAATTGTGTGAAGTTCATCGATAAATAGAATGACATTTGGAGATTTTTCAAGCTCATTCATAACGGCTTTCATTCTCTCCTCAAACTGTCCTCTGTATTTAGTCCCTGCCACCAATGAAGCAAGATCCAAAGTCACCACTCGTTTGTTGAACAAAACACGAGAGACTTTCTTCTGGACAATCCTTAGGGCCAAACCTTCAGCGATGGCTGTTTTACCAACACCTGGTTCACCAATTAGAATAGGGTTGTTTTTCTTTCTTCGTGAAAGTATTTGAGCTACTCGCTCGATTTCCTTTTCTCTACCAATAATTGGGTCTAGCTTATCTTCTTCAGCCATCTTGGTCAAATCCCTACCAAAGTTATCCAAAACAGGCGTTCTGGATTTTTCAGCTCCTGCTTTTGAGGAGCCCGATCCACTACCTGTAGAGCCGAATAATTTTGACCCATCTTCATCAGAATCTTCAGCTTCTGCTTTGGATTTTGGTGAAGCACCTGGATCAGACTGCATTTCAAGCATATCTTTCACCGATTCATAATTGATATCGAATTTATTCAAGATCTGAGTCGCAATATTCTCCTCATCTCTTAAAATTGACAATAACAAATGCTCAGTTCCGATCAATTGACTTTTGAAGATTTTTGCCTCCAAATAAGTTATTTTCAACACCTTCTCAGACTGTCTCGTCAGAGGGATATTGGCCATATTTTTCGCATTGTGGCTGGCTGTACCTTTCACTGCTCTTTCGATAGCAGTTCGAAGTTCATCCAAAGGCACGCCCAATTTCTTAAGAATGGAAACAGCTACACCTTCTCCTTCACGAATCATTCCTAACAAGAGATGCTCTGTGCCAATATAATCATGCCCCAGTCGAAGCGCTTCCTCGCGACTGAGAGAGATCACCTCTTTGACTCTGTTCGAAAATTTTGCTTCCATTTATTTCCTTTCTGATTGTTAAATAATCCTGTACGTTATTTACCGAATTTGTTTTAAAAACACAATTCTTTTAACGATTGTTCATTGTTTTTTTAATGACTTCATGAGGACCCTTTTTGCCGTCGGTCCTTCACAAAACAACAAATCCAATATGGACAGGTTAGGTTCAAAGTCTAAGCCAAAAAGCTGAGTATAGGCAAATGGCTCATAGATCCCTCTATCTTCAAAGGGTTCTGAAGGCGAAATGATGCCTCTGAAGTCTTTCTCGGGCTTTTTTCCCTCCCAATCCTCTACCACTTCCAATTTGACAGGTAGCTGTAGAAACTTAAGACAGATTGTCAGCAGCTTTAGGTTAAATTCCCAGAGAGAAGGGAATTCTTGCTTATAAATGGCCTCAATTTCTGGGAAGAAAAATTCAAAAAATGGAGCTTTCCCATAAGCGCTTTGAAGGCCTCTTAGATGGTTTTGCAGCCATTTTTGTTGATAATCAATTTGAATATACTTCAAAGGAACCCGTGGTCTTCTACCTGTAATCGGAACCGAAAGAGTTTCGACTTTATTACTAAGCAAAATCTGCGTTCTGTTGAAATAAGATTTCCTTTGATAAGGAGCATTTGGATTTAACAGGATCTGATCTGCATCCAATATTGAAACAAAAAACTCCAAATTGGGCAAATAAAACAGATCTGAGGCAACACTTTTCAACTCTTAGAAATTATAAGGCTATAAAATATCTTCAAATTGGCCTAATCCTTCCCGAATCAATACCACCTCATCTCCAGTACAATCCAAAACTGTAGAAGCTACGTTTTGACCATATCCTCCATCAATGACTACATCAACTAAATGTTGGTATTTCTCAAATATCAACTCAGGATCGGTGCTATACTCCACCACATCATCTTCATCATGAATTGAAGTCGTTAAAATCGGTTGTCCTAATTCAGCAACCAACATTCGAGGAACATTGTGATTGGGAATCCTAATGCCAATAGTCTTTTTACTCATTTGAAGGATTTTAGGAACTTGTGAACTCGCCTCCAAAATAAAAGTAAATGGTCCCGGGAATGCCTTTTTCATCATTTTAAAAACTGGCTTGGTAATCACCCGGGTATATTGTGCTATGTCACTCAAATCAGAGCAGATAAATGAAAACTTATGCTTTTTGGGATTAATCCCTTTGATCTTGGCTATCCTCTCTACTGCTCGTGGATTGGTAATATCACATCCCATTCCATAGACTGTATCAGTGGGATAAATTACTACTCCTCCGTCCCTTAGAATTTCAGCAATTTCTCGAATCCTTCTAGGTTCAGGGTTTTCTTCATACAATCGAATAAACTCAGCTGGCATTTTGTAATTGGTTTAATCAGTAATCAAAGCAGACCAATTTTCCTCTAAGTGTTTAACAATTGGAATGTCCGCTAACGCCCAATTTACTTCAAAAAGTTCGTTAACTCCTAGCCAACGATAGGTATCATGCTCTAGCAAAGTAATTTCACCTGTTTTTATCTGAGTCAAAAAAGGAATCAACCTGATCATTTTCCTTTCCTCGTAAGAATATTCTGAAATGGGGAGAGCTTTACCAATTTCAACTTCAATTTTCAGTTCTTCCCGAATCTCTCTTCTCAAACAATCATCATTGTTTTCACCATTTTCTACTTTTCCACCGGGAAACTCCCAACATCCTGCCAGAGGCATTTGATCCGAACGTCGAACTGCTAAAATTTTATATCCAGAGATTATCACTGCACATGTTACGGGAATTATTTTCATCAATCTTGATTAAAGATAAAGGGAAGCGCAAACTTAAAAAATAAAGAATTGGGATGCTTTTCTTATTTTTGATCCCAATATGCTAGCCGACAAAAAGAAAAAACTACTTCTCGTACTAATTATCGCCTTTTCGGTATTGGGTATTTCGATGACCTTTTACTTTTATCAGGTCTTTTTCAGCCCAAATGTCCTGCTTGAATCCGAACAACCGGTGGCCTTAAGGATACCGAGTAACGCGAATTATAAATTCGTTGCCAATAAGCTTTATGAGGATCAGATAATTTCTGATGCGGTAAGTTTTGGTTTTGTAGCCAAAGTCTTGGATTATCAGGAATTGGTCAAACCGGGACTGTATACTATTAAGCCTGATATGACAAATCTGGAGTTGGTGCGGTTACTTAGATCTGGAGATCAAACTCCTGTCAAAATCACATTTAATAATGTGAGAACTAAAGAAGATCTGGCAGAGAAAATCACAGCTAATTTAGAAATTGATTCCACACAATTTTTAAACCTCATTCAAGACTCAGTTTACATTCGAAAGTTTGATTTCGACGAAGAAACAATTATGAGCATGTTTATTCCAAATACTTATGAAGTGTGGTGGAATACAAGCCCTGAGGCCCTTTTTGACAGAATGTATCGTGAATACAATGATTTCTGGACTGATGCCAGAAAGGATAAAGCCAAACAAATGGGTTTGAACCAAAAGGAAGTTTCAACATTAGCTAGTATCGTTCAGGCAGAAAGTCAAAAGTCTGATGAAAGGCCGCGAATTGCTGGTGTTTACCTGAATAGGCTCCGGCTAAATATGCCACTTCAAGCAGATCCAACACTGGTTTTTGCTTTAGGAGATTTTTCCTTGAAGCGTGTTTTAAATATTCATAAAGAAACGGAAAGTCCCTACAACACCTACAAATACGCTGGTCTTCCTCCTGGCCCAATCAATTTACCCGACATCAATTCATTGGAAGCAGTTCTCAATGCAGAAGATCATAAATATTTATACTTCTGTGCCAAAGAGGATTTTTCAGGGTATCATTCATTTGCCACTAGCCTTGCTCAACACAATGCCAATGCAAGAAGATATCAGGCGGCTCTAAACCAAGCTAGAATTTTCTAAAATGTATCAAGCAGAAACACAACTCAGGGTTCGCTATGCAGAGACAGACCAGATGAGTTATGTCTACTATGGCAACTATGCCATGTATTTCGAAGTGGCTCGCGTGGAAGCAATGAGAAGCATTGGATTTTCCTATAAACAGATGGAAGATGAAGGTGTCATGATGCCGGTTTTGGAAAGTCATTTCAAATATATCAAGCCGGGAAAGTACGATGAGCTTTTGACTATTAAAACAAGAATCCCGGAACTACCTGGGGTGCGAATTAGATTTGAGTACGAAGTATACAATGAAGAAAATGAGCTAATTACGGAAGGGTGGACAATTCTCACCTTTCTCAAAAAAGATAGTCACCGTCCCACCAGACCTCCACAAAATTTATTAGATTTATTAAAATCGTACTTTTAGAATTAATACACTTCTGTGGTCAAAAAGAGGATACAAAAAATCCAAAACAGGGTAGAAAACAGGTTGAAAGGCTTCCGTAAAATCCATTTTGGAGATCCGGAGAAGAACCTTTATGACTTGGGCAATATTTTTATCCAGCAGCTCAAAAAGGACGATATTAATGAGAGAGCCGGTTCTATGGCCTTTAGCTTTACGGTTGCCCTTTTTCCATTATTGCTTTTCCTTTTAAACCTGATTCCATATTTGCAGAATTTCATCCCTTATGTGACTACGGATAATATTTTGCTTTTCATTCAGGATATTCTCCCGGGAGAAATCTATAGTCAAATGGAAAATACGATCATGGATATCGTATCAAAACCAAGGCAGAGCCTCCTTTCATTAGGATTCTTTTTTGCCCTCTTCGCCTCAACACAAGGCGTGATTTCGATGATGGGTTCTTTTAACTCTGTATATCAGACAAGAGAGAGCAGAGGTTTTTTCTTAAGCAGAGTAATTGCAGTTGGGATTGTTGTAAGCTTGGTAATAGCCATCTTTTCAGCAAGTACCATTATGATTGTCGGAACAATCGCCATCAACCGAATCAATGAGATGCAATTATTCAATTCCGACTTTTTGATTTTTCTTTTTCACTCCTTGAAATTCGTGGTACTATTGATGGTTTTCTATTTTACCTCGGCATTTATTTTCAGATTTGCACCAGTAGTTCATGACAAATGGCACTTCTTTTCCATTGGTGCCAATTTTGCTGGAATTTTGATCACTTTGGCATTTTATGGATTCACATTTTATCTGAATAATTTTGCCAGCTATAACAAGCTTTATGGATCAATAGGAACCTTATTAGCCTTGATGCTTTGGCTCTATATCACTTCACTAATCATATTAATCTCATTCGAAGTGAATGTGACCTTGGATTTGATAGATGAGGACAAAAAGAAAAAAGAGCAGGAGTTTGAAGAATTCCAGGAAAGTAATGTCGATTAAAACCAAAAAGTGGTTTTTAGAATACTAAAAACCACTTCTCCTATTCAGAACTCAATAATGTCTGAGTTTTATTTGAAATCTTTTACCAATTGGTTGATTTCTTCATCTGTCAAATCAGAAGAGGCTATAATCATACGATAATTAAAGGTTACTGACTGACCTTTTTTGAGGCTGTAATTCAATTCTTCTTTACCTTCTGAAAAGACTTTTTGTCCCAATGGATTTGCCGCAAACAGGCCATAATCCCTAGCGTGCCAATAGGTTGGATACCCGACATTTTTTGGATGATCCACTATCACCAAAGAAACATCTTCACCATTGATTTCACTTCCAAGCTTCATCCATGTAGCTCTTGTGCCCCAAACATCACCACCTTCGATTCCTTCTGAGCTTCTGTAGTCCCCTTTGACATAGGTATTATCCATTTTGGCAACCTTTGTGACTACTCCATGAGAATCCATTAATTCGGTGGGCTTATCAGATGGCAATTCAAGCTCTCTAGCGACTCTGATTGCATACATCCCTTCTTTGTTATCTGTAAAGTCAACTTCATCTACCAATGCTGTCAAAGTAGTCTTTCTGTCAATAATACGAAGACCCTCTTTAGCTTGAAAGCTGAAAATTGTCTTTTCGCTTAGCAGAGAGGTATTATCTGGAGCCTTCCAAAGTGATTCAGTTTCAAAACTGGCCTTACCTTTTCCATCCTTCACCTTACCCAAAGATTGGTGGTAAATGGTTCCGAATTTGGACCTTTCTTCTGCAGGGATAGCATCTGAATTGTTCCAAAAATCTAACCCATTCACATCACCATAATTAAACCAAATCCCAACGTGATGCGGGTGATCGGTTCTATCTCCTGCTTTGTTTTCCATCGGGTAACTTCTAGTCAGTACGTTGCCTTCAGGGGAAATAACAGGCCACAAAACCGGCTTTTTGATGGTACTAGGGTAGATGTAGGAAGTAAAAAGTTGATTATCTACAATTACATCAACTTTCTTTTCCGCTTCATTTACTTTGATTTCAATATTCTCCTGAGCAAATCCTGTGATTCCTCCGACCAAGAAAAAGCCCATGGCAATCATTAATTTCTTCATATTGATTAATTCATTAGAATTTAAAGGTTGAAACCTGTCAAATAATTGACAGGCTCCAACAAATATTAAAATTGAGATTAACAGATATTTTTAAACGATATCAGGAACCTCAAATCCGGGCCTGTAATTTCTGGTCAACATCGCATCAGCTTCCTCATCATTGATGAAGGTTTCTGAACTTGGATTAAAGTTCAAAACTCTACCCAGTCGATACGCGATATTACCCAAGTGAGCCAATCCAGAAGATAAATGAGCTGTCTCTACTGGGCCATTCAAAATAGACCTATCATGCTTTCTTACAGCCTCGATAAAGTTGGCGAAGTGACCATCAGTACCACCTGCTCCACGATCGATTCCGGATGCTGCTGCATTTCCATCATCCCCAGATTTACCAGGAGTTCTATCATTACCTAAATATGATTGATACTTATCATATCCATCGATAACGATATACCCTTTATCACCATAGAAAATATTACCAACAGTTGCCCCATCCTCTCTATTGGTATACCAAGGACGAACTTCGAATTGGATAATTTTATCTTCATCTGGATAGTTGTAGATAGAAGTCAATACCTCTGGAACTTCCTTACAGTCATTCCAAAGGTATTTTCCACCCATGGAAGTAATCTGAGTAGGGAAGCCAACATCCAACCCCCACATACAAAGATCTGTTTCGTGGATACCTTGGTTACCTACATCACCATTTCCATAATCCCAATGCCAGTGCCAATTATAGTGAACAAGGTTATGAGTAAACGGTCTTTTAGGTGCAGGCCCAGTCCAAAGGTCATAATCCAATCCTTCCGGAATTGGAGAAAATCCCTTATCTCCAATATCACCTCTCATTCTAAACACCAAGCCTCTTGCCATATAAACTCGACCGATGTAGCCATCTCTCATTAATTGAACCGCTTCCTGCACTGCTGGTGAACTTCTCAATTGAACCCCATGCTGGACTATTCGATCATATTTATTGGCGGCTTCCACCATTTTTCGGCCTTCGGAAATATTATGAGAGCCCGGCTTTTCTACATAGACGTCTTTACCAGCTTGGCAAGCCCAAATGGTAGCCAATGCATGCCAATGGTTGGGAGTAGCAAGACTAATCACATCGATGTCTTTATTATCGATGATCCTTCTGATATCCTGCTCTAGAGCAACATCTTTTCCGTACTTATCCTTGATATCTTTTTGCCTCTCTTTAAGGATATTCATATCTGGATCACATATGTGCGTGATCTCTACATTATCTTGAGCCATAAAGCCTTGAACATGGCTTTTGCCTCGACCATTTAGTCCTAAAACTGCGGCATTGATCCTATCATTGGCTCCAAAAGCCTTTGAGGGAATGATGGTGGGAGCGACCATCGCCGCAGTCCCAGCTACCACAGATTTTTTAATAAATGATCTTCTTGAATCGTCATTTTTCATTGAAGGGATGTTTGTGGGTTTAAGTTTGAAAACTGATTTTAATTTAATCTTGGTTGAGTGCCTCCATCGGGTCAATATTTGGAATACCTGCCGGCTGCACCACATGGGTAAGAGGTTCAATATTTGATTCAGCACCGTTATACCCAGTGGTCTGATTTAACACTGCTCCTACATTACCTACAATATATGGCTGATACACAGGCCAAAAAATATGTTTTGGATCCATGGTATATTTCGTGGTGTTATAGGTAGCCCAAGGCACTTCATCTCTGAAGAAGTTGTTTTTCTCCATCATTCTATCATAATAGAAACTGTTGGAGGAAAGAGAAACTTCAATATCATTGCCTGAAATAGAATAAGATTTTCCGTTATACGCAGCCTGCCCTGTCTTGGCTAGAATGACTGAAACTCGAACTAGTTCATCGTGTCTATATTCCTCACCGAAAAGCTCTCTATTTCTTTCATCCAATACAGCCCCGATTCCATCTGTCATCACATCTCCTACAGTGTACATTGTCATGGCATTGGCTCTACTTCTGATCATATTAATATCGTCTGCAGTTCCTGCATAATCTCCTTGCCAGAACCTTGCTTCTGCTCTTACCAAATAAGCTTCAGCTATTCTCATTACATACATATTCATTCTACCCCCATCTTGTCTATCTGGTCTACTCTGCTGATTAACTGCATAAAATTTATATCGTGGATAACCAAACCAACAACGGATCGTATCTAAACAAGTCAAATTTCCATCGTCATCATATAGCTGCAATGGCTTCAAATAATAAGGACTACCATCCTCTTCTAATGAAGGGTTATCATATACGATATCGCTCATTTCGAACCAATTGAGATCCTTGTGGCGATAATCTTGCTCATCTACCACCCCATCGTAATTCCAAATTTCATATTGAGAATAATTGGTAGGTCTCGCAAAGCCTTGGCTTCTACCCCACTTTTTCATCATTCTACCTCTTTCGTCACTGGTTGACTGCTGGACATCAGTTCCAGTCCTAGTGGTTCCTGGTTCCCAAACACCTAAATTGGTACTTACAAAGTTTGGTCCCCATGCACGAATTCTAGCAGCCTGACCTTGAGTACCCAACACAAAAGGAGCGTTGACTATGTACCAAATGCCTTCAGGATTAGTAAGCTTCTGGTTATCCTTTTCCATATGTAAATAATTCACTGCATCTGCCGAAGCAAATCCACTTCTTCCCGGTAATGGATTTCCAGTATTAGGATTATTGGTGTTTGCAACCTCCACTTCAGTCACACCCGAAGGAATCATAGCGTCTGTAAATAAAACTGACTCTCCACCATTAATCACATCATTCATCAATTCCTCTGCATCAGCAAAACGTGTATTTAGCATGTAATACTTCGCTAAAAGAATTCTCGCGGCATCTTTTGGGGGTTGGCCCAAAGCCAAAGCACTTTTTGGTTTCATATGCTCAACTGCGTATTCCAAATCCTCAATCATTTGATCCCAAATCCCCTGCATATTAAAGGCTTTAAAATCTCTTTTTGCCTCTGCTGCTACGGTCAATGGAAAGGCTACATTTCCAAAATCCATTGTCAATTGGAGATAGAAAAATGCTCTTAGAAAGTATGCTGTTCCTAAAATGTGATTTCTCTCTGCATTATTGGTCCCTCCATCCCAATCAGGATTATCTATAAAATCAATTACCGTATTTGCTTTTTTGATATGATTGTAGTTATCAGCATAAAAAGACCTTGCCCTTCCGGCGTCATTATTTCGACTATTCGTAGGAGTAGCGTACACTCTCAAATCAACGAACGCGTCAGGCTTATCAGTTGCAGAAACTACAGAAGCATCACTCATATTACTATTGAACATCAATTCTCTAGTATCACCATTCCATTGACTCATCACACCTAATAGTGCCGCATCTAAAGCGGTTTGCAAACCTGCGGCATCATTATAGGTATTGTCAGGACTTAAAAATGACAATGGCTTTTCCTCCAAAAAATCTTCTTGGCAGGAAAACGAAACCATCACCATCAAAAGCATTAATAGTTTTGTATTTATATATCTGGTCTTCATTTTTTTTCAATTTTTTGGGTTTATGTTAGAAAGTGAAATCTAAACTCAAAGAATAAGTTCTTGGCATTTCTCTGGAAGATTCAGGATCTCCCAGGCTTTTATGCCAACCCGTAAAAACAGCAACATTTTCAATATTCAAGGCCAATCGAACCCTTGTAGCATTTATCTGTTCTAAAATGTGAGCAGGAAGACTATACCCTAATGACACATTTTGAAGTCGCAAATATGACCTGCTCATCCATGCATTTCCTCCACCCAAATTGATGGAATTGATTCTTGCAAAATTATTTTCACCATTAAGTGGTGTCCAGTAAGGAATGGTATACCAGTTATGGTTTTTGATATATTGCTGCGAATTGTTAAATGGCTCTGTTGTACCACCTTTATACCCCATTTTAGCCAAAAAGACCAATCCCAAATCAAATCCGTGGATTTCGAAATCATTTCGGAAAGTCACATACCAAGGATTATTACTTAGGCCTTGAAAAATTTTATCATCGATATCAATGTCTCCGTCCCCATCTTGATCCACGAATCTGAAGTCACCCGGATACAGTCCATAAACTGCGGCTTCAGCTTCTTCACCAATTTGGTACACGCCGTCTAATTCCCAATCCCAGATGATATCTTTATTTTCACCTATAAACCATCCATTTTGCAAATCATCAGGCTCTTTTAATCCTTCACCTGTGTCAACTGGCTCATTACCCAAAGTGGTAATTTTGTTTTGCCTATAGGTTATGTTAAATGTGGAGTTCCAAATGAAATTTGGTTTGGAAATATTGATTGAATTAATTCCTAAGTCAAAGCCAGTATTCTTTAATGATCCAATGTTGGTTTTGATTGAACCAAAACCCGTAAGGTCTGGGAGTTTTTGATCCAAAAGTAGATCGTTAGTCTCAGAAGTATAAACATCCAATGATCCACTCAATCTTCCATCAAAGAATCCATAATCAATACCTAGGTTATATGCAGATGTTTTTTCCCATGAAAGCAATGGATTGGCAATACGTGTTATTTCAGTATATGGAGTGGCGATATATCCACCATTGTAATTAAGGTAAAGTCCATTACTCAATCGTGCGTAGGCATTGTAAGCTTCCAAACCACTACTGTTACCATTTACACCATAACTTAACCTCAATTTCAAATAGCTAAACGTTTTGTTGTCAGCCATAAAATCCTCATTGGAAAGGGTCCAAGCTGCCGAGAAAGAAGGGAAATTTGCCCATAGATTATCAGCTCCAAATCGAGAGTAACCATCTCTTCTGACGGAAACTGAGAAATTGAATCGATCATCATAACCGTAATTAACTCTTCCCATAATCCCGATTCGCGAATTCACTTCATCAGAGGAGGATTCGGTTGGATTAAGCCCTAATTGAATCGCATGGTATCCTAAAGCCGCTGTTGGATTAAAATTATTAGTCATAGCCCTAGTTTCCCAGAACTTGTTTTGTTCAGCATTATACAATCCTGTGAAGTTGATAGAGTGTTTTCCGATAACTTTGCTCCAATTCAACACAGTGTTAGACTGCCAAGAAAACGAATCATTATATCTCCTTTCGGCTGCATCCACAGCTTGTTGAGGATTACCCGCCGCATCAAAATCAAATCTTTTATAAAGGTCAAACCGAGGTGTGTAATCTGTTCTTAATGTAAAACCCAACGGCAAAGTGAAGTTCGCATACAAAGTAGGGTTGATCATGAATCTAGTATACTTCCTTGTATTCCAAGAAGGCTCCTGATAAGGGTTGGAAATGTTTGATCCTGCACTTTGATCAGTTAAATTTTCACGCGTACGCGGCATCCCATTCAACCAAGGCTGATCATAAGGAGAGTAAACTCGATAGCCTCCATTATCGATTGGTTGATTCCCTTCATCTTGAAAAGTAAACTGCGCATTTGCTCCAATACTGACGAATTCAGCAATATTAACATCAAGATTTAAACGGGAGGTAATTGACTGAAATGTGTCTCCGATTCTTACAGATTCCCTATCACTATACCCTAATGAATAATAATAAGAGACTCTTTCGGACCTACCAGAAACACTAATATCATAGTCTTGGCGCACACCTGTATGAAACAAGAAATCCTGCCAATCATATATAGTTCCATTTTTATAATTTTCTAGCTCCTGATCCCAAAATCCAAAATTATTAACCCTTGCAAGGTTAATTGCCTCTGGATCTGTTTCACCTGGAATTCCGTTAGCTTCTAACCAATCATCCTGGTATTGTGGATCAATGCTATAATAATCTCTAAATCTTGTCCAAGGTTCTGTGATAGTATTGGTAATCGACTCGTTCATATCAGTCAACCAATTTAATACTTCGTCTCCTCCTTTGTAAGTTTGCTGACGACGTGCCCCTGTAACCAATCCTATTCTAGAACTTACTGAAATTTGAGGCTTTCCATAGGCCCCTTTCTTTGTTGTAAAAATCACAACACCATTACTAGCTTGAGAACCATAAACTGCAGCAGCACTAGCATCCTTTAGTACATCAACACTCTCAATCGTATTCGGGTTGATCTCAGAAAGATCACCTCTAAAAATAACCCCATCCAAAACGATTAATGGCTGATTGGAAGCTCTCTCATCATCTGCATCTGCTTTGATGGAATTATCTCCACGAACTTCAAAATCTGGTACATTTCGAGCATTGGTGGCATAACCCACAGTCAAACCCGGAACCGTCGTACGAAGAATTTCCGAAACACTGGTAGGTTTATATTTCATTACCTCCTCAGCTTGGACATTCACAATCGCCCCAGTCAAATCCTTCTTCTTTTGAGTACCATACCCTACCACCACAACTTCTTCCAAGGCTTGGGTGTTTTCCGCAAGAGTCACATTGATTTCGGATTGATTTCCAACTACAATAGTCTGTGTTTCAAAACTCACAAATGAGAATGACAAACTTGCACCGTCGGCTACTGTAATCGTATAATTCCCGTCCAAATCAGTTGCTGTACCGTTCGTGGTACCTACTTCTAAAACAGTCACACCCGGTAAAGGCAAACCATTTTGGTCTACCACTTTACCAGTGACAGTTTGTTCTTCATAGTCAGCTATATCGGCTTTAAAATTATCTGGAGAGGAATTCTCAATGAAGCCAAGATTAGCTTCATCCACACCTGAATAGGTACCGGTTGCATTCAATTTCTGCTGGGAAAAACCTACGAGCAGAAACACAAAAATGAAGGACGATATCGCCTTCCGTTTCGCTTTCTTTTGATAGATCATTTTGGGTTATTTATAAGGTTATAGTTAAGCGGAAAACTATTTAAATAGTTTTTTTTGATGTTTTTTTCAGTTTTTCTTCATTTGGATTTTTTGTTTTAGGGTGAAAAGTGATCGGTTTAGAGAGAAGTTGTTTAAAATAATACTGTCCAAAAAGCTAAAAGGGCTAGAAACCCTGAAAATTATTATTTGGAAGGACTAATTAAAAACGCACTATTATTTCTTAATAATTAATGAGAATGACATTTTATTTTAATTTGAACATTTTCATATTATTAAAATTTAGAAGAGAATAAAAATAATTCGAGTTATTTCAACGTATTCGATTCCGTAATTTGAAACACAATACCTAGCATCAATTATTTTTTAAAGAAATTGACTAGTTATTAAGGTAAAAAATTAAAAATTATAAACTCATTCCTTAAAAAAATAAAGCAAATACCTTGATTAGCAAAAACTAGCCAAATCCACACCCTCAACCTAAAAAATGTTTACCTGTTAGACTCGCTCAACCAGTGAAACTGCCTTTCAGACAATTGAAAATGCCTCGGAAGCTTTTTAAGACTTATTCGGAGAGAATCCTGATTCTTAAGCCCCAGTAGACTAATCCTTCCGTCAGGTTCCAGCTCCATTTCAAAAGTGATAAATGGCAAGGAATCGTACTTCGATTTTCGCCATTCCAAAAGGGAGGAAGTACTGTCTGGTCTATAATCAAAATAGGCCCTCCCATATCTCATCCAAAAGTCTTCATCCACAGCTCCAAAACTGCCTGCACCATTGTAATCAAAAACTAAGTCCCTCCATCTCAAAGAATCTGCTAAATTTTCTGGAATTGTATCTCCGTTTTTCACAAATAACTCCACATGGTAATATCCTGGCTCAATGGGATCTAAGACCTTGGTAGCTGTAGAATGAAAGCTTTTGTAATAACCATAATAATTATAAGTAGCTATACCAAAAGCAGAAATTATGAAAACAGACTTCAAACCAATTCTGATGTACTTGAACCAAGGTTGGGAAAATTCCGGGTTATAAAAATTGGAGGGTTTCGCTGACTTGTTTTGAAGAAAAAACGCAAACAATCGCTCTCTTTCCTGCCATACCAAAAACAAACTCGCTATAAACAGATTGATTGAGAAAATTTTAACTGGAATATCATAGCTCAAATTGAGCATAGCAACGTTGGCAAAAACTCCAACTGACAATAAGGCCCCCAATAGAGCAGTTCTTCTCCAAAATAGAAGCAATGCCACCAACACTTCTGCAACTCCTGAAAAAATTTGATACATCGGACTATATCCAATAAACATCCAAGAAAGTCTCATAGGTAGATAGTCTCCTAGAGGGGTAGCCAATTGGCTTAGATTGGGAAAGTACATCTGCATAGCAAATACTTTCAATATCCCATAAACAAAAGCAATTGAGGCTAGACTATACCTTACCACCAAACACAAAATGTAATACAACTTAGGGTAACCTTCCTTATTCCTATCCAACAATGTCCAAATAACAGTCCCCGAAATGGCTACAACAATGATAGAATACTGTAGAGCCCAACCAAAACTGGTGTCTCCACTTCCGCCCTGAGGCACAAGTTCATCTTTAATATGAAACAAATAATCATTTAAGAAATAGGCTACATAATTAAGAGGAGAATAAAGTGAACTTGAAAGCCACCTAATCCCAGGAACACTTGCTAGGATATCAAGAGGAGGAAAAAATAAAATGAAGTATATAAAGGCGAATCTAAACCTAACTTTCCTGAAAAATGACCAATTACTATCTATCAAAGAGTTATCCATTGTAAAAAGGGGTTTTATCTCTTTGAAAATATAAAACCTAATGGAAACGATAAGACTCTTTAGGAAAATTTCACTAATGGATATATCTAAAAACAAAAAAGCCTGACACTTTTTGTATCAGGCATAAATAAATTGAAAAACAATCAAATTATTAAATTACGTTTTTGATTAGCATTGAATGGAATTCTAGCTTGCGATTCTTTTTAGGTTGGTTCGAGTATTAAGCTTTTCAAAAAATGAATCTTTAGGTTTAAATTCCAGTTTAAAAAATTTGAATAATCTCTCGTATTCTTCAACATCATTTAACTTCTCAATTGTGGTTTCAAAAACCTTTATTTTTGGATACTTCCTTCTGAATCGTTCTGCTTGAGAATAGGTCTCCTCTACGTACCATTCTAGTAATTTAAGTTCATAGGATTTAAAAATTCTTCGCTCAAGTTTTAAGTCTTTAAAAGGATTGTATCTCGACATCAGGAACCTATTGATGAAAAAATATAGGCGATACTTCAATATTTCAGGTTTAGAAAATTTATTTATGGGATTCTTCATTGTAGGAAACATCAACCATAACTTACCAAAAATGCTCAATGGCGAACAAAAAATCCTATAGTGGCTTTTGGCTACCTCTGTTTTGTTCTTTTTAATTAAAACAACACCAATATTTTCTTGGGGAATATTTTCAGGAATCAACCATCCAAATCCTTTAATAAACATATGATTGGTCTCTACATATACTTTTCCATTGTCCAGATTTTTTTCAATCTGCCTCAATTTTTCAGGCATTTGAGATCTCAATTCCTTTTCCTTCCCTTTTAAATATTTTATCATCGGATATCCATTCATTACAGGATAAGGTTCATGAAATGAATTTATACCTTCGACATTTTGCAACATTTTTGAAAGGTAGTGGGAACCTGACCTTCCCGTATTTATAGAAAAAATATATTTAATCATCTAATTAACAAATTTAAGCGACCACCCTTTATCCGACAAAGACAATCCACTAGCATTAAGGCGATTAAGCGCAGAAACTTATAAAATTCAACTTACCTTCTATATTTTAAGTGGATTATTAATCAAATCAAATATAAAGATATTTCAATTTTTACAGTCTTTTTTCCCATAATATTTAGTTAAAAAACAGACAGAATTAAAATAATATAACCAAATTTCCATTGACTGACCAAACAAAACTAGTCTAGCAAGCAAATTTCTGAAAACACATTAAATGTAAACAAACAGGAATGACCCAAACATTGATGATGAGTCCCAATTAAAACTCTTTTTAGCATAAAACAAAAAAGCCTGACACTTTTTGTATCAGGCTTGATGCAGAGGAAGAGGGATTCGAACCCCCGGATTTAAGTACTGAAATTCAGACACTTAACAACTGAGTTAGTGGCAGGTCTCGATTTTTCCACAAGGATTTATTTTCAAAAACTGTGATGAACGGTAAATTTTGGGATTCGAACCCGTGGTGGACGTCAATAATTCTCTCTTCCAGAATAGGAGTTTTGAAGAAATTTCAATCTTTCTAAGTAGCAATCTTTGTATCTGCTTTTTATTTCTTTTTTGAGAAAACTTCTATCTATTAAAGGTTCTATTTCTTCCACTGGTTTTGAAAAATCCCGAAGAATTCTTTTTACTCTCTTTTCCAAAATGCCGATTTTAAGACCAAACTCATAGAAATCATCATAGGCATAAAGTCCAATTGCCTCATAACTTTTAGTATAGTAGTCATTAGCAAAAAGGCCATCTTTTAGAGCTAATTCAGCATCCTTCACATGAAGTCTGGTATTTACTAAATCGTAGGCTGGGCTTAATTGATAATCTCCTTGAGGTGTTTCCAATAAACTGAAGTTTTTCAAGTGTGCATCACCATTTGAAAATAAGAAATTGAATACAACCAATTTGAAAAATTCCTCTAATGCAACAGGGTAGGCTGCCACATATTGCTTTATTAGTAGAGCTATTCCTTCATAACTGTAATTGTATTTGAATTCATTTCCATCTGTCTCTTTGGTTTTTTGAGCCAAGGTTGAAAAATCCTCCTTTCCTAATTTTTTGGAGGTTTGAGAATCAATATCAAATCTTTTTGTGATGTATGCCGGTTCACCGTTTTCAAAAAAAATCAATGCATTTTCAGCCACATTCAATCTAAATAGCTGTTTGGCAATTTGCATAGTCAAATGCTCATTTGCAGGAACTTGGTCAACATGTTCCAAATCTCTTGGAATGGGTTTAAGAATGTATCTTCCTTGCTCCCCTTCGTGCGTTAATCGGAGCTGGCCCTTTTCCCAAACAAGAGAAAGTTTTTCCTGAACCCCAGATATAGAAATTCTTCTTCTATTCTCCATTAGTTCAGCTAATTCCTTATCCTTACTCGGCTGATGGCTTTCATATGGAAGGATATGGGATGTCTTCTTCCCTGAAAACAGTTGTTTTAAACATAAAGGACTATAAGTATTAAATCCTTCTGCCAACGTCCCAGGGCAATTATTGATAGAAAATTCAGTCATTTGGGACAACAGTTATGGCACCAATGGTATCTGAGCCAGCAGTACTTAACAGTAGGGAAAAGAAGTCGTTTTCATCTATTTGAAGCTGTCGTGCTTGCAATTGGAGATTTACACCTTCTGAAAGCATATTAAAAAAGAATGGAAATAAATGATCCGCTTGATATTCCTTTTTGGTTTTGGGAAGCGTCAAACTTACAGAAGGCTTTTCTGGATCAGAAAACCAGGAATCCTCATATTTGAATGAATAAATGCCCATATCGGACTTTGAAAGTATTCCGACTAATTCTCCATTTCTTAGAACTTTTCCAGATTTCATTTATCAAATTATCTTTTTGATGGAAAGCGATAATTCCATTCCTAATACCTCTGCAAGTTGATTGAGGATTTTGACTGAGGGATTGGCTTCTCCACGTTCGATTTTATATAAGGTATTTATACTTACTTGGGCCATATCAGCCAAGTCAGGCTGAATAATTCCAAGAACCTGTCTTCTTTCTTTAATTGCCGAACCAATTTCCTGAATTGTCATTATAATGTGATTTTAAGTCTAAATGTAGCAAATAATCAGGTTATATTTACAATAATCACATTATATTATGATTATTAGTTCAAATTAGTTTTAAAACAAACAAAATCATTGAAATTCATATTATAGTATGATTTTGAACGTTTAAAAGAAAGAGAATCACAAATTGCCAATATTAAAATGATCAAGATTGGTCCGTCTATCCAATAAATCCTGATGAAATCGTCCAAATGGTTTTAGCAAAGAATCTTGCTTTGAAATCCTTGGATCAAACCAATCAATCTTTTCATTCGCCCATTTAACCCATTCTTCCATATCTTCTATATTGGAAGAGTTTATCATGCGTGAAACATATGCACGAATCATTTGTGACTTCTCCCACCGATAGGCATTTTCCAATAACTCTTTGAATTTAAAAAATTCAGATTCCTTGAGCTTGTTTTGCTCTTCAATTAACTCTCTTTCAATTCTTTGGCTTTCCCATCTTTTCTCTCGCTCAATTCTTTCCAAATTTTCCTGTTTAGCAAAATATTCTAAACTACCAATTACTCTTCCAAGCTTTTCCTCAAGCTTGACATTTTGAGTATCAGACCATTCTTTTTCCACATGGTACCCAATTCTGAAATATTGTATGGATAGGATTCCAGATAACTCCAATTCCCTTCTTCCAATTCTTTTTGCTGAATCAACCTCCTTACTTTTCTCCCAAAACCTGATTTGTAACTTTTCATCAAAGGCATTAAAGTAAGTACCATTTCTATCTGTAGTAATTGAATTGCCTCGGGCCTCAACTACCTTTATAAATGTATCTAAAATACATTTTGCTTTTTTCAAACTTGCTTTACCTACCTCAAGGTCAAAACTCCCTCTGGGAGTCATTGTTTTTTCGGTATTGGAATAATAGCCTATTGTGGAAAAGGTAGAGAGATCAAGGTTTTTTACTGTTGGATGTGGACTCTTAAGCTTATCAGGAACTTTTAAATTAACATTTGAATCAATCTGAATAATCAAAACCTATCCTGGTTCTCAAAAACTCCAAAAACAATTCATAGGTTGAAATCAATAAGGTTTTCTTTTCTAACTCACCCTTTAGGGCCAATTTGAGATTCTTGCTGTCAACTGAAAGCTTGTGTTTGATAATTTCCTCTATTCCGTCATAAACTTGAACTGTCAGGTCATTTAGGGCTTTATTGTTTCTGATTACAATTGGGCCTCGACCTTTGATCCTTCCAGGTCTTTCATCCCAATCTTTGGGGTTCACATTGATTTTAGTACTTAATTCTGTCCTGGTTCCGTTAAGGGTCACCCGAAGGTAAATCGGAACTGTTCCATCTTTGAGAGGCTTGCTCTTTTTGAGGATAAAATTCAGTGTTGGGACTTGTGTCATGTGTTTAAATTTTTGTTTGACACAAAGCTATTTAGAGGCACAATGAAAGGCTATTGAATTTCCATTATCACCAAAAAACTCACCAAGCGAATAGGTCTCGATGGAAAAATCAATAGGTCTCGATTTTTCCCCGAAAAATCAGAAAAATCTGTTGTTTTTCGAAAGTCCAAAAAATAAAAAAGCCCCAATCCGTTAAGATTTGGGGCTTTTCGCAAATTTTATTTGCTCTTCTGCAGAGGAAGAGGGATTCGAACCCCCGGTACCTCGCGGTACAACGGTTTTCAAGACCGCCGCATTCGACCACTCTGCCATTCCTCTGTGATCTTTTGCTGTCAAAACATTTATCTGTTTCGGTTTGCAAAAGTAGGAGTAAAATCTACTTATGCAAAGCCATTTCAACCTTTTTATTTTAACTTCCTGATTTTTAGAGACAATATTTTTCAAACTAAATCAATCAAAATATGGAAACGTAATCAATGCATGCTGACTTACAGTTGCAAAGTCCCTCCATACCCGATTCAATTCAGTCTCCATTTTAGCCACTTCCAAACCGGAGAAAGGATAAATAACAAAATTTGTCTCTCTACAAACTCGAACCAATTCTCTACTCCTTTTACTAACATCTTTCAATTCAGTTTTCTTGACACTTCCATTTTCTACCAAAATGGCCCACGCAATTTCAACTGAGTAATAGAAGTCTTTTGCAGCCGCTTCGAGACTGTTGGAACTGATAGCAAATTGTTTCTCTGCAAAGTCAACCTCAACTTCACTATAATTTCTAAGAGAATTCCTTTTCCAGAAAGCCTTTTGAATCAAAGTTTGTAAATGCTGGCTAATCCCTAGAATATTGGCAACCAAGGTTGCTTCTGCAAACTGCTGAAAAGGAAATTGAAATATCGGGTCAGTCAGTGTAGCCTTTTCAGGAATGATTTCAAAACTCCTATTAAAAGGAACATGCAAACTTTCTGTTTTAAATGCATGAGAACCTGTGGCTATCATCCCCATATAATTCCATCCACCCAAAATCTCTACTTCCTCTTTGTTTAGGATAAAGGCTTTAATTATGGGATTCCCCTGCTCACCTTTCAATTGGATTCCATCCTTCCAAATCTCACAATTTGCAGTAAAATGACTGGCATGCAAAGCTCCAGAGGCGTAAGTCCATGAGCCTGAAATCATGTAACCATTTTCAACAATCTCTGCTTTCCCTCCAACAAATCCACTCCCAGCAAAGCATAAGTTTCTATTTGGAAAAATTTCTTCCCTTAAGCTTTCCTCCAAAAAACCTACAAACCACAAGGCTCCTGAGCAAAGGGTTACGGTCCATCCCAAACTCCCATCTAGATTTGCTATTTTTTGTTCTATGCGCAAAGCCTCTGGCAGATCCAAGCCCAGCCCTCCCAGACTCTTAGGTACAAAAAGTTGAAACCATCCTTCACTATTGATCTCCTCGATCCATTCAGGAATTAAACTTCCCTTTTTCTCACTTTGAGATGAATAATCTGAATCAAACAGACTGTAATTCATTACTTTCCTCTTTTAAAATTTTTCTCCAATCAAAATATCCGAGCACCGCGATAACAAATAAGAAAACGGTTAATAACCCAAACATGAACAGTCCTTTGTAAAACAATAATGGAATCGCAATGGCATTGGAAATATTCAACCAAATCCAGTTCTCCACTTTTCTATTGGCCAAAAGCCACATCCCAGCCCATGCTGTAGAAGAAACCAAAGAATCAATGATTGGGACATCAGAATCAGTGAAGTTGACCAAAAACAGATAAAGCACAACCCATCCGATCAATACAACCCCCCATGTTTTCACTTTATCCATTGAATCAGAACTGGTGATTTTAGGAGTTCCAAATTGATTTCGGCTTTTCCATTTGATCCAACCATATATACTCATCCCCAAGTAATATCCATTCAAAATGGTCTCGGCATATAGTTTAGCCTGGATCAGCACGATGGCTCCGCAACAGATGCTAATTATCCCGATTGGATATAGCCAGACCTTATTTTTCCGAGCCAACAAAACTTCAGATACGCCAAAAGTTACAGCGATCCATTCCAGCAAGCTGGTGCTTTTAATTTGCTCCAAAAGCAAATCAAGGTTCATAAAATTTTCCATTTGAATAATTGATTAAATTATTCAAAAAAGGAGGTTGTGGATACGTTCCCTACGCCGGCATTACCCGGATCAGGTGCTCAGCGACTAATCGCCGATGGGTATGATCTCAGCCCTTATTTTGAGGCACCCCTTAATTGATTTAGCGAAGGAAGAGATTATCAAATTGAAAAACAAGACGGGAATACCTTTTTATGCAAGAAAGCCCGGCTAAAC
>NZ_JAPPSQ010000013.1 GCF_026652115.1 Algoriphagus sp. PAP.12 | reverse complement strand
CCCGGAGCCTTTTTTGTTTAGGCATTGCCTGATTAAAACTTAACACTTCTCAAATTTGCAATCTTTTAGCTTAAGAAAAAATACCCTAAACAGGGTATTTTTGGTCTATTTTTAAAAAATAGTTGAATAATAAATTAGCCATGGTGACTATTTAATGATGAAAACAATAATTTAGGTGAATCAAGGTCGTGAAATGAGCTATGCAATTTTGATGTAGAATTAATCAGTTCATGGTTAAATTCGAAAGTAAAAAATAGTCCATTTGACTTAATTTTGTTGATCTTTGAATCGATAAGGTACAAATGGTTCAATTACAATTTAATTATTAGGTTTCAAGGAGGCCTGATTGAATTGTCTTCTTTTTTGAAAAAAGAAGTACTCAAAACATTTGACTGGGTAATCGTATAGTCTGAAAGAAAAATTAAACTCAATGAGGAAAAAATCTGTCACAATTCGGAATATTTCCCCATTTCTCCCCATTTATGTTTGAAATGATTTACCGCTTAAATGGAATAAAGAAAAATTGACAGAAGTAAACGTTCTTTTGGAACAAGCATTGCACGTTAATCATTGGTTTTTATTTACTTTGTGCCAAATTTCAAAAAGGGAAAAATGTAACATTACGTTTTTCCGGACAACCAAATAAATCTTAATCCAATCCCCAAAATGAAAGAAAAGCTGATCTCATTTTCGCTAAATCGCTCCTTGATGTTTGCTTTGGTAGCGTTGCTGGCAGTGGGTGCCTGTAAGTCTAAGAAAAAAGCTGTACAGCCAGAGCCTGCACCTGCACCTGTTGAGCGTGTAGAGGAAACCCCTCCTCCAGCTCCACAACCATCAGCTGAAGAAGTTGCAGCGCAAAAACTAGAAAGCGCCTTTAATTCAGTAGCAGGTTCAAGCAGCGCCGCTATGGCAAATCAATCTATTGAGCAGACGTTGGCAATGTTCTCAAATCAAGATACTCCTGTTTTGATCGTGATTCACGAAGAAAACGGAATTAAAGATTATGATGAACCCACTACTATTCGAAAGTATCTTGAATACTTGAAGGATACCAAGAAAAATCTGAACTACATCTCTGACATCCGCTTGGATGCAAATGGTAAAGTTTCAGAGCTTGAATTGAGAAGAAAATAATCATCCCTAGTAAATCAATCCAAAATGAAAAATAAATTAATTCTATTTCTTGGCCTCTTTCTTGCAAGTTCGGTTGTAGTCCTTGCCCAGTCAGATGACATCAGTCCTGCTAGAAAGCAGGCGATTGATTCTTTGGCATTGGAGAAAGTAAAAGACTTAAGTAAATACATCGCTATCATCGGTAGCAAAGACACTCAGTTTTCTGAGGCAAACCGCGTGATGGATCGTGCTGAAGAGCTATTTGCTCCAGGAGCTGAAATGGGTGTATCAAGTATCAACTCTAATGAGATCGCTTACTATAAAGTAAGAAGATACTTTGAGCGTCTAATGGCCCTTAATTACGACCGTGTCAATATCACTTGGTATGATATCCAATACATCTCCGACTTGGAAAGACAACCTGACGGAAGATATGTTGGTGTGATCACCATCTTCCAGAGATTCGAAGGTACATCTATCGAGACTGGAATGAATTATAAAGACACCACAAAGAAAGATATCACGATCTACGTTGAGAAAAAACAAACTCAAATTGCCGGTAGAACCATCGAATTCTGGGATGTTATGCTAGGTGATGTGCGAGTGACTGAAACCTCCGCATGAGATTTACCCTAATTACTTTTGCGATATTATTCGCAAGCATTTCGATTGTATCCGCTCAGGGCATTGGCTCTGGCGGTACAATCAAAGATGACGGCAGATTTGCCGCTTCTACCAAACAATTAAATCAATTTTTTCGACGCTTTAATGGCGAAGAGTCACCAACAGATGGGAATACACGGTATTATCCAGGAGACTCACTCTATCATAATATTGCCTTAAGACAAGGTTTTCTTCAAGTCCTTTTCGATAATCAAACTGGCTCTATTTCCAAAGATCTAAGGGAACAATTTGCAAAAAATGTTCTTTCTGAGGTATATCCTCAATTTCTTAATTTTCATAGGGAAGGTTGGTATTCTGAAGTACAAGCAGAATTTACCTTCAAAGGGAAAAGAGAAAGCGCAACCTTAATCCTGAAAATCCAACCGGAAGGATTGGGCTACGAATGGGTTATTGATGCAGTAAGCTTTCCTCCATTTAAAAATTTGTTCAATAAACCCGTAGGTGGGGAAAAGGATTTTCTACATCCTTTATCCCATGAACTGGGATTTATGAACTTAAGAAGAGCATTTCAGGATTCCAAACTTCCTGAAGCGTTTACAGGTTCCACATTTCACCCGGATTACCTGACATTGTTTTTGTATGAAATGAAACAAAATAATTTAAAATTCATCACGGTGAATGATGTTAAGTTTCACTTCTTTCAAATAGATGGCTGGTATTTTGAAGTATCACAGTTCAACCGTCCAGGTTTCAATACTGGATGGCTGATTTCAAATTTAGTAAAGCTTAATCCTGGAGATAAGGAAACCATTGAAAAGTACATTTATGATCAGAAGTAACAGACATTTCCTTTTTCTGATATTTCTTTTTTTGACAAGCCAATTTGCTTTTTCCCAAAGCATTAAAGGGTATACAAAAGAGGAGATTAAAGATTTTTCATCCAAAGTGGAAGATCAGGTCCGATTCCTTGAGTATTTGCTGAACACGGTAGGATCTTCTGAAACCCCTGCAAGGGATAAGGATGTCATCATTAGGGAGAGTTATCTGAAGATATTCCGTGATGCTAGTGTCCAAGTGGAGGATGACCTTCTTTTGGATAGAAAGGTAGTGACCAATAAGGATGTCACAGCCTACATGAAGGATATTGAGTTCTTCTATCAGGATGTCAATTTCAAATTCAAAATCCGAGACGTAAAACCTGCCCAAAAAGACAATGGAGAGGTTTACTTCGTGGTGTCTTTGGATAGGACCATAGATGCATCAGATAATGATGGAAAAAAAATTAGTAATACAAAGCCTAGATTTGTTGAAGTAAATCTTGATGATAAAAGCCAGGAGCTCAAAATCGTCAGTATGTATACGACCAAATTGAGCAGAGATGAGGAGTTATTAGAATGGTGGGAAATCCTAAACCCTCATTGGAAGGCTTATTTTCAAGAGAGATTCGAATTGTCACCTTTCGATTCGGTTGATTTGGATCAGCTCTATAAGTTTGTCTCTATTGACACCCTTAATATTTCAGGTACAGATAGCTTATTGGATTTACGACCCTTGGAAGCATTAAGGGATTTGAAATATGTCGATTTGAGTAATACCCAAATCACAGCTTTGGGGCCTATTTCCAATGTGACCTTTCTTCAGTATCTCAATGTAGCCAATACTCCAACTTCAGATATTCAGTTTATCAAATATTCTGATAGGTTGCGTCATTTGGATATTTCCAATACCCAGATTCAAGACATTAGTGAGCTTAGTAATCTGAAGTCTCTGAAAAGCCTAAAGGCTGAGAGAACTCCAATAATGAGTTTTGCTGTGCTAAATGAATTTGACAGCTTGAGGTCATTGGATTTGACAGAAAGCGGTTTTAATAATGCCGAAAATATCAAGGATTTATCACGATTGGAAGACTTGGATTTGAGTAGAAATTACCTGATCAATTTCACAAGTTTGGGAGAATTGGAAGCATTAAAATATATCAATCTGTCTCAAACGAATATCAAAGATCTGACACCGTTAAATAAGTTGACAAATCTGGAGATTGTTGACCTGACTCAAACTGAAGTAGCTGATATCTCGGTATTGAATGCTAAACCAAACTTAGAAAAGGTATTGGCCGATGAGACAAGTCTTTCGGTAAGTTCTGCGGATAATTTCATCAGGAATAATCCTAAAGTATTGTTGATTCACCATGTCAAGGACCTGGAGTCTTGGTGGTCCGGATTATCGGAAGCTTGGAAGGAAAGTCTCAAAAATGCTAATCCCCAAATTCGAAGCAACTCTCCAAATGTCGAAGTTCTGACTTCAACGATTGGACTTGAGTCGCTGGACCTTTCAGGAGCTGGAGTAGAAACTCTGAATCCAGTGACAAGGTTTGCTAAATTGAAAAAGATTAATTTATCCGATAATCCAATCAATGACTTGCTACCTCTTAGTGAGGTGAACACCTTGGAAGAGTTAGTAGCTGCCAATACATTGGTCAAGGATTTAAATCCAATAAGAAACAATGAGAGCTTAAAGAAAATTAATTTGGAAGGGAGCCCTGTAGAAAGTATCCTTCCAATTTTAAGCTTGCCAAATATTAGTTATTTAAATGTCAATGGATCATCGATTTTTGGAGAAGAGGTTCCAGAAGTTTTGATGAAGAAGTCTGATTTAACTTTGGTTTATAGGGTAGAGGAATTGAATCAATGGTGGACTAATTTACCTTCTGACTGGAAAGAATTGTTTAGAAGGCAATTTAGCATGCCCGAGGAGCCTACTACAGAACAATTGCATAATTTGACAGCCAAGTCGTCATTAGACCTTGAGCGCGTCTCTATTAGAGATATTAGGCCTTTGACTGCTTTTGTTAATTTGAGGTCCCTGGTGATCTTTGATGCACCTTTGTCTGATATTTCGCCAATCTCAGAACTGCATCTATTGACCAATTTGAGACTATCTCAAGCACCTATTACTGATTTTCTGCCTGTTTCAAGTTTATTTTCTCTTGAAACCTTAGATCTTTCTAATACAGGAGTTGAAGATCTTGATCCATTGGGTTCATTGACTGAATTGAAAGTCTTGAATCTCTCAGGAACAAACCTAACAGGCTTGAAAGGTCTAGAAGGACTGATCAACCTAATTGAGTTAGATGTAGCAAGTACCAATTTGAGGTCATTGAGACCGATAGAAGGGCTTAACAATTTGAAAAAATTGAGCTGCTTTAATACCAGGTTGTCCAGCCGAACTGTAGATCGATTTAAGCAAGCTATTCCAGACTGTGAAGTGAGATATTATTAATTTGATCCATTCTTATGAGAGCCTCTTCGGATAAATCTGAAGAGGCTTTTTTTATGAGAAATATCATTAAAGCAATTTTGGAATATTTTTTACCGATAGGAAATAGCCATTCACCGATAGTTGAACGGTTTTGAGCTAATTTTTTACACGGGCTCTTTCATCAGAATTACATTTGTTCAGATCATTTGATTAATCGATGGTCAAAGATTAATTGAATACCTGTTAAACCTATTGGTGGATAAGGAGCATGAGAAATCATGTAAGAGTAAAAGTTGTTTGATTGCCCTTTTGTCCCCCATATTAATTCAAAGAATGTAAATGGCAGATCATGTGGAAAACCAATTCTTCCCGCTTAGCTACCAAGAGCAAATCTTGGATAGCTATGATCTGATCACGTCAGTTTTTGGAGAGATTGGGGGACAAAACAACTTGTCCTATGAGTTGGATGGATCTTTACCTGTCATAGTAGGAAGTCCTCTGGACCTTCAAACCAGATTTAAGGATTTTATTACTGTTTTGGTAAAAGGAAAACCCATGAATCACCTGTCAGTTTATGTAAGTCATATCAAAGATCCCAAATATTGGATTTTTACCTTTTTGGTAAAAATGGGGATTGGAGATATTAGGAGGGGGAAAGAAATGGTTTTGGATGTTGACCCTGTTAAAACTTCCTTGTCTATCCCTAAAAGGGGAGGAGACTGTTATCCAATCTATCTACTCTAAATGCATCCAAGACTATTATGGACCCCTCTATGACTTATTTAGATGAATTGTCCGGTGGAAATGAGGAGTTTAAGAAAAAGATTGTAAAAATAATCTTAGCCGAACTCCCGGAAGAGTATACGCTATATAAACATGCTATTGCTGGAGGTAATTATTTTTGGGCTTCAGAAATTGTCCATCGTATTATCCAAAAGATTGCTTTTTTTCAATTAGAAGAATCCTACAAAAAAGTGGAGAAGCATGAAAAGTATTTGAGGGAAGGGAATTTAAAATACCATCCATATTTTAATGAAGTGGTAGCTAAAATTCTTAACTTCCTGCCAAAATACTCTATATAATTATGAACTGTATCATCTTAGATGATGAAAGCGTATCGAGAGAAATATTAACTTTTTTATGTCATAAACAACCAGAATTGAATTTGAAAGGCAGTTTTGCAAGTGCAATTGAGACCTTTAGGTTTTTAAATAGTTCTGAAGTTGATTTAATTTTTCTTGATATACATATGCCTGGTTTTAATGGCTTTGATTTTATTCAAACTTTGAAGAATCCTCCTTTAGTAATAATTACCTCTTCGGATAAAGGGCAGGCTATTCATGCATTTGAATATGATAGTATTATTGATTTTTTAAGTAAACCTATTGATCCTGAGAGGTTTGTGAGGTCTGTTCAAAAAGCTTCAAATATGTTGATCGAAAGGGAGACTGTAAAAACTACAGAGAAAAAACCTCAAGAATCAGATCAGTTTTATATCAATATTGATAAAAAATTGATCAAATTAGATTTAAAACAAGTTTACTTTTTTAAAGCTCAAGGCGACTATGTTCAGATCTTACTAGAGAAAGGCGAACACTTGGTGCATACCACTTTATCAAATGTTCTAGATAAACTGCCTTCTGATAGCTTTTTTCAGGTACACCGGTCTTATATTATTAATTTGAATAAAATTATTGATATTCAAGATAATACGGTTTTGATAGATAAAACTGTCATTCCAATTAGTCGGTATAAGAAGGCTGATTTAATGAGAAGAATCAACTTATTTTAGTTGTTATTTACTTTTTAAGTAACTCTAATATTAGTTCTATTTCTTTTTCTATTTTTCCCAATTGTTTTATTAAAGATTCCTGATTAATCTCTTTTGTAAGTTCAAATTCCTCTGACATTTTGGCTAATTGATTCATTCCAGAACTTACAGCGGTACCATATAGTTTATGGCCAGCTTCCTTAATGCCTGGAAGATTTTTAGCCTCGATTTCTTTCCTAAGGCTTAGCTTTGATCGACTTAATTCAGATTTAACAATTTCAATAATTCCTTCCCAGACTTCAGAATTGTAGTCTGTATATAGTTTAAGTACTTCCGGGTCGTAATGATCGGTTTCTTTTAATGAATTGGTATCTGAATTGGAGTCTACATTAAAAGTCGCCCATTTTTCAAGAACTTCTCGAAGGATGTCCTCTACGATAGGTTTGACTACAAAGTCATTCATCCCCACGGCCAGGCACTTTTCTTTTTCGCCTTTTACATTACCTGCAGTCAATGCTATAATTGGAACATTCTGACCATTTGAAAGGGATCTGATTTTTTCTGTCGCTACATATCCATTCATTTCTGGCATTTGAATATCCATGAAAATTAAATCAGGTATTGATTCTTCACATAGTTCCAAAGCCTCTTTTCCATTCATGGCTTTTATCAGAGTGATGTTAGGGGCAATTTTTTGGAAAATCGTTTCAGCCAATAACATGTTGACAGGATTGTCTTCGGCAATTAATATTTTGAGTGATTTGTCGTGAAAAGGAATTGCCTCAACTTCTATTTGATTTTCGTCTACTTCTTCCTTGAGATGGGAAAGCACATGATAAAATTCCTGAAGTTTCAACGGTTTGATCATTCGGAACTTAATATTCAAATCTTTGCAGGCCTGAATGATACTTTGATCATCCGACGAGCTGTGAAGCAATAGAATAGGCATGTCCTCCAAATGATCATTGAAGCTATCTCTTATCTTTTTGATGGTTTCTATCCCATCCATAAATGGCATATGATAGTCCATCAAAATCACGTCAAATTGCTTCCCTTTTGATAGGATTTGCAATGCCTCGAATCCATTCTTAGCCTCAGTCGTCTTAATGTTTTTCAACAAAAGCATTTGGTTGACTATGAGCCTGTTATTGTCATTGTCATCTACCACCAAAACCTCCTTGATTTCTTCCATTCCAGACCATTCAATCGGATCGCCTACTTCGGTTTCCATAACTACATCGAAATAGAATGTACTTCCTTTTCCCGGGGAGGAGATTAATTGGAGTTTACTTCCCATCAAACCTAGGAGTTTGTTTGAAATGGTCAGCCCCAGTCCAGTTCCTCCATACTTTTTGGTAGTTGAGCTGTCTTCTTGAGAGAATGCTTCGAAGATTTTTTCTTGCTTTTCTAAACTGATTCCAATGCCAGTATCTCTCACAGAGAATCGAAGAAGGTTTTTACCATCCACTTCTTTGAGATTTTCAATTTTTAGTTCAATCTCTCCTTCCTCTGTAAACTTGGAAGCATTCCCTAAAAGATTGACCAATACCTGCTTAAGTCTTACAGAATCTGCATGGATAAACCGAGGGAGGCTCGGATCCACATTGAGGAGCATTTCAAGTCCCTTATTTTGAATCTGGTATGTGATAATATCTGTGGCCTGCGATGCCATTTCAAATAGATCACTTTTGTCTATGTCTAACTCAAGCTTACCGGCTTCGATTTTAGAGAAATCTAGAATGTCGTTGATGATACTTAAAAGTGCATTTGCCGATTGGTTGACAATAGTCAGGTATTGAAGCTGTGTTTCATTCAGCTTTGTTTTGAGGACAAGGTCTGTGAAACCAATTACCCCATTCAAAGGTGTTCTGATTTCGTGGCTCATGTTAGCCAAAAATTCAGATTTAGCTCTGCTGGCTTCTTCAGCTACTAATTTGGCATTTTTTAGTTCCTCTCTACGTTTGACCATACCCGTGATGTTTTGGGTATAGATCATCATTCCGCCAATTTTGCCATCGTGTAAATACCACGGCCTCATTTCCCAGCTTACATAAATCTCCTCATCAGAGCCAGGTAGCTTAAAAATATCTTCCTGTTTACTTTCTACATTACCTTTGAGTACGCTATAAAAAAGGTCTTTAACTTCATCGTTAATTACCGCATCAAATATCTCAAAATGGGAAATCCCGAGAACATCCTGATCCTTGAGCTGATATTCCTCGAGCCATCTATTACTGACAGCAATATATTTTAAGTCTTTATCTAACATTGCCACCGCAGCTGGTGCATGCTTTACGAAAGCTGAAAGTCTACCTTTTTCATTTGAAAGTTCGATCTCAGTCTCCACTTTATCAGTGATGTCAATCGCAATACCCAAATATCCGATACTGGTATTTTCGGTGTCTTTTATTGGAGTTACGACCAAAGAAACCAGGCGTTTTTTACCATCTTTTCTAATATAGGTCCAGTCCCTTTGCTCTGACCCATCTCTCTCAGCTCTTGCCACAAAAGTTTGAAATCCTTCTACGGGCTTCCCGAACTCTTCTGAGACCACTTCTGATTGAGCAATAATCTCCTGTTTCAAGTGAATTATTTCAGGAGTTTGTTTTCCGATCATTTCTTCAGCATGGTAGCCAAGCATTTTTTCTGCCCCTCTGTTGAAGACTGTGATTACACCAGTCAAATCTGTCGCAATTACACTAACTTCTGAAGAGGCACTAAAAACGTCATCCAAAAGCTTTTTTGCTGATGCAGCTTCTAACTCTGCCTTTTTTGTTTCATCAATATCCTGAAAAGTTCCGACCACCCGGATACATTTCCCTTCTTCCATAATTGGTTTCCCAATGGCTCTCACCCATAGCATATTGCCTTTAAAAGTGATGATTTGAAGGTCCAGATTCCAAGACTTTCCTTTATTGATGGCCTCATCTACGGCTTTTGTTATTTTTTCTCTGCTTTCTCCTGGCTTGTAAAAATTAATACCAGATTCGAGGTCAGGAACAAAATCTTCAGGAACCTCATGGATTAGTTTGGTTACTGGTGTCCAGGAGAGCTTTTGATGAATTAGATCCAAAGTCCAACCACCTACCCGAGCTACTTGACCTGTTTCTTCAAGAAGAATTTTAGTTTCTTTTAAATCTTTTTCTAAGACCGCCCTATTCGAAATATCAATAGCATTTCCAATGATGTATTCGGTATCTCCGTTTTCGGGATGATACATGACATTGTTGAAAATCCAAGTCCTTATCGACCCATTTTTATGGCGAATAGCCATTTGGCCATTTGCTTTTCCCTCTGATTTGATGAGTTTTAAATAATTTTCAACTCCAGAATGGTTCTCCTCGGGCACCAAATCAAAAAGGGAAAATTGGATGACTTCTTCCACAGTATATCCCAATATTGAAGCGCCTGCAAAATTCACAGATAAAAAATTGCCTTCTAAATCATGGGTACACATGAGCCCTTGGGAGTTTTCGAAAAAGACTTTTAATCGTGCCTCTTTTTCCATAAGTTGACTTTCTATTTCTTTGGCTTCAGAAATATCACGGCCTATTGCAAAAATTTTACCGGTGTTAGGTTCTGGTGTAGCAGTCCATTGAATCGTTTTGCTGAGTCCCTCTTTGGATAAAAATCGATGATCAAAACTGATGGTTTTGGAGTCTGTTAATAACTTTTGGAAAATCTCAAAGGTGTACTCTAAATCCTCAGGGTGAATAAAATTGGCAAAAGGTTGATCAAGTACTTCTTCCTTTTTATATCTCAAAAGTGAATGAAAATAGGGGTTGACTTTTTCGAATTGCCCCTGACGATTGACAATGCATACCAGATCTTTTGAAAGATTGAAAAGTGTTTCAAAGTTTTCCTTTTGTGATTCCTGAATTCTCGAATCTATGATTCTTTCAACCTCATCTTTTAGCAAGTTTAAGCCTTGCATTTCTTTTTCGGAGAAATCTTTTATTTCATTATTTACGATAGTCAATAAACCTGAAACCTTTTCAGTATGAAATTGTATTGGGAGAATAGCTATGGCGCCAACCTTGGCATCTTCAAAAAGAGGGATGGGCCTGGTAAATATTTGTATAGTTTTGGTTTTCAGTAACTCTTTTTCGTCAAAAGTCGCTGGTACTTCTTTCTCCATCGCTACCCCAAAACTTGAGAAGATCTTCCATTTATCTTCTTCTTCAAAAGCCAAATAGGCTCCAGAAGTTTGAGTAAGAAGGGTTGTCAATTGACAAATCTTGGATAATTCTAAAATTGATTTTGAGTCTAAAATTTCAGATAAAGAAAAGTTTTCTTCTGGAAGAAAGTCAGATGAGGAAAATGCCATTTTATTTAATTTCCTTATTTACAATAAGGCGTTAGTTATAGAAACTAAAGTGAACAATTTCTTACAAAATATGGGGCAAATGTTAGATAAAAAAGGAATTATATAAGACTTAATGTATTGGTTGTATAACTGTCGGGTTCGGTAAACTTGAAATCCATTTATGGCTATTTAAATAACATAAAGCCCATTTTGTTTAAAAACTTAAGAAAAGGATAGTCTTGGATTTTCAGATTAGTTGTTAGGATTATCTAACTTGCCTCCCGTTAAATTTAAAATCTCCATATGTTTGATAGTCCCGACTTTCCCCAATCTTTAGAAGAAAGTGAATTTGAATCTTGGTTGGAAACTGGAAGAGAAAGTAAAATTTCCTATTCCTATTTATTGGTGATTTGGGATGAACTGGAGGGGAAATATGCTCCAGTTTTCGCCGAAAATAGATCTGATATCAATAGATATGAACGATATGGTGATTCACCTGATAGGCAATTGTTGGTAGCCGCCTATGATCTATATTCCGAATCCCGAGTAGCCTAAAATTATCCCCATTCAATATGTTTCTACGAGTTTTTTCAACCCTATTGCTCCTGTTCCAAAGTTTAAATTTTACAAATAATAGATCTGCTTTAATGGATTCAAGCTTTCAGATTCCATTGGGAGGAAATACCTATCAAACTGCAGGTTTAGAAAAAGAGGAGATTACTAAGGAAGGGATTCTTTCTTGGGAAAATCAAGGTTCTGAGTTTAGTGTTTATTTCAAATCAAGCCAAGCAACTCAGGTGAGTGTTTTGTTGAAGCTGATCCCTCAATCTCAAGGAAGTACAATTGAATTGGTGGCTGACAGAGTTTTTGAAATTGATATTGAACCTGGACAATCTGAGGTGAATCTGGAAAATGTAGTTCTGAAAAAAGGGTACAATGAATTCCAGTTGAAAGGTATCAGTAAAGAAGGGAATGATTTTGTGAAAATATCTGATCTAGAAGTCCATTCAATTGCTTCTATCGAGTTGGAATATGTAAAAGATAATGAGAATAACAGATTCTACTGGGGAAGAAGAGGTCCCTCTGTTCACTTAACTTATACCTTGCCTGATGATCAAAATTTCAAATGGTTTTATAATGAAATTGAAGTTCCAGTTGGGGAAGACCCAATAGGATCCTATTTTATGGCAAATGGATTTGGAGAAGGTTATTTTGGTATCCAAGTCAATTCAAAGGAGGAAAGAAGGATCTTATTTTCAGTTTGGAGTCCTTTCAAAACCGACAACCCAAGCGAAATTCCTGAAGAGGAAAAGATCAAATTATTGAAAAAAGGGGATCAAGTCTATACCGGGGAGTTTGGTAACGAAGGTTCTGGTGGGCAGTCTTATTTAACATATTCTTGGAAAGCTGGGGTAACCTATAGTTTTCTGAATTCGGTTGAACCTGACGGAAATGGGAATACGGTTTACACCGCTTATTTCTTGGATCCTGAGAAAGGGGAATGGCAACTGATTGCAAGTTTTTCAAGACCAAAAACTGATACTTGGTATAAGAGACCCCATTCATTTTTGGAGAATTTCGTTCCTGAATCGGGTAATATCACAAGAAGAGGTATTTACAAAAACCAATGGGCAGCCGATAAAGATGGAAACTGGATTGAGTTAACTGAGGCTAAGTTTACTGGGGATGATATTGCCAGAAGGGGATATAGAAAAGATTTTGCTGGAGGAAGCTTAAATGGTCAGTTTTATTTGATGAATGGTGGGTTTTTCGATGAATCAACAGGACTCAATAGCTTTTATAATCGAAATCCTACAGGAAAAGCCCCAAAGGTAGACTGGATTAAACTTCCATAAATCAGAGTTTTCAGGATAGGAAACTTTTCAAAAAAGTGTATTTTGGATCATGCGAATTTGTTTTCGACTGACCCTGTTTTTTTTATTTTTTTCAGGTGGCTTATCTGCTCAGCAAGCGGTACTTCACCTTCGGCCTGTATTGAAGCCTCGCTACGAAACAAATTATCGGATTGTGGATGTATTGGATTTTCGTGGGATTTCCGAAAAGTCTATCGGGGATATTTACTATACCAAAAGAGATAAAGCTCCGGTTGTCTTTGAAAAGGAGCTTTCTGAATTGATTTTGAAGCGCTTTCAAAGTGATATTTCCTTTCCTGATTCTATTGCGAGAGATATTCAGGTTAGGTTGGAAATGCTGAATGTTTGGGAAAGACCCAATGCAAAAACTGGACTGTATGACGGCAGGATGGAGATCCGGTTGAGTTTCTATTTGTTGACTGATTTGGATCCGATTTATTTGGTCAAATATCAAAACAGGATCTTATATCAGCGATCTTTAAATGGGGTGAATAAAATGCAGGACTTGATGGTCGAGTATATTGATGAGAGTCTTGAGTATTTTGATAATTGGATCAAAACCAATGGGTTGGAGCATCGAGATCTTGCAGAGACTGTTGAGTTGAGAATGAAAGACCCAGTTCGACCATCTACAATTGATACTGTTTTTTACGATCCTGAATTCCCTCTTTATTGGGAAAATTTCAGTGCTAAACCCAATCTTCTAAGTAGGAAGAACGCTGTGATTAACACCAGTTTTTCTATTGAAGGTAGTGCAGTGTTGCAACAAGGGAATATTATCCAAACATTAGAATTTAAAGTCTATATGTTACCCAATCAATCTTGGGTAAAAGAACCGGATGATTATGCCTTAAACCATGAAAGGCGACATTTTGATATAGTTAGGATTGTCGTGGATCGTCTCAAGACTAGGTTGCACACTATGGAGCTAACCCCGGATAATTTTCAGGCAAAATTGAATGAGGTATTTTTCGATTCCTATAGGGAAATGAATAAAATACAGGAAGCCTATGATGGCCAATCCGCCAATGGGATGAACAAGGAAATGCAGGTCTTATGGGATTGTTGGATTCAGGAGGGCTTAAGTGGGGATTGGACTTACTTGATTGAGGCAATTGAAAAATAAAAAAGCACTTCATAGAAAGTGCTTTTTGATAATGAGTTGGTTTAGCCAAGTGTTTGAACAACTGATTCACTCATTGGGGTAGTTGGTCTTTGTATCAATTTGGAAAGGGTCTTTGAATCATCAAAAAGGTCACCTTTACTTGCGCTTACATCCCATCCAGCTATAGCTTGAGCAAACCCAGCGGGTACACCCACAGATTCAAGAATTCCGGCATATTGAGATTCTTCCAGGTTGTTGTAAGGGATTTCTTTTCCAGCCTCCTTAGAGATTTCCTTTGCCAAATCAGAAAGTGTATAACTTTCATCTCCAGCCAATTCATAAACTTTTCCTTGGTGCTGAGGATCTGTGATCACAACAGCCGCAGCTTCAGCAAAATCATTTCTTGCTGCAGAGGAGATTTTTCCTTCACCTGCACTGCCAATGAATGCTCCAGCTTTTAAAGCTGAATCCACAGATCCCAAGTAGTTTTCTGTATACCATCCATTTCTTAGGATAGTAACCGGGATTCCAGCTTCTTTCAATAGTGCCTCGGTTTCCAAATGCTCTCCTGCCAAGCTTAAAGTAGACGTGTCAGCATGTAACAAGCTCGTATAAACGATCCATTTAACTCCTGCTTCTTTTGCTGCTTGGATGACGTTTTTGTGTTGTCTAGATCTTTGACCGACCTCACTGCTCGAGATCAAAAGAAGGTAGTCGATTCCAGAAAGGGATTGTTTCAATGTTCCAGAATCATTGTAATCGAATGCACGACTTTCTACTCCAAGTCCTGCGGCTTTTTCCTGATTTCTAACTAGTGCTACTATGTTTTCAGCAGCAGTTTTTGATTTTAGATGATCGATGACCAAAGAACCCAATTGACCAGTGGCTCCTGTAATTCCAATTTTCATGGTAGTATGTTGGTTATGTTTAAAATTTATATTTATCCGATTTTGACAGATGTCATTGTGAGTGATCCTGCCAAATAAGAGTCGTTGAATAATGCCAGCTCTTCGTTTTTTCCTTGAAGTGCCAAGGCATAGAGTAATGGTAAATAATGCTCAGGTGTAGGAATAGCCAATTGGAAAGATTTCCCCATTTGAGAGAAATTGATCAATTCATCATGATTTCCACTTAGAATGTTTTGTTTGATCTTTTCACTGGCTTCTATGGCCCAATCATAACCGTAATTTTCGTTCATTTTTTGCCAATGAACCATTCTGAGGTTATGGACGATATTTCCGCTTCCCACAATGAGAATTCCTTTTTCTCTCAGTTTAGAAAGCTCCTGAGCCAATTCATAGTGTTGCTTTGGGGTTTTATAATAGTCCAAACTCAACTGAACTACAGGAATGTTAGCTTCCGGATACATGTGACGAATCACTGTCCAAGCGCCATGGTCCAAACCCCATTTATCATCTAAATGAACATCCGTGCTATGGACCAAATCTTGGACGCCTTTCGCTAATTCAGGTGAACCTGGAGCAGGGTATTCTACCTCGTACAGTGCTTTTGGGAATCCTCCAAAATCATGAATGGTAGGTGGATTCTGCATAGCCGTGACTTGCGTACCTTTTGTTTCCCAGTGAGCAGAAATCACCAAAATTGCCTTTGGAGTAGCGATCTGATCTGAGACTTTTCTAAAGCCTCTCACAAATTCATTTTCTTCGATAGCATTCATAGGGCTTCCATGTCCTAAGAATAACACGGGCATTTTTGGAGTGTTTTCCAAAGGTCCCAACATTGATTGGATAGAAGATAGATTCATGGCTGAAATACTTAATGGAATCGTCGTTACCAAATGTTTGAGGAATGATTTTCTATTCATCGATTTGAATGGCCACTTCCATTTGTTGATTAGTACGATACAAATGTAGGGTTGCCATTTCAGCTGCACCCTTAACCTATGTTAAGAAAAAAAAGACCTTATTTCTTTTTGCGAATTCTGCTAAGGCTTTCTGGAGCGATGCCCAAATAGGAGGCAATGTAAGTTTGAGGTACTCTCTGTAGAATATCACAATTCTCCTTGATCATTTCATTGTAGCGTTCTTCTGCAGTTTCCCACATAGTTGAGTTGAGTCTAGCCAAAGAATTGATATAGGCTTTTTGAAATAGAATTCTAAAGTATCGTTCCATTTTGGGAACCTCCTCATAAAGATTTTCCAAAACCTCAGGAGAAATCCTCAGCACAATGGATTCCTCTAGAGTCTCGAGATAAAATTTAGAAGGTTGTTGAGAAAAGAAGCTTTCCAAGTCACTGATCCAATTGTTTTCCAGACGGATTTGGTAGATGTGTTCATCACCTTTGGCATCGTGATAATAGGATCGTGCTCCTCCTTGAATGATAAAATAAATGTATTGGCAGACCTGACCGGGTTCGAGAAGTTTGATTTTCTTTTTTACAGCCTGCTTTTCAAATGAAGCTAAAATCTTCTTCTCTTCTTCAGGGTCCAGTTTTACCCATTTATTGATATAATAAATCAATTTATGGTCTAAAGATTCATCCATGGTAAAAATCTATAAAATCTGTAGGAAAAAACAGGTAAGTGTTGGTTTAGGTTCATGCACTCCATCTTGAATTTGAGTAGATATTTAAGAAATTGATTTCAGATAATAATAAATCAAAAGATATTCAGGACACTTTTAATTGATATCGTCGGAATGAATCACTTTACCCTCAAAAGCTATTTGACCTCCAACTTGGATTTGAGAGAGGAGGAAATCAATATGATTTTGACTGAATGTAATACTCGTATAGTCTCTAAGGATGAATATTTGCTAAAAAGCCAAGAGTATTGTAAGCATATATTTTTTGTGGAAGATGGCTTACTGAGGCAATTTTCCATTGATGAAAAAGGAAAAGAACATATCCTTCATTTCGCTCCCGAAGGTTGGTTTGTGACCGACCGAGAAAGTGTGTTTTTCAATCAACCCTCCCAATTCAATATTCAAGCATTAGAGGATACTCGAGTGGCTGTTTTGGATGATGCTTTTTTTAAGATTTTGGAGGAAAAGATGCCTTCATTTCGAGACTTCAACCATCGGATGATTCACAGTTATATCCGAAGTCTTCAGAACAGGATTATGATGTTGTTGAGCAATACCGCAGAGGACAGATATCTGAAATTCATCAAAAAATATCCAGACATTCCATTGAGAGTTCCACAATGGATGATCGCTTCCTATTTGGGAATTACTCCTGAAAGCTTAAGCCGAGTCCGGAAAGAATTGGCCCAAAGGCACAAGTAAAATCGATCTTACCATAGATCAATGCAATCCTCTTTCTTTCTATTCATTTTTGTATAGGTTATAAAAAGGAGGAAATATGAAACCTAGATCAGTAGAATTAGTAGCAAGCCCAGGACAACCACATTTTGTTGGAGATGGGTTTAGAGTACATAATTTCATTCCAAGCGGATTTCGCATGGATATGCAGCGGATGGATCCTTTCATCATGTTGGATTACAATTCCAAATTCCATTTTCCTGCGTCTTCCAGACCAAAAGGGGTTGGAGTTCATCCCCACAGAGGGTTTGAAACAGTGACGATTGCCTATAAAGGGAAAGTACAACATCATGATAGTAGCGGAGGTGGAGGAGTCATCGGCGAGGGCGATATCCAATGGATGACCGCTGCGTCCGGGGTTCTTCATAAGGAGTTTCACGAGGAAGAATGGAGCAAAAAAGGTGGTGAATTCCAGATGGTTCAATTGTGGGTGAATCTTCCTGCCAAGGATAAGATGAGTGCACCAAAGTATCAAGCTATTAAAAATGATTCTGTCCCGAGAGTTCAATTGGATTCAAAGGGAAGTGAAATAGATGTCATAGCAGGTGAATTTGAACATGTGAAAGGAGTAGCTTCCACATTTACTCCAATAAACATGTGGAATGCTCATTTGAAGGAAGGATCAGAGGTGAAATTGAATTTTCCTTCACATTTCAATACTGTTTTATTGGTTGTTGAAGGAGAAATAGAAGTCAATGGTACCGACAGAGCTCCAACAGATCACTTGGTGTTGTTGGCAAATGATGGGGAAGAATTCTCAGTAAAAGCAACTCAGGATTCAAAGGTGTTGGTTTTGAGTGGAGAACCTATCAACGAACCCATTGCTGCTCACGGACCTTTTGTGATGAATACTCGCCAAGAGTTGATGGAAGCATTCAATGACTTCAATGAAGGTAAATTTGGGTATTTAGAGGATTAAGTACAAAGCGGCTTTCTTCTTCGGAGGGAAGTCGCTATTTTTTTGTTTAATTATGAGAACAGTTGAAAATCATATAACTGAATAAAATCAAAGCCAATAGAGTTCTTCTAATACTATTTCATCTATGAAATCCAAAAATGATCTCAACCGCACCCTATTCGAAATAGGTCAAGTATTTATAAAAGAGGGGAGAGATTATGAAAGCTTTAAAATTGCTGTAGATCGCTATAAACAATTGATGTATGACTTATTGGGGTTGGATCTGGAAGATGGGAAAAATCGTGAAAATCTGTCCACTGAAACTGGAATTGCCATTGGACCAACATGGGCAGCGATGTGTTTGGATGACATCACAAGAACCCAAAAGTTTGTAAAGGGGATTTTTGAGGCAGTTGAAGAACTTCTTTTAAAGAGAAAAGATTCAAGGCCAATCCATATTCTTTATGCTGGGACGGGGCCTTATGCGACCTTGATTTTACCTGTTTTGGCGAGCTATTCTGAGAAAGAAGTGAAAGTTACTCTTGTTGAAATAAATCCTGACAGTTTTGATCATGTTATTCACATTTTCAAAAAACTCGGATTTGAAGGATATCTTCAGGATGCCCTTCAGGTAGATGCTACTAAATACCAATTCTCGAAAGAAATCGAAATCGATATCGTAGTTAGCGAAACCATGCAGCGGGCTTTGGATACCGAGTGCCAAGTTCCTATTTTCTTGAACCTTCAAAACCAATTTGGGGACGATTTATTATTCATTCCCCAGCAAGTGGTTTTATCTTTTGGTCTGTCTCAATCTTCTTCCAGTTTTGACACAAAACCATGGGTTGAATACAAGCCATTATCCTTCGTTTTTGCACTGGATACTTATACAAAAAGAGATTTTTTGTTGGAGGGAAATTCAATAAATAAGGCTAGTCGGTTTAAGAAAGTGAGTAGGTGTTTTTCAAATCAAAAGTTTTCGGATGAGGTACTGCCTGTAATCCTAACTGAAATTCAGGTTTTTAAAAATAACTGGATAAGAACCAATGAAAGTGGATTGACTACTCCTAAAATAGTAAGCTTGGATTTAAATGGTTTAAGAGATTTTACATTGGATTTTCAGTATGAAATCTCTGATACTCCCCAGTTGAATATTTCGATTTCGAGGTAGTGTTGGTTGTAAATCAAAGGGTTATAAAGTTGGTGGTTTCCATGGATTTCCAGTAGAATTGAAAATTTTTGAATTTTATTTAGTAGTTTTTTACACTACAAAAATCATTTTTATCTATTTAAAAAACTAAGATTTATATATGTGAAAAAAATATTCGAATTACGTGTAAATACGTATTTTATTCGATTATTATATGCTATAATTTTGTGATAATCAATCATTTCTGAATTTTTTCTAAATACTCTTTTAGTGTTGTATGGTGCTGATTTTCACAGGTATTAAGATAAGGTGATCTATTTTTATTTTTGATTACTTATTGTTTAGTATATAAACTTGTGAGATAAGCCTTTCATGTTTTTGATCTAGAGTATTTGGGATACAAACCAAAAATAACTCATGACAGAAAATCAGAATTTAGGTGGTTTTGATATGGTATTGGGACTTTCTCAATCCACTATCAATTTCCAGTTTAAAATGCTTTACCAAAATGGCTTTATCAAAGATAGGTGGTTTGCTTTGGTAGGGAATGTCCTCAATCCCAAAGAGGGGGAAAAGCCCTTTTGTTTTGAAGGGACTCCAGAGGAATTGAAGTCGAAATTGAATCGATGGATTTCCATTCAAGATCAATTTTCTGCAGCGTATGATGCTGATAATATTGATGATATGGTTGAGTTAAAAAATATCATCAAAACAGAAGGACTGAATTTCGATTATGCTTGGGATGTGGATCTCAAATCTCCTACCGTCGAGATAATCAATAAAGATCCCCGCAATCTCTACTTTAATCTGTCTTTTTCAGAAGGTAAGCTTTACTATAGACCTGAAAAAACTTCAAAAGTTAAACTATTTGATTTGTCGGGTTGCGTATATGCTTTTACCACTCCGATAGGCCGGATTAAAGTAGCTAAGGATCAAATGGTAATGGAGGCTGATGAGGCAATGGATTCCATTATCCGCAATTCCGGTTTAACAGAAGCAGACTTTAGAATTGAGAGTTTGTTTCTAAATTTTGAAAATGCGAATATTTCAGATTTTGATATTGGGAGAAGCAAGTTTCCCGAGGGTTTAATCCAACCATTCCAAGTAACCATTGAGAATTATTTCAAATTGATTCTCAAAGGCTCCACGAATCCCTATGTCCTTGGATATGGCGTCACTCAGCCAAAAATAAACAGTCAAGAGGCGATGTTTCAGCCGACCTCATTGGAATTTTCGACCAGTTATAGTACCAAAACAGATCAGGCCAAACCTGTTAAAGGGCAATATAGTTCTTTCAATTTTTTAATGATGTTGAATGGAGATCCGGCACCAACTGAGCCCACCGCAGGGATTCTGCCAGCTAGCCTGATAGAATTGGGGATGGATACCAGTTCAACCACAGATGGGGTTTTTGCGATGGACCGCTCTCATTTTGACCAATATTTAGATTCATTGGATGAATATGTGGTCAGTGTATTTAAAGCCAAGAAGGATGTAAAAGTGGAATCCGGAGGCTTCCAGGTAAAGGATGGCAAACATATCATGGTCGCTACTTCCCACATGGCTGGAGGAGAGCTTGGGGATGATAAAATCGATACCACTTATACACTGGAGCGGAAAGCCCTGAAAAATGTCTCGGGTGGTGTGGAAGTGGAGTACGAATTCCAGGTCGAAATAGTGGTCCATTTGATTGCCAAGGTCTTTGTCGAGATTGAACTGAAGAAAATAGATCTTTCTACCTCGGGTCAATATAGCTACAGGGATGTCAAAGGTCCTGGGAAAGTAGGTTCCATGAAGTTTTTGATCCAAAACGGAACCGAAGGGAAATTCAATTTGAAAAACACACTGGAGCCTCCAAAGATTGCCTTTGATGAATCCGTCTATCTATTTGAAGGAGGGGCGCTCAAGATATTTTTGAATATCGTGAAGCTGATTTTAGCCTGGCCGATTTTGCTAGTCGAGGGAATCATTAATCAGATCGCCATTGATTTAAGTAATAATGATGTGACCAAAGAGAATGAGTCGATCAAGAGATTAAGGGAAGTGGATGTGTTGAATCAAACCAATAAAGTCATTCTTCCTCTTGGTAAAACCTATGCTTATAAAAATCTGAGAGCTATAGAAGATAAGTCTTTGATAGCCTATGATATCACTTACGCACCTGTCAACGAATAATTTTTTGATTATGAATTTAGCACAAGAAAACATCGTCAGTAAAGAAGATCAAGTTCGCGTGAATTTTAGCAGCGAACTGATGAGTAATTATTTCCCTGAATCAAGTATCAAGGGAAGTAAGGAAATCAGAACCTTCATGGTCGGACCGGATCAGCCTTTGATTTTTTATCAGGATCAGGATGATTTGCTCAAGGCTATTTTGCGGAAAGAAGGTTCTGAGTCAGGATGGATCTCTTTCAGTCTTTCTGAAGGAGCGGTAAAATCCTATGAGTTGGAATACAATATTAAAAAAGGGAGGATTCAGATTGCAAAAGTCGAGAGCAATCAAGTTTGGGTTTCGCAGGCATTGGATGTTGCTTCTACAGATTTTGAGAAGCTCGAGCAAGCCTTAAGCTGGACCGCACTGAGAGCGGATACATTTGCTGAGACGATTGACAAAGTTTCGTTGGGAACCCAGCACGTTCTTTTTGGGACGTCTTCCAAATCGAGCGACGCCTTGTTTTATCTGGCAGATCTCAAAGAACTAAAACCTGAATCTTATACCTTTCCAGAGCACGCGAAAACGATTCTCCAATTTGAGTTGGGGACCTATGCCAAGTTTCCTGGTGTGTTTTTCCTTTATCAAATCGGAAATGAAAGGACGTTGTTGTTTCAATCGTTTCCGGATGAGGAATATGATCGCACTTATGATTCAAGGTTTGTCGCCGAAGAGACCCTGAATTGCTTTGCCTTATTAGAATTGCCTTCAGGAAACGATATGATTTATGCTGCTGGTAATCAGATTCATCAATTTAAAGGTCCGGAGAATGGAGAACAGGGTACCTATGAGACTCTTCCCGGTGTCTATCAACAGGTCCATCAGATCAGAGCGGCATCTTTTGAAGGAGAAAATTCAGTTTGGGCCTTGGATCAAGCTGGCTTGTTTTATCAGACAAATCGATTTTTTAATCAGGTGAGTCAGGAATTTGAGTCAGGCAAATGGACCAGACCTCTCCTGATGGTCGAAGGCGTTTCACAATTCAGTTGTGTGAAGGGGAAAGGGGTTCGGAATCAACTATATGCAGTAAGTACAGCTTTTGGAAGCGAATTGACTAGGCTTTGGCAGGATAGCGTCACTACACTTTGGAATACAAATAAAGTGACTCTTTCTGATTTGGATAGTTTGAAAGAAGTCGAGTCTTACTCTGCACAAGTTCGATTCAATACAGCTTCTAAATTGGCTTCATTCCAAGGTCAAAAAGTGTATTTAAGTGCTGAATCCAATCTTTTCATTTACGTTGATAGTCAAAGTTATCATTTGGGACCTGATCACAAAGTTGCTATTCCTTTGGGCATCGTCCCAGAATTCACCATCATCGCTCCTGTGGAGGAGATTGGCGCCCCTACCATTGTTATGTCGGCTGACTTTTTGGAAAATGAAAAAGTAATTGATCTTTCGGGAAAAATCTTTGATAAACTTCAGAGCAAGATTGATAAAGAAGGAGGATTGGCAAATGCCAAAAAACAAAATGGTAAAAGCCTGATCCCGGACGGAGTTAAGCCTGAAACTATCAAAGCTGCTCAGGACGGAATTGGTCAAATGCTTGGTATAGCAAGAGATATGGGAAGAGGAAAAACGCCTGTCTTAAAAGCTACATCATTTGCTGTAGGAGGAGCAGGAACATCAGGTGTTTCTATCAATTCATTGGCCTCAGTATCCTCTGATTTTGGACACTCATTGGGAGATTTTCTCCATTCGATATGGAATAAGGCCAAAGAGGCTTTCGAATTCGTCATGGAAAAAGTAGCCGATGGAGTGAAATTCATTATCAAAATTGGTGAGCAGGTGTTTAATTGGATTGTAAAAACTATACGAGAAATTGGGAGCTTTATTCAGCGGGTTTTTGATTCTATCAAGGTCTTTTTTAAAGATTTATTTGAGTTTTTGGCCTTTCTTTTTGATTGGGATGCCATACTTGATACCAAAAGGGCTTATAAAGGTTTTGCAAATAATGCAATCATCAATCTTAAAGGAGAGATTGGAAATATTCGGAATTTTATCAATGAAACTTTGGAAAAGGAGATTGCAAAATTCTCTCCTGAGTTAGTTTCAATTCCCAAAGAATTGGATCAAACCAATCTAACAGAGTCTTCTAAAGAAACCGAACCAGATCCAAGGTCCAATTGGCTAAATTCCAAGAAACAATATTTGAATAGCGGGAAAGGAGATGAGCCTGTCAAAAAAATGCCTACAGAACTATCTGATGTATTCAATAGTCTAATGGCTGACTTGGTTCCGATTTTTAAAGAAACAGGGGAGGGGTTCCTTTCAGAATTCAAAATCGTTGCAGAAAAATTTAATCAGGTCATTCGTGGACAACTTTCCTTTGGGGAGTTTTTGAAGTTCGCTCTACAAAAATTGGCAGGCACAGGACTCTTTATCCTAAAACAATTGATGGATGTGATCTTGCGCTCTTTGGAAGCCTTGATGGATGTGGCAAATATCGCATTGAATCAAGTTTGGAATGTGCCTATTATTTCAGCTTTATATCGTGAAATTTCTGGTGGAGACGATTTGACTTTTTTGGATGTGATGTGTTTGTTCTTGGCCATTCCAAGTACGATCCTTTTTAAAATTGGGGAGAATTATGCGCCATTTGAATCAGAAGAAGTAAAAGTAGCTTTCGTTGAAAGAGGGAAAAATATTTTTCAGTTAACCTAAATAATAATTAAAATGTCTGTCGATAAAACAATAGAAAAAGCTTTGCAATATTTTGACGCTGCATTGGCTGGATTAGAAGTTTTGATTTTTCCAGCTGAACAAATTTTGGAGGCTGCTGGAGATGAGGGTAGCTTAGTACAAAAAGTCAGCAATGGCCTATTTGTATTAGGGATATTATCTATGATCACCTCTTTTGGGGTGGTTTATGCAAGAGATGTGAAATTGGACTTGAAATTTAAGTGGATCATCTATCCATTATTAACTGTGGTCCTAGCAGGTGAATTGTTTTTTATTTATAGTACTGTAAATAAGGGCGCTCCTTCACTTATTAATAAGGTGATCAGTTTTGGGAAGCCTATTGGTTATTTGTTAGGTGGTGCCGCAGTAATTACAGCTATGATTTGTGCACCAAAGTATTTTTTGAATATGACCAATATTGGGAGGGCAATTTATTTGGCCCCAGGGATTTTTGCCTTACCTCCTTTGAGAACTCTTCCTTTTTATCCCATTGTAGTTTTAATTCGGGTTGGAGGAAAGATCACACAGTTATCCTCTCAAATTATTGAAATAGCCATTGAGGATATCAATAGTAATCCAGAACCAACTTCAGGAGACAACCAAATAATTAGTCTTACTTAAGGTTATAGTAGTGAATTAATTAAGGTCTATCATAATTAAACAGCCTTTGATTTTTGATCAAAGGCTGTTTCTTTTTAGTAATACCACCTGGCTTTGTAGACCTTCATGTCAGGAAAGGGGATTTTTTTCTCGGGATTGTGAAAGCTCACATGAAAAGTCCACCAGCTTTCCTCAGGAACGGTGTAAATGATTTGCCCAGCACTATTTTCACTGACAGATTTAATATTTTCAGCTTGAGGAAAGCCCGGAATCTTTTGAAACTCATTCGTTTCTAGGTCAAAAACCCAAGCTTCATGATGTTCAGTCATAAAAAGCTTCTTTCTGTCATTTGAAAGGAACAGATCATGTCCTCCTTCTCCAGGGATCTCCCAAGATTTCTCAAGTTTCAATTCATTTGGATTGGGAAAAGAATAAGCTCTCAAAACATCATACCCCAAGGCATACAAAAGCTTTTGTTCTTTTACCCAAACCACTCCGTGGGCGGAATAGAGACTGTCTTCGAACAATACTTGGTCTGGATTGTCCAAATCAAAAAGCATGATTTTATTTCCCTTATCGTTAGTTGATGCTGCAGCTACTATACGATTGTGGGGAAGGAGTTCAATGGAATGAGCATTGGGCACTGAAGCCACAAATTGGACCTTTTGAGTTTTACTTTCCAAAAGTGCTATCGCATTGGAAGAGGATGAAACTAGGATCTGTTTTCCTTTATTGACTGCTTTGCAATCATCCAATGATCGAAATCGATTCTTTTGTTCATCCGATAATTCAGATGCATTTCTCGAATCCCATTCCCAAATTATTGCGGCTTTTTCCTCAGTGGATTTTTGATAATCCACCAACAAAAGCTTGGTATCTCCACATACGAGAAATTGGGATTTTTGAGCTTTTAAACTTCCAAAGCTCAACAGGACCCAAACAAAAAAGAGCGATGCAAAACGGATCATAGTGAGTGGATCAATATTGGATTTCAAAAACGGCCTTCACAGGAAGATGGTCTGAAGCATAGGTTTCAGGAATTACTTCATGGGAAACCACATTCATACCCATTCCTTTTTTATAAAGGATAAAATCAATCGTTTTTTTGGGATTGATAACTGGGATTGTTGGTGGGCAGAAGTCAGGGCAGCTTTGCTCTAGAAATGTTTCAAAAAGCTGAATTGCCGGACTCTCAGGGGTCGAATTCATATCTCCCATCAAAATGAGGGGGAGTTCACTGCTTTGTAAAGTTTCAGTGATGGCTTTTGCCTGGGCCAATGCAAGAGAATCAGAGCTGAAATCCATGTGGGTGTTGGCAAATAGGAGGGATTTTCCTTTTCCAATTTTGATGGTGGCCAAAGAAAGGGTTCTTGGCTCGGTTCCTTCTTTGCCTGGAAGCGGAATGGTCTCTGTATGGCTCATAGGGTATTTTGAAATGATGGCAGTTCCATATTCTCCACCTTGAAAATCAATTCCTTTAGAAAAATAGTAATAGTCAAATCCTGCCAACTCCGCTAGTTCTTTGGCCATATGAATGGAAGATCCAGATCGCTTGGTAAAAACATCCACTTCTTGCAATCCCACGATCTCAGCTTCACTTTCGATGATCACTTTTGCAATTGCTTTCAAATCAATAGAATCAGGAAGGCTCGGTGGATTTGAATGATGAATATTGTAAGATAGGACGGTTAACTGATAGACTTTTTCTGGGATTGGAACTTTTTGGCAAAAAGAAAGCCCGACACTGATTAAAAGTGGCAAATAAAATGAGGAGAAAAGATTCATTGATTGGAATACTAATTGGGTTTTAATGAATGATAATTTCTGATTGGATAGGAAGGTGATCGGACAAATGATTGCCTATAAAAACCTGTTTCTTGAAAGTTTTTTGAGAAAGTTCCCTGTCCACCAGAATGTAATCGATTTTTTTGGTTGGGTTTTTTTCTGGGAATGTAAGATCATCTTCTTCTTGGGTAAGTTGGAAGCGTTTGTTGAGTAATTCAATTTCAGGACTATCTGGTAATGTGTTGAAATCTCCTGTTAAAATGACTGGGTAATCTCCTTCAAGATATTCCAAAATCTGGGAAATCTGGGTCATCCTTGTGGCATGATCCAAAGCCAGATGGGCAGTGGCGAATCGAACGGTTTTCCCCGTTGCTAATTGGATTTTAGCTGAAAGGAAAGCCAAGGTACTCGTATCACCATTGGATCGAATACTGAGAATTCTATCATTTTTGACTTCCTCCATTGGATATTTCGAGAGAATACCCAATCCATAAGCGCCTCCGTCATAGGCAAAGTGACGAGCGAATTGTGGATTCATTTTTGTGATTTGAGCCAAAATTTTCATTTGATTTTGCCTCCCGGAACGATTGCAAACACTATCAACTTCCTGCAACCCGACAAGATCCGATTGGCTTTTCAAAATAAAATCACCCATTTCCCGGATGGTTAACTTTTCCTCTTTGGTAGCACCATGATGGATGTTGTAACTCATCACCTTGAGGGTTTGGGCTCCTCCAATTCCAGGGACCAATAGGGCTAAAATCCATAGAAGTTTTCGCATGAAAAAATCATTATTAAAGTTCATCAATAAAAACAGGGACAGAGGTTCGAAAAGCATGGTCCGGATCCACCAAGAAATTCTGTACCTCAATTTCTAAATTTATTGTTTCAGGATATTTCCAAACAGCCTTTAGAAAGATTTCTAGTTGCTGTTGAGCTCCCAATTCTAAATTTCCCAGAGGTAAATTTTCCCAATCGTATGGACCTTTGATTTTCAATTGTAATGGAATATCGCTTTTATTTTCTATCAAAACAGCTATTTGTTGCTCATCTTTGGAGTTCTTTTTTTGAGCGGTAATTTTTGTAATAGCATTGAAAAGACCTCTGGCTTCTGGTTCCCTGGCTACAATCAAGTCATCAAAGTATAGAGCAGTTCTTCTGGCTAATAATCCCTCTTTTATACCCTGCTGGCTCTTTTCTTTAGCAAATACCAAAGTCATAGGGCGGTGGCTTTCTACATATCTGGGGTACATATCATAATGCTCGTCGGTATTACAAAGCATAGTCAAATTGTATTCCATAGCCATTCTATGGGCGATGATGTTGTAGCGGCCAGAATTTACTACTTCTACTCCTTTAAGGATACCTTTTTCTAATAATTCTTCATGAAAGGAGGTAAAAAGGACTGTGTCTTTTTTATCCCACCAACCGAAACTCGGATGATTATAGCTAACAAATGCATCTTGATTCAGAGCCTCTAGGAATGGCGCCATCAATTGTTCGTGTGTGAGATCTTTTTTCATGATGAATTTTTGATGTGTGTTTTCCATATAATCAAATGGAAAACTATTGGCATCTTTTAAAAAGATCGCATTATGATGATAGGGCGGGACACGAGGGGAGATTTCTACCCCACGAATGACAATCAGTCCTTTGATTTGAGCAGCTTTTGAGGCGATTTCATAACTTTTGTTATAATCTCGCGCAATTTCATCTGGGAACCCTTCGTAGTCCATATGCTCGGTGATTGCGATCGCATCCAAGCCGTCACGGATAGCTTCATTTACCCGAAAGGTGGGCCATACATGTCCATCGGAAAAAACCGTGTGCATATGGAAATCAGCTTTTAGCGTATAATATCCTTCGATATTAGGTATTTCTATTTTTTTCTTTTGGGCAAAAGAAAGCTGGACTGTGGTGCAAAAAAGCACCACAGCCAACATTGTTTTTTTAAGCTTCATTTATTGATTATTATTCCCAACCTGGGTTTTGACCCAGATTTGGATTGAGTACCAAATCGGTATTTGAAATCGGGTGGAGGTATTTTTTATCTGAAAAGTCTCGTGATTCGTTAGCTCTCCAGATGATATGGCCTGAAGTGCCTTCAGAAAGAATAGAGTTGGTCCCATCTACCACAAAATAGATGACACCACTTACTTTTTCATTGGGAACAGTTTCCACAAACGCCACATCCAAAGTTCCGTTTCCGTCCAGATCCATGGGCACATTTAGTCCGGGAACATAAATTCCTTTCCATGGCATTTCTACGAGTTCTCCTTTTTTCCATCTTAAAAGGTCATCGTATCTAAACCCTTCATAACAGAGTTCGATCCCTCGCTCTCTTCTAACTTCCAATAAGTAGGTGTCGGTGATCCCAGGGAAATAGGTTTCAGTTAAATAGGAATCTGCTTCCAAGGGCATGTTAGTGTTGACACCTGCTCTTTGACGAAGTGGAGCAATAGTCTGATTCCAAACTGACTCGTCAAACTCACCTAATTCTGCTTTAGCTTCAGCATAATTCAATAAGACTTCTGCATAGCGTATCAAAGGAATAGAATTATAAGCTTCTGAAATACCATCTAATCTTTTGTCATCCAAGCTGTGTTTTAACAGGTGATATCCAGTATAAGTATATCCAAAATTGGGAGGTGCAGCACTTCCGTCACTTCTGGTATATCCCAAGGAGCGAACTGTTTGGGCTAATCGATGGTCTCTGTTGTCCATTTCTCTCACAAATTGAATGGTGTCAAAGCCAGACCTTTCAGTAAATCTGCTTCCGTCCAATTGAAGATAAGTATTGACGAATTGTTTATTCAATCCCCAACGATTTCCATACGTAGCACTATTGAACTTCCATGTGATGTTATGCCATCTTTTGAGGGCATTGTTATACACCACAGCCAAAAGAACTTCCTGTTGAACAGGGTTTTCACTGATGAATAGAGTTCTATAATCGCTCTCTGGCGTTCCTGTTGTATAAAGAGAATATTGACCTGACTTCATAACTCCTTGAGCTGCTGAGGCGGCTTTTTGAAGTAAAACCGGTGCTGTGGAACTCAATCCCAATTCTTGATGGTACTTTCTGTATGTCCCTTCGAATAAGGCTACTCTGGATAGAAATGCCTGGGCAACTTGCTTGGTTATCATAGAAGAACTGTTGTCTTTTCCATCTCTGATAGATGAAACAGCAAAGTCTAAATCTGCCAAAATAAAGTCAATGACATCTTCTCTTGAATCCCGTCCTTTGTAAAGCTGCTCTTCATCATCAGTAGCCAATGGCTTTTCGTAGATAGGAACATCACCATATCTCTTTACTTTTTCAAAATAGAAATACGCACGGAAGAAGCGGGCAATTCCTTCATAATGATCTCTTCCCTCTTGAGGGATTGTTTCGTTATCAAAGTTCTCCAAGAAATAATTAATATTTCTTAAGTCCGACCAACTCCAGGCGCCTTCATCTACAGACGAGTAATATCCGGCGATATAGGCTGGACTTTGGTTTTTGGAGGTGTAATCTCCCCATTCATCACCTTGAACCACTTCCAAACCTCCAGGAAGCATTCGTTGATAAAAGGAATTCGTATAAAGTTCCAGGTCCTTTTCAGATTGGAAAAAGTTGTTTGGTACGAGTTTGTCAACTGGTTCAGTTTCCAAAAAGTCCTCACAGGAACTCAGAAAGGTTGCTGCCAATAAAGCAACAGCAAAAGTATAAAGTATCTTTTTCATGTTCTTGCTTGATTAGAAAGTAAGGTTTACCCCGAAAGTGTAGGATTTCAACATTGGATAAGCGTCCCCTTGACCATACCCATTTGTCATATCTCCCAGAGGGTTTTCTATAATTTCAGGATCGAAATTGTTGGTGTGTTTGCTCAGGCCTGTTCGGGTCCAAATATTTTGTCCAGTAAAAAATACTTTGGTCCCTTCCATACCAATGTGTTGTGCCATTCTCTTTGGTAATGAATAGTCTACGGTGATGTTTTTTAGGCGGATGTAGCTGGCATCTTGTAGGAATCTGGTTTGAGCTGCTCCCAAAGATCTTGTGGATCCCAAAGCATTATATCCTCTCAATCTAGGGAAATAAGCATCTGGATTTTCCTCAGTCCAAAAATCTTCCATCATTTGGGTTGGTTGGAATCCATAAGGTCTGTTATATGGCCCCCAGAATAGATCAGCCTCTGGTGCGAAATACCAGTCTCTTTTGGCAGTTCCTTGGAAGAATGCTGAAAGTCCGAAATTGTTCCAGTTGGCATTGAGTGTGAATCCAAATTGATAACGGGGAGCATTGTTGCCAATGATCATTCTGTCTCCTGGATCATCTACCGTATTGCTTCCTTGGTTGACCTTTCCATCATTGTTGCGATCAGCAAACTTTAAGTCACCTGGAAGCCAGATGTTTCCGTTAGAATTCCTAAGGAAACTTTGGTCAGCATGATTTGAAATTTCTTCCTCAGAGGTAAATAACCCTAAAGTTTCATATCCCCAGATTTCACCGATTTGATGGCCTACATAGTAAGTTGCCCCTAAAGATTTGGTTGGATTGTTAAACTTGGTGATTTCAGCCTTACTATCCCAAACAGAACCGGTAAAACCATATTGGAATGGTTTTCCACCGACCAAGACCTCATCTTTCCATCCCAAAGTAAATTCCCAACCTACAGTAGACAGGTCAGCATAGTTTCCATAAGGTACCGTGGCACCAAAAACATTTGGAAGAGGCTGACCATAGGTAAACATGTCAGTGGTATTTCTTGTGTACCAGTCCAAGCTAGTAGTCAGTCTGCCGCTATAGAAAGATGCGTCAAATCCAAGGTTCAGGGTAGTGGATCTTTCCCAGGTTAGGCCATCAGGAATAACTCCAGGTAAGTAGGTGTATCCTTTTTGAATGCCTTGAAGAATCACACTGGATTTTGCAACAGACATGGTTTCCAAATATCTGTAAGGAGCAACATTTCCATTGCCTAATGTACCATAGGATGCTCTTAGCTTCAGATTATCCAACCAATCACTTTCTTTTAGGAATCCTTCTTCTGAAATATTCCAACCAGCAGAGACAGAAGGGAAGAATCCGAATCTTTCATTGGAAGGGAATTTGGAAGATCCGTCATACCGACCGTTTAACTCCAAAAGATATTTGTCTTTGAAAGCATAGTTTAGACGGTAGAAAACACCCAGATATTTCCATTCATTTCCACCTCCAGAAATCCCGTAATTTAATCCATCCAACAAGTTGTAGTCTGGTTTGCCTGGAACCAACAAACCATCTCTGCTGGTATTCAAAATCTCCGTTAAAGAACTTTCGATGTTATAACCCAACAGGAATTTTAAGTTGTGATCAGATCCAAGATCCTTGTCGAATTGTGCGGTGATGTTGGAAGCCCAATAGGTGTTTTCATTGGTGTAGTTTCTTAACAAACTGTTTCCAAATCGCTGAGATTCCCCAGGTGTGTTTGAATAGTAAACATAGTTGTTTACTCTTTCATCTTTGATCCATTTTTTTGATATCGTAAAATTTCCTTTTAGAGTCAAAAGATCTCCGAATGGTTTCGCTGTAAAACTTGGGGTATTTCTGACAAAGAAATTACTCAGGTCAGATCTACTGCTATTATCCAAAAATGAAGCTCCGATATAGGCTCCGTTTTGGGAATAACTTCCATCTGGATTGTACATGGAAACCATTGGGAAACCTTGAACGGCCAGGTATCTCCAGATATTGGCATCACCATTTGCTAAAAGAGGATAGCCATATGTATAGGTACTCAAGTCAAAATTGTTTTCAACTGTAAGCCAGTTATTTAGGTCGATTTCACCTTTTGCTCGGATGTTGTATTTATTAAATTTATCTGAAGAATAATTGAAAATACCATCTTGGTGATAATACAAGCCAGACACAAAATATCTAGCCTTGTCATTTCCACCTGATGCACTGATTGAAGCTTCAGTGGAAGGGATATTGTCCTTATGATGGTATTTAAACCAATCTGTACTTCCAAAGTATTCATAGCGTCCCAAGTCTTGGTTAAAAACTACTTCTGGAAGGCTAGGGTCCTCACTATGCTGCTTAAGTCTATCTAGGTATTCTAATGAAAAAGGGAAGACACTGTTGACAGAGATTGGATGGGTTTTGTAATCATACCAGGCAAAAAAAGCTTCATCGAAATTTTTAGCCCATTCATATCCGTCTGTCACCAGATCCGGTACAACCGTTCTTTTATTCACCGAATGATTGATGTTGACATGAAGATTGCTTTTACCTGCTTTTGCCGATTTGGTAGTGATCAAAACTACCCCGAAAGCTGCTCGGGAACCATAAACTGCGGCAGAGGATGCATCTTTGAGGATGGTGACACTTTCAACGTCATTCGGGTTCACTAGATTAGGATCACCTTCAACTCCATCGATTAATACCAACGCATTTCCACCTGCTCCAATGGAGGTGGCTCCCCGAATATTAAAAGCTGCAGTTCTTGTCGGGCTACCATCCACCATTTTGATATTCAGGTTTGGAAGTGCTCCTTGAAGCATTCTTGTTAGATTGGGAGAAGGTCTGTTTTCTACTACCTCACTTCCAACTTGGTTAACTGCTCCTGTTAAGTTGATTTTCTTTTGGGTGCCATATCCTACGACCACTACTTCGGCAAGTTCCATAGGGGTCAATTCAATTACCATTGAACCTGACTTGATGATCTGGGTTAAAGCTTGGTAACCCAAAGTGGAAATCTTTACTTCTTTACCCATGAGGTTTTCCTCGATTTCCAATGTCCAGTTGCCATCCAGGTCAGACACAGTTCCCTGTGCAGCTTCCGGAATGTAGATATTGGCACCGATAATCGGTTCTTTGGATTCTGAGTCAATTACTTTTCCGGAAATTTTAATTTTCACTTCCACCAAAGGCTCATTTTTCTTGACAGAATTTTTTACACCGATGGATTCATTCACTTGTTTGAATGATAAATGAGATTGTTCAGCTACTTGATAAAGAAGGGATTCTAGGTCAGTTTGAGTCTCTAACTGTACCATTTTGTCAGGTAAAATTCCCTGTCGGAAATGGAATCTAAATTCCGATTGTGATTCTACTTGTTTGAAAAAGTCAATGAGTTTTACATTGGATTTGCTCAGCGTTATTTGTGTCTTATTCATGTGCTGGGCTTTACTTTCATTAGCCAGAGCCAAGCCACTCATGCAATAAGCCATTAAATAGCTGGCCATTAAGAGTTTTGAAGTCTTCCACATGAGCTTCAGTAGTTTTTTTTTCATATTTTTGTTGAATTGAAAGGTGATGGCAATCCGTATCCTCTTCGCCAAAATTGTATACAGGTTGCCTTTAAAATCATCAATTGATAAAGGCCGGATTTATCCGGCTTTTTTTTAGCAGGGGTTGACTTTGATCGTTACTTTATTTTCATGGATTTGATAGTGAAGGTTGAGTGTATATGACATGATTTCAAGGACTTGTTCTAAGCTGCTAGTTTGAAATTCACCGGTATAAAGGCATTTTCTCATATTACCTTTGATTTCGAATTCAATTGGATACCAGAGTTTTAGCTCTTCAATTATCTCTTGAATGCTAGAATTATTGAATCTGAAAATTCCTGATTTCCAAGCCGGAGGGAGAGAAGAGTCAAAGCTTAAAACGCGTGAAAATCCTGTTTCAGAATTCCATTCTATCCATTGGTCTTTTTCAAGGCGAAATGAATTCTGTGAATTTTGATGATTGATTTGTACCAGACCTGAATAAACTTGAAGATTGACCTGACTGGACTTGTAGGATTTCAAATTGAAAGAGGTTCCCAAGACATGGGTTGTTACATCACCTGTTTGAATTTTGAAAGGAGATTGGGTATTTCTTTTCACTTGAAAAAATGCCTCCCCATGCAAATTTACTTGTCTATTGGCCGGGAAGTTTTCAGCATATTCTAAACTCGATCCACTGCTCAACCAGACAACCGTGCTATCTGGAAGAAGGAATTTTGAGACTTTTCCTAAGTCATTTTTATAAGAGCCTGATGCGAGAGGTTCCTGTTCCGCTTTTTGAGGAAATGCACTCCAGATCATCCAAGAACTAGCTGCAATCAAAAGCAAAACTGCAGCATACTTTAACGAAGAACCCCAAAATGATTTTTCTTTTTTCAAAGAAATCTCACCTTCTAAGATTTTCCAAACCGCTTTTTTTGCCTTTTCAGAATCACTTCTTTTCAACTGGTCTGATTGGAGATTATCATACCAGTTGTTGAGTTCCTTCAGATCTTCATCAGTTTGTTTTTTACTGAATAGGCGCTCAAGCCTATCTTTTATTTTATTTGAGTTCATATTGTCGCTTCTCAAAGTCAAGAGTCCTTTTTTTAGAAAAGCGTCTAGATGAATCCGATTATCAAAAAATGAATTACATCTGTATCAGGATAATATTGAGGTAATATTATTAGGTCATGGTAGCTAAAAACATTGCGATAATTAATAGATGGTTTTCTATCTGAGGTTTTAGCTGATTTGATGCATTGTTGAGGTGAGTCCGGACCGTTGATTCTGAAATCCCAAACTGGAGCGCTAACTCTTTGACTGATTTATTTTCAAATCGATTGATTAAAAAAAGCTGTCTAGTTTTGGGAGGAAGCATGGCAATATGGGTTTTGATCAATTCATAGAGCTCTTCGAATTCCATCAATGAGAACCCGTTTGATTCGGTTTTGTGAAAGGATTCCAAATTTGCCACGTCTTGCTGATTCAACCAGATGGGCTGGTTTTTTATCTCCTTAAAAAACTGATACTTGAGCATGGTGGCTAAGTAATTTCCAACGTTTTCGAGTCGCTTAATTCCTTTTCTGTATTTCCACAGATTGATAAAAGTCTCTTGTACTAAATCCTGGGCCAAATCCTGAGATTTAGTTTTATGAAATGCTAGTTGAAAAAGATTGTCAAAATACTTTTCAAAAATTTGTTGAAATGCTCTCGAATCATCTTCCTTTCGAACTTTTTCCCATAAAGTATATTCTCCACCATTCATGACTTCTCTGTATTTATAGTAAAGTTATGGAGCGGACTAAAGGAGATAAAAAACTTCAGGTTAAGCTTAAGTTATGATTTTCTTTTCGGGAGAATTTTACTTTTCTCAAATCTATTTCCCAGTAATTTCCGTTTTGATTCCTTGAAAAAGGAGTAGTTTGGATTTGAAGAATTCCCTGAATTAATTACTTATAAAGTATAGATAATCATATAAATAGAATAGATTAAGTTAATTATTACTTAAATTCATATGATAGGATTTTTAGAAGAATTGGTGAGTTACAATACCAGTTGTAATCAACAATTGATCCAGCTGTTTTTGAAAGAAAAGTCAAAATTAGACGAGAATACCCTGAATCTTTTTTCCCATATTTTGAATGCACATCATATTTGGAATTGCAGGATACTGAAAGTCCAATCAGCCTTTCAGGTATGGAGCATTCATACATTAGAAGCTTTTGAAAGGATCGATTTGGAAAATGCTTCCATGACAAGTGAAATTTTAGAAGCGTACTCTTTGGATGAAATAATTCCTTACAAAAATTCGAAAGGTGATTTTTATGAAAGTAAAGTTCAGGATATCCTTTTTCATATTATGAATCATTCCACCTATCACCGCGGTCAGATTGCATTCCAGATCCGCCAAGCAGGTGTCACTCCGATTTCAACTGACTTTATTTGGTTCAAGAGGTAGTTACTTTAAATACAAAGAATTTCAAAAACCATAAAAACACATAATTTCATTAACAATCAATTTACATGAATTGCTGTACTTGCTTGGTATGGCAATTTTACTCTTGTTTCTAAGCATTCTGAATTTTGGTGAATCGGCTTCTCAATGGTCAAAATATGAGAGTCAAACACTTCAGGATCCATTAAACACCTATCAAAAAGCTACACTAACGCTATTACGATCAACAAACTTTCCTAGATGTGAATGCATCCTATGCGATAACTCCTAAATGGAGAGTCTTTGCAGAAGGGAATAATCTGACAAATCAGCCTCTGAGATATTACCAGGGGATTCAGGCCAGAACCATGCAGGCAGAACACTACAATGCAAAGTTCAACTTCGGGTTGAAGTTTGATCTGTTCAATTGATAAAGAATAAATAAGGTAGATTAAGTATAGAATTGTTTTTGAAAAGCAAGCTTTAATGGGGCTTGCTTTTCTTTTTGGCATTCAAGTCAAAAAAGGTTGAATTAAACCCTTAGTGTTAAGTTTTACATGTTCCTTTAAAACTTAACACAGTTTTTTTAGAATAGGGAGAGGATTGTTTTAGTATTGCGCCCCGATTAAAAATCTTATCTCTTGAGTTTTATTTCAATCCTTGCCGTCGCCTCCTCTTTTTTGGCTCTTTCAGAATTGATCGTTTGGATCTCCAAAAGAAAGTCGAAAAGGGATTTTTGAAAAAAAGAGGAACTACAATAAGTCATAGCTCCTCTTTAAATGATCAATTTTACTTTGTTAACAAGTTAAGATTGAGTTACTTCTCGATTTCCATTAAATCTATCAAACTCCCATCAGCGTTATAGACTTTCAATTCGAACTTATGGGAAGTCAAGGCTACTACTCCATAATGAAATCCTCGGAAATTTTTGGTGGTAAAATGAGGTCTAGAAGGGGCAAAATCCTCCAAATTTCCGCCCATTCCACCTAATTGGATGTAGTGGATTCCTTTTTCTTCATCCACCTTATCTTCAAAAAGAGGGAAAGTTCTCATATAGGTATGCAAATGCCCAAAGAACATCACATCCACACCTTCTTGCTCCAATAATCTCAATAAGGGCTGTAGCTTTCTATTTCCCCAAGTGCTGGAACCTTCCCAAGTATTGCCATAATCATTTTCGTCAGAAGAGTAGGGGGCATGATGCATCTGAATAAACTTCCAGTCTGCCTTATTTTCCCTGAGTTGAGTTTTGAGCCATTCATATTGTGCTCCACCAGGCTGCAATTCATCCATCTCGTTAGAGTTAAGCACATAGAAATCTCCAGGCCCATTGCTATAGCGGTAGGCTCCCAATTCATTGGCTTGAGGATGGTAGTATTTGTACCAATAGATATCACCTTCGCCATTTCCTGCCACAGGAACGTGAGTGACTCGTGAGAAAAGGGCAGAAGATCCCGGGAAAAATTCCTGTGTCCATTCAAACTTATTTTTTTCTTTTCCGCCATCGGTGATGTCCCCCATGTGTATCACAAAATCTACTCTTTCTTCCCAAAGCTTTTGTCCGATTTGCTCATTGACCCAAGGCCGCGCTTCTGTATCGGATACAACCCCAAACAAAATCGGGTTTTCTTTCGGTTCTGGGGTCTTAAAAGTGAGTACTCCCGAATCAATTTCTTCTCCAGCCTGATTTTTTCCCTTGATCTGATAAAAGTATTGTCTTCCTGGTTTGAGGCCTTTAATCTCAAAGGTTTGGACTCCCTCAGTTCCTGGAGCAGGACTGGGTTTGTTCATGAATGGAATGCTTTCACCAACCTGAATAAATAAACTACTTTTTTCATTCGTCTCCACAGTGATGTTCATGCTTTCTGCATCTGGTGCGTAGAGATAGGGTTCAGCAACAAAATGTAGCTTTCCTGGTATCCTGATTCCTTCCTGAGTCCATTCCTGATGCGCCAAAAAGCTCTTTTGAATTTCAGATTCTTTTGAAAGGGTTGACTTGATCGCCAAATGCTTGATCCAATGATCCAAGTTGAAATACGGTTCCTGCTGAAGGTAAGATTGGATGTGGATTTTATCGCTGCTAGAAGCTAAGTCCCGCTTTCCGATTAGTTTTCCATTCTCCCAAAATGTCCAAGAGTTTTGATCTCTCTGAATCACTAGGTGAGTAAATCGCTTATTCCATTTTTGCTGGGAAGCAACAGTATTTCCTAGTTGCCATAGATGATTCCAAAGACCAAATAGAACTTGGTCACCAACAAACAATTCCAGACCGATGGGCTCATTTCCATGTTCGAAAAACCAAAATTCCATTTCGAAATTTCCTTCAGGCAAGTCAAATTGATATTGTTTGCTCAAGGGTTCGTTGATCCGATTGGGTAGGTAAATAGGATTATGCACCTCAAAAGGTCTTAAGCTCAAACTATCTTGGAACAAAGGACTTCCTGCATTTCGGGGAAGTCCCGGATTTGGCCAAAGCCAAAGGTCAAGTCCCGATTGAGCAAGACTTGAAAAATGGATTAGAAATATCCCTACAAGGAAAAGGTGTTTGCGCATTTTTTTACCGCGAATTAAAAGTTTGGATGTTGATTCAATGTTAAGAGCTATTGAATCTTTTGTCAATTTATAGGAATCTCGGGTTTTTCCTCAATTCAGGCTTAAAATTCAATGACCTCTAATTCAGGGATTTTGATCCAGAAATCAGAAGAAGGCAAGTCATTGCTTAGTTGTTTGAGGATTTTAAAAAACTGAATCAGTTCCTTTTTTTTGCCAGATTCAGGCAAATTCAAATTCTGATAAAAATCCAATCTGTCTTTTCCAACCAATTGCTTTCCAAAATCACCTGCATTTTTGATTTGGTAAAAATCCTGAATTACCAAACCGGGTTGATCTGCTCCCTCTAATTTGGAAATAGGAAGTCCTTCCAATTCCAGTAGTTCTGCTAATTCTATCAAACTGGAATTTTGCAGCAATTCTGCCAGATCTTTTGGGAAATCCTCTTTCAGAAATCGGGTTTTGGTCAATTCTTCTAAATGTGAATGAGTGAAACTCCAATAGTCATTCACAGATAAAATTTGACTGTCCCAAAGCTTTGAAGCCTCGTTTTTTGCGAGAAACTCATGTTCTCTTTTGTACAAGTCAAAAAAGGAATGGAATTCCTCAATTTGTTTTAAAGTCTGGGTTTGAATCAAAAGTCTGTCTGGATTATTCCATGACATGGTTTTATAGGCAGGAGGAAAAGCTGCTAGGGAAGGAACTTGAATATTCACCAGCTTCTTTCCGTTTTCTCCTTTGAAGATTTCTGTATCATTCTGATGCATATGTCCTGCAAAATGAATTTCGATACCTGCATCAGCATAGGCTTGGGAAATTGGAGGTAGGGGTACGCGCGCCAATTGCATTTTATTCTCACCGAATAATTTCTTCATTTCTGGCGTGCTTCCATTATTGAAGTCCGCCAAGGGATAGTGACTGAATGAAATAAGTAATTTGCCCCTTTTATCTGCTTCTGTTCTAACTTTTTTGATCCAATCCAACTGATGCTTTTTGAGCTGAGTGGCTTGATTAAAACCAACACTTGACCCTTTCCAATTTTCGGATGGAGATTGATTTTCAGAACCGGTTTGTTGATATACATTGCCATCGATTGCCAAAAGCCAAAGTCCTTCCACAGGCTCTACAACATAACTCGCATCTGGAAGTTTGAAGCCGCTTTTATCATCAACAAATTGACGGAATTCCAGTTTTGAATTGCTTTCAGCCTTTTTGAAAGAATATGCCTCATAATCGATTTCTTCAAAAGGATGAGTCCAAAAAATATCTTCAGGATGAGGGAAGAATCCATGAGATTTCAAGGTAGCCATGATGTTAGGATACCCCCAATAATTCAAAGAATCAGAGTAGAAAGTATATCCTTTACCCAACTGAAGGCTGTCTCCAGTTATTCCAACTTCCGAACCATCTACATCCAAGAAATCCCTTTTCCCCGCTTTCCCTCCAAATGGTAAGACAGGATCATGATTTCCTGTGGTGATGAAAAATCGCATGCCGTATCTATTTGAGTAGGAATTTAGAATTTCGGCCAATTTGCGAACATTCATAGGTTGCCCATCATCAGTATAATCCCCTGGCAAGACCACCAATTTGATTTGTTGCTCAGCCAAGTTTTTCAATGTCTGAATTAACGCGAAGTAATTCTCGTTGAATAGTCTTGTCGAGTTGATCTGAGCTCGCATGCTCCGGATAGTGGCGTTTGGTTGGCCATTTTCCATGGGGATTCCCTCAAAAGAGTCTTTTCCAAAATCACCGTACACGTTTTGCAGATGGATATCTGAGACGAAGGCGACTTTAGGTCTTAGACTTTGCTGTGCACAAAGGCTTGAAATATTACTCAAGCTGAAAATGAAGAAACAGGCAGCAAAGAAAGATTTTTTAAAATGGGAATTCATGGCCGAAATAAACAAAATAAGGATTGACTAATCTTGTTTTTTGGGATCAAATAATCATCAAATTGATTTATGGGAATGTTGCCAAATAGTAAGATGGATTAATAAACTATTAATTTTAACCTTGAGTGTAATCTATTATCGAGTCCTTTTCTTAAATCATTATACTTTTGGCCATGAAAAAATCAGTACTTCTTAGTTTTTTACTTTCCATCCTATTCAGTGTAGGACTGTTTGCCCAGAGTTCATTTAAAGTCCATTCCCATAACGATTACCTTCAGAAAGTCCCTTTTTGGGATGCCTATTCAGGTGGAGCCAAATCTATCGAGGCGGATGTGATTTTAGAAAATGGCAAATTGACTGTAGCACATGAGAGGGAAAGCATTGATCCCAACAGGACCTTGAGTTCGCTTTATTTCGAACCGATCCAAAAAGGCCTTGCATTGGGTTTGATCGAAGAAATTGATTTTACGCTTTTGGTAGATTTAAAAACGGAGGCTTATTCCACTTTGGATAAGGTGATGGAGGAAGCTAAAGAGTTTGAGTCTATTTTTTATTCCGAAAGCAATCCGAAAGGCCTGAAATTGATCATTTCTGGGAGTCGGCCCAAAGTGGAGGACTATGGAAAATACCCAGCTTACATTGAATTCGATTATCAAAGCAGGGAGTTAGACGCTTCCCTTCCTTGGGACAAAATTGGGATGGTCAGCTTGAGCTTCAGGTCTTTTTCTGTTTGGAATGGAAAAGGTCGAATCGTAGAGTCCGAGTTGAAACCTATTGAAGAATTTGTTGCAAAAGTCCATTCTTTTGGAAAGCCGGTGCGGTTTTGGGCTACGCCAGATAGCAAAACCTCCTGGAATGCATTTGCTCAACTGGGAGTGGATTATATCAATACTGATGATCCGAAAGGCGCATTTGATTACTTGCAGATTTATCAAAAGAATACGTTCACCCAAGCGGAAAGACATGCTTTGTATCAACCAAAATTTAATCCGCAGCCCGATACTCCCAAGCAGATCATTTTGATGATTGGAGATGGAATGGGTTTGGCGCAAATTTCAGCAGGAATGGTCGGGAACGGCGGTCAATTAAATTTGGGTAATCTAAAGCAAATGGCCTTGGTGAAAACCCATGCGGCGGATGATTTTACGACAGATTCTGCAGCTGGAGCTACAGCCTATGCCACGGGTGAGAAGACCAACAATCGTGCAATTGGAGTGGATCCAAACGGACAGATTTTGGCAAATCTTCCGGAAAAAATTCGGCCTTTGGACTGGAATTCTGGCGTGGTTACCACTGATCAAATGACTGGTGCTACTCCTTCTTCTTTTTATGCGCATCATTCTGAAAGAGACGATTCAGCAATTCTAGCCTCCTGGCTTTCTAAAAGTCCATTGAATCTGTTCATTGGAGGTGGGAAGAAAGCTTTCCAAACTGAAATGGAGAACTTAAAAAAATCAGGTTTTCAGCTTGCTCAATCCGTGGAAGAAATCAAGAATTCTAAATCTGAAAAAGTTGGTTTTTTTGCAAGTCAAGAAGGGGTTCCTGCGATGCAAGATGGCAGAGGAGATCTATTTGATAAAAGTGTGGAGGCTGCCTTGACATTTCTGAAAGAAAAGAATAAGCCTTTCTTTTTGATGGTGGAGTCTGGGATGATTGATTCTGGAGGGCATGCCAATGATTCCGAAAAGATCGTCAGAGAAATGGTCAACTTTGATAAAGTGATCGGAGATGTTTTAAAGTTTGCAGATGAAAATCCCGGAACTTTGGTTTTGATAACTGCAGATCATGAAACGGGAGGGGTTGCTTTGCCGCAGGGGAACGTGAAAAAAGGGGAAGTGGAACTTTCATTTTACAGCGATGACCATACTGGAATCATGGTGCCATTATTTGCTTATGGAGCTGGAAGCGAAGAGTTTTCAGGTATCATTGAAAATTCTGAAGTCCATCGGATTATCATGAAATTAATTCAAGGGAAATAAATCGCAATTGAAGAATCTAGACTGATTTTTGATTAGGTTTTATCTCATTTTAAAACTCTGATTATGTCTAGATTCTTTTTCCCTATGGGCCTTATAGCAGGCATGTTTTTTACGTTTTCCAACCCCTCATTTGGACAAAGTGAAACCCTAAAGGTTGAGAAAATAGCCCCCAACACCTATCGACATATATCTTATCTGCAAACCGATTCTTTTGGGAAAGTAGAATGCAATGGGATGGTGGTCATCTCAAATGGAGAAGCAATTGTAATCGATACACCTGTCGATGATGCTTCCTCCAAAGAATTGATAGAGTATGTGGAAAAGGAATTGAAAAGTAAAATTATAGCTGTGATTCCAACCCATTTTCATGAAGACTGTACAGGTGGACTTTTGGAATTCCAGGCTTCATGGATTCCTTCATATGCGAATATCATGACCCAAAATATGGCGGCTTCCCATCAACTTCCTATTCCGCAGGAACGATTTGATAAATCGAAAACTTTCCAGTTTGGAGAAGAGGAGTTGAAAGTTGAGTTTTTAGGAGAAGGGCATACGGTCGACAATGTTGTCGCTTACTTTCCCAAAGACCAGGTTCTTTTTGGGGGATGCATGATCAAAGCTGAAGGAGCAAGTAAAGGATTTGTTGGAGATGCGAATGTAAAAGCTTGGCCTTTAACTGTAGCGAAAGTGAAAGAACGATTCCCGGATTTGAAATTGGTGGTGCCTGGACATGGGCAAGCAGGAGGTGTAGAATTATTGGATTACACCATTGAGCTATTTGAAAAATAAGAAAGTAGAACTGGATATGTAACTTATAAGTAACATATATTTGTAGGTAGCTTTCTCATTATGCAAAAGACTATTTTTCATCAATTTTACTTCGAACAGGGTCCCGAAATGGTATGGAAATACCTGACCGATCCGGATTTACTGGCTCTGTGGCTGATGCCAAACGATTTCAAATTGGAAGTAGGACACAAATTCCAATTTGGTACCAAACCCAAGTATAAGTTGGGTTTTGACGGTAGAATTTATTGTGAGGTCTTGGAAATTAAGGAAAGGAAAAAGTTGGTCTATTCCTGGAAAGGGGGAATGTCAAAATCCAGTCCTTCTTTGGATTCAATTGTCACCTGGACGCTTATTCCTAAGGATGAGGGGTGTGTTCTGCAATTAGAGCATCAGGGTTTTATAGGATTCAAAAATTTCATTCCATTCATGATCATGAACAAAGGTTGGATGAAAATAGGGAAGAGATTGGGAACAGGAATGAAGACTGGAAATTATGAATAATCCGCAATTTGACCCTTTTCAGATTATTGCTGACCCAAGTAGGAGGAAAATATTGGAGTTGCTAAGTGAAGAGGAGATGACGGTTAATTCTCTGGTTGAAAATTTTGAAATGAGTCGACCTGCTGTTTCTAAGCATATTAAAATTCTTCAAGAGGGAGGGTTTGTTTCGATTCGGAATCAAGGTAGAGAAAGGATCTGTTCATTGCGTCACCAAGGTTTTTTACAAATTCAGGAATGGCTTTCCAATTATGAAGTTTTTTGGGCAAATAGATTGTCAAGATTGCAACAACTTTTAAGTAAGAATTCTGATTAAATTAGAATTAGCTCATAACCGGAATTTAGATTTCACTTTACAGCTTATTAATAGCACCGCTTTTCAAATTCTTTTCTGCCAGATGTTCAATTTTCTTACCTTGAATGGTAGAAACGAAAAATCATGAAGAAACTACTTTTACTCATATTCCTTTGCTCTTCTTATTCTTTTGGGCAAGAGAAGTTTAGAACAAGCATTGAAACCGACAGTCGAGCCATCAGGACTGATGTGCCTATGACCAATTCGATTAAAAAAGCCTTTGAAGCTGGTACTCGGGATTTCACAGGGAAGCCTGGTCCGAACTATTGGCAATTGGAGACTGATTTTGTCATTGATGCGAAATTGGATCCTTCAACTCAGACCATTACCGGTACGGAGACCATTACGATCCATAATAATAGCAAGGAAGATCTACCCAACTTAGTCCTTCGGTTGGATCATAATATTTTCCGTGCAGATGTACCAAGAGGCTCTTCCACGCCTGCAGAACAAACCGATGGAATGGTAGTGACTTCCATCAAAGTGAACGGGGTTTCCATTGATTTGGATTTGCCACCAGCGAGAAGAAATGATCCTCCTGCTTTGAGAGCAAGTAATTTGACCAAAACCGTAGCTTATATCACTTTGGAAAAACCAATTCCAGCTGGTAGCACAGGGGAGTTGGAAATTAGCTGGCATACCAAATTGCCGGGAGGTACCGGTGGTAGAGGTCATAGAATGACCCAGAGATTTGATAGTACGCTTTTCCAGCCGACTCAATGGTTTCCAAGATTGGCAAAATACGATGACTTGAGGGGTTGGGAAACGAGTGAATATTTAGGTCCAGCTGAGTTTTTCAACAATTTCGGAAAATTTGATGTGTCTTTGACGGTGCCTGCTGGCTGGATCGTGAGCGGTACCGGAGTGTTGCAAAATCCAGAGGAAGTTTTGACTCCAACAGCTATTCAAAGATTGTCCACTGTATTGGGTACTGATGAGGAGGTGACTATTGTAGGTCAGGAAGAAAATGGTCCAGGAAAAAGTACCAAAAATGGAGAAACTCTGACCTGGAGATTTTTGGCAGATAAAGTAAATGATTTTGCATGGGCAACTTCAGATAGATTTATATGGAAAGCTACTCGTGCAATGATTCCCGAAAAAGGTCCGATTCCGATCCATATGGTGTTTATTCCTGAGCGTGCCCAATATTTTGAGCATGCAGGTGAAAGAGCCAGACATGCATTAGAGTTTTACTCTTCCCTTTGGGTTCCTTATCCATTTCCTCAACTGACCATGCAAGATGGCCCTAGTGCCGGTATGGAATATCCAATGGTAGTCAATTCAAATCAAGGAGCTGCAGATCATGAAGTAGCTCACCAATGGTGGCCTATGATGGTGGGTACCAATGAGACCCGCTATGGCTGGATGGATGAAGGATTTAATCAATATATGAATGTGCTTTCCGGAGCGGATAGCAAAGGAGTACCTTTTGATTTGGATGGATGGGGACAAAGCTACGGTAGAATGAGTGGAAATGAAGATGAAGCTCCTTTGATGTGGTCTGCAAATAATGCGGGAAGTGGCTATGGGTATCAAACCTATTTGAAAACTCCTTTGATGCTTTCTATGCTAGGAGGGATTGTGGGGGATGATGCTGTCATTGCTGCCATGAAAAAATATGCTGCAACTTGGGCATTCAAACATCCTTCCCCTTGGGATTATATGTTTTTCATGGATCATGCTTTGGGAGAAAACCTAGGTTGGTTCTGGTACTATTGGTTGTTTACTACTGAATCTGTAGATGGATCGATAAAATCAGTCGAGGTAAATTCTGACAAGGCTATTGTAACTGTAAGACAAGATGGGGAAATGCCTTCACCAATAGTCCTTCAGGTTGAATATGAAGGAGAAATCGGAGGGGTTGCAGAATTGGCAAATGCAGTAATGATTAGCCCTAATACTTTAGAGTTTTCCTATCCTGTGGATGTATGGTTGGATGGGAAGAGAGAGTATCAAGTAGAAATCCCGACGCTGAAAACAATTAAAAAAATCACACTGGATCCCCATAATAGATTCCCAGATAAAGATGTGACGGATAATACCTGGACGAAATAATCACATAAAAGGGGGGCTTGCTCCTCTTTTTTTATAACAATATTTTTTTCAGAATCTCATCTGTTATAGGCTTTGGCAAGAAGCCCATGACCTCTTCAAATTCTTCAACTCGTTTTTGGTCGGTTGGATCAATAGAGCTACTCATGATATAAATATTGAAGCTGTTTTTATATTTAGAATCCAGCTCTTTGAATTTGTTTAAAAAGTGCCATCCACTATATACTGGCATGGATAAATCAAGAAGAATTACAGATTTACCTTCATTAGGTTTAGAAATATGTTTGAAGATTTCCTCTCCGTCGTGAAAGGATGTAGTCTCGATTGATATACCCGCAACTAATAAATATTTTTTAATTAAAAAATGGACCAAAGGGTCATCATCTACCAAAATCAATCGATGGTATTGAGCGGAGGTAGACATAGATAAGTTTGTATAATAGGGTTGAGTTTTAATTCCAATTGGCAAAATTAGAGAACAATCAGGATTTTTAAATTACAAATTTTACAAGACTAATTTGAATTTTTAAAATGCTTTTTCCTGTATTTATTTGGAATAAGAGTTTAGATCATAGCAGGTGTTTCCACAATTTTACATGTTATTGATTTTTTAGGTGAAAATTCTTTCAAAAAGTGAATATTCAGCAAAAAGTTTTGAAATATATTTTTTCTCTGTTTTCAAAAAGTTTAGGATTTATATACAACTTTTCTTAAAATAGACTTCAACTTTTGTTAACACAATCCTGAATGTTAAGTGGTGTTAATTGAGTTTTTATTTGAATAGACCCTGTTTAGGCCGATTTTTCGGTTCTTAACCATAAATTAATTCACTTTTTCGTAAAGTCTTTTTAACCCTTTAGGAACAGTGAAAGTATAGCTTTGGTAAAAATTTTTAACAAAAAACAATTCTATTTCAAAACTTATACTTCAAATGACTGCTAAAACAAGGATTTGGCAAGGAATGATGGTAGCCTGCCTACTCTTTATTCTCAATTTTTCCTACGCCCAACAGGTCAGGGTAACAGGAATAGTGACAGATGCAAATAATGAGCCCATGCCAGGGGCTACGGTAATGGTAAAAGGAACAACTCGTGGTACTGTAACAGGTATCGATGGTGACTATTCCATTGAAGCTTCTCCTTCAGATGTATTGATTTTTTCTTTTGTTGGTTTCGAAACAACCGAAAGAACTGTGGGCAATGCAACCAAAATCGATGTAAGCCTTTCAGAAGGCCTTGCCCTAAATGAGGTTGTTGTGACTGCCTTGGGTGTAGAGAGAGAAACCAAAGCCTTGGGATACTCAGTTCAGGAGGTAGATGGTGATCGATTCACAGAAGCTCGTGAAACCAACGTGATCAATTCATTGAGTGGACGAGTAGCAGGTGTTCAGATCACCAATAGTTCTTCAGGTTTGGGTGGTTCTAGTAGAGTGACCATTCGTGGGGAATCCTCTTTGAATATCAATGCCAACCAACCGCTTTTTGTTGTGGATGGTGTGCCTATTTCAAATAATGTTATCGGCTCTTCAGGTTCTGGTAACCAAGAAGTGGATTATGGTAATGCTGCTGGTGAAATTAACCCAGACGATATCGCTTCCATGACTGTATTGAAAGGTCCAGCTGCTGCAGCACTTTATGGATCAAGAGCAGCAAATGGTGCGATCTTGATTACTACAAAATCTGGAAAAGGTAAAAAAGGTTTGGGAGTGACAATCAACTCCAATACTACTTTTGATAATCCTTTAAGATTGCCACAGTGGCAAAACAAATACGGACAAGGTAATAACGGGCAATTTGAGTTTGTGGATGGCGCTGGTTCAGGTATTGCGGATGGCGTGGATGAAAGCTGGGGGCCTGCTTTAGATGCTGGATTGATGATCCCTCAATTTGACTCTCCTAGAAATGTGGATGGATATAGAGGTGGGGATTTGAATGCGCCTGCTGGTAGTACTATTACAGCGACTCCATGGGTACCGCAACCAGATAACATAAATGACTTCTTCCAAACAGGTGTGACGCTTTCAAATAACGTTTCCATTGCTGGTTCTAATGAAAATGCCAATATCCGTCTTTCTTGGACGAATTTGGATCAAAAAGGTATTGTTCCAAATACTGACTTGAAAAGAAATACAATTGCTCTAAATGGAGGTATCAATGTTACTGATAAGTTGTCAATCAACTCTGCGGTAAACTATCAAAGAACCAATAGTGGAAACAGACCAAATATTTCCTATGGTACAGAAAACTTGATGTATTTGTGGATTTGGTATGGTAGACAAATAAACACAGCTAGTCTTCGCAATTATTGGATGAAAGATCTAGAAGGTGTTCAGCAGTTTAACTACAACTACAACTATCACGACAACCCGTATTTCAACGTATTTGAAAACACCAACGGACAGGCGAAAGATAGAATTTTTGGTAATGTATCAGCGACATACAAGTTCACTGACAAGTTGAGTTTGATGCTGAGAACTGGAATGGATACTTACAATGAATTGAGGGATAGAAAAAGAGCATTCTCAACTCAAAGATTCCCTAAAGGTAACTACAGAGAGGACAATGTGTTCTTCACTGAGCAAAACTCAGATTTCTTGTTGACTTACTCAGAGCATACTAAGCCGGTTTGGACCTATAGTATTGCGTTAGGTGGTAACCAAATGAGACAAGAGAACAGATATCTTCAAACTGTTGCTCCTCAGTTATTGATTCCTGGAATCTATAACTTCACCAATACTGCAGTTAACCTTCAGGTAAGCCAATACAATACTGAAAAGAGAATTAACTCGCTATATGGATTTGGTCAAATCGGTTACAAAAACATCTTGTTCTTGGACGTAACCGGTAGAAATGACTGGTCTTCAACTTTGCCAGTGGATAACAACAGCTACTTCTACCCTTCTGCTACGATGAGTGCAGTAATCTCTGACATGGTGAAAATGCCAAATTTCATCTCATTCTTGAAAGTGAGAGCGGCCTATGCTGAAGTTGGTAATGATACCAATCCATATGCTTTGACAAACGTGTTCAACTCAGGAACTGCTTGGGGATCTGTTCAGACAAAATCTGAATCAAGTACGCTATCAAATGCGACTTTGAAGCCTGAAAAAACCGGTTCTTTCGAAACAGGTTTTGACTTGAGATTCCATGATGACAGATATGGTTTGGACTTCACTTATTTCGATAACAGAACCAGAAACCAAATTCTCCCAATCACTTTGGATATCGCGACAGGTTATTCTTCTAGAATCATCAACGCAGGTGAGGTTCAAAACAAAGGGATCGAAGTGATGTTTAGAGGTGCTCCAGTAGTGAATGCTGATGGATTCAACTGGAACTTCATGGCTAACTTCACCAGAACTAGAGGTTATGTATTGGAATTGACTGAAGGTCTAGATACATACACTCTAATCGGTAGAAATGGTGCAAATATTCAAGCGAGAGTCGGAGAAAGAATGGGGAATATCTACGGTGTTGGTTTCGCGAGAGTGGAAGACCCTAATTCTGAATATTATGGTCAAATCATCCACAACACCACAGGTACTCCACTCCGTGATTCTGAATTGAAGCCTCAGGGTAACTATAACCCAGACTGGATGCTAGGATTGCAAAACAACTTTAGCTACAAAGGTCTTTCTTTAGGTTTCTTGTTTGATTTTAGATATGGTGGAATCGTGGTATCCAGAACCAAAACTATCGGATCTACATCTGGTCAGTTGGAAGAAACTTTGTATGGTCGTGAAAACGGGTATGATCTAGAGGTGGAAGGTAATGGTATCATCAGCCCAGGTGTGGTTGAGAATGCTGACGGAACTTATTCTCCTAATACTTTCAAAGTTTCTTCTAGAAACTGGCATAACCGCTACTACGAAAGAAACAACGTAGAAGCAGCCAAATACGACGCAACTTTCTTGAAGTTGAGAGAAGTAACTATCGGGTATACTATTCCAAGATCAGTTTTAGGAAATCTTCCTATCCAAAGTGTTAAGCTTTCCCTAGTGGGTAGAAACTTGGCTCTTTGGACTGAAAACCCACATTTCGATCCTGAAACCATGGCAATGAGTGGTGGTTCTTTGATTCCTGGTGTGGAAGATATGGCATTGCCATCTACCCGAAGTGTAGGATTTAACTTAAATGTGAAATTCTAATCTGAATCAGCTAAAAAGACAATAATCATGAAATTCAATACAAAATATATTTCTGCTTTTTCTCTTGCCTTAGCATTGGGATTAAGCTCTTGTGATAAAGATTTTGAGGAAATCAATATGAACCCTAACAGTCCTGAAACTGTGTCCTCTGATCTTTTATTGCCAAATATCATTAGATCCACTACCAATGAAATTGCTGGTAGTGCTTGGGGAACTGGAAACATTGTCATGCAGATGACTGCCAAAATCCAGTTTACCAGTGAAGACCGCTATAACTGGGGACCTTCCGGAGACCCATACAATAATTTCTATAACTCCATGAGAGATCTGAACAATGTGATTTTGATCTCTGGAGAAGCTAATCAGCAAAACTATGTTGGGATAGCTAAAATTATCAGAGCAAACTTGTTCTCTTATATGTCTGATGCATATGGAGATATTCCTTACTCTGAGGCTATTCAGGCAAAAGAAGGAGTGAATTATCCGAAATTCGATACTCAGGAGTCCATTTACGCGAGTATTTTGAGTGAATTGGCAGAGGCAAACACCCTTTTGGGCAGCACCTCTGAGCAAGTAAGTGGAGATATCCTTTTCAATGGTGATATCGAAAGATGGAAAATGTTTGCAAACTCTTTGAGACTAAGAATCTTGATGAGATTGTCAGATAGACAAGATCCTTCTGCAGCAATGCAGGCTATTTTGGATAATCCTTCTCAATCTCCAATTTTCACTGGTATCGAAGATCAGGCAGCTTTGCAATATTTGCAAGATGTCCCAAATCAGCACCCACTATATACCACTCGTTCTGGATCATTTGATGAGTACAGATTGAGTGAAAAGATGGAAGGTGTTTTGAAAGATTTGGATGATCCAAGACTTTATGCGTATGCGCAACCAACAAATGATTCTGGTGCAGGTATTATTGGTGAAGTAGATGATTATCAAGGTGTTCCTAACGGACTTGCTGATGAGGAAGCTTTGGCTTATTCGCCATCTGGAGATCCTGCAAAAGGTGGATCTAACTTTGTCTCAAGAGTAGGTTTGTTGTGGTCTTGTTCTGCTTGTACTTCATTGGCTAACCCAACCGGCGCTCAGGCCATGTTGATGAGCTATGCAGAATTGCAATTCGTCTTAGCTGAAGCTAGAGAAAGAGGTTTCATCACTACTGGAACTGCGGAAGAGTACTACATGAACGGTATCAAGGCTTCTTTTGCATACTACAAAGAGAGATATGAAATGATCAACCTTCCTCAAATTGCTGAAAAATTGGATGTTTCAGATTCTTACTTTACACAATCAGGTGTTGCTTATACAGGAACGACGGATGAGAAGCTTTCAAAAATCGGAACTCAAAAGTGGTTGGCTCTATTCTTTACAGGTTTGGAGGGTTGGTATGACTGGAGGAGAACAAATTATCCAGAAATTTTACCTGGACCGGCAGCCTATATCAGCTCCGTTCCGGTAAGATATATGTATCCTACCAGTGTGCAGGCACTGAATAAGCAAAATTACTTGGATGCGATTGCTCGTCAAGGAGAAGACGCTATTACCACCAAAGTTTGGTGGGATGTAGACTAATATTGATATCACCACCTTAAATCAATTGAATCCTGCATGACCTCTGTTTTGCAGGATTCTTTCTAATGACTCAAATGAAAAAGATTTATTTATTACTTACTTTCTGTTTGTTGGGACAATTGACTTGGGCCCAAAATGATTACAAAACTGAAAACGTTATCCTTATCACTTTAGATGGGATGAGATGGCAGGAGATTTTCAAAGGAGCCGATTCTTTGATGGTAGATGATACAGGAATGATTCAGTCTCAAGGATCCCTGCTCAATGATTTTTGGAATGAAGATCCAATAAAAAGAAGGGAAATGTTGATGCCTTTCTTTTGGAATACCATTGCTAAAAAAGGACAGCTTTACGGAAATCGTGCCTATGGCAATAAGGTAGACAATGCAAACAAAATGTGGTTTTCCTATCCTGGATACAATGAGGTGCTTACTGGATTTGCTGATGATGAAAGGATTGATTCCAATGATAAAATCAATAACCCGAATAAAACTCTCTTGGAATATCTGAATCAGAAAGATGGTTTTAAGGGGAAAGTGATGGCTTTCGGTTCCTGGGATGTGTTTCCTTACATTATCAATGAGGAAAGAAGTGGGGTTCCGGTAAATGCCGGATTTGATTTGGCTGAAGGGGATGATTTAACGGAGGTGGAAAAAACCATCAACAGTCTACAGCAGGAGATCAGAGGACCATGGGGTGGAGTGAGATTGGATCCATTTACGCATCATTATGCATTGGAAGCGATTAAAAAGTATCAGCCGAAAGTCTTATACATTTCTTATGGTGAAACAGACGATTGGGCTCATGGCAACAAGTATGACCAATACATTTGGTCAGCCAAGCAAACAGACGCTTTTATCAAGGAGATCTGGGAAACCGTTCAGTCAATGCCTCAATACAAGGATAAAACAACGATGATTATCACTACCGACCATGGTAGAGGAGTTACCAAAAGAACTTGGAGAGGTCATGGAGATGAAGTGCCTGAAGCTGGTGAAATTTGGATAGCAGCTATAGGGCCTGATACTCCAGCAAAAGGAGAAATGAAAGTTCAGGGGCAATGGCATTCTGCGATGATTGCAAGAACTATTTTCCAACTTTTAGGAATGGAATATCCCGATGCGAAAGCTGAAAAGGTGATTCAAGAAATGATCAAATGAAAAAGTATTTCTTATTCTTTCTGATTTTGGTTGCTCTTGCATGCAATCAGGAAGAAAAATCTACCTCTCCAAGTTATGGGGAGGTATTTTTTTCAAATAACGAGTTTAATGCATTATGGGCAAATCTTTCAAAATTCTCAGAGGCGGCATCCCCTTTGGAATTGAAATGGGAATTTTTGGGAATGGACTCTTTTCCTGGAATTGATCGGAAGCTCCCTGAAAATCTAAAAGGTGAGCCAGTGGAATTGCCGCATAGATTGAGCAATGCCAACCATTCTTTTTGGTACAAAACAAAGGTTAGGTTGGAACCTGGGTTCTTAAATGTCCATGCTGATGATGGCGCTCAATTGTGGGTAAATGGCAAAAGAGCCAGACGCTCTCCGCTGGGAGAATTTTTCGAGATATCCCAAACTGGAGAATTGGAATTGGTAGTGAGAGTCGTCAATAATGCTATGGCCGGCGGTCTTCGAGGACTTTATTGGATGGGGCAGACCGAATTTTTGGACTGGAAGGACCGGGTAGCTCAGGCTCAGGACTCTTTGCTTTCTCTTAGAAAAAATGAATTGTTTTTGGGCGAAAAAGAGGAGGGTTTGGATTCTTATCCAATTCTATTTTCCAGCCCGGTTTTGATTTTGGGAACTGATGGAAGCTATTATTTAAGATGGATTTGTGAAAAGCCAGGAGTAGCTATTTTGGATTTTGGCAAAGGGAATGAAGTGGTGGTAGAGTCTAATGATGGAGTATTTACTTATGAACTAACAGAGCCAAGCATCTTCTTTACTTTAAAACAAGAAGATTCCAATTTCGGTGATTTTATTTTCCAAATTCCTCAGGAAAAAGAGAGTCTTAAACTTGCCGTTTGGGGAGATTCTCAAGGTGGCTGGGATACCTTTCTGAATTTTTCTCAAGCGATCGCCAATGAAGGAGTAGATTATTCGATAGGTTTGGGGGATTTGGTCAATGATGGTTCTGAAGAATGGGCTTATGAACGCTTCTTAGAAACAGCCTCGAATATGAATACTATCCAGATTCCAGTGCCTGGAAATCATGATTACGATGGCTATTACGAAGATTTGTTTCCAAAAGCATTGAAAAGTAAAATTTTCAGGGAGAATGAATTGACTTACGGGGTGAATTATGTGGGGCCAATGGCTTTGATGCGAGTGGATCCCAATACATTTTTCCCGGTTTCCCTTCCTGAAGGTTCAGAACAGTTCAATTGGTTTCAATCAGTCATCAATTCTGCAGAATGGAAGGAAAAACCATGGAAAATCATTGCTTTGCATCAACCTCCTTATTCTCAAGGCTGGCCTGGATATCAGGGAGAACAAAGTATTCGTGATTTATTGGAGCCTTATTTCGATCAAGGATTGATTGATGTGGTGATGGCTGGCCATACCCATGATTATGAAAGGCTGAGCCAAGAGTTTTCTGGAAATAAAGTTCAATTCTTCATTTTTGGCGGAGCAGGTGGAGGGTTGGAACCCAAAGGAGAAGATTCTCCTGAACCCAAAATGGATGAATTAATCAAAGAACATCATGTGGGGGTTTTGAATCTAAATTCAACTGAATTGAAGCTTTCTGTAATGGGTAAAAATGGAGAAATCCTAGATTCGTATTCTTTGTCAAAGTCTCAATGAATTGATTTATATTCAATTGTGAATGAATTGCCACCTGATTCAGATTAAGTGGCAATTTTTTTTAAACTTTTTTCAATTTCCCATAGGGGGATAGGACAATTCAGTTGTCTTATTCTAAAAAGCATGCAAAGTCTTATCTTGTGGGAAAGAATTCAGTTTTTCCATGCAAGGCCAGGAACCAGCCGATTTTTCAGAAATCCAAAAAGGAGATATGCAGGCATTTGAGCGAGTGTTCAAAGAGCACTATGATGGATTATGCCGTTTTGCAAATTCCTATTTGTTGGATGTGGATGAGGCTGAAGAGGTGGTTCAAGGGACTTTTATTGGTTTTTGGGAGAAAAGAGAAAACCTTCAAATCGAAACTTCTCTGAAGGCTTACCTGTATCGAAGTGTGAGAAATTCATGCCTCAATGAAATCAAAAGGCAAAAAGTACGGCAGGTTCATGCTCAGGCTGTTCTTCAGCAAGAAGTTCAAGTGGCTGAATCCTCGGACCATGATGCACTTAAAATGGAACTGGAAGATCGGATTCATCAAGCTATCCAAACACTTCCAGAGCAGTGTAGATTGATTTTCAAGATGAGCCGATTTGAAGAACTGAAATACCAAGAAATAGCCGATCAACTGGGTCTATCTATCAAAACTGTGGAAAATCAAATAGGTAAGGCCTTGAAAGTGCTGAGAGAACAATTGAAAGATTATTTACCGATGATCATTGTCCTGATGAAAGGATTTCTAGAGCTATGAGCGAACAAGAAAAAGAACATATAGAAGATCTGATCGGGAAATATATTCTGGATGAAGCTACTCAGCAAGAGGTGGCCGAGGTGGAGGCTTGGGCCCAGCTCAATTCAGAAAACGAGAAATACCTGAAGGATGCTCAAGTAATTTTCGAGAAATCCCAGATACCGAATTCGCCAAAATTCAATGCTGATGCGGCTTGGGAAAAAGTATATCCTCAGCTAGATACTCCAGGGAAAAGACATGTTTTCATGTTGCCTTTCTGGAGAGTTGCTGCTGGATTGGTATTGATAGCTTCATTGGTCTATCTCTTTTATACCCAGCTCAATTCTGTAGAAGAGCAGGTGTTCATCAGTCAAAATGAAGTTGTAACCCAAATCTTTGAGGAGGAAGCTGAAGTGACTTTAAATAAAGATTCTGAGGTGAAAGTAGCTTTCAACTCCAGAAAAAAAACAGGAGTAATTGACTTGAAAGGAGAGGCGACAATCAGTATCTCTGAGGATAAAAAAGCCTCCTGGTTAGTTGAGGCCGGTGAATTGAAAATCCGGGATATTGGTACTGTTTTCCATGTCAGAGCTATTCCTGGGGAGGATCATGTTGAAGTTTCAGTTTTTGAGGGATCAGTTCAGTTTTTTACCGATGAGCAGGAAGGTATTCTCTTGGAATCTGGTGAAAAAGGTCGCTTTGAAAAGGCAAGTCAGCAATTTTTTAAAGAAGAAGCCAGTCCAAATGTGATTGCTTACAAAACCAGAATATTCGAGTTTGTGGATCTGCCACTTCAAGAAGTAATAGCTCAACTCAATCAAGTTTATCAACAAAACATTCGATTAGAAGGTCCAATTGGCAATTGTCCAATCACTGTCAATTTTGAAAATGAAAGTTTGGAAACGGTTCTTTCGATTATTACAGAGACTATGGGCTTGGATTTGGATGAGTCTGACGATGAAATAGTTCTTTCTGGAGAAAGTTGTTTTTAAATTAAAGGAGTCAAAATCTCTATGAAAGGATACTTTTTTATTCTTTGCCTGATCTGTTTGTGTGCCTTTACAAACGTCTTTGCCCAGCAAATTCCTCTTTTGGAAAAAAGAGTCAGCATGCAGGTGTCAAATCAGCGAGTGGCAAATTTCCTGGACGACCTTTCCAAAGAAGCAGGATTGGTGTTTTCCTATAGCAGTTCGGCGATTGATGTGGAGCAAACCTTCACTGGGACAATTAAAGACCAAAGTGTAAGAGAAGTCCTAGAGGAAGTCTTTCTAGGCTCAGTACAGTACAAGGAAAAAGGGATTTATGTTATCCTGACACCTGCTCCAGTTTCGAAAAAGGAAGTAACTGTCAGCGGCTACGTGGTGGACGAAAATACAGGGGAAAGAATCCGAAATGCCACGGTTTACGATCCGATCACTTTGCAATCCTCTGTTACGGATGAATATGGTTTTTTCGAAATTCAGGTGAAAAACCACAATCAGGAAGATTTTAAGCTGATTGTCAATAAAGCCAGCTATTCTGATACTATGCTGGTTTCTTCCAATAAGAACCAGTTTTTCCAGAATATCTTTTTGAAACTGGACCCCAAGAAAATTCTGACCGCAGTTGATAGTCCAGAAAAATGGAAGTTTTGGAAGCTGAATAAAGACAAAGAACCAGCTCAGAATATTTCTAATCTGAGTGATACTATTCATCGAGACTTTCAGGTTTCTTTTGTCCCATTTGTCGGTACCAATAGGAAACTGAGTGGAAACGTGATTAATGATTATTCATTGAATATTTTGGGAGGCTATTCTGCAGGAACCGAAAAGGCTGAAATTGGAGGCCTGTTTAATATGAACCGGGGAGATGTAGGGAAATTTCAGGGGGCTGGAATATTCAATTTCACGGGTGGAGATTTGAAAGGATTCCAGGTGTCAGGGATTCTAAACATGAATCTGGGGAATGCTGATGCGGTGCAGGGATCTGGCTTGGTAAACTTCAATTTGGGCGATGTGAAAGGTGCCCAAGTCTCGGGTCTGGTTAATGCTGCTGGTGGAAATTTGACTGGCTTGCAGGTTTCTCCCATTGCAAATTATACTCACAGAAAAATGGAGGGGCTTCAAGCCTCAGTGATTTTTAATGGTGCCAAAGAAGTAAAAGGGACTCAGATCGGCCTATTCAATTATGCTGATACAGTCCAAGGTGCTTCTATAGGATTGATTTCCTTTGTGAGAAAAGGCTATCATAAAGTGGAACTCGGGGCTGATGAAATGCTGCCGATTAATTTTTCTTTTCGGACAGGTACTCGAGCATTTTATAATATTCTATCTGTGGGAATCAGACCGGAGGAGACAGATTCTGTCACCTGGGCATTTGGATATGGAATAGGTGCTTCTCCGAGGTTGGGTAAAAAGACCTTCCTAAACATAGAGTTGAGCTCTCAGCAGATCAATAAAGGGTTTGTAAATGCCCTAAACGTGGTGAGTAGGGCTTACCTAGGATTTGATTATCAAATTAGCAAAAACTTTGGAGTTTATGCCGGGCCAACCTTGAACTGGAGGTTGTATGATAATTCTTATGACTTTCATCCAGATTTATTTACTTATACTGACCCTAAGATTTTCTCCGAACATGAGTTTGCGGCGAATGATTGGGCGGATCAGTTTTGGTTTGGAGGGAGACTAGGAATCCGCTTTTTTTGATTTCTTAACATGATAATTGTCAAAAAAATGGCATTTCTGTTTTTCAGGAAATTTTTATAAGTTATTGATAATTAATTGTTTGAATAAAGATGTTTTGGAGGGTTAAAGGTTGTGATGATTGTCATCTCCTTTGTAGGCTAGGGTGTATCTACTTATTTTGTTTGAAAGAATTTAATCCCTTCAAATGTTCCAGATTACCAGAATCCTTACCAAATCTTGTTTCTTCAGCTATGTATTCCTAATTATTGGTTTCCATTCTATTCTGACCCAATCCACCTGGGCTCAGACTTCATCCAATCCCAAAAGTAAACTGGTCGTAATGAGGGAGCGATTTGTGGATGATTTGGGACGGGAAGTAATCCTCAATGGAATCAATGTAGTGAGCAAGTCCAAGGATGATAATTACCTTTTCCAATCAGGACCAGAGTTCTACTCCAATTTAAAAAAGTGGGGAATGAATAGCATCCGTTTAATTGTGATTTGGGATGGAATTGAGCCGCAACCAGATCATTTTGACGAAAAGTACCTAAAGGAACTGGATCAAAAGATTCAATGGGCAACAGAAAATGAACTTTATGTGGTTTTGGACCTTCATCAGGATCTGTTTTCTTCTAAATTTTCAGACGGAGCTCCTACTTGGGCAACATTGGACAAAGGATTACCTCATTTGACCGGAGATGTATGGAGTGATTCGTATCTCATCAGCCCAGCTGTCCATCAGGCTTTTGATAGCTTTTGGAATAATGAGAAGGCCTCAGATGGCAAAGGGTTACAGGATCATGTGGCAGAGATTTGGCAACTTTTGGCAAAAAGGTATCAAAATAACCCCTTTGTCATCGGTTATGATTTATTCAACGAACCGTTTCCAGGGAGTTTGGCACAGGAAGCTATGCCAGCAATGCTCCAGAAATATGCAGAATTGCATTACGAAAATACCAAGGAGGTCCTGACAGAGGAGCAATTACTTCATATCTGGTCGGACCCAACATCCAGGTCTGAGGCGCTCCGTTCCCTGGACTCGGAAGAAGATTTTGCTCCGGTGATTGATGCTTTATACCCAATTGTTTCAGGCTTTGAACAAGAAAAACTACAGCCTTTTTATCAGAAAATGGCAAATGCTATCCGAGAAACTGGGGATGATAAAATCATATTTTTGGAGCATACCTACTTTTCAAATATGGGTGTGAAATCAGCTATAGAAAGGACTTCATTTCCAAATGGCAAACCGGATCCTCAAGTCGCTTATGCTCCTCATGCATATGATTTGGTGGTGGATACAGAGTTTAGCCAGGAATCTTCCAACGCCAGATTGGATTTTATTTACAACAGGATTTCTGAAAAGGGAAAGGAACTCCAAATGCCCGTATGGTTAGGTGAGTGGGGAGCTTATTATCAATCAGGCGAGCAAATTGTTCCGGTAGCTCTGGAGGCTGTTTCTTTGTTGGAGAAATATCATTTTTCAAATGCCTACTGGTCCTATGATCCGGAAATGGAAAACCTTCCTTATTTCCGAAAAGCGATTATTAGACCTTATCCGGTAGCGGTTTCAGGTAAGCTTGAAAATTATTCCTTTGATGAAGCTAATCAGGTATTTGAGATCACATGGTCCCAGAATACTGACTCAGCAGGTGAGTCTTTGATCTATTTTCCTGATTTGAGTAAAGTAAACCTGCGTAAGTTGTCGGTTCCAGGTGTTGAGCTTAAGGAATTTGAAGGATCTCAGGCAGGTTATTTGGTTATTCCCTTTCAAAAAGGTCTTACTCAGGTAAATATTATGATTCATTTGAATCCCTAAACAATCATCAAAGAATAGGTCCGGAAGATTTGATTGGGATTTGCTAGATTTAAACTTTTCAAAAACTTATTCAAGATTAGAAAATGGGACTCGATCCAAACCAAAAAATAGCATTGCTTGAGACTCTTGAAATCAGATTCAACAAAAATCCGCAAAGACATTCTGGATTGACTTGGGAAATGGTTTTGGAGAAAGTTGAAGCAAATACTTCGGTTCTTAACTCTTTATTTTTAATGGAAGAAACTGGTGGTGAACCTGATGTGGTGATCTTCAATTCAATTCCTAGTGAATGGTTTTTTGTGGATTGTTCCAAAGAGAGTCCTGCTGGTCGAAGAAGCTTTTGCTATGATCATGAAGCATTGGAAGCCAGAAAGAAATTCAAGCCAGAAAATTCCGCAATGGCATTGGCACAAGAGATGGGGGTTGAGCTGTTGAATGAGCAACAATACAAAAGACTACAGGAATTGGGGGAATTTGATTTGAAAACCTCCAGTTGGATCCTGACTCCTTCAGCAATTCGTAAGCTGGGTGGAGCACTTTTTTGTGATCGTAGGTATAATCATGTCTTTACCTACCACAATGGCGCGGATTCCTATTATGCAGCAAGGGGATTCCGGGCAATTTTGAGTTTGTAGGGAATGAATTCAATTTTTTTCAAAGCCGGATAGGGGTATTGCTTCTTTCATCTGTCATTAAGATGAAACGAAATCAATACAATGAAGACTATTCACAAAATCACCACATTACTCTTGCTGTTTGCTTGTCAATTTGCGTGGGCACAGCAGGAGGAGGAAAGTCAAGAAGGAACCAAGGATTTTCATGTGGAATTCAAGCCTTTTACCAAACCTGGTGCTGATACCACTTTTGCTCCATTTCAGATTTCATTTGTTCCTTACGTGGGCACAAATGGAATCAATTCAGGGAATGTAGTCAATGGTGTTTCATTCAATGTACTGGGAGGTTATTCGGCAGGGACAGAATCTTTTGAAGCGGCGGGCATATTCAATATCAATCGTGGAGATATGAATGGAGTCCAGTTGGCCGGACTTTTCAACCAAGTCAGAGGTAGAGTGGATGGCGTTCAGATGGCAGGATTATTTAATTCAAATCTGGATTCAGTAAAAGGCGTTCAACTGGCAGGGTTGACCAATTTTACCACTGGAAAAGTCGATGGCGTTCAAATCTCAGGATTGGCGAATTTCTCCCCGAAGTCCGTCAAAGGAGTTCAGCTTGCTGGATTATTGAATTTCTCTGCCCAAGATTTGGAAGGGTCACAGATATCGGGCGGCTTAAACTTTACTGCCAAAGAGGTAAAAGGATCACAAGTCGGGCTTTTTAACTTCGCAGGTAAGGTGAAAGGCTTTCAATTGGGACTTTTCAATTATGCAGATAGCATGAGCGGAGTTCCCGTTGGTTTGATCAGTTTTGTGAAGTCAGGCTATCACACTCTCGAAGTGAGTTCCAATGAAGTGCTTCCTTTCAATTTGGCTTTCAGAAGTGGGAAAAGGGAATTTTATACCATGCTTTTCGCCGGAATGAGACCAGAAATCAATAGGGATGTCGTTTGGGCCTTCGGGTATGGGGTAGGTTCCTCTCCTCGAATTACGGACCGCTTTTTTCTGAATGTTGAAGCTAGCTCCGAACAGCTTAATCAGGGAAATGTTTTGGCGCTGAACCTGATCAATAAGCTCTATGTGGGAGCTGAATTTCAGGTGGCCAAAAAGTTCGCAATTTTCGCAGGACCTACACTCAACTTTAGAGTCTATGATGATTCCTATGAATTTCATCCTGAGTTATTCCAGTATACCCAGACCAAAATTCGCAACCAGCGATATTATCCAGAAGATGTAGCCAGTCAGATGTGGTGGGGATTCCGAGCAGGATTCCGATTCTTTTAAAAAAAACTAATCATTAACTTCTAAATCAGCTTATTATGAGACTTTTTCTAAGCCTCCTGGGATTGCTATATTTTGTCCATATCCCTTCTGTCGACTCTCAGCAACTCAATCAGACCATTCGTGGTCAAGTTGTAGATCAAATTTCCAAATCCCCCTTGATTGGAGCTTCAATATCAATTTTGGGTTTTGATCCATCTAAGGGAGCGGTTACTGATCTGGATGGCTATTTTATAATTCAAGAAGTCCCTGTAGGTACCTACACATTGAGAATTAACTATATGGGGTATGAGGATAGAATCCTTCAGGAAGTCAAAGTAAATTCTGGGAAAGAATCTGTTTTGGAGATTTCTCTAGAAGAAAGCATTTCTGAAATTCAGGAGTTTGTAGTGACTGCAAGTGAAAAGGACAGAACTATCAATGAGATGATCGGGGTAAGTGGGAGAACATTCTCGGTGGAGGAGACCCGGAAGTATGCTGCGGCAATCAATGATCCTGCAAGAATGGCGAGCTCTTTTTCTGGAGTGGTAAGTACCGATGATGGGAACAATAATATTTCAATCCGTGGAAATAGCCCGAACGGTTTATTATGGAGGATGGAAGGGATTGATATTCCCAATCCAAATCATTTTGCTTTTCCAGGCTCAGCTGGGGGAGGAGTTTCCATTTTAAGTAGCCAATTGCTGGATAATTCAGATTTTATAACAGGGGCTTTTCCTGCAGAATATGGCAATGCTTTGGGAGGTGTCTTTGATTTAAACCTTCGGAAAGGGAATAATCAGAACCGGGAATACACGATCCAAGCTGGATTTTTGGGAACGGATGTGGCCTTAGAGGGACCATTTTCAGAAAACTACAGAGGATCCTATTTGGTGAATTACAGGTATTCTACCCTTTCTCTTTTGGGTAAAATCGGTGTTCCTTTGGGAGACTATGTGACTAATTTTCAGGATTTATCATTTAATTTTTATCTGCCAACAGGCAAGAAGAGTAGTGTTTCAGTTTTTGGATTTGGAGGTAAAAGTGACCAAAATAAAGATGCTGAATTGGATGCTTCTGAATGGGAGTTTGAAGAGGATCGCTACAATACCAATTTCTTTTCTAATACAGGTGCAGTCGGAGTCAAATACAATTTGAGTGTGAATTCCAAGCATTTTCTGCAAACAACTGTTTTGGCTTCAGGTACAGAATTGGGTGATGCTTATGATTTTGTTGATGATGAATATATTCCCGAAGAGCGCTTTTATCAACGACTGTCCAATTCCAAAATCACCTGGAATATGGTTTTGAATTCCAAGCTTTCTTCTAGGGCTAGTTTGAGGAGTGGTTTTTACTTTAATCAACTTTCCTACAATCAATACAATCGAGCTTATGACCAGGATTTGAATCAGGTTGTCAAGCATGTTGACTCCAAAGGGAATTCTCAGAGTGTCCAGGCTTTTTCCCAACTCAATTACAAAGCCTCCGAGCGCCTCTCTTTTAATTTAGGCATGCATTACCTGCAGTTTATGCTGAATAATTCCAATTCCTTGGAGCCGAGATTCAGTGCAAATTATCAGTTGGATGAAAAGCAGAGGCTGAGCTTTGGATATGGTTTACATAGTCAGGTGCAAACTTTGGGGACATATTTTGCTGAAGAAGAGCAGGATGGAAATATCACTCTGCCAAACAAAGACTTAGGCTTAAGCAAATCCCAACATTTTGTCTTGGGGTATGATAGGTCGCTCAATCCTTATTTGAGATTTAAAGTAGAAACCTATTACCAGCATCTTTATAATATCCCAATCAAGGAAGGAGCAAACGAAACCTACTCCATTTTGAATCAACAATGGACTTTGATGACTGATCCTTTGGTAAATAAAGGTTTTGGTAAAAACTATGGGCTTGAAGTGACTTTGGAGCAGTTTACCAATAAAGGAATGTACTTTCTGTTAACCGGGTCAGTTTACAACTCGCTTTACAAGACTAAGGAAAATGTTTGGCGGGATACCCGCTACAATGGGAATTACAATTTCACTTTTACAGGAGGTAAAGAGTTTCAATGGAAAAACAACCGAGTGTTTGGAGTGAATATCCGAATGAACTATGGTGGTGGACAGAGGATTACTCCTATTGATTTATCTGCTTCCATTGAAAAAGGAGAGACTGTTTATCAAGAAAACCATGCCTTTGAAGAGCAAAACCCGGCTTATTTCAGAACAGATCTTCGTGTTAGTTTGAAAAAGAACAAAGCTAATTCCACGAGAACCTGGTCCTTGGATATTCAAAATGCAACCAATCGGAAGAATGTGTATGGAACTTATTTTGAGCCCATGTCCAATGAGATCGAAACGATTTATTTGACACCTCTGATTCCAGTCTTGAATTATCGAATTGAGTTTTGAGTCAGTTTATGAAACAAACTCAGGTAAAGATTCCCAGAAATGCTCTCATCAATCGAGGGTTTAGTGATTTGTCCAATAATGAAACAAGAATCAATCAAGATGATGAAGAATAAATTCAAATTGTTGCTCTTTTCTTTCCTGTTCAACACCTCTTTTTTCTGTTCAGGGCAATCTTGGAAACCCCAAGAAGTTTCGATCTCCTATTTTGGTGAGATGATTACCCATCCGGGAATCAAGCTATCTGCTAATTATCAGATCAAACAATGGAGGCAATTTAAAACTCAAAAGAAGGGTGCTTCTCAAGAGATTTTTAAATCAATCCAATTGAGTCCCTCATTGGCATATTATTATCACAGGAGATATCATCATGGACTTCAATTTGTTCCAGAGCTATTCTATAGAAGGAAGAAGGAAAATGGTACTTATCTGGATTTAGGCATAGGAATAGGAGTTTTGAGGACAATTATTCCTGAAGTTTATACCATCAACGAAGAGGGGAGGGTGGAGAAAAGTAAAGTTGGGTATTCCTATTTTAAAACCAGTTTATTTGCTGCTTTTGGAAAGGATTTTTTTCATAGTCAAAAGAAGGTATTTACAGGTTTTATTAAGCCTCAGTTTCAATATTCTATTCCAGGATTCCCAAATGGGACGGGGTATTTTTTCTTGGAAGCGGGGTTATTATTTCCATTAAAATCAGAGTTATGAAAAAGTTGAAAAACATCTTAGTGATAGTTGGGATAATTTGTTCGTTTTCCTGTGAGAAATTTGAAGCTGAAAAGAGCAGTGATGCTTTCTTTCAGGTTCAAATTGACGAGGCTGTCATACCTGTATGGGTAAAAGGAAATACGGCTTCTCAAAAGCTGATTGTATATATCAATGGTGGTCCAGGATTGACTAGTATTGATATGGCTAGAGCGGATATGTTTGGCTGGTCAAAAAGTCTGGAAAAGGATTTTGCAATGGTCTATTATGATCAAAGAGGATGTGGAAACGCTCAGGGAAATATTGATGAGGAATCGCTTACTATAGATCAATATGTCAAGGACTTAGATGCTATTATTACGGTGTTGAAATCAAAGTATGGAGATGCCTCAATTTATTTGATGGGGCATAGTTTTGGGGCATTTATCGGAGCCAATTATTTGTTGGATTCCAACTTAGGAGACAAGATTCAAGCTTGGATATCAATTGATGGGGCCTATAATTTCGATTATGAATTAAGTTGGCTTTATAGGAGAACTTTTCTGGAAAATATTGCTCAAGAGGAAATAGGTAAAGGAAACATGATTCCTCATTGGGAGGAAGCTTTGCGGTGGGTTGAAGACAATCCTCAAATCTTGACAAGGCAACAAAAAAATGAATGGAGATCTTTTTTGGGGTGGCCAGGTGAGATTATCATCCCTGAAGAAATAGCAACACTTTCGATTAGGCAATATCTCTCAATTGGATTCGCTTCAACCTATAATCCATTTCCTTCCTATTTATCATCAAATTTGAAAGTTGTCAATGATCGATTGAATAAAGATGCTGAAGGAGAAAATCTAATCAATTCGGTGAAAAACATCTCTATTCCCGCGCTATTTATTTGGGGGAGGTATGATGACTTGATTGTACCGGAAGAGGGTGAAGAGGTCTTTTTAAATTACGGAAGTGATGCAAGTAAAAAGACCTATAGCCTGTTTCCAAATTCAAGTCATGAACCCTACATCAGCGATCCAGATAGATTCTATTCTGAGATAAGAGACTTTGTTTCTGCCTATTGATCTAGATGTTGTAAGGATTTTCAGGTTGAGGTGGATAAATTCGAGAAAGGCATCTTGAGCTTTTTATACAAGCATTTTTTTCGCCATTTCACGATATTTATTCAAATCTGGAAGGGGAATGAATTCGAGTTTAGCCTCCTCATCCCAGGTTCTCATTTTTAAAGAAGCTTCAAAAAGCGGGTCATTTTCAAATTCCTTGGCCTCTTCTTCATTCATAGGACCTCCTTGATAGCCCAAGGTTTTCACGCTTGCTTCAGAGAGTTTTTCAAAATATTCAGGGTACTTGTAGGTGAGGTATCTTTTCGCCTGAACATGATTCTCAACTAGTTTGGCTATTTTTTCAGAAAAGCCAAGTTTTCTCAAGTAAGCTGCTCCGATTTGTTCATGCCTTTTTGCTCCATATCCTCCCATGGATTCACTGTCTCCCAAGTGGGCAAAAAGATGTCCTATATCATGAAAAAATGCGGCAAGGATCACCTCCTCGTCAAATCCTTCTTTCTCTGCCAGCTGTGCTGACTGCGACATGTGTTCGATTTGTGATACAGGTTCTCCTATATAATCTTCTTCGCCATGCTTTTCATATAAGTCAAAAATCAAATCCAGCTTTTGGTCAATACTTAGCTTTTCTAAATCTTTCATAGGGGTAAAGTTTACAAATACTAAATTCTATGATTGGTTTTAAATATTCAAAATTGTTAGGTTAAGCTTTCTTGAAGATATTTAAGTCGAAACAAGTTGCTAATATGAACTTAAAATTAAGAAAAATATCCCAATATAATTTTTTCAAAACACATGTTTAATAGAATCATAATCCGTAAATTTTATACTCAGCTATACATATGTTTAATTTTGCTAAACAGTAATTGAGTTGGTTTTGCTCGATTGGGAGGGATGATTACTCCTGTATGATTCCCTCTTTTTCGAGCAGGCGAGGATTGATTGCTTAAAGCGTTTCTGATAATTCGAATGTTTCTTGAACAAATGAATTCTGATTTTTTAAAGAATAAACTGCAAAAAGCCTCACCTTTTCAAATGAGCCTGTTTGCCGCAATAATGGCATTTTTGGTTTATTCAAGCATGTATGCATTCAGAAAGCCCTTTGCGGTAGCAACTTTTTCAGGAGAATCATTTTTAAGTTTAGACTATAAGGTATGGCTAATTTTTGCTCAGACTTTGGGTTATATGGCCAGTAAATTTTACGGTATAAAAAAGATCTCAGAGCTCAAAGAACAAGGAAGGGCTCGATTGATCCTTTCTTTGATAGGTGTTTCCGCTCTGGGATTAGTGGGTTTTGCACTGGTCAAAGGTCCTTTTGGTATTCTCTTTTTTGTTTTGAATGGGTTTCCTCTTGGCTTGATCTGGGGTATTGTGTTTCATTACCTGGAGGGGAGAAAGTATACTGAAATGATGGGAGCTGTTTTGGCTGCAAGTTTTGTTTTCTCTTCTGGTTTTGTCAAGTCTGTTGGGCATTACATCCTTCAAAACTGGAGAGTATCTGAATATTGGATGCCTTTTTTGACTGGAATGGTGTTTTTGCCACTTTTAGGACTAAGTGTTTGGATGCTAAATCAGATTCCCCCTCCTTCAAAAGAAGATAGGCAAATGAGGAGTTCTCGCCCTCCTATGCAAGGGAAAGATAGGACTAGTCTTTGGAAAGAATTTAAACCTGGAATTATACTGATGATTTTGGTTTATATGATGTTGACAGGATTGAGAGATCTTCGGGATAATTTCGTCGTTGAGATTTGGCAGGGTTTGAATATTACCGTAGATCCCGGACTTTTATCTCAAACCGAAATACCTATTACCCTTTTAATGCTTGGACTGATGTCTTTGTTGGTCTTGGTCCGAAATAACAAAAAGGCATTTTTCTTAAACCATTGGATTATTATAGTCGGATTTTCAATTTCAATCTTGGCTACCTTGGCATTACAATCAGGCATTCTTCCTCCTTTTGCATGGATGGTTTTAGTAGGAGCAGGGGTGTATATGGCTTATATACCTTTCAATTGCCTCTTATTTGATCGGATGATTGCCACATTCAAATCCATTGGAAACGTTGGATTTTTAATGTACTTGATTGATAGCTTCGGCTATCTCGGTTCCTCAATGATATTATTTGCAAAGCAGCTGGGAGGTATGGAAAAAGTTAGTTGGTTGAATTTCTACACTGAATCAGTTTTGGTCTTTCTAACAATTTCTTTGCTATTGATGGGAGCTTCTTTTATGTATTTCCAAAGAAAATTGAAAAGAAAAGAGAGCTCTGTTTTGACAGAGTTTTCATTAATAAATTAAATGGACCTTATAGACAGGAGAAATGCTTCAAAAATTGATGCTGCAGGATATCTCAAATAAATTCTCTGGTAAAGGTTTTCTTTTTGTAGTTTTCCTGCTTAAACCCGAAATAAGTTAAATGGAACAGGAAGTAATAGTTCAGATTAGTAATAAACTGAAACATATCAGGAAGGAAAAAAGCCTGACTTTACAAGAGGTGGCTGATCGCGCTGGGGTTACCAAGGGTTTGATTTCTCAAATAGAAAATGGCAGAACTATACCTTCACTTCTAGTCTTGATCCAAATAATTAAAGCTTTGGAAGAAGATTTGGATGATTTTTTCAGAGAATTGAGCTTACACACCAACCAAGCTCCTATTTTGATACAGAGAAAGGAGAATTATGAGCGGTTCGAAAAAGAAACAGCGAGCGGCTATATATATCATAGAATCTTTACAAAAAAGGTAAAAGAAAGTACTGTAGATATAGTTTTATTGGATATAGAGCCAGGTTCAGATAGAGAATTTGCAGAGACAGAAGCGTTTGAATATAAGTATATTATTAAAGGAGATGTCTCCTATGTTTTTCCTGATGAATCTATCCTGCTTAACGAAGGAGATTCAATGCTTTTTGACGGACGGATTCCACATAAGCCATTAAATTTGGGAGAGGAAACCTGTAAAATGCTAGTAGTTTATTTTTTTGAAGAAAAATGATTTCTTCATGATTAATTTCCAAAGACTAGGTTTATTTTTTAACTAGGTTTTTGACTTTTTACACCTTTATCTCATTGAGAAGTTTGGAGAATAACAGGTCGAAATTATTAGAAGATTAAAAATTTTCATTTTTTTCTTTAAATATTTCAAAGAATAATCACCCTTGTAAAAAGACATCATATTTCTATTATTTAAAATTTATGTCATTTGAAATGATATTTTTCAAATGCTTGAAATGGGGATGTTTTATGTGATCTTTGTTACAAATAGATGGTTCTTTTATAGATAAATCTTAATTTTTTTAAAATCTTCTTATGTATATGAAAATAATTGCCTGAAAATTTTTTTTTGAATTAAAAATCACTCTACATTTGACCCCATGTTCAAAAATCTGTTTCTCAGAATTTTTACTTCTTGGCTTTGCCTTACGGTTGGAGTGACTCTGTTCACTACTGCTCAGGCTATGTCAAGTTCTGAAGAAGCAGGTCAAAATGTAGATTTATTACATCCTCTACCTCTTGGACATACCCTGTTGGATTATCACTCCTCTGATTTAGTCCAGTCCTATGTAAAAACCTACTACACTCCTCAGCAAGACACTTTTTGGGAAGTAGAAGAAGAAAAGGAACGAGACTTTATTACGATTAAAAGACTTCCTGTTGATTTTGGATCCATTACTATTGATTGGATTTCCGAACTATGGGGAGGTTTGATGCCGAAGTCAAAAAGCTATTTTGACTTACCGGTATTCTTAAATTTCTCAGTACCGCTTTATATCCTGAAGCAAGTTTTTATCATTTAGGCTTTTTGCTGATTCTCGAATGCAAGGGGAGGAGTATGCCCTCTTGTCACCCATTATTATTAAAATTTCAGCCCAATAACCTATTGGCGAATCGATTGGTATTCGTCACTACTATTCCCTGAGTTTAGAAAAATTTAAATCCGATTATGAGGAAAATCATCATTCTCGCAGGCTATGCTGTGGTATTTGCCTTGGCTAGCTGTGGAGCAAAACACGAACAAGTAGAACACGAATCAACCTACCTTGTTACAAATCCTGTTCAAAAGGATACGATCGTATATGAAGAATACGTCAGTCAAATTCACTCAATTCAACACATCGAGTTAAGAGCCTTGGAGAAAGGTTACCTTCAAAATGTATTTGTAGATGAAGGCCAACATGTCAAAAAGGGACAGCTCATGTTTAGAATTATGCCTTTGATCTATGAGGCAGAAATGCAAAAAGCAAAAGCTGAAGCAAGCTTTGCAGAAATTGAATATTTAAACACAAAAAGTCTAGCTGATAGCAATATCGTGTCTTCCAATGAGTTGGCTCTTGCAAAAGCACAGCTAGATAAAGCAAACGCAGAATTATCATTGGCTCAAGCACATTTGGGCTTTACCGAAATCAGAGCACCTTTTGATGGTATAATGGGTAGATTCCATGTACGATTAGGTAGTTTGTTGGATGAAGGTGAACTGTTGGCTACTCTATCTGATAATTCAGATATGTGGGTTTATTTCAACGTTCCTGAAGCCCAATATTTGGATTTCGTATCTACAACCTCTTTAGATAGTCTTCCTGAAGTTTACCTTCATATGGCTAATCAGAGACCATTTGATACCCCAGGTATTATTACTACAATCGAATCTGATTTCAATAATGAAACCGGTAATATCGCATTCAGAGCTACATTCCCTAATAAAAAAGGAATCCTAAGACATGGTGAGACAGGTAATATTCAATTGCCAGTACATTTCCCAGATGCGTTGTTAATCCCTCAAAAAGCTACTTTCGAAGTCTTGGATAAGAAATTTGTATTTGTAGTGAATGAAGATGGGGTACTTGAATCCAGAGAAATTTCAATTGTAGCTGAATTGCCTCACCTATATCTAGTTAGCTCTGGATTGGATACAAATGATAAAATCTTGATTGAAGGTCTTCGAAAAGTTGTCAATGGACAGAAAATTGAATTCGAGGTTGTTGATCACGATGAAGTGATGAGTGAATTAAACGGCTTACATGCTGAATAAGGTCAACCTTTAAATCACAGTAAGATGTTTAAGAAATTCATACAGCGGCCAGTATTGGCCATAGCTATCTCATTAGCTATCGTATTCTTGGGATTCCTGGCGATCAATACACGTCCAGTTTCTCAGTTTCCGCAGATCGCACCTCCCCGTGTTAATATCTTTATTGCATTTCCGGGGTCCAGTGCCGATGTTTTGGTGAAATCTACATTGATTCCTTTGGAACGAGCCATCAACGGTGTTCAAGGGATGCAATATATTATTTCAGATGCAACAAGTGCCGGTGAAGCTACTATACAGATCATCTTTGAACCAGGAACAGATCCTAACGCAGCTGTTGTAAACGTAAAGACTAGGGTCGATCAGGTCATGAATAACCTGCCTCCTCTGGTCCAAAGGGAAGGGGTAATTATTACACCGATTCAGCCAAGTATGTTGATGTACGTGAACTTGTTCAGTAAGGATAAAAATGCCGATGAGAAGTTCTTGTACAACTATGCAAAGGTGAATATCCTCCCTGAGCTTCAGCGTATTAGTGGGATGGGACGTGCTCAGATTCTGGGTAGTAGACAATATGCAATGCGTGTCTGGTTGAAGCCAGATAGAATGAGAGCCTACAATGTTTCCACAGAGGAAGTATTGGGTGCTATCGATGAGCAAAGTGTGATCGGTAGACCTGGTAGATTAGGTCAAGCTTCTGGTAAGACTGCCCAATCTTTGGAGTATGTATTGACGTATCAAGGTCGATTCAACAAGCCGGAAGAATATGAGAATATCATTATCAAAGCAAATGCTGAAGGTGAGATTCTAAAACTCAAGGATATTGCTGAAGTAGAATTGGGAAGTGAGTTCTTTGATATCTATTCCAACAAAGACGGTTATCCTGCTGCTTCCATGGTATTGAAGCAGAATTTTGGGTCCAATGCGAGTAAAGTAATTGAGGATGTTAAGGCTAAGCTTAAAGAAATGGAGCCTACTTTCCCTCCGGGTATGAGTTATGAGATCAACTATGACGTATCCAAGTTTGTGGATGCTTCTATTGATAAAGTACTTCATACATTATTTGAAGCATTCGTCTTGGTGGCATTGGTAGTATTCCTATTCTTGGGAGACTGGAGATCCACTTTGATTCCGGCCATAGCGGTTCCGGTATCCTTGATTGGGGCCTTCGTCTTCATGCAGATATTTGGACTCACGATCAACTTGATCACACTCTTCGCTCTAGTATTGGCGATTGGTATCGTAGTCGATGATGCGATTGTGGTAGTGGAAGCAGTTCACGCAAAAATGCATGACAAGCACTTATCTCCATACAAAGCAGTAAAAGAAGTATTGGGTGAAATCTCTGGTGCGATCATCGCGATTACCTTGATTATGACCGCAGTATTCGTTCCGGTAGCCTTTATGACTGGACCGGTAGGGGTATTTTATCGTCAGTTCTCTATTACCATGGCTAGTTCCATTGTACTATCCGGTGTGGTAGCCTTGACTTTGACTCCAGTGCTTTGTGCTATGATTCTGAAAAACAATCATGGTAAAGAGAGAAAGAAATCTCCAGTAGATAAATTCATCGACTGGTTCAATGATAAATTCGAAAGACTTACTGGAAAGTACACAGGACTGTTGAAGTTGATTGTAAACAGAAGAGTAGTGACTTGGGCAATTTTGGGAGCATTTGCTTTCGGTATCGTTGCGGTCAATGAAACACTTCCTACTGGATTTATACCGAATGAGGATCAAGGTATGATCTATGCAATTATCCAAACACCTCCAGGATCTACTTTGGAAAGAACCAATGAAGTTTCTAGACAATTGCAGGCGATTGCTGAAGAAGTAGATGGTATTCAATCCGTTTCCTCTTTGGCAGGTTATGAGATCTTGACTGAAGGTCGTGGATCCAATGCCGGTACTTGTTTGATCAACTTGAAAGACTGGTCAGACCGTGAGCATTCGGTACATGAAATCATTGAGGAATTGGAAGAGAAAACCCACAATCTGGGTGCGGTGATCGAATATTTCGAGCCACCTGCTGTACCAGGTTACGGTTCTTCCGATGGTTTCTCTTTGAGAATGATTGATAAAAACCCAACCATTGATTATCAGGAATTTGATGAGGTGAATGCTGAATTTATGACAGCCTTGAAGAAAAGACCTGAATTGGCTGGATTGTTCACCTTCTTTGCGGCGAACTACCCGCAATATGAGTTGAAGATTGATAATGAGCTTGCAATGCAGAAGGGTGTTTCTATCGGGAAAGCCATGGAAAACCTAGACGTTTTGATTGGTTCCACTTATGAGCAAGGTTTCATCCGTTTCGGTAACTTCTTCAAAGTGTATACTCAGGCTGCTCCAGAATATCGAAAGCTTCCTAGTGATGTATTGAATCTGTTCATCAAAAATGAAGAGGGTGAGATGGTTCCTTATTCTTCATTTATGAAAATGGAGAAAACACAAGGACCTAATGAGATTACTCGTTTCAACTTGTACACATCTTCATCAATCAAAGGAGTTCCGGCACCTGGTTTTACTTCAGGTGATGCGATCCAGGCTATTCAAGAAGTTGCAGCGGCTACTTTGCCGAATGGGTATGATATCGCATGGGAAGGTCTTTCTTATGATGAAGCAAGAAGAGGAAATGAGGCGATTTACATCTTCGTGGTTGTATTGATCTTCGTTTACCTAGTATTGGCAGCTCAGTATGAAAGTTTTATTATTCCATTGGCTGTGGTTACTTCCTTGCCAGCAGGGGTATTTGGATCCTTCCTATTACTGAAAGTCATGGGCTTAGCCAACGATATATATGCTCAGATTGGTCTGATCATGTTGGTAGGTCTATTAGGTAAAAACGCCGTTTTGATTGTGGAATTTGCAGTGCAAAAGCATCAGGAAGGTTTGACCATTTTCGAATCAGCTATCGAGGGCGCAAAGGTTCGTTTCAGACCAATTTTGATGACTTCATTTGCCTTTATCGCTGGTCTGATTCCTTTGGTAATTGCCACAGGACCTGGAGCGATTGGTAACAGAACCATCGGATCTTCTGCATTAGGTGGAATGTTGTTCGGTACAGTCTTCGGGGTAATTATTGTGCCTGGTTTGTACTACATATTCGCAACCATTGCTGATGGAAGAAAGATGATCAAGGATGAAGATTTTGCACCTCTAACAGAAGAACGCCATGCTTAAAAAACATATATTTCAAGGTGTCGGGACCCTGTTGGTTGCGGCCACACTTTATTCCTGTGCACCTACCCAAGCAATAAAAAAAGAAAACCGTGAGGTCCCTGATACTTTTCAGGGCTCCACGGATACAACAAATTCCGCCCAAATTGTCTGGTCTGATTTTTTCAGTGACCCGAATTTGAAAGCTTTAATTGATACTGCCTTGGTAAGAAACCAGGAGTTGAATCAAGTAATGCAGGAAGTAATCATTACTTCTACTGAAATCCAAGCCAGAAAGGGAGAGTATCTACCTTTTGTGAATATTCAGGCTGGAGCCGGAATGGATAAAGTTGGAAGATACACTCGCAATGGGGTGGTAGAGCACAATCACGAAATCGCTGAAGGCAAGGAGTTCCCTGAGCCACTTGGTGATCTGATGTTTGGAGCTGTTGCTTCTTGGGAGCTTGACGTTTGGAAAAAACTAAGAAATTCTAAGAAAGCGGCGGTGATGAATTATCTGTCAACCGTTGAGGGTAAAAACTTCCTGACTACCAAATTAGTCGCTGAAATCGCCAATTCTTACTTTGAACTTCTTGCTTTGGATAATCAATTGGATATTCTAAATCAGAATATTGAGATCCAAAAGAATGCATTAAAGGTGGTTAAAATGCAAAAGCAAGCTGCGAAAGTTACCGAATTGGCGGTGAAGCGATTTGAAGCTGAAGTTGCAAAAAATCAAAGTAGGATTTATGAAGTGCGTCAGCGGATCACAGAAACAGAGAACGGAATTAATTTCTTATTGGGTAGATATCCTCAGCATATCCAAAGAAGTTCTGCAGCTTTTCCTGATTTGATGCCCCAAATGTTGAAAGAAGGAATTCCTTCTCAGCTCTTGGCAAACAGACCAGATATACGTCAGGCTGAAATGGGATTGGAGGCAGCAAAATTAGATATTAAAGTAGCTAAAGCTGAATTTTACCCATCATTTAGAATAGTTGGTGGTATTGGTTACAATGCCTTCAATGCCAAGTATTTGTTGACTACACCAGAATCATTGATATTCAATTTGGCTGGTGATATGGTTGCTCCTTTAGTCAATAGAAATGCAATCAAGGCAAATTACCAAGCTGCAAATGCAAAGCAAGTAGCCGCAGTTTATGAATATGAAAAAACCATCTTGAATGGCTATGTAGAAGTGGCAAATCAAATGGCAAAGATTGAGAATCTTCAGCAGAGCTTTGCATTGAAATCTCAACAAGTACAAGCCTTGACAGAGTCCATTACAATTTCCAATAATTTATTTAGCTCGGCGCGTGCGGATTACATGGAGGTGTTGCTAACACAAAGAGAAGCATTGGAGTCAAGAATGGAGTTGATCGAAACCAAGATGCAGCAAATGAATGCTATGGTTAACATGTATCAGGCGCTTGGTGGAGGATGGAATTGAATTTAGTTGATAGAAAAGTAAAATAAGGTTAGATGTTTGTTACATCCTAATTGAGTGATGATTGACTCGTTTTTTCGGAAACCATTCTGCAGCGTTGCGGGATGGTTTTTTTTGAATTCAAAAAAAGAAAACCTCCATTCATTATCTGAATGGAGGTTTTTGCTTTTGGTAATAAAGTATTAAGGGAACAAAAAGTGTTGAAAAAAATCCCTTAATGATGGTCTAGAAAAAATTGATGAGAAAAGCTGCTTAATCACCCTATTTCAAAGGTACTTCCTCTCACTGAAAAAAAAATACCCTGTACTGGGTATTTTTTAGGGTAATTCACAAAAAGTTTTCCACATAATATGAATTAACCAATAAATAATAAGAATTATTAAATACGAAGATTTTTAAGGGAAACTAAATTTTGGGTCTATTTTAGGTGACTATTTTTCCTTTTCCTTCCCACTCCCTAATTTGTGGACATGCTTCGTACACTCCAGATTTTTTCAATCGCAACTTTACTGGCTATTATATGGGGTATACCTAGAGGGTTCGATTTTTCTGACGAGGGTCTTTATGTACTCTTAGCTGATCCAGGTCAGTCAAACTCCAATGGCCCTATTTTGTATGATTTGTTTTTTAAAATTTTATTCAAAGTTTTTGGGATTCAATTCCATATCATAGAGCTCAGATGGATAAGATTATCAGGTATTATTTTCGCTTCAATTGCTTTGTATTTTTTCCTAAGGCGTTCTTTTGGTGAAAAAGTCAATCCACCGGTTTATTGGATTGTAATTTTAGGATTGCTGGGGTCTTACGCATTCTTGCCACCCAATTTATCTTATAATACCTTATTACTAATAGGGACTTGTATCTGGCTTTACACTTTGTCTTTGAAAAATAGGCTTGGAAGCTTTTTGGAAGGCCTAATTTTAGCTTTATTATTTTATGTCAAATTGCCAGCGGCTGGTCTATTACTAATCATGACTATTGCTGTTAGTTGGAGATCACAGAAGTCAAATCAAATCTGGAAATTGATAGGCTTATTGGTATCAATTTTAATCCTTGAAATCATATTTTATTGGAGCTTTAAAGATGGGCTTTTTAGTAGGATTGAATTCTTTCTTTCTAATCCATTTTCCAGACCTAGTTACAATTTCTTGAATTTGCTAAAAAGTACGCTAGTTGGTGTTTTCTGGATGTTCTTATCTTTTATTGTTTCCTTTTTGTGCAGAAAATTAATCACCAATCTAAAGCTTGAAAGAGCATTGGTTATTGCAATTAATCTGTCGATTTTAGCTGCTATAGGTTGGGTCACTCATATTACAAGCGAATGGAATCATTTAGTACTGATTGCCTTTGGAGGGGTGCTCGGCTGGGTTTATTCAGAAATTGACTTTAAGAAAAATGCTATTTCCAACTCGCCCATTAATTGTGTTTTATTGATTCTGCCTTTTGTATTACATTTTGGTAGCAATGTGTATTGGTTAAGGTTGGGAATTCATTTTTGGATTTTCTGGATTCTGCTCCTATACTTATCTTGGAATAATGGGAGAAAATTAATTGCTTATGCCATTGGTCCGGTAATATTTATTCTGGTTTTTTTGGGGGTTTGGGTGAATCCATTTGAACAAAAACCTTTATGGGAAGCCAAGTATGAATGGAAATATGGAGGAAATAATGCGATTCTATTGAATAAAGAACAGATCTCATTTTTAGAAATACTAAAGGGAATTGAGAATATTTCCAATTCTAATGAAATAGCTTGTGCATACAGAAATCCAGGTATGGCCTATCTGCTTGATAAGAAAAATTGGGGCAAAATTGGGTTTTGGGAAAGGTCTGAGTTGGAGTTTGAAATCTCTAAAGGTCTTCCAAAGTCTATAATCTTTTACAGCCTGGATTCCCTTCCAGCGTCTTTTTCTCAAGGATACCAAAGGAAATCAGTAGGTATTTATCAAGGTGTTGAAACTGAATTTCTATGGAAATAGGAAAGGGTAGCAAAAAAAAAATATGGCAAGTGTTTGGGGTGATTGGAATTGTCATGGTAGTTTTTTTGCCATGGAGGTTTCAAGTTAATGATGATGAATTGATGATGTGGTTAGTTTCTGGAGCCTATACTGGTAAACCAGAGACGTATGCTGTTTTTATTCATCCCCTCCTTTCTGGAGCATTTTCGAAACTTTATGGTTTCTTTCCGGCAGTGCCTTGGTATCCACTTTCTTGGTTTTTGATTCTATCAATTTCCTATATTTTTTGGGTCAATTTAGTATTTGAGAAATTTAAGAAAGGACCCCTTTTATACTTTTGGAATTTGATATTTCTAGTATCAATTATTCATTTTGCTTTCTTTCTTCAATTTTCAATAATTGCTACTATAGCTATTTGCGTGGGCTTGGCATACAGGCTTTGGAAATCTACCAATTTGGACAAGAAATGGTGGATGATTTACAAGGCTGATTTCTTAATTCTATTTGCTTACTTCATTCGTGCAGAGGTTGCTCTATTAATGATAGCTGCAGTTTTTCTGTCAAGTATTGTTTTCCATTCAAGGGAGAATTTAAAGTCCGTTTGGGCTATTCCCATTTTGATTCTTACAATTGGATTCGGCTCTTCTGTCTTTTTAGTGAAAAAATTGGGAATGGAAGAGTTTGAAACTATTAATCAGCTCCGTTCAAAGGTTTTTGACAATCCCGTACTTCAGCTGAATAAAAGTTATTGGAAGGAGAAAGACCCGGAACTCTATTATTTCGCGAATGGACTTCAGGATTTTAATGGAATGGATTTGAATGCGTCTAAGCTTGAAAATTGGTTAAAGGATTTAAATCAAAGTCGCTGGGGATTGATATCTAATGGGTTTTATGCTCGTGCTTTCTGGACATATATTTACCAAGAGCATTTTTTTCTGGGCTTGTGGGGACTACTGATTTGCTTTTCAATACTGACTCGGGCAAAGAATACACTTATCATTTTTGGATTAATAATATTAGGCTTTGCCATATTAGCTCCATTTTATCTTCTTAAGATCCAGATTTACAGCCTTGCTTTTTATTTTCTCCTTTTAAGTCAATTTAATTTCCAAAAACCTTCGAGTCATTTTCCTTTGTTTGGGATCAGATTTATTGTCGCTACATTAATTTTTAGTTTAGGATATCATTTTCGATCATTTATGAAGGCAAAAGAAAATATCCCTGAAAACGATTTGATTATGATGACAGAGACCCTATTGGAACAAGAGGGAAATACGGATCTTTTTCTTGCCACTGAAAACAAACATTATCTAAATCATGTATTTGACAAACCAATCCCTTTTAAATTTCTGGGCTGGGGAACACTTTTGGAAGTCTATCAGCCCAAAAAAACAAGAAAGCTCAAGAAAGCATTTTTGTTAGATGAAAACACCTATTTTGAAAATTCAGGATATTTTAAAAAATCTGAATTCAAATTTGATCGTATTGAAGATTTTGTTTTAATTCAATCTCCATGAAAATTAGACTGGCATCTAATTCTGGTATCCTGACAGGGATTTTATGGGTTTTTTTGGTGTCTTTTACACTCTATTTTCTTATAAAGAATATTCCTTACGGAGTCGATATCAAGATTCATAATTTGTTTCTTGTAGAATACCTCCAGAAAGGTGCCTTTCCGATTCCTCCGGGATATTATTTTTTAATTTATTTAGTTGACTTCTTAGTTCATTACAAGTACCCATTTGTTTTAAGTTCCATTTTGGTATTGACTTTTTTTATCTGGTGGAAATACCAGATCCTCAAGAATTGGATAAAGGTGGAAAGTAGCTTTTCACAACCTCAATGGCTTGCTTTCATTTGGATGTTTAGCTTTCCGATTGTTATTCCAATGATTGACAAAGATTTTTGGTATTTAGGGAAATTTACACCTACTATATGGCATAATTCAACCTCCATTGCAGCATTTCCATTTGCTTTATTACTATTTAGAGAGACTATCCTTTGGTGGGATAAAAATTCCCTTTTTAGATTTCTTAAAATCATTGCTTTAGGACTGGCTATTCTATTAATAAAACCCAGTTTTTTATTCTGTTTTATCCCTTTATTTCCGGCTTTTACATTAGGAAAGAAAGGTTGGAAATCTCCTCAATTTTTGCAGGCGGTATTATTTGCAACCATTATGATTGCCTTAATTTGGTTTGAAAAATATTTGATCTATTCTTGGGACCCTATACTCCAAGAAGACTATCGCATGGAAGATAGGCCGAGAATTGTGGTCGAACCATTTCGGATCTGGTTACATTATGCATTTGAACCCTTTTGGGATTTTATTTCCAGTTTCTTATTGACTATTATTTTTCTGGCTTTTTGGGGAAAAGAGGCATTGAAAAACCAAGCCTTTTCTTTTTCGTTTGCGCTCCTTTTAATGGGCTTGACTCTGTATTTTATGTTGGCTGAAACTGGTTATAGAGAGTGGCATGCAAACTTTTATTGGCAGATACCTGTCACTTTATTTATACACCAAGTACTAATGGTTTTGATTGTTAGAAAAGAATTTGTCAAAACAAGAAAGAAGATAAACCTTCAAACAGGTTTATTTATGTTGGTGTTTTTCCTTCAAATTTTGAGTGGGCTAGCTTACTGGATTCGAATTTTTGTTGATCGAACTATCAGTTGATCCTGATCCATTTCTAAATAATACGATGCAGTCTCTTCCTTCAGTTCATAATAAGGTAAAATATACTTAATAGATTTTCCCAAGGTATCTACTACCGGCAGTTGATCTAGACTGTACAGATTTAAAACTGTGCTGTCAACTCTTACCAAAGAATTTGATAGAGTCTTTAGTTCACTTTGAATATTACTTGGAATGGGTAGGAGAGTATGCTCTTTTCTCTCTTCCAGTGTATCAATTTCAAAAGGGATAATCCATAAAAAGCTTATCAATCCTAAGATAGGAACCCAAAGAAAATACGGTCTTTTACCTGAGAAGGAAAGAAATTGGAGATTCAAAATTAGAGCCACAGGACTTAACATTCGGAATTCTGTCCATCTGTAGGTTTTATAGAGGATAATTGTTAATGCAAATTGTATAAGAAATAAATAAGTCGAAATTCTAAATGCAGATGATGTTTTTTGGTAGACCAATGAAAATATCAAAGTACAGATCAGCCAGATTTTCCAAGTCCAATAAAAGCCACCCTCTGAATAAGTTATTAGAAAATAGATATTACGTTTTGTGTTGTAGTATAACCTATAGATGCCATCCTGCAATTGTCCATCTTTTAATTCTGAACCAACAATAGAGAATACATTGGGAACTGTCTCCAAAAAGAGATTTTGATATAGGATAGGTAAAAGCAAACCTGTTATTAGTAAAATTATTCCAATTGCTTTTTTTTTCGTTAGAATATTCAATCCAAATGGAAGTAATAAAAAGAACCAAGTAACCCTAAACAAACCACCGAGAATAATCAGAAATAGGATGACTCCCAATGAAATATTTGATTGTTTGGTTTCCCAGGTTTTCATTGCAAAGTAAAGTCCTACAGCAATTGCTATATGGATCAATTCTGGCATCAGACTCATCCCATAGAAGAGAGTATATGGACTTCCCATAATAAGACAAAATTGGAAAATCCTGATTGATTTTTCTTCCTTTAGAATTGCTAAAAGGCCCAATCCAATTAGGAGAAGAGCCAAATTGATCCAAAATATGAAATTTGGGGACCAGTGGTCAAATGCTTGAAATAGACCATATAAAAAAGTGTAAGCTGGTCCATGTGCATCAAACCCTCCTACTTTGGAGCCGTACCCAGAGTAAGTGAAAGCAGCTTTGTATTCCCCAGTCAGTGCATAACTTTCAGCATTTTTTACATAAAAGTATTCATCTCCATAAAAAGGAGCTATATTTTCTAGGAACCTGGGAACAAGGGAAAAGTATAGAAGGATTATTCCCAATATCAAGACGGTCCCCAATACTTTTAATTTGAAAATTCTCACAGACTGAAATAAGGCTTTTCTTGATTTAATTTCCAAAAGGATTTAGAAATTGAAAATTAAATATATGGTTTAGGAGTGGTTTCAGGTCAGTTTGATTTAAAAGTAATCTGAAATCCAATTTTTGAGATTTTGAATTCTTCAATTAATCGAAATACCAAGTCTTTCCTTGTTTGCATATCTCCTCATCAAAATCTAATTTGCTACTGAGTAATTTTTTTACTCATCACTTGCTAGCTTCCATGGGAGTGAAAGGGCGAAGCTTTTTAAATTTTGAATGGGGAATGATGAATTTGGAATTATTATGAGGGAAGGAAACTTAATTTTAAACAAGACTTTATAGGTTTTCTGAAATTTCGCTAAACCTCTATTTTGAACTTAGGAAGAATGGGCATTATAGACTGTCTGATCAGTTTGTGGGAGCAACAACTTCAATTTAGGCGAATGTTGAGGAGGCTCAAGCGGCACATTCCAAAGCTGATTTTATTTCAAAAATGGTAATAGCTTCCAAGGAAGCTAGGGAAGCAAGGTATTGGATAAGGCTTTTTGACAGGAAAGAATTACTCTTTGATAATCCTGATTTTAAATTTGAAAAAGCTGAAATAGAAGAAATTTTAAAAATTTTAAACTCCATCGTAAAATCCAGTCGTGAATTCAAATGAAGATGTTATTCCAAAGTTGAATGATTCCTAATTCTTAATTCCTCATTTTAAATTAAAATTCCTTGCTCGAATCTCTCGTCACATCTAAAACCAGAGTTAAGCTTCTTCTCAAATTCTTTTCTCATAAGAATTCGGGCTATTTACGTTCATTGGCCAAAGAATTTGATGAATCCACTAATTCTGTCAGAGTAGAATTAAACCGCTTGACAGAAGCAGGTCTTCTTGTTTCAGAAGAAGAGGGGAAAACCAAAGTCTACAAAGCAAATGACAAGCACCCATTTTTCACAGAAATCAAAAATATGGTTTCCAAGTTTTTGGGCTTAGATGATTTGATGGAGCGAATTGTCAAAAGGATGGGAGATGTGGAAAAAGCCTATATTATTGGTGATTATGCACAAGGAATAGACTCGGGAACAGTAGAAATGATATTAATTGGAAAAAATCTAGATCAAGAATATTTGGAATTTATTAAAAGTAAAACCTTTGAAAAGGTCAATAGAATGGTGCAGGTATCCATTTTGGAAGAAGATCCCGGGACCATATCTGGAATTTTGGTTTTTGGAGCATGAGTTTTAAGGCTTTAAAAATATCTTTGAGAAATATTAATTAAAATTTAGTGTTACAATCAGAGTCCAAACACTACAAGGTAATAGAACCGTCTTCCGGTTGGAAAATGGTGGATTTTCAGGAATTGTGGAGGTATAAAGACCTTCTTTATTTTCTGACTTTACGAGGGATCAAAGCACGTTATGCCCAGTCTATTTTGGGAGTTTCCTGGGCAATTATTCAGCCTCTTTTTACAACTCTTGTTTTTACTTTGGTTTTTGGAGGCCTTGCAAAGGTTGATTCTGATGGGATGCCTTATTTGTTGTTTTCCTATTTGGCTTTGTGGCCTTGGAATTATTTCTCAGGTACTTTGACTGAATCGGCCAATTCCTTGATTCAAAATGCCAACATGATTACCAAGGTGTATTTCCCAAGAATGGTTTTACCCTTATCCGCTATTTTGTCTAAGCTTTTGGATTTTATTATTGCTTTTGTGGTAGTAATAGGTCTACTGATTTACTTTAAGCAGATGCCTGGATGGGGGATTGTGTTTTTGCCTTTATTGATTATTCAATTATTGATGTGCAGCTTGGGAATCGGGATGTTTTTGTCTGCATTGGCAGTCAAATACAGAGATGTCAAACATGCATTGACTTTTTTGGTTCAGCTTTTATTATATGCTGCTCCTGTGGTGTACAGTACTCAAGCTGTTCCTGAAAAATATTTGAATTTTTATATTTTAAACCCCATGGTGGGGGTAATTGAAGGATTCAGAGCTGCATTTTTAAATAGACCCATGCCTTGGGATTGGATTTGGCCTGGCAGTATTGTAGCTGTTGTGTTCTTCGTATTTGGAATGATGTATTTCAGAAGAATGGAACGCATTTTCGCGGATGTGGCCTAAAAGGCTTTCAATCACATCTTTTGGTTTTACTGAACTATTTTCTTATTGATTAAATCTTTACCTTTTGATTCTGAGTTATTTGGATATCCTGTAGGCAAATGGGATATAAATCAAAAATGGGATGAATCGGAGTTTCTAAAGAATTCAACCCGCTTTCAACTAATATATATTTTTTCAAAGGGAAAATTACAAATTCAGGATTCATCTATTCAATTGGTAGATACCAAAATTACTCTACAAAAGGAGGTAGGGGTAACATCAAATTCAGATGAAGTATCCCAATTTCCTAAAAAGTTGAATCCTAAATTGGAAACTTTGGCCTATGAAAGTGGAATCTATTCTCGTTTTCAAACTGATACCAGGTTGAATTCCGGTGAGTTTAAAAAACTCTATAAAGTCTGGATTTCTGAAGCTATAAATAATCAAGAAGTATACATTACCCCAAATTTGGAAGGAATGATCACATTGTCATTTGGGAATAATGAAGCGACAATCGGTCTATTGGCAGTTGCAAAAGAACATAAAGGAATGGGCTGGGGGAGGAAATTAGTGGAGGCTGCAGCCTATTTTGCAAAAGAAAAAGGAATAGGGTATCTAAAAGTTTCTACCCAAGAAATCAATTTTCCAGCAATGAGATTATACTCATCTGTAGGTTTTAAGGAAATTGAAAAATCCTTTGTTTATCATTATTGGAACCCGAATTTCTCTTGAACATTCATCTTTCTATAGTTTCCCCAGTTTATCAGGCTGAAAAAATTCTTAAGGAATTGGTTGAAAGAATAGATAAAACTACTCGGGGATTTTCAGATTCGTTTGAATTGATTTTGGTGGAAGATGCTAGTCCTGACGATTCTTGGATTGAAATTGAGAGACTTTCTCAAAAATATAACTTCATTAAAGGCATAAAGCTCTCAAGGAATTTTGGACAACATTATGCAATAACTGCAGGATTAGATCATTCAAAAGGAGATTGGGTTGTAGTGATGGATTGTGACTTGCAGGATAAGCCAGAAGAAATTCTACAACTCTATAATAAGGCTCAGGAAGGGTTTGATGTAGTTTTGGCTTTGAGAGAAAATAGAAAGGATGGTTTTTTCAAAAAGCTAAGTTCTAAAGTGTTCTATGGAGCACTTGGCTGGCTGACAGGATCCAAACAGGATGAAAGAATAGCAAATTTTGGAATCTATCATCGAAAAGTAGTCAATGAAATAATTGGCATGAGAGAATCCATTCGATTTTTTCCTTCTATGGTCAAATGGGTAGGTTTTCGACAAACGACTATTCCTGTAGAGCATGAAGGGAATGGGGAAAGAAAGAGTAGTTATAACTTTGGTAAATTATTGGATTTGGGTTTAGATATTATGCTGGCGTATAGTGATAAGCCAATCCGATTAACTGTCAAATTGGGTTTGATTATCGCCTTCACAGGATTTCTTTTTGCTCTCTTTACACTTTATAAATACTTGACAGGTACCATCATAGTAGCTGGATATTCATCCCTAATTATTTCAATCTGGGTACTGACGGGCATTATATTAATTACACTTGGAATGGTTGGGTTATATGTTGGAAAAACCTTTGAAGGAGTAAAAGAAAGACCCATTTATATCATTGAAAAGAAAACTGAAACCTTTTAATCTCATCCCTGAAAATATCAGATTTTGAAATTGAAAATCCCTTTTAATAAGCCCTTTCAAACTGGTCTGGAATTATCCTATATCGAAGATGCCATCCAAAGAGGACATCTTTCGGGTAATGGATATTATACCCAAAAATGTCAGCAATACCTTCAGGGAAAGTATCAGTTTGGGACTTGTTTTTTGACTTCCTCTTGTACTGATGCTCTTGAAATGTCAGCTATTCTTTTGGATATTCAGCAGGGAGACGAAGTGATAGTTCCCAGTTTTACTTTTGTATCGACTGCAAATGCATTCGCTCTGAGAGGAGCAAAAATCGTTTTTGTAGACAGTAGGAAAGATCATCCAAATATGGATGAAGACAAATTGGAAGATCTAATTTCCTCAAGAACCAAAGCCATTGTCGCAGTTCATTATGGTGGATTTCCATGTGATATGGTGAAAATATTGGCCTTGGCTGATCAGTATAATTTGATCGTTATTGAGGATGCAGCCCAAGCAATTGACATTTTTTATCAGAATAGGCCCATAGGTTCTTGGGGACATTTAGCCTGTTTTAGCTTCCATGAAACCAAGAACATCCAATGCGGAGAGGGAGGCATGTTAGTGGTAAATGATTCTGAATTTGCAAAAAGAGCTGAAGTCATTTGGGAAAAAGGAACTAATCGATCTTCTTTCTCCAAGGGAGAAGTGTCAAAATATACTTGGGTAGATCTAGGGAGTTCTTTTTTGCCTTCCGAACTCAATTCAGCTTATTTATGGGCGCAACTTGAATGCCTGGGAAAGATTCAGGAAAGAAGAAGAGCTATTTGGCTTGCCTATTCTAATTATTTTCATTCCGGCTCACTTGAGGATTCAATTTTGCCCTATTCTTATTTAGAGAATTTTAAGAGTGAAGAATTCAAAGCTATGTCATCGATACATCAGGCAAACTCTCATCTTTTTTATCTTTTATTTGAAAATGAAGAACAGCGAAAACTCTACATTCAAAAACTTGAAAAAAAGGAGATTATGGCAGTTTTTCATTATCAAAGCCTTCACAAATCTGATTTTTCAAAGCGATATTTCCCTGACCAATACAGAAGGGAATTACCTCACGCTGATCGCTTTTCAGAAAGCCTCCTTCGTCTTCCCCTATTCTATGAATTACCTGAATTATTAGAGAATTAATAGGTTTCTCCCTGTGGCCATAATGAAGAATTTCCCAGGCATCCTGTGCTTATAGGAATGAGAGAAAATAGAATATGTAAATCTGCTTTTTTGCCAGAAATTGATCAAAGCAACATTGGATTTAGGAAATCCCATAATTGGGGAATCTTCGGTCTTCAGTCCAGAAAATCTTGGAAAATGTACTCACTGGCAGAATTCCATATATTTCTTAGAAAGAAATTACCATTAATCTAACCTCTGCTTATTTTTTAATAATACTTCCTTCAGTTTTTCATAAGGCAAATCTTGTACAGCTATTTCTTCATCTATAGAAAGTGAAGCTGCGATAGCCGCTGATTGACCTAAAACCATGAAGACCGGTTCCATCCGGATCGAACCGAAAGCAATATGGCTTGCACTGACACAAACCGGTACCAATAGGTTCTTAGCTTCTGATTTTTTGGGAATAATGGCTCTATAACTGATCGGGTAGGGGCCTTCAACCCTCGCTTCTACATTTCCTTCATTTTGAACAAAGCCATTCGCATCCACATAACGCTGAATGTGATGGGAATCCATTCCATAGGCTGCCAGCCCAATTCCATCATCCACTTTTTCCAAACCTTCACAATGATATTGTGTCATCACCAAATCGCTCACCATCCTTCTGGCCTCTCGGATGTATAACTGGTTTTGCCAACCATCTCCTCTTTCAAACTCATCCTTCGTCATTCCCCATTTGGAATAAACATCACGCACCCATTGGGGCATCCTTGGATGATAGGCCAGGGTCCACATCAAACCTTGTTGGTAGTTGCGGTGAGCCTCTACAATTTTCTCTCTCTCTTCATAACTAGCCTCGGGATAGTCCCAGTTTTGCCCGATAAAATCAGTGGAAAAACCTAATCTGTTATTTGTATCTGTTTTACGATTGGGCATTGCTGAATTAATCCATGGTAAAGTCTTTTCACCTGCCTCGTAATTCCTTATCAGTAGCTCATAATTTTTTTCATCATACCCTTCTGGTTTATGGAAAGGGATTCTATTGTCAGGATGATCTGTCAAACACATTCTAAAGCAATATGCCTGAACTTTGTTGTCTCCTTCTCCATCTATTCCCGGTCCTTGATGGCTAATATTTGGAAGTAGACCACTTTCAGGTTTTCCTTTTTCTATGTAGGGATCTACTCGCGCCACGAAATTATGGTTGATGGCATTGTGAGATACTTTATTCTCTAAAGTGGGACTGTAAAAATTTGCCTGAACCCCGTTCAATGACTCTTTGTATTGGTCATTTCCCTCTCTTCCAACAGTATAACTTATCCCTGCAGTCGCCAATAAATCACCTTCGTATGTAGCGTCCATAAACATCCTTCCGGAAAATGTTTTCCCACTTTCCATCGTGATGGTTTGAATTACGCCATCCGATTTTTTCACCCCAACGCTAGTTCTGAGGAGTCTTTCACCAAAGAGAATTTCTACTTTTTCCTTAGCCAACATCTGTAAATAAACCTGAAGAGCAGCCGATGGCTCGAATGTCCACATGGCATCCTCCCCTTCTTTATTCCGCGCTTGCCTCCCTGTCATGTATTCCTCCCTTTTTTCCCATTTCCAGTTTTCGTCCTTTGAATAATAGGATTTGATCAATTGGTAGAACTCCCTAGCTATTCCTCCAATTGCTTGTTTGTTTCCAATATCTGTGGCTCCTAAGCCACCTGTTGTTAAGCCACCTAATCGTTGACTGGGTTCAATTAAAAGGACTGATTTATTCATTCTAGAGGATTGGATTGCCGCAGCTATCCCTGCTGAGGTTCCTCCATAAATCACAATGTCGTAGGATTGAGCTGAGAGATGAGGTGAAATAAGAATGAGAAATAGAAAACTGAAAAACCATTTTCTTGGATTCATAGGGAAGGGTTTATTGTCTCTCAATGAGAAGGTTGAATGAGATATTTAAAAAATTGAATATAGAAAATATACGTATTATGGGTACCTCAATTTCAAAGATTTGCCTTTTTTCTCTTTGGTTATCAGTTAAATAGCTGGTTTTTATTCAATCAATCAACTCTATGTTTTTAAAGAACAGCAATTAAGTCGAGCTGTAATCTTCTGGAATACAATTAGTTAATATATTAATTAGAAATAATCTAAATAAAATTATGATGCTTTCACTTTGGGCTATACTTTTGCGTCTGTTTATAACTAATCTAAATAAAGATGAAGAAAATTTACCCTTTCTTACTCAGCTTTCTATTTATCTTAATTACCAATATAGCTTTCTCCCAATCAGGTAGAATTGATGGAAAAGTAACAGACATGAATGGTGTTCCCCTGGAATTTGTCAACATAAGCATCATGAATAGTACAAAAGGGGCTATTTCAGATAAAGATGGAAAATTCTCAATTCTGGAAATCGAAAATGGAACAGTGTTTTTGAAAGCTTCCATGATCGGGTTTGAGCCTTCTACACATGAAATTCAAGTACAATCCGGGAAAATCTCTGAGGTAAATTTTCAATTGATAGAGAGTCAATTGGGACTCCAAACTGTAGAGATTACAGGAAGAAGAGAAGTAGGTTACGATAATAAAGCAACCTTTTCGGCTACAAAAACCGCATCTCTTATAAAGGACGTGCCTTCTACCATCAACTTTGTAACCAAAGAATTGATTTTGGATCAAGTGGCATTCACAGTCAACGATGTAGTGAAAAATGTTCCGGGAGTAAATCAATTTACTTTTTACAATGATATTACAATCCGTGGATTCAGAATTCAGGGGCAAAGAAATTCCGGTACGCTTTTGAATGGCATGAGAACGTTCACCAGTTTCTGGAAGCCTCAGCTGATCCCTCATATCGAAAGAGTAGAAGTCATCAAAGGGCCAGCATCTGCATTGTTTGGAAATGCCTCCCCAGGGGGATCTATCAATCGAGTGACTAAGAAGCCTTTGGCAGAAAATAGAAAATCCATTTCTACTTCTGTAGGTAGCTTCAATACCCTAAGAGCTTTGGCAGATTTTACAGGCGCCATGACTGAGGATAAAAAGTTGTTGTACCGCTTGAATCTTGGTTTCGAAAATTCAGATGGCTTTCGTGATCTTCAGTTTAAGAAAAACTTGGTTATCGCTCCTTCTTTTGCCTTCCTTCCTACAGCCAATACCAGTTTGAATTTTGACTTGGTATACCAAGATTCCAAAGGAAGATTGGATAGAGGTCAGGCAGCTTTTGGAAATAGAGATTTGACGACTACTCCAATTACCAAATCTTTGAGTGCCATGAATGATTATCTCAATGAAGTTACGTTGAACTCTACGGTTTCTCTTCGCCATAATTTTTCAGAGAATCTCAGTTTAAACAGTACCTATCAGTTGTCGAGTTATTCAGAGGATTTGCTAGAGCATCGTACCTCCAATCAATTTGCGGCTTTGGGAGATGGATCTTTTGATGATACTAAAGTAGCAATGCGGGTATTTATCCGAAAAAGAACCTGGAACAACAATGCTTTCAACAACTATTTCAATGCGAATTATCAATTGGGGAAATTGAAAAATACTGCCTTGGTTGGATATGATTATTTCAGACAGGAATTACTTCCTGGAGGTTCACAATTGGAAGCCCAAACCTATCTGTTGAAAAATGGCACTACCTCTAATAGTTTCAAGCTGGCTAATATTGACAATTATATCTTAGATGATGATGGAAATCCAGCTACAAATGTTTCCCATTTTGATTTGACTTCTCCTGTTGCCAATGGCTTAAGAGATATGAGCAAATATCTCTATACCACTAGAACCTATAATCAATACTTGCAACAGACGCATGGTGTTTATATTCAAAACCAGTCTGAAATCGGTCCTTTAAAGATTTTATTGGGACTTCGCCAAGAGTACTTCCAAGACTTGCTGGATTATAATAGTCCGGAAGAAGTTGAAGTTAAACAAAGCGCCTTACTTCCAAGAGTTGGTTTGGTTTATACCTTAAATCCAAACATCAACTTCTATGGAACTTGGGTGAAAGGCTATCAGCCTCAAGATGCAGCAGGAATTATCAATCCGGATGCAGGTGGACCATTTGATCCATTGACTAGTGAAATGCTAGAAGTGGGGGCCAAAACAGAATGGTTCAATAAGAGGGTCACTGGGACAATTTCCTTATACCAAATCGTCGAGCGAGGTGGACTTTACAATGCCAATGATGCAAACAATCCTGAATTATTGGTGCAGTTAGGAGAAGAACAATCAAGAGGTGCAGAGTTGAACTTGACGGGAAATATCCTTCCTAATTGGTCTTTAGTGGCAGGATATGCTTTCAATGATTCTGAAATCACACAAGCCGATGAGGAAAGTGTTATCGGAAGACAAAAGCCGAATGCACCTCGGAATTCAGCCAATTTCTGGTCAAAATATGTCTTCGAACAAGGTTCTCTGACCGGTTTGGGATTTGGTTTGGGGTACAATTATGTGTCTGATAGATTCGGCTCCATTGTTTCATCGGATGAACCTGATGTTTTTCCATCTTATGGGATAGTAGATGCTGCGGTTTATTACCAAATGGGGAAAGTCCAGTTTCAGGTCAACGCAAATAACCTGTTCAACAAAACCCATTGGGTAGGAGGATATGATGTACTTCGTGCATTTCCGGGAAGTCCCAGATCCATTATGACTACGGTTTCTTACACTTTCTAAACTCATTGAAAATCAATGAAAGTCAACAAAAAACTATTCTTTAAAATCCATTCTTGGATCGGAGTGAAACTGAACATACTATTTTTTATAGTATGCTTCTCCGGTACAATGGCTACCCTTAGTAATGAGATGGATTGGCTTTTCTTTCCGGGTTTGAGAGCTTCAGGGGTGGGAGAGAGAGTGTCTTACAACACCATAGTCAAATCCATTGAAAAAACTTACCCATCTGGGAAATTGACTTATTGGGTCATCGCCGAAGAGCCTTATTTAAATGACATCGTCTATGTAGAAGAGGGAGGTTTTAGAAAATATGTTTTTGTGGATCCTATGACCGGGAAAATTACAGGTAGCACCCCTGTGACTTTTCAGCGGTTTTTTAGAGATTTCCATTATTACCTCTTTATGCCATTCTATCAGATTGGATATTTTATCGTCTTGACCTTCTCTTTTTTGCTTTTATTGGCATGGGTTTCGGCTTTGGTATTTTATAAAAAATGGTGGCAAAAATTTAGAGAATTAAAGAGAGGGAAGAATATATTGGTGTTCTTCAGAAGCCTTCATCGTGTGGTAGGCCTATGGTCTTTGCCATTTGCCTTCTTGATCACTGTGACAGGTATTTGGTATTTTTTAGAGCGAACCAATACGGGTGGTATTTCGGATATTTCTAATCCTAAAGCTCCCAAAATAGAAAGTCCAGGTGATTCATTGGTAGATCATGATCAATTCCAGTTTCAATTGGATTATGAACTAGCTGCCCAAATGGCCCAAAAAGAAATTCCTAACCTAAAAATAGGAGGGATTGTTCCTGGCAAAACTCCCAATGATCCAATTTACATTCGAGGTAAAAGCGATGTTCCTTTGGTAAGAAAGAGGTCCAATAGAGTGTATGTCGACCCATTTGAAAAGAAAGTTGTTGGAGTGCAAAAGGCTAAGGAAATTTCAACGGTCATGTACCTTAATGATATCGCTGACCCAATCCATTTTGGGAAATGGGGAGGATTGGCAACAAAAATCCTTTGGTTTTTAGGAGGGGCCTCTATCTGTGGTCTGATACTAACAGGGATTTGGATTGCATTAAAAAGACAAGCAATTCAAAAGTCCATGGTGAATATAAAACCCGTGATGGGAACTTGGCGATTTGTCAATTGGGGATTGGGAATGCTGATTGCAGGGTATATGTATTACTTTTTAATTATGCGCTATGGAGTGTCTTGGGAATCGATAGTGGTTGTTTCAGGGGCTCTTGGGTTTTTGATTTTTGTTACCTGGTTTGTGTTTGATTTTAAACTTCGAAGGGTTGTAAATGAAGATTTAAAAAAGTCGTCTAAAAAACTCCAATCCGCCTGACACATTCATTTTTTTCAATTGTCCTATTAAACAAACCTTATCGCTAATTGTGGTGAACAAGGTTTTTTTATGAAAAATAAATTTTGCTGGAACCTTTTCAGTTCATTTTTGATTTTCTGATGTATATACATTTAATGTCTATATTTAAGAACCAACTATATGAACGTCCTACAAAATTTAAAATGGAGATATGCCACCAAAGCAATGAATGGTCAGGCAGTTCCTCAAGAAAAAGTCGATTACATCCTAGAGGCTATCCAATTAACGGCTTCCTCATCAGGATTACAACCATACGAAGTGTTGTTGATCACCAATCCCGAGCTCAAGGCTCAAATAAGAAAAGCAGCCTATGATCAAAGTCAAATCACAGATGCTTCTCATGTTTTGGTATTTGCAGCTTGGGATCAATACACCGAAGAGAGAGTTAATTCAGTGTTTAAGAGAAACAATGAAATTAGAGGATTGGATGATAGTGCCACAGATGCCTACCGTACTCGCCTTTTAACAATGTTTAATGCTCAGACTCAGGAGCAAAACTTCAACCATGCAGCCAAGCAGGCTTATATCGCATTGGGAAGTGCTTTAGTAGCTGCTGCAGAACAAGAAGTGGATTCTACACCAATGGAGGGCTTTGATAATGAAGCTTTGGACGAGATTTTGAACCTGAAAGAAAAGGGATTGAAAAGTGTCTTGGTCCTACCTCTTGGCTATCGCGACACAACCAAAGACTGGTTGGTCAATATGAAAAAAGTAAGAACCCCTAAAGAAGAGTTAATAACCCAGATATAATAGATTGAGTGTTGACCCGAAAGCGGCTTGGATTTTCTAGGCCGCTTTTTTTCTTTACCTATTTTCTTGAAAAAAAGCATTTTAGGACTTTGTAGTTCAATTTCTCAGCCTAATTGGGAGATTCAAACCAAAACTTCTGGCCTTAAAATCTTGTATAACCAAATTTGACTCAGATTAGGTAAAATGTTTTCTGTATTTGAAATTCAACTTTCACTTTCCAAGGCTACAAGTTAATTATACAATAGATGAATCAGGAATGTCAAAATTCAATTCATTATATTCAAGGAAGGTTGAAAAATTGGCTGATTGAAATCAATAGTTTTCTAACTTTTGCTTTTTGAAAATAAGGATCCTAATCTCGAAAGTCGAGAATGGATTGATTGAATGCAAAGGTGAGAATTTAGTTTTTTGAGTAAGGTGAGTTTTTTTCTCACTTGGAGTAGTTTCATTTTACACATAAGACATTCAGGTATGAAATCTGTTTTCCAGAAGTCCTTCCTCTTTTTAGTGCTTTCGCTCCTTTGGACTTTATCTATCAATGCTCAGGATACCCACCATTGGGGAAATCAATTCGGGACACGCTCGGTTCTCCTAGGAGGGGCGGTTTTGTCAGATACTTTGGACAATTCAGGTGTATATTATAATCCAGGAACCATGGCCTTTGGTGATACATTGGGCCTTTCGATCAACTCCAACTTTTATGGGCTTGAAACCATCCGAATCCAGAATGCCCTAGGACAAAAAGCGGATTTTAAAGGGAAGAAATTCAATGCAATTCCTCTCGCAATCAGTGGAGTGTTGCCCATCAAAAGCTCTTGGAAATTCAATTATGGACTCCTAAGTCCTGTCAACTTCAATTTTGGTGGGGTTGCTAGGATAGTTCAATTTTCTGACTTGGTTCCAGAATCTGAAAGCCCTGGTATGGAGGAATTGGTGGCGGAATCTGGGATCAATAGTTCCGTTCAAGAAACAATGGTAGCACTGGGGGTTTCCAAAAAGATTAAGCCCAGTCTTGGATTTGGGATTTCACTACTCAATACTCTCCGTTCTACCGAATATTCCTATCGTTTTACGGCCAAAACCCTGACAAATCAAAGTGAGCCTATTTTGATTTCAAGAATACAGAATGAATATGTTCACTATACCAGTTTAAGAACTGCGATCAAGACTGGTCTGACCTATCAGGGTTTATCTCATGGTTTTGGGATTGCTATAACTTCACCCGGCTTGAGTTTTGCCGGTAAAGGTACGGTAGCCGGAGATCTGACACTTGTCAATATCCGCCCTAACTCTGATAGTCCAAGGTATTCTGCATTTGCTTCCGACCGTCAGGAAAAACTGAAAGCCTCCTACAAATCCCCATGGGAAATAGCAATTGGTGGGCATCAAGTGATCAATCGCAGTGTAATCAGTATTAATTTGACACACTTTGGCGGAATCAAAACTTACCGTATTATCAGTGCAGAACCCAATGTACTGGTTAGACCGGATCTTTCCTTGGATATTACCAGTTCGGACTTTTTAAATGTCGAAACTGTAATGAAACCTGTCACCAATATCGCCTTGGGTTATGAAAACCGGGTAAGCGAGAAACTTCAATTGATGGGAAGCTTCCGGACAGACTTTAGTTATTTTGATGAATCACCACTTTCTGGAGATCAATTGACTACGGAAATTTCCCAGTGGGATATTGTTCATTTTTCATTTGGTGGAGTGATCCACAAAAATCAGAGTAGCATAACTCTGGGAGTTACGGGAAGTTTTGGAAGCACCTCCCAATATGCAGAAGACTCCAATATTTCCCCCACAGACCCTTCTCCAACCCTAGAAGGGGCATTGACTGTTACTCAGGCAAATTACACCAATTTTGGACTATTGATAGGGTATTCATTTAGGTTCAAAAAGCTGGAATAAAAATTCCTGTACCCAAGCCTGTTATACTCAATCTCCACCCACCATGTTCTCGATGGAATCGGAATCCTATTGCCAACTGACCACCGAACACTCCCGGTGCTTCACGGTAACTATCGGAATCGGAATCACCTAATCCCTAACCATCACAACGCGAAGCGTACAACCATTACAACAATTTCAACCTAAGCTAGCAATCTGGATCCCCAATCTTTTTTGCCAAAAATTACTTTCAATTGAAAACCATAATGGAGGACCGGATATTCTGTGTCACATTCAATTTAAAATTGGAGACTTTGATGTTAACAGCATAACTTCCATTAGGAATTGCGGCTCCTTCAAATATTCCATCCCAAGTACAGGTGGATTTAATATTTTCTTCAGGTCCCTTGTCTATACAATGATAAATAAGTTGCCCCCATCTGTTAAAGATGCTCACCTCAATTTCATCCGTTAAATAATCTGGATAAATCTCGAATTGTCTTGATGGATCCCCAATCCAAATGGCATTGGGGAATTTGACCTCTGGCAGACATTTTTCTTCCACTTCAAACTCAGCAAAAAAGGAACATCCCAACTCATCTTTAGCCTCCAGATAATACTTTCCGGAGGTTTTTGGAATAAAAACAGCCTCCTCACTAATTATCTGACCATCGAGAAGCCAGATAAATTCCTTGAATCGATTTCCGGGTGAGATTTCAGGAAAATCATTTTTCTCCGCACAGAATGAATAGAACTGCTCTATTACTATCTCATCAGTAAAAGATTGTCTAACCTTAACCTCTTTTTTACCGATCCAACAACCTGACGGATCTTTTAGAGTCACCTCATAGGTCCCTTCATCTTGAACGATCAGCTGTGAGCTGTTTTCAAACATTGTCAATTCTTCCCTATTTCCTGAGCTCAAGAGAAACCATTGAATAATTAATCCATCAGAGGAAGTAATCAAATCAATGCTGGTAGAACTATCATCTTTGCAGAATGGTCGCAAATCTATTTCAAGCTCAGAAGGCTGGGTGATTTCAGCTTCAAAAGACTTGATGTTTGGACAGAAATCTGGATTTTGAGTAGTTCCGGTTACTTGATAGATCCCCGAATGCACTAAAGTATAGCTTCCATCGGAATTTACTGTGACCTCTTTTCCCTCCGGAGATTCTACTGTTATATTTATTTCTGGATCATTAAGAGGAAACCAGATGAATTCCGTACAGGAATTGATTGATTCTGGAACTTCAAACTCAACTTTATCTTTCTCTAAAATGATAATAGGCTGGTTGACCTGATGACTATTCCTTTGGGAATCCAGAATTTCAAGACCATAACTTCCAGGAGCTACTTCAATTACTATTTGGGAATTGAGTGTAAAAGTGAAGGACTTGATGATTTCGCCCGATTCCAAATCAGTCAGAAAATAATCTCCTTCTTGTCCTTGAGGCCAATTAATGATAATCTGCCCTTTTCCTCCTTCTTCCAATTGGCATTCTACATCCAGTGTTTCTATTGTATAGTCCAAAAAGCCAGGCACAAAGTTGACACCGGAAATTTCTTTGGATGCATCATCGGAGACAAAGATTCCCTGCCAATCTGCCCCTTCTGCATGAGCAGAAATCTGAAGGACATAAGGATAGATCATATCCCACTCTGAAATGGTGTATAGTACCTCAAACGACTGCTCCTCCTGAGGACCCAACTCTGCAATTTGCCATCCCCCATAATTCAAATACTCATTGACAGTGACATTAAATAAAGGGACTTTTCCGGGGTTTTTCACTGTAATAGTAAAGGTTATTTCTTGGCCTTGCTTTTCAAATTTTTCCACATCTGAACTAATAGTAAGTTCGATTTCAGGCCTGAGGCTACAGTCCTCAATATAAATCTCCACCTCTTGACGGGGGCTTTCGCATTCACCAGGTTTGGATTGACTCACCCAAAGGGAATATCTGGAAGGTTTGGATAGGTCTAGATTGGGAGGACCTGTTAATGCTGAGCTTGAAGGATCATTGTCCTCATAATAATAAAGGGTATAGCCCGGATCTGGATTTACCTCAAAAGGAATTTTCTTTTCCTCCATGCAAAAGTTGAGATTCTCAGTGATCGGCTGAGGACTGGTTGGAATTACTTTCAAATCGACCGGAATTCGCATACCAGTGCAGCTGCCTTGAGGACCTTCAGAAACCCAGATCTTCTCTGTTCCTACCAATGAAGTATTCACATAATAATTAATCAATGGAGTCCCTCCAGATTCTTCACTGAAAAAATAAACTTGAAATCCCTCTTGGGAAGGACTGATCAAATCCGCTAGATTCGTGGGAGAATCCCTATGACAAAATATTGGAATATTGTCCACTTCTAGATCGGTAAACAATGCAAAACCTGAACAGTGATTTTCGGCGAACTCAGCTTTACCGATTAATGGAATTTCAACTGGTCCATAGGTTGGAATATTCTCACAGACTCCCTCTTTGTATTCTTTGATAAATGGAAGGTTGGAAAATGGTTGTTTAGAAAGGCTTCCGATTCCAGAGAGATATCCATTTACAGAAAGTTTAGAATCGCAATTGTCATTTGCCAAAACAAAGCAATCCTCCGTGAACTTCAAGGTGTATTGCAAAGAGGCAATAATTTCATTGATGTCTACAGATATTGGTATATTTCCTATATCCCAAATTATTGACCCGGCGACTCCCATATTGGGATCAAATGTGACAGTACCATAGGTGTCTGGAATGACTTCCGCATCCACATATATAGCATTGAAGGGGATAGGGATGATTAGTTTGCTTTGCTCCGTAGCCTCAGAACCCACATTCCTGATATCTAATTGAAGACGGATTTCCTCCCCGGGTTTGATGGTCGGGGAATCCCCCGGAGGCAATCCATTGATAGATTCGATTTGATTGTGTGCCTCTATATTCGGTGTGTAGCTGACCACCGAAAAGGCAAAAGCATATAGTGCATACAAATCCTGATTGGTTCCATAGCGAAACTTAGCAGAAGTTTGCTTGTTTGTGATCAGAGAATTATCAGGATTGGGAACTTCCCATTGTACGATGTCAATCCCAGTATTATTCTTCAAAAAAGGCGTTCTGGAGTTTTCCTGCAAGCTGCCATCAGCTTTGAAAACAGGAGTATAAATGGATGAATTGAAAAAATTGTCAGTGCTGTTTCCTGGATGACTCAGCCTCGTCCAATTTCCTTTTTGATCCAACATTTCCAAATAATCCCCACCGATGAAATTATCACCTTCACTGGCCATGACTCCCAACTTCATACTTACGGGACCTTCCTCTATTGCCCCAAAACCATTGATTTCAATTTCACCATTTTCTTCCACCCCATTTAGTGCCTCGATAAATGTGTAGCCATCAAAAATGGTTACATCTCTGAAATTCATTTTTGCGTTCTGATAGACTACGATTAATCCCCAGTTTCCAAACATCCCAATTTCATCAGATAAACCTTCAGAAAGCGCGATATCGGCAACGGTATATTCACCGGCACCATATTCCTTCACCAAATCAGTTACATCCGCATAGCCTACATAGATATCTCTAAGTTCTTGATCGGGAAATAAAATGGCATTTCCGGAAACAGAAACCTCCTGATATTCCGAAGAGCCTGGAGCCTTTATTTTTAAAACCCGCTTATCAAACATCTGAGTCTGATAAGCCAGAGGGCTATAGGTACCTGAGGATTTGATCAATACAGCATTGTTCCCCTGTACAAACTCAGTATAATCATCTGAAAAAACCCTGTTTAAGCCATAAATACTATAATTGATTCCATTTCGGCTAAATTCTATTGGAGTGAAAGTGGCTTGAATATATCCGTCTTTTTTGGTGATTTTTAGGTTTTCTACCGGTTTTAAATCACTCCCTGTATCGGTAAATAAAACAGTGCTGTCATTGCGGAATTGAAAAATATAGGATTCATATTCCCCTTCTTGTGTATAGACTTCAAATTGAGGTAAGAATTGGGAAGTATCATCTGTCATTATACCGGTAAAAAAAGTATAATGAATGTACTCTTTCTCCTCCCCACCTTTCATTTCATCTTTGTGGTCGACTAGGGTAACAGGGTCCAAAAAACCTTCTTGTTTGGTCAATTCAAAAGTCAAACCCTCCCTTTGTGTTCTTCCAGACCAGTATAGTCCTGCATAAAGAATATCTGTACAATTGGAATCGGCTCCATTTTCCTCCGAAAACAACAGAGTGGCTGAGGAGGAGTTGAATGTTGAAGAATCTCCATCAATATCTATAAAGACCATCTCCTGACCTGAATTGGCAGTACCTTCATCGTAATTTTTCAGGGTCAGATTGGTATTGCCTATAATGGTGAAATCTCCTCGAATCTGAAATATATTATTGGAGAGATTTGAATTTCCGATTCTATGGTTGAATGGAACCCTGTAATCGTTTTGAGCTGATAATTCCTTACTAAAAAAGAAAAAAGTAAGACAGCTAAAAATAAAAAGAAAACTTAATTTCTTGAAATTCATGTAATTGTATAATAGTGGGCTTAGCTTTTTCTAAAACCAATGGTTTTAGGCCCTGAAAAATATATGTATTATTCCTATTTCCATCGTTCTTATTATGAATAGTTTAGATAAAAATAGAAATAGTGATGATTTTTCAAGAAAAATAAAGAAAAATCAAGTTTGCTTCAGGGCTCTAAATTCATGACAAAATCCCAGCCTAGACTCTCACCTTCACCCTTGCAGACAAGAGGGGATAGGGGGATTGCTCTGATTTATTTTTTTTAGAAGACTTCCTTGAATAGGAATGGCGCTTTAGGCCATTCAAAAAAGATGATTCCAAAGGTTAAGGGCTTTAGCCCAATGGTAATTTTGCCGATTCTTTTCAAAATATTCTCGTTTCCATCCTCCGGCATTATTTCATTTTGCCCAATTTCAGTTTTAGGGCGGAGGCAATGGATTTGGTTCTTTCATGCCCTGGGTTACGCTTAGCTCACCCAGGGTTACTATCATATCGCACCTCTGGTGCTCTGCCAATCTCTGCTCCCCAATCCCTGCTCTCTCCCAGTGCTTATCGGATTTCCAAATTTTTCAATTACAACAACGCCATAGGCACACAACCATTACAACAATCACAACCCTTCCAACCTTTTTCTTCTTTTAGCTTTCTGATTTTAGCCTTCTGACTTATTCTCCAATCCCTAATCCCTTCCGATTTCTATCGGAATCGGAATCCCCAACCTCCAACTTTCAAACAATTGATTTCAACAAAAAGCCTGGATCTTCTTTAAATTTTATGATATCTGAAACAAGTTGTGCTTTGATTCCTTTCAAATCATTTAGTCCATCTTCTGATTTTAGGATTTCTTTTCTTTCGAGCGAAATGACATATTCTAATAAATTCATACAGGTGGTAAATTGGCCTGTCATGATAATATTCTCCAATTGCCCTTCTTCCATATCAGCTTTGTCAAACCAGAGGGTTGTCCCCATTTCTCGGGCTTTCTCAGCTACAAATTCCAATTTTTCACAGCCTTCAATCAATAGGGCCTTATCCTCATTTGTCGGTACCCATTGAAGAAATTCAGTATTACCGAATCTAAAAGAGCGACTAATTTTATTGTAGGTACTAAGTTCATAAATGAAATTGGGGATCCTTCGATTGTCCCAGCAAGAATCTTCATAAAAGGATTCGTAAATCAGTCTCCTGACCTGCTTTAGATTCACATCCATTACCATGCTTACTACAGACAATACTCTGGATTTTAGCATAGCTTTTAAAACAGCCAATTTCGTGTCAATTAAAAAATCAAAAAGCTTATTGAATATTCCATCGGAAAATGTCACAAAAGGAAGAATTCGTCTCAGACTTTCAATGACTCCTCCTTTACTTTTTATTTTTAGTAAACCTTTGGTTTCTCTCCAATTGCTAAGAAATCTAATTCCCAAATACAGGGTGAAAAATATTCCCAGAATAAATGCTGAAATGATGGCCCAAAGTTTACCTGAAATCAAATAGACTCCAATTACTCCCAATAAGGCTATCCAAAATATAGCATTTTGGATTGGCTTGGAATTTCTCGAAAACCATAAAAACCCCTTTAAATAGTATTTAATATTTCTTTTGGTCCAAGATAATTCAGTATTTACTCTAGGCTGAACATAAGACTCCATAAAATAGCTAGTCACATCTGAAACCAGAATAAGATCAAAGGGCCTTGTTTTATTATTTTCCCTCGTCCGCTTATCTTTCAGCATCAAACTCTTTAAGCCCTGATTATCGGTAATTCCCCCGTCCATTAATCCGAATGAAGAGATTTGATTGGGCTCTTTTTTTTCATTTATAGTTTGCTCAGGCTCGTCAGAAAGTCTCCACTGCTTATGATTGTAATCGCGATAGATTATAGCCTCTCTCAATTCTGCCACATTTAGTTTATCGTAGCTAAAATCCTCAGGGTAAACAATCGGCTCCAGTCCCATCGGAAAACATGAGGATGCAGCGAGAACATCTCCTAATTTAATTTTCCTTAAGGTGTCAATTTTAGCATCATCAAATTGAATGAAAGCGTTACCGGTCTGTTGATGGGGACGCTTGGTGCCATCTGTTTTAAATCGAAAAGTAAGTCCTCTATAAAATTCAGAAGCATTACAACAAACCTCAAATTTTTCAACATGAGTTTTATTTGAAAAAACATCCATGGTCAAGCCCCCGAATAACTTGAAATTATAGGCTTTTGCCAATGCATTGATCAAATTCCTGTTCCTATGTTTTCCTTCACCTTCCCATTCTTCATCATCATTTAAAATAGAGAGAATGTAATCCAACAGGTCTTCTCCATTTAGTTTTGCCATAGAATCTTTGAAAAATTCATTGAACTCGATCCCTTGGTGTATGGCAGAGCTGTATAATAAATTGGCTATTGTACCCCCAGAGGTAGAACTGATATAGCTAACATTCTTAGTGAGGGATTTTCCAGCATTTTTTAAATGCTCCAGATAACTCAATGTCCCTAGAGAAAAAGCCGCAGCTCTAAACCCTCCTCCTGAAAATGCAAGTCCAATATTTTTAAATGGCTCAAAAGGGTACTCCTTAGTTATATCTTCCATGTTTAAAAAAAATCACCCTGTTAAAAACTACTCCTTCCAATTATTCTTTAATATTTAGATATAATATCGGAAAACCTTTAGTGCTAAAACACAAACAGAAACAGAATTTCTCCTGTTTTTTGGATTTTTCTTATAATTAGATTGAGATTATTGGATAAATGCAATAATTCACTGATTTTTTGACATTAGGGATTTGTCAAAATTGCATTCAATTCCCAAATGGAAGGGACTACAACTTAGGAATTCTAGCTATTCAGCTTAATCCAGGATATTCTTGATGAAATCGGGATCGGGAGGGGTAGTGGAATTGCTCTGATTCATTTTTTTAGAAGGCTTCCTTGAATTGGAATGGCGCTTTAGGCCATTTTCAAAATGAGGTTTCAAGGGCAGAGGGCTTTAGCCTAATGGTGTTTTTGTAAATTCTTTTCAAAATATTTTCGTTTCCATCCTCCGGCATTATTTCATTTTGCCCAATTTCAGTTTTAGGGCCGGAGGCAATGGATTTGGTTCTTTCATGCCCTGGGTTACGCTTCGCTCACCCAGGGTTACTATCATATCGCACCTCTGGTGCTCTGCCAATCTCTGCTCCCCAATCCCTGCTCTCTCCTAGTGCTTATCGGATTTCCAAATTTTTCAATTTTTCAATTTTCCAATTACAACAACGCCGAAGGCACACAACCATTACAACAATCACAACCCTTCCAACCTTTTTCTCCTTTTAGCTTTCTGACTTCAGCCTTCTGACTTATTCTCCAATCCCTAATCCCTGCACTCTAATTTCCTAATCCCTACCCACCACAACGCCACAGGCACACAACAACCACAACCTAATGTTAACTGACCACAGTCCACTTACAATTCTCTATTCCCTAATCCCTAACCACCACAACACCGCAGGCACACAACAATCACAACTATAACAACAATTACAACCTTCTGACTTTCTCTACAAATCGCTATTTCCTAATCACAAACTCATCAACCACATTGCCATCTCCATTATAGGTCTTGAAGTCTAAGCGATTTTCATCAATCTCTACCCTCTGATAATAGTGACTTTTGTTTTCACGGTAAAAAGCATAGGGCTCTTCTGCATCAATAGGAGTAGGATTATAGCCCGTGCCAGTTGAAAGGACATAAACAGTCCCCTGGGAGAAATTATCTACTTGTTCACCATTGTTTAAAGGAAAGGAACGCATGTAATAATGCTTATGTCCACTTAGAGCCAAGTCCACATGGTATTGATCAAATAAAGGAACCCATTGAGAAATAATATCTGGGTAAGATGTCTCCCAATTATAAGGCGGAAAATGAAGCATCACTATTTTCCATTCAGAATCTGAATTTTTCATTTGCTCCTCTATCCAGGGGGTGATTTGATCTATCTCCTGAGTAGCATCAATCATCAGAAAAAATGCATTCTGGTATTTAAAAGAATAACTGCTTTCCTCAGGAGTTCCTGCTGGGGCATTTTTTGGCAAACTCCATAAATCATAATAAAGCTGGTTACCCAGATCGTCCTGGTTCTCATGGTTGCCTGGGATAGGCATGACTGGAGTAGTAGAAAAAACATTCCCAGAGTAGCCAAAGAAATCATCCCATTCATTTCTATAAAGACCATGGTCGACCATATCCCCAGTGAAGGAGATAAAGGCCGTTTCAGGATTTCTTCTTACTGCCTCTTGAATCAATTCACCCCAATCCTTTTGATTATGCGTGTCCCCAAACCAGATAAATGAAAATTCTCCCTTCTCAGGTTCGGTTTTAAATGAATAAACCTCGGACAGGTGATTTCCTGATTCTATTTGGTAGAAATAGGTGGTTCCGGGGCTTAAGTTTTTTAATTCAACAGTATGGTGATTGACTCTGCTGTCTCCATATACCAATCGGTCATAGAGCTCCTTCACTGAAGATTGTACCTGGACGCTATCCGATCCCTTTTCCCAATAAGTCAGCTTGTTGTCAGATATTGCCAAGGAAGTTCTCCATTGAATATTCATGCTGGTTTTTGGATCACCGTTCCAGGATAGAGCGATTTGATCCGGAGATCCTTTAGAAGGAAAATTGGTTTCTCGTATAGCTTGGAATAAATGGGCTTCTCTGGGTCTTCCTCTGTTGGTTGCCAATAAAATATCTCCTTCCAGCTCTTTCGGATATTGTTCCAATTTCAAATCCCAACAGGTATATACCGGATTGCCTATTTCCAGAGATTGCAATTCCTGATAGGCTGGAAAGACATTACTAATCTCCAAAGGTCTGTCAGATTCCTTATCGGCTTTGCCAACGGAAACAAAATAAGGAGTACGATGATTCTCAATACCTGGTATTCCGAGTTCTACCATTCCTTCGGGAAACTCCTTTCTCCAGACATTATAAGTATACATTTCATTGGTGACTTGGAGATCCGTTTTTTGAAAACCGGACTCCTCAACCCAAAAAGGAATGACTTCTTGATCCACATCGATCATCAGGGAAACGATCACGGGTTCATTGACCTGAAATTTCCAGAACTGAGTGGATAGAACCTTTAACTCCTCCGAACTAAGATTGGAAAGGAAGAAATTCTGGTCAGCACTTTTTAATTCTCCTGGGCTGAATTCAGCATAAAATTTGGTGATTACCCAGTCCATTGTTTCCTCAAGAGAAGGACTAGGTTTGGTTTCTTCTGGCTGGCAAGCCATTAGAAAAAGGAGGGAAGTCCCTAAAAATAAATTAAAATAAGGTGTTGTTTTCCTGAAGCTGATCATAAACAAATTTGTGGGATCTGAACCTTCAATAATTCGTAGAAAGATTCAATTCCTGTTTTCAAATATAATAGTCATGATTCACACTGTCCTATTTGTTTTACAGATTTGGTATTGTTAATTCCGGATTTATGAATTTTAAAGTAATAAGGTGGGCTTCTTATTTTTTTCTTGAACCTCAATCACTGCAAGGTTTTGTAAATTAAAAGTATAACAATCATAACGCCGCAGGCACACAACCATTACAACAAAATGTTCAATCATCCCACGGACGAAGAATAGGACTTCAGGAATCCTTAAGGTTTTCATGAAAATGAAAAGGTAATTTTAATTATCACCCAACTTTTGAAGGCCAAAAGTTGGCAAAAGTCTTCGTCGCCGCCATCCCGGTTTCTATCGTGGACTTCCGCCCACAATCCCACGCTGGGCCCGCTGGCGCGACATGCCCTCCCGCACTCAAAATTGTATGTCGTCCTAAAATAAATTTACATAAACCCACTTATCAAAAATGGACAATTCTAAGAGAAGCTTTATTCGAGTTGGAAGCTCTTTTCCCAAAGGACAAATCAGAACTCTCATTTAACATCCAACGCCGAAGGCACACAACCATTACAACAATAACAACCCTTCCAACCTTTTAGCTTTCTGATTTTAGCCTTCTGACTTATTCTCCAATCCCTCCCGGTGATTCTCGGTAACTATCGGAATCGGAATCTTCAAATCCCTAATCCCTGCTTTCTAATAACCTAATCCCTAACCACCACAACGCCGAAGGCATACAACAATTACAACAATGACAACAATTACAATCCATCCAACTGCGAAATTCTCGGTGAAATCGGAATCGGGATCCCAACTTCCCGACTTCCAACTTCCAACTTCCTACTACCAACCCTTCCCAATATTTCATCCATCAAAATTTGCGAATCAAATCCAACCGAGTAAATTTATTACTCAGTCAGCTTTAGGTCCTCAATGAGACTGAAAAAAGCGAATTCAACTACTGAAGGTAGTCTTGCCTCCTGAAGGGAGGACTGTTAATTCCCAGAAATGGGACTGAAAGGGCGGAGCTGTGCCAAGATCCTAGAGACATGTGTTCAGGGAAATGGAATTTAGAAAATAGAATCTCTAAGTCCCTTAGTCTTCATTCTCCTAGTTACTAAGGCTCGAACCTCCTACATCCAACTTCCAACTATGGACTGTGGACCATGGACTATTGACTAGTACACTAATAACCATAACATCCATCAAACTCCTTTTCATTTTCCTTCTACTACTTTTTAGCTTTATACTAAAAGCTCAAGAAAGTAAACCAACCATTCCAACAAGTCCCGAACAAATGAAGGAATACTTCCGGCATGGGAACAACCTGATACTAATCTCAGGACATAGAGGAGGGATGGAAAATGGCTTTCCGGAAAACAGCATTGAAGCTCTTGAAAACACAGTCAATCAAATCCCTCAAGAAATTGGAACACTCTTCGAAATTGATCCTCGACTAACCAAAGACTCAGTAATAGTCCTTTTTCATGATGAGACGCTAGAGAGAACTTCAAATGGAAAAGGGAAACTGATAGACTTGACTTTGAAAGAGGTAAAAAATCTCCGACTCAAGGATAAAGAGGGGAACATAACGGGTTTTACCATACCAACTCTGGAAGAAGCAATCCAATGGGCAAAGGGGAAGACCGTATTGAACCTGGATAAAAAGGATGTGCCGATGCAAATGACTGCTCAATTCCTTATTGAGCATAATGCTCTGGGGCATGTGATGGTGACAGTGCATTCACCAGAACAGGCGCTATATTACCTCAGCCAAGATTCTAGATTTATGTTTTCAGCCTTTATCCGAAACATGGAAGAATTGGAGTCTTATGAAAAAGCAAGAATTCCATTTAATCAGCTGATGGCATATGTAGGTCCACTTTCAAAGCCGGAAAACAAAGAATTGTATCAAGCCTTAAACGGTAGGGGTGCTAAAGCAATGGTTTCTGCTGCCCCAAGCTATGATAAGGAAACAAATATGGATCAACGAGCAGTGGACTATATCCAGGTATTTGCAGATGGTGCAGAAGTCTTGGAGTCCGATTATCCAATAGCTGTATCGGAGGCTTTAAGGATGGTGAAGGTACAGAAGAGATAAGGTAGAACCAAGAACCAAGAATAAAGAATCAAGAACCAAGAGTCTAGAACTAAGAGTCTAGAACTAAGAGCCAAGAAACGAGATACAATCCCGACTTCTGTTTGGGGCCAGTAAAAAGAAGATTGGATTTCCAAGAAGTAATATCTCGGTTCGACTCCTGACCTGGGTTGGTAAAAATAATGAGCTCATTTGAACAGTGTAATAGATTGATTTATAAAAGTTTTCTAGTTTGGGTCCAGCTAGGCTCACAAAATATTCTCCTTTGAGAATCCGGTATGACTAGAGTTTCGATTTCAGCTACTGATGTCTATTGCTACTCCAATTTCAAATCTCAAATTAGACCTTGCTTTTCAATTCCATTAAAATAATAGCCCTTGGCTAAAAGATTTCTGAAAATCCGTAGAAGTAAGCCTTATCAGTATTTAAAAGACAAATTTCTATATGTTAGGGCTTATGTAAGATGGAAATTAAATCCATACCCAAAGGATATAGGAGATAATCCCATTTTTGTTTTTAATCATATTCCCAAGTGTGGAGGCACAAGTTTGAATATTGTATTAAGAAAGTGGTTTATCTTAAGAAAAGACTACTCTCCTCATGAATTAAAGTTTCCAGATCCGGAAAAATTAGAAATTGAGTTTAGTAAATTTGAAAACTCCCCTCCGAAGCTAAGTGAAATTAAGCCTTGGGAAATCTTGGGGGGCCATTATCATAATTCCAAACTCAGATTAAGTAAAAGATTTCCAGAAATCTATGAAAACCCAGGATTAAAGTTGATCACATTTATAAGAGAGCCACTGGAACACCACCTATCAATGTATAAGTATGGAAAGAAAAGAGGGCATGATTTTGTAAAGAATCTAAGTCTTTCCCAATATCTAGAAAATGATTGTAATTTTTTAGCTGGAGCGCTTGAGTGTAATCTTGAGAATTATAAATCAAGAATTGATGAATATTTTTTTATTGGGACTCTGGAAGAGTTTCAATATTCGATGGAAAGACTTGCAAGGAAATTAGGTAAAACGGAGTTGGAAACAATTCCATTTGAAAATCAAACGAACTCAAAAACTCTGTTTAATTCTCTTTCAGAAGATGAAATAATAAAATTCAAAAAAAATAATATTTTGGATTATTTAATTTATGAATATGTTAAGAATTCTTCAAATTAGATGATGAATTTAAAAAAAAATATTTACGAGATCAAAAAAAAAGCATTGCCCGTTAATATTATTCAAAGTTTTAAATTTAATATGTCTAATTATTCTCCTTTGATATATTATTGGGACTATAAACAAAATTGGGGAGATTCTATTAATAAGTTTTTGTTTGAGTCTGTTCTTAAAAAAGAAGTTTTTGTTTCCAGTCAGGTTTTTAATTTAAAAAATCAAGAAAATATTACAGGGGTTGGGAGTATACTAAGCAGTCGCTTAGAGCATTACTCAATATGGGGTTCAGGGTTTCTGTCTGAAAATCATTCGTTAATTCATAGACCAAATAAAGTATTGTCTGTAAGAGGGAAATTAACTGCAAAAAAAATTAAGGATTTATTCAAAATAGATTGCCCTATTTTAGGTGATCCTGGATTGTTATTCAAAGAGTATTATAATCCTGATTTATCAAAAAAATATTCAGTTGGTATCATACCACATTTTAAAGAATTGGATTTGCCAATCTTGAAGAATATTGAGGGAAAATATGGGAATGAAGTTCTAGTAATCTCTCCGACCTTAGATATATTCAAATTTGCTGAAATGGTAAAGCAATGTGAAAAAATTTTAAGTAGTTCTCTCCATGGGTTAATATTAGCGGAATCTTATGGGATTCCAACAGAGAGGATAATTCTATCAGATCGTTTAATAGGAGGTGATTTCAAATTTATGGATTATTATTCTGGTGTTGGATTGGAAGACTGTTTTGATTCTCGTAAAATAATTCTAGATTCTGGTAATATTTTCTCCGTTGCTCAAAAAGCATCTCAAAAGGATTTGAAATATAATGCTGGTTTTCTAATTAATTGTTTGGTAAATCATGTTGGATGAGCCCTAATAAAAAACTGGGATATATACCTGGTTTGGATGGTTTAAGGGCGATTGCAGTTGGCCTTGTTATGTTAGGACATTCCAATATTTATATTGGACAAAATGGAGGGATTGGAGTGGATGTGTTTTTTGCTCTTTCTGGTTTTCTGATTACTACAATTCTTTTAGAAGAAAAAGACGAATATGGGGAAATAAACTTAAAATACTTTTATTCAAGAAGGTTTCTACGACTTTTTCCTGCGCTAGCATTTTTATTGATAGTTACTTCTTTTTTAGTTTTTATTTTTTGGAAATCAAATTCAAAAATTTATATTGAGGAGTTTATAGCTAGTTTTTTTTATATTTATAATATTTCATGGTATTGGGGTTTAGCGGAAGAGCCATTTATTCTGTATCATATGTGGTCTTTGGCAGTGGAAGAACAATATTATATATGGTGGCCACTTTTATTAATAATTGTTCATAGATTTCTAAATGAAAAACAATTTTCAATTTTCTTGTTAATTGTTTCTATTTTAATTTTTTGTTTTAGATTTTATTTTATAAAATTTTTATTTTTTAACTCAATTTTTATGGATTCAATATTTTTTGGTTGCTCTTTAGCTTTGCTCCGAAGGCAGTTTCAGTTAAAATTTTTAGTAAATAATTACTTGTTGTTTTTTAGTACATTTTTAATTTTGTTTTTTTCTATTGTTAATCTAGATTTTGGATATTTACTACTTAGATCAGGTTACAGGGGGGTCTTTGGAATTTTAAGTTGTATAATTATTATTAATATAGTTTCAAATCGTAAAAATTTGTTTCGATATTCAATATTTGTTTTTTTTGGAAAATTATCGTATAGTTTATATTTATGGCATTTGGTAATATTTGTATTGTTTAGAAAGATAACTTTGTTAGCGGATTACCAACATTATTTGTTAAAAATTATTGTTTCAATTTTAATGGCGGTAATTTCTTATTTTACGGTTGAACTATATTTCTTGAAAATTAGTAAAAAATATTTTTCTGTTTTACGATGAGTAATCCAGTTATTAAAGTAAAAGGCCTTTCTAAAAGATATCGGATAGGCCTAAAGGAAAAGCAATCTGAGACGCTAATTGGTCAAATTACTCAAGCTATCCGTTCACCATGGGATAATTTGAAAAGACTCCGTGAATTAAGTCGCTTTGGAGCCGAAGACAATTCTGTTTTCTGGGCTTTAAAAGACATCAATTTTGAGGTGAAAGAAGGAGAGGTCTTAGGAATAATAGGGAAGAATGGGGCTGGGAAATCTACCTTACTGAAGATTCTTTCTGGAATCACTGACCCCACTGAAGGCAAGATCGAAATCCGTGGACGAGTTGCTTCGCTTTTGGAAGTAGGTACTGGATTTCATCCCGAACTTTCAGGGCGTGAGAATATCTATATGAATGGAACCATTCTTGGTATGACACGCCGGGAGATAGATTCCAAACTAGATGAAATTATAGATTTTTCAGGGGTTGAAAAGTTTATTGATACACCTGTCAAATTCTATTCTTCTGGAATGAAGGTTCGTTTGGGTTTTTCTGTGGCTGCTCATCTCGAGCCTGAGATTTTGATTATTGACGAAGTATTGGCTGTAGGAGATTATGAATTCCAGAAGAAGTGTTTAGGGAAAATGGAGAATGTGGCAGGGCAGGGTAGAACTGTGCTATTTGTGAGTCATAATATGGAAGCAGTTTCTAATTTGTGCAAAAAAGGAGTTTTGCTAAGTAGTGGAGAAATCATTAACTATGGTGCCGTAAAAAGCGTTTTACATTCTTATTTGGGGTTGGAGAGTAATTCAGGGAATTTATATCTTGATCCAGAATTAAAAGAAATGCCATACGTAAGAAGGATTGAGGTAGTTTGTTCAGACTCTGAGGGGCACCATAATTTTGGAAAACCACTGAAAGTTGATTTTGAAATTTTTACAACTGAATTCGTTCCTAATGCCACCCTTTCATTTCAGATATTTGATGAGAAAAATAGAGCAATTATTCATTGTTGGATTTTTCAATCAGACCTGAAGTTTTGTCATAAACCAGGCCTTTTTAAAGTTTCGTGTTATATAGAAAATCCTTTATTATATATGGGTAGATATTCTTTAACTGCGCATTTTGGTGAAGGAAAAGGCGGAAGAAAATATCAGACAATAGAGCATGCCTGTTGGCTTGAAATAAATATGCATGGTATATATAGGCAGTTTGATTGGTCACCTTATTCATGTACATATTTGGAAAAATTTGAATGGAATGTTGAAGAAAATATTTAGAAAAGTAAAAAAGTCTCAAAAAGTAGACTTTACATCTAATGAACATGCTGATTTTTCTAAAGAAGAACTGGATATAATTTCGGCGGTTTCAAAATTTACTATGACTTCTCCAGAACGTTTGGTGACTCTTATTCGATCCGTAATTTATCTTGAAAACAATGGAATAAAAGGAGACTTTATAGAATGCGGTGTCTGGAAAGGAGGAAGCGTAATGGCAATGATAAAAGTTCTTCAATCTATAGAAGTGAAGGATAGAGAAATTTGGTTATTCGATACTTTTCAGGGAATGACAGAGCCTATTGATTTTGATTCGAAGTTTGATGACACAAAAGCAGCAAAACTTCTTCTTGATGATTCTTCAAAAAAATCTAATGTTTGGGCAGTTAGTAGCTTGGATGAGGTTAGTTCTAATATCGCTTCATTAAATTATCCTTCAAAAAACCTTAAGTTCGTTCAGGGGCCTGTTGAAGAAACATTATTGACCACCGAAATTGATGAAATTGCTCTTCTTCGATTGGATACTGACTGGTATGAGTCAACGAAAATTGAGCTTGAAATTTTATTTCCTAAATTGGTTAAAGGAGGGATTTTAATTATTGATGATTACGGACACTGGAAAGGGTGCAAGAAAGCAGTTGATGAGTATTTTCAAAAACTGGATTATCCCATCTTTTTAAATAGAATAGATTATACAGGTAGAACTTTTGTGAAATATTGGTGATGATCGAGTTTAATCCTAAAGAAATAACTTTTGAGAATATTGACCGATTCTATATCAAAAGTTCTCTTTTGAGATTTCTTGATTCTAAAAAGGAAGTTTTGAATGGAGATTTGTTGGATGTTGGCTGTGGTGAAAAGCCTTATGAAACCTTAATTCTTTCAAATCCACAAATTACTTCCTATTCTGGTGTGGACTTGATTGGCGGACAAGAGTATAAGGTTGGGGTAAAACCTGATTTTTATTGGGATGGTATAACTTTTCCATTTGATGATTCAACATATGATTCAGCAATGGCAACCGAAGTCTTGGAACATTGTCCTGATCCTCAAATAACATTGACAGAAATTTTTAGAATCCTTAGACCAGATTCACCACTGATCTTAACAGTGCCTTTTATTTGGCCAACGCATGAGTCTCCATGTGACTATTATCGTTACACTCCTTTTGGTTTAAAATATCAATTAGAAAGGGCTGGTTTTAAGAATGTTGAGATTACGTGTATGGGAGGATGGGACGCATCTTTAGCTCAAGTCCTAGGGCTTTGGCTGAAGCGTAGAAAAATGAGTAAGAAAAATCAAAAACGACTATTTTGGATTTTAAAACCTGTAATTCAATTTCTATTAAAGAAAGATCGAGTTTTAGATGAATATAGTGATCAACATCTCATTACAAGCCTAGGAGCAATAGCATGGAGGAATTGAGAATCTGCTTTACATCTCCTTCAACTAAAGCTTACTCTGAAACTTTTATTCAGAATCTGAAAAATGGAATTGATGGTGTGATCTTTCATTGTTATGGCGATCTTTTTCCATTTCTCTCCTTAAGGGGAGTGATTCAAAACTATAAAACGCCTCCTTTTCAAGATATTTTCTTTCATAGACTGGACTTGATTAAAAGGCCCCTTCGTGAACATTATTTGTTGAAATATTTAAAAGCAAACAATATTAATTTAATTTTAGCGAACTATGGGCCCTCAGGAGCTTTACTTGCTCCAATTGCACAACAATTGAATATTCCCTTAATAGTTCATTTTCATGGCTATGACGCCTCTATTTATTCTGTTCTAGATAAGTATAGATCAGCTTATCAGATAATGTTTGAAACAGCAAATCGTTTTATTGTTGTCTCAGAGGAAATGAAAAACGACCTTCTTCAACTGGGTGCTCCTGAAGAAAAGTTAATTAAAATCACTTATGCACCTCATTCCAGATTTTTAGAAATTAAACCTAGTTACAAAGGAAATCAAATCTTGGCAATCGGAAGATTTGTTGAGAAGAAAGCCCCTTATTTGACTTTGATGGCATTTAAAAAGGCGAAGAAAGCATTTCCTGATCTTCATATAAAATTTGTTGGGACAGGCGACCTGCTTTCTATTTGTCAAGACCTTTGTATATCTCTGAATATAAAGGGTGTGGAATTTTCCGGAGTTTTATCTGCAGAAGAAATTGCATTTGAAATGAGTCAATCCTTTTGTTTTATTCAGCATAGTAAACAGGCTTCGAATGGAGACAAGGAAGGGACTCCGGTTGCTATTTTGGAAGCAATGGCTGCTGGATTGCCAATCATAAGTACTAGACATGCTGGAATTCCTGAAGTAGTGGAAGATGGGAGTTCAGGTTTTTTGGTGGATGAAGGTGATGTGGACGGAATGGCCGATAAAATAATGAAACTTCATTTGAATAGAGAAAAAGCTCAGAATTTTGGTGAAAATGGAAAGGCCTTTATTTCCCAAAATTTGGATCAAAGCGAATATTATAAAAAGGTGAATTCGATGATTAGAGAGGTGTTGAAAAATGGATAGGCAGCCTCTTGTTTCTATTTTGATTCCAAATTATAACAAGGCTCCTTTCCTTCGGGAGACCTTGGATTCTGTTCTTGGCCAATCTTATAAGAATTGGGAATGCATTATTATAGATGATCATAGTACGGATGAATCTTGGGAAATACTACTAGAATATGCAAAAAAGGATTCCCGCTTTCAGGTTTTTAAAAGGCCCTACCACCTACCCAAAGGAGGGAATGTTTGTCGCAATTATGCTTTTGAATTATCAGTGGGAGAATATGTAAATTGGTTTGATAGTGATGATTTAATGTTTAGAGATTGTATATTTAATCGAGTGAGTCTTTTAAAACAATCTAAATTTGATGTTATTGTCAATCCTAAAATTGGATATGTTTCTAATTCTATTGAATCGTTTAGTGATAATAATGATCTTTCTCATAAATATATTATTGATTTCTTTTTTCTTAAATCTCCATGGTTAGGACAAAGTATGATGCTTAAAAAATCCTATTTAGTAAATAATAATATTAAATGGAAGCCTAAATTAACTTATCATCAAGATGTTTATTACATCTTGGATGTTCTTAAATTTGCTTCTATTGGAGAGTTATTCAATGTAGATTGGAGTTGGAGATCAAATTCAAGTTATCATTTAGGGTATTTGTCTGATAGAATTAATAGTTATAAAGTTAATAACTTACAGGTTTCTACTCATTTTGATTCATTAAGCCTTCATTATTTTGGAATTAAAAAGAATGATCTTTTTAATTGGTATTGCTATAAACGGGTGTGGGATATTTTTAAAATAAATTCTTTAAATGAAACCAATATATTTCCTCTTATTCCATATTTTTTAGGACCAATTAAATATAGATCAATTAATATTATTAATGGTTTGATGAATTTGTTTTTATTCGCTTGTATAGTTTGTTTAATTCCTTTCAATTCTCGTATTTCTTTAAGTTTGATGTATAGAACTACCAAACGTTTTCATAATAAAAAATATAATTATTTTTTCTAATTAGAATGGAAAATAAGCCATATGCAATTTTAGTTTTAAGTCATAAGAGTAAGTTTCAGCTTGAGCGTATTATTTCTTTTTTTGAATTCTCAAAGTTTCAAATTTATGTACATTTAGACAAAAATGCTGAATTTAATATTTCGGATATAAAAGGCGATTTTATTTCAATAGAAAAACAACTTCCATGCAGCTGGGGTGATTTTAATGTTACTTTAGCCACTTTTGACTTACTTAAATTTGCTTTCAAAGATGGAAAAAAATATTTTTTTCTAATCAGTGGTGAAGATTTTCCGATAAAAACGTTAGATTATTTTAATGATTTTGTTTTAAAAAATATTCACAAAGATTTCTTTAATGTAATTCCAATTAATTTGGCACTTAGTAATCCTTTATTAAGAAATTTCAAGCGAAGATTTAATTATGTACATGTTCCAAATCGTCAACCTGATAATGCTTTTGAAAGTGTTAGTTTTTCAATAAAATACCGTTTTAAAATTATTCAACAGCACTGTGATTTTTTGAAATTTCCAGTTCCCAATAACATATATGTTGGTGTCAATTGGTTCAATTTATGTCGAAATACGGTCGAGAAAATGTTAGTTGATTTTAAGTGTAATTTTCTTCTTAAAAGTAGGTTGTCTTTATCATTGCTTGCGGAAGAATCTTTACCTCATAGCATATTTTGGTCTATTCATGATCCTAAAATGTGGGTTAATGATTCACTACGATATACCAAATGGATTCAAGGTAAATCTCATCCAGAATATTTAAAACTTGATGATATTGAAGATGCTATAAAATCAGAGTCACTTTTTGCTCGTAAATTTAATGAATTAGAAACTTTAAATTATCTTGAAAGTAATTTGGTAAAGTAAATATTGTTAATGAGATATATTCATACCTCCGAAATTCATAATACTAGATCTTCTGATATTATTCTTCCAATTTTATTTGAACTTATCCAGCCAAATTCCATTTTGGATGTTGGATGTGGTATTGGAACTTGGCTTAAATCTAGTTCTGATTTGGGAATTTCAGATATTATTGGAATTGATGGTGAATATGTAAATAAAGAGCAATTATTGATTCAAGAAAGTCAATTTTTAGGTAAGGATTTAAACCATAAATTTTATCTTAAAAGAAATTTTGATCTATTATTATGTCTTGAAGTTGCAGAACATTTGTCTGAATTTGTTTCAGATATGTTTATTGATTCATTAGTTAGGCATTCTGATGTTATTCTTTTTTCTGCAGCTATACCAGGTCAGGGTGGTCAAAATCATTTAAATGAACAGTGGCCTGACTATTGGGCAAAAAAGTTTTCTGTTCATGAATTTGTATTTTTAGATATTATCCGGCCTCTGATTTGGGACAATCAAAAGGTGGATTATTGGTATAGACAAAATATTTTTTTGGTGGTCAAACATTCACATGAATTGGTTACTAAATACCCGAATTCTCATTTATCGTTTATTCACCCTGAATTGTACCTAGCGAAGAATGCCCACTACCAAAGGAAGATTCGTTCGCTTAAAAATCAGCTTGATATTCACCCCCTTAAACGATGGATCAAAAATTTAATTTCAAAAAAATGAATTTTATAAATCTAGCTCCTTTTGAACCAAAAAAAAATTACATGATGGATCAAGAAAAGGACTTGACCATACTGATCAAAACGCTGGAGCGGGAAGCACATTTGATCCAATTACTTCATTCAATTAAAAATTATGAATTCTCAGGACAGATAATTATCGCTGATGATAGTCTTATTCCTTATGGAGAAAGGATCCTGTCCAAATTCGCAAATTTAAATATCACCTATTTGGATTTGCCCTATGATACCGGAACGGCTGAGGGGAGAAATCGAATGTTGGAACTGGTTCAAACTCCCTATTTTTTATTGTGTGATGATGATTTTGTAATTGATCGGCGTACACGTATTCCCCTCATGAAAAAGCTTTTGAATGGAAACGAATTGGATATTTTAGGAGGCGTATTTTTGCAGCATAATCGAAAAACTAGGATAGGTCAATATCTACTGCGTTTAAATAAATATTTAAACTTCTATAATTGGGTATTACCCAGCTTTCAAAGTTTTGAATATCATGCGGGGTTTTACATTGAAAAAGATAAGATTTCTCTTTTGCCTATTGAATATCGTGATCCTGTAACCTTATGCGATTTAACGCATAACTTCTTCTTAGCTCGTACTGAAAAAGTAAAATCATTTGGTGGATGGAATCCGATCTTGAAAGGAGGGGAGCACCAGAATTTTTTTATCCGTGCGAAGTTAGCAGGTTTAAATGTAGGAACTACCCGAAAATGTGGAGTGATCCACGACCAATGGACTCCCAACTCGGAGGCATATCAGGCATTAAGGAAGAGAGGCAACGAATATCAAATGCTCGCCTTGGAAGAGTTTGGTGTAAGTAAACTTGAAAACTATGGAGAGGTTTTGGGAGGGAAGTTTGGGATATGAGGGGTAAAGATTTTCTTCCTATCCGACCTTTTTATTGGCTGATATGTGCAGTAATCTTTCGAATTTCAGGTATGTTAATTATGGCTTCCGCTGATACTGAGCCAGAATATTTTCCTGGGTTTTTTGGAGAGTATTCTCATGACACTTTTGGTTACCTTGAGCCCATAGATAATTATTTAGAAAAAGGGAATTATTTGCCTCATGAACGAATGCCTGGCTATGGGTTGATTTATGGGCTGTTACTAACTGTGCTAACGAAAACTCATGCGCTTAATTTGCTGATTATTCTACAATCAATACTTGGTGGAATAGCTGTTTACGCGATAGCTAGGGTTGCAGGGTTTATTACAAAATCCCAGAAAGTCTTTATACTTACTTTTTATATTGCCTTATTTACTACCTACACAACTTGGTATGATCACTTTTTATTGACTGAGAGCTTTTCTGTTTCTGCATTAGTTTTGATGGTGTATTTTTATTTTAGGTATCAGGAAATAAAGAATCCCTCTTTTATTATTATTGCTGGGCTATTTTTTGCTTGGGCAGTTTTTCTCCGTGCTGTAATGCTTCCATTAGGTATTCTAGTCGTTTTGTTGATGATTTGGGAGCATAAAGAGGAATTGAAAAATGGTTTTAAGTTGGCTTTTTTATTCTTACTTCCATTCTTGATTGTGGATTCACTTTGGGTTTATTCTGGCTATCGAAGGTTTAAAAAGTTCATTCCATTGCAAGAGTCTTTTTTAGGTAGGTCCCAAAGCAATGTTTTTTTTGAGCCTGCCTTTAGGTTTGTGCAGAGTTGGGGAGGAAACTACCTTTGGTGGGATCCTGGTGCGGAGATTAGTTATTTTGGTTTAGGACATAATAGTCTTGCATATTTTGATCAAAAGGATATTCAATTCCCTTCAGAGATTTTTACATCAGCCTTTAATCAGGATTCTTTGCAGCAGCTTCAACAGGATTTGCTTTCACTGAAATTCGATAGTGCTCATCTCAGCGATCTAGAATTTGACCTGAGGGCAAATTCTATCTATGCTAGATTTGACCGTTATTCTCAATCCATTAAATCTGAAGCTCCGACCTTATATTGGTTTGATTCACGTATTAAACTTATGCGCCAGTTTTTTTTTACAACCAAAGTGAGAAATCCATATTATGGTCTGAGCTTTCCATTTCGAGATAGATTAATTAGGATCAAATCTTTTACTTATGCAGGGACTTTGATTTTGGGTTACCTGAGTTCTTTGATTATTTTGTTCTTTTTGAGAGAGAATGCATCCATTATCCTGATTTCAGGAATAGTTTGGTATATTTTTTTAATTCATCCAATTATTCTGCGCGTTGTAGAAAATCGATATTTGCTTCCTTCATATCCTTTTATCAGTCTTAGTATAATTTTGGCTTCCACCTTTGTATTAAAGAAATTAAAATTTGGAAAAGCGCTATCTAACTCTAGTCATTCCTCAGCACAATGATTGGGAAAGTCTTGCGGACCTTCTATCTGAAATAAATTCACTAGCCAAACTCCAAGTAAATGGAAAGGTTAGTGTAGTTATTGTAGATGATTTTTCAGAATCCCTATGTCCATTTGACATTGGAATATATGATAGATTGGAATTGCAAACAGTTCGGATTGTCCAGAATATTGGACATCAGCGTGCAATCGCAATTGGTCTCTGTTATGTTTTTGACCATTTTTCCAGCAAATGGGTAGGAGTGCTTGATGCAGACGGGGAAGATCGACCTGTGGATTTTTTTAGAATGGTAGAGGCTGCAAAGCAACACTCGCAAAGTATATTTGCTAAGAGAACTAAAAGAAGCGAAGGTTTTTTATTTAAATTATTTTATTGGATATATAAAATTATATTTTGGTTTTCTACAGGAAGAAAAATTGATTTTGGGAATTTTAGTGTTATAGAGGGAAGTCGGTTAAAAGCCTTGGTACACGACGCAAACCTTTGGAATAATTATGCGGTAGCATTTCTTAAATCTAAAATCCCTTTTGATAAACTTTCTACAGAACGCGGAAAACGGTATTATGGAAAATCAAGAATGAATATTACAGGATTAATAATTCATGGGCTAAGTGGTATTGCTGTTTTTGTAGATGTAGTAACAACAAGGGTTATTTTATTTTCTTTAAGTATTATTCTTCTGGCAATGGCAGGAATTGGAGTTGTAGTAGGAATTCGATTTGGGACAGATTTGGCTATACCAGGATGGGCTACTTATTCAGTTTTGGCTTTTGGAATACTATTATTTCAAGCTTTGATTATATCATTTTTTACACTATTTATTTTTCTTTCCAATAGAAGTACTCAAGCCATTCAACCGATAAAAGAGTACAGTAAATACATTGATTAAATGAAATATCCTGGAAAAGAACTAGCCCTATTTGAGAAAGCAAAAAATTGGAAACGGTATTATTCTTCTCAATTGATCCCCGAAATTAGTGGCAGAGTTGCAGAAGTAGGAGCCGGTCTTGGTGGAACTACTTCTTTTCTATTTAATTCGAAGGTTTCATCATGGACTTGTTTTGAACCAGATACCGAATTGTTTGAAAAACTCTCCATCGCAAGTCAATCTTGGGAGTTTAGAAGTCAAATAAAACTTGAAAATAGAATACTACCTACGGTTTATGAAAGGTATGATACCATTTTATATATCGATGTTTTAGAGCACATTAAGCAAGACAGAGATGAGTTAGAAAAGGCTATATCGGCTTTGAATGTAGAAGGCCATTTAATTATTTTAGTACCGGCCTTTAATTTTTTATTTAGTCGATTTGACCAAAGTATAGGACATTTCAGAAGATATAACAAAGGAATGCTTAAAGCTATACTTCCGCAAAATGTCGAGATCACTAGATTTCGCTACCTAGATACAATGGGTTTTTTATCCAGTTTTGCGAATAAACAGGTTTTGCGACAGCCCTATCCCAGGCCAAGTCAAATCCAATTTTGGGATTCTACTTTGATCCCTATTTCAAAGGTTTTTGATAAAGTGCTATTTCATAGTTTTGGGAAAACGTTGATTCTCATATGTGAAAAATCTGCCAAATCACATTGAAAATTTGAGTTTGAATCAAAAGAAATGAAGACTCCATTAATTTCGATCATAATTCCATGCTACAATCAAGGGCACTTCCTTTTGGATTGCGTATACTCGATTATTGCTCAGGAATTTGAAGATTGGGAAGCGATTTTGGTAAATGATGGCAGTACCGATCAAACGGAAGCTATCGGAGCAGATTTGGTAAAAAAATACATTCCCATCCAATACATCGAGCAAAAAAATCAAGGCCTATCCGCTGCCCGGAATACTGGTATGAAAATAGCAAAAGGAGAATTTTTATTGTTTTTAGATGCGGATGATTGGTTGGAGCCTAACTGCTTGAAAAGCTATGCCCATGTCATTCAATCGAATCTCGAGATAAAACTCTTTCGTTGCGGCTATGCTTATTGGGATAAGCATGGTGGAAGGAGATTTCATAGCCATCTGCCATCTTATAATGGCAATATCTATCCCAGTGTTCTTACCCATAATATCGGGCCCTGTCATTCCATCTTGATTCGAAGAAACTTTGCGGAGCTTATGGGAGGATTTGATCCTGCATTAAAAAGTTGTGAGGACTGGGATTTTTGGATTCGAGCTGGAAAAATGGGAGTGAAAATAGTTTCTATCCAGAAGGTTTTGGTGGCTTATCGGTACGTCCTAACAAGCATGAGTCGTAATCCCTGTGTGATGTATGAGGCTTTGTCAGAAGTTAGTGATAGGGCTGGAAGAATAGATACTAGGCTTCCAAAAGGTACATCATATAACCAGGAGTATGACCTTAATATCTCAGAAATACAGAAAAACCATTTGATTCGTATGATTGGGGTATTGCTTCAGCAAGGAAAGGTGGAGGAAGCAGTTGAATGGTATGCAGTAGAGGAGAAGAAATGGGGTTGGAAAATAAAAAAGGAAGACTGGAAAGGCCTAAGCTCCTACCTTTCTTGGGCTTACTTTTTTGAAAAGGAACAAATTGAAAAGCTTTTAAGAGAAAGCCTCTCAAAGGTTCAATATTTTTTTCAGAAGCTTCAGTACAGCAAGGATCAAAGTGTTAAACTTTCTAGAATGGTTTTTTTACCTCAGATAAAGAAACGCAATCATGTTCTTTACGGAAGGATTGGAGGAGCCCTTATCAATCGTTTATCTAGATTTTGAGCTGCAGTATTATACTTTGTACCTACAATGGAGCGAAAAAACTCCATACCACATTAGATGCAATCATCCATCAAGATTCCAACTATCCCTGGGAATTGATAGTGATTGATAATAATTCCTCTGACAATACCTATGCTGAAGCAAAAGCTATATTAAAAGATTCAGGAATTGATTTTCGGATTGAGAAATTTTCAAAGCCTGGGAAAATGTATGCATTTTGGTTTGGCATTGGTCTAGCTAAATATGATATCATTTTGGATTGTGATGATGATAATGAACTTTTTAAAGATTACTTGGATATAGGTCTTTCAATACTTCAATCGAATCTTAAATTGGGAGCCCTTGGTGGATGCGGTATTTTGCCAGAGCAGAACCTTCCTATTTGGTTTCCTAAATTTGCCAAAAGTTATGCACTAGGCCCTCAGGGGATAAATTTAGAGCCTTTACCCAAGTTTGCTCATTTATATGGTGCTGGTTGCTTCTATAGAAGGCCGATTTTGAATAATTTAAAAAATAGAGGATTTGAATCCTTACTTTCTTGTAGAAAAGGGGAAGAACTTTCTTCGGGAGGTGATGTTGAATTTTGCCATGCTATCCAATTAGAAGGATTTGATTTAATGTACTCTGAGTCCTTAAAATTCTACCATCATATTGACAAACACCGTATTGATTTTGAGTATTACCTTAGACTAAAAAGAGGAATTAGCAATAGTTTTCCTATACTATCGGCCTACAGGCTGGATGAGTTCCAGAATAGAAGTGATTTTAGGAAGCATTTGTTTTATAGTTTTTTTATCATTTTAAAAGGAATCATCAAAACGAGTCTTATTTCAAAGAATTCCTTTCAGAGTGAAGTCGACTATGTCGTTGTTCGTACTAAGTTTTGGGCTTTTATAAGGAATTATCGAGAAGCCATGAATGGTTACAATAGAAATCAAAAAATCTTTGGGAATTAAGTTTTCGGTCATTATTCCTTTTTTCAATGGGGCTAATACCCTAGATCGAGCAATTCAATCCGTTCTATCCCAAAAATACCCAGATTGGGAGTTGATTTTAGTAAACGATGGGAGTACTGATCAGTCAGAACAAATTTCTCAGTACTACATGTCAAACCCAAAAGTTTCCTACTTCTACCAAGAAAACATAGGGGTTAGTGCTGCTAGGAATTTGGGTGCCTCTAATGCTATTGGAGAGTGGTTGATCTTTTTGGATTCTGATGATGAATTTGAAAATTCGCTTTTTGATAGCTTGATGAATTCAAACTCTCAAGATCAGGAAGTCTTGGTATGGGGTTTTGATTGGGTTTTTCCTAATGGAGAATCAAAATCATTTGTTCAAAATGATGAAAAATATATCCCATTTCTATCTGGAACCTTCACTATTAAAAGGGAGGTGTTTGATTCTCTCCATGGGTATGACGAGAATTTAAGGTTTGGTGAAAATACGGAACTTTTTCATCGTTTAAATCTTGCTTCCTTGATTCTCAAAAAAATACCAATAATTGGTCTAACTTATTATGATTCAACTAATGGAGGAAGTAAAAATTTACAGAATGTTATAGATTCGAATTTATTAATATTAAACAAGCATAAACAAACTTTGCCAAATCATACTAAGCATCTATATCATCAAATAATTGGAGTAAATCAACTTCGTTTCAGAAAATTTAGTCAAGCTAGAAAACACCTTTGGATAGCCTATCGCTTAAAACCGTATAAGTTATCAACACTACTTAGGCTACTTATTTCTCTTTCTCCTTTAATATCTTCCAAGATTTACTTAGATTCTGTTAAATGAGATTCGGCGGCTTCATTATTACCTATAATCGTCCAAAAATCTTGTTAAAAACAATCGATGCTATTTTTACTCAATCCCATCCTCCAGAATTAATTTGGATTATTGATAATTCGGATAACCTAGAAACAGATCAAGCTTTAGCTGGGTTATTGGATAGTCGAATTCACTATTATAGAATGGGTTATAATTCTGGACCAGCTGGTGCTGCAGCAAAAGGATTACAACTTTGTGCTGATGAGGGATTTGATTGGATCTATTGGGGAGATGATAATGATCCTCCATTTCGGAATGATTGTTTTGAAAGATTATTAGCTATAAGAGATCAAAATCCCTTTACTGGAGTTTTAGGTTCTGTTGGACAATTTTTTGACAGAAAAAATGGTGTTATAAAAAGGGTTCAATCTAGGCTTTTGGAAAAGAAAGAAACATTAGAAGTTGATTATGTTGGTGGAGGAATGTGTATGCTTGTAAGTGGACAAATAGCTCGAGAAGGAGTTTGCCCTGATCCTGGTTTATTTTTTGGTTTTGAAGAATTGGATTTTTGTCTGAAAGTGTGTAGAAAAGGTTATGTGATCATTGTTGATTGCAAACTTTTTTTAGAGGCTAGAAAGATATATCACCGAACTAATTTTGATCGACCCTACTATCAGAAAAAATTAAACCTAAATAGAGAATATTATAGTCTGAGAAACTTATTATTTATCGCGGATACTTTAACATTACCATCGATGAAATATAAACTTGTTCAAAAATGGTCGCTAAAATCCATCTATGGCTTCAGATATGGTATAAGTTATGGGTTTACAAATTTCAAACTAATCATGTTGGCATTTATTCATTTCAGTAAAGGAATAAAAGGGAAAACGATTGAACTTTAAATAATGGGTTTTAACATAAAAACAACTGAGCTGCTACTTCAAACAAAAAAGTTAGATGTGAATTTTTCCATAGTGGCGACAATTGGGCGTCAGACTCTAAATGGTTCTTATGTTGAATTTGAGAAAATATTTAAGCGATATGGTTATTCAAATGAGGAGATAGGCCATCTGATTTCTCGCGAAAATCGATATTCAGAACAATTTTTGATGAGTTTGGGTGCAGATTCAATTGAGACCTTCGATGCTTCGAATTATGAAGGAGCTTCTCAAATTTGGGATATGAATCTGCCGGTTCCAAATGATCAGAAGGAAAAATATTCTTTAGTAATTGATTCCGGCTCATTAGAGCACATTTTCAACTTTCCTCAAGCCATAAAAAATTGTATGGAAATGATAGTAGAAGGTGGTCATATGATAGGTGTTACTCCTTCAAATAATTTTTTGGGTCATGGCTTTTACCAATTTAGTCCAGAGCTTTTTTATAGAGTTTTTTCTTTGGAGAATGGATTTGAAATAGAGAAAATGTGGCTTTTTTTTCCAAGAGCAGATAGCCCTGTATATGAAGTGTCAGATCCGGCCAAAGTTAAAAGCAGAGTAAGTTTGGCTAATAGCGAAGAAACTTTTCTTTTCTATATTGCAAGGAGAACAAAGGTCGTGGATGTATTGGCCAAGGCTCCTCAACAATCTGACTACGAGCATATGGTTTGGAAGAATGGTTCTGGAACGAAGAAGAAGCAAGTTTTGCCTAGTTTTATAATTCCATTAGGGCTTTTTATACTTAAAAAGTTAAAAAGATTTAAATCTATTTCTTCCCCAATTGGAACAGGAAATAAGAATTTCTTCAAAAAATTAGAACCTTAACTTTTGAAAGTCCTTTTTACCCAAGACGCTTTAATTAATGCCGGGACAGAACGCAGTAATCTGGAATTGATTTCTAGGTTTTCAAGAGAAATAGATGTGTCTTTGGTGTACTTTTATCCGAGACATGAGCTGAAGGAGCAATATCAAAAAGCCGGTATTCGGCTCTTTTTTTTGGATATTCAGGAGTCCTATGATTTTCATTTGGCCATTTACCGCTTGATTCGATTGATCAAAAAAGAGAAACCGGATTTATTGGTTTCCTCCCTTTGGCGGGCAGATATTATAACACGAGTTGCATCTTGGATTACGGGTGTTACATTAGTGGGTACACTGGTAAACGATGGCTATGCACCCATTGCTTGGACCGATAAGAAAGGACTTAAATACAAAATAGTTTATTGGCTGGATAGGTTGACGGCAGGGATTCCTAAACATTGGATTGCTAATGCAGAGGCTTTGGCGGAGTCGCATGTGAATACGCTGGGGTTGGAAAAACAGAAAATATCGGTAGTGTATCGAGGCAGAAGTATTCCAGAAACGAGTTGGAGGAAAATAGGTATATATGGTTCAGTGAAGGGGAAAGTAAGCCTTGTGGGCACTGAGAGGGAGCAGGGATTAGGAAATAGATGGGAAGATAGTAATCGCCAGGGGTTGGATGGAAATCAAGAAGGAAAACAAGTGAATTTCATTTCTTATGGTAGACTGTTGGAAAGAAAGGGCTTTCAGGATGCGATTAATGCCTTTTCAAAAGTTATTCAAAAGTATCCCAATTGTACACTGACCATTTTTGGAGAAGGAACTTATCGGAGAGAATTGGAAAGGTCAGTCCATTATCTAGGCCTAGAAAATAATATATTCCTTCCAGGAAAAATCTCCGACCCATCATCCATATTGACTTCGAACAGCCAACTTTATTCAGATTTTCATCGGACATCGGACATCGGACATCCTGCAACATTTCATTGCTTTCTTTTCCCAAGTTGGTATGAAGGATTTTCGGGCGCTTTGGTAGAAGCTATGATGGCAGGCATTCCCATTATTGCATCTAATATCCCCATGAATTTGGAAGCTGTAAACCCTGAAACAGCCTTGATTTTTGAAGTTCAGGACTCGAAACAATTGGCAAGACAAATGATTTTTGCTATCGAGCATCCGGATTTAATGAAGAAACTGGGAGCAAATGCCAGAAATGAGGGGATTGAAAGGTTCGATATTGAAAAAATTGCCAAGCAATATGAAGAAACTTTAAAGGGATTTTTAATGTCTTTGAAAAATTAAAATGAAGTTTCGTATTGTCCTTTTATTAGACTCATTAAAGGTTTCAGCTTGGGTTTGGGAAAGTGTTTTACAGATTCATCAGTCTTCCAATACGGAAATAGTATTGCTGGGAATTAATCAAAACCCAATCCCAAGTGGTACAAAGTCTCCTTTTCTTTACAGGGCATATAGGGCTTTTGATAGGAAATTGTTTTTAAATTATCCTGATGCATTCGCTCAAAAAGATCTTAGGGATATTCCTAATTGGAATGTTCCTGAGATTTCCATTCATCCAACTCAAAAGAAATATTCGGATTACTTCAGTCTAGGAACAATCGAAGAACTAAAGGCTTTCCATCCTGATCTTATTCTTCGATTAGGTTTTCGAATTTTAAGAGGAGACATATTAAAACTGTCCAAGTTAGGAGTCTGGTCTTTTCATCATGGGGACAATCAATTTTACAAAGGTGGTCCTCCTGCCTTTTGGGAAGTAATGTTGAAAAAGGAAATTACCGGAGTGACTCTCCAAAGGCTATCTGAAAAATTAGATGATGGTCAAGTTTTATATAAATCCTTTTCACAAACAGATCCGCTTTCCGTTCAGAGGAATGCCAATAAGATTTTTTGGCTTTCTAGTTTTATTATCCCTAGAGTATTGAAAGAAATCGAAGTTAAAGGCAAGGAAAACTGGGAAAAGGGACTTCAAAATCTTCAGTCTCCAAAAAATGATAAAACTCCAATTTTGACACCCCCAAGCTTTTGGCAAATGCTTGGACTTGGAAGCAATTTGTTATTAAGAAATTTTGGAAGAAAAATAGCTGAAGGAATTAAAAAACCTTATTGGGAAATATTGGTAGCAGAGAATAATACTAATGTACTTAGCTCCAGAGATTTCCATTCAATTGTCCCTCCACCAGGATTGCTTTCAAAAGGCTCATTTTGGGCTGATCCTTTTCCTGTCGAAAAGGATGGAAAGACTTGGGTTTTTTATGAGGATTTTAATGGAAATAAGAAAAAGGGAAGGATTGGAGTCGCACAATGGGATGGTCGAGAATTACAAGAAAACAGGATTGTTCTGGAAGAAGATTATCATTTATCCTATCCATTTATTTGGAAGGATAACAATGAGTATTATCTAATTCCGGAATCTGGGGAGGTAGGTAAAATATTCTATTATAAGGCAATTGATTTCCCAATTAAATGGAAAAAAATGGGAGTCTTTTTTGAAAAAGAAGCCTATGATCCCACTATCCTGAAAATAGAAAATGTCTATTGGCTTTTTGTCAATCAAAGACCTCATTCGGGTACCTCAGTTTTTATAGAATTGTATGCCTATTATACCACTGATTTATTTGCAAACAATTGGAAAGCCCATGCGCTAAATCCAATTGTTTCAGATGTTCGTTCTTCAAGACCGGCAGGAAGGATCTATCAAAAAAATGGCAAACTATTTAGACCAGCTCAAGATTCGGGTTTAAGATACGGGCATAGAATAAAAATTCAGGAGATATTGGTCCTTAATGAAAAAGAATATCAAGAAAAAACGGTTCAAACCATGGAGCCTAATATATCTAAATCCCAAATGGGAGTTCATACATTGAACTTTACTGATCATTGGGTCTTTTCGGACGCTTATTATAGAAAGTGAAAATAATCCAGCTGATACAAAGACCTCAAGCTAGGGGAGTAGAATTATTTACCGCTATGCTTTCGGAAGAGTTGCAGAGACTTGGACATGTAGTAATACTAATTTCTATTTTTGAAGGAGATTATTGCCTCCCATTTTCAGGCAAGCAGATTCATTTAAAAAGGCTTATCAAAAAGAGATTTTTTGATATGAAAGCCTGGAAAGAATTTTCTAGAATTGTAAAAAATGAAAGTCCGGATATCATTCAGGCCAATGCTGCAGATACTTTAAAGTTTTCTGTTTTTTCTAAAAAGATTTTTGGGTGGAATACTCCAATTCTTTTTAGAAATGCCTCCCAAATAAGTTTCTATATAAATTCTCCCTGGGTAAAATTTTTTAATAATTACCTCTATAAAAATATAGCTGGTGTGATTTCGGTAAGTAATAAATCGAAGGAGGATTTTCAATCTCTTTTTAATTTTTCAAAGGCTCACCAAGTAATTCCAATTGGTATTCGAATTCCAACAAATCAAACACATTTAGAGTCTGTAGATTATCCTTTATTGGTGCATATAGGAGGATTTTCTTATGAAAAGAATCACCTAGACTTAATTGACATTTTTTCAAATATTCATTCACAAATTCCGGAATTAAAACTTTGGCTTATCGGAGAAGGGGCATTAAAAGAAGAGATAAAAGAGAAAGTCAAAAAATTTAGCCTAAAGGATTCAGTTATTTTTAAGGGGGCCATTCCAAATCCTTTTGAGATTATACCAAGAAATGCAATTTTTGTTTTACCAAGTAAAATAGAAGGATTGCCTGCCGTAATTTTAGAAGCCTTTGCTTATAAAATCCCAGTGATTGCATATAATGTAGGAGGAATTCCAGAAGTGCTAATCAATGAAAAAACAGGTTATTTAATTCCTAAATCTGACCAAATGGCATTTAAGGATAAGATTATTCAAATCCTTCAAAAGGATATAGAGGATTTGAATCCTATGCTAAATTCAGCATTCGAAGTTTATAGGAATAGTTTTAAGATTGAGGCTGTTTCAAAATCTTTTGAAAAGTTTTATAAAATGATTTTATCCTGTAAAACAGACAAGTAAACTTCCTCCAATTCACTTACCATGTTTTTCATACTAAAGTCCTCAACAACCCTTTTTCTTGCTTCTTGGCCCATGTGTTTTAACGGATTGCTGTTTTTTAGAAGCTCTTGACAAAATCCCTTTAATTCTTTCCAATCATCTATTCCAGTTAGATGTCCTTGAATTCCTTCTTGGATTACTTCTCCAATACCCCCAGCTCTGGTGGCTATCACTGGAACCTGACAAGACATAGCCTCTAGCATTGCTATAGGTAAACCTTCAAATTCAGAAGTGCTAAGGTAGATATCCATCAAACTTAAATAGGGGATGACATTTTTCTGAACTCCTACCAAATGGAAATTCTTTTCTTTTCCAGATTTTTTAATCTGTTCCTCAATCCTTTCTCTCCATTCTCCATCTCCAACCAATAAAAAGTGGGTTTCCGGATAATGCTCTAAAATCTCTAAAGCTATATCCACCCAAAGCCAAAGTCTTTTTTGGGATCTAAAGACAGCTACTTTTCCAATCACAGCCGAGTCAATAGGAATTCCCAAATTTGATTTCAAAGCACTAGTATCCTCGATTCTTTGAAAAGTATCTGTATTCACTCCATTTTGGATCACTTTAACCTTTAACCTTCCCCCTCTTTTATAGGGGTCAATAATGGAGTTGAGTTGCATAGATAGAACTACCTCATTGGAAACGGCAATGGCAATATCCTGATTTTTAAAACTTAATCGATTTCCCCAATAGGAAACTTTATTGTACCTATCCCAGGTATTATGTTCAGTATAGACAATTGGGATAGTCAGGTTTTTTCCAACAAATCTGGATAAAATCCCCGCCCAAGGTAAATGAGCATGAATAATATCAAACCCTTCTTGTTCAATAAATTTTTGAACCTTTTTAACCTGAAAAAATAGACCCAAATTACCAGAAGGGATTAGGTGAACGGTAATCCCACCCTTTTCTAATTCATCTACGATATTTTGTTCTTGATGGAAAAAATAAAGGCAATGGAATTCGAATTTACTTTTATCATGAACCAAAGCCGTTTCAGGAATTAATTTCTCAGCTCCCCCTCTTCCCAAGCTTTTTATAAGATGTAATACCTTGATTTTTTTCAAACCTCAATTGACTCTTAGAATTCTGATGTAAAAATGGGGAAATTTTAAGGAAGGAAACTATTGAGTATGCAGAAATTTGGATTTAGCTTTTTGAGAAATGAGGATTTAAAAGGTGGGACTGGGGGATAGGAATTAGAGAGCCGGGATTATCGCTCCCTAATCCCCATTTCCAGCTCTCTAATCACTTAGCACTCAACAACCACAACGCGCAGCATACAACCATAACAACGCGAAGTATATAACATTTCCAACGCCGAAGGCTCATAACCATAACAACGCGCAGCTTACAACCCTTCCAACCTCCAACTTCCCAACCTCCAACCACTTCTCTCTTTTCCCAAACCCCTGACTCCCTTTTCCCCATTTTCCTTTATCTTTAAATCAACCAAAATTCTAAAGACTTGCTAGGAGCCGTACTCCTCATAATGTTTCTGTTTTTTCTCTCTCAACCTATTTTGAATAACCTTCAAAAAGAACATAAATGGTTGAAAGCTGGATTATTGAACCAGATGTATTGGTTCCATATGTTTTTTGGTTTGGTCTATTGGGCTTATGCTCAGGTTAATAGGTCTGATTCAGTAGTTTATTATAGAAGCTATTTACACTATAAAAGCTGGTTTGAAGCCTTTGAACCGGGGACCTTATTTATTGAATGGATCAACTATCCATTTGCCAAATGGTTGGGTTTTAATTATGATATGATGATGTTCTTCTCCACTTGGGTGGGGTTTTGGGGCTTTGTCTATTTTTATTGTTTTATGAAGGAAAACCTTCGCTTTAATCCCAAATTCGAAGGTTGGGACGCCATTACCATTTTTATGTTTTTGCCCAATATGCATTTTTGGACAGCTTCCTTAGGGAAGGGAGCCTATATTTTTGCAGGACTGGCCCTTTTGACTTATGGATTGTCTTGGCCAGGTAAAAGGATCATCCATATGGTTTTAGGAGGATTTATTTGCTATATGATACGCCCTCATATTTTGTTTGCGGTATTGATAGGAATGGGTGTAGGCTTTATCCTAGGTAGGGAAAAAGTCCCAGTATATCAGAAATACTTAGCTGCTTTAGCAGGTATTGCAATGAGTATTTTTGTTTATGAGGATCTATTGACTTTTTTAGGATATGATCCTAATAATGTGCTTCAAAGTTTTGAAGAGGAATCAGCTTTAAATTCCCAAAGATTGCAATCAGCAGGTTCAGCTGTAGATATGTCCTCTTACCCATTGCCATTTAAACTGTTCACATTTTGGTTTAGACCCTTATTTGTGGATTCCCCAAATGCTTTGGGTTTGGTGGTTTCTATGGAGAATGCGCTCTATATTTATATGTTTAGCAAGATTTTTAAAAAGAGTTTTTTGGAATATATTAGATTAGCTCCTGCCATGGTGAAGATGTCTGCCGTGGTATTTATTTCTATTTCCATTTCCATGACTTTTGTGATGTCTAATTTGGGTATCATTATCCGTCAAAAGTCCCAAATTATGTATTTTATGCTCTTTGTAATTGTGGCCTTTATGGATTGGGAGAAGAGAAATCGAATCAAAAAACGAGCAGAAATATTTAATAGAATAGTAGAGGAAGAAAGAAGGAATAGGGAAGAGGCAGAGTTGGTTGGGGGCTAGGCGATACGCGGTTGTTCACTTTGTTGTTGCATTTAGGGAAAAGGGAATTGGGATCCCGATAGTCACCTTAGGTTTGTCAGATAGCAAACAATAAGGATTAGGAGGGCATATTCTCATTGACCTCTTGATGAAGGAATTTATGTAATAGTTGTAAGATTTTGGCGTTTTCCGCTTCGCGTTGTAATGCCTTCGGCGTTGTGATGGTTAAAAAGGGATTTGGGAAAAGGGATTCGGGGATTGAATCGGAGTAAAAGTTTGATTGTTTTTTTAGTTTTGGTTGAGTTTAATTATTTTGAAGAAGATCAAGCATACTTTTTATGGATACTTTTGAAGATTTAAAATGTTGGCAAAGTGCGTATTCTCTTAAAAATAGGATTCGAATTGAAATTCTTTCGAGAATCCCTGATTCCGAGAAGTATGACCTTAAGGCTCAATTACTAAGGGCAGCTAGGTCTGCAACAGCAAATATTGCCGAAGGTTGGGGAAGATTTCATTTTTTGGATAGCAGAAAGTTTTTTTATAATTCAAGAGGCTCATTAGGAGAAATTCTTGACCATTTAATTGAGGCAAAAGATTGTCATTATATTGAAGATGAATTGTATTCATCCATTCAAAATGATTGCATTATTTCACTTAAAATCCTGAATGGTTATATCAGGTATCTCACCGAACAAAATAGACCCTCATCAAAAATTTGAGAACAATTTAACCTAAATCACAAAAATCTTTCTTGACTTCTAATTCCATTTCCCTAATCCCAAATCCCTCTATTAACTCTCCCAACAATAACAACCATAACAACCCTTTTAACCATAACAACAATTACAACCCTTCTCCTTTTTGAATAAATTCATCCAATCCTTTAACTTGTTTCAATGAATTCCAGTACCCTCTCCATTTCTCTAGACTTCGAACTCCTTTGGGGGATTTTTGATAAAGTAGGGACTACTTATAAACCTCAGTATTTTGCAAATACCAGAGATTTGGTACCTAGGATGTTGGATCTTTTTGCAGAAAATAACATTCAGGTTACCTGGGCAACAGTTGGAATGTTATTCGCGGATAATGAAGAGGAGTGGAAGGCATACTCGCCGGAATACCTTCCAAGCTATAGAGTGAAAGAACTGTCGGCTTACGAATGGGTGAAAGTCAATGGAATCAAACCAGAAGTTCATTTTGCTCCTGAATTGATTAAGCAAATTATTGAAACCCCCGATCAGGAATTAGGCTCTCATACCTATGCCCATTATTATACCTTGATGCGGGGGCAAAGCCCTGAACAGTTCCGCATGGACTTAAAGGCAACTCAGAGAATTGCACAAGATAAATTTGGCGTTACTTTAAAGTCACTGGTTTTCCCTAGGAACCATATCAATGAGCTGTATCTACCTATTTGCTTAGAGGAAGGCTATGAGTTTGTCAGAGGGAATCCTAAAAATTGGTTTTGGCAGGAAACACAGCATGAAAGCATTGGGAAGAAAGTATTCCGATCTGCAGATTGCTTTTTTGAAGTGGGTTCTAGATCATCTTATCCTATTTCCGAAATAAAGCCTTATCCAAACGAGCCATTGGTAATTCCTGCTTCTAGGATTCTAAGGCCTTTTAAAAAGGAGAATTTGATGATGAACCAAGTCAGACTGAATCGAGTAAAATCCGAAATGGAAAATGCTGCAAAAAAAGGAGAGGTTTATCATCTCTGGTGGCATCCTCATAATTTTGCCAATGCTCCCCAAGAGTCTATGAAGGAGTTGAGGGAATTGCTATCTCATTTTAAAAGGCTTCAGGATAATTTTGATATGCAATCTTTAAATATGGCGGGAATAGGAGAAGTCTTTAAGCAATCAATTCAAATGGCTTAGAATTAGATTTATCTTCAGTTTTTAAAGAAGCCTCAAAACAATGCGTTTTGAGGTTTTTTATTTTAAATCCTGACAGACATAGTCCAGCAACTTGCAAGGATCCTCATCTATCGCTTTGGCAATTAAATAGAGTTCTGCAGCTGTGAGTTTTGTTTTAGGGTTTAAAGTTAGCTCGCTTATTCTTGGAGAACTTAAACCTGATTTCCTGGCTACTTCTGCTTTATTTATTGATTTCTTTTGAAATACCTCTCCTAATCTTGTCATTTTAAGTTTTTCTATGCTCTAATATATACAATCTTTAAAAAGATGAAGAAATTCTTAATAAATAGTTTTTATTATTAAGAAAATCTTTACATATTTACAGAAATACTTATTATATGATCGATAGAAACAAAGGTCATACAAAGGAATTGGATGGAATAATTCAGATTCCAGGGGCAGAGGCAGGTCTTTTTAGGGATTCTCTTTTGAAGATTCTCGACCTCGTCAAATTGGAGGAATGCAGTTCCGATATTCATCGGAAGGTACAGCGGGAGGATATCAAACATATCTATAGGCTGTTGGAGTACTTTTCAAAATCAACATAGGCCATGATTCAAGCTTTTCTATCATCTTCTTTTTTAAGACTTCCTCTTCAAGATCTGGATGGATATAGCGAATGTATTTTGTGCCCTTTTAAAAAACAGGGAAAAGAATTGGAGATCATAGCTGTGGATCTTCTCTATGCTGTCAAACCTAAGCAGCCTGAATAAGGCTTAAAACTTTTACCCTGATTGCCCCCGAATCTGCATGCATCTCGGGGCTATCCTACCTAATCAGGGGGAGGCAATATTGGTCTAGAGTCGACCTGAATCCATTGCCGATTTTATCTATTTCTTAATCATGGATTACTTGTCCACATTGTCTGGCTATAACGCTGAATTGTAGCCAAAGGGAGAATATTGTCAAGAGATTTCGAGCCTGCCTATTTCAGGACTGCAGGGAAATATTTCTCCACAAGACAATTCAAAATCAAGGAATCTTCAAATCATTTCAAAGCATGAAAAAATTAATACTTCTATGCTTCCTGGGAAAGGTCTGTCCTTTTCTCAATAGAAGCAGTTTGACCTTATCGAGATTAGTTTCCCTTTCTCGTCAGCCTCTGGCTGACATAATTCATCGACGAAGTCGATTTATTTCTCAAGACTATGTCTTTCCTACCTCGCAATACAAAGTCTTGTATATCTGTTTTATCCTTTCAATTCTGTTAGGGAGTATAAATGATGTGTTTGGCAAAGTTGCCTCACCCGCTGGGAATTCGGAAAAGTGGGAGAGTACTTCCATTTTTTCCGATACCCTTGGGATCGGAGATTATTTGCCTTTTGGGGAATTTGACAAGGTGCTACAATTTGATTCGGATCAGCTGAGATTGGAGGATTATCGGGGCAAATATGTGGTATTGGAGTTCTGGGCTACCTGGTGCTCGGCTTCTTCTGGCTCTTTGTATAAGGTGGATGAATTGCAGGAGAAATTTAAATCAGATATCCAGTTTATACCAGTGACCTATGAGTCTGGCCAGAAAGTCCACGCAAAGTTGGATGCCTATCCAAGTATGGCTGCTCTTTCACTGCCTCTGGTGGTGGATGAAAGAAGACTGGCTAAGCTCTTTCCCCATATCACCTTACCCCATCTGGTGATTTTGGACCGAGCGGGAAAGATTATCGCTGTGACGGGAAAGGAGGATTTGACAGAGGAGAATCTGGAGCGTCTGGTTCGGACTGGTTCTGCTTCCTTTAGATTAAAGAAGGATAAGCGGATTCCATTTTCCTTAGATGAAAATCTCATCAGTGGGAACCAGCAGATTCCTTCCAAGAATATCCGCTTTCAATCGGCACTGACCTCCTATATCCCAGAGGTTTCTGGGACATTGATGGATGATCGGGAGAATGGAGCCCATATTCTGGCCGTCAACAGGACTTTGTTGAGTTTGTACCGATTTGCCTATTCTGCTCGGGATTTTGCCAATTACATCGGAATGAACCGGGTGATTTTGGAGGGCTTTGGAGAGGAGGAGCTGGATAGCCCCAAGACCGGGTTGGATTACATCGCATGGAGAGAAGAAGGCGATCATGTTTTTGGATATGAATTGATAGCTCCTCCAGGAGTGAATCAGTACCAGATCATGCAGGAGGATCTGGATCGCTATTTTCCAGGGATTGAGGCCAAACTGGAGTTGAGAAAAAGAAAAGTCTGGGCCCTTCGATTGCCGGAGGGAAAGAGGTATCCAGCTTCTTCCTTTAATCAAGCCTCCTATAGCTTTAGCCCTTTTGAGGCATCCATCAAAAATTACCCATTGATAGGATTGATCTATCAACTCAATCAGGTTTCCCTACAAAGGTCTGACTATCCTCTGATGGATCTGACTGGGATTGATTATCCCATTGACTTGGATATCAAAGGGAATTTTTCCAAGCCAGAGCAGCTAAAGGCAGCTTTTGAAAAGGCAGGGTTTATTCTGGAATTGAGTGAGGAGGAAATTCCTGTACTGGTTTTAAGTAAAGTGTCCAACACAATTTATGGTGAGCTATGAGAAATCTGATCAAAGTATACATTTTGGTTCTGGGACTTGTTTTTCTCGGAATTAGAGAAGGGTTTGCGCAGCAGTCTGTGCTATCTGGTACTGTTTTGGACAGTCAAAGTCAAGAGCCCATTCCGGGAGCATCCGTCTTGCTGAAAGGGACAGTGAAAGGGACTGTTTCTGATGAAAATGGGGATTTTGAGTTATCCATTCCGGATGGAAATCAGGTATTGATAGTTTCTTACCTAGGGTATAAAAGTAAAGAGCTGGAACTCCTGCTTCCTTATCCGGGAAATTTGAGGATTGATTTGTTGGCAATGGATATCCAGTTGGGTGGAGTAGAAGTATTGGCTACAGGGTATCAGAATATTCCAGAGTCCAGAGCCGCTGGTTCTTTTGTGCAGGTAAATAAGGAGCTATTGGAACGAAAGGTCAGCACCAATTTGCTGGACAGATTGGAGGATGTGACCTCTGGCTTGATTTTCAATAAGACTGGGGATGCGGGAAGAGACCCTATTTCCATTCGGGGCAGAAGTACCCTTGGGAGATTCAACCAACCATTGATCGTCATAGATAATTTTCCATTTGATGGAAGTCTGGAAGATATCAATCCCAATGATGTGGAAAGTATCACCGTGCTTCGGGATGCTTCGGCAGCCTCCATTTGGGGAGCCAGGGCAGGAAACGGAGTGATTGTCATTACTACCAAATCAGGGAAGAAAGATCAGCCTTTGCAGGTGGATCTCACTGCGAATGTCAACTGGATAGAATCATCGGATGCATTTTGGGAGCCAAAGATGGCAGTTTCGGATTTTATTAGTGTAGAGCGTGAGCTATTTGCCTCCGGGTATTACAATTCCACTGAGAATTCACCTAATAACCCAGGCTTAACTCCCGTAGTTGAAAATCTGATTTTGGCTAGAGATGGAGTGATTACCGAGCAGGAAGCAGACTCCAGAATAGCTGCCTTGGGGAATTATGATCTGAGAAATGATCTGAATCGCTATATCTATCAATCCCAGCTCAACCAGCAATACAATGTCGGGGTTTCGGGTGGAAACGATTTTCATGCTTACAGAATAAGTTTGGGCTATGATCATCTGAAAAAAGGTTCTTTTGGTAATTCCGGAGATCGAATCACCCTGAACATGAAAGAGGACTTCCGCATGATGAAAGATAAGTTGAGGCTTTCTTTCAGCTTTTATGGAGTCAAGAATGATAAAACGGATCAGAATTTCAATCCTCAGGATTTGAGAATGAACGCACAAACTCCTCTTTATCCCTATGCGAGGCTGGCCGATAACTCTGGAAATCCTTTGGAAGTGACTACCAATTTAAGGGAGAGTTTCAAAAGAGAAGCTGAATCCATGGGATTGTTGGATTGGGCTTATAAGCCATTGGAGGAGTTTGGTCGGAATGTCAGCGAATTAAAGAATTCGGACTGGAGATTGAATTTGGGAGCGTCCTATAAATTGTGGGATGGACTGAATTTGTCTGCCAGATATCAGTATTGGGAAAAAAGCAGCTTTACCAATAATCTCAGCACTTTGGAAAGCTATGAGACCCGAAACATGATCAATCTATACACACAGGTTGATTCAACAGGTCAGTTAAGCTACCCTGTGCCGAAGGCAGGAATATTGAATACCAACAGTTTTCAGGGATCCAGTCATTCTGCCCGCTTACAACTGGATTATAACAGGGAGTTCAAGGAATGGAGATGGGATATTTTGGCAGGAGGGGAGTTGAAATCCCTCCGATCCCAAAGTTTTTCAAATCGTTATTATGGATACAATCCGGAATTGGCAAGTTCCCAGACGGTGGATTACTTTACCCAATTCGCCCGCTATTCCAATCCACGGTCTACCTTGAATATTCCCGATGTCAATGGAATGGGTAGGTACACCGATCGTTTTCTTTCAGCATTTGCCAATAGCTCCTTGCAGTGGAAACAGCGCTATTTGTTGACAGCAAGTCTAAGAAGAGACGCTTCCAATTTATTCGGAGTCAGTTCCAATATGAGAGCCGTGCCTTTATGGTCAGCCGGTTTGGGATGGACCCTCAGTGAGGAGGCGTTTTATAAATGGGGGAAAGTGCCTTTTATGAAGCTCAGGTTTTCCTATGGGTATAATGGAAATGTTGACCGCAGTTTAACCGCATTTACTACAGCTCAGGTAATTACTTTCAACAATCTGACTCATGTCAATTATGGGCAGATTATTAATCCTCCCAATGAGAATCTAAGATGGGAGCGTATTAAAATAACCAATCTTGGATTGGACTTTGAAAGTAAATCAGGCAGGATTTCAGGGACTTTGGAAGTGTATAATAAGCAGGGTTTGGACTTGATTGGGAGATCTCCTTATGCTCCGTCAACAGGGATTACCACTTTTTCCGGAAATACAGCATCTACTCAGACCAAGGGATATGATATCAGTATTTCTACTTTGAATCTA